>NZ_AJVF01000001.1 GCF_000262045.1 Bacillus siamensis KCTC 13613
CAGGTACGTTTTGTCTTGTTTAGTTTTCAAAGATCATTACCGCTTGTTGAAGCAGCTTTATTATCTTACCACTCAGCTTCTTTTATGTCAACAACTTTTTTCAAGTCGTTTTCGAAGCTTTTTGTTGTTGTCTGCTGTTCATCAGCGACGAATAATAATATACCATGCATCCGCTAAATATAGCAAGTGTTTTTTTCATCTTTTTTTAAAACTATAATTCGTTATATTCATCTCCGCTGCGGCATACGATGTAATCAAGCATGGACAAGATAAGGAGGCGTCATCAGTGAACCACTTCTACGTGTGGCACATCAAAAGGATAAAACAGCTGCTTATTATTATTATTGCCGCATTTGCAGCAGCCAGCTTTTTTTATATACAGAGAGCTGTCCCCCTTCCTGTATTTTTGACTGATAACGGTCCAAAAGCGATTTCTAAAGGGGAGACGAAATCAGACGAAGTGGCATTAACATTCGATATCAGCTGGGGTGATGAAAAGGCGGTTCCGATTCTGAACGCGCTGAAGGCAAACGGCATTAAAAACGCCACTTTTTTTCTGTCAGCTTCTTGGGCGGAACGGCACCCGGACACAGTCGAACGTATGATTAAAGACGGGCATCAAATCGGAAGCATGGGCTATGCGTATAAGAACTATACCAGTCTAGAGGATCAAGACATCAAGAAGGATATCCTCAGAGCCCAGACAGCATTTAAGAAAATGGGTGTGAAGAATGTTCATTTACTCCGCCCGCCGACCGGACAATTTAATAAAAAGGTTCTTACCATTGCACAGCAGTACCGCTATTCAGTGGTTCATTACAGCATTAACTCACAGGATTGGAGAAATCCCGGCCCTGATAAAATCATTGAAAATGTAAACAGTCATATAAAAGGCGGCGACATTGTTCTGCTGCATGCCTCTGATTCAGCAACACAAACGGAAGAAGCGCTCCCCGCCATCATTCACAATTTAAAGCAAAAGGGTCTTAAAAACGTGACTGTCGGTGATCTGATCGCAAATACTGACGTCAAGTCATCAGAAGTGAAATAGGCTACCTCTGGGCAAACTTCGGCAGCATTAACAGCTGAAATGCGTTGCAGCCCATCAGCGGAATCAGCATCAAATAAAGCCAGTCCTCATTATTCACCCTTAACGCAGGAACCCATTCAAGCGCTGTAATAACAACCATTAAAAATAACGATGAAACGAACGTATTTTTTGAGGACTGCTTTTGTTTTATATATGCCGTTAACAGGCCGACGGCAAGAAGGACAAGCGGAAGCCAGACAAACCCTGCAATCGAGTCATCCCGCTCACCAAAAAACAAAAATCTCACATACATTAAATCAAAAGCAACAAACAGAATGATAAACAGCTGAAGCAGATTCCAAAGCGAGCTTGATCTGAGGATTTCAAGGGCGAAACGGTGCACTGTCAAAAATACGAAAAATCCCATTTGACTGATCACACTGAAGATCATGCCTACTCCGATAAACCAGATCAGAACGGAGAAAAACTGACCGGCCTCAAAATTCAGAAAGAACCCCTTGTACTCCCCCCACTTCAGTGCAAATCCCACGACGCTTGTAATAAGAGCGCCCACAGCTAAAATCGAAAAGAAAAATCGAACAAGCCCGCGGCTTTTCATCTCTTATTCATCCTCCTGACAATCGCGTTCAGCGATATTTTGTTATGTATAAATCCATTCCGGTGAATCATATTAAAAGTAAGAACAAGTAAGGAAGGAGCTTACGCATGTCAAAAGCCAAAACGCTATTGATAAGCTGTTTTGTTGTATTATCTGTAACAGCTTGCGCTCCAAAAGACCAAGCAGCGGATATGGATTATGACCAGACTAAAAAAATGGTTGTCGATATATTAAAAACAGATGATGGAAAAAAAGCAATTAAGGAAATATTAAATGACGATGCGATGAATGAGGCATTGGTGATTGATCAGAATGCCATTAAAGGCACAATAGAGAAAACCCTCACCTCTAAAAAAGGGGCGGAGTTCTGGAAAACCATCTTTGAAGACTCAAAGTTCGCCGAGAGCTTTGCAAAGACACTTCAGCCCGAGCACGAAAAAATCATAAAAAAACTGATGAAAGACCCTGATTATCAGAAAAGTTTTATGCAGATCATGCAGGATCCCGGCATGGATAAAAAATACTACGAGCTGGTGAAAAGCCAAAAATTCCGCAGTTACTTAGAAGATGTGATTACAGAGACACTTTCCAGCCCGCTTTTCAAAAAGCAATTTGAGGATGAACTGAAAAAAGCGGCTTCAAGCTCTGAAAAAGAAAGCTAATAAAAGGCCGGGCCGTATTGATCCCGGCCCCTTTTTTATTCAGCCGTTTTTTTCAATAACTTTTTGGGCGATCCCCATATAAATTTCTCCGATCGGATGGCTTCTGTCATAAACAGAAGGCGCAAACTGGTCTTTGTCCCAATCAGGCTGTTTTAAAGGAATTCTGCCAAGCAGCGGCACCTGCAATTCCTCTGCAAGCTTATCCCCTCCGCCTTGGCCGAACACGTATTCTTTCTCGCCGGTTTTTGCACTTTCATAGTAAGCCATATTTTCAATGACCCCTACCACTTCATGATCTGTCTTAATCGCCATAGAACCCGCTCGCGCCGCTACAAATGCAGCTGTAGGATGCGGCGTTGATACGATAATCTCTTTGCAGCTCGGAAGCATCGTATGTACATCGAGCGCAACATCCCCCGTGCCCGGCGGCAGATCAAGAACGATATAGTCAACCTCTCCCCAGTCAACCTCATGGAAGAAGTTGTTCAGCATCTTACCGAGCATAGGCCCTCTCCAAACAACCGGAGCGTTCTCTTCGACGAAAAAGCCCATAGACATGACCTTTACTCCAAATCTTTCGACAGGAAGCAGTTTTTCTCCTTCTACTGTCGGACGAACTGTAATACCCATCATGTCAGGCACGCTGAATCCGTATATATCCGCATCGATCAGGCCGACTTTTTTGCCGAGCCGAGCAAGAGAAATGGCCAGATTGACGGAAACCGTTGATTTGCCGACCCCGCCTTTTCCGCTTGCCACTGCCAGAAAGACCGGCGGATGTTTCCTATTCAGCAGGGTTTCGCTTTCAGACGCCGGCTGGCTGAATTTCGCCAATGTCTCTTCCGGCAGCTCTTCAAACCGAAGACCGACAGTTTCCGCTCCTGCTTCTTTCAGAACGGATACCATTTCCTGCTGAATGCTCATTTGCTCAGCCGTCCCCGTTTTTGCCAATGCAATTTTCACACTGACATGCCGTTTTTCCGGCTTGATCTTTACTTCCTTAACGGCATCCAATTCTCCCAGCGGTCTATGAAGAAAAGGTTCGCGCATTTTTCCGATTATATTTCTTACTTCATCTTCTCTTATCATCGAACCCTCACCCTTTGTGTATTCGTTTACAAGTGGTATTATACCATATATTAATTATAGAATCGGCGAAAAACCCTCCTTATTCGGGAGGGTCGCCTTTCTCTGTGAAGTATCTCAATACGCCCTTATACACGGAAGAAGCGATGATATCCTGATATTTAGGCTGGCCGAGCCTCTTCGCTTCTGCCGGATTGGATAAAAATCCGATCTCCACCAGCGCGCCCGGTTTGGTTACATTCTGCATTAAATATATGCCGTGTATCCGTTTCGCCTTTCTCGTCGTATTCTCCAGGTTAATTCTCAGTTCATCTTGTATATACTTTGCCACTTTTTCATTCTCTTCGTATTTTCCATAGTAGAAACTTTGGGCGCCGCTCCATCTCGGTGACGGTATGGCGTTCAGATGAATGCTGATATAAAGCTCCGCCTCT
Source organism: Bacillus siamensis KCTC 13613 (assembly GCF_000262045.1). Lineage (GTDB taxonomy): Bacteria > Bacillota > Bacilli > Bacillales > Bacillaceae > Bacillus > Bacillus siamensis. The sequence continues at coordinate 3,832 of NZ_AJVF01000001.1, forward strand.
GAACGGTTGATGAGTTCCACACGCTTTCTAAGGTCTTCCGCTTTGCGTCTGCTGTAGCCTTTCGTCCCTTCAGGCGCCAAGTCGGTATCCGTCTCCCGCGTCATGATGACCAAAGCCCCTTGCTCCTGTAAATAGTCTCTCACCCTGGAGGCCACCTCAAGAGTAATATCTTTTTCAAGATGACTGCCTCCCGTGGCGCCGCCGTCCGGTCCGCCGTGTCCCGGATCGAGATAGATGATTTTCCCGCTCAGCGGCAGGCTCCACGGCCGCCAGGAATCATCATTATGAAACTGAAACCGGAATAAACACAATAATATGATAAAGCCAAGTAAAAAACCGAGCCATTTCAGTTTTTTTCTCATACTTTTCCCTCCCGCTTGTCCCCGTTATTAATAAGTATGGGACAAGGGAAGAAATTATGATTACCTCATGCGGAGCTTACATTGTTTTTCTCTTTGCAGGAATCCTTCCGTCCACCAGCTGTTGATAAACCGGCAGGACGCTTCATAGATTTCTTTTTGTTCTACGGAAGAATATTGCTCATGCGTCCAATTGCAAAGATATTCAAAAAAATCGACCGTCAGTTCTTCCTCTTCTTCAGCCGAACGCGCGTTTGCCCTCTGCAGGGACTCGCCATAATAGCCAAAGACGCCGAACCGGCCGCCTAATAAATACGCTTCTATTGCAAAATCTATGCATCCTTCACTGAGAATGCCGTTTTCGTCCTGAAAAAAGGGAAACAAGGGGGTAAGACACGCTTTTACGGATTGAATGATTTGCGTCAGTGACAGCTCCTTGAGTAAATTTTTCTCAAGCTCATAATCCTTCTGCCGTTTCACGTCTGAAAAAGATAAAACCTCTGCCATTGCCATTTCACTCTCCTTTTTACTGTTATTTTGAAAGGAATAAGGAAAAAGCATGCTTTGTTGATAGTGGAAATCCTCCCAAATGAAGGGGTTTCATGTTAACTGGGAGAATAAAGAGCAGAGGTGACGTTATGAAAAAGCTGTTTCAATACAATTGGACGGTGCGTGATGAGTGGTTTGCGATATGTGAGAAGCTGAGCCGAGAGGAACTGACGAAATCCCGGACGGGCGGAATGGAGAGCATCTTGCGGACTTTATTTCATATCATTGATGTCGAGATCAGCTGGGCTCGTGCCATTTTAGGTAAAGCTGATGTTTTGCCTGCTGAGTCTGATTATGCCAGCATACAGGATCTCCGGAAGCTCTCTGAACAGTATCGGGAGGATGTCATTCAAGCGGTCTCCGGCAAAGGAGCGGATCTTGTTAAGCCGGGCTGGATGGACCAAACCTTTCATAAAGATGATATTCTCCGCCACATCCTTGCGCATGAGATTCACCATATGGGACAACTATCGGTTTGGGCCAGAGAAATTGGAATAGAACCGGTTTCAGCTAATGTGATCAGCCGCCCGCAGTAAAAAGCCGCAAAAAAACAGCACCGGTGACGGGATGCTGTTTTTATATTTTGATGCTTCTTGTGACGGAGTATGTATTAATGTATTCATCCAGAACGAGGCCGCCCTTGTCCTCATAAAAGCCGGCAACCATGAAGCCTGCGTCAATCTGGCCTTTAATTTGATCCTCTAACGTATGGCCGAATTCAAATGCTTCATGATTCTCAATGAGTTCCTTTACTTTTTTCTTGCTCAGATCTTTTTCATCCGAAAACGGAATGGAATACTTTACTTTTAGGACGCCCTCCTGCTCTAAATCCATATCAAATAAGAACACGACGGGATTTACAAAACCGGAGACTAACGATCCGCCCTTTTTTAATACGCGATAGGCTTCTTTCCATACCGGAAGAACTGAATCAACAAAGCAATTCGATACCGGATGCACGATAAAATCAAATGACTCATCATCAAAACAGCTCAGATCATTCATACTGCCTTTGACAGTCCGAAGTGTAAGGTGATCCCGTTCTGCAACCATTCTGTCTTGCGCAAGCTGCTTTTCCGAATTGTCAAAGACGGTGACATCAGCTCCTGCAGCAGCCAGCACCGGGCCTTGCTGTCCTCCTCCTGAAGCGAGACAAAGAACCTTCAAACCGTCTATGGATGGGAACCAATCCTCCGGCACGTCTTTTGCGGGGGTCATTCTGATGCTCCAATTGCCTTTTTTCGCTTCACCAATCGTATGGGAATCAACCGCAACCGTCCATTCATTGCCCGTTTCAACTTTTTTATCCCATGCCTTGCTGTTATGTATGGCTAACTGATTCATTATAACTGCGCTCCTTATTGGTAATGAATAGAGTATAACAAAACAATTCTAGAAAAACATTGGATAACCTCTTCGATATGAGAAAAAAATACAAAAAAACCACAACCAAGAAGTTGTGGTTTTTGCGCAATCCAAAACGATTAACGTTTTGAGAACTGAGGTGCACGACGAGCGCCTTTAAGACCGTATTTTTTACGTTCTTTCATACGAGCGTCACGAGTCAGAAGACCAGCACGTTTAAGTGTTGCACGGTATTCTGGATCTGCTTCAAGCAAAGCACGAGCGATACCATGACGGATTGCTCCAGCTTGACCAGATAAGCCGCCTCCATGTACGTTTACTAAAACATCATAAGTACCAGCTGTTTCAGTTAAAGTTAATGGTTGTTTGATATCTTCGATTAGAGCTGGAGATGGAATGTGCTCGCTGATTTCACGATTATTAACGACGATACGACCTTCTCCTGGAACTAAGCGCACACGCGCTACAGAACTTTTACGACGGCCAGTACCGTAATATTGAACCTGTGCCAAATTGGTAACCTCCTTTTTAATTAACCGCGAAGTTCGTAAACTTCAGGTTGTTGTGCTTGGTGTGGATGCTCAGAACCACGGTATACGTTCAATTTTTTGAACATTTGACGACCTAGAGAACCTTTTGGAAGCATGCCTTTGATAGCAAGCTCAAGCATTTTCTCAGGGTAGTTTGTACGCATTTCAAGAGCAGTTCTTGATTTCAGACCGCCTGGGTGCATTGTGTGACGGTAGTAGATTTTATCAGTTAACTTTTTACCAGTTAACTCGATTTTTTCAGCGTTGATGATGATCACATGATCTCCAGTATCAACGTGCGGTGTGTAAGTCGGTTTGTGTTTTCCGCGAAGGATAGATGCAACTTCTGTAGAAAGACGTCCTAAAGTCTTGCCTGCTGCATCAACAACTAACCACTTGCGTTCAATAGTACTTGCGTTAGCCATAGGTGTTGTACGCATTTAATTCCCTCCTAAATGATCTGTCATTTTCAATAAACTTCTGTTACGTTCTATTTCACAACACAATAAGTTCCGGGGCTTATCGTGGGGTTGAAATACATACCATATGATATCTTATAACTTTATGCAGACTCTGTCAAGAAAATGTTACACCTGGTTTAGTTGTCATAGCAAACGCTCCATAAATACAGCCCGTGCCCCGGTGCGGTGCGCCCCGCGGCTTCGCGATCCTTCGCTTCCAGCATTGCTTTTACATCATCAGGAGAAAATTTTCCAGTTCCTGTGTCCAATAACGTTCCGGCAATGATTCTGACCATATTATACAGAAATCCGTTTCCGGTGATCCGCATTTGCAGACCGTCTCCGGTCTCAGTCCAATCCAGTTCGTAAACTGTTCTGACTTTATCCTGAACCGCGGTATCAGCCGCGCAAAAACTTGTGAAATCATGTGTCCCAATAAGGTGCCTTGAAGCTTCCCTCATTTTCTGCACATTAAGCTGATATGCAAAATGGTAAGCGTAATGTCGTTTAAATACGTCCGGGTGTTTCTCCGTATATACAAAGTAGCGATATTCCTTTTGGACTGCGCTAAATCGTGCATGGAACCCATCATCCGCAATCTCTGCTGTTTTGACGGCAATATCATCAGGCAGCAGGGCATTGAGCGCAAACGGCCATTTTTCAGCCGGAATGGACAGCGGCGTATCAAAATGAATGACCTGCCCGGCAGCATGAACATCGCTGTCAGTGCGGCCCGATGAGATGACAGGCACCCTGCCGTCCGTTTTGTGGATGACGGCGAGCGCCTTTTCCAATTCACTTTGAACGGTCCGTTTTCCAGGCTGAACCTGATATCCGTTAAACAAATGCCCGTCATAAGCAATGGTACATTTCATTCTCATTCAGCAGCACCTCTAACTTCTTAAGAAAAACAATAATACGGCTAATACGATGATGAGCAGAATAGCTCCGGTATCCTTGCCGGTCCAGACAAGCTTTCTGTATTTCGTTCTCCCCTCACCGCCCTGGTAGCCTCTCGCCTCCATGGCGACCGCGAGCTCTTCCGCGCGTTTAAAGGCGCTGACAAACAGCGGAACAAGCAGCGGAACAACAGCTTTGATTCTGTCTTTCACCGGGCCGCTTGTAAAATCCGCCCCCCTCGCCATTTGCGCCTTCATGATTTTATCCGTCTCCTCCATCAGCGTCGGAATAAAGCGCAGCGAAATCGACATCATCAACGCGAGTTCGTGTACGGGCAGCTTCACCTTTTTAAATGGATTCAAGAGCTGCTCCATTCCATCCGTTATTTCAATCGGCGTTGTCGTCAGCGTCAGCAGCGTCGTCATAAAGATGAGGTAGACGAAACGGAGAGAGATAAAAATCCCCTGTACAAGTCCGCCCTCATACACTTTAAACCAGCCAAGCTGAAAAATGACAGACCCTTCATGCGTCATGAAGATGTGCAGTAAAAACGTAAACGCCACAATCCAGATAATCGGCTTAAGCCCCTTCAGTAAAAAGCTGAAAGGCACTCGCGTTAAGGCGATCACCCCGAATGTAAATAAACCGAGCAAAGCGTACGTCTGCACGTTGTTTGCCAAAAAGACGATACATACAAAAAGAAAGATGCTGACAAGTTTTGTTCGCGGGTCCAACCGGTGAATAAGCGATGAACCGGGAACATACTTTCCGATAATCATGCTGTCCATCATTGGTCCTTTTCCTCCTGAAAGAAAGCCTTAATTTCGCTGGCGGCATCCTGCAGGGTCAGCATGGGTTTCTCATACTTGACGCCGAGAGCCGCCTCAAGCCGTCTCTGAAACTTCACCGATTCAGGAAGATCCAGGCCCATTTCGGCCATCTCTTCACCTTTTGCAAACAAGTCGCGCGGACTTCCCGTCGCTTTAATGGTTCCTTTGTGCATGACGATCATCTCGTCGGCATAGCGGGCGGCATCCTCCATGCTGTGAGTGACGAGAACGGTAGTCAGGTTCCCGCGTTTATGAAGCGCATAGAACATGTCCATAATGTCCTGGCGCCCTCTGGGATCAAGGCCGGCCGTCGGTTCATCCAAAACCAGCACTTCCGGCTCCATCGCGAGAACGCCGGCAATCGCCACTCTGCGCATCTGACCGCCGCTGAGCTCAAACGGCGAACGATCCAAAATGTCTTCCGGGAGGCCCACAAGCTCCAGCATCTCTTTCGCCTTTCGTTCAGCGTCTTCTTTTTTCACACCGAAATTCATCGGTCCGAATGAGATGTCCTTCAGCACAGTCTCCTCAAACAGCTGATGTTCGGGAAATTGGAAAACGATTCCGACTTTTTTCCGCAAAATCTTAAGATTTTTATTCTTTTTACCGGCTGCCAAAATCGTGCTGCCGAGTTCCAGCTGTCCTTTAGTAGGTCTCAGCAAACCGTTTAAATGCTGTAAGAGCGTTGATTTGCCCGACCCTGTATGCCCGATGACGGCCACATAGCTGCCCTCTTTTATCACGGCATTGATATCATACAGAGCAAGCCGTTCAAATGGTGTCTTCATTTGATAGCGGTGTTCTACATCTTGGATTTTAATGTCCACAGCTCATTCACCAGCCCTTCCTGAGTCAGATGGTTTTTCGTTAACGCCAGTCCGCTTTCTTTCAAAAGCAGGCTGAGCTGGAATGAGAAAGGCAAATCAAGACCGATGCGAACCAAGTCTTCATTTAATTTAAAGATCTCTTCAGGCGGGCCTTCTGCATACTTCCTGCCGCCGTTCATTACAATGATTCTGTCCGCCCTTGCGGCTTCTTCCAGGTCATGTGTAATCGAAATGACGGTGGCCGTGCCCTGATCTTTCAAGCGTCTGACAGTATCAAGGACTTCTTCTCTCCCGATTGGGTCAAGCATGGATGTCGCTTCATCCAAAATCATAATATCAGGACGCGCAGCAATAATCCCTGCGATCGCCACTCTTTGTTTTTGACCTCCGGAGAGATGGTGCGGCTCTTGATCAAGAAAATCCTGCATATTGACTTGTTTGACAGCCCAATCTACTCTCTCGATCATTTCTTCGCGCGGAACACCATTGTTTTCTAAACCAAAAGCCACATCATCGCGAACCGTTGTTCCGACAAATTGGTTATCGGGATTCTGAAAGACCATCCCTATTTTTTTTCGCACATCCCACACGGTATCTTCAGTCAGTTTGATGCCGCCGACTTCAATATCTCCGGCCTCAGGCAAAATCAGTCCGTTCAGCGCTCTGGCCAAAGTCGACTTCCCTGAACCATTGTGGCCTACGATAGCAAGCCATTCTCCTTCGTATACCTCCAGACTCACACCGTCCAGCGCCGGTCTTTCTGCATCTTTGCGGTATCGAAATAAGATGTCTTTTACGGATATAAGCTGTTTTTGATCCACGGGTGCCTGGCCTCCTCTCAGCTATAGCTCTGCTTTTCTGTCTCATAATAAAAAGTTCTGATATCTAAAAAAAGGGCATAGATCCAGTTAGAAACTGTCCCGCCCTTCTTTAGATACACAAAAATATGTGATTAAACCAATTCGATGATTGCCATTGGTGCACCGTCACCACGGCGAGGACCAAGCTTCATAATACGTGTGTATCCGCCTTGGCGCTCCTCGTAACGAGTTGCAATGTCAGAGAATAATTTTTGAAGTGCATCTTGGTTATTTTCTTCATTTGCAACCTCGTTGCGAATGTATGCAGCAGCTTGACGACGAGCATGCAAGTCACCGCGCTTACCAAGAGTGATCATCTTTTCAACAACAGAGCGAAGTTCTTTCGCACGTGTTTCAGTTGTTTCAATTCTTTCGTTGATGATCAAATCTGTTGTAAGATCACGAAGCATAGCTTTACGCTGTGAACTCGTACGTCCTAGTTTTCTGTATGACATGTGATGTCCCCTCCTTTAATGGAATGCTGTTTCTAAATAAAAAACACACGAAAATCCTAGTTCACATGGAAACTAGATCAATCGTCTTTGCGAAGGCCGAGTCCAAGTTCTTCTAGTTTCGCTTTCACTTCTTCAAGTGATTTGCGTCCCAGGTTGCGAACTTTCATCATATCTTCTTCCGTCTTGTTCGCAAGTTCTTGAACCGTGTTAATGCCCGCACGCTTCAAGCAGTTGTAAGAACGGACAGAAAGATCAAGTTCCTCAATCGTCATTTCAAGAACTTTTTCCTTTTGATCCTCTTCTTTTTCAACCATGATTTCAGCATGCTGAGCTTCGTCAGTTAAACCAACGAATATATTAAGGTGTTCAGTTAAAATCTTAGAACCGAGAGCAATTGCTTCCTTCGGTCCAGTGCTTCCGTCAGTCCAAACATCAAGTGTAAGTTTGTCATAGTTTGCAACCTGGCCTACACGAGTGTTTTCTACCTGATAAGATAAACGAGAAACTGGCGTAAAGATTGAATCGATCGGAATCACGCCGATTGGCTGATCGTCTCTTTTGTTCGAATCAGCAGGTGTATACCCACGTCCTCTTTGTGCAGTAAGGCGAACTCGGAAACTCGCATTCTCACCAAGAGTCGCGATATGAAGATCCGGATTAAGGATTTCAACATCGCTGTCGTGTGTAATATCAGCTGCTGTGACAGTTCCTTCACCCTGTACATCAATTTCGAGCGTCTTCTCTTCATCAGAGTAGATTTTCAATGCAAGCTTTTTAATGTGCAAGATTATCGTTGTAACATCTTCCACAACGCCTTCGATTGTCGAGAATTCGTGCAGTACACCATCTATCTGGATCGATGTTACAGCGGCACCAGGGAGTGAGGATAAGAGGATACGACGTAAGGAGTTACCCAGAGTTGTACCATATCCACGCTCAAGCGGCTCTACGACAAACTTACCAAATTTGGCATCGTCGCTGATTTCAACCGTTTCGATTTTTGGTTTTTCAATCTCGATCATTACTTAAAACCCTCCTTCAAAACGTCGAAACCTCGAATAGAATCATATGAGATTCCATCCGAAATTCCCCATTGTTTAGTCCCGTATGTGCTCAGGCAACGAGTCGGTGCATTCGTTTCATAAATAACTGTATCATAACCCATTATTGACAGGGACACAAAATCTATACAAACAAATTACACGCGGCGACGTTTTGGTGGACGGCATCCATTATGAGGAACAGGAGTTACGTCTCTGATAGCTGTAACTTCAAGTCCGGCAGCTTGTAAAGCGCGGATTGCAGCTTCACGGCCAGAACCTGGTCCTTTAACAGTTACTTCAAGAGTTTTAAGTCCGTGTTCGATTGAACCTTTAGCAGCTGTTTCAGCAGCCATTTGCGCAGCAAAAGGAGTAGATTTACGAGAACCTCTGAATCCTAGAGCTCCGGCACTTGACCAAGAAAGAGCATTACCATGAGTATCAGTGATCGTAACGATCGTGTTATTGAAAGTTGAACGAATATGAGCGATTCCTGACTCAATATTCTTTTTCACGCGACGTTTACGCGTGTTTTGTTTACGAGCAGCAGCCATTGTTTAGGTACCTCCCTTACTTATTTTTTCTTGTTAGCTACAGTACGACGCGGACCTTTACGAGTACGCGCATTGTTTTTAGAGTTTTGTCCGCGAACAGGCAAACCTCTGCGATGGCGGATTCCGCGGTAGCTTCCGATTTCGATCAGACGCTTGATGTTAAGAGAAACTTCACGGCGAAGGTCACCTTCTACTTTCAGTTTGTCAATAACATCACGGATTTTACCAAGTTCTTCTTCAGTAAGATCACGCACACGAGTATCTTCAGAAACACCAGCCTCTTTCAAGACTTGCTGAGCCGTTGTGCGGCCAATTCCGAAGACATATGTTAAAGAAATAACAACACGTTTGTCACGTGGGATATCTACACCAGCAATACGAGCCATTCTCTGGGCACCTCCTTATTAATTATCCTTGTTTTTGTTTATGCTTTGGATTTTCACAGATCACCATTACTTTTCCTTTTCTGCGAATAACTTTACATTTCTCGCAGATTGGTTTAACTGATGGTCTCACTTTCATGTGTTTCCAACCTCCTTCAGTTTCCGGAGTGCTTTATTTGTAACGGTACGTAATCCTGCCACGAGTTAAGTCATATGGAGATAATTCTACCGTAACTTTGTCTCCAGGTAAAATGCGAATGAAGTGCATGCGGATTTTACCAGATACGTGAGCCAAAACCGTATGGCCATTTTCGAGTTCAACTTTGAACATCGCGTTTGGCAGAGTTTCGACTATCGTACCTTCCACTTCAATTACATCGTCTTTCGCCATTCAAGTGTTCTCCCTTCTTCAAATCAGTAACTTGCTCTCTGACAAATTTCAAAAGAGAAAATCTCAGTTATCCGTTTGTCACACGCCCTGTTTCGTTTATACTGTTCTGAACTTCCGGAGATACGCAATCATAAAGGGTGAATGATTGATATTCTTTTTCTAAGGAGAATGAAATGTACGCTTTTCTCCGTCTGCTTTAGTACATGATGATGAATCGTCATTCCGATAACAGCAGCTAGCCGGTTTTTCCTCCGACCAATTGTAAACCTACAATCTGCCCAGGTGCGGAATGAAAAACATGTGTCACGAAATTCATTTCATCATCTAGACTTTTGTCAGTATATCAAAACCCGTTTCCGTAATCGCAATCGTATGTTCAAAATGAGCACACTTTTTCCCATCTACCGTTACAACCGTCCAGTTATCAGCCAATGTTTTCACATACCGGCTTCCAGCGTTAACCATCGGTTCTATAGCGAGAACCATACCAGGCTTCAGCCTAGGTCCTTTGTTTGGCGGACCGTAATGAGGAATTTGCGGATCCTCATGCAAGTCTTGACCAACACCATGTCCGACATACTCCCTAACAACTGAAAACTGCTCATTTTCGACATACGTTTGTATTGCGTGGGAAATATTCGACAAACGTTCACCTGGTTTTGCTTCCTTCAAGCCTTTATATAAAGACTCCTCTGTCACTTCCAGCAGTCGTTTATCATCATCACTGATGTTTCCTACCGGATATGTCCAAGCAGAGTCACCATGATAACCATTTAATTTAGCACCGATATCAATGCTGATAATGTCACCGTCACGCAAAACCCTTTTACCGGGAATTCCATGAACGAGTTCTTCATTAACTGATACACAGATGCTCCCGCGAAACCCATTATACCCCTTAAAAGATGGGATTGCACCCTGCTTCTCAATAAAACGTTCGGCAATTTGATCCAATTCTTTTGTCGAGATTCCTGGTTTAATGTGCTTTTTCATCTCTTCATGAGTCAAAGCCACGATTCGCCCTGCTTCCCGCATGATGCTAAGCTCACGAGGGGTCTTACAGATAATCATTTGCTCAATCCTCCAAGAAGCTCTTTCACATCTTTGTACACGTCATTAATGTCCTGCTGGCCATTGACGTTGACAAGATATCCTTTCCTGGAATAAAAATCCAGTAAAGGCTGAGTCTGCTTCATGTTGACCTCAAGCCGTTTTGAGACGGTTTCCTCATTATCATCTGCCCGTTGATAAAGGTCTCCTCCGTCTTTATCACAAACACCCGGCGTTTTCGGCGGATTGAAAACCAAATGATAGGTTGTGCCGCAAACACTGCAAATTCTGCGTCCAGTCAAACGTTCCATTAAAGAGTCTTTGTCTACTTTAATGTTGATGACATAATCAATCGGCTTGCCGTATTCCTCAAGAATGTTTTCAAGAGCTTCAGCCTGAGCGACTGTTCGCGGAAATCCGTCCAGAAGAAAACCTCTTTCACAATCATCTTTGCCGAGTCTTTCTTTGACAATACCGATTGTGACTTCGTCCGGTACGAGCTCGCCTTTATCGATATAAGACTTTGCTTCGAGTCCGAGTGGTGTTTCTTCTTTCATAGCAGCACGGAACATATCTCCCGTTGAGATATGAGGTATCCCATAATCCTCAACAATTCGTTCTCCCTGTGTGCCTTTACCGGCTCCAGGAAGTCCCATTAAGACTAAGTTCATTCGGATTTCCCCCGTCCTCTCTTATTTAGAGGAATGGTTAAAACCAGTCCTCTAATTTTTCATAAATCCTCGGTAATTACGTTTCACTAACTGGCTCTCCAGCTGCTTCATTGTCTCCAAGGCTACCCCCACGACAATTAACAAAGATGTTCCGCCAATCTGTGCACTTTGAGGCAATCCAGCGAATTGAATGAAAAAGATAGGAAGAATGGAAATCACGGCTAAGAATATAGAACCCACAAACGTAAGTCGATACAAAATGCTCGTAATTCTATCTTGAGTCATTTTCCCTGGACGAACCCCCGGGATATAGCCACCCTGTTTTTTAAGGTTATCTGCCATTTGTTCAGGGTTTACCTGCACAAAAGCATAGAAGTACGTAAAGGCGATAATTAATGCGACATAAACCGTCATGCCCACCGGATGTGTATTGTCAAAGTTGGCTTGAATCCACTTTGTCACATCGTTTGTTCCGAAAAATGACGCGATAGTACGCGGCGTTATAAGAAACGCAACCGCAAAGATTACCGGAATAACCCCTGCCGGATTCACTTTAAGCGGAAGGTGAGTTGACTGGCCTCCGCCAGCAGGTGAACGACCTTGCCCTTTTGCATATTGAATCGCGATTTTGCGTACGGCCTGCTGAATGAAAATAACACCAACAATTACGGCCAAAATCGCAATCACCAGTAAGGCGATTTTTACAATATGAATAAACAGCTGATCGCTGCTGCCGACAAATTGAGTCTCATAAATCTGCCCAACAGTTTTCGGAATACTAGCCACAATCCCCGCGAAGATGATGATCGAAATTCCGTTTCCTACTCCATTGGAAGTAATTTGTTCTCCCAGCCACATTAAAAAAGCAGTTCCTCCAGTGAGTACTAAAGCAATAATCAGATATGTCGATATGCCGGATTTCTCAATCAGCATACCATTTGCCAGGTTGTTAAACCCGTAAGACATACCTAATGCCTGGATAAAACCAAGCACAATCGTAGAATATCTCGTGAACTGAGCTAATTTACGGCGGCCGACTTCACCTTGCTTAGACCACTCGGTAAACTTCGGCACAACATCCATCTGAAGCAGCTGAATGATGATCGAAGCAGTGATGTAAGGCGTAATTCCCATCGCAAAGATGGAGAACTGATAAAGCGCACCGCCGCCAAATGTATTAAGGAGATCAAAAACCCCCATCGAACTTTGTGTCTGTAACGCCTGAGCATTAACATATGGCACAGGGATAAACGCACCTATGCGAAAGACGATAAGCATGAGTAATGTGAAAATGATTTTATTCCGAATATCACTCACACGCATAAAGTTGGAGATTGTCTTAAACAAGTTAGATCACCTCAGCTGTACCGCCAGCAGCTTCAACAGCTTCTTTCGCAGAAGCAGAGAATTTATTGGCTTTTACAGTTAATTTTTTCTCTAATTTACCGTTGCCAAGAATCTTTACTCCTGCATTTAGTTTGCTAATAACACCAGTCTCAAGAAGAAGTTCAGGAGTGACTTCCGTTCCTTCCGCAAAACCGTTCAATTTGTCTACGTTCACAATAGCGTATTCCTTACGGTTGATGTTTGTAAAACCACGCTTAGGAAGACGTTGGAATAAAGGCATTTGTCCCCCCTCGAATCCAGGGCGCACACCGCCGCCGGAACGAGCGTTTTGACCTTTGTGACCTTTACCAGCTGTTTTACCGTTACCAGAACCAATACCACGACCTACGCGATTGCGCACTTTGCGTGAACCTTCTGAAGGCTTTAATTCATGAAGTTTCATTAGGACACCTCCTTAGCCTATAATTTATTTTTATTGTTCTTTAACAGAAACTAGATGAGATACTTTATTAATCATACCGCGGATCGCAGCGTTATCTTCATGAACAACAGTTTGGTTCGTTTTCTTTAAACCAAGTGTTCTGACAGTAACGCGCTGATCTTCCGGGCGACCGATTACACTGCGTTTGAGGGTAATTTCTAATTTAGCCATTAATGTTCCCTCCTTATCCTAACAGTTCTTCTACAGATTTTCCACGAAGCTTCGCAACATCTTCGGCACGTTTAAGCTCACTTAAACCTTGAAGTGTTGCACGGATCATGTTGATCGGTGTGTTAGAACCTAAAGACTTAGAAAGGATATCAGCAACGCCAGCAAGCTCAAGTACCGCACGTACAGGGCCTCCAGCGATAACTCCAGTACCTTCAGAAGCAGGTTTCAACAAGATATTGCCTGCACCGAAACGTCCGATGATTTCGTGTGGAATCGTAGTTCCAACCATTGGTACTTCAATCAAATTCTTTTTCGCATCTTCAACAGCTTTGCGGATTGCTTCAGGTACTTCTTGTGCTTTACCAGTACCGAAACCTACGTGACCGTTTTTGTCACCGACAACGACTAGAGCTGCGAAACGGAAACGACGACCACCTTTAACAACTTTCGCTACGCGGTTAACCGTAACTAAGCGTTCTTCTAACTCTAATTTGCTTGGGTCAATACGACGCATAATCATGTGTCCCTCCTTTTTTTATTAAAATTTCAGTCCGGCTTCACGAGCTGCATCGGCCAGAGCTTTTACACGTCCATGGTATAAGTATCCGCCGCGGTCAAATACTACGTCAGAAACACCTTTCTCAGAAGCGCGTTTCGCAACGAGTTCACCGACTTTAGCAGCAGCAGCGCTGTCACCAGTGCTTTCCACGTTCAAATCTTTGTCGAGAGTAGAGGCACTAACAAGTGTAACGCCATTTACATCATCGATGATTTGAGCATAAATGTGTTTGTTTGAACGGAACACATTCAGACGAGGTCTTTCAGCTGTGCCTGAAAGTTTAGCACGAACACGAGCATGTCTTTTTTGACGAGCAGCATTTTTGCTAGTTTTCGTAATCATCCTTGGTCACTCCTTTCTTCACTTTAAGCGGTCTTACTTAGCAGATTTACCTTCTTTACGGCGAACAACTTCACCTTCGTAGCGGATTCCTTTACCTTTGTAAGGCTCTGGAGAACGTACAGCGCGGATGTTAGCAGCAGTAGCTCCTACACGCTCTTTGTCTGTACCTTTTACAACTACTTTCGTTTGAGAAGGAACTTCGATTTCGATGCCCTCTTCAGGAACCATCTCAACAGGGTGAGAGTATCCAACGTTTAAAACAAGTTTGTTACCGGATTTAGCCGCACGATAACCGACACCGACTAATTCCAAACCTCTTTCAAATCCTTTAGATACGCCTTCAACCATGTTTCCAAGCAGACTGCGAGTCGTACCATGCAATGCACGGTGCTCTTTATGATCAGATGGACGAGTGACTGTAAGCACGTTGTCCTCAATTTTGATTTCCATATCAGGATGGAAAGTACGAGTTAATTCTCCTTTTGGTCCTTTTACAGATACAGTGTTGCCTTCGTTCAGCGTTACTGTAACTCCAGAAGGAATCTCAAGCAGTTTTTTACCTACACGAGACATACTAAAACACCTCCATTCTTGTTAAACTTCTTACCAAACGTATGCTAGAACTTCTCCACCAGCTTGTTTTGCACGGGCTTCTTTGTCCGTTAAAACACCTTGTGATGTAGAAATAATCGCGATTCCAAGACCGTTAAGTACGCGAGGTACTTCATTTGATTTAGCGTATACACGCAAACCTGGTTTGCTGATTCTTTTAAGACCAGTGATAACGCGCTCGTTGTTTTGTCCGTATTTCAAGAAAACGCGGATGATACCTTGTTTGCTGTCTTCTACGAACTCAACGTCACGAATGAAACCTTCACGCTTTAAAATGTCAGCAATTTCTCTTTTCAATTTAGAAGCAGGAATTTCAAGCTTCTCATGACGTACCATGTTTGCATTGCGAATACGAGTCAGCATATCTGCAATTGGATCTGTCATAACCATTATATAATTACCTCCTTCCCATTCTTGGGGATTACCAGCTGGCTTTTTTCACGCCAGGAATTTGTCCTTTATATGCAAGCTCACGGAAACAAATACGGCAAAGTTTAAATTTACGAATGACTGAGTGCGGACGTCCGCAGCGTTCACAGCGAGTGTACTCTTGCACTTTAAACTTTGGTGTACGTTGTTGTTTCGCAATCATTGACTTTTTAGCCACGATTTCGCCTCCCTTTCATTGATTATTTCTGGAACGGCATACCTACTTGAGTTAATAGCTCACGAGCCTCTTCATCAGAGTTAGCAGTCGTTACGATAACGATGTCCATTCCGCGAACCTTTGTTACTTTATCGTAGTCAATTTCAGGGAAGATTAACTGTTCTTTGATACCAAGAGTGTAGTTTCCGCGACCGTCGAAAGATTTCTTAGAAATCCCGCGGAAGTCACGTACACGCGGTAAAGATACAGAAATAAGTTTATCAAGGAAATCATACATGCGCTCTCCGCGAAGAGTTACTTTCGCACCGATAGGCATTCCCTCACGAAGACGGAATCCAGCAATTGATTTCTTCGCACGAGTAACGACAGGTTTTTGACCTGCGATAAACGTTAATTCTTCAACAGCACTGTCAATTGCTTTCGCATTTTGAACAGCATCACCAACACCCATGTTGATTACGATTTTTTCGATTTTTGGCACCTGCATAACAGAGTCGTAGTTGAACTTCGTCATTAAAGCAGGTGAAATTTCTTTATTGTACTTTTCTTTAAGGCGGTTCATGAGATAGACCTCCCTTCCTTTAATTACTATTTATCTAAAACTTGCCCAGATTTTTTAGCAATACGAACTTTTTTGCCATCTTCCACTTTGTATCCTACGCGAGTCACTTCACCTGTTTTAGGATCGAGCGGCATAACGTTTGATACATGAATTGGCGCCTCTTGATTAGAAATACCGCCTTGAGGGTTTGTTTGAGTCGGTTTAGAGTGTTTCTTCACCATGTTCACGCCCTCAACTAGAACGCGGTCCTTTTTAGGGAAAGCAGCAAGGATCGTACCTTGTTTGCCTTTATCTTTACCAGAGATAACCATAACTTTATCGCCTTTTTTCACATGCATCCTGATCGCACCTCCTTGAGTAAGGCATTTATTTCATTAGATAACTTCTGGAGCCAGAGAAACAATTTTCATGAAGTTGTTTTCACGTAATTCACGAGCAACCGGTCCGAAGATACGAGTTCCACGCGGGCTCTTGTCGTCACGGATGATAACACATGCATTCTCATCGAAGCTGATGTATGATCCGTCAGTTCTGCGTGCTCCGCTTTTTGTGCGAACGATAACAGCTCTTACGACTTCACCTTTTTTGACAACGCCTCCTGGTGTTGCTTGTTTAACCGTGCAAACAATTACATCACCAATGTTAGCCGTTTTACGTCCAGAACCGCCAAGAACTTTAATAGTAAGTACCTCACGCGCACCGGAGTTGTCAGCAACTTTTAAACGAGTCTCTTGTTGAATCATTATTTGTTACCTCCCTTCGGAAAAAGAATTCCGAACTTTATTAGATAATAACAGCTTCTTCGACAACTTCTACTAGACGAAAACGTTTAGTTGCAGATAATGGACGAGTTTCCATGATCTTCACGATGTCTCCGATTTTAGCTTGATTATTTTCATCATGTGCTTTTAATTTCTTTGAGTATTTTACGCGTTTACCGTAAATAGGATCCTTTTTGTATGTTTCAACAACAACAGTGATGGTTTTATCCATTTTGTCAGAAACAACACGGCCTTGGTAAACCTTGCGTTGGTTACGTTCGCTCATGCTCACGACCTCCCCTCAGTGATTATTTGTTAGCAGCAATTTCTCTTTCACGAATCACAGTTTTCATGCGCGCGATAGCTTTGCGCACTTCACGAATGCGAGCAGTATTTTCAAGTTGTCCTGTCGCTAATTGAAAGCGAAGATTGAAAAGTTCTTCTTTAAGAGACTTTACTTTTTGTTCAATTTCAGCAGTGGTAAGGTCACGAATTTCATTAGCTTTCATTTGATTCACCACCAATTTCTTCACGTTTTACGAACTTCGTTTTAATTGGCAATTTGTGAGATGCAAGACGAAGCGCTTCACGAGCTACCTCTTCAGACACACCAGAAATCTCAAATAAAACTTTGCCCGGTTTTACAACAGCTACCCAGCCTTCAGGAGCCCCTTTACCGGAACCCATCCGTACCTCAAGCGGTTTAGCAGTGTAAGGTTTTGAAGGGAAAATTTTAATCCAAACTTTACCGCCACGTTTCATGTAACGAGTCATCGCAATACGTGCAGCTTCGATTTGGCGGTTCGTGATCCAAGAAGCTTCAAGAGCCTGGATACCGTACTCACCAAAATGTACTTCAGTACCGCCTTTAGCGCGACCGCGCATTTTTCCGCGATGCTCTCTGCGATATTTAACGCGTTTTGGTAATAACATATTATTTTCCTCCTTCCTCAGTTTTCTTCTTAGTAGGAAGAACCTCTCCACGATAGATCCAGACTTTTACACCGAGCTTACCGTAAGTTGTGTCAGCTTCAGATGTTGCATAGTCGATGTCAGCACGTAAAGTGTGCAATGGAACAGTTCCTTCACTGTAGTATTCAGAACGAGCGATGTCAGCTCCGCCAAGACGGCCGGAAACCATTGTTTTCACACCTTGTGCTCCAGCACGCATAGTGCGTTGGATTTGTTGTTTCTGCGCACGGCGGAAAGAAATACGGTTTTCTAGTTGACGAGCGATGTTGTCAGCTACAAGCTGAGCATCAAGATCTGCTCTTTTGATTTCAAGAATGTTAATGTGTACACGCTTGCCAGTTAGGCTGTTAAGGGCTTTACGAAGTGCTTCAACTTCAGAACCGCCTTTACCGATTACCATACCAGGCTTAGCAGTGTGGATCGTAATGTTAACGCGGTTTGCTGCGCGCTCGATTTCTACTTTAGAAACAGAAGCGTCAGAAAGGCGTTTGCTAATGAATTCACGAATTTTTAAATCTTCGTGCAGGAAGTCAGCGTAATCTTTACCAGCGTACCACTTAGATTCCCAATCACGAATGACTCCGATACGAAGACCGACTGGATTTACCTTTTGACCCACTACTTATCCCTCCTTCTTTTCTGATACAACGATTGTAATGTGGCTCGTACGTTTGTTGATTTGGCTCGCACGTCCCATAGCACGCGGGCGGAATCTTTTTAACGTTGGGCCTTCGTCAACAAATGCCTGAGAAATAACCAGATTGTTAGCGTCCATCTCGTAGTTGTGCTCAGCATTTGCGATAGCAGATTTTAAAACTTTTTCGATGATTGGAGAAGCAGCTCTCGGAGTTAGGTTCAAGATAGATACTGCTTCGCCTACTTGCTTACCTCGAATCAGGTCCATTACTAGACGTGCTTTACGAGGAGCAATACGGACTGTTCTTGCAACAGCTTTAGCTTGCATTTAAAAGCCTCCTCTCTTAGCGTCTTGTTTTTTTATCGTCACTGGCGTGGCCTTTGTAAGTACGAGTCGGTGCGAATTCGCCCAACTTGTGGCCTACCATGTCTTCAGAAATGAATACAGGCACGTGTTTACGTCCGTCATATACTGCGATTGTGTGACCGATAAATTGTGGGAAAATAGTTGAACGGCGAGACCAAGTTTTTACAACTTGTTTCTTGTCCGTTTCATTTAATTTCTCGATTTTTGTCATCAAGTGTCCATCGACAAATGGTCCTTTTTTCAAGCTGCGAGCCATTTTGGAACCTCCCTTCGTGATTGCACTACGGTCCGAAATGAACCGTAGACAACCCCGTTATTTATTTTTACGACGACGTACGATAAATTTATCAGATTTGTTCTTTTTCTTACGTGTCTTGAATCCAAGAGTCGGTTTGCCCCAAGGAGACATTGGTGATTTACGTCCGATTGGCGCGCGACCTTCACCACCACCGTGCGGGTGATCGTTAGGGTTCATTACAGAACCGCGGACTGTAGGGCGGATGCCTTTCCAGCGAGAGCGTCCTGCTTTACCAACGTTGATAAGTTCGTGCTGCTCGTTACCTACTTGACCGATAGAAGCGCGGCAAGCAGAAAGGATCATGCGAACTTCACCAGAGTTAAGACGTACAAGAACGTATTTGCCTTCTTTACCAAGAACCTGAGCAGATGTACCAGCTGAACGTACAAGCTGTCCGCCTTTACCAGGTTTTAATTCAATGTTATGCACAACAGTACCAACAGGGATGTTGATAAGCGGAAGTGCGTTACCTACTTTGATGTCAGCTTCAGGGCCGGACATGATTTCAGTACCTACTTGAATTCCTTTTGGTGCAAGAATGTAACGTTTTTCTCCGTCTACATAGTTGATTAGTGCGATGTTAGCTGAACGGTTTGGATCGTATTCAACTGTAGCAACGCGTCCAGGTATACCATCTTTATCGCGTTTGAAGTCGATAACACGGTATTGGCGTTTGTGTCCGCCACCTTGGTGACGTACAGTCAATTTACCTTGGTTGTTACGTCCGCCTTTTTTGTGAAGGGGAGCAAGCAAGGATTTTTCCGGCTGGTCAGTCGTGATTTCAGCAAAATCTGAAGTTGTCATGCCACGACGTCCGTTAGAGGTCGGTTTATACTTTTTAATCGCCATTTTGAATTTCCCTCCTTCTTTTTACAGATAATTAAGCTTCAAAAATTTCGATTTCTTTGCTGTCTGCAGTAAGTTTTACGATCGCTTTTCTGCGACGGCTAGTCATACCAGTATAGCGGCCGACACGTTTTGATTTCCCTTTGTAGTTCATGATGTTGACTTTGTCAACTTTCACTCCAAAGATACTTTCAACTGCATCTTTCACTTCTGTTTTATTAGCTCTTACATCAACTTCAAAAGTATATTTCTTTTCAGTCATTAAATCAGCAGAACGTTCAGTAATGACGGGGCGCTTAAGAACATCACGAGGATCTTTCATTATGCAAGCACCTCCTCTACTTTTTCAACCGCAGCTTTTGTAATCAGAAGCTTCTCGTGGTTGACAACGTCTAACACGTTGATTCCGTTAGCTTGAACAACTGTAACTCCAGGGATGTTGCGTGCAGAAAGAGATACTGCTTCGTTTGCATCCGCAGTTACGATTAAAGCTTTTTTCTCAACAGACAATCCTTTAAGGATAGCTGTCATTTCTTTTGTTTTAACCGTATCAAGAGTAAGATCTTCAAGAACAATAATGTTGTTGTCGTTCACTTTAGAAGACAATACTGATTTGATTGCCAAGCGGCGAACTTTTTTAGGTAATTTGTAAGAATAGCTGCGTGGTGTTGGGCCGAATACGACACCACCTCCGCGCCATTGCGGTGAACGGATTGAACCTTGACGGGCACGACCTGTACCTTTTTGACGCCATGGTTTGCGACCTCCGCCGCGTACTTCAGAACGATTTTTTACTTTGTGAGATCCTTGACGTAAGGAAGCTCTTTGCATAAGAATAGCGTCGAATACTACGCTCTCATTTGGCTCAATTCCAAATACAGAAGCGTTTAATTCGATATCACCAGCAGTAGAACCGTTTTGGTTGTATAATGCTACTTTTGGCATGATCAATTTCCTCCTTTCCTAAGAGACTTATTTAGATTTAACAGCACTTTTTACAGTGATTAAAGTTTTTCTCGCACCAGGTACGTTACCTTTAATCAAAAGAAGATTGCGCTCAGCATCAACTTTTACGATTTCAAGGTTTTGGACAGTGATTTGATCTCCGCCCATGCGTCCAGGTAATAGTTTACCTTTGAATACACGGTTAGGATCTACAGGTCCCATTGAACCAGGACGACGGTGGTAGCGTGAACCGTGAGACATAGGTCCGCGAGATTGTCCGTGGCGCTTGATTGCACCTTGGAAACCTTTACCTTTAGATACTCCTGTTACATCTACGATTTCTCCTGCAGAGAAAATTTCAACCTTGACTTCCTGACCAATTTCATACGCATCCATATCCACGCCGCGTAATTCTTTAACGAAGCGCTTAGGAGCAGTTTCCGCTTTTGCAACGTGTCCTTTTTCCGGTTTGTTTGAAAGCTTTTCACGCTTATCGTCAAAACCAAGCTGGATCGCTTCATAGCCATCGTTTTCAGCTGTTTTCTTTTGAAGAACAACGTTTGGAGCTGCTTCAATAACAGTTACCGGGATAAGATCACCGTTCTCTGCGAATACTTGCGTCATACCAATTTTTCTTCCTAAGATTCCTTTGGTCATTCGTCACACCTCCTATTAAGATCATTCTATATTTTTGAATTAAAGTTTGATTTCGATATCGACACCAGATGGTAAGTCTAATCGCATGAGAGCATCAACAGTTTGTGGTGTTGGGTTCACAATGTCGATTAAACGTTTATGTGTACGCATTTCAAATTGCTCACGAGAATCTTTGTATTTGTGCACCGCACGAAGGATTGTGTAAACTGATTTTTCAGTTGGCAACGGAATCGGACCAGATACGCTGGCACCAGAACGTTTTGCCGTTTCAACAATCTTCTCTGCAGATTGATCAAGGATTCTATGATCATATGCTTTTAAACGAATACGAATTTTTTGTTTTGCCATTATTTTCCCTCCTTTTCGCCTACATCACGTTAGACAGTTCTCCGTGAGAAAAACCTGATCACCTTGCCATGGCAAAGCGGCCGGGTGTGTCAGCAACCTCTCACTTCATCGCAGTCAAAGACCAACATATACTATTATACAGAAAATAGACGTATGTTGCAAGGTTTATTTGAAGAACCTTGTGGTTTTCACACTTTGATTATTATACAGGTGATGTCTTGATTAATCAAGGATATGCCTGTTTTCTTTCAGAGATGGAAAGATGCGAACCGGCTGAGAACTTCGGCAAAGCGGTCAGGCTCCTCCAAGTGAGGCGAATGGGCTGAGTTTTCAAACCAGTGCCATTCTTTATACGGCGCTTCAACCTTCTGATAATATTCGTAAGATGTCGTTCCCGGAACCGTCAAATCGAATTTGCCTGACATAAAACAGCATGGTATTTCAATAGAAGAAACTGATTCCCCGGCATCAAAGAAAATGAGATCCTCCCACAGATGTTTCAGGCTGAACATTTGTCCCCGCGCAGCCAAAAAGCTCCCTCTCACACCGTACGGTTCCCCAAACAGCATTCGTCCGCCTGCTTTGAGAGCGCCGATCGGATTGTGGGTGAAGCCTCCTCCCTTCATCTCGATACAAAGCAGAAACAGCGACCGCTGCAGCTGTCCGTTCCATGGAGGGGCACCGATAAATTCCAGTGTCTTTTGCATCAGGCGGTGTTTACGCTCCCTGCTCCATGCTGCCAGCTGCCGGTAAGCTTCTGCTTCCTCTTTTTGAATATTAACCACTTGACTGATACCGATATACGCATAATACAAATCAGATCTCTTTTGGAGAGCGTGAAGCGCCAAAACTGATCCCCACGAGTAGCCTGCGATATATACTTTTTGCCTGCCGAATTGCTTACATAAACGTTCGGTCAAATGAATGGTGTCGGCCGTCAGCTGATCCAAAGTCATAGATGATTCCGGAATATCTTTTGAATACGAGAGTCCCGCCCCTCTCTGATCCCAGTTCACAACAGTGAAATGCTTTTCCAGCTTGTTTTGGTATTTTCTCGCATAGCCGATTTGAGGGGTGCCGGGGCCGCCATGCAAAAACAGAAGCAGCGGATTATCCCTGTCGTCGCCATTAATCATAATGGTCTGTTCGCTGTCGTTAATCAGCAATTGCTGAAGCATTGAAATCCGTTTGTTTGTCTTGAAGTTATCATTCATCGCACTGCTCCTAAAATTTGTATAATCTCTATTATACATTGAATCAGCCGGGAAACAAAAAAACGAGGCCCCATAAGGGACCCCGCATGTATGAACGAGTCGATTACTCAGTGATTGTAGAAACAACGCCTGAACCAACTGTACGTCCGCCTTCACGAATAGAGAAACGAGTTCCTTCTTCGATAGCGATTGTAGAGATAAGTTCAACGATCATTTCAGTGTTATCTCCAGGCATAACCATTTCTACGCCTTCTGGAAGATTGATGATACCAGTTACGTCAGTTGTACGGAAGTAGAACTGAGGACGGTAGTTAGAGAAGAATGGAGTATGACGTCCACCCTCTTCTTTAGAAAGAACGTAAACTTCAGCTTTGAATTTGCTGTGTGGAGTGATTGTACCTGGTTTAGCAAGTACTTGCCCACGTTGGATGTCTTCACGAGCTACACCGCGAAGAAGTGCACCGATGTTGTCTCCAGCTTCAGCGTAATCAAGAAGCTTACGGAACATTTCAACACCTGTAACAGTTGTTTTGCTGTTTTCTTCTTGAAGACCGATGATTTCAACTTCGTCACCGACTTTAACTTGTCCGCGTTCTACACGGCCAGTAGCAACTGTACCACGACCAGTGATTGAGAATACGTCCTCAACTGGCATCATGAATGGTTTTTCAGTGTCGCGTTCTGGAGTTGGGATGTACTCGTCAACTGCAGCCATAAGTTCAAGAATTTTTTCTTCGTACTCAGCGTCGCCTTCAAGAGCTTTAAGAGCAGAACCTTTAACAACTGGTACATCGTCACCAGGGAAGTCGTATTCGCTAAGAAGATCGCGAACTTCCATTTCAACAAGCTCAAGAAGCTCTTCGTCGTCTACCATGTCGCATTTGTTAAGGAATACAACGATGTATGGTACACCAACGTTTTTAGAAAGAAGGATGTGCTCACGAGTTTGTGGCATTGGGCCATCAGCAGCAGATACTACAAGGATAGCTCCGTCCATTTGCGCAGCACCAGTGATCATGTTTTTAACATAGTCAGCGTGTCCTGGGCAGTCAACGTGTGCATAGTGACGAGTGTCAGTTTCGTACTCAACGTGTGCAGTAGAGATTGTGATACCGCGCTCACGTTCTTCTGGAGCACCATCAATTTGATCGTACGCCATAGCTGTACCTTTACCAGATTTCTTATGAAGTACTGTTGAGATAGCAGCAGTTAATGTTGTTTTACCATGGTCAACGTGTCCAATTGTACCGATATTGGCATGTGATTTGGAACGGTCGAATTTTTCTTTAGCCATTCTAAAATCCTCCTTAAGAGCTTTTAATTAGTGATGTATAGAGTGATAGAAAGTGAAAGCAAGCTTTCACTTCCTCATCTTACAATAGTAGTTATACTTGAGTTAAGTGGCAAAATCAATTATTCGCCTTTATTTTTTTTGATAATTTCTTCAGCAATGCTCTTCGGCACTTCTTCGTAGTGATCCATGAACATAGTGAACGTACCGCGACCTTGCGTGTTAGAACGAAGGGCAGTAGCGTAACCGAACATTTCAGCAAGAGGTACCATCGCACGCACAACTTGAGCGTTACCGCGCGCTTCCATACCTTCTACGCGTCCGCGGCGAGAAGTAATATCGCCCATGATGTCTCCCATGTATTCTTCAGGAATAACCACTTCAACTTTCATGACTGGTTCAAGAAGAACTGGGTTACATTTGCTGACTGCATTTTTCAATGCCATAGAAGCAGCGACTTTAAACGCCATTTCGTTTGAGTCAACATCATGGTAAGATCCATCAAAAAGTTTCGCCTTGATGTCGATTAGCGGGAATCCTGCTAGGACACCATTTTCAAGAGAGTCTTCGAGACCTGCTTGTACGGCTGGGATGTATTCACGAGGAACAACACCACCGACGATTGCGTTTTCGAATTCAAAGCCTGCGCCTTCTTCGTTCGGTTCAAATTCGATCCAAACGTGACCGAACTGACCGCGTCCGCCTGATTGACGTACGAATTTACCTTCAACTTTTGCACCGCTACGGAATGTCTCACGGTACGCAACTTGAGGAGCACCAACGTTAGCTTCAACTTTGAACTCACGCTTCATACGATCAACAATGATATCAAGGTGAAGCTCACCCATACCAGAGATGATTGTTTGACCCGTTTCAGGGTTTGTTTGTGTACGGAATGTAGGATCTTCTTCAGCAAGTTTTGCTAAAGCGATACCCATTTTATCTTGGTCAGCTTTTGATTTAGGCTCAATCGCTACGTCGATAACTGGCTCTGGGAATTCCATGGATTCAAGGATTACAAGATCCTTCTCATCACAAAGAGTATCTCCAGTAGAAGTATCTTTTAGACCTACAGCAGCTGCGATGTCTCCAGCGTAAACAGTAGAGATCTCTTCACGGCTGTTAGCGTGCATTTGAAGGATACGTCCTACGCGCTCACGCTTGCCTTTTGTAGAGTTCTTTACATATGAACCGGAATCAAGTGTACCGGAATATACGCGGAAGAACGTCAGCTTACCGACATAAGGGTCAGTCATAACTTTAAATGCAAGTGCAGAGAATGGCTCTTCATCAGAAGAATGACGAACGATCTCTTCATCTGTATCAGGACGTACACCTTTGATTGCAGCAACATCAGTTGGCGCAGGAAGGTAGTCAAGAACAGCATCAAGTACAAGCTGAACACCTTTGTTTTTGAAAGCAGAACCAACAAGTACAGGGTAGAATTCAACATTCAGTGTACCTTTACGGATTGCAGCTTTCAGTTCAGGGATAGTGATTTCTTCACCTTCAAGGTACTTTTCCATAAGCTCTTCATCAAGCTCAGCTACAGCTTCAATCAGGCTGTTGCGAAGCTCTTCAGCTTGTTCTTTGTACTCTTCAGGGATTTCTTTCGCATCTGAACGAGTTCCAAGGTCATCTTCGTAGAAATACGCAACGTTTTCTACTAAGTCGATGATACCTTCGAAGTTGTCTTCAGCACCGATCGGTAATTGAATTGCGTGAGCGTTAGCTTGAAGACGGTCTCTTAAAGTTCCTACAGAGTAAAGGAAGTCTGCGCCGATTTTGTCCATTTTGTTGACAAATACAACACGCGGCACTCCGTAAGTTGTTGCTTGGCGCCATACAGTTTCTGTCTGAGGCTCAACACCTGATTGAGCATCAAGTACAGCAACCGCACCATCAAGTACACGGAGTGAACGTTCAACTTCAACTGTGAAGTCCACGTGTCCCGGTGTATCGATGATGTTTACACGGTAACCTTTCCACTGTGCAGTTGTTGCTGCAGAAGTGATTGTGATACCGCGTTCTTGTTCCTGCTCCATCCAGTCCATTTGCGAAGCACCTTCGTGAGTTTCGCCAATTTTGTGGATACGGCCTGTGTAGAACAAGATCCGTTCTGTAGTCGTCGTTTTACCGGCATCGATGTGAGCCATGATCCCGATATTACGAGTTTTTTCTAAGGAGAACTCTCTTGCCATTGGGTAATTTCTCCTTCCTTATTAGGGAATTATTATTTTGATTATATGAATCCT
This sequence comes from Bacillus siamensis KCTC 13613, assembly GCF_000262045.1. Classification (GTDB taxonomy): domain Bacteria; phylum Bacillota; class Bacilli; order Bacillales; family Bacillaceae; genus Bacillus; species Bacillus siamensis. The sequence continues at coordinate 30,328 of NZ_AJVF01000001.1, forward strand.
ACCAGCGGTAGTGAGCAAATGCTTTGTTCGCTTCTGCCATCTTGTGAGTGTCTTCACGTTTCTTAACGGCAGCACCAGTGTTGTTAGCTGCATCAAGAATTTCGTTAGCCAGGCGCTCTTCCATTGTTTTTTCTCCGCGAAGACGCGCATAGTTAACCAACCAGCGAAGACCAAGAGTTGTACGGCGTTCTGGACGAACTTCTACAGGCACTTGGTAGTTAGCTCCACCTACACGGCGTGCTTTTACTTCAAGTACAGGCATGATGTTTTTCAATGCTTGTTCGAAAACCTCCATTGCATCATTGCCAGTGCGTTCTTTAATGATATCGAATGACTTGTATAGGATTGTTTGAGATTTACCTTTTTTACCGTCGATCATCATTTTGTTGATCAGGCGGGATACCAGCTTAGAGTTGTAAAGCGGATCAGGTAAAACATCTCTTTTTGCTACAGGACCTTTACGTGGCATCTGAATATCCTCCCTTCATAGTTTTAATGATTTATTTAATTACTTTGCTTTAGGGCGTTTCGTACCGTACTTAGAACGGCCTTGCGCACGGTTTTCAACTCCGGCAGTATCAAGCGCACCACGAACGATGTGGTAGCGTACCCCCGGTAAGTCTTTTACACGTCCGCCGCGGATCAGTACAACGCTGTGCTCTTGCAGGTTGTGGCCGATACCAGGAATGTAGGCAGTAACCTCGATTCCGTTAGTCAAACGAACACGAGCATATTTACGAAGTGCTGAGTTCGGTTTTTTCGGTGTCATTGTACCCACACGAGTACATACCCCGCGTTTTTGTGGAGAAGATACGTTAGTGTGCTCTTTTTTAAAGCTGTTGTATCCTTTGTTTAGTGCAGGTGACTTAGAGTTTTCAACTTTGCTCACGCGTCCCTTGCGAATTAGCTGATTAATTGTAGGCATGTTGTGTTCCTCCCTTCATTACGTTTTATAACCCACATACCCAGGTGGTTCATCATTAGGCAAAAAACAATGTCTTTACACAAGATCGAAATCTTATATAAAAACAAAAAGTACGCTATAACATAATGGCAACAGCTGCTGCTCCCACTTCAATTCCGCAGGCTTTGCCGAGCTTTTTCATGGAATCTACCATACTGACGTCGATATCTCGGTTCTTTGCAAGCTGGATAACGCCAGCCGTAAGAACTGTATCCGCGTCTTTTGCCACGACGACTTCCTTTACTGAACCTCGTTTCAGAGCTTTCACTGTTTGCTTCGTACCAATAATAATTGATTTGGCCTGTGATACTTTATCATAAGACATAAACATATCCTCCAAAGTAACAGGTTTTATTTCGAGCACCTTGGTTATATTATCACTCCGCGGAACGGATGTCAACATCGTATGACATTTTTTAGTGCAGTCCGCCGCCAGAATAATTGTAATACTGAGGAAAAGCTGTCGAAACAGCCTTTCCTGCAGCAGTTTCTATTATTCAGCCGGAACCATATCTTCCGAAGGCTGAACGTTTGAAACAGGTTTTACTTTTCTGTAATTCATCATACCGGTACCGGCCGGAACCAGTTTACCGATGATAACATTTTCTTTCAGGCCGAGAAGCTCATCGCGCTTGCCTTTAATCGCAGCATCCGTAAGAACGCGTGTTGTTTCTTGGAATGATGCGGCAGACAAGAATGAATCTGTCTCGAGTGAAGCTTTCGTGATACCGAGAAGGACAGGACGCCCTGTAGCAGGCCGGTTGCCTTCAAGCAGCACTTTTTTGTTCGCTTCTGTGAATTGGTGAATATCAAGCAATGTGCCAGGAAGAACATCAGTATCTCCGGCATCGATCACACGGACTTTGCGAAGCATCTGGCGAACCATTACTTCTACGTGTTTATCGCCGATTTCAACCCCCTGCATACGGTAAACCTTCTGAACCTCGTGCAGAAGATATTCTTGAACCGTTGTCAGGTCAGTGACTTTAAGAAGTTCTTTCGGATCGATAGAACCTTCTGTCAGCACTTGACCGCGGGTAATCTGATCACCCTCAGCCACTTTCAGACGTGAGTTGTAAGGTGCTGTGTATGAACGTGTCTCAACAGCGCCTTGAACAACAATTTCCTGCTGTTTGTCGCGGACTTCATTGATTTCGGCAATTGTACCGTCAATCTCAGAAATCGTCGCTTGACCTTTAGGATTACGCGCTTCGAAAAGCTCTTGGATACGCGGAAGACCTTGTGTGATATCGTCTCCGGCAACCCCGCCTGTGTGGAACGTACGCATTGTTAACTGTGTTCCAGGCTCACCGATAGATTGGGCAGCGATAATACCTACTGCTTCGCCGACTTCAACATCAGTTCCGGTTGCAAGGTTTCGTCCGTAGCATCGTTTACATACACCATGAGGAGTGTTACATGTGAACGCAGAACGGATCCACACTTCTTCGATTCCGGCTTCAACGATTTCCAGCGCTTTATCTTCATCGATCAATTCGTTTTCGTTAATGAGCACAGCACCCGTTTCAGGATGTTTGATCTGTTTTCTGGCGAAACGTCCGATCAGACGCTCTTCCAGACGCTCGATGATTTCCGTACCTTCTTTAAGCGGTTTTGCAAGAATACCGCGGTCAGTTCCGCAATCTGTTTCACGAATGATAACATCCTGCGCAACATCAACAAGACGGCGTGTAAGGTAACCTGAGTCAGCTGTTTTCAGGGCGGTATCGGCAAGACCTTTACGCGCACCGTGAGTGGAGATAAAGTACTCCAATACCGTCAGACCTTCACGGAAACTTGATTTGATAGGCAATTCAATGATTCGTCCAGCCGGGTTGGCCATCAGACCGCGCATACCCGCAAGCTGCGTAAAGTTAGATGCGTTACCACGGGCTCCTGAGTCACTCATCATGTAGATCGGGTTGACTTCGTCTAATGATTTCATCAGTTTGCCTTGGATAACATCTTTCGCTGAACTCCAAATTGAAATGACTCTTTCATATCGTTCTTCTTCGGTGATTAAACCGCGTCTGAACTGTTTCAAGACATTATCAACTTTGCTTTGTGCCTCTTCGAGGATTTCCTGCTTATCATCGAGAACGACGATATCAGAAACCCCTACCGTGATACCGGCTTTCGTTGAATATCTGAAACCGAGGTTTTTCATGCGGTCAAGCATCTTAGACGTTTCCGTGATATGGAATCGTTTAAAGATTTCCGCGATGATTTTACCCAAAATACCTTTTTTAAACGGTGCGTTGATCGGCTGCTCTGCAATCACAGCTTTTACGTCAGCACCTTTATCTAAGAAGAAACGGTCAGGTGTTTTCTCTTCAATGTTGCTCTTCGTAGGTTCATTCATGTAAGGGAATGACTCAGGAAGAATTTCATTGAAGACCAACTTACCGACTGTTGTAATTAACAGTTTTGAACGCTGCTCATCCGTAAATGTCACATTCTTCAGGGAGTTCGCTGCAACAGCTACTCTCGTATGAAGGTGGACATAACCGTTTTGATAAGCAAGAAGCGCTTCGTCCGTATTTTTGAAGACCATACCCTCGCCGACTGCTCCGGCGCGCTCAAGTGTCAGGTAGTAGTTTCCTAATACCATATCCTGAGACGGCGTAACAACCGGTTTACCATCTTTAGGGTTCAAGATGTTTTGGGCCGCAAGCATCAGAATGCGGGCCTCAGCTTGAGCCTCAGCTGATAAAGGTACGTGAACCGCCATTTGGTCACCGTCAAAGTCAGCGTTATAAGCTGTACATACTAACGGGTGAAGACGGATGGCGCGTCCTTCAACAAGCGTAGGTTCGAAAGCCTGGATACCTAATCTGTGAAGCGTAGGGGCACGGTTCAGTAAGACCGGATGCTCCTTAATGACAGATTCAAGTACATCCCATACTTCTGGCTGCACGCGTTCGATTTTGCGTTTTGCGCTCTTGATGTTGTGAGCGAGACCTTTTTCAACAAGCTCTTTCATAACGAATGGCTTGAAGAGCTCAAGCGCCATTTCCTTCGGCAATCCGCACTGATACATTTTCAGATGCGGACCTACGACGATAACGGAACGTCCTGAGTAGTCTACACGTTTACCAAGAAGGTTCTGACGGAAACGTCCTTGTTTCCCTTTCAGCATGTGAGAAAGAGATTTTAACGGTCTGTTACCAGGACCTGTTACAGGACGTCCGCGGCGGCCGTTGTCAATTAAAGCATCGACAGCCTCTTGAAGCATACGTTTCTCGTTCTGAACGATGATGCTTGGCGCACCAAGGTCCAAAAGGCGTTTCAAACGGTTGTTACGGTTGATGACACGACGGTAAAGGTCATTCAGGTCAGACGTTGCGAAACGTCCGCCGTCAAGCTGAACCATCGGTCTTAATTCAGGCGGAATAACCGGAAGCACGTCGAGAATCATCCAAGACGGCTTGTTTCCTGAATTACGGAAGGCTTCAAGCACTTCAAGGCGTTTGATCGCACGTGTGCGGCGCTGGCCTTGAGAAGTTTTCAGCTCTTCTTTTAACATATCAACTTCTTTGACAAGGTCGATGTCCTGCAGAAGTTTATTAATGGCTTCCGCACCCATAGAGGCTTGGAATTTGTTTCCGTACTTATCCAGATACGCACGGTATTCCTTTTCGGATAAAAGCTGTTTCTTTTCGAGCGGTGTATTGGCCGGGTCAGTTACGACGTAAGAAGCAAAGTAGATGACTTCTTCCAGCGCACGCGGTGACATATCCAATACAAGACCCATACGGCTCGGAATACCTTTGAAATACCAAATGTGAGAAACCGGGGCAGCCAGTTCAATATGCCCCATTCTCTCACGACGGACTTTAGCCCGCGTTACTTCAACTCCGCAACGGTCACAAACTACGCCTTTATAACGAACCCGCTTGTACTTGCCGCAATGACATTCCCAGTCCTTAGTCGGTCCGAAAATGCGTTCGCAGAACAGGCCGTCCTTTTCAGGTTTCAATGTACGATAGTTTATCGTTTCAGGCTTTTTCACTTCACCAAAAGACCATGAACGGATTTTATCCGGTGAAGCAAGACCGATGTTCATATACTCAAAATTGTTCACATCTAGCAAGGGGCCTACCTCCCTTTTTATCTTCGGATTAACCGATGTCACTTGCCTTTATCAATCACAGACTATTCTTTCGTTACTGCGTCACGTTCAACGTCTGGAGATGCTGTTTCTTCCGGCGCTTCATCACCTGATAATGCAAGGCCGTCAGCTTGTTTCGCATCTTCCTCGTCTTCTAGATCTCTCATTTCTATTTCTTCTTCATCGCCTGAAAGGATTTTCACGTCCATACCTAAGCTTTGAAGCTCTTTGATCAATACTTTGAATGATTCCGGAACACCAGGCTCTGGAACATTGTCGCCTTTGACGATGGCTTCATATGTTTTCACACGTCCGACCACGTCATCGGACTTCACAGTCAGGATTTCTTGAAGCGTGTAAGCTGCGCCGTAAGCTTCAAGCGCCCAAACCTCCATCTCACCGAAACGCTGTCCGCCGAATTGGGCTTTACCGCCGAGAGGCTGCTGCGTAACAAGTGAGTAAGGACCTGTAGAACGGGCATGAAGTTTATCATCAACCATGTGTGCCAGTTTGATCATGTACATGATTCCGACAGATACACGGTTGTCGAACGGTTCTCCCGTACGGCCGTCATAAAGAACTGTTTTAGCGTCTCTTGACATACCTGCTTCTTCAAGTGTTTCCCACACATCTTCTTCACGCGCGCCGTCAAATACAGGTGACGCGATGTGAATGCCGAGGTAGCGGGCAGCCATACCCATGTGAAGTTCTAATACCTGACCGATATTCATACGTGATGGTACACCCAGCGGGTTAAGCATGATATCGATCGGCGTGCCGTCAGGAAGGTAAGGCATATCTTCTTCAGGAAGAATCTTCGAGATAACCCCTTTGTTTCCGTGACGTCCGGCCATTTTATCACCTTCAGAAATCTTACGTTTCTGAACGATATATACGCGTACAAGCTGGTTCACTCCCGGAGGAAGTTCGTCTCCGTCTTCACGGTTGAAGACTTTTACGTCGTGGATAATTCCGCCGCCGCCATGAGGCACACGGAGGGAAGTATCACGGACTTCACGCGCTTTTTCTCCAAAGATTGCGTGCAGAAGGCGTTCTTCAGCCGTAAGCTCAGTTACGCCTTTAGGCGTTACTTTACCCACGAGAAGGTCTCCGTCGTTGACTTCCGCGCCGATACGGATAATTCCGCGGTCATCGAGGTTGCGAAGCGCGTCTTCCCCTACGTTTGGAATATCGCGGGTGATCTCTTCCGGTCCAAGCTTTGTATCACGTGCTTCTGATTCATATTCTTCAATGTGAATAGATGTGTATACATCATCTTTCACAAGGCGTTCACTCATGATGATGGCATCCTCATAGTTGTAGCCATCCCATGTCATGAAGCCGACCATTACGTTGCGGCCGAGAGCAAGTTCACCAAGCTCCATTGAAGGGCCGTCAGCAAGGATTTCTCCTTTTACTACTTCATCGCCGACACTGACGATCGGACGCTGGTTGTAGCACGTACCTTGGTTGGAGCGGACAAATTTCAGCAAGCTGTACTTATCCAGGTTGCCTTTTACTTTTTGGCCGTCAATTTCTTCATAGCGGCGCACCCATACGTTTTTCGCTTCCACCCGTTCAACGATACCAGGGTGTTTACAAATAACGGCTGCACCGGAGTCTTTACCGGATACGTATTCCATACCCGTTCCGACGATCGGAGCTTCCGGCTGCATCAAAGGCACAGCCTGACGCTGCATGTTCGCTCCCATAAGGGCACGGTTCGAGTCATCGTTTTCCAAGAACGGAATACATGCTGTCGCAGCAGATACAACCTGTTTAGGAGATACGTCCATGTAATCCACGCGGTTGCGGGCTACAACGGTGTTTTCCCCTCTGAAACGGGCTACAATGCTGTCATCCAAGAAAGAACCGTCATCGCTCAGCTTAGCGTTCGCTTGGGCTACGACATAGTTATCCTCTTCATCAGCAGTCAAGTAGTCGATTCTAGGCGTTACTTTTCCTGTTTCAGGATCAACGCGGCGGTATGGCGTCTCAATGAAACCAAAGCGGTTTACTTTCGCAAATGATGACAATGAGTTGATCAAACCGATGTTCGGGCCCTCAGGCGTTTCGATCGGACACATACGGCCATAGTGAGAGTAGTGAACGTCACGTACTTCCATACCTGCACGCTCACGCGTCAAACCGCCCGGTCCGAGAGCTGACAGACGGCGTTTGTGCGTCAATTCAGCAAGCGGGTTCGTCTGATCCATGAATTGAGAAAGCTGTGAGCTTCCGAAGAACTCTTTAATAGACGCAATAACAGGTCTGATGTTAATCAGCTGCTGCGGCGTGATTGTATTTGTGTCTTGAATAGACATTCTTTCACGTACGACACGTTCCATCCGGCTTAAACCGATACGGAATTGGTTTTGCAGGAGCTCTCCTACAGAACGCAGGCGGCGGTTTCCGAGATGGTCGATATCGTCAGTGTCACCCACTCCGTGCAGGAGATTGAAGAAGTAGCTGATAGAAGAAATAATATCAGCAGGCGTAATATTTTTAATCGCCTCTTCAATGTAAGCATTGCCGATCACATTGATCGTCTGCTCTCCTTCTGCATCAGTAGGAGCATAGATTTTAATGGATTGAAGCATCACTTCATCCTCGACAACGCCGCCGTTAGGATAAAGTTTTCTGAAGCCGATTCCATTTTCTAAGTATGGCAGTACTTTATCAAGTGTTCTTCTGTCAAGAATCTGCCCTTTTTCAGCGAGGATTTCACCTGTTTCAGGATCCACCAGTGTTTCTGCAAGGCGCTGGTTAAACAGACGGTTCTTGATATGAAGCTTTTTATTAATTTTATAGCGTCCTACATTCGCAAGGTCGTATCGCTTAGGATCAAAGAAACGGGAATCCAGCAAACTTTTTGCGTTTTCTACTGTAGGCGGCTCTCCCGGACGAAGGCGCTCATAGATTTCAAGAAGCGCTTTGTCACTGTTTTCAGTGTTGTCCTTATCCAGTGTATTGCGGAGATATTCGTTCTCACCAATGAGATCGAGAATCTCTTGGTCGGAACCGAAGCCGAGAGCACGCAAAAGAACCGTAACCGGCAACTTACGTGTGCGATCAATGCGGACATACACAACATCTTTCGCATCAGTTTCGTATTCTAACCATGCGCCACGGTTTGGAATGACAGTCGCGGTAAAACCTTTCTTACCGTTTTTGTCTACTTTACCACTGAAATATACACTTGGAGACCGAACAAGCTGAGATACGATAACACGTTCTGCACCGTTGATGATAAAAGTACCGGTATCTGTCATAATAGGGAAATCACCCATGAAGACATCCTGGTCTTTTACCTCTCCAGTTTCTTTGTTAATTAAACGAACCTTCACTCTTAGCGGAGCTGAGTAAGTCACATCACGTTCTTTTGACTCTTCAACGGGATACTTAGGATCTCCTAAACTGTAGTCAATGAACTCAAGAGAGAGGTTACCAGTGAAATCCTCAATTGGTGATATGTCTTGAAACATCTCTCTAAGACCCTCATCAAGAAACCACTGATAAGAAGAGGTTTGAATTTCAATGAGATTTGGTAATTCTAACACTTCGCTAATGCGAGCATAGCTTCTGCGCTGGCGGTGTCGTCCATACTGAACTAGTTGACCTGTCAACTGATTCACCCCTCAAATCATGCGTATTATATGTGTAATAAGCATTCCTTACGATGAAGAAATACTTTTACAAGACAAAAGAAAAAAGGGTTTCTAATTAAGAAAACCACATCCAAAAACAAATACCGATTTTATTAGCATTTCCATGTTTGTATAATTTATACATGCACTATGATTATTCAGCATATCATGCAAAATATATACATTGGCATTTTACAATATTAACATAGCTGAAAATTCAAGTCAAACTTTTTTTGCTTTTATGATATAATAGCCTTTCTTTTTTTGAACGACGGAAACTTCGTCAAAAAGCTCCTTCAGTTTTTCAATGGCAGAAGGCCCGCCCTGTTTTTTCTGTATAACGATCCACAACTCACCTGAAGCCCTTAAATGCTCAGCGCTTTTTTCAAAAATGGCATGGACAACTTTTTTTCCGGCGCGGATTGGGGGGTTTGTAATAATAGAAGCAAATGTTTGAGCAGAATCAATATTTGAAAATAAATCACTCTGATAAATCCGAACGTTTTTTATTCCGTTTTTTTCTGCATTTTCATTTGACAGCTCTACGGCTCTTTCATTCACGTCAATCATGTGCACGGTCCGGTCTGTAAATTCACCGGCGAGCGACAGACCGATCGGGCCGTAGCCGCAGCCTGCATCCAGGAAGTCACCATCAACCTCAGGCTCTTCAAACGCTTCAATTAAGACACGCGAACCGAAATCAACTTCCTTTTTTGAGAAAACGCCGCTGTCACTTGTGAATGTATAAGATCTGTTCCGCAGTGTAAATGACCATGTCTGTTTATCGCTTTTGACTGAAGGTTTTTCTGAATAATAGTGTTCACTCATTATTAGAACCTCCTTTTTTAATGGCGCTTAAAGAAAAGCAAAGAAAAAGCCCGCCTCATAAAAGCGAGCTTCCCCTACAGGCAAGTGAAGATTACTTAACTTCTACAGAAGCGCCAACTTCTTCAAGTTTAGCTTTAAGCTCTTCAGCTTCTTCTTTCGCAATACCTTCTTTAAGTGGTTTTGGAGTGTTGTCAACAAGTTCTTTAGCTTCTTTCAAGCCAAGACCAGTGATTTCACGAACAACTTTGATAACTTTGATTTTCTGAGAACCTGCACCAGCAAGGATAAGGTCGAATTCGCTTTGCTCTTCAGCAGCGCCGCCAGCAGCAGCTCCGCCAGCTACAGCTACAGGAGCAGCAGCAGTTACGCCAAATTCTTCTTCGATTGCTTTTACTAGGTCGTTCAATTCAAGTACAGTTGCTTCTTTAACGGAAGCAATGATTTCTTCGATATTTAAAGCCATTTGAAATTCCTCCATTTGTTTTATTTTAGGGTAAAATCAGATTAAGCGCCTTGTTCTTCCTTTTGGTCTGCAACTGCTTTAGCTGCAAGTGCAAGGTTGCGAACTGGAGCTTGAAGTACGCTAAGCAACATAGAAAGTAAGCCATCGCGTGAAGGAAGTTCAGCAAGAGCTTTCACTTCTTCAACAGAAGATACTTTACCTTCGATAACGCCCGCTTTGATTTCCAGAGCTTCGTGGTTTTTCGCGAACTCGTTAAGAACTTTCGCCGGAGCGACAACATCTTCAGTACTGAATGCGATCGCATTCGGTCCAGTTAAGACATCATTCAAACCATCAAGTTCAGCTTGTTCAACCGCACGGCGAGTCATTGTGTTTTTGTACACTTTGAACTCTACGTTAGCTTCGCGAAGCTGTTTACGGAGTTCAGTTACTTCAGAAACGTTAAGTCCGCGGTAGTCAACGATGATCGTTGATTTGCTTTCTTTCAGTTTAGAAGCAATCTCTTCAACAACAACTTTTTTTGTATCAATTGCGCTGCTCATGGTTACACCTCCTGTAGATTTTGTGTAACACTTATACCGCTAGGTGATCACGACTGTGACGACGATTTCATATAAAAAGCCTCCATGTGGACATGGAGGCTGTATATACAAGCATACGTAACGTAATAGCTGTGATATATATACACCTCGGCAGGATATTAAGCCTCAGCGGCCCCTGCTGTCTACGGTATAAATGACATATTATATTTTACAACATTTTGAATTATATCAGAATGCTGATCTAAAGTCAAATATTATTTTACGTTGAAAGTTGAAGCGTCTACTTTGACACCAGGTCCCATAGTAGATGTTACAGCAACGTTTTTCACGTAAACGCCTTTAGCTGCAGCAGGTTTAGCTTTCAGGATTGTATCGTACATTGTTGTGAAGTTCTCAACAAGTTTTTCGTCCTCGAAAGAAACTTTACCGATAGGAACATGAATGTTGCCAGCTTTATCAGCACGGTATTCAACTTTACCAGCTTTGATTTCGCCGATTGCTTTTTCAACTTCGAAAGTAACTGTACCAGTTTTAGGGTTTGGCATTAAACCTTTTGGTCCAAGTACACGACCGATTTTACCAACCTCACCCATCATGTCAGGTGTAGCTACGATTACATCGAAATCGAACCAGCCTTGTTGAATTTTGTTGATGTAGTCAGTATCGCCAACGAAATCTGCACCAGCAGCTTCAGCTTCTTTCGCTTTTTCGCCTTTTGCGAAAACGAGAACGCGCTGAGTTTTACCAGTTCCGTTTGGAAGCACGACTGCTCCGCGGATTTGCTGATCGTTTTTACGAGTGTCAACCCCTAAACGAAAAGCAACTTCAACTGTAGCGTCGAATTTAGCTGTGTTTGTTTTTTTAGTAAGCGCCACTGCTTCAGCGACGTCGTAAGCTTTTGCACGGTCTACAAGCTTCGCAGCTTCAACGTACTTTTTACCTTTTTTAGCCATTTTAAAATTTCCTCCTTATGTGGTTATAGCGGAATAACCTCCCACGAATAAGGGTTGCGAACTTGTGAAAACTCGCAACCCGACAAGAAACAAATTAATCCTCGATAACGATACCCATACTGCGGGCAGTACCTTCAACCATGCGCATTGCCGCTTCAACGTCTGCTGCGTTTAAGTCAGGCATTTTCGTTTCAGCGATTTCGCGAACCTTATCGCGCTTAACGGTTGCCACTTTATTACGGTTTGGTTCACCAGAACCAGACTCAATTCCAGCTGCTTTTTTAAGCAATACTGCAGCAGGCGGAGTTTTTGTAATAAATGTAAATGAACGGTCTTCGTAAACCGAAATTTCAACAGGAATGATTAAACCAGCTTGGTCAGCTGTACGAGCGTTAAACTCCTTACAGAATCCCATGATATTTACACCGGCTTGACCTAGTGCAGGTCCAACTGGCGGCGCTGGGTTAGCTTTTCCAGCAGGAATTTGCAATTTTACAACTTTTACTACTTTTTTAGCCACGAGACACACCTCCTTAAGTCCGTGATGTGGTAATAGGGTAAACCCTCCCACTCAAGGTTTCATTCTTTATATGAATGACGAAATATCAAGCTAGCTGCCTTGGATTAGTCCAAGACGTACCTTTGCTATATTATCATTAATATATAGCAATTTCAAGTTTTTTCACATTACAATTTGTCGATCTGGGTAAATTCCAGTTCAACCGGCGTTTCACGGCCGAACATGTTAACGAATACCTTCACTTTGCTCTTATCATAATCAATCTCTTCAATTGATCCTGTAAAGTTGGCGAATGGCCCGTCTATGACTTTGACTGTCTCATTCAATTCAAAATCAATGTCGGTTTTCCGCTCATCCATGCCCATCCGTTTTAAAATGGTTTCCGCTTCGCCAGGAAGAAGCGGAGTCGGCTTTGAGCCTGAACCGGCTGATCCGACGAAACCGGTAACGCCCGGCGTGTTGCGGACTACATACCAAGAATCATCAGTCATGACGATTTCAACAAGCACATAACCCGGGAACACTTTCTTTTTGACTACTTTTTTCTTGCCGTTCTTAATATCAGTCTCTTCTTCTTCAGGAACGACCACGCGGAAAATTTTATCCTGCATTCCCATTGATTCCACACGTTTTTCAAGGTTTGCTTTTACTTTGTTTTCATAACCGGAATACGTATGAACAACATACCAATTCTTTTCCATTCTATCAGGACTCTGCAGTCCTTCCCTCCCCGCATTTAAAAATGAAGTGTAAAACAAAAAATAGGCTCAGAGCCTATGAATCCTTTTTTCAACACAATAAAAAACCCGCTGAACGGGTTTTGGCAAACGATATTATGATCTATTATAGCACGTATTGCTGATCATTATTCAACTATTAAACGAATTAATTGAGAAATTCCTGTATCAAGGAGGGCAAAAAAGATAACAAAAAAGATAACCGTTGAAATCACCGTGATCGTATAGCGCGTTAACTCTTTGCCTTTAGGCCAGCTAACCTTTTTCATTTCTTTCCCAACATCTTTAAAGAAACTCATCATGCGCATGTAAAAGACCTCCACAATTTAAAAAGCGAACACTATTTTGTTTCTAAATGAGCTGTATGTGAATTGCAAGTGCTGCAGTACTTCTTAACTTCTAACCGCTCAGCCGCTGATGCAGAGCTTTTCATTGTCGTATAATTACGATTTCCGCATGTTTTGCATGCCAGCGTAATCTTTTTTCTCATGTCGATACACCTTTTCCTAAATAGACATTCATTTATCTTAATAAAATAGCACAGTCAGAAAAATTCTGTCAATATGACATAGAAACCCGCTACAGGCTGATTTCTCTTATTTCTAAATACTTCTCAAGCTTGCGCTTCACGCGCTGCAGGGCATTATCAATTGATTTTACGTGTCGGTTTAAGTCATCTGAAATTTCTTGGTAACTTCTTCCGTCCAAGTACAAAACAAGCACCTTTCTCTCCAGATCACTCAGCAGTTCTCCCATTTTCATCTCAATATCATCGAATTCTTCCTGATTAATAATCATTTCTTCAGGGTTTAACGTTTTTGCGCCTGAAATGACATCAAGCAGTGTTCTGTCTGATTCTTCATCAAAAATTGGCTTGTCTAAAGAAACATAAGAATTTAAAGGAATGTGTTTCTGACGGGTAGCTGTCTTTATTGCGGTAATAATCTGGCGGGTAATGCATAATTCTGCAAAAGCTTTAAATGAAGTAAGCTTGTCCTCCCTAAAGTCTCGGATAGACTTATATAAGCCTATCATCCCTTCCTGTACAATATCTTCTCTGTCGGCCCCTATTAAAAAATAAGACCTGGCTTTCGCCCGTACAAAATTACGGTACTTCGTAATCAAGTAATCTAACGCATCACTATCCCCAACATGAACCTTTTCAATGACCTGCTCGTCCTCCAACTGGCAAAACTGCACTTTGTTGAATTTTCCCTTGCTGTTCTGTAGATTCACTGCGATCCCCCCGGCGCACGTAGATAGAAATATTATACATTAATGGGCGAAAAAGCGTCAACCTAATCCAGGCCGCCGCGCCGCCACTTTTCAAACGTTTTCAAAACCTCTTCGGACAGCTCGATTTTACCCGGGGGTTTTTCGGAAGTGATCTTCGAAACCCGTCTTTGAATCCGTCGTTCTATCGCATCCACTTCCCTCAGCAGCTCCCGGGCGGATTTGCGGAGAGCCCCTTGTCCGAAAATCGCCCACTGCTCCGTGTAATCAGAGGTTGCGACATGAATCTGTGTCGCAATATTATTCAGCGCCTGTGCAAGCTTCTCAATCCGCTCATCCGCCGTTTCATTCTCCCGTGTGAAAATCACTTCGACTCTGTGATTCGTGTGTTTTTTCTCTATGCCTTTTACCAGATGTGCGTCAAACACCACAATGACTTTAATTCCCGTGTACGACTGATACTCCGCCATCTTCTGAATCAGCACATCTCTCGCTTCTTCAAAACTGTTCGCTTTTAAATCCTTTAGCTGCGGCCAAGCTCCTATCATGTTGTATCCGTCTACTAATAGGATGTCCATTTGTCTTTATTCCCCTAAAGGATTGCGTTTCCGGTAGACTTCATACATCAGAAGGCCGGCCGCTACCGATGCATTCAGAGACGTGACTTTTCCGGCCATCGGAAGTTTAATGAGAAAATCACATTTCTCTTTCACAAGACGGCCCATTCCTTTGCCTTCGCTTCCGATAACGAGCGCCAAAGGCATGTTGCCGTCCATAGAGCGGTAGTCTTCCCGGGCGGATGCATCCGTTCCCACGACCCAAATGCCCCGCTCCTTCATTTCATCAAGTGTCCGGGCAAGATTGGTCACCTTCACGACGGGAATATGTTCAATGGCACCGGTCGATGCTTTTGCGACCGTCGAAGTCAGTCCGACCGCTCTGCGTTTCGGAATCACGATGCCATGCGCGCCGACAGCGTCAGCCGTTCTCATGATGGAACCGAGATTATGAGGGTCTTCCAGCTCGTCCAATATGAGAAAGAAAGGCTGTTCGTTTCTCTGTTCCGCTCTTTTATATAATTCGTCTAATTGTGCATATTCATATGCCGCCACCTGAGCGACAACTCCCTGATGCTGCCCCTCCACCATCTGATCGAGTTTTTTTCTCGGCACAAATTGAATGGTGACGCCGCGCTTTTTAGCAAGCTCCATAACTTGCTGCGCCTGTCCTTTTACTGTGTTTTCCGCCATCCATAACTTATAGAGTTTGCGATCCGACTTTAACGTCTCAATTACCGCGTTTTTTCCTATGACGTAATCATGTTGCTGACTCATTTGTTTTCCTCCCTGACGTCCCGACTTGTATAGCTTCTGTAATCAGCTGATTCAGTCTTTCTTCTCTTTTCTCAAGAAAAAGATATCCGAGCAAAGCCTCAAAAGCTGTACTATGGCGGTACGTCTGTACATCTGTGTTTTTAGGCGTCGTCCCTGATTTCGCGTTTCTTCCCCTTCTCACCACGGCTTCCTCTTCCTCCGTGAAAAAGGATTCTTCCTGAAGGCGGAACAGAATGTCTGCCTGTGATTTTGCCGATACGATCCGGCTCGCCTTCTTATGAAGGTCATTCGGTTTCGTATGGCCCTGCTTAAGCAGGTGATGCCGGACATATATTTCAAAAATGGCATCACCCATATAAGCGAGCGCAAGACCGTTTAACTGCTTTGAATCTTTGATTTGTTCAAATTGAAGCATCCGCTTACTCTCCCCGCTTCCAGCGAGTTCCCTGAGCCGTATCTTCAAGAATGATATTCATGCTTTTCAGCTGATCGCGAATTTGGTCTGACAAAGCAAAATCGCGATTGCGGCGGGCTTCATTTCTCTTCTCGATCAATTCTTCAATCTCTTCATCGACAAGCTCTTCTTCGCCGAGCGTAAGTCCGAGAACGGATCCGATTCGGTCAAACATGCTGATAAAGGCTTTAATGACGTGATCCGCCGTATTGTCCTCCTGCATGTAGTAGTTGGCAAGCTTCGCCAAATCAAACCAAACGGAAATCGCATTCGCCGTATTAAAATCATCATCCATCGCTTCTTCAAATGCAGCGCGGTGCTCTTCTATTTTAGCGAGCCATTCATCATCATTGTCAGTCAGATTCGTGCTGCTAATCAAACGATGGTTTAAATTACTGTAGGCCGTCTTCAGGCGGTTAAACGCGTTTTTTGTTTTCTCAAGCAGCTCTTCCGAATAGTTGATCGGGTGGCGGTAATGAACGGACAGCATGAAAAATCTCAAAAGCTGCGGGTCATACTGCTTAATGATATCGTGCACCAAAACAAAGTTGCCGAGCGATTTTGACATTTTTTCATTATCTATATTGATGTAACCGTTGTGAAGCCAGTATTTTGCGAATGTCTTGCCTGTTAATGCTTCAGATTGGGCGATTTCGTTCTCATGGTGCGGGAATGTCAGGTCCTGACCGCCGGCATGAATATCGATTTCGTCACCCAAATATTTTTTCACCATTGCGGAGCATTCAATGTGCCAGCCCGGGCGGCCTTTTCCCCAAGGGCTATCCCATGAAATTTCTCCGTCTTTGGCGGCTTTCCAAAGAGCAAAGTCCAGCGCATCCTCTTTCTTCTCACCGACACGGATACGAGCGCCCGATCTGAGTTCATCAATTGATTGCTGTGAAAGCTTGCCGTAGCCTTCGAAGGCTCTTGTTTTGAAATAGACGTCGCCTTCCGATTCATAAGCGTAGCCTTTTTTAATCAGCTCGCTGACAAATTCAATAATGGCGTCCATGTTCTCCATGACTCGAGGGTGAAGATCCGCTTTCCGGCATCCGAGGGCGCCCACATCTTCAAAATAAGCTTTAATAAACCGCTCAGAAACGGTCGGAACGTCCTCGCCGAGCTCATTAGCCGCCTTAATCAATTTGTCATCAACATCTGTGAAATTCGATACGTATTGAACATCGTATCCCTTATACTCCAAATAGTTGCGTACGGTATCATACACAATCGCCGGACGGGCGTTTCCGATATGAATATAGTTGTATACAGTGGGTCCGCACACGTACATTTTTACTTTTCCTTCCTCAAGAGGAACGAATGTTTCCTTTTTCCGTGTCAATGTATTATAAAGTGTAATGGTCATTTTTGGTTGATCCTTTCTTTTTTATCTTCCAGTTCAGCCTGCAGCTCAAAAATCTGCTGCTCCAATGCTCTTAACCGGTCAGCAACCGGATCGGGCAAGTCTTGGTGATTGAGATCGCGTTTGATCTTTCTTCCGTTCTGAATGACGACTTTTCCAGGTATGCCGACAACGGTTGAAAAGTCGGGAACATCACGCAGCACAACGGAGCCGGCCCCTACTTTAGAGCCTTGCCCGACTGTTATAGAGCCGAGCACCTTCGCCCCCGTTGCAATTAAAGCATCATCTTTAATGGTCGGATGCCGCTTTCCCTTTTCTTTTCCCGTTCCCCCGAGAGTGACACCTTGGAATACCGTCACGTTATTGCCGATTTCACATGTTTCCCCTATGACGACCCCCATACCGTGATCAATGAAAAACCTTCTCCCGATGGTCGCGCCGGGATGGATTTCAATTCCGGTAAAGAAACGGGCAATCTGTGATATCAGGCGCGCAAGGAAGAAAAATCTCCGTTTATATAAAGCATGTGCAATCCGATGCGCCCATATAGCATGTAAACCAGAATAAGTTAAAACAACTTCAAAATAGCTTCTTGCTGCCGGATCTTGATCGAACACTGTATCTATGTCTTCTTTTAGCATTTTAAAAAACACATGCTTCCCCCCATTCTCTCCCCGCTCCAGTCTGTTTTTCCGCCTATAAAAAAAGCGTCTCTGCATGTAAACATGACAGAGACGCTTTTACCGCGCGGTTCCACTCTGTTTGAAAAACAAAACGTGTTTTCCCAACTTTAAAGCCGGTAACGGCGGCGGCCGCCTTTAAATACTGATTTCCGCAGAAATGTTCTTCAAAGGTCTTAAGGGCGCACTTCTAAAACATAACGCATGAATCTCTCTCAGCCGATGAAGATTCTTTCTGTAATGGTCATTGTTTTATACTCTTCCCTGTCAACAATCGTATATTTAAATGCTTTTCAGGCGTTTTACGGCTGTTTCTCTGCCGATCAGCTCAATAGCCTGCGGAAGCTCCGGACCGTGCGTCTGGCCGGTAACCGCTACACGAATCGGCATGAACAGCTTTTTGCCTTTATGGCCTGTTTCTTTCTGAACGGCTTTAATTGAGGCTTTGATCTGCTCTGGCGTGAATTCTTCAAGCTCTTCAAGCTTCGCAGCAAATGCGCTGAGCACTTCAGGCACCTGTTCTTCCGCCAGAACGGCTTTTGCCTCTTGATTATACTCGATTTCATCATTAAAGAACAAATCAGTCAGCTCGACAATTTCAGCACCGTAGCTCAATTGCTCGTGGTAAAGAGAGATTAACTTACGCACCCATTCCCGCTCTTCGGCAGAAAGCTCAGTGCCGACTTTTCCTGCTTTTTGCAGGTGAGGCAGAGTCAGTTCAACAACTTGATCAAGATCCAGCGCTTTGACATATTGGTTGTTGACCCATTTCAGTTTATGCATATCAAACAGAGCCGGTGACTTAGATAAACGATTCACATCAAAAATTTCAATAAATTGTTCTCTTGTGAAGAGCTCTTCTTCACCGACAGGAGACCAGCCGAGAAGTCCGATAAAGTTAAACAGCGCTTCAGGCAGGTAACCCAGCTCATCATACTGCTCAATAAACTGGATAATTGATTCATCACGTTTACTTAATTTTTTGCGGCTTTCGTTCACGATAAGCGTCATATGTCCGAATTCAGGAATATCCCAGCCGAACGCCTGGAAAATCATGATTTGTTTCGGTGTATTTGAAATATGGTCCTCACCGCGGAGCACGTGCGTCATTTTCATTAGGTAATCGTCAATTGCGACGGCAAAGTTATACGTCGGTGTACCGTCTTTTTTAACGATGACGAAGTCGCCGATACCGTCTGATTCAAAAGAAATCTCGCCTTTTACGATATCGTTAAAAGTGATGATTTTTCCTTCCGGCACGCGGAAACGGATGCTCGGCTGTCTTCCTTCGGCTAAAAACTGCTCCTGCTCTTCCTGAGTCAGGTTTCTGTGTTTGCCTGAATAGCGCGGCATTTCCCCGCGGGCGATCTGCTCTTCACGTTCTTTCTCAAGTTCTTCTTCCGTACAGAAACATTTATAAGCAAGCCCTTTTTCAAGCAGCGCTTCATAGTACTCTTTGTAAATGTCATTCCGTTCAGACTGGCGGTACGGGCCGTATTCTCCGCCGACATCCACACTTTCATCCCAGTCTATGCCGAGCCATTTCAGATAGTTAAGCTGGCTTTGCTCTCCGCCTTCAATATTTCGCTTTTTGTCCGTATCCTCAATCCGGATAATAAACTTTCCGCCTTGGCTGCGGGCAAATAAATAGTTAAAAAGCGCCGTTCTGGCGTTACCGATATGCAAATGTCCGGTCGGACTCGGTGCATAGCGGACGCGTACTTCATTTCCCATGTTCAAATACTTCCTTTCATCTCGTCTGTAGCCTCTAGCCGAATATATGTATCTATTCTACCACCAAATAGACCGGGCATCAAAATAATGATCAGGCTTTTTGGATCAGAACGGTAGCCTGAGCGGCAATTCCTTCGGCTCTTCCGGTAAACCCGAGCTTTTCTGTCGTTGTTGCTTTTACATTTACTTGGGAGACGTCTGCCTCAAGGCCTTCCGCTATTCGTTTTCTCATCGCATCAATATGCGGCGCCATTTTCGGCTTTTGCGCAATAATCGTGCAGTCTATATTTCCGAGTACGTACCCTTTTTCTTTGACAATGTTCCAGACATGCTGAAGCAGCTTAAAAGAATCCGCATCCTTGAATTCCGGATCAGTATCCGGGAAATGCTTGCCGATATCTCCTTCACCTACCGCTCCGAGGCACGCATCTGCAACCGTGTGCAGCAATACATCCGCATCGGAATGCCCGAGCAGCCCTTTTTCATAAGGAATTTCAATTCCGCCGATGATAAGAGGACGGCCTTCCGTTAGTTGATGCACGTCAAATCCTTGTCCGATTCTAAACATTATGATTCCCACTTTCCGCTTTCATGATTGCTTCCGCTGATATCAGATCATCGGGCGTTGTCAGCTTAATATTGGTATAGCTGCCTTCAACGATACTCACCTGATAGCCATCAAGACGCTCAACGAGACTGGCGTCATCTGTACCTAAGAAGCCTTTGTTTGCCGCTTCCCTATGCGCCTTTTTCAATAAAGAAAGACGAAAAGCCTGCGGCGTTTGAACGGCCCACAAGCTTGAACGGTCAAAGGTCTCCGCAACCCGGGAGCCTTCCGCCCGTTTTATCGTGTCTTTCACAGGAACAGCCAGGACAGCCGCTCCCGTCTCTTCTGCTGTTTCAGCGAGTTTATCGATATGCTGATGCGTGACAAACGGGCGCGCCCCGTCATGAACAAGAACGACGGACTCCTCATCAATCACTTTCAGTCCTTCGTATACACTATGCTGACGCTCCGCTCCGCCGATGACAAGCTCAATTTCCGCTTTAACCGGAAACTGGGCAAGCAGCTGGTGAAAATCTTCCCGTTCACTCTCGTTTATCACCAGGATTATTTTCTGACAAGGCGCGTGGCTTTCAAAAACCCGCAGTGTGTGTATAATAACAGGCGCACCCTTTAAGCCGATGAACAGCTTATTTTTCCCGGCTTTCATCCGTTTCCCTTGTCCGGCAGCCGGAATGACTACGACATACTCCATCATTAACTCCCTCTTAAAGAGCCTTCTCAAGCAGCTTAGGCTTGGCAAAAATCATTCGCCCCGCCGCTGTCTGCAGCACGCTGGTTACGAGCACATCAATATGTTTCCCTATATAATTGCGGCCTTCTTCCACAACGATCATTGTTCCGTCATCCAAGTAAGCCACACCTTGATTATGCTCTTTCCCGTCCTTAATCACCTGCACATTCATTTCTTCACCCGGGAGCACAACCGGCTTCACCGCGTTTGCAAGGTCATTAATATTCAGTACCGCAACCTTCTGAAGCTCACATACTTTATTTAAATTAAAATCATTCGTCACAACGACACCGGATGTCAGCTTCGCAAGTTTGACAAGCTTGCTGTCAACCTCTTGAATGTCTTCGAAGTCGCCTTCATAAATTTCAACCGTAATATCCAGTTCCTTTTGAATGCGATTCAAAATATCCAGTCCGCGGCGTCCTCTGTTGCGTTTTAAAACATCTGAAGAATCAGCGATATGCTGTAATTCCTCAAGCACAAATTGAGGAATTACAATGACTCCTTCTAAAAAGCCCGTCTGACAAATATCTGCAATTCTCCCATCAATAATAACACTTGTATCCAAGATTTTCAGCCTTTTCTCCTGTTCCTCCTGCTCCTCATCGGCACTTCCTTTTTTCTTCTGCATTCTTGCAGAAATGGAGAACAGACCGATCAGTTCATCCTTTTTCTTAAATCCGACCTGGAAGCCCAGGTAACCGAGAAAGAAAGCCAGAAAGACCGGGATGATGGTGCTGAATATACGGTACGGAATATTGTCCAGCGGAATCACGTTTACAATGAGATATGCGATGATAAGTCCAAAAACCAATCCGAGACTTCCGAATAACAGATCCGGCACCGGAGCTCTCAGCAAAGAATCTTCAATCCATTTCACCCAATTAATCACATATTCTGTCGTCCATATACTGATGAGAAAAAAGATAATAGCACCAATTGCAGCAGACGTATATGCGTTTGTTATTAAAGGTATGTCCTGTATATTTGACAGTACAAACAATTCAGGTATTAAAAAGATACCGACAACGCCGCCCACAATAATGAAGAACGCCTGAACTATTCGTTTTAACATACCTCCACCTCCTTTTAAGTAACATTTTTCAGCAGGCTGTCAAAGCCTACAAATATCAGAATAAACAAAAACTAACAATAATATACCCGGATTCTGACAGGTTTAAGCGATACTTAAAGCTGTCTATCTATATAGTGTTTTTCTTGAAGACGTTTTAAACCTTTTTTGATTTTTTGGGCGCGCACCTCACCGATGCCTTCAACATCATCCAGCTCTTCAACAGTGGCTTCCGTTATGCTTGGTAAAAATCCGAACGCCTCAACTACATTTTCAACAATCGGCATCGGCAGACGCGGAATTTTATTCAGCAGCCTGTACCCTCTCGGCAGCACATAATCATCAAGGTTGGTAGAAGCGGGATATCCAAGCAGCTTAAACAGAATGGAATCATCAAGCAGATCATAGCTGGACATATCCTGAAGCTCTTTTAACAGCACGAACGGATCTTTGATTTTTTCTTTCACATAGTCTTTGATGAAAAGAGCCGCTTCTTCTTCCATATCCGTAATCAGCTCAATCACCTGCAGACGGATTAAGTGGCCTTCCGTTCCGAGTTCTTTAATATACATGTTGATTTCATTTTTTATACGGAGCACCATTTCATAGCGGTGCATGACGGACAGCACGTCACTGAATGTCACGAGCTCCTCAAACTCTAAAGCGTTTAAAGCCGTAATCGTTTTGTCTAAAATGGTTTTATACTTCTCAAGCGTTTGAATCGCCTGGTTTGCTTTTGTTAAAATAAATCCTATGTCCTTCAGTGTGTATTTCATGCTGTCCTGGTATAACGTAATAACATTTCTGCGTTCAGAAATGGCGATGACGAGACAGCCGGTCTGCTTCGCCACCCGTTCCGCCGTACGGTGCCTCATTCCCGTTTCTGAAGAAGAAATGGTCGCTTCCGGCATAAGCTGTGTATTCGCATAAAGAATTTTCTGGCCGGAATCGCTTAAAATAATGGCACCGTCCATTTTGGCCAGCTCGTATAGGTGAGCGGGCGCAAATGATGTATTAATATGAAAACCGCCATCCACGACTTGCTTTACCTTATCATTGTATCCGACAACAATCAGGCCGCCTGTATTTGCCCGCAGTACATTCTCTATCCCGGCTCTGAGCGGCGTGCCCGGTGCAACGAACTGCAGAATTGCAGACAGGTCAAGCTCTTGTTTCGCCCCTTTTTTCTCTTTTTCCATCTATTATGATCCTCCTAATGAAGTACGAAGCGCTTCTGCAACATTTGCTACTCCGACAACCTCAATCCCTTTTGGTATTGTCCATCCGCCTGCATTCGCCTCAGGTATGACCATACGCTTGAAGCCGAGTTTCGCCGCTTCTTTTACGCGCTGTTCGATTCTTGACACCCTGCGGACTTCTCCTGTCAGACCCACTTCACCGATAAAGCAATCTGCAGGATTCGGCGGTGTATCTCTGAAGCTTGAAGCAATGCTGACGGCTACTGCCAAATCAATCGCCGGTTCATCCAGTTTGACCCCGCCGGCGACTTTTAAATATGCATCTTGATTCTGAAGCAAAAGCCCCACCCGCTTCTCAAGCACAGCCATGATTAACGACACCCTATTGTGGTCAATCCCTGTAGCCATGCGGCGCGGGTTTCCAAAGCTGGTCGGTGATATGAGCGCCTGAATTTCAACCAGGATCGGTCTCGTTCCTTCCATTGACGCAACGATACTCGAACCCGAAGCCCCGGCAGAACGCTCTTCCAAGAAAATTTCCGAAGGGTTCAGCACTTCTGTAAGCCCCTCTTCCCGCATTTCAAAGATGCCCATTTCATTTGTTGAGCCGAAACGGTTTTTTACAGCCCGCAAAATACGGAATGTATGGTGCCGCTCTCCTTCAAAGTATAGAACGGTATCGACCATATGCTCAAGCAATCTTGGCCCTGCGATCGATCCTTCTTTTGTGACGTGTCCGACGATAAAAATCGGAATGCCGTTTGTTTTCGCGATTTTCATCAATTCAGCCGTACACTCTCTTACTTGTGATACACTGCCGGGAGCTGAGGTAATGTCGCTTTGGTAAACGGTCTGAATGGAGTCTACGACAACAAATGCGGGTTTCATCTCTTGTATAGCAGACGAAATATACTCCATATCGGTTTCAGATAAAACATGTAACAATTGGCTGTTGATTCCAAGCCTGTCAGCGCGCAGCTTCGTTTGCTTCACGGATTCTTCCCCGGAAATGTAAAGCACGCTGCCGGCCGTGTCTGCTAATTGTGCGGATACTTGAAGAAGGAGCGTTGATTTCCCGATGCCGGGGTCGCCGCCGATTAATACTAACGAGCCCTTTACAACGCCGCCGCCAAGCACTCTGTTAAATTCTTCGAGCTTGGTTTGAACACGGGGTTCTTCTGATGTTTCAATTGATGTAATGGGTGATGGTTTCTGGACGGTTTGAACGGAGTGGGAGAAAGCCGCCCGCCGATTCGCCGGCGCTTTTTTGATGGTTTCTTCCACCATTGTATTCCAAGCCCCGCAGCCAGGGCATTTCCCCATCCATTTTGCGGATTCATAACCGCATGAGTGGCAGATGAATTTTGTTTTTGATTTAGCCATATATGCTGTAAAACCTCTTCCTTATCGTATATTTCTCTATATAACAAAGTGAGGCATACACTTGCTTACGTATGCCTCATGTTTGTCACTATATTAGTTCGTTTTAGCAGTTGTTTTTACGACAAATTCGCCGTCTTCAACATCAAGAACGATGTGCTGGCCCTTATCAATATTGCCTCTGAGAAGCTCTTCTGATAACCGGTCCTCCACATGCTTTTGAATCGCTCTTCTTAACGGACGTGCGCCGTATTCCAAATCGACGCCCTCGTCTGCTACTTTTGCTTTTGCAGCATCCGTCAGCTCTATAGAGAGATCTTGTTCTTTCAGACGTTTTGTTAACTGGTCAGACATAAGCGACACGATGTCTGTAAGATGTTTTTTCTCAAGAGAGTGGAAGACGATAATTTCGTCAATCCGGTTAATAAATTCAGGTCTGAAGGCACGCTTCAGCTCTCCCATGACTTTG
Organism: Bacillus siamensis KCTC 13613; assembly: GCF_000262045.1. Classification (GTDB taxonomy): domain Bacteria; phylum Bacillota; class Bacilli; order Bacillales; family Bacillaceae; genus Bacillus; species Bacillus siamensis. The sequence continues at coordinate 55,309 of NZ_AJVF01000001.1, forward strand.
TCTTTCATGTCTTTATGGTTTTGTGATTCATCCTGAACATTGAAACCCACATATTTGTTGCGTTTCAACTCGCTCGCTCCGACGTTTGACGTCATAATCAGGATCGTGTTGCGGAAATCAACAGTGCGTCCTTTTGAATCAGTCAAGCGTCCGTCTTCAAGCACTTGCAGGAGAATGTTAAACACATCAGGATGCGCTTTTTCAATTTCATCAAGCAGTACGACAGAGTAAGGTTTTCTTCTCACTTTTTCCGTCAGCTGGCCGCCTTCATCATAACCGACATATCCCGGAGGAGAACCGACAAGACGCGAAGTCGAATGTTTCTCCATATATTCGGACATATCCACTCTGATCATCGCTTCTTCATCACCGAAAATGGATTCCGCCAGCGCTCTTGCCAGCTCTGTCTTCCCTACGCCTGTTGGGCCTAAGAAGATGAATGAACCGATCGGACGTTTCGGATCCTTCAAACCGGCTCTTGCACGTCTGACAGCCTTCGCAACGGCTACAACGGCTTCATCCTGGCCAATGACGCGGGAGTGCAGAATGCTTTCCATATTGAGAAGCTTATCTGTTTCCGTTTGCGCAATTTTAGATACAGGCACCCCGGTCCAGCTGGATACCACCATTGCGATATCCTCTACAGAAACTTCGGAGTTCTCCTGGCCTTGTTTTTCTTTCCACGTTTTTTTCGTATCTTCCACCTGTTCTCTCAAGCGCTGCTCCGTATCACGAAGAGAAGCCGCTTTTTCAAACTCCTGGCTTTGAACGGCAGCGTCTTTTTCCTTGCGAACTTCATCGAGTTTCTGCTCAAGCTCTTTTAAGTTCGGAGGCGTTGTGAAGGAACGGAGACGTACTTTTGAACCGGCCTCGTCAATTAAATCGATCGCTTTATCCGGAAGGAAGCGGTCAGAAATATAACGGTCAGACAATTTAACCGCCGCTTCGATCGCTTCATCGGTAATGGATACGCGGTGATGCGCTTCATAGCGGTCACGAAGGCCTTTTAAGATCTGAATGCTTTCATCGACTGACGGCTCATCCACCTGAATCGGCTGGAAGCGGCGCTCCAGTGCTGCGTCTTTTTCGATATATTTGCGGTATTCATCAAGCGTTGTCGCACCGATGCACTGAAGCTCTCCGCGAGCGAGTGAAGGTTTTAAAATATTCGACGCGTCAATCGCGCCTTCTGCTCCTCCAGCTCCGATCAGGGTGTGCAATTCGTCAATGAATAAAATAATATTGCCGGCCTGACGTATTTCATCCATTACTTTTTTCAGACGGTCTTCAAATTCTCCGCGGTATTTCGTGCCTGCTACAACCGTTCCCATGTCTAATGTCATTACGCGTTTATCACGTAAAATTTCCGGCACTTCATTGTTGATGATCTGCTGTGCGAGACCTTCAGCAATCGCAGTTTTACCTACACCCGGTTCTCCAATCAGAACGGGATTATTCTTTGTTCTGCGGCTTAATACCTCAATAACACGCTGAATTTCTTTGCTTCGGCCGATAACCGGATCAAGGCTGTCTTCCCTCGCAATCGCGGTTAAATCACGCGCCAGACTGTCAAGCGTCGGCGTGTTTGCGCTGCTATTTGTTCCCGCTCCGGATGCCCCTGTCTCATTGCTTCCGAGAAGCTGCAGAACCTGCTGTCTCGCCTTATTGAGACTGACACCCAGATTATTCAGTACTCTCGCGGCGACTCCCTCACCTTCACGAATCAGCCCAAGAAGTATGTGCTCTGTTCCTACATAAGAATGACCGAGCTTTCTGGCTTCATCCATTGATAGTTCTATTACCTTTTTGGCTCTAGGCGTGTAATGAGGGACAGAGGTGGTGCTTTCCTGCCCTCGGCCAATCAAACTTTCCACTTCTTTCTGCATTTTATCTGAATTGAGGCCAAGCGCTTCTAAAGCTTTAAATGCTATCCCTTCACCTTCACGGACTAACCCCAATAATATATGTTCAGTTCCGATATTTGTATGGCCTAAGCGCAGTGCTTCTTCCTGTGCCAGTGCCAATACCTTTTGAGCCCGCTCTGTAAATCTTCCAAACATCATATCGAATCATCCTCCTGTCTATTTGCACTCATTTCTAAATGCAGCCTTTCCCTGATAAGAGCCGCTCTTCTCACGTCTCTTTCGTTCGGCCGTAATGCGCCGCCCGAATATTGCTGGAGAAAACCGGGCTGTGTCAAAATCATCAGTTCATTAAGTATATTGCTTGATAGCCCTTTAATGATCCCCAGGTCTATCCCCAGTCGAACGTCAGAAAGGCATTTCGCCGTTTCCTTCGATTCAATCATTCGGCAGTTGGATAAAACGCCGTAAGATCTGAATACCCGGTCCTCTAATTCAATTTTCGAGGTTTGATAAAGCGCTTCTCGGGCTGAGCGTTCCTGCTCAATCAGCTGGGCAGCCACACTGTTCAAATCATCGACGATGTCCTGTTCTGATTTTCCAAGTGTGATTTGATTTGAAATTTGAAAGATATTTCCTAATGCTTCGCTGCCTTCCCCGTAAATTCCTCTAACAACTAAACCTAATTGGTTAATTGCCGGTATAATTCGATTCAATTGCCTAGTTAGTACAAGACCCGGCAAATGCATCATGACCGAAGCCCTTAGTCCCGTCCCTACATTTGTAGGACAGCTTGTTAAGTATCCTCTCTTCTCCCCAAAAGCGTAATCCACTTTCTCCTCAATCCAGTCATCAACCTGGTTTGCCGCTTTTATGGCGTTGAGAAGCTGGAAGCCGGGGAAGAGACATTGAATTCTGATATGATCTTCTTCATTTAACATAATGCTGACTTCTTCATTTTCAGAAAGCAGACAGCCGCCAAACGGTGATTCCGTTAAATTCGGGCTGATCAGATGCTTTTCCATCAGCACCCGTTTTTCCAAAGGCTGAGCTTCACTCATTCTGATTAAATGAAATTGACCGATATCAGGCAGTTCTTTCCCTGAAAAATGATCTTCGAATTGCTGAATAATGGATGAGGCTTCTTCATTCGTATACCGGGCAGGAAACTTTATATTTTCAAAGTTTCTGGCCAATCGTATACGGCTGCTGAGTACAATGTCACTTTCAGGTCCCTTTTGCTTCATCCAATTGCTTAATGCGTCCTGAATAAAATGCTTGAGCGACATTACCCTTGTTCCTCCTCACTATCTGTGCCTTTTAATTTCTGCTCTAACGACCGGATCTGATCCCTGACCTGCGCCGCCTTTTCAAACTCTTCCTGGTGTATTAAAGATTCAAGTTCCTTTTTTAACATTTCCATTTGCCGTCTTACATGCAAGTTTCCGCCTATGCGTTTCGGAATTTTCCCGGCATGCACCGTATTCCCGCTGTGGACTTTTCGCAAGATCGGCGTAATTTGGCTGTGAAATGTATCGTAACACTCCGCACAGCCGAACCGCCCTGTTTTTCTCAGCTGTTGAAACGTCATGCCGCATTTCTTACAGGCCGTGCCTTGCTCTGAATAGCCGAACATTTGAGAACCCGTGTTTTGAAATGAAGACTCCATATTCAGCAGCCCTGATAATAAATTATGAATCGAGAACCCTTGGTTTCCACTTATACCGTATGAATCACTATTTTCTTTTGCACATTGTTCACAAATATGAACTTCTTGCTTTTCTCCATTAACAACTTTCGTAAAGTGAAAAGTGGCCGGTCTCTCATTGCACTCTTGACAAATCAATCTTTTCACCCGCTTACTTTAGTTTTAAAGATGTGAGCATCGCCTTCATCATTCTGGCTCTTAGTTCATCCCGTTCAGGCAAATCAATATATAGAACTGAACGATCCATTACACTCACCATCATTTTAGCTTCTCTTTCCGAAATAACCCCGTCCTCTAACAGTCTGAGAATAATGTCATCAGAGGCTGCCTGGGACAAGTGGGTATGAATCTGCGAAATAATATTATTGATGAGGACGACTTCGTTATTCATTTTAACTTTGATAATACGAATATAACCGCCGCCTCCCCGTTTACTTTCAACAATATATCCTCTTTCGCTTGTGAATCTGGTGTTGATGACATAATTTATTTGGGAAGGAACACACTGAAATTTATCAGCAATTTCACTGCGTTTGATCTCTAAAATTTCTTTGCCATTTTGATCTAATACTTGTTTTAAGTACTGTTCAATGATGTCAGAAATATTATGTCCCACTCAACCCCCTCCTTTATTGACTTTGACTATATTTGACTTTAATCTTACTATAAGGTGTTTCGCAAAATTTTTCAACTGTATCGCTCTATCTCTATTATTTCCACTTTGCACAAGCATAAAACCTGCTTTTACAAAAAGGTATATCGTTACTTTTCTCATATTATATAACGTATGCAGAAAAACACAAAAAAGACAGCTCATAATGAGCTGTCTTTACCTTATGATTGCTTGGCGGCGTCCTACTCTCACAGGGGGAAACCCCCGACTACCATCGGCGCTGAA
>NZ_AJVF01000002.1 GCF_000262045.1 Bacillus siamensis KCTC 13613
AAAGACACCATAACAGGCGTCAAAGACCTGGCTGTCGGCGCATGGGATTTTTACCATCTCTCCGATGAACAAAAAGTCGCTAAAACCATATCGGCTGTATTGAACACGCCCTCCTACGCAAAAATCATATGGACAAACCTGGCGGATTCATGGAATGATAAAATGGTTAACGGGGATGCGTATTCAAGATCACACTACATCACCTACGCCAT
>NZ_AJVF01000003.1 GCF_000262045.1 Bacillus siamensis KCTC 13613
ATGGAGCTGGAAAATACCTCTCTCCGCATGCTTCTCGTCGGAGGCGACAAGCTGAAGCGGGCGATGAAACAGCCGTACACGATCGTCAACAACTACGGGCCGACGGAGAACACCGTCGTCGCGACAAGCGGCGTCATCAATCCGGAGGAAGGATCGCTTTCGATCGGACGGGCGATTGCCAATACGAGAGCGTATATTCTCGGTGACGGCGATCAGGTGCAGCCGGAAGGCATTGCCGGTGAATTGTGCGTGGCAGGCCGCGGACTT
>NZ_AJVF01000004.1 GCF_000262045.1 Bacillus siamensis KCTC 13613
TGCTGGAAGTCAGCTTGGATGAACTGTTCGTTCGCTTCGGTTTCTGCGTATTCTTTCATTAGGTCGTGATCGAGCTTGCCGAGTTTATGTATCGTTTCGCTTCTTTTTTTGTCAGCTGAAGAAAGCTTCTGATCTGTGCTTTCCGTTGAAAATAAATCAAGCGAGATGATGTCATCGATCTCTCCGAGGATGGAGCGCATGTCCTTTTTCTGCTCTTCCATAATCGCCTTTGATTTACTGAGGGCATGGGTGAGTTCGTGCTCCAGAAATGATTCCTCCACATGCGAATTGGAAAGTCCGGCATCTTCGACCTTGCCGGGAAGGCTTGTGAGAAATGCGATTTTCATGTCGATCAGATCAAGCCAGCTGTCTGTGACGCCGGCGTGATCCTGGAAAAAGGCTTTGATGTTGTCGGCGCCCCAGCCTGAGAAATCATTGTCACCAAGATCAGCCATACCTTGAAAGGCTTTTTTCAGGTTGACCATCTGACCGCGCAGTTTTTTATATTCACCCGCGCGCTGTTTGGCAGCGG
>NZ_AJVF01000005.1 GCF_000262045.1 Bacillus siamensis KCTC 13613
CTACAATATGCCGGCTGTGCTGGAACTGACGGGCCCGCTTGACCGCGGCCGGCTGGAGGAGACGTTCCGGCAGCTTGTCGAGCGGCATGAGTCGCTCAGAACGTCCTTTGAAACGGGGCATGACGGCGAACCGGTGCAGCGCATCCATGACAGCGTGCCGTTTCAGCTGGATGAAGCCGAGTCAGCTGACGCATTCGTCCGGCCGTTTTGTCTGGAGGAAGCGCCGCTCTTCCGCGCGGCTCTC
>NZ_AJVF01000006.1 GCF_000262045.1 Bacillus siamensis KCTC 13613
ATGGACGTACGGCGAGCTGAACGCAAGGGCGAACCGCATCGCGCGCATTCTCATGGACTGCGGTGTTACAGCTGACGAACGTGTCGGCATTTTGACGAAACCGTCCTTGGAAATGGCTGCGGGCGTACTCGGCGTCCTGAAAGCGGGCGCGGCATTTGTGCCGATTGACCCGGATTACCCGAAAGAGCGGATCAGCTACATTCTGCAGGACAGCGGGGCCAAGCTGCTTCTCACGCAGGAAGCGCTCGACGTGCCGGAAAGCTACAAAGGAGACACGATCCTGCTTGACGGCAGCCGCTCCATTCTGAGCCTGCCGCTTGATGAAAACGATGAAGCG
>NZ_AJVF01000007.1 GCF_000262045.1 Bacillus siamensis KCTC 13613
ATGGAGCTGGAAAATACCTCTCTCCGCATGCTTCTCGTCGGAGGCGACAAGCTGAAGCGGGCGGTGAAGCAGCCGTACACGATCGTCAACAACTACGGCCCGACGGAGAACACTGTCGTCGCGACAAGCGGCGTCATCAATCCGGAGGAAGGATCGCTTTCAATCGGACGGGCGATTGCCAATACGAGAGCGTATATTCTCGGCGACGGCGATCAGGTGCAGCCGGAAGGCATTGCCGGTGAATTGTGCGTGGCAGGCCGCGGACTT
>NZ_AJVF01000008.1 GCF_000262045.1 Bacillus siamensis KCTC 13613
CGGATAAAACGGATCATCGAGAAAACGCTCCTCCGTCAGTTCAGGACGGTTCAAATAGCCCCGGGCCACCCCTGTCCCCGCGATGTACAGCTCTCCGGCAACGCCCGCAGGCTGAACGGTTCCCCCGCCATCTAACACATAAAGACGGGTACCCGGAACGGGTTTTCCGATCGGAAGCCTTGTCCGTCCGCTGTCCCGTTTTCGGTCACAGACGTAAAATGCCGCATCAACCGTTGCTTCTGTCGGCCCGTAGCCGTGAATGAGCACGGTCTCCGGCAGAAGATCGGCAAACCGGGAAGCCGTAAGCGGTGAAAGAGCTTCCCCGCCGGCAAACACGCGTGTCAAGGTTTTGCCGAGGCGGATTCTTGTTTCCTCAGGCTCTGTTTCCAGCGCATCTAAAAAGCTGTTGACCATCGCCGGAATA
>NZ_AJVF01000009.1 GCF_000262045.1 Bacillus siamensis KCTC 13613
TCCAACCGGAGTAACCGGAGTAACGGGAGCAACTGGCTCAACAGGATCAACCGGAGTAACGGGAGCGACTGGAGTAACCGGAGCCACTGGTGTAACCGGCCCAACCGGCTCAACCGGCCCAACTGGTCCAACCGGAGCAACAGGAGTAACTGGCCCAACGGGTGCAACCGGAGCAACAGGAGTAACGGGTCCAACCGGAGTAACC
>NZ_AJVF01000010.1 GCF_000262045.1 Bacillus siamensis KCTC 13613
GGAGGACAGGCTGCGCTATATGCTCAAAGACAGCGGCGCCTGTCTCCTGCTTCAACAGTCGGGATTATCCGTTCCCGGTTTTTCCGGCGAAACGCTAGAAGTGTCTCTTTCTGCCCTTACAGGTGAGACGGAGACAGGGGCTGTGTCTGAAGAAGCGGATGCCGATTCGCTCGCTTATATCATTTACACGTCCGGTTCGACGGGAACA
>NZ_AJVF01000011.1 GCF_000262045.1 Bacillus siamensis KCTC 13613
CGGATAAAACGGATCATCGAGAAAACGCTCCTCCGTCAGTTCAGGACGGTTCAAATAGCCCCGAGCCACCCCTGCCCCCGCGATGTACAGCTCTCCGGCAACACCGGCAGGCTGAACGGTTCCCCCGCCGTCTAACACATAAAGACGGGCACCCGGAACGGGTTTTCCGATCGGAAGCCTTGTCCGCCCGCTGTCCCGTTTTCGGTCACAGACGTAAAATGCCGCATCAACCGTCGCTTCTGTCGGACCGTAGCCGTGAATGAGTGCGGTCTCCGGCAGAAGATCGGCAAACCGGGCAGCCGTAAGCGGTGAAAGAGCTTCCCCGCCGGCAAACACGCGTGTCAAGGTTTTGCCGAGACGAATTCTTGTTTCCTCAGGCTCTGTTTCCAGCGCATCTAAAAAGCTGTTGACCATCGCCGGAATA
>NZ_AJVF01000012.1 GCF_000262045.1 Bacillus siamensis KCTC 13613
ATGGACGTACGGCGAGCTGAACGCAAGGGCGAACCGCATCGCGCGCATTCTCATGGACTGCGGCGTTACGGCTGACGAACGTGTCGGCATTTTGACGAAACCGTCCTTGGAAATGGCCGCGGGCGTACTCGGCGTCCTGAAAGCGGGCGCGGCATTTGTGCCGATTGACCCGGATTATCCGAAAGAGCGGATCAGCTACATTCTGCAGGACAGCGGGGCCAAGCTTCTTCTCACGCAGGAAGCGCTCGACGTGCCGGAAAGCTACACAGGAGATACGATCCTGCTTGACGGCAGCCGCTCCATTCTGAGCCTGCCGCTTGATGAAAACGATGAAGCG
>NZ_AJVF01000013.1 GCF_000262045.1 Bacillus siamensis KCTC 13613
CGTATGAGCATCAGGACTATCCGTTTGAAGAGCTTGTGGAACGGCTCGGCGTGCAGCGGGACACAAGCCGCAATCCGCTGTTTGATGCGATGCTTGTCGTACAAAATATGGAGCATGAGGAATTGCTTCTGGACGGTTTGCATATTCAGCCTGCGGACATGTCCCGTCCGGTTTCCAAATTTGATTTCACTTTGCAGGCTTCTGAAGGCGGGGGACAGATTCATTTTCTGTTTGAATATGCCGCGGCTTTATTCCGGAAAGAAACGATGGAACGCTGGGCTTCCCACTTTTTGACGATGCTTGAACACATTGTCCGTGAACCGGAATCCTCTTTACGGGAGATCAATATGCTGACAGAACCGGAACGCAACCGGATTCTTGCGGATTTTAACGGCATGACGGATAAACAGCTGCCGGAAAAAACAGTTCATGAACTGTTCATCACCCAGGCACAAAAAACACCTGACGCTGCGGCCCTTATCAGCGGGGAAACATTGGTCACATATAAAGATTTAGATGAATGGTCGAATAAAATCGCCAGAGCTCTGCAAAAACGGCAGATCGGACCTGATGCAGCCGTCGGCATTGTGATACCAAGATCGCCGGAACAAGTAGCGGCAGTCTTCGGAGTTTGGAAAGCCGGAGGCGCCTACGTCCCGATAGATCCTGAATATCCGGAGGAACGTAAGCAATATATCACCTCAGACAGCGGGGCCGCGATTCTTCTTACCGTACGGGGCGCGATAGATCAAGTGCCTGATCGTTTTAAAGGTGAAGTACTCGCATTGGAAGATATACAAGAACAGGACGCTTCACCGGTTCAGTCACTGTCGGCGCCGGAGGATTTGGCTTACATCATCTATACGTCAGGGACGACAGGCAGGCCGAAAGGGGTTATGGTCGAACATCGATCCGTCAGCCAGACCCTTCAATGGCGGAGCGGATTTTATAATCTGAATGAGAAAGATACGGTTCTTCAGCTCTTTTCATTTTCCTTTGACGGATTTGTAACAAGTATGTTCACACCGCTGATTTCCGGTGCGAAAGTGGCCGTTTTAGCTGAAGACGAAGCGAAAGATATTCTGGCCATTAAACACTATCTCGCTTATTGCCGCATTACTCACATGATTATTGTTCCCGTGCTGTACCGTACACTGCTTGACGTACTGGAGCCGGGAGATGCCGAGTCTCTCCGGATTGTCACATTAGCGGGAGAAGCGGTCGATCAAAACATGATCAGCCGCAGTCTATCGGTTTGTCCTCACACGGAACTTGCCAACGAGTACGGTCCGACGGAAAACAGCGTCGCCACTGCAGCGGCAAGACATATAGAGCAAAATGAGGAGATTACGATCGGCCGGCCGATTGATCATTCACACGTTTATATTTTAAACGGGGATCATCTGCAGCCGATCGGTGTAACAGGGGAACTTTGCATCTCAGGTTCCGGCCTTGCAAGAGGGTACCGCAATCTTCCTCAGCAAACGGCTCAAGCCTTTGTCCAAGACCCGTTCCGGAAGAACCGGCGCATGTACCGCACGGGCGATCTGGCAAAATGGCTGCCGGACGGCACGCTGCAATATATCGGCCGAATGGACGAGCAAGTCAAAATCAGAGGCTACCGGGTGGAGCTGCAAGAAATTGAGGCCGCCTTAACAGGCATAAAAGGTGTCAAAGAAGCAGCCGTTACCGCTCTGCCCGCATCAGCAGGCCAAACGGAACTATGCGCTTATATCGTGACAGAAGAAGGAACAGAAAGCGAAACGGTGAAGCAGGCGCTAAGAAATGAAATGCCCGCTTATATGATGCCGGCGCTCTTTGAAACACTTGAGGCCCTGCCGGTCACACCGAACGGGAAGCTTGACCGCCGCGCGCTTCCTGAGCCGCGGAAAAAAATGCAAACGGGACGGGCGTTTACAGAACCGGCCAGCGCCATTGAAAAGGAATTGGCCGCGATTTGGAGCGACGTGCTCGGAACTGAAAACATTGCAGCAGATCAATCATTTTTTGAGCTTGGCGGCGATTCCATCAAAGCCCTGCAAGTCTCGGCCCGATTACACCAGACAGGAAAACAGATCGCTGTAAAAGATATTTTCAGCCGGCCGACAATTAAAGAACTGGCGCCTTATGTCCGTACAGAGCGGCAGCCGGTCAGCCAAGCTCCCGCAGAAGGAGAAGTGAAGTGGTCACCTGTTCAAAAATGGTTCTTCGCACAGGACATGAAGGAAGCAAACCATTTTAACCAGTCCGTTATGCTGACGAGAACAAATGCAATTGATGAAGAGGCTTTGAGGAAGACGTTAAAAGCCATTACCGTTCATCATGATGCCTTGCGTCTTGTGTGCAAAAAAGACGGAGAGAAAGGCCTTTTCCTCTTCAACAGACCGGCTGGCCTCCCAGATGAGCAGCTCTACAGCCTGACTATTTTGGAAGCAGCAGGCGATGAGGATGAAAAGGAACGTTTTATAAAAAGCCGCGTCGCAGAGCTTCAGAGAAACATGGATTTGGAGAACGGGCCGCTTGTACAGGCGGGGCTGTTCCGCTCTGAAGCAGAAGATTACTTGTTTCTTACCGTCCATCACCTCGCCGTCGACGGGATGTCATGGCGGATTTTATTGGAAGACTTGGCTTCTGCCTATGAGCAAGCCGTCTCCGGAAAAGAAATCAATCTTCCGCCGAAAACCATGTCATTCAAATCATATACGGAGCAGCTGAAGGATTATGCTGAAAGCCGACAGCTGCTTCAGCAGGCGGAGTATTGGCGGGAGATAGAACATTATGAAACAGAAAGTCTCCCTTGCGAGCAGGCAGAACGATCTGAAACTTCTGCGGAAAAACGGAACACGGTATCTTTCACATTGACAGAAAGTGAAACAAATGCGCTGTTGAAAGATGTGCACAGCGCCTACAATACGGATACGCAAGATGTGCTTTTGGCTTCCGCCGTGCTCGCTGTTCAGAAATGGTCGCCGCGGGATGCTTTGAAAATCGCCCTTGAAGGACACGGACGCCAATCGGAGCAGGGCGGTGCGGACATCAGCAGAACGGTGGGGTGGTTCACTTCCATTTATCCGGTGCTTTTCCGGGCGGGAGCTTATGAACCTCTTGAAGAATATGAAATTCGCACATTGAAAACCGTCAAAGACACATTGCGGCGCATTCCGGATAAAGGGAACGGATACGGCGTCCTTAAATATTTGACACCGCCGAAGCTTGCCGGGATGACTTTCGGGAAAGCACCGGAGATCAGCTTTAACTATCTCGGACAATTCGATGCGCCCGGCGGGAATCCGGCAGAAACGGAACAGCCTGACGCGTTTCAATTTTCTCCTTTGGGCAGCGGAGATGATGTGACGGATACATGGAAACGGGAGCAGTCACTTGAAATCAGCGCGATTGCGGCAAAAGGCCGGATGACCGTCAGCATTTCCTATGAAACGGGACGCTTCCGGCAGGATACGATCGAACGGCTGTCCGAAAGCTGCCGGTATTTTCTCCTGAAACTGTCGGAACATTGCCTCAGTAAAACCGATACGGAGAAAACCGTCAGTGACTTTGATGATCGGGAGCTGACCGAGGAAGCATTGCAGGATATTGCCGACTTACTCAGCTTCCACTAAACCGAGCGGGAGGAACACATGGACAAAACGAAAAATATCCAAAATATTTATCCCCTCAGCCGAATGCAGGAAGGAATGCTTTTTCATTCCTTCCTGCAAAAGGAGGGGGCTGCATATATCGAGCAATCCGTCTTCACCATAAAAGGCCGGCTTCGTCCGGAATTGTTTGAGCAAAGCGTACAGTCTGTCATCAGCCGCCACGATATTTTCAGAACGGTATTTTTACCTCATGTCGCTCAGCTGAACGGCCCCCGCCAAGTCGTGCTTCGTGAGCGGGAATTCCGGCTGCACCGCGAAGATCTTACACATTTGGATGAAGCGGGACAAAACAGCTATATACAGCGATTTAAGGAACGTGACCGCTTAAAGGGCTTTGACTTGCAAAAAGATATGCTGATGCGTGTTTCTTTGTTTAAAACAGCTGACGAAGAATATGTATGCGTCTGGAGCCATCATCACATCCTCATGGACGGCTGGTGCCTCGGCATCGTCCTTCAGGAATTTATGCATATATACCGGGCGATTGAATCAGGCTCACCCGTCACCTTGGAGCCCGCTAAGCCGTACAGCACTTATATTACATGGCTGACCGATCAGGACAACGACGCAGCTTCTGAGTATTGGAAAGGATATTTAGCGGGCTTTGAGACCCCATCAGGACTGCCGAAAATATCGGCCCGGCCCCAGGAAAAAGGCTATCACAAGAAAGAGCTGCTGTTTTCTTTAGATCAAAGCCTGACGGACAAGCTGAAAACGACCGCCAAAGAAGAAGGAACAACGCTTGCAGTTCTTATGCAGACCGTCTGGGGCCTGATGCTGCAGCGCTACAACCGAACGGACGATGCCGTGTTCGGCGCCGTCGTATCAGGGCGGCCTTCTGTCATTGACGGCGTGGAAAGCATGATCGGACTGTTTATCAATACCGTCCCGGTACGCATTAAAACGAGTGACGAAAGCTTTAGAGAACTGCTGAGCCGCTGCCAGAAAGAAATGCTTGATTCAGAGGCGTTCAGTTATCATCCGCTTGCCGACATCCAATCTCAGACTGAGCTGAAACAGGATTTAATCGACCATATTATCGTGTTTGAAAATTATCCGATTCAGCAGCAGATGAAAGACGCGGAAAAGGAATCGGATGCGCCGTTTAGAATCGGGAATGTCAACGTGTCGGAACAATCGGGCTACGACTTTAACCTCATCATAGCGCCCGGCGATGAGCTGCTCATCAAATTCAGCTACAATGCGAACGTTTATGACGAAGTATGGATAGAGAGCGTAAAAGGACACTTGGAAGAAGCGCTGCGCGGCGCCGCTTTTAATCCCGATGTTCCTGCTGACCGGCTTCCGATGCTCGGACAAAAGGAAAAATCAAGAATCATCGGCGAATTTAATAACACGAAAACAACTTATGAAAGAGACGAAAGCATCATCAGCCTGTTCAGCCGTCAGGCGGAGAAAACCCCGGATCATCAGGCGCTTCACGCCGGCGGGCTGACGTTGACGTACCGGGAGCTTGATGAACGGTCAACTGCATTCGCCCGCACCCTGCTGGAAAACGGTTTGGCGCAAAAGGGAATTGCCGGGGTTTTAGCCGAACGCTCACCGGAATTTATCATCGCTGTTCTCGCTGTTTTGAAAGCGGGAGGGACGTACCTTCCGCTCGATGCAGATCTGCCTTCCGACAGGATCGCCGATATGCTCACTGAGAGCGGAGCACAGCTGTTAACGGTACAACACGGGATTGAGACTGATATTGACTTTTCTCACATCATCTCTATCCCGGCTGCCGCTGAGAAACAAACCGCTGACGCGGGAAAACTGAATACCGTTACGTCACCAGATGATCTTGCCTATATTATGTATACATCCGGTTCCACAGGAAAACCGAAGGGCGTGATGATTTCCAACCGCAACGTCGTCTCGCTCGTGTCAAACAGCAATTACACGTCGGCCGGCACGACGGACCGTCTCATTCTGACAGGGTCCATCGGTTTTGACGCAGTGACGTTTGAAATCTTCGGAGCGCTTTTGAACGGAGCGTGCCTTCATGTAGTTGACCGCACGACAATGCTTGCGCCTGAGAGGTTCGGCCATTATCTTTGTTCCAATCGAATTACGATTCTGTTTTTGACGACGGCGCTCTTTAACCAGTTTGCCCAGGCTGATCCGGAGATGTTTTCCGGATTGCACACCTTATATGTCGGCGGAGAAGCTTTGTCACCGGCGCTCATCAATAAGGTCAGACACCGCTGTCCGAATCTCAGCCTTTATAACATATACGGACCGACGGAAAATACGACATTTTCCACCTTTTATGAAATCAAGCATGATTTTTCTCAGCCGATCCCAATCGGAAAACCGATCACTAATTCAACCGCGTATATCATTGAGAAAAATGGCGGACTTGCGCCGATCGGCGTGCCTGGTGAGCTTTGTGTCGGCGGTGACGGGGTTGCCAAAGGCTACTTAAACAAGCCTGACTTAACAAGTGAAGCATTTGTCACCCATCCGATTCATCCTGAAGAAAAGATTTACAAAACAGGCGACTTGGCTTATTGGCTGCCGGATGGAAGCATCGGATACATCAGCCGTATCGACCGTCAATTCAAGATTCGCGGAAAGCGTATCGAGCCGGCCGAAATTGAAGCGCGGCTGACTGAAATTGATGGAATCAGGGAAGCGGCGGTCATCGTGTCAAACGAAGGACAAGAAGCCATCCTTTGTGCGTATTATACAGGCGCGCATGTTGAAGAAAGAACCATTCGCTCCCTATTGGCAAGGCCGCTTCCCGACTATATGATTCCGCAGTATGTGGTAAAGCTTGACCGTATGCCGCTTACCGCAAACGGCAAAGTGGACCGCCGCAGACTCCCTGCGCCAGAACGGAAAAAGACGTCATCAAAAGCCGTTCCCCCGCGAAACTGGGTAGAGCGTGAGCTGATCGACATTTGGTCGCCGATACTCGGCTGCGGGGAGCTGGGCATACAGGATGACTTTTTTGAGCTTGGCGGGCACTCTTTGAAAGCATTGCAAGTCATCCACCAGCTGAAGACCAGACAGCAGATGGATGTCCCGATTGAAATGATATTTGAATATCCGACAATTGAACAATTGGCTGAAAAGCTGTATTCCAGCAAACTGTCAGAAGCCGCCGAACAGCATATCAGCAGATTGAATCAGCCGAAAGGCCGCAACCTTTTCTGTTTTCCGCCAATCTCAGGTTTCGGCATTTTCTTCAAAGATCTGGCGGCGGCATTAAATGGACGGGCTGCTGTGTACGGCTTTAACTTTATTGAAGAAGACAGCAGAATGGAACAATACATTGATAAAATGCTGGAAATCCAGCCGGAAGGCCCTTATATCCTCTTCGGATATTCAGCGGGCGGCAATACGGCATTCGAGGCGGCAAAAGCAATGGAAAAGCGCGGCTTAGAAATCAGCGACGTCATTATCGCAGACGCGTACAGAAAGCTTGACACACTGCCGCCGCAGCCAACAAACGCAACAGCCGAAAATGTCCCGGAAGCCGTCAGGGAAGCGGTCATCAGAAAAACAGAGCGCTATCAAACGTACTGGGCGGAACTGATAAATGACGGCCAAATTGCGGCAAACCTCCATTTTATTGAGGCCGGCATAAAGGGAGAGCACAATGCTGAGCCTGAGCCGAAGAAATGGGAAGGCGCCACAACGGGACTCTATCAGGAATATCAGGGCGAGGGAGCCCATAAAGATATGTTTGAACCCGAGTTTGCACACAAAAATGCCGAGGTCATACTGGACATCGTTGCAAACAGCGGCAGACGCTTGGAACGGAATATGTAGCATCCGGCAGAATGGTTCAGGATGACAGAGGGCAAGATAGGGGAATCAAACCAGGTTTTTGGAGGCTTTGTCATGACGAACCTATCTTGGCTTACATATGTAATGATCATCCTTGCCAGCTATCGGCTGACCCATTTAGTTGTATTTGATAAGATTACCGAATTCATAAGAAAACCCTTTTTAAAGCAAGAAAAAACCATCGATCAAAACGGGCGCGCCGTCCAAAAAAAAGTCCCTTCCTCCGCATTCGGTTATATGCTGCAATGTTATTGGTGTGCGGGTGTCTGGTGCGCCATATTGATCGGCATCTGCTATTTGGTCTGGCCCCGCTATGCACATCCGGTTATTTTCATTTTGTCCATTGCCGGAGCGCAGGCTATTCTTGAAACCTGTGTCGGCGTCGGAACGAAGGTCATTGACGTGCTCGCCGCCATGAAACATAAAAAGTCCTGAAGCGTTTCAACCGCTTTAGGACTTTTTTCTTTTTTTTAGGCTGAGAAGAATAAAGCAGGCTTTTTGATTCACCGCCCGGAATGCTTCGGAATACCGTAAAGCTGAAAGGGGGAAAAACATGAAAGGCTGCCGTTCCAGCATCATATGGTTTTTGGCCGTTTTACTGACAGCAGGCATCTTTACAGTCTCAGCACCAGCAAAAGCTGGCGGCACTCAGGCGAAGAGGGAAATGAGAGCCGTATGGATCGCGTCTGTCACCAATATCGACTGGCCCTCTAAAAAAGGGCTGTCACCCGATGAGCAAAAAAAAGAATACAGCAAGCTGCTGGATGACGTTCAGGCAATGGGGATGAACGCCGTGGTCGTTCAAATTAAACCGACGGCTGATGCTTTTTATCCATCAGATTACGGTCCGTGGTCAGAGTATTTGACAGGAACGCAAGGCAAAAATCCGGGCTACGATCCGCTTGCTTTTTTAGTTGAAGAGACACATAAACGGAATCTTGAATTCCACGCTTGGTTCAACCCTTACCGGATCACGATGAATCACACAAATTTGAATGCGCTTTCAGATGATCATCCCGCCCGTTCTCATCCGGACTGGGTCGCCGCATACGGAAATCAGCTGTATTATAATCCGGGAATTCCCGAAGTACGGCAATTTATAACGGATGGGATCAAAGAGGTGGTCAGCCGATATGATATTGATGCGGTTCATATGGATGACTATTTTTACCCTTATAAAATCGCCGGAAAGGAATTTCCTGATCAGGCGGCATACGAACGGTACGGAAAAGCTCACTTTGCATCAGTTGATGACTGGCGCAGGGATAACGTCAACCAGCTTGTAAAAGAGATCAATCAGGCCATTAAACGAGAAAAATCTTATGTTAAATTCGGAATCAGCCCATTCGGCGTATGGAGAAATGCCGCAGATGACCCGACAGGCTCCAAAACGGCCGCCGGAGTGCGGAACTACGATGACTTATACGCTGATACGAGAGAATGGATCCAAAAAGGATATATTGATTACATCGCACCGCAGATTTACTGGAGTATCGGCTTTAAAGCGGCGGCATATGACGTCTTAGCGGATTGGTGGGGCAATGAAGTGAAAAATCGTCCCGTGCATTTATATATCGGGCAGGCAGCTTATAAAATCAACAACAACGCTGATCCGCCTTGGGCCGATCCGGAGGAATACGGAAGACAGATTGCTCTTAACAGGGAATCAGCTTGGATTAAAGGCAGCATGCATTTCAGTTTAAAGGATCTGAACCGTAACCCGCTCGATGTGAAAAACCGCTTGACCAATGACATGTACAGCCGGCCAGCATTAATACCCGAGATGCCTTGGCTCGGACATTCCGCTTTAAAAAAACCGGCTGTCAAACGGGCGGAGAAGAACGCTTCAGGCAATACACTCTATATCGAAGACGCGAAATCCAATGGTAAAAAAACGGCTTATTACGCCATTTACCGCGCAGAAAAGGGAAAGCAGCCTTATTTAGTTGATACAGTCAGAAAAACAGCGCCACGGACGCAGACATTTTCAGATACTGATATCCAGGCGAAAGGCGCCTGCACCTATATCGTTACTTCCGTTGACAGGCTTCACCATGAAAGCCGTCCTTCCGCAAAACGGACGGTTAAATAGCATTTCTAAAAAAACTGACAGTTGCCGCGCTGTCAGTTTTTTTGCGGCAGATGAGTCCGAATGTTCAGACTTTATTTGGATGGAATGAATAAAGATCCCCATTAATAAAATGTAGAAAGCAGCAGAAGGAGGAAGGTTAATGAATTTTCAACTGACAAAAGAACAGCAGATGGTGCGCGAAATGGTCAGAGATTTCGCCAAAAATGAAATTGCCCCGAAAGCCCATGAGGTTGATCAATCAGCCGTCTTTCCGATAGACACATTTAAAAAAATGGGCGAACTCGGCCTTCTCGGAATTCCGTTTCCGGAAGAATACGGAGGAGCGGGCGGTGATACCATTTCCTATGCAGCGGCAGTTGAAGAAATCGGAAAAGCCTGCGGAAGCACGGGGCTGAGCTACGCGGCAGCCGTGTCACTCGGTGCAAGCCCATTGTACTATTTCGGTACTGAACAGCAAAAACAAGAACACCTTACTCCGCTAGCTTCCGGAAAAGCGCTCGGATCATTCGGATTGACGGAGCCGAATGCCGGTTCAGATGCCGGCGGAACACAGACAAAAGCCGAGAAAATGGGTGCTGACTATGTGATAAACGGAGAGAAATGCTGGATCACTAACGCCAATTATGCCCGCACGGTCATTGTCACCGCCGTTACGGGAAAGAACTCCGCCGGAAAACCGATCATTTCAGCTCTTATCGTCCCGACAGACACACCGGGTTTTACGATCACAAGTCCGTACGACAAGATGGGTGTGAGAGGATCTGATACGGCCGAACTTGTGCTGGAAGATGTCAGGGTGCCTGCCGACAACCTGCTCGGTGATCCTGAAAAAGGTTTCAAGCAATTTTTATATACATTAGATGGCGGACGGATTTCGATTGCGGCGCTGGCTGTCGGTATCGCTCAAGGAGCGTTGGAGGCGTCGCTGTCATATGCGAAGGAACGCAAGCAGTTCGGAAGTCCGATATCGTCATTTCAAGCCATCCAATTTAAGCTCGCTGACATGGCGATGGAAATTGACCTTGCCAGACAAATGGTGCTTAAAGCGGCCTGGCTGAAGGATCAAAACCTGCCATTTACGAAAGAAGCGGCATTCGCCAAGCTCTATGCTTCAGAAATGGCCGTCAGAACATGCCTTCAGGCCATCCAAATTCACGGCGGTTCCGGCTATATGAAGGAGTGCGGTGTCGAACGCATGCTTCGTGACGCAAAGCTGATGGAGATTGGCGAAGGAACGTCAGAAATTCAAAGAATGGTCATTGCAAGACAGCTCTTGAAGTGAAATGAAAACGTTTACCAAAACAAGAATGGAAGGAAGCAGGTCATATGGCTGAACTTATCCATTTAACAGCAGGAAAGCTGCTTGAGCGGACCGCGGAGCTTTTTCCGGATCATGAAGCGGTTGTTTACCCTGAGCGCGGCCTTCGTTATACGTATGCGGAGTTTGACCGGTTATGCCGGCAAACCGCAAAAGGGCTGATGAAGCTGGGAGTTGAAAAAGGAGATCATGTGGCCATATGGGCATCCAACATACCGGAATGGCTCGCGGCGCAATTTGCAACGGCGAAAATCGGCGCCGTCCTGGTCACCATCAATACGAATTTTCAAATCGCAGAGCTCGATTACCTGCTGACACATTCAGACGTCACGTCCCTGATTATCATGGATTCATACAGGCAGACATCTTATGTTGAAATGGTGAATAAGCTGATTCCGGAGCTGAAAACTTGTGAGCGCGGCAGGCTGTGTTCGAAACGGTATCCCTTTTTACGGACGGTGTTATATATCGGTGATCAAAGACCGCCCGGCATGCACCGGTGGGATTCTTTGCTGAAGGGTGCCGAGTCTGTAACGGATGCAGCGCTTAACGGAAGGATGGACAGCCTGGATAAGGATGATTGCATTCAAATGCAATATACATCGGGTACGACCGGATTTCCGAAAGGTGTCATGCTCTCACATTTTAATATCGTCAATAACGCGGCCAATATCGCAGAGTGCATGAAGCTTACCCCAAGTGACCGTTTATGCATTCCCGTGCCGTTTTTCCACTGCTTCGGGTGTGTGCTCGGCGTGCTGGCATGTGTTTCCGCGGGTGCAGCGATGATCCCGATTGAACAGTTTTCTCCGCCGGCCGTTCTGAAAACGGTGGAGCAAGAAGCCTGCACGGCTCTGCACGGTGTGCCGACGATGTTTATCGCCCTCCTAAATGACAGCCGTTTTTCTGAATATGATCTTTCTCACGTCCGAACCGGAATTATGGCCGGCTCGCCATGTCCGGCGGAAGTCATGAAAGAAGTGATCGGCAAAATGGGGATGACCGGCATTACCATTGCCTACGGACAGACCGAGGCATCACCTGTCATTACGCAGACAAGAACGGATGATCCGTTTGAAAGAAGAGTGGAAACAGCCGGGCGGGCGCTTCCTCATATCGAAATCAAAATCGTTCGGCCCGGAACATCCGAGGAGGCCGCCCGGGGCGAACCGGGAGAGCTCTGCACCCGCGGATATCACGTCATGAAAGGCTATTATAAAAATCAAGAAGCGACCGAAGAAGCGATAGACAAAGACGGCTGGCTGCATACGGGTGATTTGGCGGTCATGGATGAAGACGGGTACTGCAAAATCACGGGCCGTCTGAAAGACATGCTGATAAGAGGCGGCGAAAATATCTATCCCCGGGAGATTGAAGAAATGTTATATCGGCATCCCGCAGTAGCAGACGTTCAAGTTGTTGGTGTACCTGATCCGAAATACGGAGAAGAAGCCGCGGCGTGGATCAGGCTCAAAGACGGACAAACCGCTTCCACAGAAGACATCAGAACCTTTTGCAAAGAACATATCGCCCGCTACAAAGTCCCCCGGTATGTGTTATTCACAGATGAATATCCCATGACAGCCTCAGGAAAAATTCAGAAATTCAAGCTGCGGGAAAAAACGATTGAAGAGCTCAAGTTAACTTAATGAAAAAGGAGTGCTTCACATTTGTTTACAAAAATCCTGATTGCCAACAGAGGAGAAATCGCCTTACGAATTATCCGCACCTGCAAACGTCTCGGCATTCCCTCGGCAGCTGTCTATTCAGAAGCCGATCAGAATGCGCTCCATGTAAAAGCGGCAGATGAGGCCTATCCGATCGGAAAATCGAGAGTAAATGAAAGCTATTTACATATCGACAGAATCATAGAAGCCGCTAAAGCCGCCGGAGCGGACGCCATTCATCCCGGCTATGGACTGCTGTCAGAAAACAGTTCGTTCGCCGAACGCTGCCGCAAGGAACAAATCACGTTTATCGGCCCGCCCGGTGACATCATCGCCAAGATGGGCAGCAAGATAGAAGCCCGAAAAACGATGCAAAAAGCAAAGATCCCGATCGTTCCCGGTGTTTCAGAACCGTTGCCCGATGTACACTCGGCCTTAGCCGAGGCCCGCGCCATCGGCTTTCCGGTCATGCTGAAAGCGTCCGCTGGAGGCGGCGGAATCGGCATGCAGATCGTACATTCAGAAGAAGAGCTGGCCAAAGCGTTTGAAGGCAATCAAAAGCGGGCTGCATCCTTTTTCGGAGACGGCGCGATGTATATGGAAAAAGTCATTGAAAACGCCCGTCATATTGAAATTCAGATTCTCGCAGATTCTTTCGGCAATACCGTTCATCTGTTTGAACGTGACTGTTCAGTGCAAAGGCGCCATCAAAAAGTGATAGAAGAAGCGCCGTCCCCGTTTGTTGATGATGAATTAAGACAAAGACTCGGCGAAACCGCCGTTAAAGCCGCTAAATCGATCGGCTACCAAAATGCGGGCACCATAGAGTTTCTCGTCGACCAAAAGAAACAAATCTATTTCTTAGAAATGAATACAAGACTGCAGGTAGAGCATCCGGTGACAGAAGAAATTACAGGATTGGATCTTGTGGAAGAACAGCTGAAAATTGCCGCGGGTCAGCCGCTGACTTTTTCACAGAAAGACATCACACATCACGGGCATGCGATCGAAGTGCGGATTTATGCGGAAGATCCGGTCACCTTTTATCCGTCACCCGGCACCATCTCGTCTTTCTCCGTATTACGGCATCCGTCAGTGAGACACGAATGCGCCGTTGAAAAGGGAAGCACCATTTCTCCGTTTTACGATCCGATGATTGCCAAAATGATCGTCACGGCGAATACGAGAAAACAAGCCATTGAACAACTGAAAACCGCTCTTCGCGAATACCATGTAGAAGGGATTAAAACCAATATTCCCCTGCTGTCAAAGATTGCCCATTCAGAAGCGTTTGAAAAGGGTGAAGCGACAACCGGATTTTTACAAACCATGAACGGGGAGGCGTCCAAATGAGTGAGATAAAAATTCAGATGGCGGGAAATCTGTGGAAAATTCATGTGAAACCGGGCGATGTCATCGAAAAAGGACAGGAAGTAGCTGTCTTGGAATCAATGAAAATGGAAATTCCGATTATTGCTGATGTATCCGGAACGGTGAAAGAAGTGAGAAAAGCAGAAGGTGATTTCACCGATGAAGGAGAGGTCCTGATTGAGCTCCAATAAAACGGGAGGTGCAGAATGAACTGTCCGAAGCATGTCCGCATCAACGAAGTGGGACCCCGTGACGGCCTGCAGAATGAGTCCGCGTGGGTGGATACAGAAGATAAGATTGAGTGGATCAATATGCTTTCAAAAACAGGACTTTCCTATATCGAAGTGACTTCATTCGTGAATCCGAGGTGGATTCCGGCGCTGCGTGACAGTCTGAACGTTGCAAAGGGAATTGCCAGAACAGAACATACAGTATACGCGGCTCTCGTTCCAAACCTCATCGGGCTGGAGCATGCGGCAGAAGGCAGAATTGATCAAGCCTGTGTGTTTTTATCAGCAAGCGAAACCCATAACCAAAAAAACGTCAACAAACCGATTGACCGGACCGTTCAAGAGCTCAGGCAGGTCATTTCTGAAGCAAAATCTGAAAACATGGCAACGAGAGCTTATCTTTCCACCGTATTCGGATGCCCGTATGAACAAAACGTACCGATCGAACAAGTCATCCGGCTCACAGACACGCTTCTTGAAATGGGCGTTGATGAATTATCACTCGGCGACACAATCGGCGCGGCGAACCCCTTGCAGGTCATAGCCGTGCTTGAAGCTCTTTTACCGAGAATTCCCGCCTCAAAAATCGCACTCCATTTCCATGATACAAGAGGCACGGCTCTTGCAAATATCATTCCCGCTCTTGATATGGGGATTACATCCTTTGACACCTCCTCAGGCGGGCTTGGCGGCTGTCCGTATGCTCCGGGATCAGCAGGAAACGCCGCCACTGAAGACGTCATTTATATGCTTGAACAAATGGGGATTGATACCGGGACGGACATGAATAAACTACTTGAAGCCGCCGGCTGGATCGGGGATAAAATCGGCAAAGACCTGCCAAGCAGAAACCTGCAGGTCTTCAGAACGAAATGAGAGAGAGGAGAAGCCATGGGAGATTGTGTATTGTTTTCCGTCTGTCAAGAAACAATCGGCCTGATCATGCTGAACCGCCCGCATGCGGCCAACTCACTGTCATCAGAAATGATTGATGATTTACAGCGTGTGATTACAGACATCAAAAATTCGCCATCCATTCGATGTGTCATTCTCACCGGCTTCGGAAACACATTCTGCGCCGGTGCTGATTTAAAAGAAAGAGCGGGGATGAATCATGAACAAGTCAAACAAAGCGTCAGTCGTATCGGTGAAACCGCCGCCTCAATTGAAGCACTCCCGCAGCCGGTCATTGCAGCGCTGAATGGAACGGCAGTCGGCGGCGGACTTGAACTCGCCCTCGCTTGCGATATCAGAATCGCCGCCAGCCGGGCGGGCCTCGGCCTCCCTGAAACAGGCCTTGCGATCATACCCGGGGCGGGCGGAACACAGAGACTGCCTAGGCTTATCGGACCCGGTGCGGCAAAAGAGTTGATCTATACCGGCCGGAGGCTCACGGCCCAAGAGGGAAAAGACATAAAGCTGGTCGAGCATGTATGTGAAACCGAAGAACTTTTGGAAAAAGCAAAAGCACTGGCCGGCCGCATCGCCGCCAATGGGCCGATCGCCGTCAGACAAGCAAAATTCGCGATAAACAAAGGGCTGGAGACTGATCTCAATACAGGGCTCGAAATCGAACGAAAAGCATATGAACAAGTCATCCCGACACTTGACAGAGAAGAGGGGCTGCGCGCCTTTAAAGAAAAAAGACCCCCTGAATACAAAGGAAAATAAAACTTGGAGGGACTCGGATGGATTACGAAAAAGAACGGCAGACACGCAGCAAAACGATTGAAAAGGGAGGAGCGGCTAAATATCACGCAAGCAACGAAAAAAAGGGAAAACTTTTTGTAAGAGACAGGCTGAAGCTTCTATTCGATGACGGCATATCCGTTGAAGACGCTTTTTTCGCCGAATGCATGTCAGACGGACTGCCGGCCGACGGGGTTGTCACCGGGATCGGAACCATCAGCGGCAGAACCGTTTGTGTGATGGCAAACGACTCAACCGTAAAGGCGGGCTCATGGGGCGCGAAGACGGTGGAAAAAATCATCCGCATTCAGGAAACGGCTGAAAAGCTGCAGTGTCCGCTTCTGTACTTAGTCGATTCAGCAGGTGCAAGAATTACCGATCAGGTCGACATGTTCCCGGGCAGAAGGGGAGCCGGCCGCATTTTTTATAATCAAGTAAAGCTGTCGGGACGCATACCGCAAATCTGTTTATTGTTCGGCCCTTCCGCTGCGGGCGGCGCTTACATTCCTGCCTTTTGCGACATTGTCATTATGGTGGAAGGCAATGCATCCATGTACTTAGGCTCACCGCGCATGGCGGAAATGGTAATCGGTGAGAAAGTTTCGCTTGAAGAAATGGGCGGCGCCCGTATGCATTGTTCCGTATCAGGCTGCGGTGATCTCCTCGCCCGGACGGAACAGGAAGCAATCACGATGGCGCGGACATATCTCAGCTACTTTCCGGCAAATTATACGGAAAAAGCGCCTGTCAGCGAATCCAAGAACCCGAAAGATTTTGAAAAACCGCTCTCAGATGTCATCCCGGCACATCAAAACGCACCGTTCAACATGCTGGATTTAATTGAACGTGTCATCGATGAAGACTCTTTTTTTGAGATTAAACCGTTATTTGCGCAGGAATTAATAACGGGACTTGCACGGATTCACGGACAGCCGGTCGGCATTATCGCCAACCAGCCGCGTGTCAAGGGCGGGGTTTTATTTCTTGATTCGGCGGATAAAGCCGCAAAATTCATCGCTTTGTGCGATGCATTTCATATTCCGCTTCTGTTTTTGGCAGACATCCCCGGATTTATGATCGGAACGAAGGTTGAACAGGCGGGCATCATCAGGCATGGCGCAAAAATGATCTCCGCAATGGCGGAAGCGACTGTTCCGAAGCTTTCCGTTATTGTCAGAAAAGCCTACGGTGCGGGATTATATGCGATGGCGGGCCCGGCTTTTGAACCTGATTGCTGCTTAGCGCTTCCGACTGCGCAAATTGCCGTAATGGGGCCAGAAGCAGCGGTAAATGCGGTCTACGCAAACAAAATCAGCGAACTCGCTCCAGAAGAAAGGCCGGCCTTTATTCAGAAAAAGCGAGATGAATACAAGGAAGACATTAACCTTTACCGTCTTGCCTCTGAAATGGTGATTGACGGCATCGTTCCCGCTGATTCCTTGCGGGACGAACTCAATAAACGCCTCACTGCTTACATGTCTAAACAACTGACTTTCACACACCGGAAACACCCCGTATACCCGGTATAAATAAAAAAGACCGCATAGATCCGGCCCGCGGCCGTTCTTCTATGCAGTCTTTTTTTCATAGTCTTGATCTCATCTTTTTCACGACAAAATAAACAACAATAAATACAAGAGCCAATATAATGATCGGAGTCGTGTACATTCCGGCATAGCTGTCTACATCTTTCCACTGTCCGCCGAGCTGATACCCGAGATAAACGAAAATGACAGACCACGGAATAATCGCAAGCGTCGTCAAGGTGACAAACTTGGAAAGCGGCATTTTCGCGAGGCCGGCCGGGATGGAAATCGCGTGTCTGACGACCGGGATAAATCGGGCCGAGAATACTACACCCGCGCCGTAACGGCGAAACCAGTTTTCGGCAACATCAATATGATGCTTTTTCAGCAGTAAGTACTTGCCGTACTTGTCCAAAAACGGCCGCCCCCCATAACGGGCGATCCAGTAAATAAAGCACTGCGCGATCGTTCCCCCGATCACGCCGGCGATAACGGCGCCGATAAAACTGATCGTGCCTTCTGACACCATATAGCCTCCATAGGCCAAAACGATTTCACTCGGAATGATTTCGATCATTAATCCGAGCGCAATCCCGAAATAGCCCATACTTGTCAGCCAGGATAATATTTCACTAATAAAATTGCCCACACTGTTCACAACCTCTTTATCTTTTTACCCAATTATATGACTGATTGACAAGCAAAATGGTTACAAATTATTTTTTAACGTACGTTTTCTT
Organism: Bacillus siamensis KCTC 13613; assembly: GCF_000262045.1. GTDB lineage: Bacteria > Bacillota > Bacilli > Bacillales > Bacillaceae > Bacillus > Bacillus siamensis. The sequence goes on from NZ_AJVF01000013.1 coordinate 18,094, forward strand.
CAGATTCTCTTTTTAACACCTCTTCTAAATAAGCTAAGAGTTTCGGTCTCATTTCCTTCCGCAGCAGCCCGATCTCCGTGCCGGCCTTAAAACAGCCGAGCTTGTCGCCTATATCAAACCGTCTTCCTTCGAGCTCCCGCGCATAGATACTTTGGGTACGGCACACTTCGCGCAGCGCGTCTGTCAATTGGATTTCGTTGCCTGCGCCTCTTCCGATCGTCTTCAGCGCTTTAAAAATGGCAGGGGTTAATATGTAACGGCCCATCACGGCGATGTGAGAGGGCGCCTTTTCAACAGCCGGCTTTTCAATCAGATCCTCAACCTGGTACACATGACCGTTCTGCTGCCCCGTCTGTATAATACCATATTTGCTGACATCGGCAGGATCGACGGGCTGTACGCCGATCGTTTCTGTGCCGTGTTGGTTATAGACGTCTATGAGCTGCGAGAGCGCGGGAGTGTCAGATACCATAATATCATCACCTAAGAGAACGGCAAAAGGCTCTTCTCCGATAAAATGCTCCGCACACAGCACCGCATGGCCTAAGCCGAGCGGCTCTTTTTGGCGGATGTAATGAATATTGGCCAATTCGGCAATCTGCTGCATTTCCTTCAGCATCTCCGTCTTGCCTTTTTCCTGCAGGTTGAATTCCAATTCCGCCGACCGATCAAAATGATCTTCAATCGAGCGCTTGTTTCTTCCTGTAATAATCAGAATATCTTCAATCCCTGACTCGGCGGCCTCTTCTACAATATATTGGATTGCCGGTTTGTCAACGATCGGCAGCATTTCTTTCGGCTGCGCCTTTGTCGCCGGCAGAAATCTCGTTCCTAAACCCGCTGCGGGAATGACCGCTTTTCTCACTTTTTTTCTCATTCATCTTCACTCCTGATCCTGTATGTTTTTCAGCGAATCTCCGAATACCCAGATTCGGTTTCCGATAAAATTCATCATCATTCCGCCGATAGTGGCGGCAAGCTTACTCACCAAAAGCGAACAGCCGCCTTTTTGAAACGCGTACAGCAGCAAAAAGGTGATCCCCGACGCGGTAAGATTAATGATGAGAAAGCGCATGATCTCTTTCCCGTCAGCCTTGCGCTTTACACGAAACGTCCAATGCCGGTTCCACACATAGCTGTTGATCATTCCAGCCGAATAAGAGCAGATCTGTGCCGGCAGATAAGGGACACGGCAGGCAGTAAGCAGAAAGAAGACCCCAAAATCGATCAGCGTATTGCCGGCCCCTACCGTGCAGAAACGGCCTAATGTCTTTATTTTTCCTTTCAGCATAACGGTGACCTCCCCTCATAATAAGATGCGGATGGCTGTCATATTTGTTGATATCGATTACTTTAGCGGACAGCCTTGAAAAAACAATGACTAAAATATGAACAAAACATGAAAACGTTAAGTTAACAGTTTGATAGATTAGGTTGACATATTTCGAGAGGGGCACTAATATTCTGTATAAGTGTTAACCTTTAATTATTTTGGTTAACATTATTTTTCAAGGCAAGAGAAAGGAGGGGAAAGGAATGGAGGAAGAAACATATTACAGCGTCAGAATGAGAGCTTCCCGAAATGCCTCTCATGAACAGGGCGGGAAACACATTTCCGGCGGAGAACGGCTTATCACTTACAGCGGAATACAGGAAGCGGTGAATGGCTTATTACATAAAGGCTTCTCGCATTCAAGAGGGACACCTGATTTTATGCAGATCCAGCTTGAAAGTGTCAATGAACCGATCAAAACGATCCGCCCTTTGCCGATTACCGTACATCAAACAGATACGGCAGAGAAAGGACAAGCAATCGCCCGGACGCTTTTGCAAAAAGCAGGAATTCCTCCGCGCATGATAGAGAAAGCCTATCAAAACATCGCGGAATATGCAGAAGCAAGAGGAGCGGTCCTGTTTGACATCCGGACAGGAAAACGCATTGACGGCAGAAGAGAAAGAGGTGTGCGGGTATCCCGAATGGATTGGCCGGCACACGATTTTCAAAAATGGGCTTTAGATCACAACATGCCGGAAAATTCACGAATCAAAGAAGCACATGCCATCGCGGCAAAGGTTTGCGCGCATCCGGGAATCATAGCTGAAGTGTGCTGGTCAGATGACCCTGATTACATAACGGGCTACGTTGCCTCAAAAGAGCTGGGCTATCAGCGGATTACCAAGATGAAGAATGACGGCGATGAGAGCGGCTGCCGGATTTTCTTTACAGATGGAATCACAGATACAGAGAGCTGTATCCATTTTTTAGAGAAACAGCCTGTATTCATTCAGCGGGAGGGGAACATATGAAACAATCAATGATTGAAAAAAGCAAAAAGCATCTTTGGCTGCCTTTCACACAAATGAAAGATTACGATGAGGATCCGTTAATGATTGAAAGTGGAAACGGAATCATGCTGAAAGACACAAGCGGCAAAGAATACTATGACGGCTTTTCCTCAGTATGGCTCAATGTACACGGCCACCGCAAAAAAGAAATGGATGAGGCGATTCAAAAACAGCTTAAAAAAATCGCTCATTCGACCTTGCTGGGCATGACGAATGTTCCCGCGACAGAACTTGCCGAGATGCTGACGGGCATTACACCTGAAAATCTGACACGTGTTTTTTACTCTGACAGCGGAGCGGAAGCAATGGAAATCGCTCTGAAAATGGCCTTTCAATACTGGAAAAACATAGGGAGGCCCAAAAAGCAGACATTCATTTCGATGCAGAACGGCTATCACGGCGATACGATCGGAGCGGTCAGCGTCGGTTCTATTGAACTCTTCCACCATGTATACGGCCCGCTGATGTTTGAAAGCTACAAAGCGCCGATTCCTTACGTATACAGATCTGAAAGCGGCGACCCCGTACAGTGCCGGGATGAATGTCTGAACGCGCTCGAACAGCTGCTTGCAAAGCATCACGAAGAGATTGCCGCACTTACGATTGAATCGATGGTGCAAGGCGCATCCGGCATGATCGTCATGCCTGAAGGCTTTCTGGCAGGCGTACGAAAGCTGTGTACGGCATATGATGTCTTGATGATCGTTGACGAAGTGGCGACGGGGTTCGGCCGCACCGGAAAAATGTTTGCCTGTGAGCATGAAAATGTCCAGCCGGACTTGATGGCCGCAGGGAAAGGAATTACGGGAGGCTATTTGCCGATCGCCGTGACGTTTGCCGCAGAAGCGATTTATGAAGCTTTTTATGATGACTATGAAAACATGAAAACATTTTTCCACGGCCACTCCTATACAGGAAATCAGCTGGGCTGTGCCGCGGCAATTGAAAATCTCCGTTTATTTGAATCAGAGCGCATCGTTGAACAAGTCGCCGAAAAATCAAAAACGGCAGCGATGCTTCTTCATGATCTGAAGCAGCTTCCCCATGTCGGCGATGTCCGCCAGCTCGGTTTCATGTGCGGCATAGAGCTCGTGCAGGATAAGGGGACAAAACAGCCTTATCCGCCTGAAAAGCGTGTTGGATATAAGGTGTCTTTGAAAATGAGAGAGCTCGGTATGCTGACGAGGCCGCTCGGAGACGTAATCGCCTTTCTTCCGCCGCTCGCCAGCACGACTGATCAGTTAAAAGCCATGATCTCCATTATGAAAGAAGCGATAGCCGAGGTGACCGGCCGTGGATTTTGACGGATGGCTCTTCGAAAGGCTCGATGCGGTGAAAAGAGACGGGCTGTATCGGACGCTGCGGAAACAGGAAACCGCTCTCAAAAACAAAGGGGAAAAGATCTGGGCATCCAATGACTATTTAGGCCTGTCTAAAGATGAGCGCCTGATCACAGCCGCGCAAACGGCGCTAAACTGCTTCGGAGCAGGAAGCAGCGGTTCCCGGTTAACGACAGGAAATACTTTTTGGCATGAAACACTTGAACAAACAATCGCAGATTTTAAACAGACGGAAGCTGCTTTATTGTTTTCCAGCGGTTACTTGGCGAATATAGGCGTGCTTGCTTCACTGCCGCAAAAAGGCGATGTCATTTTAAGCGATCAATTGAACCATGCGAGCATTGTTGACGGCTGCCGTTTATCGAAAGCGGAAACCATCGTGTACCGCCATATTGATATGGCTGATCTTGAGGAAAAACTTGCCTCCGTCCAGTCCAGGAACCGCCGCTTTATCGTCACGGACGGTGTCTTCAGCATGGACGGCACCATTGCGCCTCTTGACCGCATAATGGCGCTTGCAAAGCAGTATCAGGCATTTGTGATAGCAGACGACGCGCATGCAACCGGAGTACTCGGGGAAAACGGCGGGGGAACCAGTGAATATTTTGGTGTTTGTCCTGATGTTGTCATCGGCACGTTAAGTAAAGCGGTCGGAACGGAAGGAGGTTTTGCCGCAGGGTCAAACATTTTCATTGATTTTTTGCTGAATCATGCGCGGACGTTTATTTTTCAGACGGCCCTTCCGCCGGCAATTTGTGCGGCTGCCCATACGGCATTTGACATCATATCAGATATGTACGATACGCGCCGTGAACTGCTGTCGTCTGTCAAAACGATCAAAACCCGTCTGGCCGATATGGGTTTTACCGTAAGAGGCGGAGATACACCAATCATCGCCGTCATCATCGGTGATGCAAAAACAGCGGTTTCAGTTGCTGCACTGCTGGAGAAAAAGGGAATCTGCGCCCCGGCCATCCGCCCGCCATCCGTTCCTGACGGTGAAAGCAGAATCAGGCTGACCGTCACGGCGGACCGCAGCTTACAGGACATAGATGGGCTTACAGAAGCATTTGATTCCATTAGAAAAGAGCTGAATATAAACAAATGAGAAGTTTTTTTGTCACAGGAACAGATACGGGCGTCGGAAAAACTATCGTCTCTTGCGGACTAGCCGCGGCATTCAGGCAGAAACGTGCGGATGTCGGAGTGTTTAAGCCGTTTTTAAGCGGGGTGCCGCGGACTCATCCGGAAAGTGACACCTCGATGTTGAAAGACATGTCACAAACCGCACTGTCTCATGAAGAGATTACGCCATTTGAATGGAAAGAGCCGCTTGCACCGTACACGGCCGCCATGCTTGAAGGAAAATCCGTGAGCATGGAAGAGGTCACGGCCCACTGGAGAAAGATCAAAAATCGTCATGAGTGTTTCATCGTCGAAGGGGCAGGCGGCATTTCCGTCCCGCTTGGTGAAAATTATTTAGTCAGTCATCTGATAAAAGCCTTGGAACTGCCGGCAGTGATTGTGGCCAGGCCTGATCTCGGAACCATCAACCACACGTATTTAACCGTTGAATATGCGAAAAACATGGGGATAGAGGTTCTCGGTATTATTATCAACGGCGTAAAGAGCCGGCCGGGGCTGGACGAAAAGACAAACCCGAGCATGATTGAAACATTATGCAAAGTTCCGATTTTGGGAATCACACCAAAGCTGGATCTCGTTTCAGCAGAAAACATTCAACACATGATTGAGAAACATATAGATGTTTCCTCTTTCATGAATCTGACACAAATGGGGAGATAAACATGAATCAATGGATGGATCTTGCAGAGAGAGTGCTGGACGGGGCGGAAGTAACGAACCAGGAAGCGCTGGCCATTTTAAATTGTCCTGATGAGGATCTTTTATTGCTGATGCATGCCGCTTTTCATATCAGAAAACGATTTTACGGAAAAAAGGTAAAGCTGAATATGATTATGAATGCAAAGTCAGGCCTGTGTCCCGAAAATTGCGGGTACTGTTCACAATCTGCAATATCAAAAGCGCCGATTGAGTCTTATCGGATGGTGGATAAGCATATATTGCTTAAAGGGGCAAAACGCGCCCATGACCTGAATATAGGAACATACTGCATCGTCGCCAGCGGCCGGGGACCGTCAAACAGAGAAGTAGACCAAGTGGTTGATGCTGTCAAAGAAATAAAAGAAACGTACGGTTTAAAAATCTGCGCATGCCTCGGTCTGTTGAAGCCGGAACAGGCGGAGCGGCTGAAACAGGCAGGAGTCGACCGCTACAATCATAACATCAATACGTCACAAAGAAATCACGCAAACATTACGACCTCACACACGTATGACGACAGGGTCAATACGGTACAAATGGCGAAACAATCAGGGATGTCACCTTGTTCGGGTGTCATCGTCGGCATGAAAGAGACGAAACAGGACGTCATTGATATGGCGAACAGCTTGAAAGCGCTTGACGCCGACAGCATCCCGGTTAATTTTCTGCATGCGATTGACGGAACTCCGTTAGAAGGGGTAAGCGAATTAAACCCGGTATATTGCCTGAAAGTGCTCGCTTTGTTCCGTTTTATCAATCCTGCAAAAGAAATCCGTATCTCAGGAGGCCGGGAAGTCAATCTTCGTTCACTGCAGCCGCTCGGTTTGTATGCAGCAAATTCCATATTCGTCGGCGATTACTTAACAACCTCAGGCCAGCACGAAACAGAGGATCATAAAATGCTCCATGATCTAGGTTTTGAAGTTGAATCCGTCGAAGAAATGAAAGCCGGCTTACAATCCGCCTGCAAAACGGAGGTATAAGATGACAGCGGGCGTATCAATTTCACATCCGTCCCTTCAGGCGGAATCAGATTTTTGGAATGACCCTTACCCGTTTTATGACAACCTGCGGGCCATTGATCCTGTTTATAAAGGAACTGTATTAAAATATCCGGGCTGGTATGTCACCGGGTATAAAGAGGCGGTAGCGATTCTGAAAGACACCCGGTTTAAAAACCGAGTTCCTCTTCCGGAAACATCAACGAAATATCAAAATCTATCGCATATCCAGCACGATATGCTGTTATTTAAAAATCAATCAGACCATAAGCGGATGCGGATGGTTATAGGGAAAGAATTCACCGCAAAGACGGCGGAATCACTCCGCCCCTGTATAAAAGAAACGGCTCATGACTTATTGGATCAAGTCCAAAACAAAAAAACCGCAGACCTTGTTTCAGAGTTTGCCTTTCCATTGGCAAGCCTCATCATTGCGAAGATACTCGGAGTGCCGAAAGAGGAGAGATATCAATTCAGACAATGGACGGCAGACGTCATTCAGGCCATTGATTTTACCCGGTCAAGAAAGACATTAGTCAGAGCAAGCGGCACCGCAGGCAGGATGACGTCATATTTCAGAGATTTGATTCACAAGCGGAAAATCCAGCCTCAGAAAGACTTGATCAGCAGGTTTATTATGGAAGAACAGCTATCCAAAGAGGAAGTACTCGCGACATGTGTATTACTTATCATAGCCGGACACGAGACGACGGTAAACCTCATAAGCAACGGTGTGTATACTTTATTGAAACACCCTGAACAGCTTAGCGCACTGAGAGAAAACCCCTCGCTTATTGAAACTGCAGTCGAGGAATGTTTGCGTTATGACAGCCCTACGCAGCTGACAGCCCGCACCGCTTCAGAAGACTGCAAAATAAATGGAAAGATCATAAAAAAAGGAGAACAGGTATATATCCTATTAGGCGCAGCCAATCGCGATCCAAGCATATTCGATCAGCCTCACAAAATGGACATTGAAAGAAAACCGAATCCGCATCTTGCATTCGGAAAGAACGCCCATTTTTGCGTAGGTTCACGATTAGCGCGCATTGAAGCACAAATAGCCATTCTCGCGCTGTTAGAGCGGATGCCTAAGCTTCGGCTGGCCGCACCCGGGCTTGAATACCGCAAGCTCATTGGTTTTAGGTCACTCACAGAGCTTCCGGTTGTCGTCGGCTGAATGACCATGCAGGAGGGCGGGATTTGACCGGTTCCTCCTGCAGGAAATAAATGAAAGAAAAAAGAATACATATTTATAAAGCAAAAATCCTCTCTCTCATATCCAAAAAAACTCATCGCTCAGCCATTCAATATAACGGAACAAGGGCTTCCTTTTCTTTCCGCCAAAATGGAAACTTCCGTTTATACGGAAAACGAAGCATGATGTAAGCTTGGCATGGTTGTTGCATTTTCTTCCTTCGAATCAACTTGTAAGCGTTTGCTATCATGAAGCAGAAAAGAGGGGGATTTGTGGACATTGTCATTATTTTATTGGCATTATGTTTGCTGATGTTTGCGGCTTACCGAGGTTTTTCAGTCATTTTATTTGCCCCGATTTGCGCGCTGTTTGCTGTGCTTCTGACAGATCCGAGCTTCGTGCTTCCTTTCTTCTCGAATATATTTATGGAGAAGATGGCTGGCTTTATTAAGCTGTATTTTCCCGTATTTCTTTTGGGGGCTGTTTTTGGCAAGGTTGTTGAAATATCCGGGCTCGCCGAGTCGATCGCAAAAACAATCGTCAGGCTTGTGGGAGCAAAAAGAGCCATTCTCGCCATCGTCTTAATGGGTGCGATTTTAACGTACAGCGGCGTCAGTCTCTTCGTAGCGGTGTTTGCCGTCTATCCGTTTGCTAAAAACCTATTTATGAAAACTGATATTCCCAAACGTCTGATACCCGGAACGATTGCATTGGGCGCTTTTACATTTACAATGGATGCGCTTCCCGGCACACCGCAAATTCAAAATGTCATTCCGACAGCATTTTTTAAAACAAACATTTATGCCGCTCCCTGGCTCGGACTGATTGGTGCAGCGTTTGTGCTTACGGCCGGGATGTTTTATTTAGAATTCCGGCGCAAGAAAGCGGCCGATGCAGGAGAAGGCTATGCTGGGTTTCCATCTGAAGTTTCCGCTGCAAAGGAATCCTCAGGTCTGGCTTATGAAAAAAACACGCCTGATTTACCGCAGGAGGCAGAACCCAGTACCGCGCGGCAAGTGCTCGCCTTTATTCCGCTTATCCTTGTCGGGGTATTGAACAAATGCTTCACGATATGGCTCCCGCATTGGTATCCCGACGGATTTGATTTTGCGCCGCTCGGCTTGGAAGCGTTCGGAAAGATTGATCTTTCCTCCGTCACTGCGATCTGGTCAGTAGAGCTCGCACTGTTCATCGGTATCGTGACAACGATTTTGTTCGATTGGAAAAAAGTGCTCTTCAATTTGAAGGAAGGACTGAATGAGGGCATCGGGGGCGCCTTGCTGGCATCAATGAATACAGGAGCCGAATACGGATTTGGCGGCATCATTGCAGCACTTCCCGGCTTCAAAGCAGTCAGCAGCGGCATATCGCAGACGTTTACTGATCCGCTTGTCAACGGAGCTGTGACGACCACTGCGCTTGCCGGGATTACAGGGTCGGCCTCAGGAGGAATGGGCATCGCTTTAAGTACGATGTCCGCAGCGTATACAGAAGCAATCCATACATTTCACATCCCGCCGGAAGTCATGCACCGGGTGATCTCGATGGCCTCCGGCGGGATGGACACTCTTCCGCATAATGGCGCCGTCATTACGCTGCTCGCGGTCACAGGGTTGACTCACCGCCAATCCTACAGAGATATCTTTGCCATTACCGTCATTAAAACAGCCGCTGTGTTTGTCATCATCGGTATTTACAGTCTGACGGGCCTTGTGTAGCCAAAACAGAAAGGGGAAGCGAATATGGGAAAAGGGAAAATCATGGATTCGTTTAAAGAAGCTGCTGAACTGATCAAAGACGGAGACACCCTCATCGCAGGAGGATTCGGCCTGTGCGGCATTCCAGAACAATTAATTCTCGCGATCAGGGACAGCGGCGTGAAAAACCTGACCGTTGTCAGTAATAACTGCGGTGTTGATGACTGGGGATTGGGCCTCTTGCTTGCAAATCGGCAGATCAAAAAAATGGTCGCATCCTATGTGGGAGAAAACAAAACATTTGAACGGCAGTTTTTAAGCGGGGAGCTGGAAGTCGAATTGGTTCCCCAAGGAACGCTCGCAGAACGAATTCGCGCGGGAGGGGCGGGCATCCCGGGTTTTTATACATCTGCGGGCGTCGGAACATCAGTAGCCGAAGGAAAAGAACAGAAGACATTTGAAGGACGCACCTATCTTCTGGAGAAAGGGATTACAGGGAACGCCGCCATCGTAAAGGCCTGGAAAGCTGATCCTCTGGGCAACCTGGTTTTCAGAAAGACGGCGAGAAACTTCAATCCGCTCGCTGCCATGGCAGGCAAAGTGACGATTGCAGAGGCTGAAGAAATCGTCGATATCGGTGAGCTTGATCCGGATCACATTCATACACCGGGTATCTTTGTTCAGCATGTGCTCAAAAGCACAACACAAGAAAAACGGATCGAACGCCGCACCGTCCGGGAAGCATGAAGAAGGGAGCTGATCTCATGAAAGATGGCAGAAAACGAATGATCGCACGGGCAGTAAAGGAAATTAAAGACGGAATGAATGTGAATTTAGGGATAGGCATGCCGACGCTTGTCGCCAATGAAATCCCGGATCATTACAATGTGATGCTTCAGTCGGAAAACGGCTTGCTCGGAATCGGCCCTTATCCCCTTGCCGGAACGGAGGACCCAGATCTTATTAACGCCGGGAAAGAAACCATTACCGAAGTCAAAGGAGCCTCGTATTTTGACAGTGCCGAATCGTTTGCTATGATTCGCGGGGGGCACATTGATGTCGCCATCCTCGGCGGCATGGAAGTGTCCGAACGGGGAGATTTGGCGAACTGGATGATCCCCGGAAAAATGATTAAAGGAATGGGCGGCGCCATGGACTTGGTTCACGGAGCAAAACGGATCGTTGTCATCATGGAGCATGTGAATAAATATGGAGAGTCCAAAGTGAAATCGGAATGTACGCTGCCTTTAACCGGCAGGCAGGTCGTCGATCGGCTGATCACAGATTTGGCGGTATTCGATTTCCGCCAAGGCCGTATGACGCTGACCGAATTGCAGGAAGGCGCGGCATTAGAGGAAGTCCTCGAGAAAACCGAAGGCCGGTTCACTGTCAGTGAAGCATTAACGTCCCGGCGGAAATAAGGAGGTATCATCATGCATTCAATGCTGAAACACAAAACAGCTGTAGTGACAGGGGCAGCCAGAGGAATCGGATTTGAAATCGCTCAAGAATTCACCCGTGAAGGAGCCTCCGTTCTCATAGCGGATGTTAATGAACAGGCAGGAAAAGAAGCTGCTGCAAAACTCAGCGGAGAAGGCGCCCATGCCATCAGCATCACGTGTGATGTAACAGATGAAAAACAAACGGCCGATATGATTCAAACAGCTCTGACAGAATTCGGCCGGCTCGATATTCTCGTAAATAACGCGGGCATTCAGCATATCGCGCCCATCGAGGAATTTCCCGCGGAACAGTTTGAAAGGCTCATCCGCGTCATGCTGACTGGACCGTTTCTCACCACGAAACATGCATTCCCCGTCATGAAAAAACAGCAGTTCGGACGGATCATCAATATGGCGTCTGTCAACGGACTGATCGGCTTTTACGGAAAAGCGGCATATAACAGCGCCAAGCATGGCGTCATCGGCTTAACGAAAGTCGGCGCACTTGAAGGCGCGGCTGACGGCATTACCGTCAATGCGCTTTGCCCAGGATATGTGGACACTCAGCTTGTCCGCAATCAGTTAAAGGATATTTCCGCAACAAGGAATGTACCGTACGAACGGGTGCTGGAGGACGTCATCTTTCCGCTCGTTCCCCAAAAACGGCTGCTGTCAGTGAAGGAAATTGCGGATTACGCCGTATTTTTGGCCAGCGACAAAGCAAAAGGCGTCACCGGTCAGGCCGTCGTTATGGACGGCGGGTATACCGCTCAATAGTTCTGATAAAAAACAGCCATTCTGAGCGGCTGTTTTTTTCTGTCCAAATAAGATTGGGGTTCTTGATAAGCAAGATGGTGAATGCTGACGGAAGGTTACAAAACAATGTAAACAAAAAAACAGCCGGAATTTAATCGATTGAGAATGCATCAATCGGTATGGAGCAGGATCATCCATATGTTCTGCACCGCATTTCACTGCAGATTTTCCTCTTCCAATCCCATTCCTGCACAACCAGTTTACAATCCTTCACAGATATACAAATGAACTTTTACAATAAACAGAAAAGATGTAATTTCTGACACAATTATGCCTATATACCCAAAAAATATGAAACATTAAGGGCGCTCCCTAAGTGAAGAAGAGTCGGAAACAGGCTTCCGGCCCGGCTCTCATCACCTCTCTTTAAGACTGATTTTTCAGTGTCAGCTCCATCTTATATTTTATGAACAATTATAACCAGTTCGTTTGTGAAATCGAACAATAACTCCTTCGAAAGTATTCTATACACCTTTGTTATAATCATGCTACGATGTTATATAAAGGGATATATTGTATGATATTGGATCAATGTTCAATGCGATCGGAGGGAGCTCATGAACAATCTTGCCTTTTTATTTCCTGGACAAGGATCTCAATTTGTAGGAATGGGCAAACAATTTTGGAATGATTTTGCGGTCGCAAAAAGATTATTTGAAGAAGCTGGCGACGCGATCTCCTTGGATATAAAAAAGCTGTGTTTTAACGGTGATATGAATGAATTAACAAAAACAATGAATGCGCAGCCCGCTATTTTAACAGTCAGTGTGATTGCGTTTCAAGTGTATATGCAAGAAATAGGGGTTAAGCCGCGCTTTCTTGCAGGTCACAGCTTAGGAGAATACTCGGCGCTTGTCTGTGCCGGCGCCCTTTCTTTTCATGATGCCGTTACACTTGTAAGGCGGAGGGGGATTCTTATGCAAAATGCGGATCCCCAGCAGCAGGGGACAATGGCTGCTGTGACCCGGCTCTCTCTTCAAACATTGCAAGAAATGTGTGCGAAAGTGTCGACAGAAGACTTTCCGGCAGATGTAGCCTGCATGAATTCAGACCGGCAGCATGTCATTTCCGGACATCGGCAAGCTGTGGAGCGTGTCATCAGGATGGCGGAGGATAAGGGGGCGGCATACACTTATTTAAATGTAAGTGCACCTTTTCACAGTTCAATGATAAGATCGGCATCCGAACAATTCCAGAGTGCATTACAGCAGTATTCCATCCGGGATGCCGCATGGCCGATCATTTCAAATGTCACCGCGCGCCCTTACAGCAAAAATTCGATCAGCGAACATCTCAAGCAGCACATGACGATGCCGGTAAGATGGGCGGAATCAATGCATTACTTGCTTTTACAAGGAGTCACGGAAGTCATCGAAATGGGGCCGAACAATGTCTTATCCGGTCTGCTGAAAAAAATAACGAATCACATTGTACCTTATCCCTTTGGACAGACATCTGATATTCACCCGCTTTCCAATTCAGCGGAAAGAAAGAAGCATATTGTCCGTTTACGCAAAAAACAACTGAATAAATTGATGATTCAATCCGTTATTGCGCGAAATTATAACAAGGATTCAGCGGCTTATTCCAATATGACGACGTCATTATTTACACAAATCCAAGAGCTGAAAGAGAGAATGGAAAGGCATGAAGAAGAGCTTTCAGAACAAGAGCTCGAACATTCGATCCATTTATGCAAATTAATTTGCGAGGCTAAACAGCTTCCGGCATGGGAAGAATTGCGGATTTTAAAATAAAGCGCCCAGGAGGGGACCTATGTATACCAGTCAATTCCAAACCTTAGTAGATGTCATTCGGGAAAGAAGCAATATCTCTGATCGCGGAATCCGTTTTATCGAATCCGATAAAAAAGAGACGGTTGTCTCTTACCGCCAATTGTTTGAAGAAGCGAAAGGCTTTCTTGGCTATTTACAGCATATCGGCATTCAGCCCAAGCAGGAAATTGTATTTCAAATCCAAGAAAACAAATCATTTGTCGTTGCTTTTTGGGCTTGTATATTAGGAGGAATGATCCCGGTACCGGTCAGTATCGGAGAAGATGATGACCATAAGCTGAAGGTGTGGCGCATTTGGAATATATTAAATCATCCGTTTCTGATTGCCTCTGAAAAAGTATTGGACAAAATAAAGAAATACGCTGCAGAACACGATTTACAGGATTTCCATCATCAATTAAACGAAAAATCTGACATCATTCAAGATCAAACCTACGATTACCCCGCTTCGTTTTATGAACCTGATGCGGATGAACTGGCTTTTATCCAATTTTCTTCCGGATCGACAGGAGATCCAAAAGGAGTCATGTTAACGCATCACAACTTAATACATAACACGTGCGCCATTGGGACTGCCCTAGCCATTCATTCGAAAGACTCTTTCTTATCATGGATGCCTTTAACGCATGATATGGGGCTCATCGCCTGCCACCTTGTTCCCTTCATAACCGGAATCAATCAAAATCTAATGCCTACAGAATTATTTATTCGCAGACCTATTCTTTGGATGAAAAAAGCTCATGAACATAAAGCCAGTATTCTATCCTCTCCTAATTTCGGGTACAACTACTTCCTTAAATTTCTGAAAAACGAACCAGACTGGGATTTATCCCATATCAAAGTCATCGCAAACGGTGCAGAACCGATATTGCCGGAGCTCTGTGACGAATTTTTGAAAAGATGCGCAGCATTCAATCTGAAAAGATCCGCTATTTTGAATGTTTACGGTTTAGCGGAAGCTTCAGTTGGCGCAGCGTTTTCTAAAATAGGTAAAGAATTCGTTCCCGTTTATTTGCATCGTGACTATTTAAATCTTGGTGAACGGGCTGTAAAAGTCAGCAAAGAGGATCAACATTGCGCTTCATTCGTCGAAGTGGGACAACCCATTGACTATTGTCAGCTTCGGATCTCCGATGGAGCAAATGAAAGAGCAGAAGACGGAATCATCGGTCACATTCAGATTAAAGGAGACAATGTGACTCAAGGGTATTATAACAACCCCGAGAGTACGGAAAAAGCGCTGACTTCTGACGGCTGGGTAAAAACGGGAGACCTCGGATTCATTAATGAAAGTGGCAACTTAGTCGTAACCGGAAGAGAAAAGGACATTATTTTCGTGAACGGAAAAAATATCTACCCGCACGATATTGAACGGGTTGCGATTGAAATGGAAGAGGTTGACTTAGGAAGGGTTGCCGCCTGCGGTGTATATGACCAAAAGACACAAAGCGGAGAAATCGTGCTCTTTGTTGTTTTCAAAAAATCGCCTGAAAAATTTGCCCCGCTTGTCAAAGAGATCAAAAAGCATTTATACCAGCGGGGCGGCTGGAGCATAAAAGAAGTACTCCCGATCAAAAAGCTGCCAAAAACGACGAGCGGGAAGGTGAAACGATATGAACTGGCCAGACAGTATGAGGCAGGGGATTTTTCATTAGAGTCTGCCGCCATTAATGAATGTTTGGAGAGCGGCCCGGAAAAAACCGGACAGACTCCCATTCATGAAATCGAAACGGAATTACTGTCTATCTTTTCCGATGTGCTCGATGGGAAAAAGGTTCACCTCACTGACAGTTATTTTGATATGGGCGCAAATTCATTACAGTTATCACAGGCTGCCGAGCGTATAGAACAGAGATTTGGACGCGAGCTTGCCGTCTCCGATCTCTTTACGTATCCTTCTATCACTGATTTAGCGGCATATCTGTCTGAAAGCCGGGCTGAAATCAAGCAGGACGTGACAGTGAAACCAATCCGTGTGACGCCGAAAGATATTGCCATTATCGGGATGTCGCTCAATGTCCCGGGAGCATCGACCAAAAGTGATTTTTGGGATTTGCTAGAAAAAGGAGAGCACAGCATTCGAGAATACCCTGCATCCCGGCTGAAAGATGCGGCGGATTATTTAAAGTCCATCCAAAGTGAATTCAATGAGAATCAGTTTGTGAAGGGCGGTTATTTAGATGAAATCGACCGTTTTGATTATTCGTTTTTCGGTTTAGCGCCTAAAACCGCTCAGTTTATGGATCCTAACCAAAGACTGTTTTTGCAGTCTGCATGGCATGCGATTGAAGATGCGGGCTATGCCGGGGACGGGATAAACGGGAGCCGGGTCGGGGTATATGCAGGGTACTCGAAGGTGGGCTACGATTATGAACGCCTCCTTTCTGCGAATTATCCGGAGGAACTTCAGCAATATATAGTAGGCAATCTTCCTTCCGTGTTAGCCAGCCGGATTGCTTATTTCTTAAATTTAAAAGGGCCGGCGGTCACGGTGGATACGGCCTGCTCTTCATCGCTTGCCGCCGTTCATATGGCATGCAAATCTTTAATTTCCGGCGATTGTGACATGGCTCTTGCCGGCGGGATCCGGACATCGCTCTTGCCGATCCGTATCGGACTTGATATGGAATCCTCGGACGGGTACACGAAAACGTTCAGCAAAGATTCAGACGGCACGGGCTCGGGTGAAGGCGCGGCGGCAGTCCTGTTAAAACCTTTGCAGGATGCAGTTCGCGACGGAGACCATATTTACGGCGTGATTAAAGGAAGCGCCATAAATCAAGACGGAACGACCGCCGGGATTACCGCACCGAATCCGGCAGCTCAGACTGAGGTCATTGAGACGGCCTGGAAAGATGCGGGCATTGCTCCTGAAACGCTGTCTTTCATCGAAGCGCATGGCACCGGAACAAAGCTCGGCGATCCGGTTGAATTCAACGGGCTTTGTAAAGCGTTTGAAAAATACACGGCAAAAAAGCAATTTTGTGCGATTGGTTCTGTTAAATCGAACATCGGTCATTTGTTTGAAGCAGCAGGCATCGTCGGATTGATCAAATCTGTCCTCATGCTGAATCATAAGAAAAACCCGCCTTTAGCGCACTTTAATGAACCTAATCCGCTCATTCATTTTCACTCTTCACCATTTTATGTGAATCAGGAAGCTGCGGAGTTCACATCCGGTGATGAGCCGCTGCGAGGCGGAATCAGCTCGTTCGGTTTTAGCGGAACGAACGCTCATGTGGTATTGGAGGAATATACTTCTCAAAATGAGGATGCACCCGAGGACGAACATGAGCCGCACCTATTTGTTTTATCCGCTCATACTGAAAATTCACTCAATGAACTCGCACAGCAGTACCGGCAATATGTATCGGAGGACAGCCAAGCTTCATTGAAGTCCATTTGCTATACAGCCGGCACGGGCAGGGCTCATTTGGATCATGGTATTGCCATGATTGTCTTCAGTAAGCAGGAATTATGTGACAAGCTGACTTCCATAATCCAAGGAGACAGACATCTTCCCGGAGTATACGTTGGTTATAAGAACTTGAAGGAAATGCTGCCTGCCCATAAAGAGGAGCTGAATAAACAAGCAGCCGCTCTGTTGGAGCAGCGTATACGTACGCATGATGAACGGATCGCATGGCTGAATCGCGCCGCCGAATTATTTGTGCAGGGAGCCGTAATAGACTGGAGCGCCATTTACGCCAGTGAAACCGTACAAAAAACGCCATTGCCCCTGTATCCGTTTGAACGGAACCGCTGCTGGGCTGAAGCTGACCAATTGCGCCTAAACGAGGGCCGAGAGAAAGGAGAAGCCGCATTGAACATCAATCAATCGAAGGCGCATATTGAATCCTTCCTGAAAACAGTCATCAGCAATGCTTCTGGAATCAGAGCGGAGGAACTCGATCTGAATGCCCATTTTATCGGGCTCGGAATGGATTCTATCATGCTGTCTCAGGTCAAAAAAGCTATCGCGGATGAATTTGGGATAGACATCCCGATGGATCGTTTTTTTGATACGATGAACAACCTTCAAAGTGTCATCGATTACTTGGCTGAGACTGTTCCATCATCTCATGCATCCGCTCCGGCTCAAGAGAATGTTCCGGCGCAGGAAACACTGGTCATTCCAGAAGCACAGCCTGAATCTGGTCACAGAGAAGATCACCAAGGGCATATGCTCGAAAAAATAATCGCTTCTCAAAACCAATTAATCCAGAACACCTTGCAAGCTCAGTTAAATAGCTTTAATTTGCTGAGAAACGGCGGTCATCATTCCGATGTGGGAGAACACGATAAAGCACAAGAGAAATCAATTCCTTCTGTCAAGCAGGGGTCTCCGGCTGTCACTGCAGAAAAGACATTGACTCAAGAAACGAAACCTTATGTTCCTTTTCAGCCTCAGAACCTGCATGAACAGGGACACTATACCGCACGGCAAAAACAATACTTAGAAGATTTCATCGTGAAATACGCAGATAAAACGAAAGGTTCCAAACAGTATACGGACAACACCCGATTTGCTCATGCAAATAACCGCAACTTGTCCAGCTTCCGTTCATATTGGAAGGAAATCGTGTACCCGATTATTGCCGAACGTTCTGATGGTTCCAAGATGTGGGATGTTGACGGCAACGAGTACATTGATATCACCATGGGATTCGGGGTTAACCTTTTCGGACACCATCCTTCCTTTATTACACAGGTTATCGATGATTCAGTCCGTTCATCATTGCCTCCGCTCGGCCCGATGTCGAATGTCGCAGGAGAAGTTGCCGATCGGATCCGCACATGCACTGGGGTGGAAAGGGTCGCTTTCTATAATTCCGGAACAGAGGCTGTTATGGTTGCCCTTCGTTTAGCGCGGGCGGCAACTGGAAGAAAGAAAGTTGTGGCCTTCTCTGGGTCTTATCACGGTACGTTTGACGGCGTATTAGGGGTTGCCGGCACTAAAGGCGGAGCCTCGTCTGCGAATCCGCTGGCTCCGGGTATACTGCAGAGCTATATGGATGATTTGATTATTTTACATTACAACAATCCCGATTCGCTCGATGTGATTCGCAGCCTCGGTGATGAATTGGCAGCCGTACTGGTGGAACCTGTACAAAGCCGCAGGCCGGATTTGCAGCCGCGGGCATTTTTGAAAGAATTGCGGGCGATCACGCAGCAATCCGGAACAGCTTTGATTATCGATGAAATTATTACCGGATTTCGGATCGGTCTCGGCGGCGCCCAGGAATGGTTCGGTATTCAGGCTGATTTAGTGACCTACGGAAAAATCATCGGCGGCGGACAGCCGTTAGGGATTGTTGCCGGAACAGCTGAGTTCATGAATGCGATCGACGGGGGAACCTGGCAGTATGGGGACGATTCCTATCCGCAAGATGAGGCGAAACGCACGTTTGTGGCCGGCACCTTCAATACTCACCCGCTTACCATGAGAATGTCATTAGCCGTGCTTCGCCATTTACAAACCGAGGGAGAACACCTGTATGAACAGCTGAATCAAAAAACAGCCTCCTTGGTTGATCGGCTAAATCGCTTCTTTGAACAATCGCAAGTGCCTATCCGCATGGTTCAATTCGGTTCTTTATTCCGGTTTGTCTCATCGCTTGATAACGACTTGTTCTTTTACCATCTCAATTATAAAGGGATCTATGTGTGGGAAGGACGCAACTGCTTCCTATCCACGGCGCATACCGCGGATGATATTGAACACATCATTCAGGCTGTTAAAGACACGGTGAAGGATCTTCGCCGAGGCGGATTTATTCCGGAAGGCCCCGATTCTCCTGATGACGGCGGCCATAACAAATCAGGGGCGTACGAGCTTTCAGATGAACAAAAACAATTGGTTATGGCATCCCATTATGGGAATGAAGCTTCTGCAGCTTTAAACCAGTCCATTATGCTGAAAATAAAGGGTGAACTGCAGCATACACCATTAAAACAAGCCGTCCGGCATATCGTCGACCGTCATGAAGCTTTACGTACGGTGATTCATCCCGATGACGAAGTACAGCAAGTGCAGGAACGGATGACTATAGAAATACCTGTCATTGATTTTACCGGTCACCCGGAAGAGCAGCGGGAAACAGAAATTCAGAAATGGCTGACAGAAGATGCCAAACGGCCTTTTCACTTCCAAGAACAAAAGCCCTTGTTTCGAATCCATGTGCTTACATCGGCTCACAATGAACATCTGATTGTGCTCACGTTCCATCATATCATTGCCGATGGATGGTCAATCGCCGTTTTTGTTCAAGAGCTGGAGACCAGCTACGCGGCAATCGTACAAGGAAAATCAATTCAGCAAAAAGAGGCCGCTGCTTCATTTCGCCAATATTTAGACTGGCAGCAGGCGCAAATTGACAGCGGCCATTATGAAGAAGGAGTCCGGTATTGGCGGCATCATTTCTCAGAACCGATACAGCAGGCAGTCCTGCCGGGCGCCGCTTCTCCCCGCCATCAGAACGGATACGAGGGAGACCGGTGTACCGTCCGGCTTGGGCGGCCTTTAAGCGAGGCCTTAAAGTCTTTAAGCATTCGGATGAAAAATAGCGTATTTGTAACGATGCTTGGTGCATTTCACCTTTTTCTGCACCGGCTTACCAAACAGACGGGCCTTGTAATCGGGATGCCGACAGCCGGTCAATCCCATATGAAACAGCATGATCTGATTGGAAATTGCGTCAATATGATTCCGGTAAAAAACACGGCTTCTTCAGAAAGTACTTTATCCGGCTATCTGGACCGGATGAAAGAAAACGTGAATCAAGCCATGCGCCATCAAGCCGTTCCGATGACACTGGTGGCCAGAGAACTTCCGCACGATCATGTGCCGGACATGCGTATTATTTTTAATTTGGACAGGCCTTTTCGAAAGCTTCACTTCGGAAAGGCGGAAGCTGAGCTCGTTGCTTACCCTATGAAATGCATTTCATACGATCTCTTTCTTAACGTAACGGATGTGGATCAAGAATACATTCTTGATTTTGATTTTAATACGAATGTCGTCAGTCCGGAGATCATGAAAAAGTGGGGAGCGGGCTTCACGACATTGCTGCAAAAGATGGTTGAGGGGGATTCAGTCCCTCTTAACGCCTTGGTGATGTTTTCCGATGAAGAACAGCATCATTTACAAGAACTTTACGCCGAACACCAAAAGCGGGTTTCTTCAATTGTAAGCAATACGGAAAACCTTGCTGATGCCTACGAGGCGCCGGCAAATGAAACGGAGCGGCAGCTGGCGCAGATTTGGGAGGAGCTTTTCGGCCTTGAGCGGGTTGGCAGATTAGATCGCTTTCTGGAACTGGGAGGAAACTCACTCCAAGCCACGCTTATGCTTTCCAAAGTTCAGAAGACATTTCAGCAAAAAGTTTCCATCGGACAATTTTTCAATCATCAGACTGTTAAGGAATTAGCACGTTTCATTCAGAATGAAACGAAAGTCATGCACCTCCCAATCAAAGCTGCTGAGAAAAAAGCGTATTACCCGACATCGCCGGCGCAGCAAAGAGTCTATTTCCTCCACCAAATGGAGCCGGATCAGCTGGCTCAAAATATGTTCGGGCAAATATCAATTATAGGGAAGTACGATGAGCAAGCCTTGATTTCTTCCCTTCAGCAAGTCATAGAGCGGCATGAAGCGTTTCGCACATACTTTGAAATGATAGACGGGGAAATCGTTCAGAAACTTGAAAACGAAGTCGATTTTAACGTTAAAGTCCGGACCATGAGCCGGAACGAATTTGAAGCTTATGCAGACCGATTTGTAAAACCGTTCCGCTTGGAACAAGCTCCTTTGGTTCGCGCGGAGCTGATCAAGATTGAAAACGAGCAGGCCGAACTGCTCATCGATATGCACCATATCATTTCGGACGGTTATTCCGTCAACATCCTTACAAATGAATTGCTGGCTTTATATCATCAAAAACCGCTACCGGATATTGAATTTGAATATAAAGATTTCGCAGAATGGCAAAACCAATGGCTGAATGAGGATGCCATGAAGCGGCAGGAGGCATATTGGCTGGAACAATTTCAAGACGAAATCCCGGTCCTTCAATTGCCGACAGACGGCTCAAAAGCGGCGGAGCAGTCTTCCGAGGGACAGCGCGTGACGTGCTCCTTACAGCCTGATGTCATCCGTTCGCTGCAAGAGCTGGCGCAAAAAGCGGGAACGACTCTCTATACGGTGATGCTGGCCGCCTACAAAGTGCTGCTACATAAATATACGGGCCAAGAAGATGTTGTCGTAGGTACGCCTGCTTCAGGAAGAAATCATCCGGATATTGAAAATATCATCGGTATTTTCATACAAACCATCGGAATCCGAACGAAGCCGCACGCCAATCGAAAGTTCTCGGATTACCTGGAAGAAGTAAAGCGGCAGACGCTTGACGCTTTCGAAAACCAAGACTATCCACTCGACAGGCTTGTGGAGAAATTAAATGTCCAGCGGGAAACAACGGGAACATCGCTGTTTAACACGATGTTTGTGTTTCAAAATATTGAATTTCATGAGATCCGGCATGATGAATGTACGTTTAAGGTGAAAGAGCGAAATCCCGGAGTCTCTTTATATGATTTGATGCTGACGATCGAAGATGCCGGACAACAAATCGAGATGCATTTTGATTTTAAATCGGGACAGTTTGAAAAAGACACCATTGAACAGATCACCAGACACTATACCGGCATTTTAAACAGCCTTGTGGAGCAGCCGGAGATGACGCTGTCTTCCGTTCCTATGCTGTCTGAAACCGAACGGCATCAATTGCTGACGGAGTGTAATGACACAAAGACGCCGTATCCGCATAAGGAAACAGTAACCCGATGGTTTGAAAAACAGGCGGCACAGCGGCCCGATCATGCAGCCGTTATTTTTGGCAATGAGCAGTATACGTACAGACAGCTCAATGAACGGGCGAACCAATTGGCGCGGACGTTACGGATAAAAGGCGTACAAGCGGATCAATTCGTTGCCATCCTTTCTCCGCATTGCCTTGAGCTGATTGTTGGAATTTTGGCAGTTCTGAAATCCGGCGGTGCATATGTGCCTATTGACCCTGAATATCCGGAAGATCGGATTCAATATATGCTGAGAGATTCAAAAGCGGAGGTTGTGTTGACACTTCAGAGCCTGCAAGATCAATTACCGTATGATGGTGACGTTGTGCTTTTGGATGAGGAAAGTTCATATCATGAGGACCGCTCGAATCTTGAATTGGATAGCAATGCACATGATTTGGCCTACATGATCTATACGTCGGGTTCTACGGGAAATCCGAAAGGTGTACTCATTGAGCACCAAGGGCTGGCTAATTATATTTGGTGGGCGAAAGAGGTTTATGTAAAGGGTGAGAAAACCAACTTCCCATTATACTCTTCCATCTCTTTCGATCTGACGGTGACTTCGATATTTACACCGCTGGCTACAGGAAATACCATCGTTGTCTTCGATGGAGAGGACAAAAGCACCGTGCTTTCTGAGATTATAAAGGACACAAGAATAGACATGATCAAATTGACACCGGCACATTTGCACGTCATCAGGGAGATGAATATAGCAGGCGGCACCGCAATACGGAAAATGATTGTGGGCGGAGAAAATTTAAGCACCCGTCTGGCCAAAAGTGTCAGCGAGCAGTTTAAAGGCCGGCTGGACATTTTCAATGAATACGGACCGACGGAAGCTGTCGTCGGATGTATGATTTATCACTTCGACGCAGAACGGGACAAGCGGGAATTTGTACCGATCGGCACTCCGGCTGCCAATACGGATATTTATGTGGCCGATGCAAGCAGAAACCTGGTTCCGGTCGGGGTAATCGGCGAAATGTATATCAGCGGACCGGGTGTGGCCAGAGGGTATTGGAACCGCCCGGATTTAACAGCAGAGAAATTTATTGAAAACCCATTTATACCGGGAGCGAAGATGTACAAAACAGGGGATTTGGCTAAACGATTGAAGGATGGAAATCTTGTATATATTGGGCGCGTTGATGAACAAGTCAAAATCAGGGGACACCGAATCGAGCTTGGGGAAATTGAAGCGGCGATGCATAACGCGGAAGCGGTGCAAAAAGCCGCGGTTACAGTGAAAGAAGAAGAAGACGGCTTAAAACAATTATGCGCGTTTTACGTAAGCGACAAGCCTATAGCGGCTGCGCAGCTTAGGGAACAACTGTCATCCGAGCTTCCGGACTTCATGATTCCTTCTTATTTTGTCCGTCTGGACGATATGCCGTTAACGTCCAACGGGAAAATAAACCGTAAGGCACTGCCCGCGCCAGAAGCGAGTCTTCAGCAGACAGCTGAATATGTTCCCCCGGGCAATGAGGCGGAGTCCAAACTCGCAGATTTATGGCAGGAAGTGCTCGGAATAAGCCGTGCGGGGATTAAACATAATTTCTTTGATCTCGGAGGAAACTCCATTCGCGCAGCGGCCTTAGCCGCCAGAATTCAAAAAGAGCTGGATGTGAATCTGTCTCTAAAAGACATATTCAAGTTTCCTACCATTGAACAATTGGCTGAAAAGACGTTACACATGGACAAAAATCAATATATACCGATCCCGGCCGCAAAGGAAATGTCCTATTATCCGGTTTCTTCAGCTCAGAGACGGATGTATTTGTTAAGTCACGCAGAAGGCGGCGAGCTGACTTACAATATGACGGGTGCCATGAGCGTGGAAGGAGAAGTTGATCCCGACCGGTTAAACGACGCTTTTCAAAAATTAATCGAGCGTCATGAAGCGTTGCGCACCAGCTTTGAATTATATGAAGGTGAGCCGGCGCAGCGAATTCATCAGAGCGTCGAATTTACAATAGAACAAATTCAAGCAAGCGAAGAAGAAGCGGAAGACCGTGTGCTTGAATTCATCCAAGCGTTTGATTTAGCCAAACCGCCTCTGATGCGAGCGGGATTAATTGAACTTGAACCTTTGCGGCATGTGCTTGTGGTTGATATGCATCATATCATTTCTGACGGCGTGTCCGTCAATATTATGATGAACGATCTGAGCCGGCTCTACGCAGGGAACCAACCGGACCCGCTTTCAGTTCAATATAAAGATTATGCGGTCTGGCAGCAATCGGACATTCAGAGACGGAACATTAAGAGCCAGGAAGCGTATTGGCTGGAGCAGTTTCACGATGACATTCCCGTACTGGATATGCCTGCGGATTATGAGAGACCTGCCATACGCGATTACGAAGGCGAATCCTTCGAATTTGTTATACCGGAACACTTGAAACAGCGTTTAAGCCATATGGAAGAAGAAACAGGCGCAACACTGTATATGATTTTATTGGCGGCCTATACGATTCTTTTATCTAAATACAGCGGACAAGAGGATATTATCGTAGGAACGCCGTCTGCCGGGCGGACTCATTTGGATGTGGAGTCCGTTGTGGGAATGTTCGTCAATACGTTAGTCATTCGGAATCACCCGGCGGGCCGTAAAACATTTGATGCCTACTTAAACGAAGTAAAGGAAAACTTGCTGAACGCCTATAAAAATCAAGACTATCCGTTGGAAGAATTGATACAGCATTTACATCTTCCGAAAGATTCAAGCCGCAACCCTTTATTCGATACGATGTTTGTGCTGCAAAATCTCGATCAGGCTGAATTGACATTTGATTCCCTGCAGCTCAAGCCGTATCCATTTCATCATCCGATTGCCAAGTTCGATTTGACCTTGTCGATTCAGGCGGATCACGACAACTATCACGGGCTGTTTGAATATTCGAAAAAACTGTTTAAGAAAAGCAGAATCGAGATTCTATCAAACGACTATTTACACATCCTATCAGCGATTCTGGAACAGCCGGACATTCTGATCGATCAAATCGGATTGAGCGGAAGTATTGAGGAAGAAGAGAACGCGCTTGATTCTATTCAATTGAACTTTTAGGGAAAAGCATTTATTTCTTTAAATTATATAAAATGAGGTGCTCCAATGTCGGTATTTAGAAATCAAGAAACGTACTGGGAAAACCTGTTTGACGAAGAGGACGGCCTAAGTGCATTCCCTTACTTTAAAGCAGCGGATAATGCGTCATTGGCCCGTACCGGCTATCAGGAAAAATATATCTGCCGTTCCTTATCTCCGGAAGTATCTCAAAGAGTCATGACAATGGCGAATCATTCCGATATGGCTGCCTATCTGATTTTATTAGCAGGTATTGAATGCTTGCTGTATAAATATACCGATCGAACGAGCCTGATTCTCGGCATTCCAACGGTATCGAAGCAAAAGAGCAGTCAGTCAGCCGTTAACACCGTTGTTCTTTTGAAAAATACGCTTTCAAACGAGAGCACATTTAAAACTGTGTTTGAACAGCTGAAAGAAGGCGTTAATGATTCTCTGAAAAATCAAAACCTGCCGTTTAGAAAAATGGTTCAGCATCTAAACGTGCATTACAATGATGAACGTCTGCCGCTGATTCATACTGTCGTTTCGCTTAACGAAATTCATTCTTTGCAATTTAAAGAAGACATTGCATCCGATACGCTGTTTCACTTTGATTTGGAGAACAACGGGATTCATTTGAAGCTTTTTTATAACGGCAATCTGTACGATGAGCGCTATATGGATCAAATGACAGCCCATTTGGATCAGCTGCTGTCTGTGATCCTGTTTCACCCTCAAGCGGAGATCCATACAGCAGAAATGATACCCGAAGCGGAAAAGCAGAAACTATTGTTTGATTTTAATGATACCGGCAGAGATTACTCCGGGAGCAGAACCGTCTATCAATTATTTGAAGAGCAGGCAGAAAGAACGCCTGAGCATGCGGCCGTCAAGTTTAAAAACGCCCATTTGACGTACAGGGAATTGAATGAAAAGGCGAACCGTTTGGCAAGAACATTGCGTAATTGCGGGGTTCAACCCGATACGTTAGTCGCCATTCTCGCTGATCGTTCTTTAGAGATGATCGTATCCATTATAGCCGTTTGGAAGGCGGGGGGCGCTTATGTGCCCCTGGATCCTGAATATCCAAAAGAGCGGCTTCAATATTTGCTTCATGATGCGAATGCAGACGTTCTCCTTGTTCAGCATCATTTAAAAAACAGCCTCACCTTTGACGGCCCGGTGATTGATTTAAATGATGAAGCATCTTACCATGCGAATGCCTCATTGTTATCACCGATAGCGGAACACAGCCATTTAGCCTATGTTATATACACCTCGGGCACAACAGGAAAGCCGAAAGGAGTCATGGTTGAACACGGCGGTATTGTGAATTCGCTCCAGTGGAAGAAGGCGTTTTTCAAGCATTCTTCAGCGGATCGCGTGCTTGTCTTGTACCCGTATGTTTTTGATGCGTTCATTTTAAATTTCTTCGGCCCGCTTATCTCGGGTGCGACTTTGCACCTTTTGCCGAATGAAGAAAATAAAGACCTTTTCGCCATTCAAAATGTCTTGAAACAAGAGCGGATTACACATTTTTCAACTTCTCCCCGTCTTTTGAAAACGATGATCGAAGAGATGAATGCGGACGACTTCATTGATGTTCAGCATGTTGTTGTAGGCGGAGAGCAGCTGGAAACAGACACAGTTGAGAAGCTGTATTCTCTGCAGCCTCACATTCGGATCAATAATGAATACGGACCGACAGAAAACAGCGTGGTATCGACCTTTCACCCTGTTCAGTCAGCTGATGAACAGATCACAATCGGCAAACCGGTGGCCAACCATCAAGCCTATATTTTAGGAGCGCACCAGCAAATCCAGCCGATCGGCGTACCGGGAGAGCTGTATGTCGGAGGCGCGGGGGTGGCCCGCGGCTACCTGAATCGGCCTGAGCTCACGGAGGAAAAATTTGTTCAGCATTTGCATCTCTCCGGTCAAAAAATGTATAAAACGGGGGATCTCGCCAGATGGCTGCCAGATGGAAGAATCGAATATGCAGGGCGGATCGATCATCAAGTGAAAATTCGCGGCTACCGAATCGAAATCGGCGAGGTAGAGGCGGCCATGTTCAATCTGGAAAATGTTCGTGAAGCTGCAGTCATTGCGCGGGAAGGCGCAGACGGAGCCAAGCAATTGTATGCCTATTATGTCGGCGAGCCTTCTGTGGCTGCTGCGCAGTTCAGAGCCGAATTATCCCGTAAACTGCCGGATTATATGATTCCCTCTTACTTTATCCATTTGGAACGCATACCGCTCACTTCCAATGGAAAAATTGATTTGAAAGCTTTGCCTGCTGATGAAGAAAATACGCGGACGGATAACGAATACATAGCCCCGCGGAACACAACAGAAGAACTGCTGGCGTCCATCTGGCAAGAAGTATTAGGGGCAGAACGTATCGGAATTCTGGATAATTTCTTTGATTATGGCGGAGATTCGATTAAATCAATTCAGGTGTCTTCCAGATTGTATCAAGCCGGATACAAGGTTGATATGAAACATCTGTTTAAATATCCCGCGATTGCAGAACTAAGTCAATTTGTCGTGCCGATCGGCAGGATGGCTGATCAAGAGGAAGTGACCGGCAGCACAAACCTGACCCCGATACAGCATTGGTTTTTTGAACAAAAAATGCCGCAAGCTCACCATTACAATCAGGCCGTCATGTTATATTCGGCGGAAGGCTTGAAAGAGGCTCCGCTTCGCCGGACGATGGAACGGATCGCGTCGCATCACGATGCCTTGAGGATAATTTTTGAAAAAACACCGAACGGGTACGCTCCGCGAATTACAGGAACGGATGAAAGTGAATTATATCATCTGGAAGTGATGAATTATAAAGGCGAAACCGATCCTGCTCAGGCAATTTCCGATAAAGCGAATGAGATTCAAAGCAGCATGGCATTAGACCGGGGGCCTTTGATGAAGCTTGGTTTGTTCCAATGCCCAGACGGAGATCATTTGCTGATTGCAATTCATCATTTGGTGATTGACGGAGTATCGTGGCGCATTTTACTCGAAGATTTTGCAAGCGGTTATGAGCAGGCAGAGCGCGGACAAACCATCCAGCTTCCGCAAAAAACAGATTCATTTCCATTCTGGGCTGATCAATTGTCCAAATATGCGAAAGAAACCGACATGGAAGAAGAGATTGCTTATTGGGCCGAACTTTCAAGCACGGAGCCGCAGCCATTGCCTAAGGACAAAATAAGCGAAGGTTCATTATTAAGAGACAGCGAAGAAGTGACGATTCAATGGTCAATAGAGGAAACGGAGCAATTGTTAAAACAAGCGAACCGCGCCTACAACACGGATATCAATGATCTGCTGCTGACTTCGTTAGGTCTCGCGGTTCACAGGTGGACTGGCATGGAAGACATTGCCGTAAATGTGGAAGGGCACGGGAGGGAGCAGATTATTCCGGATGCGGATATCTCCCGCACGATAGGATGGTTTACAAGCCAGTACCCTGTCGTCCTGAGAATGGAAGCCGGAAAAGACTTGTCACAGCGGATTAAGACCGTGAAAGAAGGGCTGCGCCGTATCCCGGATAAAGGAATGAATTACAGCATCATCAAATATGTATCCGGGCATCCCGAAGCCGACAGCCTGCAGCTGAAACCGGAAATATCGTTTAATTACTTGGGTCAGTTTGATCAAAACCTGAATCATCAAGCTTTGCGCATATCGCCTTTTTCCACAGGGTTATCGATGAACGAAAACCAAGAGAGAACGGCTGTTCTAGATGTAAACGGCATGATTTCTGAAGGGACATTATCGCTGACACTGAGCTACAGCAGCAAACAATACGAAAGATCAACTATGGCGCAATTTGCACGGAACTTGAAAGAAAGTCTGCAAGAAGTCATTGCACATTGCGTAAGCCGGCAGCAGACTTCCCTCACACCAAGTGACATCCTGTTAAAAGATATCTCAATCGACGAACTGGAACAGCTTTTGGAGCAGACGCATGAATTAGGCGAGGCGGAAAATATTTATCCATTAACACCGATGCAGAAGGGCATGCTGTTTCACAGCTTATTTGATCCGAATTCAGGTGCTTATTTTCAGCAAACGATGTTTGATCTGCACGGAGAGTTAGACATTGATGCATTTTCAAAAAGCTTGGATGGCTTATCGCAAAAATATGATATTTTCCGGACGAATTTTTACAGAGGCTGGAAGGATCAGCCGCTGCAAATCATATTGAAAACGAAAAAGATCGGTTTTGAATTCATTGACTTACGCGAGATGAAGGAATCACAAAGAGAAGAGATGATTCAGCAGTATGCCAGAGAAGATAAAATGCGGGGGTTCGATTTAGAGAAAGGCGCATTAATGCGGTTACTCATTCTTCGAACGGATGAAAAGACATACCGTTTCATATGGAGTTTTCACCATATTCTGATGGACGGCTGGTGCCTGCCGCTGATTACAAAAGAAATATTCGAGCATTACTTTGCCTTGCTTCACAAAAAACAGCCTGAACAATCGCCAATTACTCCGTACAGTCAATATATTGAATGGCTCAGCCGGCAAGATGCAAAAGAGGCCATGGCTTATTGGGATCAATACTTGGAGGGATATGAAGAGCAAACCGGCCTTCCTAAGGATCACCATGCACCAGAAGAACGATACATTCCGGAGAAAGTGACGTGTGACATAAGCACCGACCTCACTTTAAAAATGAAACAGACGGCCGGCGGGCGCCATGTCACGCTGAACACGCTGCTGCAGACGGCATGGGCGGTTTTGCTGCAGAAATATAACCGAAGCAAGGACGTTGTTTTTGGGAGTGTCGTATCCGGAAGACCGGCTGAAATTCCAAACGTGGAAACGATGATCGGCTTATTCATTAACACCATTCCCGTCCGGTTCCGGTGTGAAGCAGGGACAACGTTTGCCGAGCTTATGAAAGAGACGCAGGAAAGGGCTGTAGCATCTCAACAATTCGAGACGCACCCATTGTACGATATTCAGGCACGTACAACGCAAAAGCAAGATTTAATTACACATTTAATGATCTTCGAAAATTATCCGGTTGATCAATATATGGAGAGCATAGGCCGGCAAAACGGATCATCCGTCACCATTTCCAACGTACAAATGGAAGAGCAGACCAACTATGATTTTAATTTGACCGTTATACCGGGCGACGAGATGAACATCTCTTTTGAATACAATGCCAATGTGTATGAGCGGGCAAGCATAGAGCGGGTTCGGGAACATTTCATGCAAATCCTGCAACAGGTCGTGACAGATCCGGATATCCGGGTGGATCAAGTAGATTTGTTAACGGAAAGTGAAAAAAGAACCCTTCTGCAGACGCTTAACGACACGGCTGCGCCATTTCCGCAGACGCCGGTACATCAATTATTTGAAGAGCAATCGCATCGTACGCCCGATCAAGCGGCCGTCATTGATAAGGACAGGCAGCTCACGTACGGAGAGCTCAATAAGCGGGCAAACCGCCTGGCGCGGACGTTAAGAGCGATGGGTGTACAGACGGATCATCCGGTAGCCATCATCAGCAGAAACAGCATCGAATCGGTGGTCGGAATCCTTGCCGTTCTAAAATCAGGCGGCGCCTATGTCCCGATAGATCCGGAATATCCGCAAGACCGCATCGGGTATATGCTGAATGACTCCCAAGCCAGAATCGTTTTGACGCAGCGAGATGTCAAGGAACAGCTTTCCTATGAAGGCGTCACGATTTTACTGGATGATGAAGAGTCGTATCACCAAGATGACTCTGACCTTGAGCCGATAAGTGATGCAAGCCATTTGGCGTATGTCATTTATACGTCAGGTTCCACAGGGCGGCCAAAAGGCGTATTAATCGAGCACCGGGGCTTGACCAATTATATTTGGTGGGCGAAAGAAGTTTATGTAAAAGGCGAGAAAACCAACTTCCCGCTGTACTCCTCCATCTCTTTTGATCTGACGGTGACTTCTATTTTCACACCGCTTATCACAGGTAATACGATCATCGTCTATGACGGAGAGGATAAAACAGCTCTGCTTCAATCGATTGTGCAGGACCCGAGGGTGGATATTATTAAATTGACCCCGGCCCATTTGCAGGTTTTGAAGGAAATGAACATCGCCGATCAAACGTCTGTCCGAAGAATGATTGTGGGCGGGGAAAACTTAAGCACCCGGTTAGCCCAAAGTATTCATGAACAGTTCGAAGGCCGGATTGAAATATGCAATGAGTACGGGCCGACGGAAACCGTTGTCGGCTGCATGATTTACTGTTACGATGCCGCAAAGGACAGACGGGAATCGGTACCGATCGGAACCGCTGCGGCAAACACGAGCATTTACGTTCTTGATGAGAATATGAAACCCGCGCCGATCGGTGTCCCGGGAGAAATCTATATCAGCGGCGCCGGTGTAGCAAGAGGATATTTGAACCGTCCGGGATTGACGGCAGAGAAATTCGTCGATGACCCGTTTGAACCGGGAGCCAAGATGTATAAGACCGGAGATTTGGCGAAGTGGCTGTCGGACGGAAACATTGAATACGCGGGCAGAATAGATGAACAAGTGAAAATCAGAGGCTACCGTATCGAATTAGGCGAAATCGAGGCGGCGCTGCTTCAAGAAGAAGCGGTCAAGGAAGCGGTCGTTACAGCAAGAGTTGATGCCCTCGGGTTTAAACAATTGTGTGCATATTACGTGAGCGGCGGGCAAACAACGGCAGCCCGGCTCCGGAAACAACTGTCTCACAGCCTGGCGGGTTATATGGTTCCGGCTTATTTTATCGAGCTTGATGAAATGCCTTTAACGTCTAACGGAAAAATAAACAGAAAAGGGCTGCCGGCTCCGGATTTCGAGCTGCAGGACAGAGCAGAGTATAAGGCTCCCCGAACAAAAGCGGAAGAAATATTAGTTTCTGCCTGGGAATCGGTATTAGGCGCAGAGAATGTCAGTATTCTTGATAATTTCTTTGAACTTGGCGGAGATTCCATTAAATCAATCCAAGTGTCATCCAGATTAAAACAGAGCGGATACAAAATGGAAATCAAAGACTTGTTTCAGTATGCTACGATTGCCGAATTGAGTCCGCATATCAAGCAGAATCTGCGTACAGCCGATCAAGGTGAGGTCAAAGGAAAAGTCAGCCTGACTCCTATTCAGCATTGGTTTTTTGAACAAACAACAATAGATCCGCATTATTATAATCAAGCCGTCATGCTGCATGCGCCGGAAGGTTTTCGGGAAACGCCGCTTCGTCAAACCCTGCAAAAGATAGCAGAACATCACGATGCGCTCCGGATGACGTTCCAGACTACGGAAAAGGGTTACGAGGCACATCATGCAGAGATCGCCCAAAGCAGGCTGTACAACCTTGAAGTCCTGAATCTGAAAGCAGAATCCGACCCAGGGCAGACCATTGAAGCCAAGGCTGATGAGATACAAAGCAGTATGCATTTAAGTGATGGCCCGTTAATGAAAGCCGGATTGTTTCAATGTGCAGATGGAGATCATTTGCTCATCGCCATCCATCATTTGATGGTAGACGGGGTGTCATGGCGCATTTTACTGGAGGATCTCGTGACCGGCTACAGGCAAGCCGAGAACGGGCAAGTGATTCAACTGCCGCAAAAAACAGACTCTTTCCAATTATGGGCTAAGAGACTTTCAGAATATGCGCAAAGTGAAACGATAAAACAAGAACAGGAATATTGGACAAAGATCGAACAAACCGAAGTCAAACCGCTGCCTAAAGATTTTCAGGAAACCCATACAACTGCAAAAGACAGTGAAACGGCAACTGCGGAATGGACGAAAGAGGAAACAGAGCTCTTATTAAAACAAGCGAATCGCGCTTATAACACGGAAATAAACGATTTGCTTTTAACTTCTCTCGGTCTTTCCATATCACATTGGTCGGGGCTTGACCGGATTCCGATTCATTTAGAGGGACACGGAAGAGAACAGATCATTCAAGATATGGATATATCGCGCACGGTCGGCTGGTTTACTAGTCTGTATCCGGTTGTGCTGCACGCGCAGCCAGGCAAAGAAATCTCTGATTATATCAAAACGACCAAAGAAGGACTGCGCCAAATTCCGCATAAAGGGATCGGATATGGAATAGCAAGGTACTTAAGCGGCGGAATGCCATCGAAGCTCAATCCTGAGATCAGCTTTAACTACCTGGGACAGTTTGACCAAGATTTACAGCAGCATGGGGTTCAATTATCTTCTTACTCTTGCGGTTCAGACTCGAGCGGAAATCAAGAAAGACCGTATGTATTGAATATAAACGGAATGATCACCGAGGGCCGGCTCAAGCTTACGATCAGCTACAGCAGCAAACAGTACGCAAAAGAAACAATCAAGCGGTTATCGGAAACGATTCAAAGCCGCCTGCGGACAATCATTACGCATTGCGTTCAGAAAGAACAATCGGAACTGACACCAAGCGATATTTTGTTAAAAGGCATGTCCATTGACGAATTGGATCAGCTCCTCATTCAACTGCCGCATACAGGTGAGGTTGAAAACGTGTATCCGCTCACTCCGATGCAGAAAGGAATGCTCTTCCACAGCTTGCTGGACGAGGACTCACATTCTTATTTTGAACAAGCATCGTTCGATTTGCAGGGAGAGTTAAAGGTTGATTGGTTTAAACAAAGCTTGGAGCGATTGTTTGAAAGATACGCCGTGCTCAGAACCCGTTTTTACAGCGGCTGGAACGATATTCCTTTGCAAATTGTCTATAAAACGCAAAAACCGCAAATTCATTTTGCAGATTTGCGTGACATAGAGGATCACCGGCGTGAGGATGTAATCGCAGCCTATCAAAGAGAAGACAAGGCAAAAGGATTTGACTTGGCTCGCGATCCGCTGATGCGCATAGCAATTTTCCGCATGGAAGACCGCAGCTATCATTTGATTTGGAGCTTCCATCATATTGTCATGGATGGCTGGTGCCTGTCTCTTATCACGAAGGAAGTGTTTGATCATTATAGCGCCTTACAAGAAGGAAGGGGGACAGAACCGTCATCTGCAGCGCCTTACAGCGACTATATCGAGTGGCTTGACCGCCAAGATCAGGGAGCAGCAAAGCGGTTCTGGAGCGAGTACCTTGAAGGATATAAAGGTGAAACCGCGCTTCTTCATAAAACACCGCAGCATGAACAAAAAGAATACGCTTATGCCAATGTGATCTGCCAATTTGATCACGAACAGACGAAACAATTACAGCAGATCGCAAATCAGCATCAGGTTACGTTAAATACGTTGATCCAAACGTTGTGGGGAATTTTATTACAGAAATACAGCGGGTCCGCAGACGTTGTATTTGGCAGTGTCGTGTCGGGAAGACCGGCGGAAATTTCTGGTGTGGAACAGATGGTCGGCCTGTTCATCAATACCATTCCGGTTCGGGTCTGCTGCGATGAGGACAACTCTTTTGCCGATGCGATGCAAATGGTTCAACAAAAAGCGTTGGCTTCCCAAGCATATGATACTTATCCTTTATACGAAATTCAGGCCCAAACGGAACAAAAGCAGAACCTGATTGACCATATCATGATCTTTGAAAACTATCCGATAGGACAGCAGGTCGAAGAGACGGGCCATCATGGTACGAAGCTGAACATTACGAATTTTTATATGCAGGAACACTCCCACTATGATTTGAATGTGGTTGTCATACCTGGCAAACAGCTGGCCGTTCATTTCGGTTTTAATGAAAACGAATATGAGAAATCAGAAGTGGAGCGGCTCTCCGGACATTTTGAACAGCTCATGCAGCAAGTATTACAGCAGCCGTCTGTCAAAATAGAAGAATTGGAGCTTCTCTCTCAGCAAGAAAAAGAACATCTGCTCAGCCGCTCTCAGTCTAATGACATGCATTACCCGAGTGAAAAAACGATTCATGAGCTGTTTGAGGAGCAAGCGCATCGTACTCCGGACAATACAGCAGTTGTATTCGAGGGTAAACAACTCACCTACGGAGAACTGAACCGGCGTGCCGATCAGCTTGCGCGAACCTTGCAGGCAAAAGGTGTGCGGAACGATCAGCTTGTCGGTATTATGACTGAACGCTCGCTTGAGATGATTGTAGGCATCTTGGGAGTTTTAAAAGCGGGCGGCGCATATTTGCCGATAGATCCTGATTCTCCGTCTGAACGCATCAGTTATATTTTAAATGATTCAAGCATCAGCGTATTGCTTTACCGCGGGAAGCTTCCGGATGACATCGGCTTTCCAGGAACATGTATTGATCTCATGGAGGAACATTTCTATCACGAAAAAGACAGCAGTCTTGCACTCTCTTATCAGTCCAGTCAACTGGCCTATGCCATTTATACTTCCGGTACGACAGGCAAGCCTAAAGGCACGTTAATTGAACATCGCCAGGTCATTCACCTGATTGAAGGACTTCGACGCCAAATTTACTCTGCCTACGATGCGGAGCTGAATGTAGCCATGCTCGCTCCATATTATTTCGATGCTTCTGTTCAGCAAATGTATGCTTCCTTGCTGTCAGGACATACCTTGTTTATTGTTCCGAAAGAGATTGTGTCAGACGGTGCTGCCTTATGCCGTTACTATCGGCAGCATTCGATTGACATCACCGACGGAACACCTGCCCACTTAAAGCTTTTGATAGCTGCAGGTGATTTGCAGGGAGTCACGCTTCAGCATCTTTTAATCGGAGGAGAGGCTCTTTCCAAAACGACGGTAAATAAGCTCATGCAATTATTCGGCGATCATGGCGCTTCACCTGGGATTACCAATGTATATGGGCCTACGGAGACTTGCGTAGACGCGTCTCTGTTCAACATTGAATGTTCTTCCGATGCGTGGGCACGCAGCCAAAACTATGTCCCTATAGGCAAGCCGTTAGGCAGAAACCGCATGTACATTCTTGATTCAAAAAAACGGCTGCAGCCGGCGGGCGTCCAAGGCGAGCTGTATATTGCAGGGGACGGTGTCGGGCGGGGTTACTTGAACCTGCCGGAACTGACGGACGAAAAATTTGTTGCCGATCCGTTTGTACCGGAGGACCGAATGTACAGAACCGGTGATCTGGCCCGCCTTCTGCCGGATGGAAATATTGAATATATCGGCCGGATTGATCATCAGGTGAAAATTCAAGGTTTTCGGATTGAACTCGGTGAAATCGAATCGGTGATGCTGAACGTTCCTGATATTCAAGAAGCCGCCGCAGCTGCCCTTAAAGATGCAGATGATGAATATTACTTGTGCGGATACTTTGCTGCGGATAAGACAATACAGATCAGTGAACTTCGCGAAAGAATGGCCCGGCATTTACCGGGATATATGATCCCGGCTCATTTTGTTCAGCTGGATAAGATGCCGCTGACGCCAAACGGGAAGTTGAATCGCCAGTTATTGCCGGCTCCGGTCAAAAAGCGTGACAGCGGCATAGAGTACGTCCCGCCGCAAACTTCGGCAGAAATCCAGCTGACAGCAATTTGGGAGGATGTCCTCGGATTAGAGCAGGTGGGGATCAGAGATCACTTTTTTGAGATCGGCGGACACTCCCTGCGGGCAACGGCGCTGATTGCAAAAATACAAAAGCAAATGCATGTCCAAATTCCTTTGCGGGACGTCTTCCGTTTCCCAACCATTGAACAGCTCGCACAGACGATCACGAAGACGGAGCTGACCGGGTATGCCGCGATTCCTGCAATTGAAGAAAGACCTTATTACCCGGTATCCTCAGCACAAAAACGGTTGTACATCCTGAATCACTTGGAAGGCGGAGAACTCAGTTACAACATGCTGGGACTGATGGCTGTCGAAGGCAAGCTTGACCGTGACAAGCTGCAGCAAGCCTTCCGTACGCTTATTTTGCGCCATGAATCTTTGCGCACCGGTTTTAAAATGGCTGACGGAGAACCCGTTCAGTATGTCTTAGATCACGCAAAGTTCGAAGTAGAGTGGTATCAGGCAGAAGAAAATGATGCGGACCTTTATATCCGCCAATTTATTCGTCCTTTTCATCTGGATGAGCCGCCGCTGCTTCGCGTGGGGCTGATTGAACTTCAACCTGACCGCGGAATTCTGATGTTTGATATGCATCACATTATTTCTGACGGAACATCCATGAGCGTATTGATTAAAGAATTTATCCGCATTTATGAAGGAGAGACATTACCGCCTTTGCGCATCCAGTACAAGGACTACGCAGTATGGCAGACCGGCGAAGCGCGGTTAAAACAGATCCAAAATCAAGAAGCCTATTGGTTAGAGCTGTACAGCGGCGACGTTCCTGTCCTTCATCTGCCGACCGATTATATCCGGCCGTCGGCACGGGATTTTGCGGGAGCCACAATGCAGTTTACGCTTGATAAGCAAAAAAGCGCCGGATTAAAGCAGCTGGCATCCCAAACCGAATCGACTTTATATATGGTGCTCCTTGCGTCTTATACATTATTGCTTTCAAAATACAGCGGCCAGGAAGACATAATTGTCGGCAGTCCTATAGCGGGAAGACCGCACGCCGATTTAGAACCGATTATCGGAATGTTTGTGAATACACTGGCCATGAGAAATTACCCTGAAAAAGGGAAGACGTTCTCTCAGTATCTGTCCGAGGTGAAGGAGAATGCATTAAAAGCTTACGAACATCAAGATTATCCGTTCGAAGCGCTGATCGATCAACTGAATATCGCCAGAGACTTGAGCCGTAATCCATTGTTTGACACCATGTTTGTGCTTCAAAACACGGAGCAGGAACAGTTAGAGATAAATGACGTCACTTTCAAACCATATCCAAACGGACATACGATGGCGAAATTTGATTTAACCTTAACGGCTGTGGAAGAAGAGGCGGGTATTCAGTTCACGATGGAATACTTGACGGCTCTGTTTAAACCGGAAACGATCGAACGTATGATGGGGCATTTTGTGCAGCTGATTGATTCGATTATTAAACAGCCTGATGCCGAGCTGGCTCGTCTGAATATGATGACCAAGGAAGAGGAAAGAAACATTCAGCAACTCTTTAACGATACTGCAGTTGCGGAAAAACGAATTCCGACAACGATTCATCAGCTTTTTGAGCAACAGGCTGAGCTTAACCCGGATCATGAAGCCGTCCGGTTTGGAATTCAGACGCTGACTTATCGTCAGCTGAATGAACGTTCCAATCAGCTGGCGCGCGTCCTTCAAGTTAAAGGTGTTGGCACTGATCAGGTGGTTGCCGTTCTCACGGATCGCTCAGCACATATGATCATCGGCATTTTAGCCATATTAAAGGCCGGCGCAGCATTTCTCCCTATCGATACGGAGCTTCCCGAAAAACGGCGGGCTTTTATGCTGAAAGACAGCGGCGCCGATGTGCTTTTGACTTGTGCAGGCCACGCTATTCCGCCGCTCTTTGAAGGAGAAGCGCTTCTGCTTGATGATCCGATGATATATCAAGGCAGAGCAGACAATCTTAATCTTTCCTGCTCGGAAAATGATTTAATGTATGTTATTTACACGTCAGGCACAACGGGGCAGCCGAAAGGCGTTCAGCTGGAGCACAAGACGATGACGAATCTGCTCGCTTATGAGCAGGATCATACGCAGCTGCAGTTTGACAGAGTGCTGCAATTTGCCGCAATGAGCTTTGATGTCTGCTATCAAGAAATGTTCTCCGCGCTTTCAAGCGGAGGAACACTCTTTATCATCGGCAATGAGGCAAAACGTGACATACGTCAGCTCAATGATTTTGTCAGAACGCACAGGATACAAACAGCATTTCTTCCGACCGCGTTCCTTAAGCTTCTTGCCTCGGAGAAACACTATTTCGAACCGTTTGCCGAGTGCGTAGATCACATCATCGCTGCGGGAGAACAGCTCATCGCAACAAGTATGCTGCGTGACATGCTGGCACGCCATCAAGTCACATTGCATAATCATTACGGTCCGTCGGAGACGCATGTCGTGACCATGTATACCGTTGATCCGAATACAGATCAGGAGCTTCAGCCGATCGGCAAACCGATTTCAAATACGGAGATTTTCATTTTGAATGAAGCCGGAACGCTTCAGCCTGTCGGAATCGTCGGTGAACTTTGTATTTCAGGAGTGAGCCTGGCCAGAGGCTATCATAACAGGGAGCCTTTGACACTCGAAACTTTTGTTCCGCACCCATATGACTCGAATCAGCTGATGTATAAAACAGGCGATCTGGCCCGTTACCTTCCTGACGGAAACATTGAATATGCGGGAAGGAGAGACCATCAGGTCAAAATCCGCGGTTATCGGATTGAACTCGGTGAGGTGGAGGCCGCTCTTCTCAAGCACGTACAGGAAGCAGTTGTCCTAGCAAAAGAAAATACCGATGGCCAAAGCGATTTATATGCCTATTTTACAGCGGAGCAATCACTCTCGATCAGTCAGCTGAAAGAAAAACTTGCTGGTCAAATACCGGGATACATGATCCCTTCATACTTCATCCAGCTGGAGAAACTGCCGCTAACCGGCAATGGAAAAGTAAATCGAAGAGCATTACCGATGCCTGAAGCAGGTCTGCAAACGGGAACCGATTACGTTGCTCCGCGGACGAATATGGAAGAGCAGCTGATATGCATCTGGCAAGACGTTTTGAAGGTAAAAGAAATAGGTGTAAAAGATAACTTTTTCGATTTGGGCGGCCACTCGTTGCGGGGGATGACGCTCATCGCCAAAATTCATAAGCAATTCAGCAAAAACATTTCATTGAGAGAAGTCTTTCAATGTCCGACAGTTGAAGAAATGGCAAAGGCTATTGCAGGAGCTGAAAACACCGGGCCGGATTACATTCCGAAAGCCAAAGCAAAAGATGTCTATCCTGTATCTTCCGTGCAGAAGATGGTTTACCTGTCAACACAAATAGAAGGCGGAGAACTGAGCTACAATATGCCGGGAATCCTTACATTAGAAGGAAAACTCGACATGAATCGCTTGCAAACCGCTTTCCAAAGACTGATCCAGCGTCATGAATCGCTGCGTACCGGTTTTGAAATGGTCCGCGGAGAACTGATGCAGGTGATCAAACCGCAAGTGGAGTTTTCGATGGAAAGATACAAGGCAACAGCTGACGAGGTTGAGGAATGTTTCCGCACCTTCGTGCGGCCGTTCGATCTCAGCCAGGCTCCATTACTCAGGGCCGGACTCATCGAGTTAGAACAAGACCTGCATATTTTCATGTTTGACATGCACCACATCATCACGGACGGCGCCTCCATGAATATTTTTGTCGAAGAACTGATTCAATTGTATGACGGCAAAGAGTTAGCTCCGCTCCGTATTCAGTACAAAGACTTTACGGAATGGAAACATCAAAAAGAACAAAGAGAACGAATCAAGAAGCAGGAAGAGTATTGGCTTGGTGTATTTCATGAAGAGCTCCCGTCATTCGAGCTGCCGAAAGATTTTGCGAGACCGCCGGTTAGAAGCTTTGATGGAAAAAGGCACAATTTTACGCTCGATAAGACTGTCACCCAAGGGATAAAGCAGCTGGAAGAATTGACCGGAACGACCGCTTACATGATTTTGTTCTCGGCCTATTCCATACTGCTGACAAAATACAGCGGTCAGGATGATATCGTCGTCGGCACCCCTATTGCGGGGAGACCGCATGCGGATTTGGAACCCATTATCGGAATGTTTGTCAATACATTAGCCATCCGCACCGCTCCGATGGCGGAAAAGACATTTTTGGATTATATAACGGAAACGAAAGAAACCATGCTGAAGGCTTTTGAACATCAAGAGTATCCTTTTGAAGAATTAGTTGAAAAACTGGGTGTAAAACGGGACTTAAGCCGAAATCCATTGTTTGATACGATGTTTGTCCTGCAAAATACGGAACAAACGGATATTGAAGTGGACTCTCTCACAGTCAGACCTTATGAACAAACGGAGACGGCAGCCAAGTTTGATTTACAGCTGAACTTCTTAATAGATCAAGATGAGATTCAAGGCAGTTTTGATTACTGTACGAAACTGTTTAAAAAGAAAACCATTGCTGTATTGGCCAAGGATTACGTCATGATTCTTTCGGCGATTATGAGAAACCCATCCATTCCTTTAAAAGACATTCAATTAAGCGAAAAAGTAAACAAAAGTAAACATCTCGCAAGCACAATCGAATTGGATTTCTAATCACGGGGGCAGCGGCTGTCCCGGCATGAATGCCGCGGCTGCCGCCAGCTGCCTGAAAACAGGAATGAAACCAACTGGAGGGGTATGAATGTCAGAATTCAAACAACAGGAGTTGTTCTGGGGCCGAATGTTTCACACGGAAGACCGTCCCAGTGCATTCCCTTCGTTTCAAGTGTCCGACTCAACAGTAAAGCGTGATATAACAAGCGGATCTGACTGTATTCACAGTTCATTGAGTGCGGATGTATCACGGCGCATCCTGACCATGACGAACCAAACGCCAATGGCCGTCTATCTGGTTCTCCTGATCGGAATTGAATCCCTTTTATACAAATACACGGGGGATGAGGGCGTGATTACAGGGGTTCCAACCTTTGAAGACGAAACTGATGAAGATCTTCGTTCAGACCAGCTCATGTTAATCAAACAGCATATCAATTCCGGCAGTACGTTTAAATCAATTTTCCATGAATTGAAACA
Source organism: Bacillus siamensis KCTC 13613 (assembly GCF_000262045.1). GTDB lineage: Bacteria > Bacillota > Bacilli > Bacillales > Bacillaceae > Bacillus > Bacillus siamensis. The sequence continues at coordinate 60,115 of NZ_AJVF01000013.1, forward strand.
TACGCTGGACGAAGCGATCTTATATCAGGACGTTCCCTTTGATAAAATGGCCGGACAGCTGAGGCTGAACTACAATGCAAATCATTTGCCGATCATCCATACAGTCGTTTCACTAGAGCAAATTCATTCTGATGGTTTCATAGAAACGGCTGCTGCAGATGCTTTATTTCAGTTTGTTATGGGTGAAGGCTTGATTGACCTAAAGTTATGTTTTAATGAACAAGTCTATGACCGTCAGTATATGATGCAGGTGCTCGGACATTTAAACCGGCTATTTTCTGTCATATTATTTCAGCCTGACCTCCCCCTCGGCCAAGTGGATATTTTGCCAGAATCGGAGACACATACACTTCTCGTTGACAATCAAACTGCGAAAACTGAATATCCGCGGGATAAGACGATTTATCAGTTATTCGAAGAACAGATGAAACGAACACCGGATCAAGCAGCTGTTATTTGCGGAGAAAAGCAATTCACATATCGTCAGCTCAATGAACGTGCCAATCAATTAGCCCGAACGTTAAGGAAAAAGGGGGTAAAGACGGACCGGCTCACTGCGATTATTTGCGAACATGAGATCGAACTGGTCGTGGGAATACTGGCCGTTTTAAAAGCGGGAGGGGCCTATGTGCCAATTGACCCGGATTATCCGAAGCATCGCATACAGTATATAGCAGAAGACTCCCAAGCTGATATCATTCTGACGCAGAGCCATCTTCAAAAACAGTTGGAACTTGCGGGCACAATGGTTTTCCTCGATCAGGAAAGCTCTTACCACGAAGACGGCTCTGACCTGGAACCGATCAGCAGTACGAAGGATTTGGCTTATGTCATTTATACGTCAGGCTCCACAGGCAAGCCTAAAGGAGTGGCAATTGAGCATCAGGGCTTAACCAATTATATTTGGTGGGCCCGCCGGGTCTATGTCAAAGGGGAAAAAACCAACTTTCCCCTATATTCGTCCATCGCTTTTGATCTGACGATAACGTCTGTTTTCACTCCGCTTATTACAGGAAATTCCATTATTGTCTACGGAGGAGAAAACAGTGCTGCCTTGCTTGATTGCATTATTCAGGATTCAAGGGCGGATATTATCAAGCTGACCCCGGCGCACTTGCAGTTATTGAAAGAGATGAATATCCCTGCTGAGTGCACCATTCGGAAATTCATTGTCGGCGGTGACAATTTAAGCACGCGGCTCGCCCGAAGCATCAGCGGGAAATTCGGCGGAAAAATCGAAATTTTTAACGAATACGGGCCTACAGAGACAGTCGTCGGCTGTATGATTTATTCCTTTGATCCGCAAAACGACAGACGGGAATCAGTGCCGATCGGAACCGCCGCGGACAACATGAATATTTACGTGATGGATAAGAGCATGAAGCCGGTGCCTGCCGGCGTCCCGGGAGAAATCTATATCAGCGGGGACGGCATCGCCAGAGGATACTTGAACAGAGCGGAATTAACGGCGGAAAGGTTTTTGCAGCACCCCTTTGTGCCAGAGGTGAAAATGTACCGGACGGGAGATTTAGCAAGGCGGCTCCCGGACGGAAATATCGAATATTTAGGCCGGATCGACCACCAGGTCAAAATCCGCGGTTACCGCATTGAAATCGGGGAAGTCGAATCCGCATTTTTCCAAATACCGCCGATTCAAGAAGCTCTCGTTACGGCACAAGAAACCAACGGGGAAACATCCTTGTGCGCCTATTATACCGCACAGCATTCTTTAACCGCAGGCGAAATTCGGGAGCACCTGTCCCGGCAGCTTCCGTCCTATATGATCCCTGCTTATTTTGTACAGCTGGCAGCGATGCCGCTTACTTCCAACGGAAAAATAGATCGCGAGGCGCTGCCTGCTCCAACGGGAAATCTCACTGGCAATCCTTATACAGCTCCGCGGACAGAACTGGAAAAGATACTGGCCGGGGTGTGGGAATCCGTATTAGGCGCAGAACAGGTCGGAATCGATGATCATTTCTTTGAGCTGGGAGGAGATTCGATTAAGTCGATTCAGGTGACCTCAAGCTTATATCAAGCCGGGTATAAGCTTGACATCAAACACTTGTTCAAACACCCGACGATCTCCGGGCTTGCTCCTTTTATTGAGCCCGTTACCCGAATCGCAGAACAAGGGGAAATCAAAGGCCGTACCTTATTGACGCCGATTCAGCATTGGTTTTTCGCCCGGCAATACCCTGATCCGCACCATTATAATCAATCTGTCATGCTTTATTTTAAAGAGGGGTTGGACGAATCGAAGCTTCAGAAAGTCATGAAGAAGATAGCCGAGCATCACGATGCTTTGCGCATGGTCTATGTTCAGGGAGATCATGGACACGAAGCCCGAAATCGGGGGATCAGTGAAGGAGAATTATTCAGCCTCGAAGTATTCTCTTTACTCGAAGAAAACAACCCCGCTCAACCGATAGAAAAGATAGCCAATGACATTCAGCAATCCATCCATTTAGCCGCTGGTCCGCTCATGAAACTGGGATTGTTTCAATGTCAGGATGGCGATCATTTGCTGATTGCGATTCATCATCTGGTTGTAGATGGCGTATCGTGGAGGATTTTACTTGAGGATATAACGTCAGCTTATGAGCAGCTCCAAAACGGAGAAGCGATCACGCTCCCTAAGAAGACGGATTCCTATCTGTTATGGGCTGAACGATTGAAACGTTATGCAGAAAGTCCGGAATTTGAAGCGAAAAATCAATATTGGCTTGAGCAGAAACATATCTCGCAACACAAATTGCCAAAGGACAATGAGCAGGAAACCGGTCTGGCCGAAGACCGGGAAACGATCATCGTCCAATGGACAGAGGAAGAAACCGAGCGTTTATTAAAAAAATCGAACCGGGCCTATACGACTGACATTAATGATTTATTGCTGACCGGACTCGGAACGGCTGTTCATCGCTGGACGGGGCATGAAGAAATTCATGTTCATCTGGAAGGGCACGGCAGGGAATCTATTTTTCAAGACGTTGATATTTCACGTACGGTGGGCTGGTTCACAACCCAATACCCGGTTTCTCTTCAAATCCAGTCGGACCGGGACATCTCCCAGCGGATTAGAACAGTGAAAGAACAGCTGCGTCAGATTCCCCAAAAAGGAATAGGATATGGCCTGATGAAATATTCGTCCGATCATCCGAAGGCATCAGAATGGACCGGACATCCGGAAATCAGCTTCAATTACCTCGGACAATTTGATCAAGATTTCGAAAATGGAGGAATCGAGGTATCTCCTTACTCCGGAGGGAAAATTGCAAGCGACAGACATCCCATTGCCTATACGCTTGAGATTAACGGCATGATCTCAGACGGCCGGCTGTCATTGGCCATCAGTTACAGCGGTAAACAATATCGAAGAGAAACAATGGAAACATGCGCAGCTCTCTTAAAGAACAGCTTAAAAGAAGTCATCGAACATTGCGCAGCTCAAAAAGACATTCACCTGACGCCAAGCGATATCTCGCTGAAGGACTTAACAATTGAAGAATTAGATCAATTTGTTCAGCAAACACAGCATATTGGCGACATTGAAAATATATATCCTTTAACTCCCATGCAGAAAGGTATGCTGTTCCATAGTTTAATGGATTCGGCTTCCAGAGCTTACTTTGAACAAGCCGCTTTTGATCTCAAAGGCGACTTGGATATCGAGGCATTTACAATGAGTTTGTCACAGCTGGCGGAAAGACATGAGATTCTCCGGACTCATTTTTATACGGAATGGAAAGATCAGCCTTTGCAGATCGTATTCCGGAAAAAACCGATCGAAATAACTGTTGACGATATTCGAAGCATGAAGAATAAACAACGAAACGAGTTCATTGCCGGCTTTGTACAAAAAGATAAGGCAAGAGGATTCGACCTTACCCAAGATGCGTTAATGCGCGTATCAATCCTTCGTACAGAGGATGACCAAGCCCGATTGATATGGAGCTTCCATCATATTTTAATGGATGGCTGGTGTCTGCCTCTTATTACGAAAGAAGTGTTTGAAACCTATTATGAGCTTATTGATAGAAGAAAACCGGAGCCCGAAGCCGTCACCCCGTACAGCCGATATATCGAATGGCTGGAAGACCAGGATCATAAGCACGCTTCAGCCTATTGGCAAAAATATTTGGACGGTTATGAAGGACAAACCGTTTTACTGAAAGAACCTGTCTCAAACCAAGCCACGGGATATCAAAAACAAAGGCTTGCATGCCGGCTCGGAAAACAGCTGTCAGAAGAAATCAGACAGACTGCAAGCAAGCATCACGTCACCGTGAATACGTTCATTCAAAGTGCGTGGGGACTATTGCTGCAAAGATACAACAACAGTCAGGATGTCGTTTTCGGATCGGTCGTATCCGGCCGCCCGGCAGAAATTCCGGGTATTGAATCCATGGTCGGTTTATTTATCAACACCATTCCCGTCCGTATTACCGCTCAGCCTGGAATGACTGTGGAACAAGTGTTGAAAATGAGCCAGGAGCAGGCATTGGCTTCTCAGGCGTATGATACATTTCCGTTATATGAAATTCAGGCTCAAACCGAACAAAAGCAGCAGCTGATCAGTCATATCATGGTATTTGAAAATTATCCGGTCGAGAAACAAATGGAACATATGAAACCGAATCGTGACGCGCTGGACATTATCAATTTCCATATGGAAGAGCATACCCATTACGATTTCAATTTCATTGTCATGCCCGCGGGAGAAATCGACATTCATTTTGTATACAATAGCAACGTCTATGATCATGCAAGTGTCAAGCGGATGGAAGAGCATTTTATGCAAATCATTAAGCAGATGGTGAACAGTCAGGCGATTCGCGTCCAAGACTTGGATATACTTACGGGGGATGAACGTTCGCTCCTTATAGAGGCATTTAATGATACGGAAGCAGATTATCCAAAGGAAAAGACGCTTCATCAATTGTTTGAGGAACAAGCACAGCGTACGCCTGATCAAACGGCTGTCGTATACGGGGAAAGCCAGCTGACATACCGGGAACTGAATGAAAGAGCCAATCAACTTGCCCGGACATTGCAATCAGAAGGCGTGCAGCCGGATCAGCCGGTCGGGATTATGGCCGAACGTTCCTTGGAAATGATCGCAGGACTCTTCGGAATCTTAAAAGCCGGCGGCGCGTATGTGCCGATCGATCCGAGCTATCCGGAAGAACGGATTCACTATATATTGGAGGATTCGGATACGAAGCTGTTGTTAGTACAGAGTCACTTGAGGAAAAGCGTGCCTTTTACGGGAAAAGTGCTTGACCTGGAAGATCCGCGATTCTCTTGGGAAGATGGTTCAAACTTGAAACAGACGGCCGGACCGAATCACTTAGCTTATGTTATCTATACTTCGGGATCAACAGGCCGACCGAAAGGGGTTATGGTGGAACACCGATCCGTAATCAATCGTCTCGTTTGGATGCAGGAACATTACCCGCTGGATAAGCAGGATGTCATTCTGCAAAAAACCCCAATCACCTTTGATGTATCGGTGTGGGAATTGTTCTGGTGGTCGATGACTGGTTCTAAAGCGGTATTGCTTCCAAACGGAGGGGAAAAGAACCCTGACGTCATCTTAGATACGATTGCGCAGAAAAATGTCACCGTTATGCATTTTGTGCCTGCGATGCTGCATGCTTTTCTTGAGTCCATGGAGCAGAAATCCGACGAGGAATTAAAGAGAAAGCTGGCGTCATTAAAATATGTATTTGCAAGCGGCGAGGCTTTGACGCCTGCGCACGTTGCCGGGTTTCATCGCTTGATCACACCGGCGGGTGAGGCTAAAATCATCAATTTATACGGGCCGACCGAAGCGACGATCGATGTATCGTATTTTGAATGCGAAGCGGGAGAAACGCTTAACTCAGTTCCGATAGGTAAACCGATTTCCAACATTCAATTGTATATCGTACACCCTGAATCAGAATTTCTTCAACCGCTCGGTGTGGCAGGAGAGCTGTGTATCGCCGGAGACGGGCTCGCACGGGGCTATTTGAACCGCCCGGAGCTGACGGCTGAGAAGTTTGCAGCTCACCCATTTGAAGCAGGGAAGCGGATGTACCGGACAGGCGACTTGGCAAGATGGCTGCCCGATGGCAATATCGAGTATTTGGGACGAATCGATCATCAAGTGAAAATCCGAGGCTACCGGATAGAACTCGGCGAGATCGAAGCATCTTTACTACAACTCGATGCTGTCAAAGAAGCGGTCGTCATCGCGATTGAAGAAGAGGGCTCAAAGCAGCTGTGCGCTTACTTGTCAGGAGACGAGTCATTAAATACGGCGCAGCTGAAGCGTCATTTGCTGAACAATCTGCCCGCGTATATGATTCCGGCTTATTTTGTACAAGTAGAGAAGATGCCGATAACCGCTAATGGAAAAATCGATCGAAAAGCGTTGCCGGCTCCTGAGGGAAATAGGCTTACCGGAACCGAATACGCAGCGCCAGGAACGTTAATTGAAAAGCAGCTGGCCGATATATGGAAGGATATTTTAGCTCTGCCTGACCCCGGGATTAAAGATCACTTCTTTGACGTTGGCGGCCATTCACTTAAAGTATTGCAGCTCATTCATCAAATTAACGCCAGTATGGGAATCAAAATGCATTATCAAGCCGTATACGATTTTCCTACCATCGAAACAATGGCACGCGCCATTCAAGCTGCAGTTTTCGAATCCGAGACGGATCATAACGTATTCGTCAAGCTGAACCAGGAAGATTCAATCCCTGTGTTCTGTTTCCCGCCTTTAATCGGGTATGGACTCGTTTATAATGAAATGGCGAAAAGACTTGACGGCGTCAGCACCGTCTATGCGGCAGATTTTTTAGAAGAGCCGTCTCATGAGAAAGAGATCGTTGACCGGTATGCAGAAAGCATGATAAGCATTCAAGAACAAGGGCCTTTTGTTCTGCTTGGTTACTCTTCGGGATCGAATTTGGCTTTTGAGGCTGCTAAAGCTTTGGAGAAGCGGGGCCGCACCGTATCTGATGTCATTATGCTGGATTCTAAAATCACCGATTCGGTAACTCATTTATCGGAAGAGGAAATCCAAGAGATCGTCCATCTGAATATGGACATTATTCCGGACTACTACAGAGAAATATTAACTATTCCTTCGATTAAGGATAAAATCAGAGGCTATCTTGCGTATCACAATGAACTGATCAATTCCGGCACCGTTAACGCCAACATCCATCATTTACTATGCGGCGATGTAACCGATGATAGGGGCTGGACACAATCAACAGCACAGCATTATCTTGAGTACAAATTAAAAGGAGATCACGTGACGATCTTTGAACCTCACAATATCGAAGAAAATACGGATGCAATTCGATCTATTATTAAACGGATTGAAGAACGGCATCATCACGGACTTGTTCTTGAAGAACAACTGTCAATGGGATCATTTGCGGGAAATACGAAGTTTGACAAAATGTAAATGATCCAGTGTAAAATGCCGCTGGATGACAGTCAGCGGCATTTTGTACGAAAAAGAAGAGAGTAAACTCATGCATTTGAAACGGTTTCCTCGAATGCGTTCTCCATGACCATTTGTCATCAAATGTTAAAAGAAAATTCTCATTTTAAGGAAAAAGAAGGATATTCAGTCATGACAAAAAAGTGTAGCTTATGTTTAGGGGTTCTTGCTTTATGATTGAGTTGCTTATCAGGGAAGTCGTCGTATGCTGCCAACACTGCAATTTCCCAAAAGGACCCTTATTTTAGGAAAAGGGGGATATGAAGTAATGAGGAAAAAATGTAGCTTATGTTTATGGGTTCTTGTTTTATTATTGAGCTGCTTATCTGGGAAGTCTGCGTATGCTGCCAGTACGCCAATTGCAAAACATGCAGGGAATTCAAACCCGCTGATCGACCATCATTTGGGCGCAGATCCGTTTGCACTGACTTATAACGGAAGAGTCTACATCTATATGTCAAGTGATGATTATGAATATAACAGCAACGGAACGATTAAGGATAATTCATTTGCCAATTTGAATAGAGTATTCGTCATATCTTCAGCGGATATGGTGAACTGGACAGACCACGGAGCCATTCCGGTAGCAGGTGCCTATGGTGCTAATGGCGGCCGGGGGATCGCAAAGTGGGCAGGTGCGTCCTGGGCTCCGTCAGTCGCCGTTAAAAAGATAAATGGCAAGGACAAATTCTTCCTTTATTTCGCAAACAGCGGCGGCGGTATCGGGGTTCTCACTGCAGACAGCCCGACCGGTCCGTGGACAGATCCGATCGGAAAACCGCTGGTGACACCAAGTACACCAGGAATGTCCGGCGTTGTATGGCTTTTTGATCCGGCAGTATTCGTAGATGACGACGGTACCGGTTACCTGTATGCCGGCGGAGGCATCCCCGGAGGTTCAAATCCGACGCAGGAGCAATGGGCAAACCCTAAAACAGCAAGAGTCATGAAATTAGGGCCTGATATGACCAGTGTTTCCGGAAGTGCATCTACGATCGATGCGCCTTTCATGTTTGAAGATTCGGGAATGCACAAATATAACGGGACATATTACTATTCCTATTGCATCAATTTCAGCGGCGCGCACCCGGCCGATAAACCCCCAGGTGAGATCGGCTACATGACCAGCTCAAGTCCCATGGGTCCCTTTACATATAGAGGGCACTTCCTGAAAAATCCGGGTGCATTTTTCGGAGGCGGCGGAAACAACCATCATGCCGTTTTCAATTTTAAAAACGAGTGGTACACGGTGTATCATACTCAAACTGTCAGCTCCGCTCTGTTCGGGGCCGGCAAAGGATACCGTTCTCCCCATATCAATAAGCTTGTGCATAATTCAGACGGATCCATTCAAGAGGTAGCGGCAAATTATACAGGCGTAAAACAGCTTTCTAACTTGAATCCATATCACCGGGTAGAAGCTGAAACGTTTGCCTGGAATGGACGGATTTTGACCGAGAATTCCTCTGCACCCGGCGGGCCGGTAAATAATCAACATATAACAAACATTCAGAACGGAGACTGGGTTGCTGTAGGAAATGCAGACTTCGGGTCAGGCGGTGCCAGGACGTTTAAAGCAAATGTAGCATCCGCTCTTGGCGGGAAAATAGAAGTGCGTCTCGATAGTCCAACTGGTAAACTTGCGGGAACACTGAATGTCCCTTCCACAGGCGGAACACAAAATTGGAGAGAAATAGAAACTGCGGTAAGCGGCGCAGCCGGTGTGCACAACGTATTCTTTGTATTTACCGGAACAGGTTCAGGAAACTTGTTTAATTTTGATTATTGGCAATTTACGCAAAGATAACATCAGTTTTGTGATATAAAAGCAGGACAGAACACATTTTTCTAATACGGTAAAAGACAGATAAAGGAGAGAAAAAATGATGTCGAGCGTAAAAAAAACAATTTGTCTATTATTGGTATGTTTCACTACGCTGTCAGTAATGTTAATGGGCCCAGGCGCTGCTGAGGTCTTGGCGGCAAATGATGTAACAGTTAACATTTCCGCAGAAAGACAAGTGATTCGCGGTTTTGGAGGGATGAACCACCCGGCTTGGGTTGGAGATTTAACAGCTGCTCAAAGAGAAACTGCTTTTGGCAATGGACAGAACCAGTTAGGCTTTTCGATCTTAAGAATTCATGTAGATGAAAATAGAAATAACTGGTACAAAGAAGTAGAGACTGCAAAGAGTGCGATCAAACATGGAGCAATCGTTTTCGCTTCCCCTTGGAATCCTCCAAACGATATGGTCGAGACTTTCAATCATAATGGTGACACATCTGCTAAGCGGCTGAGATACGATAAGTACGCCGCATATGCGCAGCATCTTAACGATTTCGTTAACTTCATGAAGAGTAATGGTGTAAATCTGTATGCAATTTCCATCCAAAACGAGCCTGATTACGCTCACGAGTGGACGTGGTGGACGCCGCAAGAAATACTTCGCTTTATGAGAGAAAACGCCGGCTCAATCAATGCCCGCGTCATTGCGCCTGAATCATTTCAATACTTAAAGAATTTGTCGGACCCGATTTTGAACGATCCTCAGGCCCTTGCCAATATGGATATTCTCGGAACCCACCTGTACGGAACTCAGGTCAGTCAATTCCCTTATCCTCTTTTTAAACAAAAAGGAGCGGGGAAAGACCTTTGGATGACGGAAGTATACTATCCGAACAGTGATAACAACTCGGCGGATCGATGGCCCGAGGCCTTGGATGTTTCGCAACATATTCACAGTTCGATGGTAGAAGGGGATTTACAAGCTTATGTTTGGTGGTACATCCGAAGATCATATGGTCCTATGAAAGAAGATGGCACGATCAGCAAACGAGGCTACAATATGGCCCATTTCTCTAAATTTGTGCGCCCTGGATATGTAAGGATTGATGCAACGAAAAACCCTAATCCGAATGTTTACGTGTCAGCCTATAAAGGTGACAACAAAGTCGTGATTGTCGCCATTAACAAAACCAATACAGGGGTCAACCAAAACTTTGTGTTGCAGAACGGATCTGCTTCGCAAGTATCCAGATGGATCACGAGCAGCAACAGCAATCTTCAGCCTGGAACGGATCTCAAAGTAACGGACAATCACTTTTGGGCCCATCTGCCGGCTCAAAGCGTGACAACATTTGTTGTAAAGCGTTAAAGGTACCTGATTGTTCAATTAGATCATAGCAATAAGCCAATTTTCTGACTCCAAAAAGAAAATTGGCTTATTTTCTGTGGGCCTCTGACTGCATCCCTCACTGAAGTACAATCTCATTGTACAACTCCAACCTTAACCCGTATTAATCCGAACCTTACATCAACCTTAAATTAACCAGTACAGAATAAGGGCTTGTCCTCTTACAGCAATCATAAGATTCAATGCTATATTGAGACTCATCACATTAAGCATATCTACGTTGGAAATAAATTTAATTTTTCGATTCGATTGAAAAATGACGTGTAAAGTCCCGATTCCGTCCAGTTTTCTTTGTTCTATATGTGTCAGGTGTATCTTATTCAATAGAGATAGAGCAAATTGACAGGCTTTTAAACCTCCTTTTAAACCTCCCAAAAACAAGAAATTAGGTTGATAGACAATCATGAGAAAGATTTTTACAATGAGTTCGTGCTCATAAGAAGTAGAGCCAAAATGATGTGAAGGAGGAAAAGACAGATATGAAACGGTCAATCTCTATTTTTATTACGTGTTTATTGATTGTGGTATTGACAATGGGCGGCATGCTGGCTTCGCCGGCATCTGCAGCAGGGACTAAAACGCCAGTAGCCAAGAATGGACAGCTTAGCATAAAAGGGACACAGCTCGTAAACCGAGACGGCAAAGCGGTACAGCTGAAAGGGATCAGTTCACACGGATTGCAATGGTATGGCGATTTCGTCAATAAAGACAGCTTAAAATGGCTGAGAGACGATTGGGGCATCACCGTTTTCCGCGCGGCGATGTATACAGCAGATGGCGGTTATATTGACAACCCGTCTGTGAAAAATAAAGTGAAAGAAGCGGTTGAAGCGGCAAAAGAGCTTGGGATATATGTCATCATTGACTGGCATATCTTAAATGACGGCAATCCAAACCAAAATAAAGAGAAGGCGAAAGAATTTTTCAAGGAAATGTCAAGTCTTTACAAAAATACGCCAAACGTCATTTATGAAATTGCAAATGAACCAAACGGTGATGTGAACTGGAAGCGGGATATTAAACCGTATGCGGAAGAAGTGATTTCCGTGATCCGCAAAAATGACCCCGACAATCCCATCATTGTAGGTACCGGTACATGGAGCCAGGATGTGAATGATGCAGCCGATGATCAGCTAAAAGATGCAAACGTCATGTACGCGCTTCATTTTTATGCCGGCACACACGGCCAATCTTTACGGGATAAAGCAAACTATGCACTCAGTAAAGGAGCGCCTATTTTCGTGACGGAATGGGGAACAAGCGACGCGTCTGGAAATGGCGGTGTATTCCTTGACCAGTCGCGGGAATGGCTGAATTATCTCGACAGCAAGAAAATCAGCTGGGTGAACTGGAATCTTTCTGATAAGCAGGAATCATCCTCAGCGTTAAAGCCGGGAGCATCTAAAACAGGCGGCTGGCCGCTGTCAGATTTAACTGCTTCAGGAACATTCGTAAGAGAAAACATTCGCGGCAATAAAGATTCAACGAAAGAACGCCCTGAAACGCCGGCACAAGATAACCCCGCACAGGAAAACGGCATTTCTGTACAATACAAAGCAGGGGATGAGGGTGTGAACAGCAACCAAATCCGCCCGCAGCTTCACATAAAAAATAACGGAAATACGACGGTTGATTTAAAAGATGTCACTGCCCGCTACTGGTATAACGCGAAAAACAAAGGCCAAAACTTTGACTGTGACTACGCGCAGATTGGATGCGGCAATCTGACCCACAAGTTTGTGACGCTGCATAAACCTAAGCAAGGCGCAGATACCTATCTGGAACTGGGGTTTAAAAAAGGAACGCTGTCACCGGGAGCAAGCACAGGGAATATTCAGCTTCGTCTTCACAACGATGACTGGAGCAATTATGCACAAAGCGGCGATTATTCCTTTTTCCAATCAAATACGTTTAAAACAACGAAAAAAATCACATTATATTATCAAGGAAAACAAATTTGGGGAACAGAACCCAATTAGTTAAGCTTTAGGCGGACATCAGCAACACGATGTCCGCTTTTATGATCTTAAAAACAGCAATACAAAGAAGTTTACGTGGCGGATGAAACTTCTGAAACAGTCTATAGGCCTGTACAAAATGTGCTAAAGGGCGAGTCATTCCCCTTAATCAAGGACATTTTACGCCGAATGAGGGCTGATGGAAATCTACGGCCTGATATTGGCGATGATCTGATTTCTTTTATATTTGAGTCAATGCAGTTTAATTTAGCCATGGTTTTTAGAGAATTCGATATTAAGGACTCTAGGCTATACTATAAGATTAGCAAGTACTTTGCTGACTTTATGGATCACGAGCTGCTTTAATATCACAAATATTCTGAAATTTTTAGCAATCTCAAGAAAGCAAGGGAGTAAATATGACTCACTGAACATAGGATGTAGTATTCAAAGTATGTATTTCACATTCGCCACTTTTATTCATTAAGGGGGCACAAAGAGAATGAAAACTTATGACACATTTCCAAAACCAATTGGCGGCTATACTGTCGGCCGAACCCAGATGGATTTTGATTACACGGCATCAGATCACTCAAAAAGAGAACTGACAGCGTTTGTGTACTATCCGTCCGACAGCAGCGAAGGGAAGACTACATCAACGTACATGTTTCCTGAAGTCTCCGAAATGCTTAATGAGCAGCCGCTTCTCACTGCGTTGAAGGATGCTTACTCTATAGATATCAAGACCCAATGTTACGACGACCTTGCTCTCTCCGGGAAGGAAAAACGCTATCCGGTGTTATTCTATGTTTGCGGCGGAGGCGGTTCTCCGGAATGGGGTACAGTGATCTGTACAGACTTGGCAAGCATGGGGTATGTTGTGGTAAGCATCGGCCATCAGAATAGCACAATGTATAAGCGTAAAGATGGGCGCATGTTTAATGTATCAAAGGATTTTTCGGATGCCATTTTGGCGTTTTCTGAAGATCCGGAGATGCTGGCGTTGGCTGATAAGATGGAGATGCGGCCTAACGATGAAACTGCCATTGAGATGTGCCGTAACGTGCTTACACTGCCGATACTTGACAAGTTAACAGTGTATAGTGAATTACAGGCGGAAGATGTAAGGTATGCAGCCGATTATCTTTACAAACTGGACTCTGGAGAGCTGAATTCTATCTTTAAAGATAGATTGTTGCTTGACATCGGCATGGGCATAGTCGGACATTCTTACGGAGGGCCTACGACAGCGATTGTTTGCCGGGATGACGACCGATTCGCCTGCGGGATTGGCCTGGATAGCGGTGCGTTCGGCCTTCAGGGCAGCGACCTAAAGAAACCCTTTTTGCTGCTGTTTTGTGAACCGAACTATAACATGAATGCGATCATTGGCGCTAACAATAGCATGGAAACCTATTATTTCTCTGTTGATCGTGCTGCGCATTTAGATTACTGCGACATCGTGTTTACTAATGTGAATGCGGAACTCAGAGGCGAACGGGATGCTATGGAGATGCGGAATCTTGTTACAAACTATACGAAGAACTTTTTTGATCATTACATACTGCAGAAGGCTGCAAGTGTGGAAAGTCTGGCATACGATGGCGTGGACTTGATCAAGAAGGCCGGCAACAAGTGACATAACCGATTAAAATACTCAAACCGAAAAACCTTTATGACCAATTTAATTTATTAAGGACGTAGAGGTTTTTTAATAGTACACTGCAAAAAGGGAGTGCTGTTAGAATCCATTTTTATATTCTCTTCACAATTTCTAGTTTACATAATATATATTCTAGGAAGTTAAACAAAGAGATAAATTTCCTGTCTCATAAACTAAGTATACTTTAGTCAATGAGACGAAAAAGAAATGTATAGCAAAATAACCCGCATATTCCGTTTGCGCTTATTATTATTCATCTGTCACGCACAAATTTAATCCCGGTTACAGCACCATGATAAAAGAATGGCTTTTTTTCTTCATTTTATTTATCCAATGAACACACAAATGAAAAATTCATGTCTGGTAATACTTTTCTGCTCTTTCCTTGCTCATTTTCGAAGATTTTTTGCACTGGCTGCGCACAGCGATTTCAAATAAGTCGGCAAATGACGAATGTTAAGTACAACACTATTACAAAAACGCTTCCATTTCATAATTTCAGGATGCTTCTCTATATTTACATGATAAATAAGCCGTCTTGAACAGACGGCTTTACAGCTTGTTATTTGCTTTGCTTACCTGCAGAAGTGTGAGTGACCCGATACTGCACAGTTAAAAACTTCAGGCCGAACAGCCACATATGATGAACGGCCTTCAAGCTTGTTTCGCTCTGGGCCGCAATAAGAAATGTCTCTGCCAGAGGAAGATGGCATGCCCCCCATTTCGTTTGCAGATAAATCCCTTCATCACCCGCTCCGCTTTTTCGGCGTCTGCTCGTCAAAACAAGATTCTGCTTATGCGCATAAGGTTTTAAAATGCCCGTCATTTGGCCAAACGGCAGCGGGAGAGAAATATTCATGTATCCCTCCCCTTTTGACCTGTACGCTGAATACAGCGCAGTAAAAACGGTTTCCTGCTTGTCATTTGTCCTGATCCACGCTCGGACATTTTTTCTGCCGTCTCTGTCAGAATCGACTCCTTTCATGCTAGTGTGCATGGTATACCAATCCGGATTCATTGACAGGTGGATCTGCCCCGCTCTTCTGCTGAACGGCTCGTACATGCGCGCGAACGGCCGAAACCATCCGCTCCACGTCACTTTTGCCTTGATGTCATAATCGATTGTCTCTTCATAAAAGGAAATAACGGCCGGAGCCAGTTTTTCAGTTGAAAAGTCTTCAGAATGCAGTTCTCTCATCTGATCCTGAAGGCCGGTATAATGGATTTCATTTGCTGCATGAATGTCAGTCAAAAAATTTTCGCCTATCGTTCCCTTCCCGTAAATTCGGCTGAACGTTCTTTCACTGCCCTCATCAAACGGTCTCGGATTTTCTATTCTCCATCCCGCCAAAGCCGGCATAATAACGCCGAATGCATTGACGGCCCCGTGAATCCAAATCATCTGACTGATCGTGAGCGTTGCCGCCTCGCGGTAGACACCGAACGAATATATCAAAGAAAAAGCAATTGTAATCATTAACACAGCCGAAGAACTCCTGATCAAGAACCTGGCTGTTTTCACAGCAAACGGCGCCTTAAAGACGAGATACGCATTAACATACAGACCCGTCAGATACAGAGCGACAGCAATCACATCAAGTATCTTTGAAAATGTAATCCCCAGGGCGATAAGGATCGGCGAAATCAGGAGAATGACCGTGCTCAGTCTGTAAAGAACGCGATTCTCCCGCAGGACCCTGCCGAGCAATCCGTTAAAGATCGGAATGAGAAAAGCCGAATAGTGAAAGTGCACCGCCGTCAGCAGCACGATAAGCGGACCAAAATCCATGATAGGAATCTTAAGGATATATGCAAAAAACCAAAATCCGCCGCCGGCCAAATAAACGAAACCCATCATAACAGACATCTCTTCCGCTCTGTGGATATTTGTTTTCATCAGCCGCCATACAGCATACAGTGCCAGTCCAAGCGTATAAATGAGCCAGACAAAGGCAAAAAAGCTGAAGTCTGTAATCAGCGCAAGCACTGCACATAAAGCGGCAATGGGATAACTCCGTAATAGCACATTCTCTAAGGTCTTTGACGGCCGAAACGCAAAGCGGAATACAGCTGGAACGAAAAATAGTACGGATAATAAAACAAACGTCTCAGCAGCTGATATATGCGGTGCTTCAGCCGCCGCAAATCCCAAAAAGCAAACCGCGCCTACCATGAGATGACGCTTCAGCATGTTTCTCCCTCTGTTTCCCGGAAAGTCCCCCGGTAAGAGAAAATTGTGCCGAGTATCCTGTTTTTCACATGAACCTTTATGCTGAAGCAATTCACTTCCTCATCATAAGCCTCATAAACGGTTGAACTGCCGCACAGCCAAGCCGGAAGCGGGATTTTCTTTCCGCCTATCAGGAGCCACTGCTTTCCGGATGTAATAACAAGCCCTCCGTCTGAAGACGCTTCTAAATGCAGTTCAGACAGCAGGATATGAGGTTTACCGAAGTAATCAAGAATTCTGTTTTCCCGCTCGTCATATTCCATGATCGCATCAAAAAACCGGGTTTTGCCTTTAAAGAAAAAGGTTCGGTTCCACTCCACACCATTTTTCCTGTTTTTGTTCTCAATGGTAAAAGGGATATCTGTTCCCCTCTCTGAGAAAAAACATCTGAAAAAAACGCCTGTCTTTAAAAGCATTCTGACAAACAACGAACCTCCCTTAATTTCTGACATAACCCCTTCTCCGCAAAACGTGCGTGATCCGGCAAACCTATACCGTTTCTGCAGCATCGGATGCAGGAATTGATAATGAATAATCGCTTTTTCATACATTGAATCCGTCATTTCACTTCTCTCTCTTTCGTTTTGTATGCGCGGCGCTCGGCAGCAGGAATGTAAGAATCATACCCGCTATTGTAAGTAATCCTAATGGAATGGCGAATCCGCCGCCGGAATACTGCATTGCCGTTATACAAAAGAAAGCTGACTGTCCGGCGTGGATCAGCCGCTTTCTCCGCATAGGCAGCAGCCATAATATCCCTAATCCTGTCTTCAGCGCTCCCTTCACAATCTCTGCATCGGCACAGCCATCATGAAAGCCTTGAAAAAACCAATACAGACTGAATACGAGACACATCAGGACATAGACAAACCCGAAACGGACTGATATCTTCGGATGTCGGCTTTGTTCTATCCAAAGCCGCAACGCATCAAAGCTCCATGCGGTAGCCCAGCCGAGCAGCGGACGAAATAAAAACTTATCTATCCATCTTCCCGGCAGACCCCAGGCCGTTTCATATTGATATTGAGTCAAAAATGTGATGTCTCCGTTATCCCGCTCTATATACCTCCAGTAGCCCCGGCCGTCTTTTATCAGAGACAGCGGATGATCCGATGCAAAAGCAAGCGCCGACACCCTTTCTGACGATTGAGGCCTTATGTCACCCATTGATTCACCCGTGCCGGACACCTTCAGCCCAAAACCGATTCGCGTTTCATATAGGAATCTCTGAGGTTCATCCGGTAACTTATGAAGATATGTAATGTCAGAAAAGCGCAGGTCCCATTCCTTATGAAGAACCGGATTTTGCGTATATTCCCAAAGCGTTTCTATATCAGACGCTATATTGATCTCGACATATATCGGCTTTTGTTTCATGCTCCCTCCTCTTCCCTTCTTTTGTAAACAATTCCTATATTATCATAGGGATGTATGAAATTCCGCAATAAGATTTCAGGAATATGAAGCTGGTTTTTAACATAAAAAACCCTTCACATTAAACGTGAAGGGTTTCGTAAATGATATGCATATTCCTCAGTTGGCAGCCTTGTGTTCAGGGCTTGTACTTTCTTCTTCCGCCCATGTTTCAATATGCTTGAGTTCCGGAGTGTTCTCCGCTTTAAATACAGGGTCAAGTCCTTTTTTGCGCTGAGCGGCATAATCTTTATAGATTTTATAGGCTACATTACTCAGCAGCAAGATTGCCACTAAGTTAATGAGAGCTAAGAGACCCATGAACAAGTTTGCCATGTCCCAGACAATCTGGAAGTCAGCCAAACATCCGTATACCACCATCACTACGACGAATACGCGGTAAATATTAAGCCATGTTTTGCTTGTTTTAATAAATTCGATATTCGTTTCACCATAGTAATAGTTGCCGACGACTGAGCTGAATGCGAATAAGAACATCGCAATTGCAATAAACGTCGGGGCCCAGCCTCCAAGATGGTGCTGCAGTGCGGCTTGTGTCACTTGGATGCCGTCGCCTTTAGGTGTAAAGCTGTACAATAAAATGATAAAGGCAGTCGATGTACAAACGATAAATGTATCGAAAAATACGCCTAGCGTCTGGATTAATCCCTGCTTAGCCGGATGCGATACGTGTGCAGCTGCTGCGGCATTCGGCGCGCTCCCCATACCCGCTTCGTTTGAAAACAGGCCGCGCTGCGCACCGATAATAATGATGCTTCCTAAGCTTCCGCCGACGATCTGCTCAAAACCAAACGCATTTTTCACAATCGTCGCAAGCAATTCAGGTACTGCGGTAATATTCACAATCACAACATACAACGCGATCAAAATATACATACCCGCCATGACCGGAACGATTAATTGCGAAACGGATACAACACGTTTCAGCCCGCCGAATATAATGAAAGCCGTTAATACAGCTAAGATGATGGCGATAACTGTTTTATTCACATGGAAAGCTTCGTCAAACGCGACAGAAATCGTATTTGACTGCACGGCATTAAAGATAAGTCCGAAAGAAACGGTAATCAATACGGCAAATAAAATACCGAGCCAACGGGCGCCGAGACCCTTCGCCATGTAATATGCCGGACCGCCGCGAAATTCATCGCCGGAGCGCACTTTATACAGCTGAGCCAAGGTACTTTCCACAAAGCTTGAAGCCATACCGACAATTGCTACGATCCACATCCAAAATACTGCGCCGGGACCGCCTGTTGCAATCGCCAGCGCGACACCGGTCAAGTTTCCGGTACCGACACGTGAAGCGGCCGAGATAAAGAATGCCTGCATTGAAGACACTCCTTTATTTCCTTGCGGCTTCTCCCCGACAATTCTAAACATTTCAATAAAGTATTGGAATTGAATGAAGCGAAAACGGAATGTGAAATACAATCCGATTCCTACTAAAATATAAACAAGATACTTCCAAATAAAATCATTTGGAACATTTATGATTTCACTGATGAAAGCCTCCATGTTTAACCTCCCTTTTACATATCTTTTACTGTCATTTTTGCTGCATATGTTAGATCTTTTAACACAACGGGTATTATTATATCACAACAACAGATGTTGAGAAGTTTTTTTAAGAAAATGTTTCGGTTTCTTCATCATGCTTATTGCTGGTATGCCCCGTTTCTTTATCCGCCAGCCTGAAAAATGTTGTCACATCAGAAGGGTTGCGTGCATATCATAACAAATAGGCCTTTAAGAAAAAAAGATGAAAAGACGGACGGAATGGTATATACTTAACCAGCATAATAATTTTTTAAATTTAATAAATGTGTTTACTTTCAATTTAAATTAGGGTATTATGATAAAAATATTCAGACTTATGAAGGGGGGAGAACATTTGAAAAAAATCTTGTTTTTAAAAGCTTCTATTTTATTTTTAGCGATTGCAAGCTTTCATTTGCTCTCCATTCCCCATGCGTTTGATACTGCTCATCATTTTAAAGCCGTAGCCGACCAGCAGGAAATGCACGAAATGAAGGCCGGCCAAAATGCTGATGATGAGAAAAAATCGCTGACGGGCTCATTTATTTTGACGGCGCTTTTTGCCGCTTCTGTCTCATTGATCGTGATATCAGACAGAAAACGCCCCGCTTCCCGGAGAAGACAGCGAAAGAAAAGCTTTCTAATCGCTAAATTTTATCAGTCCTCGTATTTCGATGAGCTTCATGTTCAACATCGCCTATCTATGTAACATAAAATGAGGAGGTTGTTCAACATGTTGTTTATCTTACGAATGGTGATTTTAGGCTTATTTTCATTCACTGCATTAAATTTATTTGTGTGGCAGGGAATTGAAGTCGTTCACGCTATCACGGACTTATTCGGCAGCCACGAGAGCTAATAAATAGCAAAACCTCCGCTTTAGGACCAATTGAGCGGAGGTTTTTTTTCATTTTATTTTATTTTTACTCTTAAACATCAGATGCGGGGATACGCCATACATCTGTGACCGGCCCTGTCTCATCTTCATCTGTAAAGAAGGAGCCGTTGCTGTATCGGTCATTAGCCCGCAAAGATTTCACGGAGGCTTCAATTCTGTCGCCTTTTTCGGTTTCCGCAGCGATCATGTCGGCTAAAGCGCACGCGAATACTCCGACAACACGATGCGGGTTCTTTTTAAGCTCACGCAGCATGATGACGCCGCGTTTAGCCCTGGATGTTCGTTCGAATTCAGAGAGATTCATCCGTTTGATGGCTCCCCGCTGTGTGACGAGGACAAGCGAATCTGTTTCATGCAGGATTTGTCCTGATACGACGGTATCGCCGTCTTTTAAATTAATGCCCTTCACACCGGCCGCACGGGCTCCGACTACATTTACTTCATCTTCACCGAACCATAAGCCGTACCCGAGCCGGGTGGCGATAAACAGCTGGCAGCCGCCGTCTGTGACATGAACATCAATCAGCTCATCGTCCCCTTTAAGGTTAAGAGCAACAAGCGCTTTTGAGTAACGCTGCGCTTTGTAATGCGTCATTTCAGTTCTTTTCACCATACCGTTTTTCGTCATAAACAATAAATATGAAGATGGATCAAATTCTTTTACCGGTATGGCTTTCACGATGGTTTCGTCACGGTCCATCGTGGTGATGTTCGTCACGTGCTGCCCCATGTCTTTCCACCTGATATCAGGGAGCTGGTGAACCGGACAATATATATAGCTTCCCTTATTGGTAAAGAGCAGGAGCACATCCGTTGTATTCATTTCAAATTGGTGAATCAGCCTGTCCGTATCCTTCATCCCGAAATCCTGGCCGTTAGAAGCGGCAAATGACCGCTGGCTTGTTCGTTTTACATAGCCGTCTTTCGTGACTGTCACATAGACGTCCTCAGAGGCAACCATGACTTCGAGATTGATTTTAATTTCTTCAATCTTCTCTTCAATGACCGACCGTCTGCTGTCGGCATAAGTCTTTTTCACTTTTTTCAGGCTGCTGGTAATGACTTTTAACAGCTTTTTATCATGACTTAAAATGGCTTCAAGCTCCTGAATTTTCTTGCTGAGCTCTTCCGCTTCCTCTTTTAATGCCGTAATATCCGTATTTGTCAGACGATACAGCTGCAAAGATACGATCGCTTCCGCCTGAGGCTCCGTAAATGCGAATTTAGAAATTAAGTTTTGTTTCGCATCTTTCTTGTCGCTGCTTGCCCGGATGACGGCAATGACCTCATCTAGCACAGACAGTGCCTTCATCAGTCCTTCAACGATATGATGCCGCTCTTTTGCTTTTTGCAATTCAAAGACGGAGCGGTTTGTCACCACTTCCTTCTGGTGGGAAATATACGCATCCAGAATGGCCGTAAGACTCATCAGCATCGGCCGGCGGTTATGTATGGCGACCATATTAAAGTTATACGTTGTCTGCAGGTCAGTGTTTTTATATAAGAAATTCAAGATGCCTTTTGCATCGGCTTCTTTCTTTAACTCAACGACAACCCGCAGTCCCGTGCGGTCCGTTTCATCCCGGACTTCAGAAATACCTTCAACTTTTTTGTCAATGCGGTATTCGTCCATTTTCTTCACGAGATTGGCTTTGTTTACTTCAAACGGGATTTCTGTAATGACGATCTGCTCCCGTCCGCCTCTTACGGCTTCCACTTCAGCCTTGCCGCGGATAATAATTTTGCCTTTACCGGTTTCATAGGCCTTCCGAATGCCGTCGACACCTTGGATGATGCCTCCTGTCGGAAAGTCAGGCCCTTTAATCACCTGCATCAAGTCATCGACGGTACAATCGGGCGATTCAATCCGCTTAATGACAGCATCAATGACCTCACCCAGATGATGAGGGGGAATGTCAGTCGCATAGCCCGCGGAAATCCCGGTAGATCCATTGACCAGCAAGTTCGGAAACATAGCGGGCAAAACAACCGGTTCTTTACTTGTGTCATCAAAGTTCGGAACGAATTCAACCGTATTTTTATCGATGTCCCGCAAAAGCTCTGATGCGATAGAAGATAATCTCGCTTCCGTATAACGCATGGCAGCAGGCGGATCACCGTCAATGCTTCCGTTGTTTCCGTGCATCTCAATCAGCACATTCCGCACTTTCCAATCCTGGCTCATCCGCACCATCGCTTCATAAACGGAGCTGTCTCCGTGCGGATGATAATTACCGATAACGTTCCCGACCGTTTTTGCCGCTTTCCGGAAATTTTTATCGAATGTATTTCCGTCCGCGTGCATGGCGTATAAAATTCTCCGCTGCACCGGCTTTAACCCGTCACGTGCATCGGGCAGCGCCCTGTCCTGGATAATATATTTACTGTAGCGTCCGAAACGGTCGCCGATTACTTCTTCTAACGGTAAATCATGAAATAATTCTGGCTGTGCCACTATTAAACCTCCTCAGCGACCGACAAGTTTTCATTTTCTAAAATATTGCTTTCCTCGTCTAATCCGAAGGCAACATTCTTTTCAATCCATTTTCTTCTCGGTTCTACTTTGTCTCCCATTAATGTCGTTACGCGACGCTCTACGCGGGCCGCATCGTCAATCTTGACTCTGACGAGCGTTCGCGACTCGGGATTCATCGTCGTTTCCCAGAGCTGGTCTGCGTTCATTTCTCCCAGACCTTTATAACGCTGAATGGTATAGCCTTTGCCGACTTTCTTTAAAACGCCGTCCATTTCTTCGTCGGACCAAGCATATTCAATAATCTCTTTCTTACCGCTTCCTTTGCTGACTTTGTAAAGAGGCGGAAGCGCGATGAAGACTTTTCCGTGCTCAATTAAAGGTTTCATATAGCGGTAGAAAAACGTTAACAGCAAGACTTGAATATGCGCGCCGTCGGTATCCGCATCGGTCATGATGACGATCTTGTCATAGTTAATGTCGTCTATCTCAAAATCTGCGCCGACTCCCCCGCCGATCGCATGAATAATTGTATTGATCTCTTCATTTTTGAAAATGTCTGCAAGCTTTGCTTTCTCTGTGTTGATGACCTTTCCGCGAAGGGGCAGCACGGCTTGGAATTTCCGGTCTCTTCCCTGTTTTGCAGAACCTCCGGCAGAGTCTCCCTCCACGAGATACAATTCATTCTTCGCCGGATTTCTGGAGCCTGCCGGTGTGAGTTTTCCGCTCAGCGTCGCTTCTGATTTTTTGCGTTTTTTACCGCTTCTCGCTTCTTCTCTCGCTTTACGGGCAGCTTCGCGGGCCTGGCTTGCTTTAATCGCTTTTTTGACGAGCAGGGTCGCTGTATCGCGGTTTTCTTCCAAGAAATAAGCAAGATTCTCAGAAATGACTGCGTCTGCGGCGGATCTCGCCTCACTTGTGCCAAGTTTCCCTTTTGTCTGGCCTTCAAATTGCAGCAGTTCCTCCGGGATACGCACGGAAATAATCGCGGACAACCCTTCTCTGATATCGGCGCCTTCAAGGTTTTTGTCTTTCTCTTTTAAAAGCGCGACCTTTCGCGCATATTCATTAAACGCTCTTGTCATTGCCGTTTTGGCTCCTGATTCGTGGGTGCCGCCGTCCTTTGTTCTGACGTTATTAACGAATGACAGCATATTTTCTGAGTATCCGTCATTAAATTGGAAAGCAAAATCGACTTCAATGTCGTGGTGCTCGCCTTCAAAAGAAACCACTTCGCATAAAGCGTCTTTTTCTTCGTTTAAATAGGCGACAAATGCTTCAATTCCGTTCTCATAATAAAATACTTCTTTTACGTTGTTCCGCTCATCAATTAATTCTATTTTTAAGCCTTTTAATAAGAAGGCGGATTCGCGCAGGCGTTCCGACAGCGTGTCAAAATTATAAACCGTTGCGCTGAACATTGACGGATCAGGTTTAAAATGGGTAAGCGTTCCCGTTTTCTTGGTCGTACCGATTTTTTCAAGTGAAGTCACAGGCTTGCCGCCGTTTTCAAACCGTTGTTTATAAACATAGCCGTCACGCTCAATGGTAACTGTCAGCCACTCTGATAAAGCGTTT
This sequence comes from Bacillus siamensis KCTC 13613, assembly GCF_000262045.1. Taxonomy (GTDB): domain Bacteria; phylum Bacillota; class Bacilli; order Bacillales; family Bacillaceae; genus Bacillus; species Bacillus siamensis. Next base: position 84,586 of record NZ_AJVF01000013.1, read on the forward strand.
ACGACAGATGCGCCGACACCATGCAGACCGCCGCTTGTTTTATAGCCGCCCTGGCCGAATTTCCCTCCCGCATGCAGCACGGTGAAAATAACTTCCGGTGTCGGCTTTCCGAGCTTATGCATTCCGGTCGGCATTCCGCGCCCCCTGTCCTGCACGGAGATGCTGTTGTCCTTATGTATCGTTACGATAATATGATCTCCGTAGCCGGCAAGGACTTCATCGACGGAATTGTCGACGATCTCATATACCAGATGGTGCAGGCCGCGTGCGTCCGTCGAACCGATATACATTCCCGGTCTTTTTCTGACGGCTTCCAGGCCTTCAAGCACCTGTATGGCATCTTCGTTGTAATCAAATTGCTGTTTTCTAGCCAAACGTACAAACCCCTTTCAAAAAACCTGCTCTTAATCATTCTCTTTTTAAATGTTTTCATGTCTTTGTTTTTCAGTATGCGCAAGCTTCGGTCCAATTCTCCTCGGACTCACAATTATAACCAATATGCTTGATTTCGCAACATCTTTAAGCGAATGGCTCGTTTTTTAGGCCGCAAGACATACATTCGAACGGCTTTTCATCTTTTTGGTGCTCTTTTCCGGGAACGAGAACTTATGTTCGCTTTCTATTATATAGATTTATGCCGTCCATCGCAAACAGACTGCAGCCCCCTTTAATGCAGGGGTTTCTAAAAAAGCTGTTCATGCTTTATTGTATCTGTTTCAACATCATACGCAAAGAGTATTCTTTCAATAAAAAAACAAAAACCCCTGATTTGCCAAGGATTTTTGCCTTTTTTGTTCCTATTTTATAACAGCGCGGGCGACTTTTATACATAAATCCATAATGGCCGTCCGCCCTTTCTCAGTAATCATGCGGTACGCTTCTTCATTTGCCAGGCCCTGCTGCGCCCAAAAAACGGGAGCATCCGTCTGTAAAAACTCTTCAGCGACGCCGGGAAGCTGCTCAGAGCGTCTGAACACATTGACGATATCAATCGGTCCCTCAACGTCTTTTAATGAAGCGACGGCTTTAACGCCAAGCGCTTCATCAATCGTCGGATTGACAGGAATAATCTCGTACCCTTCATCCTGCATCGCTTTGGAAACCATGTAAGAAGTCCGGTCGGGACGGTCTGACAGCCCGACGACGGCGATACGTTTGCTTCGGTCAAGAATTTCTTTAATCTCTGACTTTGAAGGATTTTGCATCTTTACCATCTCCTTTTGTATTATTGTACACGACAGCTTCACCGGATTCAAAAAAAGCGGTTTGTCAGCTTAATTCTCAAAAAACTTGTCATCAGACAATAACAACTCGTGTTAAAATAAAGTGAAGGGACATTGAAAAGGAGAAATGTAGATGTTGATTGCTTTATTGATTATTTTGGCTTATGTAATAGGCAGCATCCCGTCAGGTTTAGTCGTAGGCAAACTTGCGAAAGGGATTGATATTAGAGAACATGGAAGCGGTAATTTGGGCGCCACAAATGCTTTTCGCACGCTTGGCGTTAAAGCGGGATCTGTCGTCGTTGCAGCCGATATTTTAAAAGGCACCTTGGCCGCGGCGCTGCCGTATTTATTGCACGTTCCCATTCACCCTCTTCTCGCAGGAGTGGCAGCAGTGATCGGTCATGTATTCCCCGTGTTCGCAAAATTCAAGGGCGGAAAAGCCGTAGCCACTTCAGGAGGCGTCCTGCTGTTTTATGCTCCGCTGTTATTCGTAACGATGGTTGCAGTGTTTTTCGTATTTTTATTCCTTACGAAATTTGTTTCTCTGTCTTCAATGTTAACAGGGATTTATACGATTATTTACTGTCTGTTTGTAAAAGACCCTTATTTATTAATCGTAGTGACGCTTTTGACCGCGTTTGTTATCTACAGACACAGGGCAAACATCAAACGGATTATGAACAAAACAGAACCGAAAATCAAATGGTTTTGATGAAACTTCAATTTTGACATCAAAATGCCATATGCGTTTATAATAGAGATAATTTCTTTATGAGAAACAAAAAGGGAGTGTACCGGATGAACATGAAAGTAACGAAAGGCGCGCTGGATTGGTACAAAGAAGAGCTTGAACTGGAAACAGGCGATCAGGTCCGTTTCTTTGTCCGTTACGGAGGATGCAGCAGCGTCCAGAAAGGCTTTTCTCTCGGTGTTTCAAAAGACCAGCCGATGAACGTCGGAATCAGCACGGAAGTTGAAGGCATTACCTTTTTTATTGAAGAAAGCGACTTATGGTACTTTGATAATCACGATCTGTCCGTCACATATTCAGATCAGTCAGAAGAGCCGGTATTTGATTACGTGTAAGAAAAAAGAACGCAGCGGATGCGTTCTTTTTTTTACAGTTTGAACCTTCTGATATGATCAGTCAGATGTTCTTTTTCTAATATGCGTTTCTGCGTTTCACCGAGCAGGTCAAAGTGGGGAAATGCATTTTTATGATGAATCCACTCAGGCTTCAGCCCGTATTCCGATCCCCATCGGATCAGCTTATCGAGATCGCTTGAACCGGCCTTCGTCACGGTCTTAGCCTCCGGAAAGCGGTCGTCCAGCCAATAATGCGTTAAAAAAGCGATTTTTCCTTCCGATACATCCCGCTTCCATCTTTCCAGTTCTCTGCGTGTAATTCCAAATGCCATAACTGAGCCGCTCCTTATTTTTTTGCCTTTTCGTAAGCGGCGTGCCAATCAGGAAAGGCCTTGCGGAACTGAATCGGTTTGAAGCTCTGTTTATCGACGCATATGTGAGAGGATGACGCTTCGATCGCAAGTTCTTGATCCGGATTATAGATGCGGTAGCCGTAAATGATTTTAAATCCGTTATATTCTTCAATCCACGTATGTACTTCTGCTGTTTCTCCGTAGCGGAGCGGCTTTTTATAAGAAATGCTGATATCCACTACAGGTGACAGCACCCCTCTTTCTTCCATGTCCTTGTACAGAAATCCGAGGTCCTTAATGAGCGCCGTTCTCCCGACCTCCATCCAGACTAAGTAATTGGCATGATAGACGATGCCCATTTGATCTGTTTCCGCATAACGCACTTCTATTTCTTTTTTTGACACATGCAACGTTCTCTGCTCCCTTATTATCAGATTAGCCCTATTTTATCACAACGAGGCGGAAAGAGAAAAAACCAGGTTTCCCTGGTTTTTATTACGATTGATAGCCGTTTTCTCTTGCAGCCGATTCATCCTGAATTTCACTTCGGAATGATTCAATGCTTTCATTGCGTCTGGCATTCTTCTCCTGAATGCGCTGTTTTTCCTCTTCTGTCGCAAACTCCATTGATTCTTTCGCTTCTTCTATATTTTCGATTGTATTCTGTACCATATCCTGAAGCTTTTCAACGTTATCAGAACGGTCGTCCGGGTTCGGTCTTTGGTTATGATTTGTCATCATGTCAGCTCTCCTTTTAATGATATTATTCGCCTTTCGTCTGCATGACAATCGGATGTCCGTTTGACTTGTCATGAAACTTTTCCCCTTTGTTTCGTTTATATTTAACGGGTTTTGTCCCTAAGTGGCTCGGAGCGTACTGCGGCTGGCCGTCTTTCTTGTTTGTGCCCATGTTCATCCCTCCTTAAGAGTATATTTCGCAAAAGGAGGCGCAAACATGACTGCAAATTAAAGGTTATTTTTGTTTGAACCGCTGCTCCAGCTTTTCTTCAAGCTGATTCAAATATTCCGTATTGGTCATCAGCTCACGTTTATTCTCCATAACCAATTCATGAAAAGAACGTTTTCTCATTTTTTTCAATCTTCTCACCTCCGTGTTTTCATTCATTTTTTCCAATTTTTTAAAAGATAAGCCTTTCGCATAAAAAAAACTGAACCTCTACTTGAGATCCAGTTTTTCTTTCATTTCTTTTTTTGTCATCGTGCCTACTCGGATGTGCTGAATGGTTCCTTTTTCGTCTAATATGTATGTTGTCGGATAAGAAAGCACGTTGAAATCTCCGTTAATCCCGCTTTTGTCAATCAGAATTGGAAAGGTCAGCTGATAAGTATCAGCGAATGATTTCACAGCCTGTATATTTTTTTCAGAGGACGTGAAATTAACGGCTACTACCGCAATATCAGGATTTTCTTTCTGCAGCTCCTGCATATCGGGCATTTCCATCCGGCATGGCTTGCACCACGTCGCCCAGAAATTAAGAAGCACTTTTTTACCTTTATAATCAGAAAGGGAGCTGCTTTTTCCTGACAGTGTGTCGAGTGTAAAGTCAGGAGCCTTCATCCCTTCTTCTGTCCCTTCTTTCGGACTTGTTTGTGCAGAATAAATGTTCCAGCCCGCATACACTAACAACCCGATAAGTAACAATACGCCCAGCCATTTTGCAAGCATCTCAAGGCCTCCCGTATAAAAAGAGAGAAAGCAGTCCGCTTTCTCTCTTTTGTCTTTCTGCTACTGTTTCATTTTATCGCGAAGCACCATTTGTAAAATGCCGCCGTGACGATAGTAATCAATTTCCACTTCACTGTCGAAACGGACAACGACTTCAAATGTTTTTACCGTACCGTCTTCACTGATAGCTCTGACAGTCAGCAAGTCGCGTGGACGTACAGTTTCATCAACATCCACCTCGATAACTTCCTTACCGGTTAAACCGAGTGTATCCGCGTTTTCACCCTGTTTGAACTGGAGCGGCAGCACACCCATGAAGACGAGGTTGCTTCTGTGAATTCTTTCAAAACTTTCCGCAATGACTGTTCTGATGCCTAGCAGGTTTGTTCCTTTTGCAGCCCAGTCACGTGAAGAGCCCATTCCGTAATCTTTGCCGGCCAGGACGACAAGACCCGTTTTATCTTCTTTATACCGCATGCATGCATCATAAATAGATGTCACGTCACCGGTAGGCCAGTGTGTAGTGTATCCGCCTTCTGTGCCAGGCGCAATTTGGTTTTTAATGCGGATATTGGCGAATGTTCCTCTCATCATGACTTCATGGTTTCCGCGGCGTGAGCCATAAGAGTTAAAGTCCCGAGGAGAAACGCCTTTTTCCTGCAGGTATTTGCCCGCCGGCGTGTCTTTTCCGATCGCTCCGGCCGGAGAAATATGGTCAGTCGTCACGGAATCTCCGAATTTGCCGACAACGCGAAGCCCTCTTAATGGCTCAACTTTTCCCGGTTCTACAGACATTTCTTCAAAGAACGGCGGGTTTTGGATGTAAGTAGAATCCTTATCCCACTTGTAAAGTGCTTCATCCGTCGTTTCGATTTCATTCCAACGCTGGTTGTCGTCAAATACCGTTTCATATTCTTTACGGAATAATTCCGGCGTCACAGTCTGTTTGACGAGGGAATTGATTTCATCCATTGACGGCCAGATGTCATCGAAGTAAACGTTTTGCCCGTCTTTTCCGACACCGATCGGGTCAGATTTCAAGTTAATATTCACAGTGCCTGCCAATGCGTACGCGACGACAAGCGGCGGTGAAGCAAGGTAGTTTCCTTTGACAAGCGGATGGATCCGGCCTTCAAAGTTTCTGTTGCCTGACAGGACAGAAGTGATCAGAAGATCATTTTTAGCAACCGCTTCTTCAATCTCTGGAGAAAGCGGTCCGGAGTTTCCGATACATGTCGTACAGCCGTAACCGACAAGATTAAAGCCGAGCTCCTTCATATAAGGAAGAAGGCCTGAGTTGACTAAGTATCCAGTAACAACCTTAGATCCCGGCGCAAGTGATGTTTTCACATAATTCGGCACTTTCAATCCTAATTCTACCGCTTTTTTGGCTACCAATCCGGCACCGATTAATACATAAGGATTAGATGTGTTTGTGCAGCTTGTAATGGCGGCAATTGCAATTGCCCCTGTTTTCATGACCGCATCTTCGCCGCTGTTAAGTTTAAATGAGATTTCTTTGTTCTCTTCAGCAGCATCCATTCCGAATCCTTGGTTGCCGGCCGGGCTGACGAGATGTTTTTTAAACGTTTCCTGCATGACAGAAAGCGGGATTAAATCCTGCGGACGTTTCGGGCCTGAAAGGTTCGCTTCAATTTTTGACAGATCAATTTCTACAATGTCTGTAAAAATCGGCTCTTCTGCGTCAGGCGTATAGAATAAACCGTTGTTGCGGCAGTATGCTTCCACGACATCGATCTGCTCTTCTTCACGGCCGGTCAGACGCATGTAAGAAAGTGCTTCCTCGTCAACCGGGAAGAATCCGCAAGTCGCTCCGTATTCCGGCGCCATATTGGCAATAGTCGCCCGATCCGCAAGCGGAAGCTCAGCAACACCAGGGCCGAAGAATTCAACAAATTTATTGACTACGCCTTTTTCTCGCAGCACTTGAGTGACTTTCAGCGCTAAATCAGTTGCCGTCGTTCCGTTAGGCAATTTTCCGACAAGTTTCGCGCCGATGACCTCAGGAACAGGGAAATATGAAGGCTGGCCGAGCATTCCCGCTTCCGCCTCAATACCGCCGACACCCCAGCCGAGAACGCCGATTCCGTTAATCATCGTAGTATGAGAATCTGTTCCCACCAAAGTATCAGGATATGTCACAAGCTCTCCGTCTTCATCTTTCGTATGAACGACACTTGCCAAAAACTCAAGGTTTACCTGGTGGACGATACCTGTTGCAGGCGGAACGGCCTGATAGTTGTTAAACGCTTTCTTTGCCCAGCTTAAAAATTTATAACGTTCTGCATTTCTTTTGAATTCTAAGTCCATATTAATGGCTAACGCGTCTTCCGTACCCGCTTTGTCGACTTGTACGGAGTGGTCAATGACCAGGTCAACCGGAATTTCAGGATTGATTTTATCAGGGTCTCCGCCGACAGAAGCCATGGCTTTTCTTAAAGATGCCAGGTCAACTACGGCCGGAACGCCGGTAAAGTCCTGAAGGATAACCCGTGACGGTTTAAACGGCACATCGATATCTTTTAATTCAGCAGTACCCCATCTTGCTAAATTTTCAACATGTTCTTTCGTAATGACGCGTCCGTCTACCTGACGCAAAACGGATTCCAAAAGAACCTTAATAGAATAAGGAAGTTTTGAAACATTGCCGACCCCTGCGTCTTCCAATGCTTTTAATGAATAGTAGTGGTATGTTTTCCCGTTTGAAGAAAATGTTTTTCTTGCTTGGAAAACGTCTTGTGTTGCGACTTTTTGCTGATTTGTCATTCTCCAAAATCCCCCTTCAAAGATCAAGATCGTTCTTTAGATGAATGTTCACATTCCATCACAATTTTCTCACAATTTCATCTTAGTATAAAATCATACATAAGTAAATATCAATGTTTTTATTAAATACAATAAGATCGTCTTATCAGAATAATTTCCGGTAAATTTTGTCCTGTTTTATGTCTCATACAACGGGCTGTAAAGAGCCATATTAAAGGTGAGGTGATGATCATGGTAAAACGAAAAGCCAATCATGTGATAAATGGCATGAATGATGCAAAAAGCCAAGGCAAAGGCGCGGGTTATATTGAAAATGACCAGCTTGTCCTGACCGAAGCAGAACGGCAGAACAATAAAAAAAGAAAAACAAACCAATAGCCGTCACCCCTTAAAAAAGGAGGCTTTAACATGACAAATAAAAATACGAGCAAAGATATGCATAAAAATGCTCCGAAGGGCCATAATCCCGGCCAGCCGGAACCGTTAAGCGGAAGCAAAAAAGTGAAAAACCGCAACCATACAAGACAAAAACATAATACAAGCCACGATATGTAAAACAGACCTCGGTGTCTGTTTTTTTGTGCTTTCACCCATTCAAAGCTTCTGCATACGTTATAGCAAGGCTTTTTTAATATGGAGGGATGCTTCCATGAATCATTCAAATCACGCTGAAGAATTTGATGATATCGAAGAATGGCTGCGGCAGTTTTACGAGGACCCGTATGCTTGGTATGACGAGGCGCTTCCGATCGATCTATATGAAACAAGCCGTCAATACATCATTGAAGCTGACCTGACGGCGCTGAAGCCGGTGCAGGCGATGACCGTCACTCTTTCGGGAAATGAGTTCATGCTCTCTGTTAAAACGCTTGAACAGACGTTAAACAAACAAATGATGCTGCCTTTTTATCTGAATGACAAACATATTTTCACTGATTTCACAAACCATATTCTGACCGTCTCCATGAACAAGGAGTCAAATGAAACCCCTGCCTCTTTTTCCTTTCAATTTCCTCTATAACATAAAAAAGCCGTTTTCATCCCTCAATGAAAGCGGCTTTTTTTTCCGGTCATATCAGTCATATACCCTCGAAGTGAATCTCCCATGGCCAAATAGCAGAATCACTATACGATAGAATATGTTCTAGCAACCGGATTGACTGGACATCTATCATTTTTTCTATTCTTTTTTCATGTGTTCTTCTATTCTGTCTTCGTTTACAATATGGTTAAAGTAAGGAGGAGATAAAACAATGCTTGAAGGCTGGTTTATGTGGTTTATTTTATTTTGGGTCATCGTAATGATCGGATTGCTGTCCATCGGCGGGTTCTTTATGTTCCGAAAATTTTTAAAACGCTTACCGAAAGAAGACGGCCGGTCAGAACTGGATTGGCAGGATTATTATATTGAAAAAAGCAGACACCTTTGGGATGAAGGCGACAAGGCGTTTTTGGATGAACTGGTCGCCCCCGTGCCAGAGCTCTTTCGGGATGTAGCCAAAGCTAAAATCGCCGGAAAAATCGGTGAAATCTCTTTACAAGAGGAGGCAGAACAAATAAACCGGGATTTAATCATCAGGGGTTACATACTGGCCACCCCTAAGCGGGATCATCAGTTTTTGAAAAAACATCTCCGCGAAAAACAGATTGACCTTACTCCTTATCAAACCCTGCTCAAATAAAAAACCTTTCCGGCGGACGGAAAGGTTTTAATTCATCTGAATATCAGCGGTCTTCAGTTCATTGGCTAGTTTGCGGTACGACATAAACATCGCGATGCGCCACGGGACAATCATTCCGAAAGCCAGAATCCAAAACATTCCGCTTAAAGCTCCATAATCAATCGTCGTGCTCAAAATGGATTTCATAGCGATTCTGATAACCAGCAAACCAATTAGGATAAACACAAATGCTTTTGACCGTTTTAAATAGATTTCATTATTTTTAATCTCAAATTTAGATGTTTTTATCAGAAAAATAGAGAAGATCACGCCCAGCGTAATGGCCTCCAAAAATTCTTCGCCTGTCACTCTGAAAATCGGAAAAAGAAACATCAGCGCTCCCGTACTCATGAAAATCGGCGGGAGAATTATTTTTTTTGGTGAAGCGGGCTTATCGGAGGATTTAATCCTCACGATCATTACAGAGATTGCCATGGCCGCTGCAATAACGGATGAAATTATAATCATCATCTTTATCATTCCTTTGCTTGCACGGAGTTTGATACTATATACTATACTCCAAAAACATAAAAAAACCAATGTGAAAAGAAAATACGTTTATGTTCCCGTTACCCTGCCTACGGCCTCCAGCACTTTAGACCCTTCAAACGGTTTAACGATAAAATCTTTAGCGCCCAGTTCAATCGCTTCCAGAACGATCCGCTGCTGCCGCATGGCGGTGCACATAATGACATGGGCTTTCGGGTCAAAAGCTAAAATCTCCTGCAGCGCCTGTATTCCGTTTTTAACCGGCATGGTAATATCCATTGTCACCAGATCGGGACGGATTTTTTGATAAACGGCCAGAGCTTCCTCACCGTCAGCCGCTTCGCCGGCCACTGTATAATTCGCCGATTCCAGAATCTCTCTGATTTTCACTCTCATGAACTTGGCGTCATCTACAACTAAAACTCGTGTCATATTCCCCTCCACATATTTAACATTAACTAGTCTTATTGTACCAAAAAAGAAAGGGTATATAATAGTTCAAAAGTTATCGATCTCTTACAGCCCCTTGAACCCTCCGAAAAGATTTGACAGAACGATCAGAATATAACTCATCCAGTTAAAAAACAGCATAATTCCGATGACAATCATAACAATGCCGCCGGTTCTCATGATAAGCAGCTGGTGCTTTCGAATCCAATTCATTCTGGTAATAAAAAATGAAAGAACTAGAAAAGGAATGGCGAATCCTAAAACATATAAAAACATATACGGCACCGCTGAAGAAGGATTTGTACCGGCCAGCGAAAACACGGCGCCTAAAATAGGCCCGCTGCACGGCGACCAGCCGGCTGCAAACGCCAGGCCGATCAGAACAGAGCCGATAAACCCCTCGGGCCGGTGCTTAAAATGAATGCGCCGCTCTTTCATCATGATTTTCGGCTGAAACACACCCGCCGTAATGAGCCCGAAAAGCACCAGCATGATAGCGCCAAACTGGCGGATCGCTTCATGATAACGGGTAAAAAAACTGCCGATGAACGAGGTTCCGTATCCAAGTGCAATAAAAATCACGGAGAAACCAAGCAAAAAACAAAGTGTATGCACGAGCCCCCGTTTTTGCAGCATCACCTTTTCCGTTTTCACCTCGTCCATGCTGACACCGGTTATGTATGACAAAAAAGCGGGGTACAGCGGCAGACAGCAGGGAGAAATGAAAGACAGAAACCCGGCCCCAAACGTCAGAAAGTAATTAAAACTCACCATGACACACTCCTTTCGAGTTATGACAAAATCATTTCATTTTTTTAACACTTTCCTATGAAGGATTACTTTTTATAGAAAAAGCTTATATAATTTAATTTGACATCAAGATATTATACTCCTTCTTATTTGAAAAACAGTATAAATGTGGATATAATAATAGCGATTCAAGTGAAAGATTTATGTATGAAAGGATATATCCCTGTGATTAGAGAGCATCTATTAAATGAAATTGAAAAAAAACGGGCAGAGCTGCTTAAAATCGTCATGACAAACGGAATGACATCAAACATTACGATAGAACTCAGCCAGGAGCTTGACCACCTTCTCATACAATATCAAAAGGAACTGCACACCGGCAGTTGGGGTGAAACATGACGCCAAAATAAAAAACCCTCTCCGGGTTTTTTATTTTTATAACCATGTATCTCTATATCATAATCTTTACGTATTATTTCGCTTGATTATTCATGGCTTTCATCATTTGATTAATTTTCTTTTGAGAAGGTTTCATTCCCATTTGCATCATCATCATGCGTAACATTTGTTCATTAATAGGCGGATTCTTTTTCAAATAGCTCATCATATATTTACGAGCAATAAAAAACCCGAGTGCAACACCTATGAGCAATGCGACAACGCCCACTAGGATGCCAACCCATAAAGTCATTTTATTTCCTCCTTCATGTTGTCTAGTTTAAAGTGTACTAAACCAAAGGCTATTATACAACATTTACATCTCTTTTTGCTCGTTTTTAGACAAAATTTCTTTCTCTGACCGGGTTTAACCACCCATAACGCCTTGTCTTAAAATCCATCGCAAGAAAACAGGGGCTGATTTTACGGAGAATCTCAAAGAAAATCGTTTCCGCCTCATAATCTCCCGAAGCTGCAATCTCAATCAAGCTGTCTTTCATCATGAAGGTGGCGCGGCCCTTTTCTCCGGGCAGTGTAAGCCGATAAATTGAATCTAGACGGCTGTAACTCATTCGGTTTAAATGAAGCTGGAGACGCTGATGCATATGTATCACCGGAATCGGTTCTGTTATATAGTGAACTTGCTTTTTTGTCAGTTGATATTCTTGGGGTGTCAGATTTGTCCAATGATAGTCTCGAAACAATTCAAACATAGCGGTTTCCCGCCCGAAGTAGTGGTTTGCAAACTCATCCTTAATCAGGTGCGTATAGTAATGACGTTCCATTTCCTCATCCCCTTTTACAGCGCTGCGTATTGCTTTCTATTATACAAAAGGAGAAAAGAAAGAATTGTCTATTACTGTTACGGCGCCCCTTCTATTTTTGTCGTATAAACAGGAAAAAGAGGATGATTTGACTCATCCTCTTTTTGTTTCTTTATTTGTTTAGCAGTTTCTTCACGCGGTCAGCCACGTTTTCTGCAGTAAACCCGTATTCTTTCATAATTGTTTCTCCCGGAGCCGAAGCACCGAAACGGTCAATTGCGAGAACGTCTCCTTCAAGACCGGTAAATTTGCCCCAGCCGAAGCTTGATCCCATTTCAATCGCAAGACGTTTCGTCACATTCGGAGGAAGTACGCTGTTTTTGTACTCGGCCGATTGTTTTTCGAAACGGTCCCAGCTCGGCATGCTGACTACAGATACATGAATGTTTTCGTCAGCAAGCTTCGCCTGTGCTTCAATCGCAAGTCCGACTTCAGAACCTGTCGCTAAAAGAAGGGCGTCCGGTGAATCGGTTTTTGCTTTGGAAACGGTATAAGCCCCTTTTTCTACTCCGGCATACGCTTCTTCAGCCTGCTGATCAATTGTCGGCAGGTTTTGGCGTGTCAACACAAGAGCTGTCGGATGATCCTGGCTTTGAACGGCTAGCTTCCACGCAGCTGCGGTTTCATTGCCGTCAGCAGGTCTGATCACAGAAAGATTAGGAAGCGCGCGTAAAGATGCAAGCTGCTCAATCGGTTCGTGAGTCGGTCCGTCTTCTCCTACGGCAATACTGTCATGCGTAAATACATAAGTGACAGGAAGCCCCATTAATGACGCCAGACGAATAGCAGGTCTTAAATAATCTGAGAACACAAAGAATGTGCCGCCGAATACGCGGAGGCCGCCGTGAAGCGCCATTCCGTTTAAAGCAGCGCCCATCGCAAATTCACGGACACCGAACCAGAAGTTTTTCCCGGCGTAGTCTTTGGCCGTGAAGTCCCCTGCGTTTTTGATTGTCGTTTTGTTTGAACCCGCAAGGTCAGCAGATCCCCCGACAAAGAAAGGAATCTTCTTGGCGATGCCGTTCAGCACCTCACCTGAAGATGCGCGGGAAGCAAGGCTGCTGCCTTTTTCATAGACAGGAATTTCCTGATCCCAGTCTTTCGGCAGTTCGCCTTTCATTCCGAGTGACAGCTGTTCAGCGAGCTCAGGATACTTTTCCTTATAAGCCGCGAACTGTTCATTCCATTCCTGTTCTTTTTTCGCGCCGGCTTCTTTTACAGCTTCGTTGAAATGCGCGTATACTTCTTCTGGAACATAAAAATCTTCTTCAAACGTCCAAGCGTACGCTTCTTTAGTCAGCTTGCTCTCTTCTAGTCCCAGCGGAGCGCCGTGAACACCGGATGTGCCCGCGCGGTTTGGAGAACCGAAACCGATTGTCGTTTTCACTTCAATTAATGTCGGTTTTTTATCATTCTGGCGCGCTTTCTCAATTGCAGCCGTCAATTCAGCGATGTTATTTCCGTCCTCAACATAAAGGACTTCCCAGTTCATGGCTTCAAAACGCTGTTTTACATTTTCAGAGAAAGAGCGGTTTAAATCGCCGTCTAAAGAAATATCATTAGAATCGTATAATACGATCAGGCGGCCTAATTCCAGATGGCCTGCAAGAGAAGCGGCTTCAGAAGAAATACCTTCCATCAAATCGCCGTCTCCGCAAATACTATATGTATAATGATCAACTACGTTGAATGAATCCCGGTTATATGTTTCAGCCAAATGGCGTTCTGCAATTGCCATTCCCACTGCCATAGCGATACCCTGTCCCAAAGGCCCGGTTGTTGCGTCGACTCCGGCTGTATGCCCGAACTCCGGATGTCCCGGTGTTTTGCTTCCCCATTGGCGGAACTGTTTCAGATCTTCAATGCTGAGGTCATACCCGCTTAAATGCAGCATGCTGTACAAAAGCATTGAACCGTGTCCTGCTGATAAAACAAAGCGGTCGCGGTTAAACCATCCCGGATTCTGCGGATTTACATTCATAAACTTCGTCCACAGCGTGTAAGCCATCGGAGCAGCTCCCATCGGCATGCCCGGGTGTCCGGAATTAGCTTTTTCAATTGCGTCTATAGATAGTGTACGTATGGTGGCAACTGATTTCTTTTCAATTGTATCCATTATAATCCCCTTCCTTATTGTTGTACCTTTTCATCATAAAGCGATGCTGACTTTTTCTCAACTCTTTCAGCTTAAATTTGAGATAAACTTGTTGAAAATTGTCGCAAATCACAGCCTGATATTAGTATATACAAAAAAGAATACGTATTGCCGTATTCTTTCTGTTTAATGTAGATTATTTTTCTGTTGTTCCCTTTTTAATTTTTCAGGAGTGACATCATTACCCTCCGGATCAATAACTTTTACGCTCTTTAACGTATTTTTCATTGAGGAGCGGAACCCTTTCAAATACTCCTGGCGAAGCTTTTGCTGTTCGGCTTTTTCCTCATCGGTTATCGTGTTTGATTTAGCTTTTTGAGCCAATTCGTTAATTCTTGCGATTTTTTCTTTAGAAATCATAATAAGCTCCTTTGGTGCGTGTTGATTATATACTACTAAAACATAGTCTTTTTTACAACTGAAGCATGTCAGCTGCCTTCACTGTCTGCGATATATTCCTGAAAACGCCGGTGAACCGTGGCTTTGGATACATCATAGCCGAATCCTCTTAAGGTAGCCGCGATTTCTGCAAAGGTAAGCTTGTTGGCTCTCAGCCTGATAATTTCCGAAACAGGGACCTCTTTTTTTTCTTTTCCGCTGTTTTCATGTCTGTTTTTCAGATTCCGTTCAGGTTTATAGCCGTTTTTTACAGCTCTTTTCATTCCCCGCCGAATTTTCATATTGTGAATTTTCCTTTGATATTCCTCAACAATACTGACGATTTCGAGTACCATCGTATCAGCTTCGGAAAGCTCCAGCTCACCTTTATGAGCCGTCGTATATATCTTTACGTTCTCCCTGTAAATACAATGCAAAAGCGCGATCTTGGCGTTTCCTCTTCCCAGTCTTGTTTCATCCTGCACCAATATCGCGTCAATATGTGACTTTTTAATTTCATCAAGCATTTCAAATACTCCGTCGCGGTCCATTTCGTAACCGCTGGCTTTCTCTGAAATGACTTTTACGACTTCCATGCCGTTTGCCGCAGCGATCTCACTGAGCTCCTCTTCCTGTCTTTTTAAAGACGTCTGCTGCTGTTCTTTGTTTGTGCTTACCCGGGCATAAATGAGCGCCTTCATTTCTCTCTTTCCTCTCTAATTGACAATGGCCAGCTGATATACGGCCGGATGCTCCTTCTTAACCGGAAGAATAAGTTCGTCTCCGGGCTTTATATCAGCAGTTTGGAGATGATTATTCTCCGTCACCCACTCAATGAAATCTTCTTTGTTAATATTTTTCTTCTCTGCTACTTGATCCGCAAGTGACCACAGAGTATCTCCGTCCTGAACCTTTATTTTAACATATTGGCTGAGCGCCTGATCATTTCCCGCACATGAAACAAGTAAAATAACGGCACTTAAAATCGCAGTAAACAGTCCGACAAATATGATAGATTCCTTCGCCATTTAAACAACCTCCAGAATGTTTGTTCGCTTTTTATACCTTTCAGTATATACGAACAAATGTTTCTGTCAATCGTTTTTTTCGAACCTATGTTTGTACTGTCAGGAAAATCATGCTATAATCTACTTAAAATCGACGTTTTGAGGTGCGAAATATGACGAAGCTATCAAAAAGGCAGCTTGATATCCTGCGTTTTATTAAAGAAGAGGTAAAAACGAAAGGATATCCGCCTTCTGTAAGAGAGATAGGAGAAGCAGTAGGACTGGCTTCCAGTTCAACCGTGCACGGACATTTGGCGCGGCTGGAGACAAAAGGCCTGATCAGACGGGACCCTACTAAACCGAGAGCGATTGAGGTATTGGATGAAGAAGAAGTCCAAATTCCGAAAAGCCAGGTTGTCAATGTTCCGGTCATCGGAAAAGTGACGGCGGGTATTCCGATTACGGCTGTTGAAAATATCGACGAATATTTTCCGCTTCCTGACCGGATGGTTCCTCCGGGAGAACACGTATTCATGTTAGAAATCATGGGAGAAAGTATGATTGACGCCGGCATTTTTGACAAAGATTACGTCATTGTCAAACAGCAGAACACGGCCAATAACGGGGAAATCGTGGTGGCTATGACCGAAGATGATGAAGCCACGGTCAAGCGCTTCTATAAAGAAGACAATTATGTGCGGCTGCAGCCGGAAAATCCGACGATGGAACCGATTATCCTGCAAAACGTAAGTATTTTAGGGAAAGTGATCGGCGTATTCAGAGCCGTTCATTAATTCTATTAAACTTTATTTATCGTAAAACCCCTCTGAAAGGGGTTTTTCTTTTGCAAAAAAAGAGCAGATTCGCCCTGGCTTAAGAAACGAACCTGCTAAGGAGGAAAAACTTACATCTTTATTATCCGACACCTCACTTTTGAAGTCAACAAATAATGTTTCTCCAAGGAAACTTTTTATCCGTTTTTCAACTTTTGTATTTGTGCGCGCTGATTTTGATATATATTTATCTTTACCTGAGCGGGCGGATTACATTGTATTTGTGAAAATTTAGTACATAGTACAATAAGTTTTGATGAGGTGTAAAAAAACCCGCTGCCTTTGCGGGTATCTATTTTCAATCAAAATGATAATATTCCACGCCGTATAACCCTTTAATATGAACAGGTTCACAGATGTTTGAAGAGCTTTCAATCAGAATCCTGTATTTGTGATACGGATCAATTGATTTTTTGTCCTGAGCACTTAGGTTTAACCAGCTGCCGCTGTAACTTTTAGAACTTAATGTATAAAAGTTTCCGTTCAGCGCCATCCGCTGGAGTTTTACGTTTAAATTGCATGAAGAATTGTTCACAATGGTGAACTTGTATCCTAATAGGTAATCATCAGCTGATACAGCCCCTGGGTTTTCAATAAAAAACTCTTTTACATCTCCCTCCATAATGAAGCTTGTTTTTGATCCGAATTCAGTGGTAGCCGCTTCAGCTGAGTGTACTCCGCAAAAACATAATAAAAAAACAGCAATACATATCCACCATTTTTTCAATTTTGCATCCTCCTTTTTTACATATTTTAACTTGTGAATATGGTGATGTCTATTTACATTTTATTAAAACGCACACTTCATAACCACTATATACCAGTTTAAAAATTTGCTGATTGCCTACAATGAAGACTAAACGAAATAACGAAGGTGGTTCAAATGAAACATGTAATTGCTTTCGCTTCTAAAACGGCGCTCACACTTGCTTTGCTGTACATTGTCCTGGATCTGATGTACCAAGTAACTTTTTTAAACGTTCTGTTTATTACCTTGATCTTAAGTTTGGTCACTTACTTTTTGGGTGATTGCATGATTCTGCCGCGAACAAGCAATTTTACAGCCGTTGCAGCTGATTTCGGAATTTCATTCATTATATTATGGATATTTCTAATGAACATTGGCGGGTTTAATGTCTCCCCTGCAGCGGCAGCGGTTATTTCTGCATTTTGCCTTTCTGTTTTTGAAGCATTTTTCCACCGGTATCTGCAGCAATTTGTGCTGCCTGAAGATTATCAGGGCGAAACAGGGACAGACAGCACACTATTGAGATATCAAACCGAGGCGTCTGAAGAATTAATGCCGGAAAAAGATTCTGAAGAAAAAACATAAAAAGGAGGCATCCGCCTCCTTCCTTTTTATTTTTGCTTCTGATCGTCCAGCGGCAGCTGCAGCAGTGAGTCTGTGCCTGTCGCTTTCGGTGTTTTTCCGTCCCATTTTTCAATCCATTTATATTTGATCATTTCATCAGACATTGATTTTTTTATGATTTGGTTATAATCAGCGATCCCTTCCGCTTCAATTTTTTTCTTTTTCGCTTCTGCTTCAGCTATTTTAATTTCAGTCTGCGTCCGTTCAAGCTCCTGTGAAGACTTCACTCTTGCATCAATGGCTTCCTGTGTGGCTTTATCCGGCTTCGGTACGCCAAGCGTCAGATCATCAATTAAAAATCCAAGGTTCTTCATATCCTCAGCAAACCTTTTTTGAACATCGGCAGCGGCTTCTGCAGATTTTTGCCCGTATGTGTCAATAACCGAGTATTTGCTGATTGATTTTCGCGCCGCGTCCCACAGTCTTGTTTTTAAATATGTATTTTCAATCGTTTCAACGTCCACCGCCCCGAATTTGTTAAACAGATCGACTACTTTATCAGGCTGCACAACATAGTTGTAAGCGATATCCATTTCAATATTTTTACCGTCTGAGGTTGCCACTTTTATATTTTCATTATTTACGGTCTGCATACGCACCGGATATTCCGTTACTTTATTAAACAAACCGACTAAGTGCCAGCCTTGATCCAAAGTTTCGGATTTTACCCCGCCGTTCGGTGAGTATACGACTCCGACATAACCATTCGGTATTTTTTCAATAAATAATGACGCCGTAACGCCCGCAATTAAAAGGGCTGCGCCTATAATCACACCGCCGAGTATTTTTTTTGTGTTTCTCCGCTTATTTTCGCTCATGCTGATCTTCTTCCTCCCATGACTTTTTAAATTTTTTGGCTCCGCTTCCCACTTGTTTAAAGATTGGACTCAGCATCAGCCATAAACCGAATCCGATGATGGCAAGAAGAATGACAGACCCAATCATCACTTTCATTCGCCCACCTCTTTTCTTTCATCCTGTCAGTTATGTATACGATCTTAAGAACTTAAAGTTTCATAAATTTCAAAAGAAAAAGCTCCGCCGGCAAAAAGCGGCGTGCTTATTTATAATTGTCATTGATAAAATCAGAAATCGTTTTTGTGAATTGGAGAAAGGTATCGTTTTGTGTGGACGCTCTGCTTTTAAGCGTAAAAGTATTAAACAGTGATTTTCTAAAACCGGTGCTCATTTCGATTTGAATACTTAATCCGGATGAAGATTGATTGGCAAGATTGTTCGGACTGACACCTGCGTATTTATCATTTATGTCAAGAAGAACGGCAGGATACCCGTTTCGTTTCAGCACACCTGTCAAAAGTTCGGCCCGTTCTCTGTCTGTACCGCCGATTTTTATCTTTTTATCGTCGCTGCCGTAACCGTGCAATGAAATGACATTTGAGTGCTCTTTCACCATTTGAACGGCTTTAGGTTCGTCGAAATGCGAACTGGTCAAATGCAGCTCAGCATTGCCGGCTGATTTTAGCCCTTCAAATAAATACAGGCTCCGGTTTTCGGCAATTTTTCTGGCCAACTCACTGGTCCCCGGCTCTATGCCTCCGCCGTGTATAGCTAATATGAGAACAGAAGGGTCATGTTCTTTCGATGAAATAGAAAAAACGGAGGGGGCCTCATGCAGTTTTAATTCATCGAAACTGCCGTAAGTATCTGAAGCGGCATCAGCCCGTAAAAACGGCAGAAACAAAAACGATAAAATTAAAACTGAAATTCCTTTTTTGGTTATTGATGGCAATTGTATATTTATGTTACAATACAAATGCTTCAGCCTTTGAAGCGAACGGCAGAACAGGGTGACTTTGGACGGTTTCTTCTGCTCTGCCTCTTTGCCAGCAGCTTTACGGTCTTCTCTTCTAACCCTTTTTTTCATAACATCATCCTTTCTTTTGTTTACACTTTTGTCACAATATTATATACGCTGGACAAGACCTCCGTTCATCTTAAAGAATAAAAACATCAGAGCATCTTCTAGATAGACGGAATGCTGAAGAAGGAATATCGGGAAATCATTCATCAATATGCTAGCGCAGCTGGCGCTTCGAAATCAATAAAAAGACTGCTTAACAGCAGTCTTTAATCGTTTTATTTTGTGCCTGTTGATCCCAGACCGCCGCGGTCATTGTTTCCGAGCTTGTCCACTTCGATCAATTCCACTTGAGGCATTTTCTTCATGATTCTGAATTGGCAGATCCGCTCTCCCTTGGAAATATCGGTATCCCGAAGTGCGTATGCCGGGAAAAACCAGAAATCATTGTCACCTTTATAAGATTCATCGATGACACCCATTGAATTTGTCTGAATAATACCGAAATGCTTATATGTACTTGAACGCGGAACGACATGGGCCTCATATCCTTCCGGCAGCTCCATCGCAACTCCGAGCGGGATAAGTTTGAACTCACCTTTTTTGATTGTTATATCCTCTGCAGCCCGCAGATCGATCCAATCGCCCTGTTCAATTTTACTGATTCTCGTTTGTGTATCATCTGAATATTTAATTTTAATTTGTAAAGTCATGTTCGCCGCTCCTTTTGATTCCCTATTTTAGTCGTATTAATGACCAATCCGTGCACCATTATACCATTTTAACTGAGCAGCTGAGGAAAGGATTTAATGCGAAGAAAAGAAAACGCTTAATTGAGAAGAAACCGATAAGCGGGATATCCCACTCAGGCTTTTGATTACTGTTGGTCATAATAATCATTATACTTTTGATCAAATACTTGTTCGCTTCCGCAGAGATAAATAATATATTCAATAAATGCTTATGAATGCCGAAACCCCCTAGAAAAATGCTAATATTGCAGCCGCAATTCTGCTTTCCTTACTTATCATAACGTCCCCCAACAATCTTTTTCCATCGTTTTCACAGGAGAGCTCCACTTATAATACACACTCTATATAAAGGTAAATTTTATACTAGTTTTCAAAAACTTTCTTCGTTTTGATCTTTCACCTGAAATATTGGCGTTTTTTTGAAATTCAATCTGATTTTAAAAGGGATTTCGTTCTCAACAAAGAATTTGATGAATAAGCGCATAAGGCGCGCGGCTTTTTACTGCTCCCCTGCGTCAAGCGCTTATATCAAAAGAAAGAGGTGTCTTTAGAATGGTTCAATTTAAAAACTTTCCTGATCCGTCTTTAAACGCCGCATTGCAGTCTCACCCTTCGCATTCCTCTGAATTGGAACATCTCAAAGCAAGGATGCAAAATTTTATTAAGCATTCCGCAACAGATGATAATCTTGAGATCGCAGATGCCCGAGTGACGGCGGAAGGAATGGTCACCTCACTTTTAAAAGAACGGCTTGATACAGAATACGAAATGCTTATGAATAAAATCACCCGGGAAGTGAATGTAGAGGATTACGGAGCGGTCCCTGACGGCCGGGACAATACGGAAGCCTTTCGGAGAGCGATCGGGAACGGCCGCGTCAAAGTAAATGTTCCCGCAGGAGAATTTTTAGTTCAAGGGATAAAACTTCCGTCGTGGACTACCATCTCCGGTGAGGGACAAGGGATTACCGTAATTAAACTCCATGAGGACACTCCCGCATATGAATGGGTTATAACCAATGATAACTACGAAAATGGAAACCGTAATATTTTTGTCCAGGGCATGACTTTAGACTGGAATCCTGATCGTCAATGCGGAGTCCGAAACCCCGGGGGACAATTTTCCAGCTGTTTAACGTTTGCCAATGTGCAATACGGCTGGGTCAAGAATGTTGAAGCGGTTAACGCAGGTCTGCATGGTATCGATATCACATCCCCGGCTTATGATCATTTGCCTGAAACAGAATGGACGAAAGACGGCTGCCGTTATATATGGATAGATAACTGTGTGGCGTACGGCGCCGGAGACGACGGTATTACCACCCATTACAGCGAATATATTTTCATTTCCAACTGTCATTCAGGGAACCCGCGCGGCACAGAGCATGCCGAGGGCAGCGCAAATTCGAATGGCATTGAAATTGATGACGGCTCTAAACATGTGTGGCTTTTGAATAACTATACGAGCGGAAATATCCGCGGAATTGAAGTAAAGGCGCACAGCCTGTGGCCGGCTTCCCAAAATGTTCATATTATCGGCCATGTTTCGTATCGTGATGTACGTTCGTTTGATATTCGTCATATCGGACACCACCAGGCCTCAGACCCCGAAAGCACGACGGCTTATGATGTTACTTTAACCGACTGCACCGCGATTGAACCGGTCTTCAACGCTCTCTATGACAGCGTGACGCCAAGGGCGCTGGTTATCTCTGCCTATAAAAACGTAAATGTAAACGGATTCACAGCTATTGGCGATCCTTCATATGATTATGGCGGGAATCCTGTCGTAGCCCTTCAATACCGCAGTCAAAATATTACGATCAGCGGCATTAAAATACGCGGTTTTACACAAGCCGGTGTTGACATCAATATATCCGGCGGATCAAATAAAACCGATTATGTTAAAATTTCAAATTTTGATATTTACAAGTCTTCTCCCAAAGGCATCTCAATTGGCGGAGGCCAATATAACGTAAATATTATGAATGGAACGATGATCGGAGATGGCGGTGCTGTCGGAATTACGTCCCCTAACAGCCAGGCTGTCATTCTCGGCGTGCAGGCGGAAGGCTACAGCGCTGCCGCTTCTATAAAAGGACAGACTTACGAGCAGATCCCCGTCAATTTAAAAGGCGGCGCACAGCTTGCGACAAGCTCGGGTTTTGCATTTAACCCGACAAGCGCCGTTATTGCGGGCACAGGCGATATTACGGCAAGAGGTGACAGAAATGCGATCATCAGCTCTTCCGGAGGTTCAAGTTCTGAAGGTTCAAGGGCATTTATCGCTGCTTCAAACAATGTACATGTTACGGGCAGCAAAGTCTCCAGAACCATTCTGTCATCAGAAAGCATTACATTGGAAGAACCGTACACCGTTGCCGGAGGGCATCAGTCCATTAAGTGGAAACTGGACTCAGCGGGCGGCCACGGAACTTTCGCCGGAGCCGTCACCTCTTCCCTGTCAGGGTACGGAGAATATTTTGAAAGTGTAAATGGCCAGACGATTCCCGCCGGGACGATCGTCACAGTGCGGGGAGAAAAAATCGAGCCGGCTCACGTTGGTGATTATATGCTCGGCGTCATTTCAGAAACAGCCGCTTTTATATCAGGAGCCGCAAGCTTCGGATGGCAAAGCCGTTTTTTGACAAACGAGTTCGGCGGTTTCATATATGAAAATGTGACTGACGAAGAAACAGGAGAAACGATACGCGTGCCGAAACAAAACCCAGACTGCAGTCCGGCTCTTGAAGCTGACTATGAAGCGCGCGCGGCCAGAGACGAATGGCATATTGTCGGACTCAGCGGCCGGCACTACGTACGGGTAGACAGTACGGTAAACCCGGGAGATTATATCACGGCCCATAACGGAATCGGTACAAAAGCCGCGGAAGGCTGGAAGGTATTGAAACTGACGGCATTATACAATCCGGAAAAAGGGTACGGCATTGCAATAGCGGTTATCAAATAGTGTTTTCATATCAGGATCATTTCCTTTCCTATCTATCGGGCGGGTATGATCCTGTTTTTTTATACCGGATGAGACGCCTCTTTTGCAGCATATCGTTTCATTTGTCCAAGCCATCTGTTCCTTCTGTCATAGAATACTACCGTCAGATGAAAAAGGAGGGATATGAGTATGGATATGGACATGGATATGAATATGGAAATGGATATGGACGGACATTATGATCACGGTAAAAAGGAAGAAAAGCAGCCTAAACAAAAAAAGAAGAAGAAACAAGACAAAAAGCATCTTGATTATGATTACATCGTTGTCTATAAAAGAAAATGCAAAAAATGTTGCTGACATGACATATCAACGCTTTTTACACCCGGTGAACTCCGGGTGTTTTTGTTAATGTGCATTTCTAAATAAGATTTTGATCGTGATAATCAGCTTATTGAATTCCACAGACCATAATGTGAAAAAACTCGCGGCAGCGCACCGCAAGTTTTTTTATTTTTGCACCGAGATACTGCTCATTTTTCTCCTTTATAATAAATATACTTGAAATAGTCTTCGATCACAGATCCGGTAAAGTCTTTCAAAGTGAGGGGATGTCATGTCAAAATGTTCAAAAATAACTCTGTGGAGCATATTTGTGTTGATTATCTTGTTAGTGATTATTGGAATCGTTTCTTACAATCAAACTCCTTCTGCAGGAGACGCAGCTGAAAGATTGCTTTATAGCGTCTCATCAACGTCCTCATTCAGTATAGAATATACACGTGTATCATGGGGCAGTCCGTTTTGATACATATATCCTCTCAAAATTCCTTCTGATTGAAACCCCGCCTTTATCAATAATTGATGAGACGCTGCATTCTCGATGAAAACAACAGCGCCTATACGAATCAGCCCAAGCTTTTCAAATCCAAAAGAAAGAACATTCTCCAACGCTTCAAAAGCATAGCCATTCCTCCAATAATTCGGATGAATCTCATAACCGACCTCCGCCCGCTTATGCTTGGGCACCCAAGAGTTGAAACCAATAGTTCCGATTATTCCCTTCGCATCTTTTCTCTTAATTCCCCAACGCATTCCCTTTTTATCATGATATTGATCTTTAAACCAGCCAATCATTTTTTCAGCCTGTTCCATTGAATCAAAAGGTTCCAAACCGTAATAGCGTGTTACATTTGCATCCTGAAAAACAAGCAAATATTTGCTTTGCATCTTTCTTTTCAACTTCTCTAAGAATAAGTCTGTCCGTTTCTATTACAGGAAGCATTTACGATCCCCCCTTTAAAAGATGGAAATGTGAGAAGAAAATATATGCAGACGAACTTTTTTTCAAAAATAAACTAGCATCCCTATCAAACTTTGATATTCAGCATAATATGTATTAATCCTCTTAAGGGAGGTGAGATCATATGGGCGGTTATGGTAGCTCCTTTGCGTTAATCGTGGTGCTATTCATTTTATTAATCATCGTCGGTGCTTCTTTCCTCGGCGGTTATTAAGAGTCTCCCTTACCTCCGCATCCATGTCAGCATTACCTCTATGATCGTAAGGCGCCATAATGAATTCATTATGGCGCTTTGCTGTTTCCTCCTTTAACCAACTCTTTCAAACGAAAAAGATCGGCAATGCATGAATGCAGCCGATCAGTCATTTCATAGATTACTGTGTAAGGTTTACGTCAATGACGTTATAGAAGGCATTAGAAGTATCCGCGACATCCCATACCCCTAAAATGATATGATAACCGCTTCGATCAGTCGGCACAAAAATCCTATGAGTCAGATTCGTATCTGCCTTGGAGCCATCGTGGTTTACCGTTCCGATTAATTCGAATTCATCCCTCGACAAAGGTTTATTCGGATTCCAATTTTTCTTGGTGATATAATAGTGCCACTTTGATGTCGCATGGGGTGCGGTATAGTGCCAAGTAAAAGAATTAAAGCCGCCGCGTATATTCTGTTTTACCCAATGATCTGCAGTCTGCTTGTCCATACCGAAATCAATTTGTCCCGATCCTCCGTTTGCAGATGCAATTCTTCCATCCGGCGGACCTGCAGCCGGAAATCCTTTCGGCCCTTCAACAGACTGAGGATTATCAATGACGGAGCCATATTTCTGAGCAGCAGCCGTCCAGCCCATTGTTTGTTTCTCTAATGCTCCCATGTACGCTCTGCTGACGGGATCTTTTATATACCCATGTGCAGATGCATCACTTGAATAGAAAGCGCCTCCAACACCGAGAGTAACAGTTAAAACTGCAGCTTTGACTAAACTCTTCACCTCTACATCATCCTCCCTCTTTTGTAAATAAAAACCTTTCAGTATATACACTTCACGATGGAGGATGAAATGACCTTCCTTTTCTTGATAGGAAAAAGCAATGAGGTTCGCGCTCTTCCCTTTGTTTTTTATAATCATTAAAAAAGCCGGACCGTTTCTGATGTCTAGTCCGCGATGTTCAAAAACCGGCCCGCTCCGCCTGACTCCATTTAATCGCTTGATTTGCCGGTTTCTCTGCGGATCACCGGTGCTACTTCTGATGCTAATCGTTCGATGTTTTCCGCAGCTTTTTTAAACGGCATACCGCCTATATCGATTTGCGCGAGAAACCGCTGATGGCCAAACAGCTCGTATTGGTGCATGATTTTTTCAATGATCTGCTGTGAGCTTCCGACAAATAAGGCTGTTTCTTTACCGGACGCCCGCTCAAAATCTTCCCTCGTTAAAGGTTCATGAATCCCGTGGTATGAATGAACATGAGACCAATAATTAGAATGATACGGGTAAAATTCTTGTATTGCCTGTTCATTCGTTTTTGAAATGAACGTATGCCCGGTTACAGCAACCTTCACATGTTCCGGCGGATGACCGGCTTTAGAAGCTGCTTCTCGGTATTTGTCAACAAGCGGTTTAGATGATTTCGGATCACCGCTCAATACAGCTAATGCCAGACCGGCGCCTGCTCTTCCGGCCCGCTCCGCACTTTCCGGAGTTCCTGAAACACCTAACCACAGCGGAATGCTTCCGTGAAAAGGCTGAGGGGAAATTTCTGCGTCATTCAGCGGCGGCCGGTAACGTCCTTTCCAGGTGACCGATTCTTCCCCCGAATTTAATTTCAAAAAAAGCTCAACGTGTTCTTCAAACAGTTCTTTATAATAACCCACATCATAACCGAAAAGAGGAAACGAGTCTAAAAATGCACCGCGTCCCGCTATGATCTCCGCCCTTCCGTTTGATATCAGATCAAGCGTTGCAAAATCCTCAAATAAACGGACTGGATCTGCGGTGGATAATACAGTCGTAGCACTCGTAAGCTTAATGTTTTCGGTGAGCTGTGAAATCGCTGATAAGATGACCGGCGGCGACGACACTGCATAATCAAGACGATGATGCTCGCCTACGCCGAATACATCAAGCCCTGCGTCGTCAGCCAATTTCGCCAGCTTTATCAATTCCTCTACCCGCTGCTTTGCGCTGACTGTTTTCCCTGTCAGAGGATCGGGGTATAATTCTGCAAATGAATAAATTCCAATTTCCATACCATCATGATGTTCAGCCCTCACGTATCTCTCCTCCTGCACTGTGTAAAAAAACTTTTATGCTGTTATTCTATTCAGCCGTTTTGCAAAATGGAATTCATCCAAATAAATACAGCATCTTAGCACCCAGAAGTTCCGTTACATTCCTCACGTACAAATGCGAAACCGCGCAAGAGAACACACCTCGAAAAAGCTAATTCGAATGCATGCGTTCACTTTCTATCCAATCGTGATATTGGTCATAAAGCGCACGTAATCTTCCGGCATCAAGGGCGATAACTTCACACCCTCTGTCATCATATACAAAGAAAATAATGTCTTTTGCAATATTCACAAAGAAAACATCGGGATAATCAACGGTGCAACCCCCGAATCTTGGCTTCAGAGGAAAATCTTCGTGAGCAGCTGCCTTAAGTAATGGGGTAATACGTAAATCCTTCCGTTTACATAATAAAGAAAACTGCTGCATCTCGTATTCTTCCGCATCATCTTCTTCGAACGGATACGGACAGGTCTCCACCTGAATCCGATATAAATCATCCTTGCACTTCAGAAACGGCTGATAAATTTTTAATTTTCTGGCGTCATCACCTAGAGTTTTGTGCTTATATATGTTTGCAACAAGGAATAAGTCATCGTTTTGTTCAAACAGCTCATTAAAAATTTCGATGATTTGATGATGGACACACTGAAAATACTCAAGATTCAGCTCACCGCTTTCATTAAATTGATACATATTGCCGCCGAGAGAAAAATGAATTCCCACGTCCCATTGATGATAAATGCCGGGCACTAATTTTAAAGTCGGAAACCTTTCCTTCAGATAATCCTTTATTTTCATTCAAAACATTCTCACAATGATCGACCTACTTTTTACTTTTTCGCCCTTGTAATATTATTCCGATTGGAATACAATGAAATAGAACACTGTGAACCCCATTATCAGGGTAGATGCTGGTCACATCCATCCTGATCCTTTTTTCACAAGCTCACCTCCACTGCGGATCCTTCCATTTCCGAAGCTGCTCATTAATTTTTACACATTTCCAGGGTATTACTTTCTTATACATAAGCAGCAGTGGCTCTTTTATGGATTCGGATCAATTTAGAAAATCGAGAAAAAGCTGATTCGAATAACTTCCTGCACCTTCTGTCGCTATACTGCAAAACGCTAAAAACTTTGGATCTTTCGTGATATTGTAAGAGTTATTTAGGCTTTCCATCACATTCACCCTCTCTCGAATTTAACAACTTTACGATAAATGATTTTCACTGCTTTTCCAAACCTGAATCTCATTTGATCGTTACTAAACTAAGCATTTTTCAATTCCGTAATCTATTGGTAATATCGGTAATTTTATTGAAGGATTTAACTTAAACGCAAAAAAACCTGCCCCCGGCAAGGTTTTTTCCGTTAACTATGTTTTTGCTTTAACCATTCTTTCTTTAGCAGGGCGTATTGGAAAGTGTTTTCATATTTAGGTGTTCCATCCTCATATTTTGTAAACGAAATAAATTCAAGAAAATAACCTTCTTTACGCATACCTAATCTTTCACATAATTTTTGCGACTTGTCATTATCATCTTCAACATATGCATAAAGCCTTCTTGCGCCTTTTTGCATAAAGAGATACTCAAAGAAAGCCTTTGCACTTTCACTGGCGTATCCCCTCCCTTCAAATCGAGCATTGAAATTCCAACAAACGGAATATGTATCAGGCTCTTCTTTTAAATAAAATAGTTCCCCGATCAGATCATTACTCTCTTTTAAACAAACAGCAATATAAGAATCATCTCTGCTTCTTTTTTGAACGTTTAAGACAGCTTCTTCTATCGTAGAAATTCTGTCATCAAGAAAGCAGTTCACTCTCGGATGTGCCGAATATTCCAAAAGGCCGTGCGAATCTTCCTCGGTAAAATTTCTTAAAACTAAGCGAGGGGTTTCAATTTTTTGCATTTGTTAGTCTCCTATTTTTGAAATGATTCTTCAACAGGCCTCGCCCGTTTGTTAAAGAACGATCTCAATCTATTTGTACTATGTATGTTATCATTTTTGTCCAAATCAATAATGTGATCCTCATTACCTAGAACATGGAGAAGAACGTTAAGCCATTAAAAGCTTATTGAGTAACTTTTCAAACTTATTCACGCTCATCATTTCATGAGTGAGAAATTCTCCATTATAAAATACGCTTAAAGTTGTCCAGATTGCCGGTGATGTTTGGGCCTTATCTTTTGAGGATAATCGATGAGCCTGAAAATGAAGCCCTTTCTTTTCAGTCAGTTCCTTCAAATCCTCTAACACTCCGACTGCGAATGGACATTGAGCTGTATAAAATATTGTGATCCCCTCATCATTAAAAGAACAACTTTTAACCTGTTTTTTAAATACAGGAGGAGCTGCATGCTCATTCCAGGTCAATGACATTAACTGAAAATAGGGTTTTGCTTCATCTTGCAAAGTAAATCCCATATGCTCGAAGAAATGCTTATCACTTAAATAGGGAAGTTTTTTCTTACCAACTATATGAACAATTCCATCCATACCGCGGGATTTGGCATCTTCCGCACATTTATCTAACAAGTGTTTCGCATGTCCGCTGTTCTTATATCTCCCCGAGACCCAAAGACAATTAATATACATAAAATTAGGAGCGCTTATCGGAACCCACGCTTTTTCTGCAGGTAAATATTCAATAAAAACTTTTGCCCGCTCGTTTAATCGATAAAACACCAAACCATCAGCCATTCGATCTTTAAGCCAGCTTTTCTTTTTTGTTACGGCCTTCTCATATTGTTTCGCACCTAGTGCGCAGCAAATATGATTGTCATCAATATTGTCCTTTTTCAATTCAATGTATTCCATTATGATCTCCCCATTTCAAGATCAGCGTTTAACCCGAAATTGTTAAGCTTATGATTTTTCTATAAAAAACTGCTTTCTCAGAAATATAGAATCCCAAAACCAATAGATTAACGCAGCAGTAATGCTCATCATGTAATAAATGAAATTCTCGAAAACTCTAACATTAATGGACTGACTACCCATGCACCAGAACAAGAACACAGCTAAAAAAGCGACTGCTGTATAAATGAAAAGATGAATCAAACTACACTCTTTCGGCTTCTTTCTTAACCAAAATTGCACAGGAACAGCAAATAAAAAGTAAGTGACGAAAGCGTAAAAAGCACTGATAACTACAGTGACTAAAGCGAATGGTACAAAACCCGAGTATACAAACATATACAATCCAAAAACCAGACCATATGACAAACTTGAAAAAGCCAATGTGAAAACATAACATTTTAAGCTGCTCCGCGCCGCCCCTTCCATTATTTCACCTGCTTTTTTAAAATTCAATTCTCTAATTTTTTATTTTCTTCCTAGTATTTAAATCAGTATATCTTGATCATTTTAAAAGATCTATGTTTTTTGAAATCTTTTTTTCCCATAAAAAAGGTCAAGGAGATACCTTGACTATAATCTTCACCCGGTTCATCATGTTCAAATCCAAAGGCCGGTAAGTATCAATATAACGGAACTGACTTCTGCAAGAAAGTTCCGTTATATGACTATTCCAAATTTTGATCAATCGTTCCTTCAAAATAGTCATCGCTGACCTGTTCATGTGTTTCAGCCAATCCTCTTTCCAGTTGTGTATTTTCCTCATAATCTGATGTGTCAAAATATTTCCCTGCCGTATTTGTTGTGTCTGTTTCTTTATGGTGAGTTTGTGTTTCCGTGTCTGTCTGGTTTGTTTTGGTATCGCTGGCTAAAGATTGCTGCTGAAAATCATAGTCCTTGTCCAAAGAAGAAAATCTTTTGTAATCGTCCGGTCTGTCTGCGCCATGTTGTTCAGCCATGTTATTCACTCCATATTGATCAATTTTGTTTGACGAGTGTAACTAAGTATTTTCATTTGTTTTTGGTTTGAACTTTTTTGGAATCATCTGCTTTAAAAGCGGTTTCGGTCTCATGGTCTTTTTTTAATTGTTCAATGCTTGAATTTTGGATTCCTTTTTTACTCACTGGTTCTCACTCCCTTTCAGATAGAATATAGACTGTTCTTATTGTGTCTATGGGGATCATATTCATACGCTATTCGGTGGATTTTCTTAAAAAGAAGCCTTCAGACAATCGCTTTGAATTAAGGCTTTCAAGGATAACCTTTGCCTATAAATTCTCCTTATCAATCAGCCCATTACACCTAATGACCGCACTTCATAAAAAAAATCCCCTCCTTCTGAGATGGGGATTTATCTGTTTTTCTTCAACTGAATAACGCTTGATAAGAAGCGGGAAATTCTTGATTAACGCGCTGCACTTCCCGTGCAAATTCACGTTCCTCTTCTGTCACTCTTCTCAGTCTGTCAGCTTTTTCTTGTGTGTCTATGTCGGCTCCGGGAGGAACAAACCGATTCGGTGCAATGCGTACACCATTTGTTATGGCAGCGTTGTATGAAATAAATGATCCTTTGCCTACAATCGCATTGAACACGATGGCTTTAAAACCGACGAACGTGTGATTTCCAAGATAACAAGGGCCATGAATAAGGGCATCATGCCCGACACTTACATTGTTTCCGATATAAATGGAATATGCCCTATCTTTGACTGAAACAAATTGTTTTAACAAACCATGTAAAATGACCCCATCTTGAAGGTTTGTATTTGACCCAATATAAAAGGGCGTCCCTTCATCTGCGCGAACAGCAGCATTCGGCCCGACATAAACATTGTCCTTTATTCTCACGTCTCCTATCACACTGGAAAATGGACTGATAAATGATGTTTTATCAATTTTAGGGTATCTCCGAACCGGATTAAATGACGTAACAGGATTAGGGCTGATAAATGGCGCAAAGTTAGCGGGCTGGTGATTATCAAGGTTTTCTTCCGTCAGCTTTCTATCACTCAAAAAAAAAAAAAGACCTCCTTTGAAAACGTACT
This sequence comes from Bacillus siamensis KCTC 13613, assembly GCF_000262045.1. Classification (GTDB taxonomy): domain Bacteria; phylum Bacillota; class Bacilli; order Bacillales; family Bacillaceae; genus Bacillus; species Bacillus siamensis. The sequence continues at coordinate 116,170 of NZ_AJVF01000013.1, forward strand.
ATTATATATACTATGTAAATTCCGTTCATAGAGAGACGACAAATTCCTATTTAAACACTATTCGGATAACAAATAATTTCTAGTATCTTTATAGCGTGCGCCCTCAATAAATTTTTAGAGATACTTGTCTGCAAAGTTATGTAAGGGTTTTCAAAAGAAGAGTATTGTGCTAAATTGTAAGATAAGTACAAATTTTCTGCAAATATTTGAAAGGGGTGTATGTTGTGAAAGCAGTAGTAGCAACGAAGGACAAAAATATAGCGATCGTACAAAAAGAATTGCGTCCTTTGCGACACGGTGAAGCCAAAGTTAAGATGGAATACTGCGGTGTATGTCATACTGACTTGCATGTTAAAAATGCTGATTTCGGGGATGTGACAGGCGTCACTTTAGGTCATGAGGGAGTAGGCATTGTAACCGAGATTGGTGAAGGCGTAACAAACCTGAAAAAAGGAGACCGCGTCTCCATTGCGTGGATGTTTGAAAGCTGCGGCCGCTGTGAATATTGCTTAACAGGCCGGGAAACCTTGTGCCGGGATGTGAAAAATGCCGGCTATACAGTTGATGGCGCAATGGCTGAAGAAGCAATCGTGGCGGTTGATTATGCAGTGAAAGTGCCTGAACATTTAGATCCGGCAGCCGCAAGCAGCATTACCTGCGCAGGTGTCACAACTTATAAAGCAGTAAAAGTCAGTGAAATTAAACCTGGTCAATGGATCGGTGTATTTGGAGTCGGCGGTTTGGGCAACTTGGCTGTTCAATATGCAAAAAATGTCTTTAACGCTAAAGTGATTGCTTTCGACATTAGCGATGAAAAACTGAACTTTGCTAAGAGCTTAGGTGCTGACGCGGTTGTAAACAGTTTAAACGAAGACCCTGTCAAGAAGGCTAAAGAAGTGACCGGCGATTTAGGTCTGGATGCCGCGGTCATTACTGCTGTCTCAAAAATCCCTTTCAATCAAGCGATTGATGTTGTAAAAGCCGGTGCGCGTGTAGTGGCTGTCGGTTTACCGGTCGACAAGATGGAATTAGATATTCCCCGTCTTGTGTTAGATGGTATTCAAGTAGTAGGTTCATTAGTAGGAACCAGAGAAGACCTGAGGGAAGCTTTTCAATTTGCTGCAGACGGTAAAGTTGTACCTAAAGTGACAAAACGCCCGGTTGAAGACGTGAATGATATATTTGAAGAAATGGAGCAAGGGAAAGTGACCGGCCGTATGGTTATAGATTTTACTTCCTAATGATTAAGGCTGCCGGGAATGATACGGCAGCCATTGAGCTCTATTCTTGCGCAGCGCCCTCACCTTTGTCATTTTAGTTCTGACCAAACGGCCGTTATTCATTTTGCAAGTACTGAACTAACCCTGATACCAATATAATACAAGGTCATTCATTGCTGAAGCGTAACCCTGCTGTCTTAACATAGTTGTTATGCTGCCCCGATGATAAGTGCCATGATTGGCAATATGGAATAAAATTTCTGAGTAAGCAGTTTCTCTGGAACCTAACCAAGGATTATGTAAGTTCATTTTTTGTTCTAAATCTGTTTGGCTATTCATCCATTCTTCAAACTGTGAAGCCAGTTCATTATAAGACGCCGCAAATTCATCTGCAGAATATAAATGAGTCCTTTCTGCATAAGCCGCAGAACCTTCCACTGCTTCCTGCATGTCTATTCCTTTAAGTACTTGCAGCCACATAGCATCCACCGCGCAGATGTGACTGAACGTTTGAGCAATTGTAGGATATGAACTGCGAACCTCTTCATAAAGAACATTACTTGGTAATTCCTTTATTCTTTCTAATAACGCTTTATTCGCCCAAACATGGTAATGATACATATTTTTTGCATGGTTCATTTAACATCTTCTCCTTTAAAGTTGATGCTTATGATTATAAAAAAAGATATATGACAGCAGATCGTCATACATCTTGATAAACTTTCATTATTTTTTTGGCTTCAGCGATTTTTGATTGCAGCTGCACCGGTTTTATCATTTTAGCTCCGCTGCCAAAGCTTAAGAGAATTGATATAAGCCATCCGGCATGCAGAGGCTGATAAACAGAAATGGTAAACGTCATACTTCCATCACTGTTCATGACTTTTGACGCGTTCTGAAATTGATCTAAAGCTTTTGCCAGGGAATTATGATCAACCCAAATGACAACATCCTCAAACCCTTCCGCATTGGAGTCTGAATAAGATGAATCATCTTTCACTTTGTGACTGTGCATAAACTCTTCTTGAGTCAGCGTTATATTCATCATACGTGATACTTTAAATTCTCTAACATCTTGACGTTCTCTGCAATAACCATATACATACCAATTACGGAACTTATAATGGAGATGGATTGGTTCTGCTTCACGTGAGGTAAATTCATTTTTATTGCTGACATAATCAAAGCGTATCACCTTTTTTTCATGTATAGCTTTTCGCAGATGCCTTAAGGAATTCGGTTCTGTTCTAAGGCTTTCCAACTCAACATACAACGTTCTGTTGTTACCGCTAGTATCCAGAGATTTTAATCTATCTATCGTATGTTCAACTTCCTTATCTTCAAAAAGACCTGATAAACTGCTTAATACAGTGATAAGATTTAATACATCGTGAGATCCGATTAAACTTTTATCAAATTTGTATCCTTTCATAATCCCGAAACCGCCGTTAGCGCCTTGATATGAAACGATCGGTATTCCAGCAGCACAAATCGCTTCGATATCTCTATAAATTGTCCGCGATGATACTTGAAATTCATCAGCTAAACTGGAAGCAGATAAAATTTCATTATGTAAGAGCTTGAATATGATTGATAATAAACGTTCTAATTTCAACTCTCAATTCCTTTCCTCATCATTGATTAAGATCAGCGGTAATAGTTATTAAGATCTTGTTTTGTTCATTTCATCGACATTTCCGCCTTATAGATGGTAAAATTTCTTAAAACAAGCAAAGGAGCACTGTTACATATGAGTCTTATTATTCTAGCATCCATGCTTTTATGGGGTGCAGTGATCCACGAACTAAGCAAACCTTCCAAAAAGCAAAGCAAACGAAAAATGATCTCTTTGGTATCCTTGGGTTCTTTGTCTACTTTAATCATTACAATTTCGCTTTTTTCCAATTTGAATTGACCGACATATATCATGAGGAAACCCGCCAGAGCTTCCTCATGACACTGACGATCTACTCACTACACTTTTTACAGTAAACCTTATCAGCGAATTTACTTAACACTTTGTCCATTCTCCCCACAGGCATCATCTTCTCACTCGGAAGGGTAATATGAGCTGTCAGCCCATCACCAGATTTTAATGTTTTCCCGCAGATGGAGCATTTTAACTCTATATTAAAGAAATGTTTTAATCCCATTCAGAAGCCCCCTTATTTATCTTTATAAAAGTAATACGTTACTGCTTTATAAAAGTTTCAGGATAAAGCTTTACTCATGACCGGGGAAGTTACTTCGTTCCGGTTGATCTGTGCCCGCCCCACAGGTTAGTCATGTTTGGCTGCCAGCATTACCTTCCCCTGTGTCCAATCTTGTTCGTTCACTTTAATACGTTCTCTTCCAAAACGAAAAAAGGAAAATACTTGTTATTTGTCGTATACTGCGCTTGCCCGGGAAATGATGAATCATTCTTTCTTGGATTATTTCTCATTATCTAATTTATTTCGTGCGAGGATAACTTTGCTTCCATCGTGAAATAAAACGGCATATCCTAAAGGTTCTTACTCTCAACTAAACATGCCATAGCCTAAGGAGAACCGAAAATGATATTTCATTCATCAGCCCTTCATTTAGACAAAAACTTCATTTTTTCTCCTTTAGACTAAAATCCATGTCGAAATTTATCGTTCGGCATAGTATATACTATCCTAACAAGAGGAGGTGGCAATATGGGATACTACGGTGGAAATTATGGCGGAAGCACTTTCGTCTTGATCGTTGTGCTTTTCATTTTGTTAATCATTGTAGGTGCTGCTTTCCTTTAATAGCACATTGACGAACCATATTCGTCTCCCAAGAAAATTGCATCTCACAGTTCGGACAGACGCCATAAGATCTTTTTATGGCGTTTTCACTTTTGGAAAGAAGACCATAAAGTAAATATTTCATTTTTACTCTAAAGGTTTTTTATAGAATGCGGATTTCACATATTAATTCATTTTCGCATAAAAAAAGCCGGACTCCACCTTTAACAGGTTCCGGCTTTTCTTATTGTTCGACCTTTGTTATTACCATTGGTACAAGTGCAGAGAATACTTGATGTCCCGCTGCACACACCCGCTATTATAATATTTCAATACAGCCTTCTGTTCCATGTACGCGGATTCGTTGCCCATCTTTTATCAATTGGGTTGCATTTTCAACTCCAACAACTGCAGGTAAGCCGTATTCACGCGCTATAACCGCTCCATGGGTCATCAGTCCGCCAACTTCAGTGACCAGGCCTTTTATGGATACAAACAATGGTGTCCAGCTGGGATCGGTAAAGGTGGTAACTAATATATCTCCTTCTTCCAAATTGGCATCTTCCATGTTTAAAATAACACGTGCCCGCCCCTCTATGACTCCCGAGGAAACAGGAAGCCCTGCAATCGCTCCGGCCGGGAGATTGTCTCGTTTGTACTCGCCTGTAACGATTTCGCCGTCAGACGTGATAACACGCGGCGGAGATAGTCTTTCATATACTTTGTACTCGTCTTTTCGTGTACTGATGATTTGGTAATCCAATATATTTGTGCGTACGACTTCTTGAAGTTCTTCAAAAGTAAGATAGTATATGTCTTCTTTTTCTTGAATAATACCCGCTTCAGCGAGTTGTTCGGCTTCTTTCAGTAAAGCCTGCTTATAAACAAAATAGCGGCTGACCATTCCGTATTTTGGATATTCTCTGAAGCCGCTGAAGTTCCGGATGATGCGGATCATTCGTTCGGTTTCTTTGGCTTTTTGTTCACCATCCGGTAATTGCTTCAATCGATCTAATAACTCTTGTTCTTTCTTCAATGCCTCCTGCCGCCCTTGCTCAAATTTCTGCCGGCTGGCATTTGGCTCAAAGTTTTTGAGATTATTAAGAATCATAGGGACAAGTGCAGTTGGTTTTTCGCTCCATCGAGTTCTTGTCATATCAATTTCTCCGGCACATCGCATTCCGTACTTGTTGAGGAAAGCATAGATGGCGTCATGGATTTCCTGTCCGCCTTCAAATTTCACCAGCTCATCCAAAAAGGAATCATCTTTTACATCCTCTAAATAAGCAATTATTTCTGGATAAGGACGGATCACATCGGCGACGTCCAATAGCGCAAGCCCCATTTCTGAAGTAATATTATGGGATACAGATTGAGAAAGCGTGTCTGCTGCGTTTTTTTCACCTAACCACTCGTTCATTTTTTCGTTAATCCATAATGAAGCATCCATTGCAGTTCGAATTAATACCGAACTTTTTGGGTTAAATAAAATCTTCTTTAATTCCTGGATATCATCCAAAATAAAACGAAGTAAATCAGATCCTGATTTCGTCTGGATGTTTTGTTTTAACTCTTCTATCGATGTTTCACTGCTCTTAATCAAATCAGAAACAATTGCCGGATCGTTTTCAGTTTGATCCGGTATATCTGCATTGCCTTTTCCGGGAATCGGTGCCGTTTTATCAGGTATCGGCTTAATGAAATCACGTCGCTCTATTATGGTCATAAGTGCGTCTTTTAAGAGCGGATCGTGCTGCCCCATGCCTTTTAAGAAAACTTCTCTGACTTTAGGGGATGCCAGATGATGTGTGACATCAACAAATAGCCTTCCGCCGGCTTTACGCATGGGTGCAGAAGTCGTCAACAGAAAAAAAGACAATCCAAGGGGTTTTATAGGATCCGTCATCATTTGTTGATGACCAACAGAGATATAGACGTGATTTTCTTGATCGTTCGCTTCAGGAACGGGGTATAACGTTGTGATCGGACGACTCTGGACAATATAAAAAGTATCGCGGTCCAAACACCATTCGATATCTTGCGGCTGGCCGAAATGAGCTTCGATCTGCCTCCCGATACGTGCCAGCTGTAAAATTTGTTCATCAGTCAGTGTTTGAATCTTTTGCTGATCAAGATCAATCGCTTGTGTTTCCGTTCCGCCTTCTTTTCGTCCATAGACAGCCTTTTTTTTAGTTTCTATTCTCTTATCGACGATTTGCCCGTCCTGTACTTTATAACAATCGGCGGATACCAAGCCAGAGACCAGTGCTTCACCAAGTCCAAAACCGGCATCAATGGATAGCAGCTTTCGGTTTCTGGTCACCGGATCAGCGGTAAATAAGATCCCCGAAGCCTGAGGGAAAACCATCCTTTGGATGATAACGGATAAATAAACTTGGCTGTGATCAAATCCATTTTGCATACGGTAAATGACCGCGCGATCAGTAAATAGGGACGCCCAACATTTACTGATATGCTGCAAGATTGCATCGACACCGGTAATATTTAAATAGGTGTCTTGCTGACCGGCAAAAGAGGCATGCGGTAAATCTTCAGCAGTCGCACTAGAACGCACGGCATAGGCATGTTCTTCGCCATACTGGGAGAGATAGCAAGCAACTGCTTTAACTACATCGGAAGGAATTTCTGCTTCCATAATGGTTTGCCGAATTTCCCTGCTGATTTTACCGATTTGATCCCGATTCTCCACTTTCAGCATGGTCAGTTGATCCAACAGCGCTTGTAACGTTTCGTTTTGTTCAATGGCTTTTTGATATCCTGCTGTTGTGACACAAAATCCTTCTGGTACTTGTATTCCTTGAATTTTTGATAATTCCCCTAAATGCAACCCTTTTCCTCCAACGAGCAAAGGCTGTGTTTTTTCAATTTCGTGAATACCGAGAACCAAAGAACTCATTCTATATCTCCCCTTCAAAAAAAAATTGACAAGAGCTTTTCAGCATGATATAATCATAATATAAGATGGATAACTATGAATTTTAACACAAAAAGCACGCGTGATCTGATTATATCACCGTGTCTGTTTTTGTGCAATATAAAAAGAACCTGGCCAATTTGGCGGGGTTCTTTTTTAATTTTCTAAGGAACTCCTGAAGTTGAATGATATCTGTGAATCCATTGCAGAAAGGTATCTCCACGGAGTCAGAATGATTATCTGTTTCCCCCGACAAATGACATTATTTATTAGCAGCTTTGCCATCAAAGCTTTTTAGCTGTTAATTGTTTTTTCATTGATCTCCCGGCAAAAACACTCTCTTGACGAACCGCACTTATCATTCATTTTTCCGAAAACGCTTCAAAGCTGTATTGAGATCCTTTGTATGAGTATAAATGTTCTTATACAAATCGAATAGTGTTTTATATTTTTGAACATTTTGTTCTTCCGGATAGAATACAGCAGCCTCACGTATAAATTGCTCTGCACATTCTTCAAGGGATTCAAACCACCCGCTCCCGAAGGCAGCTAACATAGCAGCTCCCATGGCGGGACCTTGTTCGTTTTCTAACTTAATCACCCGCGTATTGAAAATATCAGCTTGCATTTGAAGCCACGTTTCATTTTTAGCTCCCCCGCCAATAGAGACAACAGAATCAACTGATTTTCCCGCTTCGCGGAATAGCTCAATTGATTCATTTAAAGAGAATGTGATGCCTTCCATTACCGCCCTCATAAAATGCTCTCTTTTATGGGACGCATCCATTCCGATCAAGCTTCCCCGAATAGATGAATCCGCATGCGGCGTTCTTTCACCAACCAAATAAGGAGTATACAGCAGTCCATTTGCTCCTATCGGAATAGCTTCCACCCCATCCAATAATTGTTCAAACGATTCGTTTGGCGCAAACGTTCTTTTAAACCAGTCTAAGCTGTATCCAGCAGCGAGTGTGACTCCCATCGTATAAAAAGAATCCTTTTTTCCATGATTAAAAAAGTGCACTTTCCCTTTAAAGTCCCTTTCTTTGTCTTCTTCACAGGAAAGTATGACCCCTGACGTCCCAATACTGCATAATGTTTTTCCGGATGAAAGGATATCGGCTCCAATTGCACCGCAAGCATTATCTGCTCCCCCGGCGTACACTTTTGTTTTTTCCATCAGCCCTGTCTCCGCCGCGACGTTCGGAAGCAGCGATCCTACGCAATCATGGGATTCAACAAGCGGAGGACAAATATCTGCAGAAATACCGAATTGATTGCAAATATCATCGCTCCACTCCTTGCGGGTAATATCTAAAAGTAACGTTCCCGCTGCATCGGAGTATTCGGTGTGAATGGCACCGGTCATACGGAATCTCACATAGTCTTTCGGAAGCAAAAAAACAGCAGTTTTTTTAAAAAGTTCAGGCTCATGTTCCTTCACCCATAACATTTTAGGCAATGTAAACCCTTCCAGGACACGGTTTTTTGTGATATCAAGCAGATGATCGCCAAATGTCTCGGTCATCCTCATACATTGAGGCGTCGTTCGGGTATCATTCCAAAGAATCGCATGACGCAGCACCTGCCCATCTTGGTCAAGCAGGACTAACCCATGCATTTGTCCTGAATAGCTTATCCCGTCTATATCTTCGGCTTGAACACCGGATTCAGAAACCAATTCAGCCAAGGCATCAATTGTTTGCTGCACCCAGTCTTCGGGATTTTGCTCACTATACCCCGCCTTCTCTTGAATAAGCGGATATCTTTTGGACGTTTCTGCACAAACCTTGCCGTTTTGATTGACTAAAATGGTTTTAACGGCGCTCGTTCCAAGATCTATCCCAATGACATACTTCATTTTTTCACTCCTTTCCCTCTCAATAGGTCCCCATTGAAACTTCCCGCCAGAACGGGAAGTTCCGGGGCAGCTCGGCTTTCCCTGCTAAAACTTTTTAGCGGATCAAGCTTCTTTGTTATACCTCTAAAATGTATTGGTTCAATATCGCTTTTAACCGCTCCTGTCTCCCTGATTCGTTTTTAATTGGCTGATTGTTTAGCGCATATTGCTCAAGTGTCTTAAAATCAGCTCTTCCTTCTGCAATTTCAAGACCGATCCCTTCGGTAAAGCTGCGATAGCGATGCTGAATCACATCTTCAAACACACGGTCTTCGATTAATTTGTGAGCGACTTTCAATCCCCTTGCAAATGCATCCATCCCTGCAACATGGGCATAAAGTAAATCATCAGGCTCAAAAGAAGATCTTCTGACCTTTGCGTCAAAGTTTAATCCGCCGCTTCCAAGGCCGCCATTTTGCAGGATTTCGTACATGGCTAATGTCGCAGAATATAAATCTGTCGGAAATTCATCTGTGTCCCAGCCTAAAAGCGGATCACCTTGATTCGCATCAACAGATCCAAGAAGGCCATGCACTCTCGCCATTCGTAATTCATGTTCGAATGTATGCCCGGCTAATGTGGCATGATTGGCTTCGAGATTTAATTTAAAATGACTGTCTAAGCCATATTGCTTCAAAAAGGCAATGGTTGTTGCTGCATCTGTATCATATTGATGAGTGGTCGGCTCTTTTGGTTTTGGTTCAATCAAAAATTGCCCTGTATACCCGATTTCCTTCGCATAATCCACTGCCATATGCATGAATCTGGCCAAATTATCAAGCTCAAATTTTAAATTCGTATTTAACAATGTTTCGTATCCTTCACGTCCGCCCCAAAATACATAGTTTTCGGCGCCGAGCTCTTTTGCTGTTTCCAGCCCTTTTTTTACTTGTGCTGCGGCATACGCAAACACATCTGCATTGCAAGAAGTCGCGGCACCATGGACGAAACGGGGATTCGTGAACATGTTTGCAGTATTCCATAATAGCTTCACGCCGCTCGTTCTCATGTATTCTTTCATCATGCTCACGATAATATCTAAATTTTGATTTGTCTCTTTTAACGTACTTCCTTCAGGTGCGATATCCCGGTCATGGAAAGCAAAAAATGGCGCATCCAGTTTTTCAAACATCTCAAATGCTGCTTCTACCCTCGCTCTCGCCAGATCCATGCCTTTATAACGATCCCACGGTCTTTGCATCGTAGCTGCTCCAAACATGTCTGTACCGTCAGCGGTAAATGTATGCCAATAAGCAATAGAAAACCGCAGGTGCTCTTTCATTGTCTTTCCGCCGATTACTTCTTGAGGATTATAATATTTAAATGCTAAAGGATTCGTGGAATCTTTCCCTTCATAAATCACTTTGTTTACGCTTTCAAAATAGCCGGCTGTACCGGAATGAGACTGAGCCATGACATTTCCCCCTTAAAAATAAATTCAAGCGCATTTTATGTCATATTCGCATGTTAGTTTGTTGCTTAAACAAACTAACATATTTTCATCTTATATAACCTCATCAGTATTTTCAATATTTTTTTTAGTTTTTCACGAATACATTAGATATAATAAGGTTGGATTCGCTATGTGTGACGCTTAGCATGATAACACAGAAAACTCAACTTAATTTAAAGATTATACAAATGGAGTGGATGAAGTGGATATCGCTGATCAAGCCTTTGTCAAAAAAGTAAACCAAAAGTTATTATTAAAAGAAATCCTTAAAAACTCACCTATTTCAAGAGCAAAATTATCTGAAATGACCGGATTAAATAAATCTACTGTTTCATCACAGGTAAACACATTAATGAAAGAAAACCTTGTATTTGAAATCGGTCAGGGACAATCAAGCGGCGGCAGACGACCTGTCATGCTTGTTTTTAATAAAAAAGCAGGATACTCCGTAGGAATAGATGTCGGGGTCGATTATATTAACGGCATTTTAACAGACCTTGAAGGGACGATCGTCCTTGATCAACACCATCATTTGGAATGCAGCTCTCCTGAAATAACGAAAGATATTTTAATTGAGATGATTCATCACTTTATTGCGAATATGCCGCAATCTCCATACGGGCTTATCGGTATAGGCATATGCGTTCCCGGATTAATTGATAAAAATCAAAAAATTGTTTTCACTCCGAACTCCAACTGGAGAAATATTGACTTAAAACCTATCATCCAAGAGAAGTTCAATGTGCCTGTTTTTATTGAAAATGAGGCAAATGCCGGCGCATATGGAGAAAAAGTATTTGGCGCTGCAAAAAATCACGATAACATGATTTATGCAAGTATCGGTACAGGGATAGGGATCGGCGTTATAATCAATAATGATTTATATAGAGGGGTTGGCGGATTCTCTGGAGAAATGGGACATATGACAATAGACTTTAATGGTCCGAAATGCAGCTGCGGAAACCGGGGCTGCTGGGAATTGTATGCTTCAGAGAAGGCTTTATTAAAATCTCTTCAGACGAAAGAAAAAAAAGTATCCAATCAAGATATCATAGACCTCGCCCATCTGAATGATGTTGGAACTTTACGTGCCTTACAGAATTTCGGCTTCTATTTAGGGATAGGCCTGACCAATATTTTGAATACATTCAATCCGCAAGCCATCATTTTAAGAAACAGCATCATTGAATCGCATCCTATGGTTTTAAATTCAATTAGAAGCGAAGTGTCGTCCCGGGTTTATTCCCAATTAGGCAATAGTTATGAATTATTACCATCTGTTTTAGGAAAAAATGCATCGGCATTGGGAATGTCCTCGATTGTAATTGATCATTTTCTTGATATGGTTAATCATTAAGTTTTACGCTGTTTTTTTCATGCTGAACAGGAGTATTTCTGAAGGAATTTTTCACATAGGACATGATATGAAAAAGGAGTTCTAAAATAGAAGCTCCTTTTTCTTGTGCGCATTATTTTTCTTTATAACGAAAATATCTGAAGTCAGCCGGAATGTGGTGACCGCTGGTATCTTGGCACTGCATCCCTACAAAAGCTCCTGTAAAGAATCCTCCTCCGCGGATGTAATCATCTGATAATTTTTTCGATTCTAATGTAATGTCAATTTTATGCCAGTCTTCTTTGTTAAACGAATAGAAATAATAATATTTTTCCTTTTCGATATTCACTTTTAAATAGACATACTTTACTTCACCGGGGATCACAATTTTATTTTTTAATGGCTGTGAAAAAGAAAAGTTATCACATATTGTTAATTCAAGAATACGGCCGAGTTCTTCATCATGCGTGACTTGAAGAGCCGTCCAGTTCTCTGTATTGTAATAGTTCACCAATCCAGCGGCTTGTTGAAAATTCTCCGGGAAAAACGCTACAGCTGTTTCCGCTTCAAAATGGAGACTTTGCCAGCGTCTGGCTACAAATGCCTGAGTAAATGCCGAGGTTAATGATTCATGGCCGTATAACCGCAAATGATTTGGCACTTGAGTCAATGAGCCTAATTCTTTCGTGAACGGAATCCTTAACGTTTGAAAATTGATATTTAATGTTGAGTTCTCGAATTCATCAACTTCCGGGTACGTTGCTTCAAATATGGTTTCAGGAATAGAAGGCGCTTCCACCTCCAAACTTCCCTCTTTTCCGCCAGCTACATAAGGCCATTCATCTTTCCAATAGAGTTTTTGAATAGCTGTTTCTCTGCCCAAAGGACAATAACCTCGCTGCTGAAAAATTGAATCATCGTCCGGATGAATAGGACGCCCCGTTAAATGAGCTAAATACCACTCACCTGTATGTGTTTGAACGATGGATGCATGCCCGCATTTTTGCAGCAGATTTTCCGGATCATGCCATGACGTTAAGATAGGATTATCAGGATGAACTTCATATGGCCCCTCAATATTTGCAGAACGGGCAATTGTAGCAGCATGTTCGAACCGCGTTCCTCCTTCTGCAGTTAATAAATAATAATAGTTCCCGATATGATAAAGGTGCGGCGCTTCTGTCAGCTTTCTTTCAGTTCCTTTAAATATCACTTTCGGTTTACCGATTAGTTTTTGCTCCTTATCAGAATATTCCTGCATGACAATGCCTCCAAAGGAGTGCCGATCAATACGCTGATCCCATAACATATTTAATAAATATTTTTTTCCATCCGTATCATGGAACAAAGAAGCATCAAATCCCGAGCTATTTAATGTGATCGGCTCCCCCCAATCACCATCAATCGTGTCACAAGTCACTAAATAATTGTGGCAATCTTTCCAGGCGCCATCTACTACCTTAACATCCGTATAGATCAGCCAAAACTTTCCGTCGCTGTAACTTAAACATGGCGCCCAGACCCCTCCTGAATTAGGGTTTCCTTTCATATCTAATTGCGAAACTCTCTGTAATGGATGTGCAACTAAGTGCCAATTCACTAAATCTTTTGAGTGGTGTATCTGGACTCCCGGAAACCACTCAAATGTAGATACGGCGATATAATAATCCTCTCCCACCCTGCAAATACTTGGATCGGGATTAAATCCTTTAAGTACCGGATTGATAATCTTCATCGGAACGCCTCCTTAGCTATTTTCTGTTGACTCATCATATTTTAAGCTTTGAAATCATCAATATGATCCAAATAAACCTTGTCTCTATTCTCTAATTCTCGAACCATGTTTTTATATTTTTTCTCATCTAAGTTATAGAAATTAATATCAATCATGGCTAAAACCAGTAAGAACACGGGAATAATGGTGGTTGTAATTAAAATTCCCGTCAATGCCTCCGCCGTTTGCACCTGATTTGCCACATATCCAAACTTATCTAAAACCAGCCCAGGTATAACCCCTCCCAAGGCCATGCCGAATTTAAAGAAAAATCCGATAATAGCATATATGAGCCCGCCCATTCTTTTCCCGGTTCTGTACTCTCCATATTCTATTGTTTCAGGAATAAGCGCCCACATATATCCCCCGGCAGTGAGACTTCCGGCAGCAGCCAGTAATCGAAAGGAAAGGATAAGGAATACATTACTTGACGGAACAAACAGTAAAGCTAAGAGGCCGATCATATTCAGTAATAATGCGTAGTTTAGTAATTTCTTCTTCCCCAATAGTTGATGAAGCTTTGGAATAAAAGGTAAAATGACCAGAGCGGGCAAACTTCCTAACAAACCGTACCACTTCACTAAATCCTCTCTTCCTAAGTTATATGTCACGTAATAGATGCCGACCGAATTACTTATTGAATTCACTCCAAAAATAATAATAAAGAAAATACTTAATACCACAAGCGGCCGATTAACACGAAATTGCTCGAATATATCCGAAAATTTAATTTTTTCTTCAGATTTTTGAAGAGTGACACGCTCTTTTGTGCTTTTAAAACAAAAGATTAAAAGGCCCCCGCCTATGAATCCCATAATGGCCATGGTTAGCTGCCAGCCAAGAGATTCGCTGCCGGAAGTATCGCTTAAATAAGCAGCCAGTAAGGGAACAAAAAATGCAACGACAAGCCCCCCAAGATTCGCAAATAACATACGGACAGATGTTATACTAACAACTTCTTGATTATTTCTGGTCATGGCAGAAGTTAACGCGCCATACGGAACGTTTATCGCTGTGTATGTAAGCGACAAGCCGACATATGTGATATAGGCATATATTAATTTCCCCATATCTGAAAAATCGGGGGTTGTAAAACAGAGGATGGCCAGTATGACAAATGGAAAAGCTCCGAATAAAAGATACGGTCTGAAGCGCCCAAACCTGCTATTTGTTCTGTCTACTATAGTTCCAATAAAAGGATCAGCGAGGGCGTCGATGATTCTGACCACTAAAAACATCGTACCGGCGGCGGCTGCCGATAAACCAAATACATCTGTATAGAAGAACAAAAGATAAGTAGACACCGTTGCATAAATTAAATTACATGCAAAATCCCCAGACGCATATCCAACTTTTTCAGCCATGCTAATCTTCTTTACATTTTCACTGAGCATGATTTCCTCCCCTTTTCGATCTTTCATAAGGAACCAGTATGAAAGGATATAACATGTCTTCAAATTTATTGGGCAGTGCGCACTTCATAAAAGCGCTTTCATAAACTGATAGCAGATGACTTTCACAGAGCGTTTTCCTCAGATAAATAGTGATCAGATGGCTGCAATTTCATCTTATATGCCCGGAAAGGATAAAAGCCCCGTGCTTTCGTTTTTTAAATTCTTCTTTCGAGCCCCTTATCCCCCTCCCATCATGCATTTAAATTACGGGTAATTTAATCGGATTCCTTAGTTTGTTGCGTAAACAAACTAACTTGATTTAATCTTATAAAATCTGATCTGCTTTTTCAACTCCTTTTTCAGAAAATTTAAAACCGGCCAAGGGCATACCATAGTGTAATCGCCAACTGCTTCGACAGACGTATAAGTAAAAATCCCTTGTGGCTGACTGATCATCACCTTTTCGTTTAGAAAAACGTATTAATAAACAGGCACTAGAAAAAATGCGAATCATATATAAGTGATATCCCGTTTAATTGGTTGAGGAGGATATTATGAAACCTATGCTGCCTTTTGAAAAGTATTTCGGTGATTTAGAACTGGTTTATGCATTTTATGGAGCTATGCCTACCGGTGTTACGGTTTCGGAAACTGGTCGTATTTTCATTTGTTTTCCGAAATGGGGAGACGATGTTAAATTTACGGTGGCGGAAATAGTTGGGGATAAATTGCAGCCCTATCCTGATTTACAAACCAATTTGGTTAACCCCGAGACTATCAAAATGAGTTTCATCAGTGTCCAAAGTGTAGTTGCTGATGGAAGGGGAACGCTTTGGGTACTAGATACAGCGGCGCCCAATTTTTCTGAACCAATTAAAGGCAGGGCAAAATTAGTCGCTGTTGATTTAAAAACCAATACAATCAGAAGAGTGTATACCTTTACAGAAGATGTTGTCCTGCCAACAACTTACCTGAATGATGTCCGATTTGATTTTCGTGTTGGAACTGCAGGTTATGCCTATATAACGGATTCTTCTTCCAAAGGACCAGGAGCGATTATCGTCGTTGATTTGGAAACCAGAAATGCATACAGACGGTTAAATGGAGCAAATCCAACTTCACCGGATTCCTATTTTATACCGAAAGTAGAAGGCAAAATTTTGATGAATCGTAACAGGGATGGTTCAACTTCCCCATTTAGGCTGGCCTCCGACGGTATTGCGATTTCTCCTGACGGAAAGGTATTATTTTTTTGTCCACTGACCAGCCGCCATTTGTTCTCGATCTCAACAGAAGCCCTGAGAGATAGAAATATACCGGACATGGATTTACTTTATCATGTGGCGTATTGGGGAGAAAAAGGTGCGTCTGATGGAATGATTACAGATGCAAAAGGAGCCGTTTATGCCGGAGATTACGAGAACAATAGTATTCGAAAAATACTGCCGAATGGCACAATGCAAACCATCGCACATGATCCGCGTATTTTATGGCCGGATACTTTTTCGATTGGTCCGGATGGATACTTATACGTCATCGTGAACCAATTACATCGGCAGGCTAGATTTCATTATGGAAAAGACTTACGACAGAAACCTTATAGTTTACTTCGTATAAAAATCGATGAATTACCTGCTCCTTCCTATTGAAAATGAAAAATGAAGGAAATCATATAATATCCTCATTAAATATAAATGATTATTCGAGCCGTTTATAATCGGCCTGTTGACGTATATAAGAAAAAAACAGACCTCCCTTGAGCCTCAGAACCTGAAGGAATAGGTCTATCATGAATATCAGCTGAGCAAGTCCTTTGATGGGCAGCTTTTATTACAGAGCCGGGGTGATACCAACACCCTGGTCTTTTTATTAAGGGAAAAACACTGTAATCCGTCTGTATTTTACAGTTTGTGACGCTGTTCTTCTTTTTGATCTGGGGCAACAATGAAATGTTTACAGGGACTATTTGGACATAAAAATATAACCATCACTTCAGACGTGGACTCCCATGTCTCAGAGAAACTTGAAAATTCATCAGTTGATGGTTATGAAGAATATATATGTTTAGTATTTTTGGCGGTCAAAAACAAAAATCCCCTGACACCAATAGTGCCAAGGGATTGAGAGATTAATACTGAGACATGTATTGTTCGCGCTCCCACGGATGAACCTGTGTGCGGAACATATCCCATTCGATTTCTTTTGCTTCGATGAAGTGTTCGAACAGATGCTCACCGAGAGCTGCAACCATGACTTCGTTTGATTTGAATTCGTCGAGAGCTTCCGCAAGTGTCGCCGGAAGGTCTACGATTCCGCTTTCCATGCGCTCTTCTTTGCTCATGACGTAGATGTTGCGGTCAATCGGAGCCGGCGCTTCAAGTTTATTTTTGATTCCGTCAAGGCCTGCTGCAAGCAATACGCTTAATGCCAGGTACGGGTTTGCCGCCGGGTCTACACTGCGGACTTCAACACGCGTGCTGATGCCGCGGGAAGCCGGAATACGGATCAGCGGGCTTCTGTTTTGCGCGCTCCATGCCACGTAGCAAGGTGCTTCATAGCCCGGAACAAGGCGTTTATAAGAGTTCACTGTCGGGTTTGTGACAGCTGTAAAGCTTGTCGCGTGTTTTACGATACCGGCAATGAAGTGTTTTGCTGTTTCACTCAGCTGAAGATCAGCGTCTTTATCAAAGAATGCGTTAACGCCATCTTTGAAGAGTGATAGATTACAGTGCATACCGGAACCGTTTACGCCGAACAGCGGTTTTGGCATGAATGTCGCATGCAGACCGTGTTTGCGGGCAATCGTTTTGACGACAAGTTTGAAAGTTTGGATGTCGTCACAAGAACGGATGGCACCGGCATATTTAAAATCGATTTCGTGCTGGCCGGGAGCGACTTCATGGTGAGATGCTTCGATTTCAAAGCCCATTTCTTCCAGCTCAAGCACGATATCGCGGCGGCAGTTTTCTCCCAAGTCAGTCGGAGCCAGGTCGAAGTATCCGCCTTTATCGTTTAATTCGAGTGTCGGTTCGCCTTTTTCATCTAATTTAAACAGGAAGAATTCAGGCTCAGGTCCAAGATTGAAATCGCTGAAACCGAGTTCTTTCATTTCTTTCAGAATCCGTTTGAGGTTGTTACGCGGGTCACCTTCGAACGGGGTGCCGTCCGGATTGTAGATATCACAGATGAAGCGTGCTACTTTACCTTTTTCAGCCGTCCATGGGAAGATAACAAATGTGTTCAGATCAGGATATAAGTACATATCAGATTCTTCGATGCGGACAAAACCTTCGATGGAAGAACCGTCAAACATGCATTTATTATCAAGTGCTTTTTCAAGCTGGCTCACAGGAATTTCCACGTTTTTAATCGTTCCGAGAATGTCTGTAAACTGAAGGCGGATGTACTTTACGTTTTCCTCATTTACTAATTTTACGATGTCTTCTCTTGTGTACTTTGCCATTTCGTAAAACTCCTCCTCTAAAAGGTAAATGTATATAGCAAAACAGTTGCTAACGGATTAATGAAAGAATCGGGACATATCACCTTGGCGGAAGGTGTTCCCCCGCTGGAATCGGCCTGCCTGCATCAGTTCGTTTTTCAGAAGCTTTCTGAGTTCGTCGTCAGACAGATTGTGCTTCATCGGTTTGGCAGTTTTTTCGGATTTTTCTTCCGGTTCGGCAGATGCCTTATCCAGAATTTGTTTGATCCCCGCCATATTGACGCCTTGTTCAATCAAATTTTTGATTTCTAACAGTTTATCTACATCATGGAATGAAAATAATCGTCTATTTCCTTCGCTTCTCGCTGGAAATATCAGTCCATTTTCCTCATAATATCGAATTTGCCGGGCAGAAAGTTCTGTTAACTGCATGACAATTCCTATTGGAAATAAAGGCATTGAGCGGCGAATGTTATCACTCATCTCAATTTCCTCCTTTTCTTATCTTAGTCTCATTATAGGTGATGTTATATTTTGTGTCAACACAATGTAAGGAATCTTAACATCAAATTCTTTGAAAATTGCAAACGGCTCAGATCAGCCCTTTTTCCATTAGAGCATTAACTGCGCTGCAAATCGCATTTTTCACGTGCGCATAGGTTAATCCTCCTTGGACATACGCGACGTAAGGCGGTCTGATAGGGCCATCTGCCGATAATTCAATGCTCGCCCCCTGTACGAAAGTGCCCGCTGCCATAATGACATCGTCTTCATATCCTGGCATATAGCTCGGATAAGGCGTGACATGCGCATTAATCGGGGACGCATATTGTATCGCCTGGCAAAAAGCGATCATCTTATCAGGGTCCTGAAACTCAACAGATTGGATCAGATCCGTTCTCGGCGCATTCCATGCAGGGTTTGACGAAAATCCCAGCTTTTCAAGAAAACGGGCGGTAAATACCGCTCCCTTCAAGCTTTGCGCCACTACGTGCGGAGCGAGAAAAAAACCTTGATACATTTCCTGCAGTGAATACAGCGATGCGCCGGCTTCACTTCCGATTCCCGGTGAGGTCATCCGGTAAGAGCAGGCTTCAATCCACTTGGCTTTCCCCACAAGGTATCCCCCCGTTTTGGCAAGACCGCCGCCCGGGTTTTTAATCAGGGAGCCGGCCATAAGATCCGCTCCGACGTGACAGGGTTCCCGCTCTTCCGCAAATTCTCCGTAGCAATTGTCCACAAAAACAATGACATCTTCTTTGATTTCTTTTACGAAACGAATCATCTCTTCAATCTCATTTATCCTGAAAGACGGGCGGTTCGCATATCCTTTTGAACGCTGAATACCGATCACTTTTGTATTCGGACGGATTGCAGCACGGACCGCTTCGAAGTCCACTTTGCCTTCTGTGGTTAAATCGACTGCATGATACCCGATTTGAAATTCCTTAAGCGAGCCTGAATACTCCCCGCCTCTCACCCCGACAATTTCTTCGAGTGTGTCATAAGGCTTGCCTGTGATATAAAGCAATTCGTCTCCGGGTCTCAGCACACCGAACAGCGCGATTGAGATCGCGTGCGTCCCCGAAATGATTTGCGGTCTCACAAGCCCCGCCTCTCCTCCGAACACATCAGCATAGATCTCTTCCAGAGTATCCCTGCCGATGTCATCATAACCGTATCCGGTTGAAGGTGTAAAATGCGTATCGCTTACTTTATGCTTTCTGTAGCTTTGCAGGACTCTCCATTCATTCCGTTCACTGATTTCTTCTATTCTTTTATGAACGGCGGCGATTTCCGCTTCTGTTTCTTCGGCGGTTTTTTGCAATAGAGTGCCGTGTGTCAGTGTCTCAAACATGTTGTGTATACCTTCCTTACATGAATTTCTTCAGTTCTCCAAGTATGCTTTGTTCTTCTTGCACATAACCCGAGACTTCGTAGCGTTCATTTTCTTCATTAAAATAAAGGCTGTCGATCATAGTCTCTGATTTAATGCGCGACATCAATTTGCCTTCAGCGGCGGGTACATGAACTTCATACGGCGTCATCAGCTCACGGCGCAAATAAGCTTCGATTTCCGCTTTCAATTTCGCTTCATCCCCGGCGATTCTGGCGCTGATCATGATGTGGCCTTCTCCTGCTGTCGGAATGAAGTCAGGAAGTGTTTCATCCCTTTTGTTATAAGCAGTTAACACCGGAATATCATCTGCTTCAAGCTCTTTTAACAGTCCGAGAACAGTCTGTTCATGCCCCGCGTAATCTTCATTGGAAGAATCAATGACATGAATGATCAAGTCAGCTTCCTTCACTTCCTCAAGCGTTGAACGGAAAGCGGCAATCAGCGTCGTCGGCAAATCCTGAATAAAGCCGACCGTATCAGACAAAAGGACGCTGTAACCGCTTGGAAGCGCCATCTTTCTTGTCATCGGATCAAGAGTTGCAAACAGCAGATCTTCTTCATAGCTGTCTGAGCTTGTTAATTTATTGAACCACGTTGATTTCCCGGCATTGGTATAGCCGACGAGCGCCGCCTGAAGCACACCATTCTTCTTTCGTCTCTCCCGATAACGGCTTCTGTGGCGGATAACCGTTGACAGCTGCACGTTAATTTCGTGTATGCGGTTTCTAATGTGGCGACGGTCTGTTTCAAGCTTTGTCTCACCGGGCCCTCTCGTCCCGATTCCGCCGCCTTGTCTGGAGAGATTGATTCCTTGTCCGCTCAGACGCGGCAGTGCGTATTGAAGCTGGGCCAATTCGATCTGAAGCTTTCCTTCCCTCGTCTTCGCCCTTTTTGCGAAAATATCCAAAATAAGCTGCGTGCGGTCGATGATCTTCGCTTCAATTGCCGTGGCGAGTGATTTAAGCTGGCTCGGTGACAGTTCATCATTAAAAATGACCAGATCCGCTTCAAGCTCTTCACACAGCGCCTTCAGCTCGTCTACTTTCCCCTTGCCTATATATGTAGCGGCATCCGCTCTGTTCCGTTTTTGCGTAATCCGGGTCAGTACCGTTCCGTCAGCCGTTTTTGTCAATGAAGCGAGCTCGTCCATGGAATGTTCAAAGTGCTCGTCGGTCATGTGCGGAAGCTGGCAGCCGACTAAAATGACCGTTTCTTTTTTTTCTTCCTGTTCGTTCAAATGGATGTTCCTTTCTGTGTCGTATTGGGCAGTAGTACTATCATACCAAACCCGCAGGACGTATACCACACATCCGGCGGGTTTTAAAGAGAGAAATAAAAAAAGGCCTCTCAAACCGGCTGAGAGGATTATTCATGAGCTGCCGTGTCATCTTTTATAAATAAATCCTGACTCTTGATCGTCATCAGATCGTTTTTTAAGTATTGGTCCCCCATTAAAAGCCTCATAGCCTGAGCGCGGATTGATTTTTCAATCACATTTCTGACAAAGCGTCCGTTGCTGAATTTAATGGGGCTTGTCGTGCTTTTCACCGTCATTAAGTAATCTTTTAGCTTCCACTCGGCTTCCTGGCTTAATTGATACTCCCGCTCCGCTATCATGCGCTTTGCAATGTCCATCAGCTGAGCGACAGAATAATCCGGAAAATCGATGCTGATAGGAAAACGCGATTGCAGGCCGGGATTTAATGACAGGAAATGTGTCATTTCTCTCGAGTACCCTGCCAGGATCAGAATAAATTCATGCTGTTTGTCTTCCATATGCTTGACAAGCGTATCAATCGCCTCTTTACCGAAATCCTTTTCTCCGCCCCTA
The DNA here is from genome assembly GCF_000262045.1 of Bacillus siamensis KCTC 13613. Taxonomy (GTDB): domain Bacteria; phylum Bacillota; class Bacilli; order Bacillales; family Bacillaceae; genus Bacillus; species Bacillus siamensis. The sequence goes on from NZ_AJVF01000013.1 coordinate 138,111, forward strand.
GCAAGTGAGTATGCTTCATCAATGAATAAAATGCCCCCGAGCGATTTTTTAATCAGATCTCTCGTTTTTTGCGCCGTGTGACCGATGTATTCACCGACCAGATCGGCACGTTCTGCTTCGATCAGATGTCCTTTGGAAAGCACGTTCATTTCGAAGAAAAGCTTGCCGATCAGTCTCGCGACGGTTGTTTTTCCGGTGCCGGGATTGCCTTTGAACATCATATGAAGAGCTTGCTTTCCGACTTTCAGCCCTTGTTCGGCCCGTTTTTGGTTGACGAATATCCACGCGTAAATTTCTTTAATGTTGCGCTTCATTTCTTCCATACCCACTAATGTGTTCATTTCTTTTTCAATTTCTTTCAGAATGCTGTGCTTGGCTTCATTTTTTTGCAGGGCGGCCTGATATTCCGCCTCAGCTTCCGCATTTGTCAGCACTTGCTTTTGGCCATTAAGAATGATGTTAATTTGTCCGTTGTTTTTATAGGTTACAGCGCGCTCCAACATGCTCACCTCTCTGTTCTCTCTTTATCTTATTCATGATAAAGGCGTTCCGTGACACCCGCCTATCATCATGAGGCCCGATTACCCCTTTTATCTGTCGCATTTTCCGTTCTCTTCGGGAATGATGCTGAATCCTGCGCTTTCCCGAGAAATATTTTTCATTTCTTATTGTATTCAGCTGAAACGGAAGGACAAACCATTTATTTTTATTTTCCGGGAAATGCTGGGCGGATTTCTCATTTTTTTCATGAATGACAGCCGTACAAGCACCTTTTAAATATCATCATATGCTGTAATGAGGTGATGGAGAATGGTTAAAATTTTTATAGACCCCGGTCATGGCGGAACTGATTCAGGCGCAACCGGAAACGGGCTTCAGGAAAAAGCGGTCACGCTGGAGATCGCGCTGGTTTTGCGCACGATTCTGACGAATGAGTATGAAGGGGTTTCTGTCACGATGAGCAGGACAAGCGATAAGACGGTCAGTCTGACGGAAAGAACGGATGCCGCCAACAGCTGGGGCGCAGATTATTTTTTATCCATTCATATTAACTCAGGAGGCGGAACCGGATTTGAGAGCTATATTTATCCCGGTGTCGGAGCGCCGACTTCGACTTACCAGTCAGCCGTTCACACGCAAGTAATCCAAGCATCCGGTTTTAATGACCGAGGGAAAAAAACAGCCAACTTCCATGTGCTGCGGGAGACAAGTATGCCGGCGATTTTGACGGAGAATGGTTTTGTTGATACGGCAGCTGATGCAAATAAACTGAAAACAGCCAGTTTTATTGAAAGCCTTGCAAGAGGACATGCCAAGGGCTTGGAGCAGGCTTTCGGGCTAAAAAAAAAGACTGACTTGTATAAAGTGCAAATCGGCGCTTTCAATGTGAAAGCAAATGCTGATGCGCTTGCCGCCAATGCGGTGTCTAAAGGTTTTGATGCGATTGTGCTTCCGAAAGACGGCTTATTTAAAGTACAGATTGGCGCATTCTCTTCCAGAGATTATGCTGAATCTTTAGCAGCGCAGGCCAAAAAAGCGGGATTTGATACTGTCATTACGTTAAACTAATGAAAAACCCCTGTTCTCCCTTTTTTAGGAGGAACAGGGGTTTTTGTGTTATTGAAGAATATCGGCGACAAACTGAGACCAAGTTTCAAGCCGCTGATACACGTCTTCTTCTTTTAATTCGTTCACTTTCATCCAGCGGCCGGCGATCTGCTCTTTTTCTTTCACTTCGACTTGTGCTCCAGACGCTAATTGGAGCGCAGAAAGGATGCCGATATGCACCTTTCCGACACTGTTTTCATCATCATTGATTAAACCGAGTGTGACAATGTTTTGTTTGTCTTCCTCAAGGATGTGCAGTTCTTCTGCTAACTCCCGGTCGGTATTCTGTTTCAGCACCTCCGCAAATGAGGCCGCTCCCTCCATAGGATTCATGTGTCCGCCGAAACCGAGGGAAAGTTTATTATGAAGGCGCGTTTCTCCGCCGCCCGCGAGCCGCTCATACACAAACACTTCATCATCGCGCCGGATGACGACATACGGAATCGGCTGTTTAAAACGCGGGTCCTCTTCCGCGTCGCCTCTTCTGATTTCTAAAAAATGCTCCTCAATTTGAGCCATAATCTTCACGATACGCTCATCTTCGCTGTTGACGCCCTGGAATGTCAGCGTTTCATTTTGGAAGACGTCACTCCGCGGCGCAGCTAAGATGATTTCATCCATTTTATCCATGTCGGTTCCTCCTGTCATACCTCTCCATTCAAGCCAAAAGAGCAGATATTATATCTGCTCTTCATCTTGGCCGAAATAAAAATCCTCGTCTTTAATCGGTTCTACCGTCGCTTTTTTGTAGCCGTTCCCTTTCATGGAGAAGAAATCATGTGATTTCGTTTTGGTGTTTAATCCGTTTAATACAATCGGATTAATATCCTCTTCTTCAAAGTAAGGATCGAACCCTAAGTTCATCAAAGCTTTATTGGCGTTATAGCGGATGAATTTCTTTACGTCATGAGACAGCCCGACTTGATCGTACAGATCCTCGGTATACTCAAGCTCATTGTGATACAGCTCTTCTAAAAGCTCAATCGCAAATTCACGAAGTTCCGCCTTTTTCACTTCTGTTTGTTTATTGTATATTTCTTGGGCAAGCAGTCCGACATAGACGCCGTGGATCGCTTCATCACGAAGAATCAGGTTGATGATTTCACCGCTTTGCATCAGTTTTCCCTGTCCGTAGAAATATAACGGATAATAGAAACCGCTGTAGAAAAGGAAGCTTTCTAAGTAAACGGAAGCAACCATCGCTTTAAACAGCGAAATCTCATCGTCTTTTTTGATGGCGCGATACAGTCCGACAACGGTTTGGGCTTTTTTCTGCAGGTACTTATTCTGCTTTACCCATTCAAACACTTCGTTGATCGTTTCAGTCGGAGCAAGTGTCATAAAAATATTTGAATATGATTTTGCGTGCACCGCGTTTTCCATCATCGCCATGAAATTAAGAACCGCTTTTCGCTGATGGCCTTCTACGTGCTCGGCCACAATCGGCATGCCCGTGTTCCCCTGCTCTGTATCAAGCAGTGTCAGGCCGGCGAGCACCTTCATGTACGTATCCTGCTCATTTTTACCCAAGTACTTCCAAGTGAGGAGATCGCCGTTTAATGCGATCTCTTCGGGAAGCCAGAACTGCTTTACGTTTTGGTTGTAAAACATTTGGGTAAAATCATCTTCATGCTTTGACCAGTTTGCTGCGTCATAAATTTTTGTCACTGTAAACTCTCCTTTAATCAAACGACACAAGAAAGACAGCTGTCCTGCCCGGTATCTTTCGTTCTTGCATAGTAAATGGTTTTGATGCCTCTATGATGGGCATACAGATCAATACGGTTCAGATCACGAGTTGTCATCGTATCTTTCAAAAACAGGGTAAAGCTGATTCCCTGATCGATATGCTGCTGGATTGTCGCGATCATATCCACCACTTTGAACATGTCCATATCATAAGCTTCTTTGTAGAAGAACCAGTTATTAGACGCTAACCCCGGCATCGGATAATACGTTTTGGAGTTTCCGTATGTTCTTTCTTCAATCCGTTCCATAATCGGCATAACGGATGCCGTGCTGGATTGGACGTAGGAAATGGAGCCTGTCGGCGCGATGCACAGTCTGTAGCTGTGGTACATGCCGTTTTCAGCGACAAACGCCTTCAGCTCTTTCCAGTCTTCGATTGTCGGAATGTGCATGCCTTCAAAGAGCGCAGCGATTTTTTCGTATGCCGGCGAGAATTCTTTTTCGATATATTTATTGAAATATTCTCCCGTTGCATAAGTGGAGCCTTCATAATGCTCAAACGTTTCGCCTTTTTCTTTTGCAAGCTCAGCGGAACGCTGGATAGAATAAAAGTTCACCATCATAAAGAACGTATTCGCGAAGTCTCTTGCTTCCGGGCTTTCGTAAGCGATGCCGTTTTGGGCAAGGTAGCCGTGCAGGTTCATCGCGCCTAGACCGATCGACTTCATCGCTTTGTTTGCGCGTCTGACTGCCGGCGCGTTGCGGATATCCGTCGTCTCGGATACATGAGTCAGGGAATCCGTCGCGAGTTTCACCGTGCGCTCAATCGATTTATGTTTCATGACATTTAAAATATTTAAAGAACCAAGGTTGCAGGAAATGTCCAGGCCGATTTCGTCTTCCTCGTCATAATCTGTGTAAGCTGAAACCTGTGACGCCTGAAGCACCTCAGAGCAAAGGTTCGAGAATTTCACTTTTGATACGTGGTTATTCGCGTGCTCTTTGTTTACGTTATCCTGGAACATAATGTACGGATAGCCTGACTCAGAACGGAGAACGGCAAGCTTTTCAAGCAATTTGCGCGCATTCACTTTTTCTTTTTTGACGCGCGGGTTGTCGACAAGCTCCTCATACATCGCCGTCATGTCCATTTCGTCCATATGCTGGCCGTATTCTTTATAAATCGTATGCGGATAAAAGACGTAAGCGGCTTTATCCTCACGCGCAAGCTCGACAAACTTGTCCGGAATCACGACGCCGATGGAAAGGGTTTTAACGCGGACATCTTCATCAGCCGAGATTTTTTTCGTATCAAGAAAATCATTAATATCCCGGTGGAAGATGTTCAGGTATGCCGCGCCTGAGCCTTGTCTCTGCCCCATTTGGTCAGCGTAGCGGAACGCATTATCAAGAAGCTTCATCACCCCTACGACGCCTTTTGTGGCGTTTTCCACATCTTTGATCGCTTCACCTTTCGCACGGAGCTTAGACAGGTTAAGAGAAACCCCGCCGCCCAGTTTAGAAAGCTGCATGGAGATGTCGATCGCTCTTGAGATGTCGTTTAAGGAATCATTGACTTCCAAGAGGAAACAGCTGACAAGCTCTCCGCGGCGTTTGCGGCCCGCATTTAAGAATGTCGGTGTGCTCGGCTGATATTCCTGATTGATCATCAGATTCACATATTCTTTCGCTTTCTCAGTGTCGCCGTTTGCGAAGAACAGCGCAACAATTGAGATCCGGTCCTCGTAACGCTCGAGGATTCTTTTTTTGTCATTCGTTTTCAAAGCATAGTCATTATAGAATTTAAACGCACTCATGAAGGAAGGAAAACGAAACTTCTTTGCGTAAGCTGTCTTAAACACTTCTTTAATGTCTTCAAAAGAATACAGGCTTAAGAATTCTTCTTCGTAGTATTGGTTTTCAATTAAATAATCCAGCTTCTCTTTCAAATCGTGAAAGTAAACTGTGTTTTGATTGATATAGTCAACAAAATAGCTATGTACAGCCTCTTTATCTTTATCAAACTGGAATTTTCCATCTTGTTGGATCATAATTTCGTTATTTAACTGAATCCATTTTGGCACTTGGTTTTGTGACAACTTTTTCTACCTCCTGAGTAAACAATTCAACGTCTTTCGCTGTGCCGCTGAGTTCAAATTTGTGCAAGATCGGCACCTGATATTGTCTTGAAATGGTATCGGCGCTTTTTGCAAAGTTATCGCCCCATACTTTGTTGCCGCTCGCAGCGACTCCTAATAAGAGATGGGCGTATTTTTCGAGAAATGATTGTGTTGATGCCGGTACCTGGCCGAAGTTTGTCGTGTAGGTGACCAAAACAAACGGAGTGTCCACGTGGTCCATTTCATCCACCTTGCGGATCAGCTGAAAGTCTGTTTTATTCACAAAACGCTGAACATTCCCTGTCTTTGAATCAAATATGATTTGAACCATCCTTATCACGACCTATCAAAAATAATGAATCTCTTAACACTATATATAGTATACTAACCTCTCAGAAAAACACAACATATTGAGATCGATTTATAAAAAGTTCATATTTTTGAAAGAGCGGACCTTGGTTCTGCCCCGATTAACGCCCAAAAAAGAGAGCAGAACGAGAATCATCTCTCATCCTACTCAAGGTGTCATGTGTAAGCCGATGTCTATCATAACATGAAAAAAAACTGCTTAGTAGTCTAGACTTTTATTCTTATTTTTTGTAAGAATCACATTTTTTTTCGCTTTCAACGGTCTCTTCTATTTCCGCATCAGCACCGATTTCTTTCAGCACAGCTTTCAGAGCGCTTGTGATGGAAGCCTCTCTGAGCAGTTCTTTGCCGTCAACAATGATGCTGGTTCCATATTCATAGCAGGAATCATCTTCACAGGTTTCTTCCCAATGGTTGATTATCACCTTGTGTTTCAATCGTCTCACCCTCTGCATGATCAATGTCAGTAACTAGTGTAGCTTGTGCGGCCCGCTTTGTAAATTCGAAAGCTTGTGAAATTTATTCAAGCTCATCTAACGTCGTTTCTTTTTTCAGTTTGACTTTATTCGTTTTTTCGTCGTAACGATATATTTTTAAATAACCGTCTTCGACGACGCCGAAATGGTTATGCTCCAGCTGCACCGTGCCTTCTGTCTGCGGTTCGGCATCCGCCGAGCCGCTGTCATCATCCGTCACCACCGTTTCATGATTGCTGCATGCTCCAAACAGCAAAAAAACAGCGATCCAGACGAGCGTTATCCTGATTCTTCTCAGTTCATTCTCACTTTCGAACATTGTTTTCCAAGCCCCCTTTTATGTTGCCGATATACAGCCGGCAATATACAGATGCGCATAGAAAAAGACCATTGTTCATGGTCTTTGGCAAAAGTTTATTCAAGCTCAAGCTGAACGTTTTTTTGCGGGGCGAACGTGGAGATGGCATGTTTATAAATAAGCTGCTGCTTCCCCTCCGTTTCGAGTAAGACGGTAAAGTTGTCAAAGCCTTTTACCTGGCCGCGAAGCTGAAAGCCGTTGAGTAAAAATACCGTGACGAACGTATTGTCTTTTCGGATTTGATTCAAAAACTGATCCTGAATATTAATCGGTTTCATGTTTCGTCCTCCTTGGTTCTCAATACAATACTGTTTCGATTAAATTTCCAGTTTTCCTGCTATACACTCGAAAATTTCCTTTTTTTTCTGTTCAAGATCAACAGGCGGCGTCATATCGGTCCATGAAACAGACATTTTATTGCGAAACCAGGTCAGCTGACGTTTCGCATAACGTCTTGAATTTTGTTTTAATTGCTCCACGGCCTGAGAAAGCGGCACTTTTCCATCAAGATATTCATACAGCTCTTTATAGCCGATCGCCTGAATCGATTGGCTGTCCCGGATATTCATATCATACAGCCGCTTGACTTCCTCAAGAAGGCCGGCTTCCATCATCAGGTCAACACGCTCGTTAATCCGGCCGTACAGCACTTCTCTGTCCATTGTAAGACCGATGAGCACCGCATTGTAAAGCAGCTCCCGTTTTTGAGTTTTAAGATGTTCTGACATTGTTTTGCCCGATATGTGCAGAATTTCGAGAGCGCGGATGACTCTTCGCGTATTGTTTTGATGAATGGCTGCCGCTGCTTCCGGATCGGCCGCCGCAAGTTTGGCATGAAGAGCCTCAGCCCCTTCTTCGGCAGCCAGTTTCTCCATGCGCTCCCTGAATAAAGGATCACCGGAGTGTTCCGTAAACGTATAATCATACAGCACAGACTGGATGTACAGACCCGTCCCTCCGACAATCATCGGGAGCTTTCCTCTGGCGGCAATCTCGCTGATTTTTTCTCTCACCATTTTTTGATAATCAGCCGTTGAAAACGTGTCGGACGGCTCCAAAATATCAATCAGATGATGCGGCACGCCTTCTGTCTCTTCTTCGGTGACTTTGGCCGTTCCGATGTCCATCCCTTTATATACCTGCATGGAATCCCCGCTGATGATTTCCGCATTCAGCATTTTTGCGAGTCCGATGCTCAGTTTTGTTTTTCCGACTGCCGTCGGGCCGACAAGTATGACGACAGGCTGTTTTGTATTTTTCAATATGTATCACTCTCTTTTATAAATCTCCCCCTAATTATAGCATTCATTGCTCCATGCACCTATCCATTTTGCCCTTTTTCCTGAGCGCTAAACGTCAATTACCACCCGATCGGCTCGTTGCCGACAACCTCTTTCGTTTTTCCCTTGAGAGTATGGCGGTGCGTTTTCCGGCCTTCCTCCCGCGGATCGTAAACGACGCCGCCGTACTGGATCTGAATCGGCTCATTGTAGGCGGCAAAGGTGGTCTCTGAAAGCTCATGGTAATGCGTTCCGTCAGCTCTCGGAATGGCAGGGCCGGAAATACCGTAATATCTGTGGAAATGGCCGTTTTCAAATGAGGTAATGCCCGTATAGAAATGTGTATGCTGATCTGTATTGCTGCCATTCTCAGGCTGTGAGAAGCCTTCGATCAAATGATAATGCCCCTGCACAACATCCGTTACAGCCCGGTAAGCGTGTGTGTGCGGAGGTTTTTTTGACCAATCGGACTGATACAGGCCCACAAAAGCTCACTCCTTTATTTTTTTGATAAACGCCCAATCAAAAATTGGTGGGCTGAATACTCTGTTATCATCTAAAATTTATTCTTGGAGGTACCTTAATTATGAATGAAGAATACGCATACGCAGCAGATAGTGATATGAGACAGTTTGGACGGCCTGGATTTGGTTTTGGCCGGCCGGGCTTCGGGTTCGGACGTCCCGGATTCGGCTTCGGATTCGGACGGCCGGGTTTTGGTTTTGGCCGCCCTTGGTTTGGCCGCCCTTGGTTTGGCGGGTTCGGACGTCCGTTTGGTTTTTACGGCGGACCGTTTGTCGGAGGGCTTGTCGGGGGACTTGTCGGAAGCGCATTGTTCAATCCGTATTTGTACGGAGGTTACGGCTACCCTTACTATCCGTATTACTACTAAGACAATCAAAAAGGGCTCCTTTCAGGGGCCTTTTTATATAGGCCGAATGTCTTGACTTGCCGGGTAAAGTTCGGATATTATTTTATTTTAATGCCTTAAACAAAAGGCATGAAGATGATGATGAGAGGGGGATTGGATATGATTCTGGGTTATATCTTCCTCACAATTGCTATTTTATCAGAGTCAATGGGTGCGGCCATGCTGAAGGTCTCCCGCGGATTTACGCGGTTTGTGCCGAGCGCGCTTGTAGTGGCTGGCTATTCATTGGCCTTTTATATGCTTTCACTGACACTGAATCTTATTCCGCTCAGCTTATCCTATGCCACATGGAGCGGGGCCGGAACGGTGCTTGCGTCCATTATCGGAGCGAAGTGGTTTCAGGAAAAACTGGACAAGCAGGCCGTCATCGGACTCTTTTTCTTATTGGCCGGTGTCATTTTGATGAATTGGTAGAAAGGAGAGGCATGCTGATGAAAGGATTACTTTGCTTGGCATTAGCCATTGTATCAGAAGTGTTCGGGAGCACGATGCTGAAGCTGTCGGACGGTTTTACGCACCTGTGGCCCGCTCTCGGCGTCATTGCCGGAATCGGAGCCTCTTTTATGTTTTTGAGCTTTTCATTGAAAAGTCTTGATTTATCCACCGCATACGCGACATGGTCAGGTGTCGGCACGGCTTTAACTGCAATCGTCGGCTTTATTGTTTTTAAGGAAGCCATGACGATCAAAATGATGATCGGTCTTGTGTTGGTCATCACGGGCGTCATCCTGCTCAACCGTTCCAAATCTCAAAAAACGAAAAAAAATCAAACGGCCCGGAGCTGACCGTTTGAATTCGTCATGCGCGGGCGGCTTTTACTTCAACCTCAAGCTCCATCTCCACGTTTCCCTGAACCGCTCGTGAAATCATACAAGACGATTCCGCTTTTTGCGCTAACTTCCTGGCCAGTGCAAAATCCGTTTCGTTTGCATCCGGCTTTAATAATATAAACGGGCGGTGAATGATTTTTTGATACGTGAACACACCGTTTGTTACATCTACAATTCCTTCAGATTCCATATGTAAATCTTCTTTATCCAGACCGCTTCTTTCCATCATTGCCGCAAGCGTTATAATATAACAGGTCGCGGCCGCTCCAAGCAGCATCTCATCAGGATTTGTGCCTTCTCCCGGACCGTCCATTTCCTTAGGAATGGACACAGCCGTTTCCAGCCGGCCGCTTTTAATGTCGCCGACGTCATTCCGATTTCCGGGCCAATTTGCTTTTAAATAAAAATGATGTTTTGCCAAGGGACCATCCTCCTTTTTTTCAAGTTTACTCATCTTTCACTGGTTTGTCTTATGATAAGCTCATGAATACTCTTGATTGATCACTCTTTTTATCGTACGGACAAACCGGTAAAATTCGTCTGTTTTTGTGAATTCTCTTTCACGGTAGTCGAAATTATCAAAAAACGCTTCCCGCTGTTCTCTGCTGATTTCAAGCTGTATGCTCAGACCTGTTTGCGCCTGATTATTGATATTTTCTGTGTCAACCCCGGCCAGACCCGTTTTTGAGGTTGCCAATTCTGCAGGAAATCCATTTCGTTTGAAAGCTCTCACCAGTTTTTCCGCCCGCTTCCGGTCGCTTCCTCCGACAAGGGTATTTTTCTCGTCGCCTTTATAACCGTGAACTGCGATCACATAATGGTGCTGCTTAATGCTTTCGACTGCTAAAGGCTCATCGAACTTGGTGCTCGTAATATGAAGAGTCTGGTTATCATGCGCTTTTAACCCCTCAAACAGGTAGGTTGAATAATCATCTCTGAAAGAGCGGACGATCTCGCTCACCCCGCCCTCAATTCTCCCTCCGTGCGGCGACATGATCAATACAGGGCTCCCCTCTCGCTTATTGTACGATATATAATAATCATCGGGGTCTTCATGTTCAGCCAGATCTTTAAAATCTGTGTATGTATCTGAAGAATTCGAGGGATCAGGGTCTGACGCATAGTGAGCACATCTTATTAGTAAGACCATTGCTACGATAATGATGACATTAAGTATAATTCTTTTCATCAGCTCTCCTTCTTTGCTCCTTTCTGAAAAATGAGATATTCATTATTTGGATTTTTGTCAATAGGTCTTATCTTAACATTCTATTAACATTATCATCAGTGAAAAACTTCCCGGTTTCGAAAAATCAATTGATGGTCACGGTTCAAGCGCTCAAATGCCGGGCATCAGTGAAAAAAGGTTGAGAGAGGCAAAAAAAAAGGGAGGAATGCCCGAATTTTCAGGGGCGGGAGATTCACAGCCGGAAACATCCGGCATCAAGAATACGCTTTTAAAAATGAATATCCGTCTCCCGAAGCAAATGCGCAGGACAGAATGGAGCCCGTCAAAAAAGTTCTCATCTGCCTTTTTGTACAGCAAAATGCCGTTACAGCCCGCTCATCCCCTTTTTTAATAATAATGGTCCGTTTTGAAATGGAGCCGTCTTTTTTCATATATATAATATCAATCGGAAGCTGCTTTTCCAAGGAATGTCTCAATATTATGTTCATGTATATACCTCCTTCTGTCGGTTTCATTATAAGAGAACAAACGTTCTTTTTCAAATGAAAAAACCGCAAGTAACCAGCTCTCTGAAAGGACAAACAAACTGACCGAATATACTGCCTGTTCATATGGTATAGAGAGAATCGCCAGAATGGGAGGAAAAGTATATATGTTTGGTTACTCAATGGTACAAATGGTTCGGTCAAATGCTCATAAGCTGGACGGGCCGCTCAGAGAAAATGTATTACAGTTATATAAACCTTTCAAATGGACGCCTTGCTTTCTCCATCGTTTTTTCGAAAAAAAGGTGAAAAACAGAAAGAAAATGTCAGTCATCATTGAATTCGAGGAAGGCTGCCATGAATCCGGGTTTCACAGCACAGGCCAGGTCCTGTCAAATGAGAAACGCTGCACGATCAAAAAGCAGTTTCACACAATTAATTGCTGCAGCGCTGAAGTCACCCCGGCCGCCCTTCACATGCTTCTTTCTCAATGCCGGGATATCCGTAAAGTCTATTTAAACCGGGAAGTAAAAGCACTTCTCGATACGGCAGCCGAATCATCACATGCAAAAGAAGTGACCCGAAACGGCACCGTATTAACAGGAAAAGGCGTAACCGTTGCCGTCATTGATACCGGAATCTATCAGCACCCCGATTTAAAAGGAAGAATTACCGGATTTGCAGACTTTGTGAATCAAAGGACGGAACCGTATGATGACAACGGCCACGGCACCCATTGCGCCGGTGATATCGCGAGCAGCGGCGCATCGTCTTCCGGAAAATATCAGGGACCCGCGCCGGAAGCCAATCTGATCGGTGTCAAAGTTTTAAACAAAACCGGATCGGGAACCTTGGCTGATATCATTGAAGGTGTGGAATGGTGCATACAATATAATAAAAAACACACTGACAATCCGATCCGGATCATCAGCATGTCACTGGGCGGAGAAGCGCTCAGATATGACAAAGAAACGGACGATCCGCTCGTCAAGGCCGTTGAAGAAGCATGGAACGCAGGAATCGTCGTCTGCGTCGCTGCGGGCAATTCCGGTCCGGAAGCTCAAACGATTTCAAGCCCCGGCGTCAGTGAGAAGGTCATCACGGTAGGCGCCTATGATGACAATGATACGGCCGCGAATGAAGACGATACGGCTGCTTCTTTCTCAAGCCGCGGCCCGACGGTGTACGGAAAAGAAAAGCCTGATATTCTCGCGCCCGGAGTCGATATCGTGTCCCTTCGTTCACCTCGTTCATACCTTGACAAATTACAAAAATCAAATCGTGTAGGGTCATTGTATTTCAGTCTGTCGGGCACGTCGATGGCCACTCCGATCTGTGCGGGCATTGCCGCTTTAATCCTTCAGCAGAACCCGCAGCTTACGCCTGACGAAGTAAAAACACTGATCAAGGAAAGTCCGGATAAATGGACAAATGAAGATCCGAACATTTACGGAGCGGGTGCAGTGAACGCCGAAAACGCCGTGCCGAAAGAATAATCTTTATATGATGAGTAAACGGGGTCGTCTGCACCGGAAGATGACCCCGTTTTTAGTAAACAATTATAATGAAGAAACTAGTAACTCTTCAAAACCGGCTGTCAGAAAAAAAGATTAAGCGGAGCAGTGTATTTCTAAAAAAATAGGGAATAAGTATGGTGTAGATAAAAGGAGGAATATCAATGGCACTTACAAACACCGAACTGTCAGAATGGCTGCAAAAGCAGATCGGACAAACTCTTGATATCAGAAAAGGAGAGCTGACAGACAGCCGGAACGAGATTTCTGATATGGACCAGATCATGCTTCACCTTGATGATGTTCTCGTCCGCCGGACAAATCATCCCGATGACTATGTAGCTGACGAAGAACTCGTCCTAAAAGGACACGGCACAACCTATACGGAGGAAGGAAATGTCCCGCTCCCTCAAGATGCGTATGAAATCCCTTTGCTCGGCGAGATTACCATCCAAAAAGAGCAAGACGGATTAAAGGTACATACAGATCGGGCCGTTTATACAATCGGGACCCGAAAAGAGCAATAAAACGAAAAAAAACGCCGTGAATCAGCGGCGTTTTTTTATTGTTTTTTTTCTTCCGAGTAACCGTGGAACATTGTAAATGCACAAAGCATAATACCTAAAATAATAATAATCGGGAGCCAGATCACGGCGAATTTATAATTCGGTTCGGCAAATGCGCCGATAACCGCCCCAAAGCAATACAGCACCAAGGCAAGCGCGCGCAATACCGCATCTCTCGTAAACTGCTTCCGCTTGTCCGCTTTGTAAAACCTTGCGGTGAGATCTTCAAAAAAATTAGCAAGCGTTCCCGTTAATACAGTCGTGGAAATCCCGGCTACACCAAGTTTTCGCGCGGCTGTTGTCTGCATTCCCATTGCGAAGCTGAGCAGCATAATCAGCACATAAACAGAAATGGATTCTGCAAAAAAGCAGGAGAACAGAGCAAACAAAAGCAAAACAGCCCCTTCAATGATCAATGCGGCAGTGACCGCAGGGGGCCAGAATGATTTCTGTTTATTGCCGACAAGCCAAGCCGCGGCAATAACGCCTGCAATAAATCCGATTAACGAGGTTAAAGATTTGAGTACGGCAAGATGCCATGAGTTGCCGATCGCCATGCCGAACAAAACGATGTTCCCCGTCATGTTGGCGGTAAAGACGTGTCCTAAACTTAAATAACCGATCACATCCACAATTCCCGCAGTTAAACAAAGAAGCAAAAGTGCAATATTTCGGTATGTAGTCACCGTCAATGTGATCCAATCCTTTCTCATGCTGAGTCCAACATATAAGTTTACTCTTCGCCATTTCATATGTCCAGCCGGTACGCCGCCTTTTCATAGCATAAAAAAACTCCGGCGCGCCGGAGAAGATTACTGAACGATAAATAATACTTTCGTGCCGTCGGAATACCTGCTCATTTGATTTCCGACCCATGAGCCGGCCCCGCGATTGTCCGAAGGGGTTACATATCTGATATCAGCTCCAGCCCCGCCTTCTGTACAGACCGCCATCGGCCATTCATCACGGTCAAATCCGGGCTTTGTCGGAATTCCTTTCAATGATTCTTTCCTTCTATCCTCAGCTCCGCCGCGATCAATTGTACAAATGTCAGAGTGCCCTGCCGAAATGGCGTCTTTTATATGATTTCCCGTCTCCGGATATTTTAACAGCGGGAAATAAAGCACCTGATCGTATCTGGACGCGGCTCGGGCAGTATTCTCCGAAGTGCCGGCGCTCATAAAGCTGAACTGAAGAGAGATCACCAAAAGCAGACTTGCCGCCCATTTCATAAACGCAGTCATTCACAGCCTCCTTAAGAAGTTGATATGAAGCGTAAATATGTATATTAGCCGGATTCGGCACACATGATGAATTGGTAAAAAAAGTTTGCTATTTTGGTGATAACCAACGAAAATGACGGCTTTACGGTTTTTCTATTGAACAAGCTTCTGATTCCTTATATATTTTAGACATACTTATGCGCCGTTGTAATCAGTGTCTTCAGCGGATAAAAGGAGGAATGCCGATCGGCCGGCAGGCACCGGCAGTTTGTTATGTCTTAAGTCTTTCTTAAAAACATGAAGGCGGGGAAATCACGATGGAAAAAATAATGTTTCATCCACACTCATCCGAGTTTCACGAAAACCCTTTTGCGGTTTTAAGCACATTCAGAGAGCAGGATCCCATACATAAATTCGAACTGCAGCGTTTCGGAGGCACCTTTCCGGCTTGGCTCGTCACTCGTTATGATGATTGTATGGCGTTTTTAAAGGACAGCAGAATTACGAGAGATGTAAAACGGGTCATGCCGAAGGAGCTGATCGCAAAGCTGAATGTCAGTGAAGATATCGATTTTGTATCAGAGCATATGCTGGCAAAGGACCCGCCGGATCATTCACGCCTGCGGTCTTTGGTGCATCAGGGGTTCACTCCCCGGATGATTGAGCAGCTTCGCACCGGGATAGAACGGATTACAGAAGAGCTGCTGGATGAAATGGAAACAAAAACAGATCCTGATATCATGAGAGATTTCGCCGCTCTGCTTCCGTTTATCGTCATTTCAGAGCTGCTCGGAATTCCGAAAGAGGACCGCGCCTCATTTCAGGTGTGGACAAACGCGATGGTCGACACGTCAGAAAGCGGACGAGAAGCGACCAATCAGGCGCTCAGAGAGTTTAAACAATATATGAAAACACTGATCGAAGAAAAAAGAATACATCCGGGTGAAGACTTGACGAGCAAGCTGATTTACGCAGAAGAGGACGGCCAAAAGCTGAGTGAATCAGAGCTTTATTCCATGCTGTTTTTGTTAGTCGTTGCCGGACTTGAAACAACGGTTAACCTTCTCGGCTCCGGCACACTGGCGCTTCTTTTGCACAAAGACCAGCTGGAGAAGATAAAGCGGCAGCCTGAAACTATTCAGACGGCGGTCGAAGAGCTTTTGCGTTATACCTCTCCCGTCATCATGATGGCGAATCGCTGGGCGATTGAAGATTTCACCTATAAAGATGTTTCCATTAAAAAAGGCGATATGATATTTATCGGCATCGGTTCAGCCAATCGGGACCCGGAATATTTTGATGATCCTGATACATTAAATATAGCGAGAACACCGAACCGCCATATCTCTTTCGGCTTCGGCATTCATTTCTGTCTCGGAGCTCCGCTCGCCCGGATGGAAGCATCCATTGCCTTTACAGCGCTTTTAAAACGGTTTCCGAATATAGAGCTGAAGGGAGCGCCTGAGGATTTATCATGGAGAAAGAATGTGTTTTTAAGAGGGCTTGAAGCACTGCCTGTCAGATTATAATATCCGCCCCCATATTTGGGGGTTTTTAAATATCTTATTAACAGGAAACAACAAATTACTATGAAAATTTAGTACATAGTAAATTTAGTTCTCATTAGTCAAAAAGAGCTGCCGGATTGCTCTGGCAGCTCTTTCTATATTACCGTTTTACCAACTCATTTGTTTCGTCCAGCTTTTTTCTGAAAGAATTAAGGAAATTGGCGCTTATTGTTCCTTTATTTGCGTACAGTTTTTCACAGAATGCCTTAATGGCGTTTTGCGGCTTTGATTCCGACAGCATTGTAACATGATTAGAAGAATGAACATCCAGCAGGTGAAATTGTTTTATCTGCCGTTCCCATTCTTCCCAATACGCCTCATGGTCTAACAGATTTTGTTCTTCCTCTGCTGTCAGATAACGTTCAAGATCTCCGAGGAACAAGCCGCTTTTATTACGGAAATAGTAGCACTGCAGCGTTTCCGGATGCGGCAGCGGCTTCATATCATACTCTTCCATTCCGTAAGCAAGCTGCGTCTTCATCATTTGCTCCATCTGCATCCGGATCGCTTCTTCCGGTTTTGGCAGTCCGCGCTCTTTGGCAAGGCTGATCAATTCATTCAATACAGCCTCTTCCCCAGCCTGCACGTTAATGTCTTCCCTGCTGATTAATGCGTCTTCAGGATTTTCAGGCTTGAGATATGCCGTAAGCATCGTATTGATCGTTTGCAGCATGACTGACTTGACAGATGGTTTTCTTTCTTTCCATTTTTCACTATACGGGGTATCAATCATGACGGCGCTTTTCACCGTATGACCTTCCTCCTGCAAAAGGCGCGCCGTTTCATATGCGAGCATTCCGCCCAAGGAATATCCGCCGAGGTCATAAGGGCCTTTCGGCTGTACCGCTTGAATGATTCTCGCATAAGAAGCGGCCATCTCTCCGATTCCTTGCAGCGGATCTTTCCCTGTCAAACCTCTTGCCTGAATGCCGTAAAAAGGACGCTGGCTTTTTTTGGCGAATGGCTGATACGCTTCGACGCCTCCCGTTCCTCCATGAAACCAGAAAACAGGACGTCCTGTTTCTCTTTCATTGAGCTTGACGAGTTCGGGAAATTTCCCTTCCCCATCCTGCGATTTGTTCGTTTTTAACAGCAAGCTGAGCTCCTGAAGAGTGCTGCAGTTCTGAAGAGCTTCCAGACTTACTCGGCAGTCTGTGTCTTCAAGTTTTTTCAGAAGCTGAATACAGGACATTGAATCGAAGCCGTATTCAGTCAGCGGCTTATTTGGGTCCATTTCCGCTGCGTCCATTCCTAAAATGTCAGCCACTATGTCAGCCGCGCCCCCGCGGCGGAGCTGTTGATTCTCTAGAATCGGTTCAAGGCTGATGTCTTCTGTCTGACTGCCGTTCCAATACTTCTGTTTTTCAAAAGGATATGTCGGAAGCGGCACTCTTTGAACAGATTTGCCTTGGTGAAGTCTGTCCCACGGTATATCCGCACCTTTCACCCAGCAAAATGCAAGCTTTTCCAGATTGTTTTCAGCCAAAAGCGTCTCCGTGACGACTGTACCGAGCGTCCCTTCCAGTAAAATGCCGATGTCTCCTGCTCCAGTCTGCTGACTGCCGGTAAAGAAGCTTTTCACTCCATTGCTTTCTCCTGAAAACTCTCTGTAATCTTTCAGCTTTTCCAGCAGTTCATCTTGATTGCGGGCAACGAATGCCAGGCGGCAATGCATCGCCTCGCGGCCGGTCTGGAGCGTATAAGCAATATCCCGCAGTGACGGAGTATGTTCAGCTTGTATGAAATCGGTCAGCTGACCTGCGGCCGCCTTAAGCCGGCCTTCGCTCTTAGCAGAAAGCACGATAAGCTGCGGTTCATGCACAGATTCTTTGTCTTTAGGGCTCGGACTGTACTGTTCCAAAACGACATGCGCATTCATGCCGCCGAATCCATAGCTGTTAATTGCGGCCCTGCGCGGAATCGGACTGCCTGTACGGTCGGTAAGCTGTGTCCATTCTTGATTGTCTTCAGTGAATCGTAAGCGGCTTTGCTGATTGGTCATTTGCTCATTTGCGGCTGTGAAACCGGGAATCCCCGGGATGGTATGATGTTTCATGGCCATCGCCACTTTTATAAGGGCGGCCAGTCCGGAAGCGAGTTCGCCATGACCGATGCAAGGTTTCACGGTGCTGATGTAACAAGGCGCACTTTCCTCCTCATTCGCAGACTCGCCGTAACCCGCTTGGATTGCATTGAACTCAAGCGCATCTGCCATTTCGGAGGCGATGCCGTGTGCTTCAATGTATGTGACGGTTTGCGGGTCAACATCGGTGTTTTCGTACGCTTTTTTCATCGCAGCCTTCATCCCCGCCGGATTCGGCGCGTGAAGCGACATGCCTTTACCGCCATGAGACACCCCGGTTCCTTTTATGACCATGTGAATATGATCGCTGTCTTCAATTGCCGCCTCAAGCGGTTTGATAATGATGACGCCCGCGCCTTCACTTCTGACAAAGCCATCGGCATCTTTTTGGAAAGATTTCGCCCGGCCGTTTTTGCTTAAATATCCCATTGCGTCAAAACCGATAAAGCCCTTCGGCGATTGCAGAATATTGGCGGCGCCCACGACAGCCTGCTCACATTCGTTATGACGGATTGATTGAACCGCCCTGTGCAAAGCCACTAGTGTTGACGTGCAGGCCGCCTCGTAATATTCACTCGGTCCTTGTAAATTCAAGGCATATGATATCCTGTTTGGGATAATGGACGGAATGGCTGTTCCATTGTTCGGGTCGCTATTACCCGCGGCAACGAAAACGCCCGTCGGTCTGCTTGATAACGTCTTACTCGTCAGGCCCGCATCCTCCATTGCCTTCCATGTATGCATCAAAAGCAGAAACTGCTCCGGCCCCATTTGCGAAGCCTCTTTAGGAGAAATTCCGAAAAAGAGCGGGTCAAATTCTCCGACACCGTCAATAAAACCGCCCCATTTGAGACCTGTGTCATCCTCATCATCGGCGTAACGGCGCCAGTCCCAGCGGTTCGCCGGAATTTCTGAAATACAGTGATCTCCGTTTACGATATGCTCCCAAAAAGACTGGACATCCGGAGATTGCGGAAACTGGCCTGACATACCGATAATGGCGATTCCTTGTTTGATATTGCCGTTATCACAAGGCGTATGCTGTTCCTTCGGCAAAGTGCGCTCTTCTGTTTCCGTGACCTTAGCCTCTTCTGTATGTTTGTGATCGGCAAGCAATTGAGAAAACTTGCTCTCATACGCTGACGCGAAGTGGCGGGTCAGCTCTTCTGCCGTCGGGTACTCGAAAAACAATGTCGGATTCACATCGATTTCTGCCTCTTGGCCG
Source organism: Bacillus siamensis KCTC 13613 (assembly GCF_000262045.1). Classification (GTDB taxonomy): domain Bacteria; phylum Bacillota; class Bacilli; order Bacillales; family Bacillaceae; genus Bacillus; species Bacillus siamensis. The sequence continues at coordinate 157,625 of NZ_AJVF01000013.1, forward strand.
ATCTCTTTTGTCAGTCCGATCAGGCTCGCTGAATCAAGCCCCAATTCCATAATATTTACATCAGAACGCAGGGATGGCACAGGTTCACTCATCATTTTGGCAAGCTTGCCAAGGACATAGCTGCGGATATGATCTGTCAGACTGCCGGCAGAAACCAGATCCCCCGGGCTTTTAAGAGCCGTTCGGGCCGGCTGATTGATCTGTTTGGCTTCCGGACGGAACCGTTTCAGGGCATAGCCTTCATAACACATCACCACTTCAGATCGGCTGCTGATGACATCCGCGTTAAATAGGATCATTTCCCCTGTTTGTTTGGCCAGCTTGATGTGCAGCCAGCAATCATCGAGATCTGCCGGGCTGCTGAAGGTGACAGCATTAATGCCGAACGGCAGATAGCTTTCCGCATCGGCTTGGTCCAATAAAGACAGCGCGGCCAAGTAAGCACTGTTGGCGATTAACGGATTTATGGCGTAATGATGCGCTTGTTGTGAGCCGATATTATTCAGTTTCAGCTTTGCTAACACCGCATCAGTGCCTTTGTACAGGCGTGTGATCGTTTTAAATTCTTCTCCCCACACGACGGTTCCCGTGCCGTCGCCGTATACCTTATCTATCCCCACTTCCCGGTAAGAACGCTGAATGGCCGCCAGATCTACTTGCTGCTTCTGAAACGGATACGGACTGCACTCGGCATACGCCGCTATGCTCCAATCAGGAGACGTGCGGCTGCGGTACATCATGCTCAGTTCAAATGTATCCCCGTTTTGCTTCGATTCTGTTTTCAGCTCGATGCGATCGCCTTTTTTTACGGCAATGGGATTGACGTAATTCAGTTTTTTGATTTGCCCTCCTTCCGCTTCAGGAAAGAGATGATAAAACTGCTCGGCTGCCAGGCTTTTGTATGTAGCGCCGACGAGGACAGGTTCTCCGCTGAATTGATGCCCCTGCACATATGGATCATCATCACTGTATATCACCTGAACACGGGCAGCGTTTTCTGATTCACCGAACTGAAAAGAAGTCCGGCGGTCAAAAGCATAAGCCGGCAGATGAACGGCGTGCTCTTGCTGCAACTGACCAAATGCGATATTCTCTCCTTTTTCCCATTGCCGCGCCCGGTGGCCGACAGCAGAATCTGAGCGGCTCCGGCCCGGCTGATCCGAGCGGTAAGAAGCCAGCTCGTTCAGCAGTTCCTGTACGGAAGAAGCCGTAAATGCCGCCCGATACTCCGAATGATGCGTTCTTTTTTGCAGAGCGGATGCAATAGCGGCCGGATGAAGTGAAGGCGTTTTTTCTAAAAAAACCGCCAGCCTGTCAAGATAGGCTTCAAAACTCCATTTCGTTTTCGCTGACACGGGGAAAATATACTCCTCATTGCCGTGACGGTCATGATCGGAATTCGGACTGATATATTCTTCTACGATCAGGTTTGCATATGCCCCGCCTGCCCCGAAGGAATTGATCATGCTTCTCCGCGGGATGATGTCTCCCGTCTCGGCATCCTTCAGACGCTCCCAATACTCGGTTTTCTCCTGCAGATAAAAGGCCGTTTGTTCAAGCGAGATATTCGGATTTTGCGGTTTTGCGTTAATCGTCGGAACTAACGTTTCCCGCTCCATTTGCAGCAGCACTTTCGTGAGCTGGGACATACCGGAAGCCGCCTCTAAATGGCCGAGATTTGACTTGACGGATCCAAGCGCGCAAAAACGTTTTTTACCGGTATATTGCGAAAACGCGTTTGTCAGGGCAATCACCTCAATCGGATCTCCCAATACAGAGCCGTTTGCCGCTGATTCAACATAACTGATTGTTTCCGGATTGATTCCGGCTTTGCTGATGGAAGCCGCCATGAGCTTCGCCTGCTGTTTCGGATCCGGAGCCGTGTACATCTGCCTTCCGCCGCTATGGCACAATGCGCTGCTTTTAATGATGCCGTAAATATGATCGCTGTCGGCAACCGCTTTGGAGAGCGGCTTCAAGAGCACTGCCCCGACCCCTTCTCCCGGCATCAGGCCTGTGCCGGTCCCGAAGCTTTTACTTTCACTTCCCTGTTCAAGCAAATTCGCCCGTTCAAGCGCATCATATTTAGACGGTTCAAGCGTGAGATTGACCCCTCCGGCAATCGCCATGGAACAGCTGTTAAGCTTCAGGCTCTCACAGGCGAGATGGATGGCGCTCAGTGAGCTGGAGCATGCGGTCGTAACGCCCATGCTCGGACCCGTTAAATTGAAAAAGTGAGAAATGCGGTTGGCGATATGCCAATCCCCTCCGTTAGAGCTGAGCGCGGCTTTTTCCAATGACGGGATATTCCAGAAATATTGATTGTACATACTGCCCATAAATACACCGATGCCGCTGTCTGATTCCTGCCATTTGTTTAATCTTTCTAACGAGTAGCCTCCATTCTCAAATGTTTCCCATACGGTTTCAAGGCTTAACCGGAGCTCAGGCGTCATCTCCATCACATGGTCTTCCTTAACGTCAAACAAGTGATGATCAAAAGCGTCAATATGCTGCAGAAATCCGCCGTACCTTGTTTTGCGATCTTCTTTTCGTGTTTCTTTTGCCATTGTTTTCAGAAGACCGAATTTCCATCTGTTTTCCGGGGCTTCTGAGATACAGCTGTCTCCGGCTTTTAAATGCTCCCACAGCTCATCGAGGGTTTCAGACTCGGGGTAGCGGCCGCTGATGCCGATAATGGCAATGTCGTCACGTTCAGAGCGATCAGCGGCGGCGGTTTCTTTTTCTGGCTTTGGCGCGTCCGGCTCTTTTGGTTCAGTGATAAATCGCCGCGTTTCCGTGACGAGCGGCACCGGTTCAGCCATTACAGGTTCCCGATGCTCCGTTTCAGGAGGCGCTTCTTCAGCTCCAAATGCCTGTTGAAGCTTATCCGGGTAAGTTTCCAGCAAATACTCGGCAAGTTCTTTCGTATTCGTATGTTCAAATAAGACCGTTTTCGGCAGCTCGCCCGTCAATGTTTCCAGTTCACGGATGAAATTCACCTGCAAAATGGAGTCAATGCCGTATTTTTCAAAGCTCGTTTCCGGCTGAATGCGCTCGGGAGCAAGCTTTATCGACTTGGCTAACGTTTCTTTTATGAATTGCACGGTCCGGTCTGTCACTGAGAAAGCCGGTTCTGTGAAATCAGCCGGCTCTTTGGAAGCTGCAGTTTCTTCAGCCGCCTGCGCATCCTGCTGTTTTTGCCTGATGACGCCGTCGCTTTCTGCCGCCACGATCTGCTGGCCGAGCTGATGTGACGATTCCGCCATAAATGTAACGTACCGATATCCCTCGCTTTCCAGCACGGACTGCCACGCTTCAGGATACAGCCCCGGGCACCCGGGAATACGCAGTTCGGCGTCTTCATACAGCCACCAGCCTTCTAAAAGACCGAATGTCAGGTGAGAATAAATCGAATGGCTGCTGATCTCATTTAATAGCAAAATCCCATTCTTTTTAAGCACCGCTTTGGCATTGCGAAGCGTCTGGCGAATATTTTTTGTCGCGTGAAGCACATTTGCCGCAATCACCGCGTCATATGCGCCGGCCTCTACACCCTGTAAAGCCGGGGGCTCCTCCACGTTAAAGCGCTTATAAGTCAAATACGGATTGTCGGGGCCGTATTCTTTTTCAGCATGCATGAAAAAGGCCTTTGACAGATCGGTATAACAATATTCTTTTACATGATGTTTGTACTCTTTTAATCTTTTGAAAACGGTCGCGCTTGTCCCGCCCGTCCCCGCTCCGATCTCTAATATCCGGATTTCTGCGTTCGGGTCTTCTTTCAGGCGTTCATCAATGAAAGCCGTCAATGTGTCAGCGAGCACTTCATTAAAGTAATCTGCCGTTTCATTGTTTTTATAAATTCCTTCTACCAATTCCATTGAGGAATCAGGAAACAGAACATCAGTGGCAGAAACTCTGCCGGATAAAATATCCGGCAAAGCTCTGAGGGCTGTCTCCACTAAAGTGATCATCGCCTGTTTGCTGCTGTCCTTGAGTAAAGGAGCTTTCTTTTCATCCCATTCTTTCCACAGCACGTCCGCACGCTCTATCGGACCTGTTAACACATACGTACTGCCTGACTGTTTCAAAAAGCCTTTTTGCACCAAGATGGAGATGCTTTCTTCCAGCCACCTGCCGTAAAACCCCTGCAATACAGGCTGTGTCTCATTTTCTGTAAAGAATCCGACAGATTTCAGCTGGCCTGCCAATAGTTTGTAAAGAAGATCTTCAGTGTTTTGCAAAGCCGTCCCCTCCTTAACTCAATTGTTGTGCACGTCTAGTTACTTTAGGCTGATAGCTTCGCAGTTTTTGCATCGCCGAGCCGTGATGTTCCGGGTATACTTCTATCATTTCTTCCGGTTTTTCCAAAGGCTCTTCCGCCTGTTTCATCATGACGAACTGGTTCAACGGGCCGCCGAGCAATCGTTCAAGCGCCGCCATTGCTTCGGGCGATTCAATTGATCCGACTCCCGCCTGTTTCATCCGTTCTTGATAGTCGGCAGATGAGACGATTCCGACACTGCCCCAGTAGCTCCAATTCATCACCGCCGCCTTATACGGCCGCGTTTGAGCCAAATGAGCGGCAAAGGCATCTTTGAAACTGCATCCGGCGGCGTAATTGCTTTGTCCGGCCGCTCGTGCAAATGATTGTACAGACGAGAAGAACAAAGCAAAGTCCAGCGGCTCATTTCGGAAAACATGGGCCATATTCACGCTGACATTGACCTTTGCAGCGAGCACGCTTTTAAAACGGCTTTCCGGCATATTTGCCAGACTCTGATCCTCTAAAACGATTGCGGAATGGATGATTCCGTTTATTTGCGGGTACGTGCGTTTGATCGTTTCATACGCCCGTGTGAGTGCATCCTGATCTGCCGCGTCTGCTTCAATATAAATCGGCGCCGGGCCGAACTGGCTGAGTCTGTCGATTTTTTCCTGAATGGCGCTGTTATGTTTTCGTCTGCCGATCCAAACGACGCGTGCCTGATACGTTTTTACGGCATATTCGCTCCATGCCTCGCCGATACCTCCGGCGCCGCCAATGATGACATAGACGCCGCCTTTTTGGTAAGCGGGCCGGCTTGACATCGGCTGCTGTACAGGAATGAGGCGCTGTTTGTACCAGAGATTGTTCCGGTACGCCCATGTATTGCCTTGCTCATCAAACGGCGCCGAGAACAGCTCCGCCTTTGAAACATCTTCCGGACATCCGGCATCAATCAGCCTTGTCTGCCAGTTCGGATACTCTTTTGCGAGCGAGCCGATTAAACCGTGAAGGCCTGCGTGAGCCGGATCAATGATGTCCGCCGGCTGTACGGACTGTGTTTTTATGGTGACTGCAGTCAGGCTGATTCGCTTGCCTCCATATCCTAAAGCAAGCATGGCCTTGATCACTCTGTACATCTGGATGACGCCCGTATCCTGAGCTTTCACCATGTCAGCAGCGCTGTGAACAGGGGCGATCCATACGATATGGCCGAATGTCCCGCTTGCTTTCATTTTTGCTGCAACAGCCTCTATTTCATCCTCCGGGGTGATATGAAGCCTTTTCGCATAAGGATGATGCAATTGAAAAGCTGCGCTCTCCTCATCCCCCGCGATAAAGACAACCTCTTCCGTCTTATATGCCGGGCTTCGGTCACTGAATTCCGCAAGATCCCATACCGGAGCCAGAAGGTTTGCTCCATTTAATGATGTTTCCGGCGCAGGGCCTTCCATCATTCTGGAAGAAATCCCTTTAATCCTGACACAGACCCGGCCTGTCTCATCGCATAAGTCAATGTCCAGCCGCTGTATTTTCTCGTCCGTTCCCCGGGAGCTGACATACGCCCACATGCTTGTCGTGCACGGACTGAAAATGTCCAGTTCCTCAAGAGCGAACGGCAGTGACAGCTGGTTATCATCTGCGTGCAGCTTCAGCCCGATTGTCGCTTGCAAAGCTGAATCAAGCATACACGGGTGAAGAACATATTGATCTGCCGTTTCTTCGAGGAAGGAAGGCAGCCGGAGCTCAGCCAATGCTTGATTGCTTCCGATGTGAATCTGCTTGATTCCTTGTTGTCCGGGACCGTAGTCAATACCGATTTTTCCGAATAAGCCGTAACACTGCTCAGAAGTCAGCATGCTGCGGCTGCATTGAGCTTTCAGGGCGCCTATATCACGATGCGGAGTCTCAACGGCGCTGAGAATGCCGGCAGCCCCCTGACAGTGTATTTGCCTGCCGCTTGCTTCTGTTTGTGAAGCAGTGTAAATGTCATACACGATCTCACCGTTTTCCCTCGGAACGAGGCTGATCTGCGTTTCAATCGGGCGGCTTCCCGCTTCGATCGGCCGAACCCAACCGATGTTTTTCAGGCGGATGACAGACGGACGTTCTTTTTGCCCTTTGACCGCCTGAGCAACTGCTGCCCTAGCCATTTCCAAGTAGGCGACACCCGGCATGACCGGTTTGCCTTTAATCAGATGATCGGTGAAAATGGTCTCCTGCCCCGTAAATTCAGATCGGTACCGCTGTTCTGTTAAATCCGATACGTTTTCGTGAAGCAGCGGATGCAGCACCTTGGCCGTCGGCACAGCTTGCGGCTTCTCTGCTTTGGGCCGGTTGTCTGTGATCCAGTACCGCTCTTTCGCAAACGGATAAGCAGGAAGACTCATCCGTTGGGGCTTGATATCAGCATATAGGCCGTCCCATTTGATATCGGCACCCTGCACCCATAATTCCGCAAGCTTGTCATTCTCCCGGCGGCTGATCAGTTCTTCTGTATCCGGTTCGCCGTTTGCGCCTGCCATAATGGATTTCAGCGCGGCTTTACCCGCTTTCCCTTTATAGATGCCCGCTGCGTCATAATTCCCTTTCGCACAGCTCTTTAGCTTGTCCCGCAGTTCTTCGGCGGAGGAAGCAATAACGGCCGCTCTCTCTTCCATGGCATCACGTCCCTGCTGAAGCGTGTAAGCAATGCCCGTAAGATCCTCATCCGTAAAAGAAGCTTGTGCCAGCTGGTGTGCCTGTTCTTGCAGACGGTCTTCTTCTTTGGCCGACAGCACAAAGATTTGAGGGTGTGTGAAAATGGCTGTTTTCCTTTCTTCCCTCGGGATATATTCTTCAATGACGACATGTGCGTTTACGCCGCCGATGCCGAAAGAACTGATTCCCGCACGGCGCGGCAGATCGCTGCCGTTTTCGTCTTTCAATGCCGTCCATTCTCTTTTTTCCTGTACGATGTAAAACGGGCTGTCTTTCAGTTTGATATACGGGTTGATGACCTCGCTATGGAGGCTTTTTGCAAGTGTTTTATGCTTCATCTGCATCAGCACTTTGATCACACCCGCGACACCGGCTGCAAGCGACAGATGGCCGATATTGGTTTTTGCCGAACCCAGACCGCAGTGACTCGCGTAAACGGCGGGATCGCCGGTTTTTTCGTACAGCTTTTGAAAGGCCGATTTCAGTCCGTTGATTTCGACCGGGTCGCCAAGCTCCGTTCCGGTTCCGTGCGCTTCAATATAAGTGACGGTTCTCGGATCAATGCCGGCTTTGTCATAAGCCGTTCTGACGACTTCCGCCTGGGCTTTCGGATTCGGCGTCGTCAAGGAGTTCGCGCGTCCGCCGTGATTGACCGCGCTGCCTTTAATGACGCCATAGATGTGATCGCCCGCTTTTTCTGCTTCTGACAGCTTTTTCAAAAACAGAATTCCGGCACCTTCACTGACGGCAAATCCGTCCGCCCTGTCGGAGAATGTTTTGCATTTCCCTTCTTTGCTCAGCGCGCCGGCTTTGTCATAAGCGATGTGGCCCTGCGGTGTGACGACGGTATTCACGCCGCCTGCGATCGCCATGTCGCAGTTCCCGTTTTCAATGGCGCACACCGCGTGATGAATCGCGACCAGTGAGCTGGAACAAGCCGTGTCAATCGGTTCACTCGGCCCGTGCAGATTAAGCATATAGCTGACACGGTTCGGTCCCGCTGACGGACTCATATTTGCGGCTGATGCACCGCCGATATCCAAGTCAGAAAACAGTGAGCCGTATCCGGTGTTTCCCGTGCCGATGTAAAGGCCTGTTTTCGTGCCGGAAAGGCTTTTAGCGGAATATCCCGCATCTTCAATCGCTTGCCACGCATACATCATTAACAAGCGCTGCTGCGGATCCATCTGTTCGGCTTCCAGCGGCGAAATTCCGAAGAACAGCGGATCAAAATCCGCAACTCCGTCAATAAATCCGCCCCACTTTACATTTGTTTTGTTGGCTTCATTAAGCGGGTCGCCGTAATACTCCCGCCAGTCCCAGCGATCCGCCGGCACCTCTGTTATGCAATCTGTTCCCTCTTCTAAGTTGCGCCAATACTCATCAATATTTGCGGCCTTCGGAAACACTCCGCTCATGCCGACGATAGCGATCGGTTCCGGTTTATGTTCAACCGCAGTCTGAACAGGCTGTACGGCAGTTTTTGCAAAGCGCTTGTTCCCTGTCAGTCTCATGCTGCCGTCATCTGTTATGCGGCTTTGTTTCTCTTCTTTCGGCTGTGTGCTGCCGGCAAATTGTGTGTGATAGTCTTCGGCCAGATGATGTGCCAAGGCTTGAATCGTCGCATATTCAAAAAATACGGTCGGTGTCAGATCAAGCTGATAAGTGTCATTCAGCTTGTTGGCGAATTCCGTCAGCGTAATGGAATCAAACCCGTATTGATTGAACTCCAATTCAATATCGATTTCATCAATGTTTATTTTCAGAAGTGCGGAAACCTCTTTTGCCAGCAATTCCTGAATTTTCGCCGTCAAGTCCTTCGGTGCAGGCGTTTCCTCCGTTTTCTTAACCGGTGCAAAAGCGGCTGCAGGCGTCTTCTGAAGCAGTTTCTCCCGCATTACGGCGCGGTTTCCTTCCATGACGAGCACGCTTGTTTTCCCCGTGCTCCATGCGTTGTAAAGAGCTTCTATTCCGGTTTCAGTGCGCATCGGCACGACACCAGTCCTTTTTTCGGTGAGCTTCGCCATTTCTTCATTGACTTGCATTCCGCCGTCTTTCCAAAGCGGCCAATTGACCGACAATGTATGTCCATGGCGGTACATTGCCTTAACCAGCGCGTTGCGGTATGCCGCATAGCTGTCCATAAATGCGTTTGCCGCCGCATAATCCGCCTGTCCCGCATTCCCGGTGACGCCGGATATGGATGAGAAAACGATGAAAAAGTCCAGCGCTAAATGCTCGGTTGCTTCATCAAGGTTGACAAATCCGTCGGTTTTAGGCGCCAATACACTGTAAAACTCTTCGGTTGTTTTCTTTGCGATATATTGATCTTTCATCACACCCGCGCTGTGAATGATGCCGTGAAGGCCGCCGTATTCCGTTTCAATTGTATTGACCAGATCTGCCGCAGTTTGAGCGTTTGTCACATCAGCCTGTCTGTATTCCGCTTTTGCTCCGAGAGATTCAAGCGATTGCAGCTGCTTCCGCTGATACTCGCTTAACGCGGAACGGCCTGTCAGAACGAGTGTCGGCTCTTTGACTTTGCGGGCGATTTCTTTGGCAAAAATAAAACCTAAGCCCCCGGCTCCTCCGGTAATAAGATAAATGCCTCCGTCATTCCACGGAATGCGTATTTTATTGCCGGAGACGGCCGTTTCTTTGACATCTGCGCTGTATCGGATGCCGTTTTCATATTTGACATGGCTGTCATCAGCCCGTGTTTTATTTTCTATGATGATGTCTGTGATTCTGCCGTTTTCCGCCGGTTCTATTTCAATCAGCTGGGTTTTCAGTTTTTTATGTTCCAGGCCGGCTGTTTTTAACAGACCTGAAATCCCTGAGAGCAGCTGATGCTTATCTGTTTTAGTGAGAACCGTCTGGATGAGGACGTCTCCTTCCGTCTCTTCCTTCAGCAGTTTTTGCAGCGTCTCCAATATCCGTCCTGTATAATCACGGAAGCGCGCCGCATCTTTCCCGTGCAGGGAGGTCAGTTCAATGCATTCGGCCCCCGCAGCTTCAACGGCTTGTTTCAATCCGGCGTCTGTGTTACAAAGCAACACGATATGCCGGGCAAAAACCGGTTCCGTTTGAGCGGCAGTTTCATCGCTTCGGGTCCATACCGGCTCAAGCATGAGCGTTTCCGGAGCTTCTTCTTTTTTCTCAGGTTCTTTTACTGCCGTTCTGAATGACAAACCTTTCAGCCTTACACAAACCTTGCCGTTTTCATCACAAATATCAAGATCGCGTTTTTCAACCTGGCCGGCTTTATGGTCTTCGGAAAGTCTGGCGTAAACCCACATCTCGGCAGCGCATGCGCTGAATACTTCGAGCTCCTGAACCGCAAACGGAAGCATCAGCTTTTCATCATTTGTTCCAGTTAATATGCTTGATGCCTGCAATGCAGAGTCCATTAAGCCCGGATGCATGACATACTGCCGTACCGTGTCTGAACAAGCCGGATCAAGCGACAGTCTGCCCAGTACGAAATCGTCACCTGTATAAATCGCTTTGACACCCCGAAAAGCCGGGCCGTAATCAAAACCGATTTTGCGGTACATATCGTACACTTCGTCTGCAGAAAACGGTGCCTCAGCGGATCGTGATCTCAGCTTTTGCAGATCAATGACCGGTGCCTCGGCGTCAGGGCGGATTGATACTGAACCTTGACTGTAAACGGACGGCTGATCTGTTTCCCGGCCGCTGTAAATGTCAAATTGAACATTGTTTGCAGGATCGGGAACGAGGCGGATGTTGACATGGACCGGCTCGTCTTCAATGGTGATCGGCCGCACCCAAACCGTATTCTTAAGTTTGATGCTTCCTTGTCCGGCCGGCACTTCAGATGCCTGTTCCATTGCTGCGCGCGCCATTTCAAGATGTGCCACTCCCGGTAAAATCGGCACGCCTTGTACAACATGGTCCGCAAGGTAAAATTCTTCCCCGGTGTAGATTGAGCTGAACCGCTGTTCGGCAAGGTTTGATGTATTTCTGTGCAGAAGCGGATGCAGCACGTCTAGTTTTCCGGCTGAAACAATGGCTGTTTTTTCATGTTTTCCGGTACGATTTTCCGCCCAATAACGGTCTTTTGCAAACGGGTATGTCGGCAGGCTTATCCTCTTAGGCGGCCGGCCTCCGTACAGCTTCGCCCAATTGACGTTCAGCCCTTTGACCCATAATTCAAGCAGCTTCGCGTATTTGCCGCGTGCCATCCATTTTTCAACGGCTTCTTGAATGTCTTCATCTTCCGTCAGCATTTGCAGCGTGCCTTTGTCTATTCTTCCTCTGTACAAGTCCGCGTTCTTATCCCCGGTGATAAACTGTGACAGTTTTTCCTGCAGTTCTTCTGCGGACCCGGCAATAACCGCCAGACGTTCTTCCATGGCGTCCCTTCCGATTTGGAGGGTATAAGCCATAGAAACGAGGCTGGATTGATCGTATCGTTTTTCAGTAAGCGCACGTTTCAGCTGTTCGGCCTGTTCTTTCAGGCGTTTTTCATTTTTGGCGGATAGAACGAAAAGACATGGGTTGATATGCGAATCATCTGCTTCCGCTTTTTCTTGCGGAATGTATTCTTCGATAACGACGTGGGCGTTTACCCCTCCGATGCCGAATGAGCTGATGCCCGCGCGGCGCGGCTTATCGTTTCCGTGTTCGTCCGTCTGCGTCTTCCATTCCATCGTTTCCCGCACCAGATAAAACGGGCTGTCTTCAAGCTGAATGTACGGATTTACCGTCTCACAATGAAGACTTTTTACCAATGTCCGATGCTTCATCTGCAGCAAGATTTTAATGATTCCCGCTGCTCCCGCCGCAAGGGATAAATGGCCGATATTCGTTTTGACTGAGCCTAAGCCGCAATAGCCGGACGCTTTCTCTTTTCCGTCTGTAAATGAGCTGAATGCTTGCTTCAGCCCGTTAATTTCAACGGGATCTCCCAGTTCTGTTCCCGTGCCGTGCGCTTCGATATAAGAGACCGTTTTCGGATCAATGCCCGCTTTTTTGTATGCGGCTTTAATGACTTCCGCCTGCTGTTTCGGGTTAGGCGTTGTTAAAGATGCCGCGCGGCCGCCATGATTCACCGCGCTTCCTTTAATGACGCCGTAAATATGGTCTCCATCCGCCTCAGCCGCTTTCAGTTTTTTGAGGAAAAAGAGCCCGGCTCCTTCCCCGTGAGCAAAACCGTCAGCCTGATCGGAGAATGTTTTGCATCGCCCTTCTTTGCTCAGCGCCCCCGCTTTGTCAAAGCTGATATACACATCCGGAAGAATGATCGTATTGATTCCTCCCGCCAAAGCCATGTCGCACGTCCCTTCTTCAATTGAAGAAACGGCATGATGTATGGCAACGAGTGAGCTTGAGCAGGCCGTATCAATCGGTTCGCTCGGTCCGTGCAGATTGAGCGTATAGCTGACACGGTTCGGGCCGACAGACGGACTTGTATTGGCTGCGGACGACCCTTCAATGGTCGCATCGGCGTTGGCTAAAAGAGATCCGTAACCGGTATTTCCAGTCCCGATAAACACACCTGTTTTTGTGCCTGATAGACTCTTTGACGCATATCCGGCATCTTCAATCGCTTTCCACGCATACGTCAGCAAGAGACGCTGCTGAGGGTCCATCTGTTCCGCTTCCCGGGGTGAGATTCCGAAAAATAACGGATCAAACTCTGCAATTCCGTCAATAAATCCGCCCTGGATGACGTTTGTTTTATTGGCTTCTTTTGCAGGATCCCCGTAGTAGTCCCGCCAGTCCCAGCGGTCTTTCGGAATCTCGGTCATGCAGTCTTTGCCTTCTTTCAGGTTCTGCCAGTAAGCTTCAATGTCTTCGGCCATCGGAAAAATTCCGCTGATGCCTACGATTGCGATCGGCTCCGGCTTTTGGTTCCGCTGCACTGTCTGCGGCGGTGTCTCAGGCAGAGTGCGGCGGCGCTTAACGGACGGGCGTGTGTTTTGAGCCTCTTTTACCGGTCTTTGTGATTGGACCGTTTTTGTATTTACCGCAAAACGTCCCGCGAATTCCTCTTCATATTCACCGATTAAATGAACGGCGAATTCATGGATCGTCGGATGATCAAAGAAAATCGTCGGCGTTAACGTGAGCCGGTACGTTTTGTTTAACCGGTTCGTAAACTCGGTCATCGAAATTGAGTCAAGCCCGTATTTTGTCATTTCTTCATGAGGATCAATGTTGTCAAGCTTCACTTTTAACAGTGAGGCTGTCTGCTGTTTTAACAGATGCTTCACTTTTTCAAGGAGGCTGTCTGCATCAATGTCATGACGTAAGCGGGTCTCTGCTTCCGGACGGTCATTTTCTTTGCGGAACAGCTTTTCTTTCATGGTTTTCCCATCTCCTTCAAGAACCGTCATCCGGGCTGTCCCGCTCATCAAGCCTTGATACAAGGCCTTGATGCCGGCTTCTGTGCCGAGCGGCGCGATTCCCGCCTCCTGCATCAGCATATCTTCTGTCTGCTTTCCTGCCTGCATTCCGCCTTCTTTCCATAACGGCCAGCTGACAGAAAGCGTCTTTCCGTATCTTTGTCCTGTGGCTTGCAAAGAACGGCGGTACTCGGCATACATCTCCATAAAGACGTTTGCGGATGCATAGTCAGCCTGGCCGACGCTTCCAAGCACACCCGATAAGGAGGAAAAAACAATAAAGACATCTAATTTCTCGTGCTGTGACGCTTCATCAAGATAGACAAGACCCTTCACTTTCGGAGCGAGAACGTCTTGGTATTCCTCCGCCGTCTTCTTCACCATGTAGTTATCTTTAATAACACCGGCACTGTGTACAATCCCGTCCAGCTTGCCGTGCCGTTTGCGGATATTGCGGATGAGACGGTATACTTCAGCTTCATCTGTAACATCGGTCTGCTCGTAAAAGACAGATGCACCGGCAGCACTCACTGTTTCCATCATGTCTTTCTGCTTTTCTCCAAGAGCGGATCGGCAGGTTAATATGATGTCGGCGCCTTTTGTGCGGGTTGCGATCTCTTTTGCAAAGATCAGGCCTAAACCTCCCGCACCTCCTGTAATAAGATAAACGCCTTTATCTTTCCACGGAATGTCAGGCTCCGCTTCAGAAATGTCCAGCTCTTTCCAATCAGCGGCAAAGCGCTTGCCGTCTTCATATTTCACATGGACGCTTTCGGCATGCCTGCGGTTTTCCGCCGCTTTTTCCGCTATGCCTTCAGCACTTTCTTTCTCATCGGCTTCTATCATTTGGCAGATCAGCTTGGATTGTTCAAGACATGCCGTTTTGAAAAGACCGGTAATGCCTGAGAACACCTGCTGTAAGCCCGCTGACCGCGTGACAGCCTGAAGAAGGATGCGGCCTTTCGGCTTATTTTTCATGATGGTTTTCATACGGGCAAACAGCTGGCCCGCATAAGAATGATACCGCTCTGCAATGGATGCGGGACGCTCGTCCAAGATCAAGACGCTTGCATGTTCAAGCTTTGCTTCGACAGCTTGTTTAACGGCCTCATCGTACTCACAGAGGAAAATGATATGCTGTTCATACGACGGCTCGCGGTCCGCCGGTTCCGGCTGCTCTTTCCAGACCGGTTCAGCCAGCAATGTCTCGGTACGGCTGACCGAAACGCCGGCACCCGCGTTTTCTTCCATAATCCGCGTTGAGAAACCTCTCATCCGAACACAAAGCACGCCGTTATTGTCATATAAATCAATATCGGCTTTTTGAATAGGATCGCCGGCTTTATTGTTCGCGCTGAATGTGACGTGCACCCACATGTCATCAGCGCATGGCTCCAGAATGTCCAGCTCCTCTAAAGCAAACGGCAATGCGGCTTTGAATGGTTCTCCGCTTTCTGCAAGTTGCGCTCTTGTCACGTTCTGCAAATATTCGGCGGCCTGAAGCGCACCGTCCATCATACTCGGATGAAGGATATAATCAGCTTTTGTATGAGAGACGGATTCAGGAAGCTTCAATTTAGCAAGCATCCGGTCTTCGCCTTTATATACAAGCTGGACACCTTTGTAGCCCGGCCCGTAATCAGCTCCGATCATTCCTTTGTAAAACGCTTGAGATTCGATTGTTCCCTGCGTGCATCGGCGCTTCAGCTCATCAAGATCCGCTGTTTCTTCTGGTTCTTTCCGGATGATTTCAGCGATGCCCTGATTATAAAGAAGGTCTTCTTCACCGCTTGAATCATTCCCGCCGTACATTCTGTATTGAATCTGCCCGTCTTCTTCTTCATAAAGTCCAATATGAACACGGATAGCCTCCTGATCGGCTATCACCGGGCGGACCCATACGATATTCTTTAAACGCAGGCCCAGAGATTCGTCTGTTACCCCGCCGATGCTTCTCTCCGCCGCGGCCCGTGCCATCTCAAGGGTGACGGCAGCCGGCACGATCGCCATTCCTTTAATGATATGCTCGGCAATAAAATACTCTTTTCCCGTGAATTCCGAACTGAACCGCTGCTCCTGCAAAACGGATGTATTCTGATGTACCAACGGATGCAAAAGCTTCGCATCTGTTTGCTTCACGGTTTCTTCCGGCCAGAAGCGCTCCTCTGCGAACGGGTAGGTCGGCGCACTGATTTTTTGCGGCGCGGAATCCTGATACAATAAGCCCCAATCGACACGCACTCCTTCTATCCAAAGCGCCGCAAGTGCTTTCAGCTTTTCATCCCGTGTCTGACATGCCGCAAGCTCATCCAGCTCCTGAGATGACGCTTCTTTATTTCTCACCTTTTCGCCCCGTAAGATGTTTTGGTCATTGCCATTGATGAAATCCTGCAGCTGCCGCTTCAAATCGTGACGATCATGACAGATAAAAACGGCTCTCTCTTCCATCGCTTCACGTCCGGTCTGATACGTAAATGCCAGATCATGCAAGGACACATCGTTTTCGGCGTCATTCAAAAAGTCAGAAAGACAAGACGCATAGGCAGTCAGACGCTCATGATTTCTCGCTGAGAGCGGAACGATATAAGGCGGCTGTCCGTCATTTGATCCGCTGATCGTTTTGTTTTCATACTGTTCAAAAATAGCGTGTGCGTTTGTTCCTCCGAGTCCGAATGAGCTTAACGCTGCGCGGTGCGGCGTGTCTCTCTCCGGAAGCGGTTTTCTCTTGTCCGCCACATAAAACGGCGAACCGCTGAATGTGATATTCGGATTCGGTGATGTGTAATTAAGGGTAGGCGCCAGCTCCCGATGATATAAACTCATCGCAACTTTAATACATCCGGCTAGGCCCGCTGCTGTATCCAGATGGCCGATATTCGTTTTTACGGAACCGATCCCGCAATACTGCTCCCGATCCGTGTAACGTTTATACACTTGCTGCAGCGCAGACATTTCAATCGGGTCACCCAATGTCGTTCCCGTGCCGTGCGCTTCAATGTAAGAAATGGTCTCCGGGTGAACGCCCGTGCTGTCTAAAACATGCTGGATGACGTCCGTCTGGCCTTTTACACTCGGTGCGTAAAAACCGACTTTATCCGCTCCGTCATTGTTCAGACCGATGCCTCTGAGCACGGCGTATATGTGATCTCCGTCCTGTACGGCTTGTGACGCCTTTTTCAGCAGAATGACGGCCGCTCCTTCTCCGCCCGCCATCCCGTCGGCTGAAGCGTCAAATGCCTTGACATGCCCGTCGCTTGAAAAATTCAATCCGGCTTGATGCACATAGCCGATGCTGGTCGAAGCGTGCAGAGTTGCTCCGCCGACGAGCGCGTATTCTGATTCTCCGCTCGTTATGCTTTTGCAGGCCGAATAAAGACCGACCAGTGATGACGAGCAATTGGAATGAACGAAATAGCTTGGCCCTTTTAATCCGAGCTTATGGGAAACCATCGTCGGAATCGTGCCGCTCTGCGCTAACACCCATGACACATAGCCGTCAGGTGATTCGTGGCCTTCTGTCGTTTTTTCCGGCAAAAGCGACCGATACGAATTATTGCTCGCCGACATATAAACGCTAGTCTTCGGAATCTCTTTGGATACATATCCCGCATCCTCGACGGCTTTCCAGGAATGAAGCAGCAGAAGCCGCAGCTGAGGATCCATAAATTCAGCATCTTTCGGAGAAATGTGAAAGAACTCAGGATCAAAGAGATCTTTTCCTTCTATCGCCGATAATGCCGGCACATAGTTTGGATTTTCGATCAAATCTTCCGGGACGCCGGCTTCCCGGAGCTCTTGTTCCGAATAGAAACGGACGCTTTCCTTTCCTTCTCTTAACTGCTTCCAGAACTCATGATGATTTTTCGCGCCGGGGAACTGACAGGAAATCCCTACTATTGCCACACTGTCTTCAAGGTAAGACGGCATCCCGTTTTGCGGTGTTTGTTCTCTTTCTCTCTCATCTTGGCCGGGCGCCTCTGATTCATCCGCCTGTTTTGTTTCAACAATAAAACGGCTGATCGCCTGAATCGTCGAGTGTTCGAATAAATCCGTAACGGTAAAATCACACTCCAGCTCCTGTTTAATGCGTTCTGCCGCCGCAACAGCCAAAAGCGAGTCGCCCCCTACATCGAAAAAGCCGTCTTCGGTTTTGATGCCTGCCGTATTCAGCAGGTCTTCCCATATTTCGGTCACTTTCGCTTCCGCTTCTGACAACGGCAGTCTGCCCGTCCTTTCAGACCGGTGAACGATCACCTTGCGCTGTTCCAGGTCCTTGCGGTTCACTTTTCCGCTCGGTGTTAACGGCAGCGCATCCAGACGGATAAAATGGGCAGGCGCCATATAATCCGGCAGACCTGATAAAAGATGACTGCGGAGCGCTTTTTCATCTGCCGAATGACCGGAGCGGGCCGTATAATAAGCAATCAGCTTTTTATGTCCGTTCTTTTCCTGCACAACAACCGCCTGATCAAGAATGTCCGGATGCTCGCTCAATTTTGTTTCAATCGCTCCCAATTCAATGCGGAAGCCGCGGATTTTCACTTGACTGTCAATACGGCCGGCATATTCTATATTTCCGTCAGGCAGCCATCTGGCCAAATCGCCTGTTTTGTAAAGCTTTTCCCCTTCACTAAACGGATTATCAATAAACGATACCGCCGTCAGCTCAGGCTGATTGTAATAGCCTCTGGCCAGTCCGGCGCCGGCTACGCAAAGCTCTCCGGCCACACCGTCAGGGACGGGGCTGAGCTTTTCATCGAGGATATAAAGCCTCGTGTTTTGAATCGGTTTCCCGATCGGTGTATTCCTGCTTGTAATGTCCTTATCGCCGCAGCTGTAGTAAGCGGCATAAATGGATGTTTCCGTCGGGCCGTATATATTTTCAATTCTGGCCTTTTTGAAGATGGAAACCGACTTTTTGACCAAGTCTTTCGGAAACGCCTCTCCGGCCACCATCACATATTTCAAAGGACCGCCTTCTGTAAATGCCGTATACCGCTTTACCGTTTCTAAAAATACATTAAACACGGCAGGGGCAAAATTCAGATGCGTCACCTGGTGAGTCTGGATATATTCCATGCAAAGCTGCGGATTTTTTTCTGCACCGGGCGGCAAAATGACAAGCCGTCCGTTTCCGATAAACCAGCCGAATAATTCTGAAATTGAAACGTCAAACACATAATTCGTTTTTAACAAATAGGCATCCTCATGCGCGACCGGATACTCCGCTTCTAAAAACTGCAGTGTGTTCATGATGGCTCTGTGCTCTACCATGACGCCTTTCGGTTTTCCCGTACTTCCGGACGTATAAAGAATATAAGCGAGATGATGCGGTTTTGAACGCGGCATCAGTTTCGCTCCGCTGACAGGTCCGCTGTTTTCAATCTCCACCGTGCTCACGCCGCCGATGGTTAACTCCTCAATCACGCCGCGTGTTTTTGCTTGCGTTAATACGATCGAAACACCGCTGTCAGTCAATACGTGTGCCATCCGTTCGTTTGGAAAAGCCGGGTCAAGCGGGACATACGCACCTCCCGCTTTTAAAATGGCGAGGATGCCGATGACCATCTCAAAAGAACGCTCCGTACAGATACCGACCGGGCATTCCGGTGTGACGCCCATTTCTTGCAGATGCACAGCGAGCGCCGTGCTTCGTTCATCTAATTCGCGATATGTAAGGCTTGTCTCACCGAATGTGACGGCTGCTCTGTCAGGGTGTCGCCCGGCTTTTTCTGCAAACACGTCATGAATGCAGCGGTTATTCGGCTGATGAGATGGACGGCTTTCCTCCCGTTTTTGATTGAGCAGGCCGGAACAGGCATCAAAAGCGATCTCCGGATCAGAAAGTACCTTTTCTGCCAGTTTCATATAATGCTCCGCCATCCGTTCGATGGAAGAAGGGCTGTAGACATCCGGGTTGTACAGAAATTGCAGGACGGTTCCCGTTTCTTTTTTATAGACTTCAAGCGCAAGCTCAAATTCACCTTCCTGATGAATGTCTTCTATCATTTCAATGCCGAGTGATTGATATCGTTCCGCCAGCTTTTCCGCTCCTTCTGTCTGGAAGAAGTTTTGATAGAAAAACGCGGTTTGAAAAACAGGCGAAACCGCAGGCGAGCGTTCCGTCTTCAATTCTTTGACAAGCGCTGGAAACGGATACGCGGCATGGTCCAGCCCTTCTGCAAGGGTCAGCTGGAGCTCCTTCAAAAACGCGGCAAAGGATTTGGCGCCCGTTTCCCTGCTTCTGACCGCGATCATATTAATAAAGTATCCGATCACAGATTCAAATTGAGCCTCAGAACGCCCCATCGTCGGCATGCCGACGATGACATCTTCCTGATTCGTATATTGATAGAGCAAGCCTTTGAAAATAGCGAGATACACAACGGATTCATTAACATTATGTTTTCGGGCGCAAACTTTAATCTGCCGGTTCAGTTCATCAGGAAGCAAGCGCTGGTACGCCTGCCCCCTGCACGTTTGAACCGATGATCTCGGGTAATCCGCCGGAAGCTCAAGCACCGGCAGCAGTCCGTCAAGCTGCTTTTTCCAATAAGAGAGATGCGTTTTTCCCTTTTCGCTTTCCAGCAGCTCCTTTTCCCATTTCACAAAGTCATGATAATCTGCGGCCTGCTGAAGCATTTCCGGTTCTTTGCCTTCGCTTGCTTTTACATAAGCGTCCAGCAGCGATGACATAAACGTCATAAGAGAGACGCCGTCAAAGATGATATGGTGAATGGTGATTAACACAATCGGCTCCGCCTGACGGAACACTTGAACGCGCAGGAGCGGACCTGTTTCAAGCGCGAACGGTTCTTTTGCTTTTTCTTTAATAAACGAAAGAGCATCACGCCCGCTTAATTCGGAAAGATCTATTTCTTCAATCGGAAAGTGCCGATCCGCATCTTCAGCCTGATACGGAAGGCCGTTTTCCTCTTTTATCACACTCGTCAAAATAGGGTGCTGGCGCTGCACGGAAAAAAGGGCCGTTTTGAATGTCTCGATATCCAGCTTTTGAAAACGAAAGCATAACGGAATGTTGTATGCGCTCATCTCCGGAAACATTTTCTGAAGCATCCACAAACCTTTCTGGCCTTCGGAAAGCGGACGTTTTGCAGTCGTCCGCTTGAAAGCCTGAAGCTTTTGTTCTACTTCAGCGATGGTGAGCGTTCCTGATCTGTAGGCATCGAGAAGTTCTTTATGATTCATAGGTCTTACTCCCTTCTATGATGTCTTGCACTCTTTTAAAATCCAATGTCCCCTCGGAGACCTGTCTCATCATGGCGATGATCTCCTGATCCGTATACTCCTTGCTTTCCGGAGCCGCGGTTTCTGTTTCGGTTTCTTCCGTTCTGTAAAACGTTTCGATCGTTTCTTTGTGTTCTGTCAGGTAATAGCCCATGACATCTCCGAGCGTGGTATAGCTGTAAAATAACGCCGGAGTGACTTCAATGCCGTAATGGCTCGACAACAGCGAGGCAAATTTGGCTAAATAGATGGAATCAAATCCGAATTCCGCCCAGTTTTTATGCAGAACGAGCTTATCTTTGGATATTTTCAGCAGACTGTGTATCAGCTCTTTCAAATCCGCTTCGAGCCGTTTTTCCGTGCTTTCTTCCGGGATGCGGCGGCTCACGGTTTCCAAAAGAACTTCCGTTTTTGATGAATCGTCCCGCCGGATGCCTAAAAATCGCTCGGCACGGCTTCTTTTGCCGGCAATGACAAGGCACTGTGTATTGTCTTGAGAAATGATGCGCTCAAACAGCTCAATGCCTTCATCTGTTTCCAACAGGCGCTGGCCGCTTGATTTCAGATACATGCCCGTCGTCTCTTCACCGCCGACGGCCATTCCGCCGTTTTTCCAGACCGGCCAGTTTATGACAAAAGCGTTTCCGCTTTCTGATTGTTCATTTTTATAATGGGCATACGCCATTTGGAACCTGTTCGCCACTGCGTAATCACAGCAGCCGAAATCCCCTAAAACAGCCGATGTGGATGAAAAGTAGCAGATGAAGTCCAGGGTTTCGTTTTTCAGCCACTCGTCAAGAAGCAGGCTTCCGTTTATTTTCGGTTCAAGCGTATTGCGGAAGTTCCCAATTTCATTTTCAAAGACGGATGTTCTGCTTTCGATGCCAGCCGCATGAATGACGCCGTGAATGGCTCCGAATCGTTCTTTCGCGCGTTTGATGCAGTCGCCCATTCCGATCGGATCACAAACATCGGCTTCGGCGTAAAGAACACCTGCGCCGAGATTTTCCAACTCTTTCATTTTTTCTTTCTTTTCCTCATTGATTGGCGATCGCCCCGTGAGAATGACATTTGCCTGATAGTTCCGGGCGAGGCGGCGGGCAAATAAGTAGCCGAGCCCTCCTAATCCGCCCGTAATGAGATATGTGCCCCCGGTTCTGATCCTGCTGTTTTCTTTCGTCAATCCGGTCGGTTCAGTTTGATAGACATATCGTTTCCCTTCTTCGAGGAAAACGGTATGGTCTGTTTCAGCCTTCAGCTCGTCCCAAATGGTTCCCATCCAGTCTGTCATGGCTGCGCCGGCTTTTCTGAAGAGGCCGGTAATGCCCGTTTTCGGGAGGACCATGCCGAGCGAACGCTCAAATCCGATCCATGATTCCAAGTAGCATTTTTCCAGACCGGATGCATATTCACCCGCCAGTAACAGTCTTTCCGGCTGCAGACCGGTCTCGGCCATAGCCTTGAGAATATAGACGATACATGAAAAATCTTCGATGCAGCTTTTATCTTCAAGCGCCCATAAATACAAAATGGCAGATGCTTCACCGTACTCTTTTTGAATGTCCGCAAAAGCGTCTACATATGATTGCGGATCTTCCCGCACCACTTGGCAGCGGCCGGCTGATAAGCTCTCGTACCGATTTCCCTGAGCGATAAAAATAACGTCAGCTTCACTGTCATACGATTTGATCACAGAGACGGCTTCCTGCTGCTTCTTCTGATCAGTTAAGAAAGAAATCACCGTTTTAATTTTCTTTTCTCCGGCAGCCGGCAGAGCCTGTTCTTTAAGAACTTCTCTAAAAGCCATCACTTCAAACTGCTCCGCCGGATCACTTTCATCAGCCGGCGCCTTAACGGGCACTGTTTTACTTTGTACAGGCGGCTGATGCCAGAAGCGTTCTTTCGCAAACGGATAAGCAGGCAGGCTGATGCGAACCGGAGGACGGTCTCCGTATAATTTCGCCCAATCGATGTCCAATCCTTTTACCCAAAGCTCAAGCAGCTTAGAATATTTCTGTTTGCTGATCCAAGCGTCAATGATGGTTTCCATGTCATCATCGGCCGCAAATACGGCAAGCAACCGTTTGTTTTCTTCCGTGCTGTCGCGGTGCAGTCCGGCGCTGTCTTGTCCGGCGATAAATCCATTCAGTTTTTCTTCAAGTTCAGGCAGTGAATGAACGATAAAGCCGAGACGCTCTTCCATCGGCACACGGCCCGTCTGAAGAGTATAGGCTATGCTCATCAGATTACGGCCGCTGTATCTTTTTTCACGGATGGCGTCTCTAAGCTGTTTTGCTTTTTCGGTGAGCCGTTCGCTGTTTTTCGCAGACAGGACGATGATGGCGGGCTGATCTGCCGGCGTCTCATCAGGTTCTTTGTCTGCCATATATTCTTCTATGACGAGGTGGGCGTTTGCTCCCCCCGCGCCGAAGCTGCTTAACCCGGCCCTTCTCGGAAGCTCTTTTCCGCCGATGACGGGACGCTTCCACTCACCGAGCTCCTGCTGAACGGCAAACGGTGTATACGCGAACTCAATATTCGGATTCAGCTCTTTCGCATGCAGGGACGGCGCAATTTGGCGGTCTTTCAGCTGGAATAAGATTTTTGTCAGACCCGCAATGCCTGCGGCGCTTTCACAATGGCCGATATTTGATTTCGCAGAGCCGATGGCGCAAAACTGTTTGTCTGTTGTATCCTCTTCAAATGCTTTCGTTAATCCGGCGATTTCAATCGGATCGCCTAATGCGGTCCCCGTGCCGTGGGCTTCAATATAACTGACGGTGCGCGCCGGGACGTTTGCTCTTTGGAAAGCCTCTTTTATTAAGGCGGCCTGCGCATTCGGATTCGGAACGGTGTAGCCGTTCGTTTTGCCCCCGCTGTTAATGGTGCTTCCTTTAATTACACCGTAAATGTGATCGTTATCGGCGATCGCTTGATCCAGCGGCTTTAATACGACCGCGCCTACCCCTTCTCCGTCGACAAAACCGTCCGCGCGGTCTCCGAACGATTTGCACGTGTCGCTTGCAGAAAGCATGTTCATGACTGACAGATTCATATAATGGACCGGGTCGGTCACAAGATTTACGCCGCCGGCAATCGCGCATTCGCTTGAACCGCTGTATAGGCTCTCAAGCGCCAGATGAATGGCCGTCAAGGAAGAAGAGCAGGCTGTGTCAACGGCAATGCTCGGTCCTTGGAAATCAAAAAGGTAAGATACTCTGTTGGCAATGGACCAGTAGCCGTAGCCTGTCGGGTAGTTTTTGTTCATCGCTCCGGCAAAAACGCCGATTTTTCTGCTTTGGCACAGGTTGTCAGGCGTATAGCCGGCATCCTCGATACTCGCATACGCCGTTTCTAAAAATAATCGCTCCTGCGGGTCCATTCGCTCCGCTTCCAAAGGAGAAATCTGAAAGAACAGCGGATCGAACTTGTCCATATCCTCAATGAAGCCGCCCCATTTCGTATAAATAGAGCCTTCTTTACCTTTTTCTTCATCGTAGTAATCCTGCCAGTTCCAGCGCTCCCGCGGGATTTCTTCTATGCAGTTTTTTCCTTTTTTAATGTTTGCCCAAAGCTCAACCGCTGTTTTGGCCTGCGGGTAGCGTCCGGATACGCCGATAATCGCCACGTCGCGAACTGAACTTTGCCGGACGGTCTCTTTGGCTGCCTGTTTTTCTTTCCGCCGCCAGTCAGTGCGAAGCGGCTTAGCCGGCTGTACAGCCTGCGGTTTTGATGCCGCCGGTTCTTCCTGAACAGGCGTTTGTCCCGTCAGTTTGATCATCTCGTCTTTTTTCGTTTTGATTAAGTGGCCGACGAGAGCCTCAATCGTCTGATATTCAAAAAATAAAGTGCTGCTGACTTGGTCTAACACATTTCGTAACGCATTTGTCAGCTGTACGACGACGATAGAATCAATTCCGTATTTTTCAAGCGGCGCTTTCGGATCAATTTGAGCCGGCGGAATTTTTAACGTTTCTCCGATTAACGTTTTCAAGTACTCGGTGCTTTTTTCTGTTAAGGCTGTGCTTTTTTCGGCCGTTGTTTGCGGCTGAAGTTCCGGCGCTTTTTGTGGTGCGGTCCGTTTTCCGGTCTCAGCTTTAAGCGTTTTTTGGCGCACAATGCCATTGCTTTTTGCCGCTATAATCTGATGGCTTAATTCATGTGCCGCTTCTGCCGGGAAGAAGACGGAATGCCAGCCTTCACTTTCTAACACGCGCTTCCAGCTTTCCGGATACAAGCCCGGGCATCCCGGAATTCGAAGGTCGGAATCTTCATGCAGCCACCAGCCTTCAAGCAGACCGAAAGTAATATGCGGGAACAGGCTGTTGCCCGCCATCTCATTTAAGAGCAGCAAACCGTTGTCTTTTAAAACGGCTTTGGCGTTTCTCAGCGTCTGGCGTATGTCTTTTGTCGCGTGGAGCACATTGGCGGCAACGGCGATGTCGTATGCGCCCGGCTCTATGTCCTGACCGGAAAGCGGTTCTTCTGCATTAAAAAGTTTATAAGTCAGATAAGGATTCTGTTTGCCGTATTCTGTCTCCGCATGCACGAGAAAAGCTTTCGATACATCGGTGTAACAGTACTCTTTTATATGGTTTTGATACGGCTTAAGCTTTTCAAATATGCCCGCGCTTGTGCCGCCAGTGCCCGCTCCGATTTCCAGGATGCGGATCTCGGCTTTTGGATTTTTACTGATGTTTTCTTTCACATAGGCCGTTAAAGTATCTGACAGGGCGCCGTTGAAGTAATCCGCGACTTGGTTGTGTTTATAAATTCCTTCAACGAGTTCCATTGAAGAGTGCGGGAACATGATGTCTGTCGCCGGCACGTTTTCGCGCAGAATGTCCGGCAGTGCTTTAAGCATCGTCTCGGCCAAAACAGTCATCGCTTTTGTGTCGACGTTATTGAGCCATTCCGCCTTTTCCTGCTCCCACTTCCGCCATAACGAGGCGGTTGTGTTTTCAGCGCGGGCTGCCAGTGTAAATGAATCGGCATCCCCTTCCAGATAGCCGTGTTCCAGCAGAAAGGCGATCGTTTGATTGAGCCATTTTTTAAAATAGCCGTGTTCAGGCTCATACGCTTTAAGGCTTTGCGGCGTCAGCAAGTCCGCCTCTTTTAACTGGGCGATCAATAGCTGATACAGAAAATCATCAAGTTCCTGATGCCCGGTCTCTCTTACAAGACGTGCGCCCGGCGGAGCAACCTTCAGCTGTTGTCCTGATATAAGCGGCTGAGGCGGATAAACAGACATCTTTTCTCGTTCATTCATTCCCTCTACTGCGACCGGTTTTGTCGTATGAATGAAAGCAGCCTGGTCAACCCGCAGCGTCAAAAGGGTTTCAAGCGCCTCCATCGCAGCGTCCGGTTCGATCAATCCCAATCCGATCTGATCCATCAGCTGAATAAAATTGCCGTCTTCAGCCGCCTCGCTGCTGCCCCAGTAGCCCCAATTCATGACTTTGACCGGGCAGTTCCATTTCTGAGCAAGTTCCTTCGCAAATGCGTCACTAAAGGCGCATCCTGCGGCATAATGGCTTTGTTTCACATTATGGATAAATGCCACAAGCGAGGAGAAGAAGAGCGCAAAGTCAAGCGGCTCCCGTCCAAATACCTCCGCCATAGATACACTTACATCGGCTTTTGCCCGCAGCACCGATTTGAACTCTTCTGTCTTCATATTATTTAAGCTTTGCTCAGACAGATCCATTGCCGAGTGGATGACACCGTTAATTTTTGTATGACGCTCTTTGATGAGCTGATAAGCCCGCTCTAAGGAAGCCCTGTCAGCGGCATCGGCGGAAACATATTCAGGTGCCGGCCCGATTGCGCTGAGCCGGTCGAGTTTCGCCTGTATCGAATCATTCAGCGTGCTTCTTCCGATCCAAATAACGCGTGCTTTGTAGCGCCGGATCATATATTCACTCCATGCCTCTCCGAGATACCCGGCGCCTCCGATCACGGCATAAACCCCGCCTGTTTTGTACAGCGTGCCGTTTTTCGGCATATTGTCAAGCGGTATCAGCTGCCGCTCATACAGCTCTTGATTGCGGTATGCCCAAACTCTTCCGTTTTTCCCGGCAGAAAGAGAAAGCGCCTCGCCGATCGGCCAGATGCCGTCCGTTTCTGTGTCAATCATGCGGATATTCCAATGCGGATATTCTTTCGCCATTGTCCCGGCAAGTCCGCTGACCGCTGCTTGTGACGGATCAGCGCTGTCCTGATCTGAAAACGGCTGGGCATTTGCTGTGACGAAGCACCAATCCAGATGTTTCCCTCCGTATCCTAAGGCAAGCAAAGCTTTCATCAGCTTGAACACATGAAAAACGTTGCGCTCCTGTTCCTTAAGGATGTCAGCACTCTCAGCCTGCGGCGCGAGCCAAATGATTTGCTCCAGTTCTTTTTGTCCTTCAAGCAAGTGCGTAAGAGATGTGATATCTTCCGTGCTTCTGATTGGATAGTAAGAAGCATTCGGCAGATGCTCTTTGATGCACGCGTGGCTTCTGTCAGTTCCTCCGAAAACTGCAGTCTGCTTATCGGCCATTTTCGTTTTCCCGGTATTTATAAGTGCAGCGGGCTCCCATGCCGGAATCATCATCGTATGGCCGACAGGCGCCTCTGAAGTTTCACCGCCCGCTGTTTGGCTTGGTTCAAGCGCCCGGACGGACGCGCCTTTCATCCGAACATAAACCGTACCGGCATCATCGCACATATCAATGTCAAATTTTCTTACGTTGTCATCTGCTTTGCTGCCTTCTGTGTACCGGATATATGACCAGATCTGTTCAGGACACGGCCCGAACACTTCCACTTCCTGCATCGCAAACGGCAAAGAAAGCTCATGGCTGTCTGCATCGTCATGAATCGAGCGGACAAGCAGACCGACGGAGGCGTGAAAAGCGGCGTCCATTATACTCGGGTGAAGCGTATACAGCTCTTTATCGTCTTGAACGGAAGCCGGGAGTGAAATACGGGCCAGTAACCGGTCTTCCCCGATCAGCAATTGCTGTACGCCCCTGTATGCCTCTCCGTAATCCAGGCCGATCTTTTCAAAAGCACTGTAACATTCTTCCGCCGTCACGATCCCTAAATCGCAGGAAGCCTTGACAGACTCAATATCTAACTGAGCACTGCCCTGTGCGGCAATGACCGCTTCACCTTGGCTGTGAATAACCGGATCTTCGCTGTTTACTTCTGCCTCACTGTATATTTCATAGGTAATCTCACCATTATCTTCTGGATAAAGGGCAATATGTATTTCCTTCGGTTTGTTTTCAATCATGACCGGCCGGACCCACACGACCTGTCTGAGTGTGACGCTATGGCCTTTGTTCGTTACGGCCGCGGCCTTTTTCACCGCCTCTGCGGCCATTTCTAAATAGGCGACGCCCGGCAGAATTTTTTGTCCGTTGACGACATGGTCAGACAAGAAAAATTCATCTCCCGTAAAAAGAGAAGTAAAACGCTGCTGTGAAAAATCTGACGTATTTTCTTGTAAAAGCGGATGCAGCACAGTGCCTGACAGGCTTTTCCCGTGTTTTTTCTGCTGCGGAATCCAATAGCGCTCTTTTGCAAACGGATATGTCGGAACGCTTGTTTTACGCGGTTTATTCGCATCGTACAGCTTATTCCAATCTACTGTTTTCCCTTCTGCCCATAAACCGGCAAGCTGTACCGGATCACCTGTTTCAGGAGCAGGTTCGCTCAGTTCTGGCATCTCGGCTTGTCCGCGCCAAAATCCGGGGATGTTTTCGCTTCCTTTTACGAAATCATTCAGCTTTTGCTTCAATTCGCGGGTGTCATTTGCAAGGAAGACCGCTCTCTCCTCCATTGCTTCGCGTCCTGTCTGAAGCGTGTAAGCCAGTTCAGACAGCACCGTCTTTTCGGAAAGCGCCCCGGCTATTTTTTCCGCATAGGCCAAAAGCCTGTCTTTATTTCTTGCGGACAGCGGGATGATTTTGGCTGCATCGTTCTCAGGTGCAGGCGCTTTGTGTTCCGGCTGAATGTATTCTTCTAAAATGATATGGGCATTCGAACCTGATGCCCCGAAGGAACTGAGCCCGGCCCGGCGCGGATAATACGTGACTTTTCCGTTTTCTTCGGCTGCCGGCTGGTTCCAAGGAGCAGTCTGCTGCTGTACGTAAAAAGGAGACTTCTCAAATTTCACGTATGGATTTAATTCCGCTGAATGCAGAGATTTGACAAGCGTTTTGTGATGCAGCTGCAGCGCCGCCTTTGTTAATCCGCTGATGCCCGCCGCCGATTCTGCATGGCCGATATTTGATTTGACTGAACCGATGGAACAAAATTGCTGATCCTGCGTCCCTTCGCTGAACGCTTTTGACAGACCTTCAATTTCAATCGGGTCGCCTAACGAAGTGCCTGTTCCATGAGCTTCCACATAACTGACGGTCCGCGGGCTGATCCCTGCTTTTTTCAGACATGACTTAATGACTTCTGCCTGTGCAGCAGGGCTCGGGACGGTAATCCCGCTTACTTTCCCGACGTGGTTCACGGCGCTTCCTTTAATGACCGCGTAAATCCGGTCGCCGTCCTGTTCGGCTTTTTCCAGCGGCTTGAGTAATACCGCACCGACTCCTTCTCCGGAAACATAGCCGTCACCGCCCTCGCCGAACGTGCGGCAGCGGCCGTCGCTTGAGTGCATGCCGACGCTTCCGTAGCTCAGATATTTCGCCGGGTGGAGCGACAAGTTCACCCCGCCCGCAAGCGCGGCTTCACATTCGCCGCGGCGGATGCTTTCAATCGCCAGATGAACGGCGGTCAATGATGAGGAACAAACGGTATCGACCGCGATGCTCGGCCCGTGGAAGTCACAATAATAAGACACTCTGTTGGCGATCTGCGCATAATTCAGCGAAACCGGAAAAGGATCAGTTTCCGATAATTGTTCTGCGCCGATTAAGGAATAATCTTTATGCATCACCCCTGCAAAAACGCCGATCGGATGCTGTTTCGCTCCTTTATTTCCCAGCGTTTCAGGCGTATACCCCGCGTCTTCAATCGTTTCCCAGCAGGTTTCTAAAAACAGGCGTTCCTGCGGGTCCATCATTTCCGCCTCACGCGGTGAGATTCTGAAAAACTGCGGATCGAAGCAGTCGGCATCGTCGATGAAACCGCCCCATTTTGATACGGTCTTTCCAGATGGGGACGTTACGTTTTTATATGTTTTCCAATCCCAGCGGGACTTCGGAACTTCAGTGATGCAATCCTTGCCCGCCTTAAGGTTTTCCCAAAACTCCGCCACATTTTTCGCTTTCGGATAGCGGCCGGCCATTCCGATAATCGCAATGTCACCGGTGTTTTCATGATGTTTTGGCGCGTCCGGTGATTCGGCTGCACGTTCCGCACATTCAAATGGAACGGTCTTTTTCAGATAGGCTGCCAGTTCTTTTATATTCGTATATTCAAAGAGAAGAGTGGGCGCGAGTTCCGCACCCGCCTTTTTACTGATATCCTGCACAACCTCAAGCAAAGAAGATGAATCCAGCCCGAGCTCGTAGTAGCCGGCAAGAACGTCCAGCGTCTCCCAAGGCTGACCAAGCTTATCAGCCAAAAGCTTCTTCAAAAACAGCATGATGTCTTTTTCATCTGCGCTTTCCGGCTCTTTTACATCCTGTTTATTCTGTCCTGCTGTGTGCCCGTCTTCTTCGAGCCGAACCGCTTTTCCCGTAATGTTTTTAAGCTCAGCCACCTTCTGTCCGGACCGGCTGAAGTACTCGATTGTCATCGTTGTAAGTTCTTTTTCCTGACGGACGCCGGAAGCGGCAATACGCGCCGTACACTCTGATTGAAGCCTGCCGGCGGCTTTGAACGATTCATAATATAAAGGCAGGTGAAGCCGGTTTGTTTCAGAAAGCAAGCCGCTCGCCCCGATGCCGCTCGCATCCAAAAGGGCGGGATGGAATAAAAAGAAATCCTTTCCTTCTTCGCAAGAAAGGTCAGCCAGCATGCCGTCTTCTGTTTTGTACAATCGTCCGCTCGATTTCATCATCCCGGAATGAACCAGGTCATGATCCACGCAGCGGTTATACATGTCATCGAGATCCAGAGATCGGACTGACTGCTTCAGCTCGCCGAAATCAATGGTTTCGTCAAATGTGACTGCGTCTCTTTTCACCATTTCAGCCGTCGCATATTGTATATTGTCTGACAGCTCGTCATCTTGCTGTTTCTGTCCGGAAAGGGAGATGAGCCACTTTCCATCTCCGCTTTCAGAACATCGAATGGTCAGAATGATTGCAGCCGTTTCACTGACGGTTAAAGGCTGATAAATCGTGACATGCTTCAGTTCGAGCTCATTGTATGAATAACCGTGCTCCTGAAAAACCTGATAAATCAAATCGATATAACTAAGACCGGGCAATACCGCTTCACCAAAGACCGTATGGCCTTTCATGATAGGATGATCCAGTGAAATATTGATTTTTTCCGATATCATTTCTTCCCACTCCTCTCTATTTAAATGCTTTCCAGAACATTTTCTTGGCAGGAAGCTCTTGTTTCTTCACCAGTGCATCAGGTTCTTTTACGAGACCCTTACGTCTTAATGACGGTGCCGGCAGCGGCTTTCTTTTCAGTCGAGTATCTTTTTCTTCCCAAGCTTCCAAAATGATGTGGGCGTTCGTTCCGCCGTCGGCAAAGCAGTTGATGGCCGCAGACGGTCTGGCTGCATCCCATTCGCCGGCTGTTTTATTAAAATACAAATCGGTCTTTGTTATATCAAAATGCGGCATCGGTTCATCCCCTGAGAGAAACGGAACCGTTTGTCTGTGTTTCAGCATTAATACGACTTTTATGAAGCTTGCGATCCCTTCTGCACAAAGCGGGTGCCCGATGTTCGGCTTGATTGACCCGATGCCGAGCGGAACATGCTGACCTGAGCAGTATACGGATTGAATCGCCTTCAGCTCAAGTAAATCAGTCACAGCGGAACCCGATCCGTTTGCTTCGATATAAGTGATATCCTCCGGCTTCTTACCGCTTTTTAAAAGCGCGCTTTGCATAACGTCTTTTTGCGCTTGAACATTAGGGGCTGACGGTCCTGCCGTTCTGCCGTCATTATTCATGGCGGCGGCCTTAATGACTGCGTGTATCGTGTCGCCGTCTTTTTGCGCCTGGCTTACCGTTTTTAACAGCACCATGCCCACTCCTTCTCCGAGGACAACGCCGCCTGAACGCTTATCAAATACATGAAATACCGGTTTTTCGTTTAACAGCCCGCGCTCTTGGAACATCCGGTGCGCCGCATCCGTGTTCAGCATGCTGACACCGCCGACTACCGCTATTTTGATATCGCCGCTTCTCAGTGCCTGTACGGCCATATTCATTCCTGTCAAAGCCGATGAACAAGCCGTATCAAGCACGATGCTCGGCCCCCGCAGGTCAAAAAATTGCGAAACGTTTGCAGCTAAATAGTTCTGCCCGCCCGCAACGATCGGATTGCGGGCATTCGCAAGGCTTTCAGGATCAGGCTGATGCTGGCTGCGGCCTCCGATATACACACCGGCTTCTATACCCTTGATTTCTTCACGGGTATAGCCGGCATGGCACCAAAGCCTTACGCTTTCCTCCAGCACCGCCAATGCCTGAGGATCCATCGCTTTCGCGTCGTTTTCCGGTATGAAAAAGAAATCGGAATCAAAGTGATCCATATGTTCAATCAAGCCCGCAACATACTGATTTTCGTAACCGAATCGTTCGGCCGGCACGGAGCCGATCGCGGACCTGCCGTTTCTCAGCAAATCCCAATATTGTTCTAACGATTCCGCTCCCGGAAAGCGGCAGCTCATTCCGACGACGGCAATGTCTTCATTTTCGGCATATCGGTTTTGTTCAGCTTGAACGGTTTGCACATTGGCGGGAACCGCGGTTTCTGTATCAGATTCCTTCCTTGTGAGCAGCGGCTGACTGTTGGATACAAGCCATTCGGCAAACGCGTCAATCGTCGGATGTTCATATAAAACAGACGGATCTAAGTCCTTTTTGAGCGCTTGATTCATTTGCTGTAAAAGCTGCGCTAAAATGATCGAATCAACCCCGTAATCCTGAAACGGTTCGTCTGTTTCCAGTTCATCCGGAGCGATTTTCAGCTCATCAGAAAACAGTTTTACAAGCCATGCCTTCGTATCAAAAAGAAGGTCTGAGTCTGATTGTTTTTCCTCGATTTGACCGTTTATTTCTGCTTCAGCCTCTTTTTGTTTTTTCTTTTGACTGAGCAGCCTGTCAGGATGCCATCCGCTTCGATCAACGATGGCCGGCAGAACGGCCGGGCGGATGTTTTCAGACAAAATGCGGTCCAGCAAGTCAATCCCTTCCGCATTCGTCAGTCCTAAAAGTCCGGTCTGCTTCAGGCTTTCTGTGCGGACTTCACCCAATCCGGTTTCCTTCCAATTCGGCCATTGAATGCTGACCATCGGATATTGATGCTGATGAGCAGCCGCGAAATAATCCATGTACGCATTTGCCATCGCATAATCCGACTGCCCCGCGGCAAGCGCCGGAACGACAGCAGATACGGAAGAAAATAAGACGAAGAATCGCAAAGGATCATTTGTAAAAAGGCTGCTTAAAGTTTGAAGCCCGGCGACTTTCGGTTCCAGCACCTCTTGTATGTCGTCAGCAGTCTTTCTGATAAACGCCGGATTTACTGAATTAACCGAGCCTGCACAGTGAATGACCCCGCCGATCGGTCCCATCGTGCGCCGGATCGTTTCAATTTCCGCTGCCGCCGCATCACGGTCAGACAATTTCAGACTGATGACCGCTACTTGCACACCTTTTGCTTCTAGCGCTTCAATCGCCCGTATTTTCTCTTTCAGCCGTGTATTCACAGCTGACCGTTCATGGCGGGGAGGAATCGGCTCCCTGCCTGTCAGCACCACTTTTTTCACGCCGTGTTTTTCTGTGAAATGGCGTGCGCATAAAAGACCGAGCCCTCTCGTCCCTCCGGTAATGAAAAGCACATGATCTTCCGGGAACGGTGCGGGCTGTTGTTCTGATCGCTCCCATTTTGGAATCTCCCTGAATACAGCGCGGTATCTCTGTCCGTTTCGGAGGCAGACTTCCGGTTCTGTGCTGTCCGCTGAAAATTCATCCGCAATCTGTTTGGCAAGTGTCTGCTGATTTGTATCTGTATCGGCATCCATGTGTCTTGATGTCACGTTTTGATACTCACTTTGCAGCATTCTGTACAGGCCGCTTTTTGCCGCTCCTGCGAGATGAATCGTTTTCTGCTGAAACGGCTCCAAGCCTTTTGTTACATACAGCAGGGTCAGCGGCCGCGCTTGACGGCGGCTCGTATCAATCAGAGCCTGGAGCCGGCTGATCCCTTCCAGTGAAAGGTCTTCGTCTCCGCATCCCGTCAGATCGATTGCGCCATCTATGTGATTCCAATCGCTAGCTGCAGTGTCTGCCGAATCGACCGAAAGAATGAACGAGTCATCGAAATGCTTTGCAGTCTCTTCGGCAAGTCCCCTTGTCCTTGCATCAGCCAGAATCATGACCTTCTGAACGCTTTTTTCATCGGCAGACTTGATCTCACACGGAACCCACTGCTTTTCTAAAAGTACAGCTTCGCGCCGGTCTTCCGTTTCCTCCGATGCAGATTTCACTTGAGGCAGCCAGTACGGCTCCTTGGCAAACGGGTAAGCCGGCAGACTGATTCTGCGTGGTTTTTCGCCTTGATAGAGTCTGTTCCAGTCCACGTGAAGCCCTTTTGCCCACAATTCCGCTATATTGCCATATTTTTTCTTATCGAACCATGACCTGACAAGCTGCTTCATATCATCGTCCGTTTCAAATGCTTTGATTTCTTTTTTTGCCGTTTTGATGTGGGCTTCATATATCCCTTCACCCGTATTGCTGTATATAAAATCGGTTAAACGGCTGATCAGTTCTTCTCTCGAACCGGCTGTAACCGCAAGACGGTAGTCCATTGCGTCACGCCCGGTTTGAAGCGTGTACGCCATATCTGAAAGATGGATATCCTGATTGGCTTTTGTAAATTCGATCATCGACTCGGCATAGGCTTTTAGCTGCGGCGCTTTTTTCGCCGACAGTACAAAAATGTTTGTCTCATCAGGTTTTCGGCTGCCCCGGTCTTTCGGCTGGTACTCTTCAATGACGAGATGAGCGTTTGTGCCGCTGTAGCCGAATGAGCTGACACAGGCCCGACGCGGTGCTCCGCCTGTTTCCCAAGGTTTGAGTTCGGTATTGACAAATAAAGGCGAGTCATCGAAATCAAAATGTTCATTCGGCGTGCTGAAATGAAGACTCGGCACAAGCTTTTGATGCTTCATCGACAGCAGAACTTTCTGGACGCTTGCTACGCCTGCCGCCGCCGATGTATGTCCGATATTCGATTTAACCGAACCGATGGCGCAAAATTGTTTTCGGTCCGTTTTTTCCTTAAATACAGAAGATAAAGCTTCTAATTCAATCGGATCCCCCTGCTTTGTGCCGGTGCCGTGCATTTCCGCATAGGTAATGCTCTCAGGGTGGATGTTGTGCGTTTCATACACTTGGCGCTCTAAATCCATTTGGCTTTTCGCGCTCGGGGCGGTAATGCCGTTTGTTTTTCCGTCCTGGTTAATTCCGGACCCGATAATGACTCCGTAAATATGGTCTTGATCGGCTTCCGCATCTTTCAGCCTCTTCAGAACGAGCGCCCCCGCGCCTTCGCCAGGCACAAATCCGTTTGCGCTGTTATCAAATGCTTTGCATTGGCCATCAGGAGACAGCATTCCGGCTTCACACATGCTGATATATGATTCAGGCGTTATATACAAGGTGACGCCGCCGACAAGCGCCATGTCAATTTCATGATTCAACAGCGCCTGACGCGCCAAATGAGTCCCGACAAGAGACGATGAGCATGCAGTATCGATCGGAATCGCCGGCCCTTTCAAGTTGAGATAATACGCCAGGCGGGCCGCCGCGATGCTGAAACTGTTGCCCGTTGCGCTTCCTCCTGTCTGATGTTTATTTAACATCATGCCGTATTCATTGTTCATAATCCCTAAATAAACGCCGCAATTTTTCCCGCTTAATTCTTTTGAGCTGTAGCCCGCATCTTCAAAGGCTTTAAAGCCTTCCTGTAAAAATATCCGGTGCTGCGGGTCCATAAGTTCAGCTTCAGACGGAGAAATATTAAAAAACAACGGATCAAATTCTTCAATGCCGTCAAGCATACCGATTGATTTGCAGTATACTTTGCCCTTCTTGTTTAAGGCCGGATCATAGTATTGGTTTACATCCCAGCGGGAAAGCGGGATATCGCGAATGGCGTTTTTCGCACGGGCTAAGTTGTCCCAATATGTCTTTAGGTCCGGCGCATCCGGGTACTTGCCCGACATGCCGACGATGGCTATCGCGTCTGATATCTCGTCTTTAGGCTCCCGTTTGGCCTGCACCGGTTCAGGTTCCTTTTGAACCGTTAATCTCTCCGGCTCGGCAGGTGTTTTCTCCTGCGTAAGCGGCTTTGGACGTACAGGAACCGCCTGTTTTTTTCTGCCGCGGACGGACGGCTGCGTGCGCAGAAAATCGGCAAATTGACGGATGGTCGGATAATCATACACTTTCGTTACGTTACAGTCCGTGCCGTACCGTTTATTGACGGCTTTTATCCATTCAAGACCGGTAATCGAATCCATGCCCAGGTCAATAAAGGCCTCATCAATATCTACTTCATGCCGTTCCATGTACAATACATCAGCAAGTGCTTTCGATAACTCGTCATGCACCGCTTCAATCGGTTCTTCCGGTTCGGCGGAAGCTGCCGTTTCAGACATCGCCTCCAAAATAGCCGCTTCTGCCTGTATCACCGGCTGCTTATGAGCGGTTAAAGGCTGCAGAAGTATGTTGGACGGTTTGTTCACGGCCTCCGTTTTCTGCGGTTCGGTTACTTCCTCAAGGATCGGTTCTGTCCCGAGCTCTTTTTGCAAGAAGGCCGCAAACTGGCTGATGGTCGGATAATCATATACTTTCGTCACCGTAAGAGACGTGCCGTACGTTTTATTAACCGCCTTTATCCATTCAAGACCAGTGATTGAATCCATACCGATATCAATAAAAGTGTCGTCTGCGTCGATATCGCCGGGATCCATATATAAAACGTCCGCCAAACTATCCGTTAATTCGGCACTTACTTTTTCAGCGGAAACCGCCGGACGGTCAGCGGGCTGTGCCGTTCTTTTTGATTCCGTGCCGCTCAAAGGCTGCAATGTAATGTTGGACGGTTTTTCTTTCGAAGTCTCCTCGCAAAGAGGTGCTGCTTCAATGACCGGTTCCGGAGCGGCCTCCGGTGCGATCGGTGCAGGCTTTGTTTCCACCGGTTTTTTGACAGCTGCATCAGCTGATGTGTCGATCCAATAACGGTCTTTTGCAAACGGGTAAGCCGGGAGACTGATTTTTTGCGGTCTGCCCATTTGATACAGCTTATCCCAATTGAGCGGAAGGCCCTTTACCCAAAGCTCTAATACCTTTGCGGCTTTGCCTTTTTCAAGCCATGCCTCAATGGTTTTTTCCATGTCCTCATCAGCCGCAAACAGCGCCATCGTGTCTTTATTCTGTCTGACTTGTCCGCGGTAGAGCTGATCAATTGAATCTTTGCCGCCCGTAAATCCGTCAAGCTTTTCTTCAAGCTCGCGCAAATTGCTGACAATCAGACCGAGACGCTCTTCCATCGCTTCACGGCCGGTTTGAAGCGTATAGGCGACCCGGCCCAGATCCGATTCCTTGTAACGCCCGCTCCGCAGTGCATCAAGAAGCCGTTTCGCCCGTTCTTGAAGCCGTTTCTCATTTTTTGCGGAAAGGACGATCATCGACGGATGAGGTGCGGCAAAAGCCGTCTCTTTATCCTCATCAGCGGTATATTCTTCGATGACGATGTGAGCGTTGACGCCGCCGGCTCCGAAAGAGGAAAGCCCCGCGGTTCTCGGCAGTTCCTTATCATTTATGACCGGTCTTTTCCACTCTTCAAGCGTCTGCTGCACTTTAAACGGCGTACTCGGAAAATCAATATTCGGGTTAAGCGTCCGGGAATGCAGTGACGGCGCAAGCTTCTTGTATTTCATTTGCAGCAGCACCTTTGTCAGCCCCGCGATGCCTGCTGCGCTTTCACAGTGCCCGATATTGGATTTTGCTGAGCCGATGGCGCAAAACTGTTTATCTTGTGTTTGTTCTGAAAAGACTTTTGTCAGACCCGTGATTTCAATCGGATCGCCGAGTGAAGTTCCAGTGCCGTGGGCTTCGATGTAGCTGACCGCCCTCGGATCGGTTCCCGCGTCTTTTAACGCCTGTTTGATTACCGCGGCTTGGGCGTTCGGATTCGGGACGGAATACCCGTTTGTTTTTCCATCATGGTTCACGGCCGTTCCTTTGATCAGGCCGTAAATATGATCACCGTCCGCTTTCGCTTTAGAAAGCGGCTTGAGGAGTACGGCGCCCACTCCTTCACCGGGCACATAACCGTCTCCGCCTTCGCCGAAACTTTCACATCTCCCTTTGCTTGATAAAAATCTGTTCTGGCCGAGCATCAAATATTTATTCGGATGGATAGATACATTGACGCCCCCGGCAAATGCCGCCTCGCATTCCCCGTTCCGCAAGCTTTGACACGCCAGGTGAATGGCTGTTAAAGAAGAAGAGCACATCGTATCAAGAGCCATGCTAGGACCGTTAAAACCGAATACATAGGAAGCCCGGTTCGCGATGGATGACGGATTTCCGGTCAAGGCGAGCGATTTTCCGCGCGCCTGTTCTTCGGCTCCGTAAAGCTGGTATTCCTCATACATGACGCCGACGTAAACACCGACATTGGCGCCCTGCAGGTCACCCGATTTTCCGGTCAGCTTTTTGCGCGTATAACCGGCATCCTCCATCGTTTCGTAGACACATTGCAGAAATAACCGCTCCTGCGGGTCCATCAATTTTGCATCCCGGGGCGAAATAGAAAAGAATTGCGGATCAAATTTGTCCACGTCTTTCAAAAATCCTCCCCATTTTCCGTACGTCTTGCCTTCTTGATCTTTATCAGCGTCGTAATAAAGGCTGTGATCCCAGCGGCTGCTTGGAATTTCCGTTATGCAGTCAACGCCTTCACTTAAGTTCTTCCAAAATTCCTGGAGATTTTCGGCCTGCGGATATCGTCCTGATATACCGATAATCGCGATATCTTCACGCTCCGGAAGCTGCTGGATTTCCCGCGTGTCTGTGCGGACTTGCGCAAAGCCTTTTTTGCCTTCACTGCGATAGGATACAGGCTTTTCTTCTGTTTTCTCCGGCAGATCCGGTTTGGCTGCAGGCGTTTCCTCCGTTTTCATCCCGGTTACTTCCAGCAGCGTGCCGCGGTGAGCTTTCATAAAATATTGCGCCAGCGATTCAATATTCTGGTACTCGAAAAACAATGTTTTTGATAATGAACCGAAGCTCTTTTCCAGCCGTCCCGTCAAATGCATAATCATAATCGAATCAATTCCGTAATCTTCCATAGGCGCCTTGGCGTCAATGCTGCCGACAGGAAGTTTGGTTACTTCCGAAAGCACCTGTTTCAAGAAATGCTCCGTTTTTTCCGCAAGCATGTTCTCTCCGCCTGATGAAAAGCCTGCCGATACTTCTGGTTCGCTTTCCGTTTCTTCTTGATCATCCGCTGATTTTTTCAGAAACGCCCGGATTTTTGCGGCGTAGCCTTCCGTCACCATGATCTGGGATGTCTTTTTTGCCCACCCGCGGTACAAAGCTTGAATGCCGTTTTCTGTTTTCATAGGGACCATGCCGCTTTCTTTTGTCAGCATGGCTTCCGTTTCGGCGTCAACCGTCATCCCGCCGTCTTTCCAAAGCGGCCAGCAGATTGAAAGAGTGTGCCCATGGCGTTCATTTCGGGCCTTTTGCCGGTTTCTTTTTTCACTGAAAGCGTTCATAAACGCATTGGCCATCGCATAATCTGCTTGGCCCGCGCTTCCGGCGCTTCCCGCTCCGGAAGAGAAAAGAATCAGAAAATCAAGTTCTATGTCCTTACACGCTTCATCAAGATGAACCAGCCCGGAGACTTTCGGCGCCAGTACATCACGGAGTTCATCTTTGTTCTTTTTCAGAATATAGTTGTCTTTTATCGTTCCGGCGCTGTGAATGATACCGTTTAAGCCGCCGTACTGCCGGCAGATGTCCGCTGTGAGCAATTGAACTTCTTGTTTATCTGTCATGTCCGTTTGTTTGTACACGGCTTGTGCGCCAAGACCGGACAGCTCTTGCAGCTGGGCTTTTTTACGGTTATCCAGCGCAGAACGCCCCGTTAAAATAAGAACGGCGCCTTTTGCATGCCGGGCGATTTCTTTGGCGAACAAAAATCCGAGACCGCCCGCACCGCCTGTGATCAGATAAACACCTTTATCCTTCCACGGCTTTTCGGGGCCGAACTGTTCAAGACCCGTTTCCTGCCATTGTGCCGTATAGCGCCTGCCGTTTTCATAGCGAATATGCTTGTCATCAGGGTGAGCGCTGCATTCTTTTACATATCGTGACAGCGTGTCTGCCTTGACGTCCGGCTCCGCTTCAATCAGCTGGCCGGTCAGGTTCGGGTTTTCAAGCGCCGCTGTTTTCAAAAGCCCCGTTAAGCCGCAAAGGAGCTGCGTATCAGCTTCTTGAGGCACGACAATCTGAATAAGCTCGCGCCCGCCGGAATTTGAAGCGATGATTTTCTTCACTTCTTCAAAAGCCTGAACTGCACAGGCTTCAAACCGTTCGTCTTCATTCTTATGCTGATCACGGAGCACGTGACAGCTGAAGTCTGTCTGTATGCTGTTCATTTGATCCGTAAGCCGGTCAGATATCATCACGTGACGGGTTTTGAAATGGACTGGCGCTTTTTCAAGTACAGCGGCCTTCTCTTCCCATACGTGCTCAAAAAATAGTGTATCTGTTTTATCCGTTTCAATTTCCCGTGCGGAATAACCAGTCATTTTCACACATACATTGCCTTGTTCGTCACATATATCAATATCCAGCTTCTGCACGGCATCTTCAGGCTTGCTATCACCGCTGTACGCAATGGAAACCCACATATTGCTTTTACAGCTTTTCAGCACATCAATCTGCTCCAAAGCAAACGGCAGCATCGGCCTTATGTCAGTTCCGTCTCTATCAAGCATCAACCCGATTGTCGCGTGGAATGCCGCATCCAAGAGGCTCGGATGGAGGACAAACTGATCTTTTGTATGAGAAACAGATGACGGGAGTGAGAGTTTCGCGAGCACTTCGCTGTCTTTTGCATAGATTTCCGTGACCGCTTTGTGAGCATCCCCGTATTCAATCCCCATCTGTTTATAAGCTTGATAGCAAGCGTCAGGT
The DNA here is from genome assembly GCF_000262045.1 of Bacillus siamensis KCTC 13613. Classification (GTDB taxonomy): domain Bacteria; phylum Bacillota; class Bacilli; order Bacillales; family Bacillaceae; genus Bacillus; species Bacillus siamensis. The sequence goes on from NZ_AJVF01000013.1 coordinate 198,578, forward strand.
GTGATCAGACGGCGTGATTCTCTCAATTTGTCAATCTCGATTTTCGCCGGTTCGCCCGCCTGGACAAACGCCGCGCTTCCTTGCGCATAGAGAACGGGCTCTTGTTTTGATGAAGCCGATTCACGATAAACCGTAAATCCCATGTCCCCATTTTCTTCGTCATAAAGACGGAGATACAATTCTGCCGACTCATCCGCCGCTGTAAACGGACGTATCCATACGACATGCTTCAGGCGGACTGTTCCGTCTTCTTTCGTTTCTGCCGCGTGTTCAACGGCTGCCCGGACCATTTCCAGATAAGCCGCGCCCGGTAACGTCCGCTCGTTTTTGACGACGTGATCTTGCAGGAAAAATTCTCCGCCGCTAAAAGAGGACCGAAAACGGACGCCTGACATGTTTGATACATTTTCATGCAGGAGCGGGTGTAGCATGCCTGCATTTTTTTGCGGTAACAAATCTTTTTTCTCCGCCTCGGGCACCCAATACCGTGTTTTTTCAAACGGATAAGTCGGCAGACTGATCCGATTCGGTTTGTTTTCACCGTATAAGAGATTCCAATCCATCGTTCCTCCGCCGGCCCACTTCTCAGCAATCATCTCCAGACTTCCGGAAGAAAGCCATTTATGTATCAAGTCAGGAGCAAGCTCTGCCTGTTTCGTTTTATCAGCTCTGTTCCGCCAGCATCCGCCGGCCGTTTGACCCGCCAGAAAACCTCCCAGCCGTTCTTTAAGCTGTGTTATATTCTGTGCGGTGAAAACAACCCGCTCCTCCATCTGCTCACGGCCGACCTGAAGTGTATATGCCGTATCCTCAAGCGGCAGGCCGGGATGAATAAATGCAGACAGCTTCGCAACATACGCTTTAAGCCGTTCTTCGTTTCGGGCGGAAACCGGGAAAATGAATGTCTGTCCTTCCGCAGGTTCAGCATTTGTTCTGTGTGATTCTTCCGGAATAAATTCTTCCAGAATGAGATGCACATTTGAACCTGTCGCCCCGAAAGAACTGATCCCGGCACGCCGCGGATATACTGTTTCGTTTCCGTCTTCCGTCACGGAAGGCTGCTGCCATGCTTCTGTTTGATGCTGGACATAAAACGGTGATTGTTCAAAATCTAAATACGGATTCAGCTCCTCGGAATGCAGAGACGGCACCAGCGTTTTATAGTGAAGCTGCAGGGCGACCTTGCTTAACCCGCTGATGCCCGCCGCCGATTCAGCATGGCCGATATTGGACTTCACTGATCCGATGGCACAGAACTGTTTGTCCTGTGTGTACTGGCGGAACGCCTTGACAAGGCCTTGAACCTCAATCGGATCGCCGAGAGACGTTCCGGTCCCGTGCGCCTCAATATAACTGACCGTGCGCGGATCGATTCCCGCTTTATCCAGACATTCCTCAATTAAATCGGCCTGCGCGACCGGGCTCGGCACAGAAATCCCGCTTACTGTTCCCACGTGATTGACGGCACTGCCCTTTACTACCGCGTAAATCCGGTCTCCGTCTTTTACCGCTTCTTGCAGCGGTTTTAATAAAACGGCACCGATTCCTTCAGCCGGTACATAGCCGTCTCCGTCTTTCCCGAACGTATGACAAACCCCGTCTGTTGAAAACATGTCCCATAAACCGTATGTCAGATATTTATTCGGATGCAGTGACAAGTTGACGCCTCCGGCAACAGCCGATTCACATTCCCCGCGCCGAATGCTCTCCACAGCAAGGTGAACCGCAGTCAGCGAAGATGAACAGACCGTATCGACCGCCATGCTCGGCCCGTGAAAATTACAAAAATATGAAACTCTGTTTGCGATCTGCGCATAATTAAGAGACAGCGGGAATACATGATCTTCAGAAGAAGCCTCAGCTCCGACCAACGTATAGTCCTTGTGCATCACCCCGGCAAAGACGCCGACGCGCTGTCTCTTATTTTGTCCGCGCGCCTTCGCGAGCGACTTCGGCGTATATCCGGCATCCTCAATCGTTTCCCAGCATGTTTGTAAAAACAGCCGTTCCTGAGGGTCCATTGTTTCAGCTTCCCGCGGCGTAATCCGGAAAAATTGAGGATCAAAGCAATCCGGATCATCAATAAATCCGCCCCATTTTGAAATGCTCTTTCCCGAAGGCGACTTTACATTTTCAAATCGGCGCCAGTCCCAGCGAGACTCTGGAATTTCGGTGACACAGTTTTTTCCTTCTTTCAGGTTTTCCCAGAATTCGTGAATATTTTCGGCCTGCGGATAGCGGCCGGCCATCCCGATAATGGCGATATCTTCATCTTGCGGCACACTGCTTTTCCGCCTTTTTTCTGTTTGCGGCGGCTTCTCCATTTTTGCCTGAGGTGCGCTGAAATGGCTCCCGTGCTGCTCAGTCAGGAAAGCCGCAAGCTCTGCTGCCGTCGTATATTCAAACAGCAAAGTCGGTGAAAGGGTTTCGCCGATTTTTTCGCTGATCGTTTCGACGACGTCAAGCAGTCCGGACGATGTCAGCCCCATTTCATAGTAGCCGACTTGAGAATCAATCTGTTCAAGCGGCTTGCCGATTTTTTCCGCCATCAGATTCATGACATACCGTTCTGCTTCCTCATGCCGGTGTCCGCCTTCAAGCGATGCCGCAACTTCCGGTAAACCGGCTTTTTCAGGAGACTTCTCAGCAGTCTTTCGTTCTGTATTGATCAGCTCGGCATCCCGCACGAGCTTGCTTGTGAAATCTTTCAGCTCGGCTACTTTCCGGCCGGATGCGTTAAAAAACTCCAGTGTAATGTAAATGAGCTCCTTTTCCTGCCGGAGCGACGAACGTTTGATTCTCGTGATGCATCCGGCCTGCAAAGGTTCGGAAGCTGTAAAAGATTCATAGAAAAGAGGCAGAAACAGCCTCTTTTCCCCATTTAACAGCGATGAAATTAATAGGTTTGCGCCGACGCCGCTTCCGTCAAGAAGGGTCGGATGGAACAAAAACCCTCCGGCCTGTCCCATCGCGTCTTTTCCGAGCGATAAATCAAAGGTGACCCCGTCCCGCTCCTCAAACACTTCTCCTTCTGCTTTCATATATCCGCTGTGAACCAATTCCTGGCTTCTGCATTGTGCATACAGCTCATTTAAATCGATGGTGCGTTCCGCCTCGCGTTTGACAGAGTCAAGATCAAGCGTGTCACTGAATACTGCGGGGGCCGTCTCATGCATTTCCGCTTTGACGTAAATACGTTCGTCCGGCTGTACTCGTCCGCCGCTGACCTCAGCCCCTTTTGCGGTCAGTTTCCAGCGCCCTTCTTTTACCTTTGTACATTCAACCGTAAGCTTGACGGCGCTGTTTTCTTTCGCAATAAGCGGCTGATATATGGATAAATGGCGCAGCTGAAGCCCGTCATATGAATACCCGCGCTCTTTGAAAATCTGATAAAACATATCAATATAAGCCAATCCCGGAAGGACTTTTTGTCCGTAAACGTCATGATGTAAAATAAACGGATTTTTCAGCGATAAAGTGATTTGCTTATTGAAGTTCTTCACGTTAAACCTCCACTTCATAGGTATCCCAGATGTTTGCCGCAGCTTTTTCGTTCGTTTCTTCTTTGCCCTGTGAAATCAGCCGCTTATTTAATACAGGCGGTGTTAAAGGATGGCGCTTGATTCGGCGTCCTTCGTCTTCCTGCCACGCTTCTACAATGACATGGGCGTTTGTTCCGCCGTCGGCAAAGCAGTTTATTCCTGCCGCCGGTATTGGTGACGGCCAGTCTGTCAGAGTGCGGCTGAACTGGATATTGGCCTTTTCTCTGTCGAAATGTGCAAGTTCATGCTCACCTGATAAAAACGGGATAAAGCTCTTTTCTTTCAGCATGAGCACAACTTTTATGAAACTTGCAATTCCTTCCGCACAAAGCGGGTGCCCGATGTTCGGTTTCACAGATCCGATTCCGAGCGGTCCGCCATCTGTTGTGCGGTAGACGGATTGAATGGCCTTCAGTTCTAATAGATCAGTGACGACCGTACCTGAACCGTTCGCTTCAATATGAGTGATGTCTTCCGGCCGTTTTCCGCTTTTTTCAAGAGCTGTCTTCATGACGGCCTTTTGCGCTTCAAGGCTCGGCGTAGCCGGACCCGCCGTTCTTCCGTCATTATTGACAGAAGCCGCCTTCACCACGGCATAAATGGAATCTCCGTCTTTAACGGCCTGAGACACGGTTTTTAAAAGAACCATTCCGACACCCTCGCCCAGTACGACTCCATCGGCGCGTTCGTCAAATACATGGAACGACTGCGATTTACTTAAAATGCCGCGCTGTTCAAACAATTTATGGGTTTCTTCAGATTCAAACAGGCTTACACCGCCGACAACGGCCGCTTTTATTTCTCCTGTTGCAAGGGCCTGCACGGCCATATTCATTCCGACTAAAGCAGAAGAGCAAGCCGTATCGAGGACAACACTCGGGCCGCGCATATCAAAATATTGAGAGAGGTTTGCGGCCAAATAGTTCTGACCCAGCGCGACGATCGGATTTTTCGCGTCCAGCAGTTTCTCTTCACCCGGTCTGTGCCGGCTCCGTCCGCCAAGATACACACCAATTGCCTCTCCTTTTATCTCATCCGGCGTATAGCCCCCGTGATACCACAGATTAAGACATTCTTCCAGAACAGCCAAAGCTTGAGGGTCCATTGCCTTCACATCCTCATCAGCCAGCAGAAAGAAATCCGGATCAAATTGATGAATTCCATCAAGCATTCCCGCGTAATAAGGTGTCTTCAAACCCCAACGCTCAGCCGGGACAGGACGGACGGCTGAACGGCCTTCAGCCAAAAGTGACCAGTATGCCTCTAAGGAAGCTGCCCCGGGAAACCGGCAGGACATGCCGACGACCGCGATATCTTCCCCGTGAATCTGTTTTCCGGCCGGCTCTTCTTCCGCCTTAACGGCTTGTGTTTCAATTACCGGCTCAGCCGGCGCCTTCATAACAGGCCCCGCCGCCATATCAAACAGATCTGACAAAACTTCTGTATATCCATCGAGAAGCCAATTTGCGAAAGATTGAATCGTCGGATATTCATACAGAATGGACGGGTCAAGCGATGCTGAGAGATTCCGATTGATCCGCTGCAAAAGCTGGGCAAGGATAATGGAGTCCACTCCGTAATCTTGGAATAATACGTCTGTCTCAAGCTGATCCTGGTCAATCCGCAGCTCTTCAGAAAATAATCCCATCAGCCACTCTTCTGTTTTCTTTGTTAATTGTTCGTTGTCCGCAGCCGAATCAGCTGTTTTATTCGGTTTTACCGCAGCCGGACTTATCGGCTTATCCTGGCTGCTTTGCCGCATGAACTGCTCCGGTTTCCACAGCTTAGGATTCAAAACGGCCGGCAGCACAGGGCCTCTTGCTGATGCAAGAAGTATGCCGTCAAGAAGCTGTAATCCTTCTGCATTCGTGATGCTGTATAACCCGCTCTCTTTATAAGCTTTGTTCGTTACTTCGCCCATTCCGGTTTCTTTCCAGTTCGGCCACTGAATGCTTACGATCGGCAGCTGCTCTTTGTATGAGTTTGCAAAATAATCCATATACGCATTGGCCATGGCATAGTCGGCCTGTCCTGCTGAAAGCGCCGGTATCGCAGCTGACACGGAAGAAAACAGGACGAAAAACTTGAGCGGTTCACTGCTGAGAACATTGTATAACGCCTGAAGCCCGTCTACTTTCGGCTCGAGCACACGCTGTATATCCTCATCGGTTTTTCTGATGAATGCGAGCGTCTCTTTATCAGTCACACCCGCGCAGTGGATAACCCCGCCGATTGGTCCGAGCGTCTGTTTGATCTGATCCAGTTCTTGTCTCAGTCCGGCTTCATCCGCTAATGGGACGGACAATACCTTCACTTGTACACCTTTGGATTCCAAGTCGAGAACGGCATCAATTTTCGCTTTTACAGAATCCTGCACCCCATTCAGGCCGCCCGTCCACTCATGTCGCGGCGGAAGGGTCTCACGGCCGGTAAGCACCAGTTTTTTCACTCCGTAATGTTCGGCAAAATGGCGTGCGCATAAAAGACCGATCCCCCTCGTGCCCCCGCTGATCAGCAGCGCATGGCCGTGCGGAAAATCAATTCTCCCGCCTTTCATCTCTATGTTTTCTGAGGCTCTCAATACGGCACGGTAACGCACGCCGCCTCTTCGGCAAACTTCCGCATCATCAGTACGGGCATGAAACTCATCGGCAATTTGCTTCGCCAATATGTCGTCCGAAAGCGCTCCTTCAAGGTCGAGATGCCTTGATGACAGATGGCTGTACTCGTACGCCAGCATTCTGTACAGACCGGCCCGTTTTGCTCCTGTTATTTGATTGGCCTCTTTTTCTATTGACTCAAGGTCTTTCGTGACACAAAGCAGTGTCATTCCTTCTTTATGCCCATGCTCAATCAATTGCTGAAGCCAATTGATACCGGTCATGTCTTCAGAATCTTCTTTCGCTGCATCGAGGAGGTCGATGACTCCGTCAAACGCCTGCCAGTCATATTCACCGGTAAAGCCTGATGCGGTGATGATACGGTGATTCGGTATATGCGCTGCGATTTCTTCTGCGAGATTGATTGTGTCCCCGCCTGTCAAAATCGCAACGGGGCGTGTATACGGTGCACGCAGTTCAAGCGGGCTCTGTTCCCATTGTTTCGTCAGAATACGTTTGATCCGTTCCTCTGTATGGACCTTATTTTTATCAGGATTCTCAGGCACCCAATACGTGTCTTTTGCGAATGGATAAGACGGTAGACTGAGTAAACGCGGCGTGCCTTTTTCATACAGCCGGTTCCAATTCAACACGCCGCCTTTCACCCATACCTCTGCCAGCTTGGCGAATTTTCCTTTTCTGATCCAGGCGTCAATGACGATGTCCATATCTTCATCCGCCGTAAACAGTGCAAACGTATCTTTATTGCGGTGGGACTGGCCGGTATACAGTCCGGCGATGTTTTTCTCATTTTCCGTAAAAGCTTCCAGCTTTGTTTCCAATTCCGCCATCGTCGCTGCAAGAATGGCCAGACGCTCTTCCATTTCGTCTCTTCCGGTTTGCAGCGTATAAGCGACAGCCGCCAAGTCTTGATCTGTGTACGGCGTTTGGCGGATCGCTTTTTGCAGCTGCTGCGCCTGTTCAAACAGTTTTTCTTTTGATTTGGCGGACAGAAGGATGATCGCCGGGTTTTCCGGACCGTGCTCAGGCTGAGCGGTTTCTTTCGGAACATACTCTTCAATGACAATATGGGCGTTGACCCCGCCGATGCCAAATGAGCTGACCCCGGCCCGGCGCGGAATCGCATTTCCGTTTCTATCTTCCGCAGCGGTCCACTCCTGATTTTCCCGCACAATGTAGAAAGGACTGTCATCCAGCTGAATGTAAGGATTGATCGTCTCGCAATGAAGGCTTTTCACCAGCGTTTTGTGCTTCATTTGCAAAAGCACTTTCATGACGCCTGATACTCCCGCGGCAAGCTCTAAATGGCCGATATTGCTTTTGACCGAACCGATGCCGCAGCGGTGACCGGAGACTTCAGGCTCTTGATTTGTTTTCGCCAGCTCGTGAAACGCCGCTTTCAAACCGTTTATTTCAATCGGATCACCCAATTCCGTTCCTGTACCGTGCGCTTCAATATAAGTGACGGTGCTCGGGTCTACTCCCGCTTTCCGGTATGCTTTCACCAATAAGTCAGCCTGCAGTTTCGGATTCGGCGAGGTTAACGTATTCGCCCGGCCGCCGTGGTTTTCAGCCGTCCCGCGGATGACGCCGTAAATCGGATTTCCGTCCCGTTCGGCATCTGTCAATTTCTTCAGCATCAGAATGCCCGCGCCTTCTCCTCTGACATACCCGTTGGCGTCTTTGGAAAAGGTTTTGCATTTTCCGTCTTTGCTGAGCATGCCTGCTTTGCTGTAGCTGATATGCGCTTCTTCCGTCAAAATCGTATTGATCCCTCCGGCAATCGCCATGTCACATTCTCCGTTTTCTATGGCGGATACCGCCCGATGGATCGCCACAAGCGAGCTTGAGCATGCTGTTTCAATCGGCTCGCTCGGCCCGTGAAGATTTAACAGATAACTCAGACGGTTCGGACCTATGGAAGGAATCATGCTGCCTGTCGCTGCATGTCCTTCCGGCGCAAGACCTGCTCTTGTGAACAAATCTTTATAACCGGTATTTCCGGTTCCGATAAAGACGCCCGTATTTGTGCCGGAAAGGCTCTCCGGCTTACAGCCCGCATCTTCTATCGCCCGCCACGCATAAGTCAATAACAGCCGCTGCTGCGGATCTAAATATTGGGCTTCCCGCGGTGAAATTCCAAAGAACAGCGGATCAAATTCAGCTATTCCGTCGATAAAGCCGCCCCACTTGATATTCGTTTTATTCCCTTCAAGATTCGGGTCGCCACTAAACACTTCCCAATCCCAGCGGTCTTTCGGAATCGTTGTGATAGAATCTTTTCCTTCTTTCAGATTGCGCCAAAATTCCTCTATATCTTTTGCGCCCGGGAATCGGCCGCTGATTCCGACAATCGCAACCGGGTCAAAGCGGCGCGGTTCATTTGTCTCTGCCGCAGCGTGCATTACCGTCGCGAAACGCGTTCTTCGCTGCGTTTTCGGCTTATGGGCTTTTGGCTGCTCTTTTTTCGGCGTCTCTTTCTTCTTTTCGCCGAAACGGCCCGGGTGCTCTTTTGCCAAATATCCGGCCAGGCCGCTGATCGTCCCGTGCTCAAAGAAAATCGTCGGCGCCAGCTCCAGCTGATACGCTTCATTTAATTGATTTGTAAAGACGGTGAACGTTACGGAATCAAAACCGTATTCACTCAATTCCGTCTCAATCTCAATATCCTCACGGCCGACTTTTAAAATTCCGCTTACCATGTCTGTCAAAGCGGTATGAAGCATCGGAAGAGCTTCCTCTTCATCTTGTTTTTCTTCCGGCTGAGAAGGAGAGCCGGCATCCTCACCTGTCAAATATTCCGCTAAACTGCGGATCGTGCCGTGCTCAAAGAAGATCGTCGGTGCCAGCTCCAGCTGATACGCTTCATTTAATTGATTTGTAAAGACGGTAAATGATACAGAATCAAAACCGTATTCACTCAGCTCCGTATCGATATCAATCTCGTCTTGGCTGACTTTTAAAATCGAACTGACCATTCGGATAAGCGAATCGTGCCATTGGCCTGATGAAACGGCTGATACAGGCTCTGCCGTCTTCTCCTGCTGTTTGTCAGCTTCAGAAATGGATAGGAACGTCTGTTTCAATTTTGCCTTGTAGCCTTCAGCTGCTAAAATTTGCGGCTTTTCCTGAGCCAGACCTTCATAGAATGCAGACAGGCCGGCCGCCTTTTGAAGCGGAACCATGCCGAAAGCTTTTTTCATCATTCTCTCCGTCTCGTCTCCCGCCTGCATACCGCCGTCTTTCCACAGCGTCCAGTTAAAGGCGACCGTTTTTCCGTGCCGCAGGCCATTCTCCGTAAGGGACTGCCTGTAAGCGGCGTACGCATCCATAAACGCGTTGCCGGCGGCATAATCAGCCTGCCCGACATTGCCGAGAACGCCGGAAACACTGGAGAACAATACGAAAAAGTCAAGGCTGCAGTCTTTGCTGGCTTCATCTAAATAAGCAGTGCCGATCACTTTCGGATCAAGCACTTCCCGGAATTCTTCCTTCGTTTTTTGCAGCAGGAAGCGGTCTTGTATCACGCCCGCAGCGTGAATAATTCCGTTAAGCTCCCCGAATTCCGCCGTAATCTCTTTTATCAGCGCCTCATTTTCCCGCCGGTCTGCCGCATTCAGCTTTTTCCAGATGACATGTGCGCCCGCATGTTGAAGCATGGCGATTTCACGCTGCTTGGCTTCTGTCACATTTGAGCGGCCGGTCAGAATGATCTTCGGGTGTTTTACGCGATCAGTGATTTCTTTTGCAAACATCAAGCCTAAGCTTCCGGCGCCTCCGGTAATCAGGTATACGCCTTCGTCCTTCCAGACGGGTCCGCTTCCTGCAGGATGCATTTCTTCCCAGGCCTTCACATACCTTTTTTCTCCTTTATAACGGATGTGTTTATCATGCGGCCGATGACTGTCGTTTTTTAGTTTTTGAGCGACAGCAGGTATTTTGCCGATTGAATCTATTTCGATGAGCTGACAGTCAAGTTTTCCGTATTCCAGCTCGGCTGTTTTTAACAAACCTGTTAATCCGGCAAACAATTGCTGGCTGCCGTCTGCTGAAATAACGGTCTGAATCAGAATGCGGCCCTGCCTTTTTTCGCTCATGATCCGCCGAATGTGTTCAGCGATCATCTGCGCATAGGTTTGGAAGCGTTCAGCGGCTGTTCCGCCCTCACCTTCCGCAATCAGCAGTTCAGCATCTTTCAGACCGGATGCCGCTTCATCTTTTAGATGGACTGCATCTTCACAAAGAATGATCAAATGCTCATCAGCATGGACAGAAGCTTTCTCGGATGCCGCAGCTTCTTTCCACACCGGTGTAAACAAGACCTTTTCCGAGCCGGATGGCTGAGCCGATTCTGCATCGCCTTCAAGCACTCTCGTAGAGAAGCCTCTCACCTTCACGCAAAGCGCTCCTGTTTCGTCGTACAGGTCAATGTCGGCTTTCTGCACGGAATCACCAGTTTGATATCCTTCGCTGAAGCGTGCATGCGCCCGCATAGTCGGCGTGCACGCTTTGATGACTTCAAGATATTCCAGCGCAAACGGCAGAATCAGCTTTTGTCCGGAAAACTCCTGCATAATGCAGATCGTCGCCGTCTGAATAGCCGAATCAATAATGCTCGGATGAAGCGTAAATTGTCCGTTCGTATGAGAAACAGAATCCGGAAGCTGTATGGCAGAAAGCACTTCTCTTTCACCGATAAAGGCGGACTTAATGCCTTGGAATGCTTTTCCGTGAAACATCCCCCTGCTCCTGCCTTCCCGGTAAAAGGACGCCGGATCAAGAATGTCCGCTGTGCACCTGCTTTGTATGGCAGAAAGGTCTGCCTCAGGCTCTCGGTCTGCCTTTATGATTTCAGCCCGTCCTTGGCTGTGCAGCACTTCTTCATCGTCAGCGTTTACGCTGTAAATGTCATACGAGATGATGCCGTCTTCTTCAGGAAACAGCGCAATATGGACTTGGCGCTCTTGTTCGTGAACGACGATCGGTTTCATCCAGACCGTATGATGGAGCGTTATTCTGTCTTGATCCTTTAATAAACCGCCAAGCGCCCGTTTTACCGCTTCATAAGACATTTCCAAATATGCCGCTCCCGGCAGCACCGCTTTTTCTCTGACCACATGATCCTTCAGGAAAAATTCAGAGCCTGTAAACCGTGAGCTGAACCGCTGAACGGCCAAGTCTGACGTGTTTTGCTGCACGAGCGGGTGTAAAACAGAGATTCCGGTGTGTGCGGCAGATGTTTTCGTTTCAGCTTTTTTCGGCCAGTACGGTTCCTTTGCAAACGGGTAGACCGGCACACTGATCCGCTTCGGATGCTTGTCTTTGTAAAGCTTGTGCCAATTGATGGCGACACCTTTACTCCACATTTCACATAGCTTCGAACCCTTTCCTTTCGCAAGCCATTTCTCAATGAGTTCAGCGCTGTCATCATCATCAGAAAGCCAGGCGATGTCTTTTGCCTGCTGTTTTTCTCCCCTGAAGCAGCCTGCTACAGCCGGCTTATCATTGATAAAATCGGCAAGCTGCCGCTTCAGCTCCGCAGCGCTGCTTGTGATAAAGGCCGCACGCTCCTCCATCGCTTCCCTTCCGACTTGGAAAGTGTAGGAAATATCCGCAAGATCGGCGTCCGTTTTTGCATCGAGAAAAGCCAGCAGCCGTTTTGCGTACTCCTTCAGACGGTCTTGTTTTCTGGCAGACAGCGGAATAATGTACGGACCTGTCCATTCTGCTGCTTCAGACACCTCGGGATATTCTTCAAAAATCGCATGTGTATTTGTTCCGCCAAGCCCGAAAGAGCTTAAAGCCATGCGGTGCGCTGTGTTCTCACGGGTTAACTCTTTTTTTCCTTCCGCAACGTAAAACGGAGAGTCTTCTAAATGAAGATGAGGATTCGGCTCTTTGTAATTGATGCTCGGCGCGATTTCCTGATGATATAAGCTCATGACGACCTTGATGCAGCCCGCCATTCCGGCGGCTGTATCCAAATGCCCAAGATTTGTTTTGACTGAACCGATGCCGCAGTATTGTTTTTTATCTGTGTATCGGCCGTACACAGATTGAAGCGCGGACAGTTCGATCGGGTCGCCGAGTTTTGTTCCCGTGCCGTGCGCTTCGACGTACGCGATCGTTTCAGGATGGATACCCGTCTGATCAATGACCTTCTGAATGACCTCAGCCTGTCCTTTGACGCTCGGCGCGTAAAATCCGACCTTATCCGCTCCGTCGTTATTGACGCCGATTCCGCGCAGCAGCGCATAAATATGGTCGCCGTCCCTAACGGCATCGGACGCTTTTTTCAAAAGTACGGCACCGGCCCCTTCACCGCCGATCATTCCGTCAGCAGCCGCGTCAAACGCTTTAATATGCCCGTCGCTTGAAAAATTCAGCCCAGGCTGATGAACATACCCGGCACTTGATTCCGTATGAAGGGTCGCACCGCCGACAAGGGCGTACTTGGCTTCGCCGGACTGCAGGCTTTGAAAAGCCGAATGCAGGCCGATTAAAGAAGATGAGCAGTTGGCATGGACAAAATAGCTCGGCCCTTTCAATCCGAGTTTATGAGAAATCATCGTCGGAATCGTCCCGCTTTGGGCAAGAACCCATGACACATATCCATCAGGCGTTTCCAGCTGTGCTGTCGTCTCCTCCGGCAGCAGGCTGCGGTAAGAGTTGGCGCTTGCAGACATATACACGCTTGTTTCCGGAATGTCTGTTGAGACATATCCCGCATCCTCAATCGCCTTCCATGAATGGAGCAAAAGCATTCTCAGCTGAGGATCCATATATTCCGCATCTTTCGGTGAAAAGCCGAAGAAACCCGGATCAAACATTTCTTTTCCTTCTAAAACGGCTTTAGCCGGGACGAAGCCGGGATGATCAGCCAGTTCTTCAGAAACACCGAAACGGCGGAGCTCCTCTTTTGAAAAGAAGGTGATGCTTTCTTTGCCTTCTTTGATGTTATTCCAAAACTCATAATGGTCTTTCGCTCCCGGAAACTCACAGGATATACCGATAACCGCGACGCTTTCTTCATAATAATCGGGAAATTTTCCCGTCAGGTTTTCGCGGTTTTCTGCATTCATTTTCTTTTCTGATACAGATGCAAAAACGGTTTCTTGCGGTTTTTGTTCAGCGATATACCGGCTGATGTCTTTTACCGTCGCGTATTCAAACAGCTCCGTCACACTGAAATCACAATCCAGTTCCCGCGACATCCGGTCAGTGACAGTTACGGCAAGGAGCGAATCCCCTCCCGCATCAAAAAAGCGGTCATCAAGCGCTATGTCACTGCTTTTTAATACGTCCTGCCAAATCGCAAGCACCGCCTGCTGAATATGAGATGAAGAAAATGTTTTTGTTTCCGGCTTTTTCTCTGTCAAATCGCGCGCTGCAAGAAGCTTACGGTCAACTTTTCCGTTCGGCGTAAGCGGCAGCTCTTCAAGACGGACAAAGGAAGCTGGCGCCATATAGGCCGGCAGCGCTTGTTTCAAATGCCTGCGCAATTCCTTTGAAGACGGAAGCTTCTCTCCGTTTTTCAGGATATAAAATGCGCAAAGCTTTTCATTTCCGGAGTGATTGTTTACAACAACAACGCTTTCCTGTACGGCCGGATGGGCATTCAGCCGGCTCTCAATATCTCCGGGTTCAATCCGGTAGCCGCGAATTTTGACTTGGCTGTCCATCCGTCCCATGTATTCAATGCGGCCGCCGGGAAGAAAACGCGCCATATCGCCTGTTTTATAAAGTTTTGATCCCTGTTCCAGCCGGTGGCTGACAAAGGCTTTGTCCGTCAGCTCAGGCTTGTTGAAATACCCTCTTGCCAATCCGTCTCCCGCAATACAAAGCTCTCCCGGCACCCCTTCTAAAACAGGGTTGAGGCTGGAATCCATCATATACACACGGGTGTTGGCGATCGGGCGCCCGATCGTAAGCGCGCTCTCATTTTCCGTTATACGCTGCACCGCGGACCAGATTGTCGTCTCTGTCGGCCCGAACATATTCCAAGCCTCACTTTTCGTATCGAGAAACTGCTGCTTCAATTGCTCGCTAAGCGCCTCACCGCCGCAAAGGATTTTCACCTTTTCTTCATTTGTCCATCCGGAATGAAAGAGCATTTTCCACGTAAACGGCGTCGCCTGCATGATCGTCGGTTTGTACTCCTTAATCAGTTCTTTCAGCTTCCGGGCATCTTTTGTGACTTCTGTCTTACAGATATGGCATTCCGCTCCTGTGATTAAGGGAAGGTACAGCTCCAATGCTGCGATGTCAAAGCAATATGTCGTGACGGCAAGCAGTTTATCTTCGGACGAAAGCCCCGGTTCATGCGCCATCGAGATCAAGAAATTGGTCAGCGCCCGATGCGGAATCATGACGCCTTTCGGTTTGCCCGTGCTGCCTGACGTGTAAATGACATACGCCAGGTCTTCAGGCGTCACCAGCCGTTTCAGCGCCATTCTTTCCCCCGCGGTCTCTTCAATATCAGACCAATCGCGGTCAATGGCTGCTGTCTGCACCCCTCCCCAGTTCAAAGAGTGCTCTAAATCAGCTGTCGTCAGGCACATTGAAATCCTGCTGTCAGCAATCATATATTCCAATCTGTCAGCAGGGTAAGAAGGATCAAGCGGCACATACGCTCCACCGGCTTTTAAAATGCCGAGAAGGCCGACAGCCATATGCAATGAACGATCTGTATAAATGCCGATGAGATCATCAGGCCCCGCGCCGTGCGCCTGCAAATAGAGCGCCAGTTTCGTGCTTTTTTCATCAAGTTCACGGTATGTCAGTTTTTGCTGTTCATATATAACCGCACAGGCATCAGGCGTTTCTGCCGCCTGACGTTCGAATAATTCATGGAAGCAGGCATCCGGATACTCGCGGCTTGTCTCATTCCAAGTCTTAAAAATCTTTTGCTCCTCGCTTTTTGCCATGAGAGAAACATTCTCAAGCGGCATATCCGCGTTTGCCGTCAAAGATTCTGCTGCCTGTACAAATTGGTTAAAAAGTCTGACTGCCCCGGCTTCATCAAATAATTCAGTGCTGTATTTAATCGTAAGATCCATACCCGATGCTTCTTCCCACATTTCAAATACAAGATCATATTCCCCTTCCTGATGAATGCCTTTTACAAACTCACAGGAGAATTCCTTGTATTCATCAAGCATCGATT
This sequence comes from Bacillus siamensis KCTC 13613, assembly GCF_000262045.1. GTDB lineage: Bacteria > Bacillota > Bacilli > Bacillales > Bacillaceae > Bacillus > Bacillus siamensis. Next base: position 213,907 of record NZ_AJVF01000013.1, read on the forward strand.
GGTAGCTTGAATGCTGCAAAAAATTCTGATAGAAAAAAGCATTAGTGAAAATAGGCGAACCGTTCTGCCGAGGTGTCGCATGAACATCACGCACCATTTTCGGAAACGGATAAAATGAGTGATCCAGTCCGTCCAAAACCGCATCCTGCACCTTTTGAACAAAATCAGCAAATGTTTCTTTCCGTCCGGCTCTGCTCCGGATGGGAAGCATGTTGAGGAAATGGCCGATCACCCCGTCAAAGCGTTCTTCCGGTCTGACCATTGCAGGCATGCCTGTCACAATATCTTCCTCATCCGTATACTTGCTTAAAAGCACCATGTAGCAGCTCAGCATGACGGTGGACAATTGAATCGAACGCGATGCGGCAAATGCCGTGACATTTTTCAGCAGCCGTTCAGGAAGCCTGCGTGTCAGCGTTTCTTCTGTAAACTCCGGAGCACTGCTGTCCGTGCGCATCGGCGGAAGCTGAAGATCGGGCAGGCCGCCTCCGAGCTGTTCCATCCAGTAAGCGCGGTCTTTCTTGCTTTCCTCACTTGCCAAGTACCGCTTTTCCCAAACCGCGTAATCTGAATGTACGGAAGCACCAGCTGTAAATTCTTCTCCCTGCAGCAGCGCCTGATAGTGATCCAGCAGACTGTGAATAAATGTAATGGATGAAATACCGTCAAACACGATATGGTGAATGACCGTTAAAAGATAATGTTCCGAGACGGATTTTGAAAGCAGCTGCACACGCAGCAAAGGCCCGCCTTCTTTGACAAACGGCTCTTTCACTTTTTTTCGTATCAGAGTTGATATTTGTGATTCATTGACGTCAGAAATATCTTCTTCCGAAAATACAAAAGGATCAGCCGCTTCTGCAAAATAAAACCCGCCGTCTGTTTCCTTTACGGCGCTTTTGAGTATCAGGTGCTGTTTTAATACAAGCTGAAACGCCTGTTTCAGTTTCTCTTTGTCGATTTCTGATGTGAATCGGAAACAGAGCGGGACATGGTATGCAGCCGATTCCGGCGACATTTTCTGCAATGTCCACAGCCCTTTTTGAACTTCTGAAAGCGCTGGCGCCGTTTGCTTGCTCTCCCGTTCTGCCGGCGGTTCGGCTTTTGCCGGGTGTTGGTCAGCGGACATGCTTGCCGCTTTTTCAGCAGTATAAGCGGCTAAAGCGCCAATCGTCGGGTTTTTGTGCAGCTCTCTTGCCGTCAGCCGGATATGATACATTTTTTCGATTGATCTGGCGAGTTTCATCATCTTAATCGAATTGACGCCAAGACTTTGAAGCGGTGTATTTGAATCAACAAGTTCATCCGCAATGGAAAGTTCCTCTTTCAGAAAGCGGATAAAATCCCGTTCAATTTCTTTCTCTTTAGAAACTGATTTCGAAGTGCCGTCTTCTTGCCCGTTATTATGTAATGAAGCAAATTGCCCTTGTTCGAATGAATGTTTCAGCTGGGTGCGCTGGATTTTCCCGATCGCCGTCTTAGGAATGTCTTCTTTTGCGACCGGAAGCAGATAATCTGGGGTAACGCCGATTCTCTGTGTCACGTGCTGGTGAATGTGATGAAGAAGCTTCGTCATGCGGTTCTCATCCAATGGAACAGATGTCACAAAGAAAATCGCCAGCTCATCTGTCGTGCTTTGATTCGGCCGGACGGCGCATGCCGCTGTATATGACGTTTCAATTTCCGGCAATTCCTCAACGGCTGATTCAATGGCGTGGCTGTAATAATTCACACCGTTGATAATGATGGCATCTTTCGTGCGGCCCGTTATCGTCAGACGGCCTTCCCGCAGAAATCCGAGATCTCCCGTTTCAAACCAGCCGTCTTCTGTAAAGACAGTCTCATTTAAGTCCGGCCGCTCATAATATCCGCTCGTCACAGTCAGACCCGACACTTGGAAGCGGCCGATTTCTCCTTCTTCCACCACCTGATTGCGGTCATCCGCAATTCTCATATTAAACCCCGGAATCGGCAGACCGATCTCCACGAAGCGGTCGTCATCACTCGTGTTTTCCAGCGTAAACTCATCTGAGAAAATAACCCCTGAAGACGTTTCAGACATTCCCCATGCGGGACGGATGGCATTAGCCGGCAGACCGTGCGGCTCTAAAAGCTCCATAATTCTGCGTCCGACTTTCGCAACCGCGGCCTCCCCTCCGTTCAGCATATAACGCATGGAGGATAGGTCCCATTTCCGCGTTTGAATCTCTTCTGCGAAATCGGCGAGGAGTCCGAAGGCAAAATTGGGCGCCCACGTGACCGAAGCACGGTAATGATCAATCAGATCGAGCCATTTTAAAGGGTCCATCAAAATGGATTCACTCGGTATGTTGATTTCTTCACACCCGAGATAAACATCACGCAGATGAAGCATTCCGATACCGCCGACATGGTCAAAAGGCATCCAGTTAAACGTGACATCCTCACTTGTATAGCCTTGCATCTGAATATTTCCTTTGACCATGCAGACGATGTTTTCATGGCTGAGCATCACGGCTTTCGGCGTGCCTGTGCTTCCCGAGGTCAACAGCAGCATCGCCAGATCTTCCGGACGGGGATAATGGCAGTCTGTATCCATTTCATGCGCGGAAAGATCTTCTGCTGCCAAAGCGCAGAACCCGGAAAGCTCCTGATCCTTCGCCCATTCAGTCATCTCCGTCAGCACTTCACGGCTTGTGATGACATACGGCTGATTCAAAAGCGTCCAAGCGTCTTTCAGTTTTTGCGTCCCGCTGTTCATTTCTGTATAAGCCGGAGCGGCCGCAAGCGGAACCGGGATCGCTCCTAAAAAAACACAGCCCCAAAAAGCAGGAATCAGCTGAGAATTGTCACTGAGCTGTAAAATGACTTCATCATGGGCTTTCACGCCTGATTGGCGGAGTCCTTTCACAATCGAAAGAGCGATCTTTTTCAAACCGCTGTAAGTCTGATACACTTCGGTGCCGTCAGGCTGTATATATGTGATGCCCTTTTGATCTCCCGCTGCCGCGGCGGTTTTATGCAGGACTTCAGGAATCGTCATCGGCTGATCCGCTGAAAGCCGCAATGATTTTCCATAGCTGACAGATGGCTTGAGTAACCCGCTTGCCTTCATATCACTTTTCATAGAGCTGCCTCCATTTCATCTGTATGTCTTATACTCCGTACATCGTCGTGATTCGTTTTTTCACTTCATCATCATGAAACGTCTGGTCATGCATGATTAACTCCTTCTCAATGACGGCCGGAAGCTGCTCGCGAAACGGCGTCACCAAGTGCCTTTTCAATGTGATTAACGAGTTTCTCGGTTTTTCCGCAAGCTCACGGGCCAGTTCCTGTGCGTATCCCAATACTTCCTGCCTCGGAAGCACCGGAAAAGGCACCCCTCTTTTCTCCAGGTCACCGCCGCGGTAATGGCCTCCGTTTAACAGCATTTCATGTCCGAGGCTTGCCCCAAGCTTCTGCGGAACGATAAAGGTAGCGCCCATTCCGGGGGTGAAGCCGTATTTCATAAAGTTTGCGGTATACACGCTTTCTTTGCTTAAAATGACAAAATCACTGAAAAGCCCCATGACAAAACCGCCTCCGATTCCGTGGCCCTGCATGGCGGAAATGACGGGGATATCACATTCCAGCGCTAAAGAGTACATGCGGTCTTCCGTAAATTTCGTGATGCCCTGCTGAATCCTGAGTAAGCCTTCCTGTGTGCCTCCGGAAGCAAAGTAATGACCGTAGCCTGTTAAAATCACAGCTTTATAGACGGACGATTTTTTAATACGGGCGAAAGCCTCCATCAATCCATCCGTCAGCTCTTTGGAGAAGGCATTTTTGTGTGTTTTATCCTGCATTGTCACTTGGATAATTTCCGGTTCAATTTCGAGAAGTTCAACTGCGGCGTTCGGCATGATATCCTCCTAACTGTTCTCCGTTTCCCAAGGAAGCCGCCCCGTTTCTGCATAACGGATGATGGCTGATTGGTTATCCGGATCTGAAAACATCGCTTGATTTTCGGCTAAAGCAGCGGATTTCGAACGATGAACAAGGTCGTTTAAGGAATCCATGTATCGTTTATAGCGGATGACTGCTTTTTTCGACAGCGGACGAAGGCGCAGCAAATGCTTTCTCAGCTCTGTTGCGCTGTCCGAAACGCATACGTCACAAAGTCCCCATTCAAGCGCCTGCCTTGCCGGCACGGGCTTTGTCATAATCGTCATATAATGCGCCTTTTGAAATCCGATTCTTTGAATTAAAAACGGCAGAACGCAGGCGGGATACAGCCCGAATAACAGCTCAGATAAACTGAATGAAGCACTCTCGTCTGCGATGACGATATCGCACGCGGCAGCAAATCCGACACCTCCCGCATTTACTTTTCCGCGCACGCGGGCGATGGTGATGTACGGCCCGGATTTTAATGCCAGCCACAAACGGTAAAGCGGCTCCTGTGATTCCGCATGCTGCATGCCCTGTCTCATTTTCTCGTACATCTCATCGAAATCCGCCCCGAAACAAAATACCTCCGGCAGCCCTTCAAGCACTACGGAGGTAATGGAGTCCCCACATTCAGAAAGAACATGCAGACATTCCTCCACTAAACGCTCATTAATCGTATTGTTGGCTTCAGGCCGATAAAAGGTGATGAAACAGACATTTTGCTGAAAACGGACGTTTATCGTCTCATAGGTCACGGGATCCACCTGTATTTCCGGTGAAATTCCGTGATTTCTTCCAAATATAAACGGGGGCTTCCGGTATGATGGTCTAAAATGTTCGGAATCATATTCATGTCCAATTTGACATTCCGGGTTCCGAATTTGACCAAACCGCTGCCTTTAAACAGTTCTTCATACTCCTCCATGGACAGCCTGTATCTGTCGTTCAGATGCTCTTCTATCTTGAAAGAATGCTGCCGCGCCTGTCCCTCAGGCGTCACAACGCCGCTGTAAAATTCCGAACAGCATCCTGACCCGTAGGAGAAACAGCCGATCCGTTTAGAAGTGCCGAATGCCCCTTGGTCAATCGTACTGGCAAGAGCCAATAAAGAGGCTGCACCCATAATGTTTCCGACTCGTTGGCAGTAGCGGAGCCCCGGCTCTACCCTTGTTTGAAAATCCTGTTCGATCTCAGCGTTTTTCGCTTTTGCAAGCTTTCGCATCATCGTCCGGTGGGCTCCTTTTACCATGCCGCCAAACGGTGTATGGAAAGCAAGGTAGTGAAACGTCTCTTTGTAGTCAGCGCCCGGCACACGTTTTTTGTACTCGCGAAATGTCTGTTCACAGCAATCAAGGTAAGACATCAATGACAAGTCAGCGTCACCGGCTTCACTGTCCGGGATCGGGCGGCATGTATCCATCACCTCATAGCCGTAGTAGCCGTTTGCGCCCGCATCCGCCTGAAATACGATCGGATTTTCACCGATCAATAAGGCGACGGCACCCGCTCCGGCGCTCGGTTCTGCGTAAGACCAATCTTCGCTTAACGCATCGCCGCCTTCGGCAATTAAAAACCGGGAAATATCCGTTGCAACGACAAGCGCTTTCGCTCCTGGGGACGTCTGGGACAAAATAAAGTTAAGCGCCATCTGCAGGCCCGCCGTTCCTGAATAGCAGGCTTGCTTCAGTTCAAATAAACGGCAGTTCCGGTTGAGGCCTAAGTAATCATGAATATATGTACTGAGTGATTTTCCGAAGTCGATGCCGGACTCCGAGCAGGTAATCAGCAGCTCGATTCTGTCTTTTTCAGCCTCTGTCAATCGGTCGATAATCGGCTTTGCCGCGTTAACGCCGAATGTAACGGGGTCTTCATAGGGAAGCGCCACCGCTTTTTCTTTCATCAGTAAATTCTCAAATCTGGCAGGGTCTAAGTTTCTGTACTCCGCCAGCTGCATGACATCGAGGTATGCCGTCCCGCCAAACACATTTATCGCTTCTATTCCGGCAGCAGTCATGAACTTCGCCTCCAATATGAATTTTGAGCTCCAGATTTTTGCGCCGTTTTATCAGACGGCCTGTACCTTTTCATAAAGCTTTTCAGCCAATTCGCCGATGTTTGAGACTCCTGTCAGCTCCACACGCGGGATCTGCAAAGATAATTCCTCCAGCATCATCGTGATAATTTCTGCACGATCCACTGAATCCGCCCCCAAATCAACTAAACGGTCTTCATGTGAGAGCCGTTCGCCTTCTAAATCAGGCAAAACCTCGTAAATTGTGTTCTGCAGCAATTCAAAGATTCTATCTTTACTCATTGTCAGTTCCTCCCTGTTTCATCCTTTTTATGAATATTCCATGTTTTCAATCTATCATTTCGTCTTGTCAACACGTTTGCAAAAATGAACGTAACTTCTGATTCAAAAGCGAGGCCGTCTCTTCCATCAGCCGCAGGCCGATTCCATCGGCATGGCGGTTTTTCCAGGATTCCAGCTCCGTACCTTTCACCCATTGATTGAAGGCTCCCAATGCCGGCCCGCAATGAATCTGGTAATCTACCTTGGCATCGGGATCTCCTTTAATCGCCGAGGCGGAGCTTTGCCTGAAATACCATTTGAATATGAGCGCCATTTTCTGTTTCGGATTCCGTTCGGCTTTTGAAATGTCTTCTCTCGAATAGTGCGCCTTCACTTTTTCATAAACACTGCTTACACTTGCCTTAAAATACTTCTCTTCTATTTGTCTGATTGTCTTTTCATCAATTTCTTCAATTGAGCCGTGACGCTGATACAGTTCATGCAGTTTAGCGGCGCGGGTCGGGAAGAACAGTCCTTTCTTTAATACCTGCACTTTGCTGCCTGATTCAAACATATCGCCGGCCGGCGCGTAAGCCGTGTCCTGTACATTCATCTGCTGAAGCAGATCCTTGACGGGAATGCTTGTCGCCGCTTCAACGGTGCATTGGTTAATGGACCCGGTCACAATAAAATCAGCGCCGAGCATAAATGCGGCCATGGCAGCCTCAGGCGTTCCGATACCCCCTGCGGCTCCGATACGGACGGTTTTGCCGTATCGATATTTTTTCATCATGTCATCTCTTAAACGGACGATCGCCGGCATAAGGCTGTAAGCAGTTCCGCCGTCAGTATGGCCGCCCGAATCGGCCTCCACGCAGATGTCATGCGCAACGGGTATTTCTCTCATCAGATTCGCTTCTTCTGCAGTAATCTTGTTTTCGGCTGCAAGCTTTTGCAACATATGATCAGGCGCCGGACTGAGAAACGCTTCCGCTACTTCCGGACGGGACAGTTTGGCGATAATCCGCTGACGCGCTGTCACTTGTCCGTCAGCACTTCGCTTTAATCCCTTAGCGCGAAACCTGACTAAAGCGGGAGTAACCGTTAAAAATGCTGATGCTTCCAAATTCTGCACCCCATGCTTCAGTAAAAGATCAACCATTTTTTCTTCAGAATCTGCATGCTTCATATTATGTACAACATTTATGCCGAAGGAACCGCCGTCACGAAGCTCATGCTGAATTGACAAAATGGCGTCCTCCGTCTGTCCGATGCTTAATCCGCCTGTTCCGAAAAAGCCCATCATTCCTTTTTTGGCCAGCCTGACGACCATCTCCTTCGAAGCGATTCCTCGGTACATGCCGCCGGCCAGATAGGCGTATTTCAGCTGATAATCACGTTTAAACTCTTCATTTCCTAAAGATGCCGCCGTAATTGAGCTTTTTTCAGCCGCAGCCGGAGCTTTGATTTCATCTGTTATCGGCTTCGCTTCAGCTGTAATTCTTTGGATCAGCCCGGTCAGCACTTTTCCGGGACCGATTTCTTCAAAGCTCATGTTCTTTCGTCCCATTAAGAAACGGATGCTGTCTGTCCAGTTCACAGATCCCGTTATTTGCGCGGCGAGTGTTTCTTTCAGCTCACTCTGCTCATAAGGCCTTGCCGTCACATTTGAAATGACCGGAATAGACAGCGGCTTAAAATGGAAAGATTCAATAAACCGTGAAAACTCCTCCTTCGCCTCGAGCATGTATCTGGAATGAAAAGCGCCGCTGACATTTAAGCGGTGAACCATTTTCACGCCATTTATAGATTCAAATACGGCTGCGGCTTTTTCAATATCTTCTTTATATCCGGAAAGGACAATTTGCTGCGGTGTGTTCATGTTGGCGATATCAATCATATGTAATTGATATTCTCTTAAAACGTCCGTCACCCGCTCATGAGTCAGGCCGATCACCGCTGCCATGCCGCCTCCTTTTGCGCGGCTCATCAGTTCGCCCCTCTTTTTGACCAGCTGCAAGCCTTCTTCAAAATCAAAGGCTCCCGAGGCGTATAACGCGTTATATTCTCCTAAACTGTGTCCGGCGGTAAAATCCGGTTTCAAGCCGGTTTCTTCTGTTTTTTTCAAATAACTCAAAGCATTGACGACATAGAGTGCCGGCTGAGTGAATTGAGTCTGATTGAGACGTTCTCCGTCCCTGCACAGCTCCTGAACGGAATATCCGAGAATATGATCGGCCTTTGCGGTTAATTCAGGGTAGCGGCCGAACAGCTCCTCTCCCATCCCTACTCTTTGCGAACCTTGGCCGGGAAAAACAAAGCTGATCATCTTACAGTCTCCTTCCGAGCGATGATAAAATGATGTCTTCGATTTGCTGCAAATGGGTTTGTTCTTTATGGAACGGCGTCATAATGGTACGGATGCGTTCAGCCGATCCTGCGGGAAGAATCTGTTTGGCAAATGCGGCCAATGTTCCGGAAGGCCCGGCATCGATATACAATCCCTTTTCGCGGCTTTCAGCAAATTGAAGCGCTTCGCGGAATCGAATCGGCTTTCTGACGGCATTCCAGAAAAAGTCCGCTTGAATTTCCGTCTCAGCCTCTCCAGTTGCACTGGAAATGAACGGAATAAACGGAGTCCGGATTGATTTCTGAGCCAAAAAGCGCTTGTACGGATGCTCCGCCTGATCAACCATCGCTGAGTGAAACCCGTATGATACCGGCAGCAGCTGATGAGGAATCTGCTTTTCTCTCAGGTCGTCTATGATTTTTCTGATGTGTCCCTGCTCTCCAGAGATGACAAAGTGAGATTGATAGTTAACAGCGGCCAATTCACTATTTTCATGGAGCAGCGGATCATCTTGGTATAATTTCGGATTCCCCAGTACCGCAAGCATGCTGCCGTTTCGGCATGTTTCCATAATGATTTCGGCCTGCTCCAGCACGCAATCTAAAGCGTCTTCGGGGCTGAGCACACCTGACACAGCGGCCGCCGCATATTCACCGAGGCTCGCTCCGATTACGCAATCGGGACGTATGCCTTTTTGTTCCAAAGCATACGCGAGTGCGTACTCAGCCATAAAAATGGCGGGATGGCTGAAAAGAAGGCGGTCAAATGGGTCGGACAGACGATTGGCTGTATGATAAATCTCTTTAAGGACAGAAACACCGAAACGGCTGGCGGCAAAATCGTCCAAGTCGAGCATTTTCTGCCGAAAAACGGCGTTATGTGCAAACAGCTCTTTTCCCATGTGATAATATTGGGAACCCTGTCCGGAAAACATGAAAACAATTGGCTGGCTCATTTGTTCTCCTTTTCGCTGCATATTTTTTTAAAATATTGATTTGTGAGTGTTTCGTGATGTCGTGAAGTGAAGTGATCGTGATGTTGTATGACTGGGCAATGTTGTGTGAGAAAAGAATTTTGTCTTATGTTCCGCTACATGGCGGGTGAAGCTTCAGTTTCTTTTTTGATGCGGTGAATAAGTCCTGTCAGCACATGGCCCGGGCCTATTTCTTCAAATTCCATCCGCCCGATGTTCAGGAGATAGCGGATGCTGTCGTGCCATCGTACTGAATGGTCGATCTGATCAGCCAGAACGGAGGGGATTTCGTCTTGTTCATAAGGTCTGGCATGGACGTTAGAAATGACAGGAATTGATATAGCAGAAAAATGAAATGACTGTAAAAATTTTTCAAACTCTTGTTTTGCTTCACTCATATATCTCGAGTGAAAAGCGCCGCTTACGTTTAACGGATGAAACATCGTCACATCTTTTATTCCTTCGAATACGCTTTTGGCTCTTTCAATGTCTTCTTTTCGTCCGGAGATGACAATTTGATGAGGAGAATTCATATTGGCAATATCAATCGTATGTAATCCGTTCGTTTGAAGGACATCTGCCGCTTGAGGTGCAGTTAATCCCATAACGGCGGCCATTTTTCCGTCAGTGGCCATACTCATTAATTCGCCTCTTTTACGGACAAGCTGCAAGCCCGTAATAAAATCAAAAGCGCCTGCGGCAAACAGCGCATTATATTCTCCCAAACTGTGGCCGGCCACATAATCCGGCTTTATGTCATTGTCTTGGATTTTTTTCAAATAGCTTAACGCGTTGACTACATATAAAGCGGGCTGAGTAAACTGCGTCTTGTGAAGGTTGGAATACGGATTCTCAAGACAAAGCCGTTTCATGGAATATCCGAGTGTGTCATCAGCCTGCTCAGTTAAGTCTTTAAATTCATCAAACAATGAACTTCCCATTCCCTGTTTTTGAGAACCTTGTCCTGGGAATAAGTATGTAATCATTTTCTCAGCCATCCTTTCTCGGATTCAGTTAAGAAGCATGTTCAAATTGATAGTAACTTCACAAAAATACCATGTCAAGTTAATTTATCCTATGCGGACTCCTGAAGAATGCCTATTTTTTCCCAGGGGAAGGCGTGTTTAGGTCTTTCGGAACGGATATAAGCAGAATGTCCCACCCGGCCTGCCTTGCGCTCCTTCCCGCAAACCCTTGTTACTCAGGCATAAATCGACAAAAAGAAAGCAATTACTATCATTTCATTTCAGACATTTCTAATCCCGAAAGAAAAAGCAGTTAAATAGAACTAAATTATACGCTACTTAAAATGAAACAGCCCTTTTTGATTTTTTCTGGTGCGAAAATTCACGAAATGTTCTTTTTTGTCAATTTGAAAGTAAATATTGTTTTTCAAAAGACTCTCCATTTTTTGACCCGGCTTCTCCCCGAAAGAATGCCCCGGATATACTCGCACATGCGGCGGAATGGAGGCTTTGATCCGCTGTATACTGTTAAACATATCTTCCGCAGAACTGCCTCTGTCCTGACATATACCGCAACCCTCGGTAAACACGGTGTCACCGGTAAAAAGGTGATCAGAAAGCAAATAGCACATCCCTCCGGCCGTATGTCCCGGAGTCAGTATGCTCTTGATGATAAATCCCCCCGCCGCAAAGGTCTGGCCGTCTTCAAGCGCTATTAAGTTTCTGCACCGGAATTGATAGTAATCGATTTCAGCTGACGACATGTATACATCAGAGTGATAGATTTGCTGAAGCGGCTCCACCAAGTTTACATGGTCATAATGTGAATGTGTTAATAAAACAGCTGATAAATCAACATCCAATTCATGCAGTTTATCGGTTATTTTGTCGATTTCCCAGGACGGGTCCACCGCTATCGCAGATTTTTTTGAGCGGTCTGCGATAATATAACAATAGTTGGACCACATCTGGTGATAGGTTTTAATTTGATGCACTTCATATGTATGATCCATTGTCACCATTCCCATTCAAAAGATCCGGGCAGACTGCTGCCGCCGCCCAGCCGGCTGTAACCACTTTACCAGATGACAACACGTTTTTCCATGGATTTTCCGGTAAAGATAAAAAACTGTTCAAATCAACCAAAAGAACCAGCCGCCGGTTTTTAAAATTTGTTATCGTAATATATAAGTAAATAAGAATATTCATTTACATGAATACTTTAGGAGATTTTATTCAGAAAATGAAGAATGGTATAATTTCCGGATAAAAAGAATAAAAAAATCTAGTTTTTATTTTGTCTCACTTTACAGGGGCAGGCCCCTAATCGGACAGCTTTTACTTACCTAATTTCACACTATTATCTCTTTTAAGATTAACAGTTGATTCAATAAATTCACCTCACATTCTAAGGAGAGAATAATTCGAATTCATAAAAATCTATTTTACGTGGCTTAAATCAAATGAAAGGGAGATTCTTCACAAGGAAACTCAGCTGTTGTTTTATAGCGAGCAAGATTAATGGCTCTCTGGGAAGAGGGAGTAATTTAACATAAAATTTCGCAATACTCCAGATCACTTAGCTTATGACAAAAGTCCTCAATTTTTCTGCTGAACAGTTTACAGGAACATTAATGAATGACTTTCTTCGTAAATAATTAATCAAACTCCCACTTCAATTGATATATGAAGGATTAAGCCTCTTTCCTAAGCCAAATTCCCCTTCACCTTTCCGTAATCTACTGATATCTTAAATTCAACAATTCAATATTATACGTTTAACGAAACACATCCTTACTCTAATATAGTGTCAGTCATTACTTTTGTAACAATTATACTTTTTTAGCGCTCCGCCTTTAAAATATTTAAAATTTTCCATTTTAGTTCAATATACCTATTTACCTTAAATATCCATATTGCTAGAATAGCAACTAAGGGAGGGGGAATAATTGACTGTATACAATCCAAAACAGAGAAAATAAACCCAGTTCTCTATTTATATTGGAGATTCATAACGAAAATTAAAACTCTTTCAAACAGCATCTTACTCACAGGTTATTTAGGATCTTTCGTTCTTCATATTTTCTGAAACAATTGGACTAATGAACCTAAAGAATCAGCTATGAATTATACATCACACATTATCTTTAGTGGCGGAAAAAACACATCTCCTTCTGAATATTTCTTTCAAAATCAAAGTTTTCTCAGCCTTTAAAAGATGAAATTAGGTAAGTATTAAACAGTAAAACAAAGTTATTCACCTTGTTGAAAGATTAGCAGGAACAAAAGTTAGAAATGAACTAGCCAGTTTTACTAAGCATATTGAAGCTATCCTTAGAGAATTATTGGGTTACCAGATACTTTCTTGGGATATTGTAAAAGATTCTATATATGAATCTATCAAAGACACTGGAATTTCAAACACTACAGCGAAAATACTGCTTATTTTACAGCATTGGCTATTTCAAGTTTCCAGAAATGATTAGAAAACTATAATATGGATTAAACGGAGGAGTTAACAATGAAAAAGTCTGTAACTAAAGGTATTATTATGTCCACTGTCGCAAGTGTATCTATTTTTTCACTAGTTCCACTGGCAGGAGCTGTCTCAACAACGAAAGAAGTCCAAAATAATCAAACAATACAAAGCCAATATCAAAACCAAGCAGTCTTACATAACTCTGCACAATTACCCAAAGATAACGTTGGTCTTGATAAAATAGCTGCACACTTCGATTTAACCAAAAGTGAAACAAATCAACTTAAAGAAGCAGTTAAAACTGTTAAGGAAAAACAAGAATCAGAGTTTACTGCTCAAGGAAAATTATCCTGGGCTGTAAAGGCATTAAGAGCAGCTTGGGATGCAATACCTACTAAAGTTAAAGCTGCTATGGGTGGAATCGGTGGTTTTGAAATAATTCTTAATACCATCGACAACTTTACTGGTGCAGTTGAAGACGCATGCTATGCCGGTGCTCTAAAAGTTACTGGTAACCCAACAGCTGCTTGGTGGATTACTAAAACTCTTATGCTTTTCCTTTAAACGGGACTATTGTTGGTGTTTAACAAATTTATCCTGTGTTAAGCTTTAAAGTGATTATTCCTAAAGTGTTGAGACAGGAGGTAATTATGGAAAATAAAAGTAACGCTGAACCGAGCCCAAAAGCTATAAAAATTCTAACTTACATCATTCCTATAGTTTTAATAGGGCTTATCCTTGTTCTTAAGAATATTAACACCCCAGCAGCAGAAATTTCATTTTATGTCGTTGCTGTCGGTGTCGTTCTCTTAGTGGTTTTCAGTTTAATCAAAAACAGAAAAAAACGCAGGAAGAACTAAATTTGGGGGGGCTAATTACTAGTCCCCTTTGACTTTTTTAAATTGTCAGCTCACCAAGTTCCAATTTGATTTAAATTCTTCCCCCATCTCCCTGTGAATTTGTAAAAGCAGGTACTCATAAAACTCATGATAATCATGTAGCTTTCCGATTATTTTTATAATCATTTGACCCTTTAAACATTAAAACAAGTTTAAATCTTGGTTTCCCCTGATGTTTCAGCCCTTTCCCCCTCTGTTTTCAAGCAATATCCCTAAAATGAATTCCACGTTTGCTTTTTGAAGGGAATCAATAAAAATACGCAGAAAAAAAGACTCATCTTGTTTATGAGATGAGCCTGCTTATATTTTAAATTTCTTCATGGCGTTGTTCATGGCATCCTGGTTAATTCCAATGTATCAAAGGGTTGTCCGCTGGTCAGAGTGATTGAAAATCTCCTGCAGCATGGCAACGTCTTTTGTTCGCTTATAAAAATGGTATCCGAATCTTTTCCTCAGCGTGTGTGTGCCTATATCATCCAAACCGACACGATCAGTGACATTCCTTAAAATCTTATCGGCCATCGATCGGGAAATGGGCTTGTTGATCCCTTCGCGGCTTTTGAAAAGATATTCAGCATTAATCGGTTTGATAATACCTAAACAGCTAAAAATCAGTGGGCAAAATGTGGGCACGAGGGATACATCCCACACGAACCCATTCTACATCACACGCTTAAACATCTTCTCCATCTCATACGTGCTGTGATGAATAATAATCGGCCGGCCGTGCGGGCATGTGAACGGGTCTGTCGTTCGGCGCAGATCGTCCAAGAGCGCTTTGATTTCATCGTTGCGCAAATGGCGGTTCGCTTTGATCGAGCCTTTACAGCTCATCATAATGGCCGCTTCCTCCCGCAGCTTTTTAATGTCGATCCGTTTGGCGTCAAGCACCTGCTGAATGATTTCTTCAATCAATTCAGCTTCTTCTCCTTTTGGAAACCAGGCCGGATGACAGCGGACGATATAGCTGTTCGTGCCGAATGCTTCTAAAAATACCCCGACGCTTTCAAGCTCATGCTGGTGCTGTTCAATAATCAGCGCTTCATTTGCCGCATAATGAAAGGTGAGCGGCACAATCATATCCTGCACTTCAGGCTCAACCTGCCCGACTTTTTCCCGGAAATATTCGTATTTAATCCGCTCTTGAGCCGCATGCTGGTCAATGATATATAACCCGTTTTCGTTTTGGGCTAAAATATAGGTCCCGTGCATTTGGCCGATCGGATACATCACCGGGACCCTTTCTTCCCGTATTTCTTCAGAGACAGCCTCCTCTTCAGGCTCCGGAATATCGGAAACAGGCGCTTCCGGTTCCGGCATGCTGATCTCCGACGGCACGTCATCAGCCGCTTCCTTCGGGAGGAACTCTTCTTCTATTACCGAAGCCGGCTCTTTTACGACCGAACTCAGCTTCATCGGCGAGTACGACGTTTCCGGCATTTTTTCCGGCAGTTTCCGCTCAGGGGCACTTTCCTCGAACGTTATGAATTGCTGTTCGTTTTTGACCGGCGCCGGCGCTGATTTTTTCGGAAGCTGGGCGCTCGGAATAAGCCGCTGCTTTTGAAATACTTCCTTTATCCCGTCGCGGATCAGCTCATGCAGTTCCGTCTCTTTGCTGAGGCGGACTTCAAGCTTCGACGGATGGACATTGACATCGACCAAAATCGGGTCCATCGTAATTTCGATAAACGTAATCGGGTGGCGGCCGATCGGCAGAAGCGTGTGATAGCCCTCATGCACCGCTTTTACAAGCGGGAAATTCTTAATGTATCTACCGTTAATGACAGATGACATGTAGTTTCTGGATGCACGCGTGATTTCCGGCAGCGCAATGTAGCCCTTGACTTCAAAATCAAGCGAGCTGACATGGAGCGGTATCATTTTTTTCGCAACCGCCGTCCCGTAAATCGCGGCCAGCACATGGCGCACGTCTCCGTTGCCGTTTGTCTGCAGAAGATTTTTCCCCTGGTGGCGGAGGCGGATGGATACTTCCGGATGCGCAAGGGCGATCCGGTTGACGACATCCGTAATATTACCGAGTTCCGTATGCACGGTTTTCATATATTTTAATCTGGCGGGTGTATTGAAAAACAGGTTGGTAACGATGATCTCCGTTCCTTTTCTGCTGGAGGATTTCTGTTCAGAAATGATATTCCCGCCTTGAAGAATGAGATGAGTTCCCGCTCCCTCGCCGATGCTCGTTTTGATTTCCAGATGAGAAACAGACGCGATACTTGGCAAAGCTTCTCCGCGGAAACCGAGTGTTCTCACCCGGAACAGGTCGTTTTCATCTTTGATTTTACTGGTCGCGTGGCGGCGGAAAGCCCGTTTGCAATCATCGGTTTCCATACCTTCGCCGTTGTCAAGCACCCGAATCGACGAAAGTCCCGCTTCCTCTATATCGATTTCAATGACTGTGCTGTTTGCGTCGATGGCGTTTTCCACCAATTCTTTAACGACAGATGCAGGCCGTTCCACCACCTCACCGGCCGCTATTTTATTTGAAAGTTCATCTGACAGCTGGATGACTTTTGCCAAGTCCGTCACCTCTTTCTATTTTAATTTTTTTTGCAGCTTGTACATTTCATTCATTGCCTCAAGCGGCGTCATATCAAGAATATTGATTGACTTGAAGGCTTCAAGCACTTGTTTTTCTTTATGAGAAACAGCCGGGGCCTTCTGTTTTTTATCACTGTCAGCAAAAAAGGACAGTTGTGCCGGTTCTTCTTTGACGGCGGGCTTTTTCTCAGGTGCCGCCGGAAGCTCCGGTTTATCTCCTGTCTGCTCAAGCTGTTTTAAGATCTCCTGCGCGCGGCTGATCAGATCATCCGGGAGCTCGGCAAGCTGGGCGACATGAATGCCGTAACTTTTATCTGCGGCTCCTTCTTTAATTTGATGGAGAAACACGACCGTGCCGTTATATTCCTCGGCGCGCACATGAACGTTTTTCAGCTGAGGGAGCTTATCTTCAAGCACCGTCAGTTCATGATAATGCGTGCTGAACAGTGTTTTAGCGCCGATATGATCATGAACATATTCAATAATTGCCTGTGCCAGCGCCATTCCGTCGTACGTTGATGTCCCGCGTCCGATTTCATCGAACAGAATCAGGCTGTCTTTTGTGGCGTTTACAATCGCGTTTTTCGCTTCCAGCATTTCCACCATAAAGGTGCTTTGTCCGGAAATCAAATCATCCGCAGCCCCGATTCTCGTAAAGATTTGATCAAAAATCGGCAGAACCGCTTCTTTTGCGGGCACAAAACAGCCGATCTGGGCCATGATGGACAAGAGTGCGATCTGTCTCATATACGTACTTTTACCTGACATATTCGGACCCGTAATCAGGAGCATTTCCCGTGAATCGCCCATCAGGCAATTGTTCGGCACGTATTCTTGACTGTCCATCACTTTTTCAACGACAGGATGTCTCCCCTCAATGACTTTGACCTCGTTATCAGAAAAGACGGGTTTTGTGTAATGCCTGTTTTCACTGATCGTGGCAAAGCATTGCAGCGCGTCCAGCTCACTCATTTGCTTAGCAAGACGCTGCAGACGCGGAATAAATTTCTTAACTTTTTCCCGCAGTTCGGCAAAAAGCTCATATTCCAGCTCGCAAATGTTGTTTTCCGCTTCTAAAATAAGCGCTTCTTTTTCCTTTAATTCCGGCGTAATGTACCGTTCGGCGTTTGTGAGCGTCTGCTTCCGCTCATACCGCCCGTCCTCAAGCAGATGAAGGTTTGCTTTTGTGACTTCAATATAATAGCCGAACACTTTATTAAAGCCAACTTTTAATGAACGGATGCCCGTATAAGCGCGTTCCTGCTGCTCCAGTCTGGCAATCCAGTCTTTGCCGTTTTTGCTGGCGTCACGGTACTCATCAAGCTTCTGGTGATAGCCGTCTTTTATTAAGTTGCCTTCTTTTAAAGATAACGGCGGGTTTTCATGAAGCGCATCCTCTAACAGATCAAGCAGATCATTGCACGGATCAATCAAGCCGGCGCGTTCTTTTGCTTTTTTATGGTTCAGAGACCCTACAAGCTCTTTAATGCTCGGCACCTGTTTTAATGATTCTTTCAGCTGGATTAAATCCCTTGCATTGACGTTTCCGAATGCGACCCGGCCCGCAAGACGCTCTAAATCATACACTTCTTTAAGGCGCTCGCGCAGATCTTCACGCTCAAACAGATGATTGATCAGCGTCTCCACCATTTCCTGGCGTTCTTCGATTTGGGATGCTCTGATCAGCGGACGGTCAATCCATTGTTTGAGAAGCCGGCCGCCCATTGCTGTCTTCGTTTCGTCCAAAAGCCAAAGCAGCGAGCCTTTTTTACTTTTTGAACGGATCGTTTCCGTCAGTTCAAGATTCCTCTTGGAATACAGGTCAATTTTCATCGCTTCTTCCAATTCATACACTTGAACCGGCTGCAGATGATCCAGACTCCGTTTTTGCGTTTTCTGCAAATACGTATATAAACGCATAAACGTCTTTGTCAGCTCTTCGCCCGGCAAGTGCTTTGCGATTTCGATCTGTTCTGTCATTTCTCCGTCTTCGATGGAGATCGTTGCGCCGCACCGTTCTTTCAGCTGGGCCGCTGTCTTTTCATTAAACTTGCTTGAGACGACAATCTCCTTTGCGCCGACTGAATAAATCTCTGACATGACATCTTCAATCCGCTCAATAAATACGGCCAGATTTTCTCCGGTCGTTAAATCCGATAAAGCAAGGCCGTATCCGTCACGAAATTCGGAAACGGAAGCGATAAAGTTGTTTTCCGACTCATGAATGCCTTTTCCGTCCATCACGGTTCCCGGCGTGATCAGCTGGACGACTTCCCGTTTCACAACGCCTTTAGCCGCCTTCGGATCTTCCGTCTGCTCACAGATCGCGACTTTATAGCCCTTTTTAATCAGCTGTTCAATATAAGCCGCCGCAGAATGATAAGGCACGCCGCACATCGGAATTTTGTCAGCTGAACCTCCGTCTCTGCTCGTCAGTGTAATTTCAAGCTCTTGTGACGCTTTTTTTGCATCTTCAAAAAACATTTCATAAAAGTCACCTAGCCGAAAAAATAAAAAGGCATCCTGGTGCTCTGCCTTTATTTTCAAGTATTGCTGTATCATAGGCGTATAACTAGCCATCATTTAATCCCTCACTATGTATCTTCTGTTTTCCGCATCCCATTATAACATAAACAAAAGAGTGATATCTTTATATATAAAAAAGAGACTTGGGGTGCTGACTCCCCTAGCCTCTGCTTATTCTTCAGGATCTCCGACTAAAAATTCAGGGTTAATGTCCTCTAATTCTTCGTCAAGATCGTCTTCCCAATCATCATCATCGTCTTCTTCCCAGTCTGGATTTACTTCTACGACTACTTTCGTTTCCCCGACCACTTCCGCTAAAAACTCCCGCTCGGCCTGAACGACGATTTTATTTCCGTTAGGAGAAATGGTGACCTCAAGACAATTCGGCTGCTGCAGCACTTTGGCGATGACTTCGTGTTCGTCATCTAAGTAATTAGTATCTCTGTATCTGAGTTTAATCACATCAACATATTTCACTCTCTCGGTTACAACTTCCGTTTTTGTATTATCAGCGTAAGAGTACCAGACGTTTATATCATAATACCCTTCAATTTCTACAGTCTTCCCGATCTTTTCGGCATCATATTTGTGATTGATAATCCAGCCGCCCAATATACTTGACGGTTTTTCATCAGGTGAGATTGTATTTGTGCACTGGGTGAATTTTCTGCCTTTCGCAACTACCGCTTTCGTAATAATTTCCCTGTATTCAGACATTCCGATAGGCCTCCTTGTTCTTCTTCGTGTTATCTTATGCTGGGCATTTGTCTCATGTGCATTTTTATAATAAAAATATAAAAATACAAAGTTTCTGTTTCATTGTATGCAGCCTCGCCCAGAAACTTTACTTTTAAGTCTGATAAAACTTTTTGAGGGAAAATGGGCCGAAACAACAGATAAGATGAATATTTAGTACATATAACAATTAGTTCTTGAAAGGCAAAAAAACACGGGCCGATGATGGCCCCGTGTTTAAAGAGAACAGCTGTTGTTCGAATGTTTTACTTTTGAACCGGTTTCTCCTGTCAGCAGGTTGCCGCCGGTAGACGTAATGATTTCATTTGTCACCTGATTGGAAATGGTATGGGCGACAAGCTGAAGAAGATCATTGACCTCAATCTGGGAATCTCTGAATTCCTGAATGATCGGAATTCCTTCAAGCTCTTCCTGCAGGGCGTCAATTTTACTTTCCACTTGTTTCAAAGCTTCAAGCTTTTCATAATGCTTCAGGTTAACGGCTTGCTTTTGCAGAGCTTTAATCTGATTGATAATCGCAGAGACTTTTTCATTTTCATTAATCTGCGCCTCGGCGCGTTTGAAAAAATCAACTTCTTCTGTTTCAGAAATCATTTTCGCAAGGTTTCTTGCCTGCTGGACAATGTCTTTCTTAGAGTAAAGCGTCATTATTATTTCACCTCGATTGCTTCTCCTGCCATCACACCGTCAAGCGACCATGTTTTCGCCTGTTCGATTTTGACGCGTACAATCTTGCCGATGGCGTCTTTCGGCCCTTTGAAGTTGACGAGCTTGCTTTTTTCCGTATAGCCGGCAAGAATGTCAGGGTTATTTTTGCTTTCTCCCTCAACTAATACTTCGACAGTCCTGCCTTCATATTCCTTCATTTTTTTGGCTGAAATTTCTTTCACCAAATCATTGAGGCGCTGAAGACGTTCTTTTTTGACCCTCATCGGAACGTTGTCTTTCATCTTCGCTGCAGGTGTGCCTTCACGAGGAGAGTAGATAAACGTATATGCGCTGTCAAATTCCACTTCGCGATATAACGAAAGTGTTTCTTCAAACTGTTCATCCGTTTCATTCGGGAAACCGACAATGATATCGGTAGTGAGTGAAGCGTTCGGCATCGCCGCTTTAATTTTTCCGACAAGCTCCAAATAGCGTTCTCTGTCATATTTGCGCGCCATCATTTTTAACATCGCCGAGCTTCCTGATTGAACCGGAAGATGGATATGGTCAAGCAGGTTGCCGCCTTTGGCGAGCACTTCGATCAGATGGTCATCAAAGTCACGCGGGTGGCTCGTCGTAAACCGGATTCTCGGAATATCAATTTTACGCAGTTCGTCCATTAAATCACCGAGTCCGTACGTCATGTCCTCAAAATCTTTTCCGTACGCATTAACGTTTTGACCGAGCAGCGTGATTTCTTTATAGCCTTCGCTTGCAAGTCTTCTGACTTCCTGGATTATTTCTTCAGGACGGCGGCTCCGCTCTTTTCCGCGGGTATACGGCACGATGCAGTATGTGCAGAACTTATCACAGCCATACATAATGTTGACCCAGCCTTTAATTTTTCCGTTGCGGACCTTCGGAAGGTTTTCAATGACATCCCCTTCCTTCGACCACACTTCAATAACCATTTCTTTTGATAAGTAGGCTTCTGATAACAGTTCCGGCAGGCGGTGAATGTTGTGCGTGCCGAAAATCATATCGACAAACGGGTGCTTTTTAAGGATGCGGTTTACGACTGATTCTTCCTGTGACATACAGCCGCATACACCCAGAATCAGATCCGGGTTATTTTTTTTGAGCGCTTTTAAATGGCCGAGCTCACCGAACACTTTGTTTTCAGCGTTTTCCCGGATGGCGCAGGTGTTTAATAAAATGACATTCGCATCATCGACCGAATTTGTCGCTTCATAACCGAGCGCCATAAAAATACCCGCCATGACTTCCGTATCATGTTCGTTCATTTGGCATCCGTACGTGCGGATATAAAACTTCCTGCCTTCTCCGAGACCTTTAAATTCTTCTGAGATTTTAAAATCGTTATGATATTGAACGGATTCTTTGCCCCGTTTTTTCGCATCTTTTAAAGAAGGCGGAATATATACGGCTTCAAAATACTTACTGTAATCCTTTTCGGATTTTTTGTCCGCTGGATTTACTTGTCCGCTTTCCTGCTTTTGCTTTTCATTCATGTTCGAATGTCTCCTTTCAACCGAAACTTCCACCCTCAAGTATACTGGTTAAAAGCGTTTGGCACAACCGCCAGCCTATTATTGTACACCTTATTGAGAATAAGAATCAATAAGAAATAAAAAGAGGGAATCATCTCCCTCTTATACAAGCTGAAGCTCTTTTGCCGCTGAACGGATCACTTCAAGCGCCCGGTCAAGCTCCTCTTTTGTATGCTCCGCCGTAATAATGGTGCGGATTCTCGCTTTTCCCTGAGCGACCGTCGGATATACGATGCTTTGTGCAAAGACGCCGCGGGTCAATAAAAGGTCTGATAATGCCTGGGCTTTTTCTTCCTCACCTATTAATATCGGCACGATCGGTGTTTCGCTTTTTGTAAGGGTCAGCCCCATTTGAACCAGTTTGTCTTTGAAATACGCCGTGTTCTCCCATAGCTTTTCCATATGCTCCGGCTCTTCCAGCAGGACGTCAATGGCTTCTATGCATGCGGCCGTTACCGCAGGCGGATGAGAAGTGCTGAATAAGAAAGGACGGCCTTTATGGCGCAGATAATCGATCAGAACCTGCGACCCTGCGGCATATCCGCCAAGAACTCCGATGGCTTTGCTTAATGTGCCTACCTGAATGTGGACTCTTCCGTCAAGCCCAAAATGATTAACCGTTCCCCTTCCGTTTTTTCCGAGCACGCCGGAAGCATGCGCATCGTCAACCATGACAAAAGCATCGTACGCCTCTGCAAGTTTGACAATGTCAGGCAATGGAGCGATGTTGCCGTCCATTGAGAATACGCCGTCCGTGACGATGAGGCGCATGCGGTAATTCATTGATTTTTTCAGCACCCTTTCCAAATCGCCCATATCGACATGGCGGTACACCTTTTTATCTGCTTTCGTCAGCCTGATCCCGTCGATAATGGAAGCGTGGTTCAATTCGTCAGATATCACGATATCCTCTTTTGTAAGAATGCTTGATAAAACGCCTTGATTCGTTGTAAATCCTGATTGAAAAACAAGTGCCGCTTCTGTTTTTTTAAAGTTTGCCAGTTTCTTCTCCAGCTCATTGTGCATCGTAAATGTTCCCGCGATTGTCCGGACGGACCCCGTACCCGCTCCGAATTCCTCCGCAGCGCGTTTGGCCGCTTCGACAAGCCTTGGGTGCGACGTCAGACCGAGATAATTGTTCGATGAAAGCTGAATAACGTTCTCCCCTTTGACTGCCACCGACGGCCCCTGCTTCGTTTCAATTTGTTTCATTTGCTGCCATGTGTTATTTTCTTTCATTTTATCAAGCTCTGCTTTTAGATATTCAAATTCTTTCATGATAGAACCCTCCCTTTATGGAATCAAAATGACTTTGCCGCACCGGCCCTTTCTCATCAGGTCAAACCCTTTTTCAAATTCTTCAAGCGGAAACTGATGGGTAATCACCGGAGTCAGATCAACAAGGCCGGATTCAAGCAGATGCGATACCTGACGCCATGTTTCAAACATTTTTCTGCCGGTGATGCCCTGAACGGTCAGCCCTTTAAACACCACGTCATTTGTCAGGTCAATCGTCACCGGGTGTTCCGGCAGACTCAGCATATGAAATCTTCCTCCGTTGGCCGCCATCTTTAATCCTTGTATTATTGCTGCAGGGTGCCCTGACATTTCGCAGACAAGGTCTATTCCTTCTCCGCCCGTTAAGGCATCAATGACCTTAAGCGGGTCTTCCTTGTCAGCTGAAATCGTGATTTCGGCTCCCAATTTTTTTGCAAGAGCCAGTCTGTAATCATTTTTATCAATTGCTGCAATGCGGGACGCGCCGGCCGCTTTAGCCACAGCCACCGCCATGAGTCCGATCGGCCCGCAGCCGATAATTGCAGCGGTGCCGCCCGCCAGA
Source organism: Bacillus siamensis KCTC 13613 (assembly GCF_000262045.1). Lineage (GTDB taxonomy): Bacteria > Bacillota > Bacilli > Bacillales > Bacillaceae > Bacillus > Bacillus siamensis. The sequence goes on from NZ_AJVF01000013.1 coordinate 237,678, forward strand.
TGGCCGCTTTCCAGCACCGTGTGCACCGCGTTGCCAAGCGGCTCTTGAACTGAGGCGACGGCAGGATCCATGTCAGCAGGGTTTTTCCAAATGTTTTGAGCCGGCACTTTGACATATTCAGCGAAGGATCCGGCTGTATCCACGCCAAGGATCTTTGTATGAGTGCACACATGATGTTTTCCTGTTAAACAGGGGACACAAGTTCCGCAGACGAAGTGGGTTTCCGCCGATACATAGTCACCTGTTTTGACATTTGTGACGTGCTTGCCTGTTTCTGCTACGATACCGCTGAATTCATGTCCGAATACTTGAGGTGTTTTGATTCGTTCCTGCGCCCATTGATCCCAATTATAAATATGCACATCTGTACCGCATATAGATGCGGCCTGTACTTTAATGAGAACTTCATTCTCATTAATGGAAGGTATGGAAATTTCTTTCAAAGTTGCTCCGAAAGCGTTTTCATTTTTGACGACAGCTTTCATCTTTCCTTCCAACATGTACACTCCCCCTCAAAAAAACACTGTAATAACTGGATTGTAACATGGCTTAAGAAGGAGGTAAACAGCAGTGTCTATTCAGTAAATACAATTGCTTCCGTCCGGAAAAATGGGCGGGATTTTTTTTGAATATTATATGAATAAAGCCATTTATCATCTCTTCGTACTATCAATATAATATTGTGAGAAAATATGACAGCAATAAAAACAACCTGCTCGCCTTATGCAAGCAGGTTGAGAATGAACAGGTTTTGGTTTAACGGGGTTCGACGATTAACTTAATCGCCGTTCTTTCTTCTCCGTCAATCTGTATATCTGTAAAAGCCGGAATACAAATCAAATCTACGCCGCTTGGCGCGACAAAGCCTCTGGCAATCGCAACCGCTTTAACAGCCTGATTTAAGGCACCCGCCCCAATTGCTTGAATTTCGGCAGCTCCGCGTTCCCTTAATACGCCGGCAAGCGCGCCTGCCACTGAATTTGGACTTGATTTCGCTGAAACTTTTAAGATTTCCATTTCTGCTCCCCCTTAGTTTTACAATGGATAAGTGAGTGTTCATTAGAACAATCATTATTAGATGTTGCTATCCAAAAAGCCATCCCCCACAATGCTTTTCAAAAATAGCGGGCTACCTTCCATTTCTACTATATTCACTAAGAAGTTGCTATATTCCTGCTTTTCCTTTTAATATTTTTATAAAATAAACACATGATCACCTATTCAAAGAACATATGGTCATCGTTGATTAAAATCCGTTCGATATTTACGGCTTTTTTCGTTTGCTCATCGATGTCGATGAGCACTCCGCTCAGCGTTGTTTTCCCTTCCGCAACGGTAAACCGGACAGGAAGATTGGTTTTAAACCGCTTGATGACCGTTTCTCTGTCCATACCGAGGATTCCGTCGTACGGACCCGTCATACCTACATCAGTAATATATGCCGTTCCTTTCGGCAAAATGCGGTTATCTGCCGTTTGTACGTGTGTATGTGTGCCAACCACGGCAGAGGCTCTTCCGTCTGTGTACCAGCCGATCGCAATTTTTTCGCTTGTCGCTTCGGCGTGAAAATCAATAAAAATGTACGGCGTGCGCTTTTTCGCTTCTTCTATTAACTCATCCGCTTTAGCAAACGGATCATCAAGCGGCGGTAGAAACGTCCGCCCCTGTAAATTAATGACGGCAAGCTCTTTTCCGTTCGATTTAATATAGGTAATGCCTTTGCCCGGCGTACCTTCCGGGAAGTTCGCCGGCCGGACAAGATGCGGCACATCATCAATAAAGTCGAAGATCTCTCTTTTATCCCACGTATGGTTTCCCATTGTAATGGCATCGGCTCCGGCTTCCATCAGGCTATGGTAGATCTTTTCCGTCAGTCCTTTTCCGTGTGCTGCATTTTCTCCGTTTATAATCGTAAAATGCGGTTTATGTTTCGCTTTCAGTTTCGGGACATATTCTTTTACCATGTCGCGGCCCGGGGAACCGACAACATCCCCGATAAATAAAATTCTCATACATTCCATTCCTTTCTTTTCTGGGGCTCAAAAAAATAAAGTGATGCGCTAAGCATCACTTTATTTTGCATACTCTACGGCTCGAGTTTCTCTGATCACGGTCACTTTAATGTGGCCCGGATAATCAAGCTCGTCCTCAATTCGTTTACGGATATCACGCGCCAAACGATGGGCTTCTAAATCATTAATGGAGTCCGGTTTCACCATGATGCGAACTTCACGGCCTGCCTGAATCGCAAATGATTTTTCAACACCTTCGTAAGACTCGGAGATTTCTTCAAGCTTTTCAAGTCTGCGGATATAGTTTTCGAGCGTTTCACTTCTCGCACCCGGTCTTGCGGCTGACAGTGCATCAGCGGCAGCGACCAGAACGGCGATAATGGAAGTCGGCTCTTCGTCTCCGTGGTGTGACGCAATACTGTTAATGACGACTGGATGCTCTTTATATTTGGTCGCAAGCTCCACTCCGATTTCCACGTGGCTTCCTTCCACTTCATGGTCAATTGCTTTTCCGATGTCATGCAGAAGACCGGCCCGCTTGGCAAGCTTTGCATCTTCTCCAAGTTCGGAAGCCATTAAACCGGCTAAAAACGCCACTTCCATGGAATGTTTCAGTACGTTCTGCCCGTAGCTTGTACGGAATTTCAATCGGCCGAGAATCTTGATCAGGTCCGGATGAAGTCCGTGAACGCCGACTTCAAACGTCGTCTGTTCACCCATTTCCCGGATATAGTCATCAACCTCGCGGCGGGATTTTTCAACCATTTCTTCAATGCGCGCCGGGTGAATACGGCCATCCTGCACGAGTTTATCAAGAGCGATTCTTGCCGTCTCCCGTCTGATCGGATCAAATCCGGAAAGAATGACTGCTTCAGGGGTGTCATCAATAATCAGGTCGATACCTGTAAGCGTTTCAAGCGTACGGATGTTACGCCCTTCACGGCCGATGATACGTCCTTTCATCTCATCATTCGGAAGATTGACGACCGATACCGTCGTTTCGGCAACATGATCTGCTGCACAGCGCTGCAAAGCAAGCGACAGAATGTTTTTCGCCTTTTTGTCCGCCTCTTCTTTCGCACGGTTTTCGGTTTCTTTTGTCATGATGGCGATATCATGTGAAAGCTCATTTTCAACCCGGTCAAGAATGATTTGTTTCGCTTCATCCCGTGTCAGGCTCGAAATGCGTTCGAGTTCTGACTGCTGCATACGAATCATCTCATCCACTTTGCTTTCCATCTCTTCAATATGTTGTTGTCGTTCATTCAGAGAATGATCTTTCTTCTCCAACATCGCTTCCCGTTTATCAATTCCTTCATGTTTACGGTCAAGATTTTCTTCTTTTTGAAGTAAACGGTTTTCTTGTTTTTGAAGCTCATTTCGTCTTTCACGAACTTCCTGTTCAGCATCTATTCGAAGTGTATGGATTTCGTCCTTTGCTTCAAGCAGAGCTTCTTTTTTCAGTGCTTCAGCATCACGCTTTGCATCTTCAAGGATTTGCTCGGCAGCACCGCGTGCGCCCGCAATCTTTGCTTCGGCAATGGTTTTACGAACATAGTAGCCAACAACTAAACCGAGCAGAGTCAGCAAAATGGAGATGAGAACCGTCATTAGGGTCATACTTTCACCTCCTCTTGCTATGAACTTGGTTGTTGCTTAAATAAGTGCCGGCATGTACATTGTCAGATTTTCTCAACATACAGAACCTTCACAGGGAATGAATCTCTCATGCCCTTGTCAAGTTTAAATGGTTTAACAATCATGTTAAAAAAACAAATGTTACAACTTCATTGTAATTGTGTCGGAAATACTTGTCAAGCTTGCCAGCTTAACGATTGGCCTTCGGCTCAGAATCTTCGCCATGTATATATCATACCACACCTTCACCTGCTTTTCGCAAATGACGGCTCGTCTAGTCCGGCTGGTTAAGCAATTGGTAAATTCTATTGTTTACCTGCCCTAATTTGGCGTTATTCTGAATATTTGACAGTAAAATGACATATTTGCCTGCCGAATGGCTGAAGCTGTTCAAAATGTTGTAACCGGGCATTACACCGTGATTGGAATAGCTTCCCGGATCAATGTAAAATCCCATGCCGTAAGCGGCACTGCTTCCGGCTGTGAACATTTTTGTAAAGCTTTGTTTTGAAAGAAGCGTACCGTTGACGACCGCTTTATCAAATTTATAAAGATCTTCAGCACTCATATACATGTCGCCCGCCCCATACAGCTGCGATAAGTCCAAAATGTGAGGCGTTACAAGCTGTCCGCTCTCATCAACTTTGTAGCCGACGGCAGGATATTTGGCTTCAGCAAATGTTTTGTAAAATCCGGCATGTTTCATTCCGGCCGGTTTGAATACGTGGTCTTTTATATATTGTTCGTATGACTCCCCGCTGACCTGAGATACGATATAGGCGAGCACTGAATAATTGGAATCTCTATAATCCCAAACCCCAGGCTGCCGTTTAATTCCGCGGTATTCTATATCCTTAATTAAATCAATGGGAGAAATCGGTCCCTGACCCTCAATATGTCCGTTTATGCCGGACGTATGATTGAGCAGGTTTTTCAGTTTGATGCGCGTGCCGTTAGGAAAATTCGGCAAGTATGTACTGACGGGGTCACTTGTCTGAAGCAGCCCTTTTTCTTCAAGCTGCAGTACAGCCGTTGCGATTAACGCCTTTTGTGAAGAACCGATATAATATGATGTTTCCGGATTGTTTTTGATTTTTTGTTTTCGGTCCGCATAGCCAAAACCTTTTTTCAGCACAACTTTTCCGTCTTTTACGACCATTGCTGTGCCGCTGAACCCGATCTGTTGCAAGTAATTACTGATTCGTTTATTGTGATCGATTGATTTAGGTGTTTTCTCTTTTTGCGTCTTTTCTTTTTTTTGTTGAGTCTGGTCATTTGAAGAATCAGATTGAGCGGCGGGAGCACTTTTAACAGAATCCTTCTCCCGGTGATGCGCTGTGACGGTCCAGATCATAATAAAAACAGTGACAAGCAGCAGAAAAAGAAACAGCCCTCCCGTTTTCATCAATTTCTTCTTTCTTTTTTTGTTAATTCTTGTGCGGCGGGGGCTCGTCATCTTTTTTCCTCCTCAGATATAATTTCAACTTTCGCCATGATGTTAGACGAGTGAAGGGTGAAAAAAGTTGTAACATTTCAGATAAAATTTTCCGAAACAGCCAGTGTTTTTTTTAACACACAAAAAAAGAGCGGAAATTGCTTATTCCGCCCTTTTAATCGTGCTTTTATTCTTCAAATTCAAGCTCTTCCTGAGTTTCTTCCGATTTTTCCGTAACACCGTTATTGTCCAAACCGTAATGTTCACGGATTTGTTCTTGAATCATCAGCATGATGTCTTTATTTTCTTTTAAGAACTGCTTGGCATTTTCACGGCCCTGTCCGAGGCGTTCTTCTTCATATGAATACCACGAGCCACTTTTTTGCACGATATCAAGTTCAGTTCCAAGGTCGATGATTTCCCCTTCTTTGGAGATTCCTTCACCGTACATGATGTCCACTTCAGCCGTACGGAACGGAGGAGCGACTTTGTTTTTTACGACTTTAATTCTCGTTTTATTCCCCATCACGTCGTTGCCCTGCTTTAATTGCTCAGCACGGCGCACTTCAAGACGCACGGAAGAATAGAATTTCAGCGCGCGTCCGCCCGGTGTCGTCTCCGGATTTCCGAACATAACGCCGACTTTTTCACGAATCTGGTTAATAAAGATTGCGATTGTTTTAGATTTATTGATGGCCCCGGAAAGCTTACGGAGCGCCTGAGACATGAGACGCGCCTGTAAACCGACGTGTGAGTCACCCATGTCACCTTCAATTTCAGCTTTTGGAACAAGCGCCGCAACAGAGTCAATGACTACGATATCAACAGCTCCGCTTCGCACCAGCGCTTCAGCAATCTCCAGCGCCTGCTCTCCCGTATCCGGCTGAGACAGAAGCAGCTCTTCGATATTGACACCGAGCTTTTGCGCATAAACAGGATCAAGGGCATGCTCAGCATCAATAAATGCTGCCTGTCCGCCTTTTTCCTGAACCTCAGCGATTGCGTGAAGCGCTACGGTCGTTTTACCTGAGCTTTCAGGTCCGTACACTTCAATAATCCGTCCGCGCGGGTATCCGCCTATTCCGAGAGCGGTATCAAGTGCAAGGGAGCCGCTCGGCACCGTTGAAATTCTTGTATCCGTTTTTTCCCCGAGCTTCATGATGGAACCTTTGCCGAATTGTTTTTCTATTTGCTTAAGAGCCATATCTAAGGCTGCCTGACGATCACTCATTTATTTTTTTCCTCCTTTATCTTGCCACTACATATACTATACCTTGTTTACTGACATTTGCCAAGAAAAAAGCGAACGCATATTCGGATTTTTTCCGCGTTCGCTTTTCTTCAAAAGAACATAATTCCCTTCGTAAAAATTAAAAATCAGAGAAAACGCCCTTTTAAAACTTTATTTTTGATCCAGCATTTTTAAAATGAGATGGCAGCCGTATTTAGCGGCACGCTTTCTGATGCCGGTTCTTGATCCGGCAAAGTTAAATTCATGCACCTCTTCTTTTCCTTCCGCGGAAATGCCGATAAAGACGCGGCCCGGGGCATGCCCTTCCTGCGGATCCGGACCCGCAACTCCTGTAAAGCTGATACCGATATCGCTTCCGGTCAGCTTTCTGACACCGGCGGCAAGCTCGCGCGCGCACTCTTTGCTGACCGCTCCGCTATCTGCGAGCGTCTCGGCTTTCACACCGAGCACATGCTGTTTCACGCTGTCGGAATAGCAGACCACGCCCCCTGCAAAAAGTTGAGACGCGCCGCTTAAATCAGTCACCCACTCTGAAAACAGTCCGCCTGTAAAGCTTTCGGCAGAGGAGATCGTGATTCCGTTCTGTCTGCATGCTTTTGAAAGCTCCTTCACCAGGGACGTATCATCATATCCGTAGAAAAATTCACCGACACGTTCTAAAATGGCGGCTTCCGTTTCTTTTAAAAGCCGTTCTGTTTCTTTTTCATCGGCATGTTTCGCCGTTAAACGAAGCGTGACCTCGCCGTCAGCAGCAAGCGGCGCAATCGTCGGATTCGTCTGCGCGTCAATGATATCTTCTAAATCAGCTTCAAGCTGAGATTCACCGATTCCGAAAAACCGCAGCACGGTTGAAACGATTTTCTCATTTGAACCGAGCTTTTTAAGAAGCAGCGGCTTCGCTTCATTTTCAAACATCGGACGCAGCTCGCTCGGCGGTCCGGGAAGCAGCATATAAAGCCTTGATCCGTGCTCTGCAAGCATTCCCGGCGCCATGCCGAAATGATTCGCCAAAACGTCCGAGCCCTCAATAACGAGCGCCTGTTTGCGGTTATTCGGCGACATGGTCCGTTTTGTTTTCGCGAAATACTCTTCAATCGACCGGAACGCTTCGTCATTCAAAACGAGCGGGCGTCCCAACGTGTTTGCAATGGTTTCTTTTGTTAAATCGTCCTTGGTCGGTCCGAGGCCGCCTGAAAAAATAATCAGGTCCGAGCGCTCTTCGGCAATGCGGATGACTTGCTTAAGCCGCTCCGGATTGTCACCGACAGCGGTGTGGTAAAACACGTTTACGCCGATTTCCGCCAGCTCTTTACTGATAAACTGAGCGTTCGTATTGGCGATCTGGCCGAGCAGAAGCTCTGAGCCGACTGCAATGATTTCCGCTTTTTTTGCTAATTCCATGTTTCAAGTCCTTCTTTCTTAGTTAGATGTTTTTAACGCATCCCAGTTCTTCGCAAAATAATCCCAGCCGGAAATGACTGTGAAGAGCACAGCCACCCATAAAGCGATATCGCCGAACGGGAAAGAAACGAGCTCAAACGGGAGATTATGAAGTAAAAGCGCTGCAACAGCGATGATCTGAGCCCATGTTTTAATTTTCCCCAGCATATTGGCGGCTACGACTTCCCCCGTTCCCGCCAGCACAAGTCTTAGTCCCGTTACGGCAAATTCGCGGCTGATGATGACGATGACCATCCACGCCGGCGCAAGGTCAAACTGTACAAGCGTAATTAATGCCGCAGACACAAGCAGCTTGTCAGCCAGCGGATCTAAAAATTTCCCGAAGTTTGTCACGAGGTTCAGCTTTCTGGCATAGTAGCCATCCACCCAGTCAGTCGTTGATGCGATAATGAATAAAACAGCTCCCGTAAGATGTGCGACCGGAATCGATTCATCCCCTATATGAAGGCTGCCCCACTGAAAAGGAACAAGCATGATAATCATAAATACAGGAATTAAAGCGATTCTTGCCAGTGTGATTTTATTCGGTAAGTTAAACATAAAGCCCCTCCAATAATATGTACTCGGACGTGAAGAAAAAGTCATCTTAATCGTTCAGATGACTTTTTCCCCTTTTATTTTTTCATCTTGATTGTTATGGTCTGCGCCATCACATCATGCGGATTGAGTTCATAGGACAGAACCTCTCCGTTGATTTTAATTTTCAGGTTAGGGGCATAGCCCGTGCGTATTTCAATCTGCTTTTGATCTGTGATGTCTTTTTTGTAGGTTTCGCCTTTTTGCAGCGTTCCTTCTTTTAATGAACCGCCGCTGTCATCACGGACGCGGATCCAAGCGTTGTCGGAAGCAATCAGTTCAAGCTTGTACTTATCAGCTCCGGAAACATTGTATGAAGAAGCGGAGCCTTCTGTTCCGGCCGCTTTGATCTCTGTCTTTTCACTGCTCTTTTCTTTCTTTTTCTGCTCTGGCGCTTTTTTGTCTTTTTTGCTGTCAGTCTGCGCTCCGTCATTTGTATTGCCGTCGTTTTTCAGCGCAGAATCCTTAGGAATCTCATACTTGCTCTCACTTTGGGTGACGGCCTTATTGCTGTCAGTCTGCCCGGACTTGCTAATTCCAAACTGAATAATCGCATACACGATCGCAATGACGATAATCACACCGATGACAATAAGAACGGTCGGAAGCCATTCCGCCGCCTTTGAGGACTTAGGCAGCTCCCTTTGCATGGCGAGACCGGAGATTTTCTCCGACACATCGTCATGATACGTGTTCGGGATGTCTTTTTTATATTCTTCAAATAATTGGTCTGAATCAAGCCCGACAGCTTCTGCGTATTGCTTGATAAACGCCCGCACATAAAAATTGCCGGGAATGACGTCATAGGAGCCTTCTTCCAGAGCGGTTAAGTATCTTTTCTGAATTTTCGTCGCTGCCTGGAGTTCATCCAATGACATCCCTTTTTCCTCTCTGGCTTCTTTAAGCCGGATTGCTAATTCTGTCACAACAAACACCTTCCAATATTAAAAATCAAAGCTTGAAAAACCGGTCTGATCAAATATTTGCGGTTCTTCTGCATGTTCATATGTAATGACTTCGTCAGGATCATTTCTGAGTTCGATAATATAATCGAAATCATCGAGCGTATACTCCGAATTTTGAACAAAAATATCCGGGTGCTCCACGACCTTTGTCGCCGGGAGCCTCATAATTTCACTGACGAGCTGAAGATGGCGCTCAGAGCCCCGTCTTGTCGAAACGATGCCATCAAGGATAAATACGTTTTCCGTGCTGTATTCATCGGCAACCAGCTGGCTGCGGATTGTTTGTTTTAACAGCGTTGAAGATACGAAAAGCCACCTTTTGCTGGCACAGACGCTTGAGGCAACGATGGACTCCGTTTTTCCGACCCGCGGCATTCCCCGGATTCCGATCAGTTTGTGTCCTTCTTTTTTAAACAGCTCAGCCATAAAGTCAACCAAAAGGCCAAGCTCGTCCCTTTCAAAACGGAAGGTTTTTTTATCATCGGCATCACGCTGAATGTATCTTCCGTGACGGACTGCGAGACGGTCGCGAAGCCTCGGTTCTCTCAGCTTCGTTACTTTAATGGTCTCCATTGTTTTTAAAATTGATTCCAATCGTTTAATTTGATCTATATGCCGGCATCTGAGCAGCATTCCCCTTCTGGAAAGGTCGACACCGTTAATTGTGACAATATTAATTGACAGCATCCCGAGAAGAGATGAAATATCCCCGAGCAGGCCGGGGCGGTTCACTTGAATTTCATATTCAAAATACCATTCGAGCTTTGCCAAATGATATACCCCCTCCATTGTGGCAAATTTTTACCTTCCTTTATCATAAAACATTTTTCTCTAATTAGAAAGAAGAATGTTGCTCTATAGAGGAAAACATAAAAAAAGAGAGGAGAAAATCCTCCCCTCTTAATGAGTGCTGTTATTTTCAACAAGCTTCACCATCATATTTGCAATGGCGCGCTGTTCATCTTCAGAAGCAACGCTCCAAAGATCAGCAAGCACTTTTTCCTGATGGTTTTTCGAGTCGACTTCGTTCGCAAGGTAACCGCCGATTTCTGTAGCGAGGTCAGTGATCGTTTCATCACTCATCCCTTTTTCCTGTGCATAGTTCAATCTGTCACCAAGGAAATTCTTCCAATTATCCCAGTTTTCTAATACTGACATGTTGGCTTCCTCCATTTCATCTGTTGTTACAAAATTATTTTGTCCGTGCAGATGCAAACTATACACACATTTTTTTCAGCAGTGCCAGCCGCCGTTTACCGATAATATATGTCCGGTAATATAGGAAGCCTTCTCCGATAATAAAAACGCTGCCGCTTCGGCGATTTCCTCGGGATTTGCCAGCCGGCCCGCGGGTATTTCCTCTGCCAATGCTTCTTTTTCATCAGACGTAAACTGATCAAGCATATTCGTATCAACGGCGCCCGGTGAGACTGCGTTCACGCGGACGCCGCTCGGAGCGAGCTCTTTGGCAAGCGCTTTGACGAACGAATGCTGCGCTCCTTTGACCATGCTGTATAACACTTCGCACGATGCGCCTGTTTCTCCCCATACGGAACCGATCGCGACGATGCCTCCGCTTTTTTTCCGGATCATGCCGGGCACCAGATTACGCGCCAACAAAAACGGGCTCGTCACATGCAGCTGCACCATCCCCCGCGCCGTGTCATCCGTCACGTCTGTAATCAGGCCGAAATGACTTTTGCCGCTGTTTAATATCAGAGCGTCCACAGGCTGATTAACGGAGCGGCTGAGTGTCTCCGCGCCTTCCGGTGAGGACAGATCCGCCTGAATAACGGAAGCTTTTACACCGAATGATGCGCTCAACCTTTCCGCAAGCCTGTGTGCGGCTTCTTTATTAGAATGATAATGCAAAAGCACGTCATATCCGTTTTTTGCGAGGACTTCACTTATACTTTGTCCGATTCCGCCGCTTGCTCCGGTGACGAGCGCTGTCTGTTTCATCAATCAACATTCCTTCTTTCCCCAGAAAAACATCCCTCAGGGCGTGAGGGATGTTTTTTTATGATTTTGGCACGACTTTGCAGACTGTCAGCCTGTCTTCTGACACTTCTTCTTTAATGACCCGCTCTACGTCTTCCAGGGTGATCTGCTCCAGTACGGTTACAACATCAAACAGACTCATATCTAAAAAGGCGTAGCGCGTGAATTGGTTGGCGATATATTCAGGCGAATTGAGCGCTTTTAAAAATGACCCGATTTTCTTTTTTCTCGCCAGGTCAAGTTTTTCCGCAGTCACGGCTGATCCCGCATCAAGCAGCATCTGTTTTAATTCGTCAGCAAGCTTATCCGGCTCCGGTGTATCTCCTCCGACAGAGGCAAAACCGAATCCGTATTCAGCCGTATAATCAAAGCTGAAGGTTTCATCAATGTAGCCTTTGTCGTACAAGTCGCCGTAATGCGGTGAGCTTTTTCCGAAGAGACATTCAAGCATGAGGTTCATGCTGAGCTCGTGCTTCAACAGCTCCCGCCCCGTTTTATAAGGGTTTTTCGCCTTTAAGCCGACAAGACATTTTGAGCCTTGGACGTTCATTTTTAATTCCTGCTCCCGGCGGAAAACCGCTTCCTGCTCCTGAACTTCTTCACGTTTGATTTCAGGCTGATCTGTAAACGGCTTTTTCTCCTGGTTTTTCCGCACCTGGCTGATGATCGCTTCAGGATCAACGGGACCGACGATAAAGAGCAGCATATTGCTCGGGTGATAAAATGTTTCATAGCACTCATACAGCAGATCTTTCGTAATATGTGAGATGCTTTCTACCGTTCCGGCAATGTCAATTTTCACGGGGTGGTCTTTATACATATTTTCGATAAGACCGAAAAACAGCCGCCAATCCGGATTATCATCATACATGTTAATTTCTTGGCCGATGATGCCTTTTTCTTTTTCCACTGATTTTTCCGTGAAATACGGATCTTGAACAAAATCCACGAGTGTTTCCAGGTTTTTCTCTACATTTGAAGTGCTGGAGAACAGATAAGCGGTTCGTGTAAATGAAGTAAAGGCATTTGCCGATGCCCCCTGCTTACTGAAATCCTGAAACACGTCGCCGTCCGCTTTTTCAAACAGTTTATGCTCAAGAAAATGCGCGATTCCGTCAGGGACGTGAACCATTTCTTCCTTATTTAAAGGAACGAATTGATTGTCAATGGAACCGTACTTTGTCGTAAACACGGCGTATGTTTTATTAAAGCCCTGTTTCGGCAGCACATAGACATCAAGGCCGTTTGCCATTTTTTCATGATACAGCGTTTCTTGCAGCTGTTCGTAGTTTATCGGTTTAGTCAAGATGCTCCCCCCGTCCCTTTTAAGAAATAAGTCGTATCCAGCTTGATGTTCTTTCCGACATTGATAATGTCCTCTTTCGTCACTTTCTCGATATTGTCAAGAAAAGTTTCGATCGGTATCTCCACTTGGGCTGAAGCCTGCTGATACAGAAATTCCGCTAAGCCGTATGCCGTATCAATCGTTTCTAACACTTGGTTTTTAATAACGGCTTTCGTTTGGGCGATATCATCCTCTGAAAAGTCACCGTTTTGCATAGCTTGAAATTGTTCTTCAATAATGGTGACGGCCTGCTTATAATTTTTCACTTCAATGCCTGACATGACCATCAGGAGCCCTTTGAAGCTTTCCACCCTTGAGGCTGCATAATAGGCGAGACTCGCTTTTTCACGGACATTTATAAACAGCTTTGAATGAGAGAAACCTCCGAACAGCCCGTTAAACACTTGCAATGCCGGATAGTCAGGGTCTGTGTATGTCGTATTGGTCCGGAATCCGATATTCAGTTTGCCTTGTTTGACGTCCTCTTCATCAATGACTTCCTTCGGGTCAGGCTGTTCATTCGCCGTGCTTCTTTCTAAAGGCTGCTGCACCCGTTCGTCCGTTTTAAAATACGTATCAACAGCCGTTTTCACTTGATCTGTGTCAACATCACCGATGACATACAGGTCCAGCTGATCTTCGCGTATGGCTTTTTGATAGGCTTCATACAGATCTTGCGGCGTAATGTGTTCGACATCATCGATCTCGCCGTTGACGTGAAGGGCATACGGTTCGCTTTTGCACATTTCCTGAACGAGACGGAGATTAGAATATCTCATTTTATCGTCATATACGGCTTGAATCCGCTGTTTCAGCGTCCGTTTTTCCTGCGTGACATAAAGGGGCAGGAAGGCGCCGTTTTCCAAAGCAGGCGAAAAGACAAGCTCTGATAAAAGCTGAAGCCCTTTTTCCAATAATGGTGTGCGGTCCTTCAGATATTTTTCATTGGGAATCTCAAGCCGGAACGTAATAACATGACGTTCTCCCTTTTTTGTCAGATCAGCGGAAACGGATGTCCCGTACAGCTCATCGAAATAAGAACGCAAATCAGCGGTTTTCGGCCGGCTTTCTGTACCGCGGAGAAGCACATGAGGAAACAGCGCCCTTTTTGTTACGAGCTCTTTTGTTAAAGGAGCCAGCATTTTAAACGTCAGTGAAACGGTTTTAAATTTCTCAGTCTTTACGATGTGGGCGGTGATTCCGCCGTGCTTTGACTTCATTTCATTTACGTAAGTCATGTGAAACCTCCTTCGTTCATTCTTTAATAGTATGTATTATGACCAAAATTCAGCATTCGCAAAAAAGAGTGCGCAGATGTAATTATATCAACTGGAGGATTTATAAGGAAACAAAACACCTCTGCCAGAAAACAGGCAGAGGCATTGTACGTTATTTTTTCAAATTGAAAGGCCACCAGTTGGCTCTTCCGAATATTTTCACCATAACCGGTACAAAAAACGGAAGGACAACAATTGCATACATGAGGAGGCCGGTTAATACCACGGTTGCAATTTCCAAAAGGGAAAGAACGCCTGACGGCAGCATGGCCGCAAAGGTTCCCGCTAAAATAATGGCCGCCGAAATGATGACCGAGCCCATATTTTTCATACTGCTGATCATCGCGGCTTCCGTCCCTTCTTTTTTCAGCTCATTAAAGCGGTCCATTAAAAAGATGGAATAATCCACACCAAGAGCCATCAGAATGACAAAGCCGAAAAACGGCACGGCCCAGTTTACGCCCGGATACCCGAAGAAGTGTGTAAAGATGTATTCCGTCACCCCGATGGATGCGAAATACGTCAGGACGAGCGAAGCCACTAAATAAACCGGCATAATGAGGGAGCGCAGCATCACGATGAGAATCAGAAAAATGCCCGCCAGCATAAACATTGCCGTCCGTTTGAAATCTGAATCCGATACTTCTTTTAAATCGGCATTCATGCTGGAAACCCCGGAGACGCCGAAAGAGGCATTTTTCAGATCCGTGTTCGGAATGATCCTTTTAACGCTCGCTTTGATCGCTTCAATATCTTGAATAGCCGTATTTGAATAAGGGTTGTTATCAAGAACAACGGTTAATTCTGTCGTTTTTCTGTCATCTGACATGTACGTATTAAACACGCTTGTGAAATCGCTGTTTTCCAAGGCGTCTTTCGGCACAAACCAGCCGGCCATTTCTTTGTCTGACGCCTTATGAAGTTCACCCAGATAATCATTCGCCCCCATCATGCCGCTTGACACTTTCTTAAGCCCTTTTACACTATCGTTAAGGCCGGAAGAAAGATCGCTGAGCTGGGAAGAAAAATCACCGAGACCGCTCTGCATTTTTTTCTGACCTTCCGCGAGCTGCCCTGCCGCCGATTCAAGGCGCGGCATTTGTCCGGCGAGAGCCCCCTGGCCGTCTGACACTTGCTGAAGGCCGTTTTCAATTTGGGTCAGACCGTTAATCATTGCGTTAATTTGGGTGTCAATCTTTTTCTGGGCGGCTGACAGTCGGGAAAATTGTTTTTCCGCTTGCTGCAGATGATCCTTTTGACTGTCAACCTCTTTAGAAAACGCTTCGGCGTCTCTATTTGCTTTGGAAACGGCTGACTGTACATCTGTAAATGCCGATTTGATCACTTGATAGGATGGATCAGCTTTCACTGCCGGTATCGATGCTTCCAGTTTTGCAAACGGCAGCCGGTTAAGCTGTTTGTTCAAATCAGCAAGCTGCCTGCTCGCTTCATTTTTCATCGGCAGAACGGTTTTGACCAGCTTTAAAGCGTTTTGCGTTTCTGAAGCGAGACCGCTGTTTTGGCTGAGCTGCATAGAGAGCATTTGTTTCTGTTCTTCAATCTGCTTTCTCATTTGAGCGACGCCGGCTTTATTCTTATTGACGCCCGCCTGCAGTTTATTCAGGTTTTCTCCTATATCAGAAAGCCCGGATTTCAGAGACAGTGTTCCGTCAATAAGCTGATTGACGCTTTTTCCCGACTCTTCAATCTGCGGCTGTGAATCAGCTAACGACTTTGCGGCATGCCCTAAACCGTCCGTTATTTTTTCAAGTCCTGTATTGCCTTTATCAAGCCCTTCTTGAAGCTGTTTTGCCTGATTTGTGACAAATAATTGATTCAATCCGTTTCCCGCAGGGCGCGTGGCGCTTCTGACCGTTTTCACACCTTCTGTCTTATCAAGTTCTCTGCTGATTTTTTCGATATCAATCAGGTGTTTTTCGGTATTTAATTTGTCGTCATTTTTGATGACAACTGTCGCCGGAAGAAGTTCTCCGGGGCCGAATGCGTCTGAAATCGTATTAAAGGCGCGGACGGACTCATATTTATCCCCGATTTCGTCAAGGCTGTTGTAAGATAGAGCGCCTTTGTAAAGAAGGATAGGCGGGACGGTAAATACCGCCACGATTGCAAGACTGATGAGCGGCCTTTTAAATGAAAACCGCCCTGCCGTTTCCCATGCTTTGCTTTGCGGATGGGAAATATCGCCCTTAACAGGCCAAAACAGTCTTTTTCCTAAAACAGCCATAAAAAACGGCACAATCGTCATGAGTGCAAGCAGCAGCACCGCGACGCCGACCGCAACGGCGGCTGCCGACTGATACAGTTTAAATGTCGCAAATCCGATGCAGGCAAATCCGATCAATACCGCTCCGCCGCTATATAAAACCGTCTTTCCGGCCGTTTTATAGGTCACGACGATCGCTTCTTTTATATCAGCGCCGTGAGACAGTTCTTCTTTAAAGCGGCTGAGAAGCAGGATGCAATAGTCTGTGCCGATTCCGAACATAATCGCAACCATAAAAATCTGCGTAAAGGTTGAGAGCGGGAAATCCAGCTGATCGACTAAAAATGCGACAATGGACTGGCTGACTAAATAAGAAATTAATACAGATAAAAGCGGCACAAACGGAGCAACCACTGACCGGAATACAAGAATCAGCACGATCAGGATAAAAGCAACCGTTATATATTCAGTCTTTTTTAAGCCGTCCTGCGAGCTTTTCAACACATCTTCGTCAATCAGCGACTGGCCTGTGATACCGTATGATACGCCGTACGGTTTCAGTTCTTTATCAATTTTGTTTTTTATTTTGAGGATGTCATTTTTCGATGTATCAAGCTGCAGCTGAACGAGCATCGTTTGTCTGTCTTTTGACAGAAGCTGTTTTTTGACATCTTCATTTTTCTCCCCGAAATATGAGGTCACCGTTTTAATATGAAGCGCTTTTTTATGTTCAGATAAGGTGTTCACAGCCTCCTGCAAACGAGCTTTTTTGTCTGTCATTAAGCCTTTCTCGTGAAATACGATGACGGCTGAAGAAGACGGTGCGTCTGAATCAGACATTTCATCAAGCAGTTTATGGGCGTAAGAAGAGGAATATCCGTCCGGTACGGAAATCTGGCCTTTCTCCCGTGTCAATTCAGCCATATCAGGCGCTGTAAGCATAAATATCACCGTTGCGGCGATCCATGCCGCGGCGATAATCCAGCGGGCTTGGATAATCTTTTTCATTATGTCTGCCGATCCTCCTCTGTCATCATCAGTCGATATAATTTTTCGTATATATTAACGAACATTTCCGCCTCGTCTTCATCAAAATGCATAATGTATGAACGAACGAGATCCTCAATCCGCCGCTCCACTCGGTGAAATACTTCCGTCCCCTTTTCCGTGACGTTTAACAGAATGCTCCGGCGGTCGCTTTGGCTCCGTTCTCTTTTGATGTATCCTTTTTCATATAGACGGTTCGTCATGGATGTAATGGCGCTTTTGTTGACGTGGCATACCGCTGCCAGTTCAATTGATTTGCAATCGGGATTGAGCATAATATAGCGGAGTATGTAATATTGATCCAATGTCAGCTCTTTGTTCACTTTTTCGGCGATAATGCTGTCAATTTTTTTTAAGACGTGCAGATATACATCGGAATAACGTTGAATGAGCTGTTTTATTTTTTCTTCATGCACCTTTTCCCCCTCCTTTAATAGTTAATATGTTTAACTATTAAAGAATAACGAGCTGACAGTATCATGTCAATATTCAGAATCAAATAAAAAAAGACAGTGCAGATTACACCGTCTTTAATGATTCCTTTTTTTCTTTTGCTTGTGAAGAGATATTTAACAGCGCTAAAAATACTGATACAATGCCGCAAAAAGCAGATAAAATGAAAATCAGCCAGCCCGCATTTGACATCAGTGCGGCAAATATCGGCGGTCCCGCCGCTACTCCGATAAACCGCATGCTGTTATAAAATGAGGTGATGGTTCCCGATTCCTCGTTGTCTACGCCTTCTGTGATGACAGCGTCTAAAGCCGGCAATGCCATTCCGATACCGATACCGCTGACACACAAGAAGATAAATAATAAATAAAAACTGTGATTCCACCACAGGCCGATAAATGACAGTGTCACGGCACTCATTCCGAAAACGATGCAAAACTTCATTTTGCCTTGGTCTTTCCCGATTTTTCTGCCTGCTATATACGAACTGACGGATAAAAATAAAAGCGGGATTGCCAAAAGCGCTCCTTTCGCCACACCGTCAATTCCGTACTTCTTCTCCAGCGAGTCTGATAAATAAAACAGAACCCCGAACAGCAAAAACATAATCACGCAGCCGATGATAAATACCGTAAAGAGCCAGCGGCCGTCACGCTTAAATATGTGACCCACATTTTTCACGAATTCGGAAATAGAAGGCACTTCTTTTTGCTTTTTTTCCGGCTTATCCACCATAAACAAAACGAGAAAAAAACTGATGAGCGAAAAAAACGGAATGAACCAAAACGGCATAAACCAGAACCAAGCAGCCAAGAGCGACCCGAGAATCGGACTTAGTACTTTCCCGGCTGTGTTTGACGTTTCAATGTCGCCGAGCCCCGCGGTAATCCGCTCATCATCACCCTTGAACAAATCACCGATAAACGGCATCACAACAGGAGCCGCCCCTGCCGAACCGATTCCCTGAAGCACCCGTCCCGCCAAGATAATGGGATATGGATGCTTGAACGCGGTCGAAGCTATCGCGGCAATCGCGCCGCCCGCACCGGCTATGAGAAGACAAGGCAGAAGGACCTTTTTTCTTCCGAATTTATCGGACAGATATCCGGCAATCGGAATACAAATAATCGCCACAATCGAATATACCGTTATAATTAACGATACTTGAAAAGACGATATGGACAGCTTCTTTTCAATCATCGGAAGGACAGGAATCAGCATCGAATTCCCGAGTGTCATGACGAGCGGTACAGAAGCCAAAGCAATGATATTTTTCGTTCCATTTTTCTTCTTACTCAACTTATTCACCCATTCACTATACTTGGTTGTTTCCTGTTTTATTGTGTCTTGCGGCAAACAAAGTATGTACGAACGGCGCAAATAAAAAAACAGACACATGACGCGTCTGTCTTAAAAACGTTTTCTGACAACATGAAAGCTGAACTTATCAGCCCGGAAATAATTTAATGAATACAGCACAGGCTCATCATGCTGATTATAGTGGGTTTGTTTCAGCAATAAAAGCGCCGTCTCCGGTTCGCACTCCAAAACCGGTGAAATCGTATCGTGGTATCCGATCGGTTCAATATCAGCAACGGCATAGCTGATCACAGATTCGGAGTTTTTTTCCAAGAGATCAAAAATGGATTCCTGTTCATGACAGAAAGAATTCGGCAGAATGTCCATCGGAATCGTATCCAGACAATAAACGACCGGAGTGCCGCTTGCCGTTCTCACGCGCTCCAAATAAAAAAGCTCCTGCTCAGGCTCAAGCCGGAATCTTGCGATATCTTCATCAGACGGTGTAATAACCTGAGACGACAAAAAAATCGTACCCGGCACCATGTTCGCTTGCTGAATCATTTTCGTCACACTGTTGAGCTGTTCAATACCTGAAAGAAACAGCGGTTTTGTATGGACGAAAGTGCCCACACCGTGCCTTCTGATAATCACATGCTCCTCTTCAAGGATACGTAAAGCTTCACGCAGAGTTGCCCGGCTGACACCCATCGATTTTGAAAGCTCAAATTCAGAAGGAAGCTTTTCCTTTTCGGTGTAAATTCCGTTTTGTATATCCTCTTTGATTCGCTCAATCACTTTTAAATACAAGTGACGATTGTCAGCTTTTGTAGACATGTTTCCCCTCCGTAAACCACTTTCATAAATTATTGAACAATTGGGACAACTATATCATGTTTTGATAAAAAAATAAATAGGAATGATTTTGGCGGTATCATTTTAAGCGAAAGCTCTCTCCTTTTTAAGAAGAGAGCTCATCATATTGTTCTTTTGATAATAGTACTTCCCTCGGTTTGCTTCCTTCATACGGCCCGACGACGCCCCGTTCCTCCATTGCGTCGATCAGACGCGCGGCCCTCGTGTATCCGATCCTGAACCGTCTTTGAAGCATGGAGACAGATGCCGTCTGCATGCCGATAATCAAATCGACCGCTTCGTCATACAGATCATCCGTCACTTCACTGTGTGTTTCCGCGGTTTCTTCCGGAATCATTTCTTCTTGGTACTGCGCTTTTTGCTGTGTGATGACATGATCTACGACATGCTCAACCTCTTCATCCGATAAAAATGCTCCCTGGACCCGCACAGGCTTATTCGCGCCTACAGGCAGAAACAGCATATCTCCGCGGCCCAGAAGTTTTTCAGCGCCGCCCATATCTAAAATCGTCCGTGAATCGGTCTGAGATGAGACGCTGAAGGCAATTCTCGACGGAATATTGGCTTTAATCACTCCGGTAATGACATCGACTGAAGGCCGCTGTGTCGCGATAATCAAATGAATGCCTGCCGCCCGAGCCATCTGTGAAAGTCTCGTAATCGAATCTTCCACATCGGAAGAAGCGACCATCATCAGATCGGCAAGCTCGTCAACGATAACAACGATGTACGGCAGTTCGGGCTGCTTTACTTCTTCTTCGGCATTTGACCGCTTGATATGGTCGTTATAGCCTTCTATATTTCTCGTGCCCGTATGGGAGAACAGTTCATAGCGGCGCTCCATCTCATTGACGACCTTTTTCAAAGCCTGTGAGGCCTTTTTCGGATCTGTCACGACCGGCGCAAGCAGATGAGGAATGCCGTTATACACATTCAGCTCAACCATTTTCGGGTCAATCATCATCATTTTCACTTCATGCGGTTTGGCTCGCATCAGGATGCTTGTAATAATACCGTTGACACAGACGCTTTTCCCGCTTCCCGTGGCCCCAGCGACGAGCAGATGGGGCATTTTGTTCAGTTCGGCAAGCACTGCCTCCCCGGAAATGTTTCGCCCCAACCCGATCAGAAGCTTCGCATCCGGCTTGTCGTTGAGCTTAGATTCAAGCACTTCTTTTAACGAAACCATCGCAACTTCAGCGTTCGGCACCTCGATGCCGATTGCTGATTTCCCCGGAATCGGCGCTTCTATCCGGATATCCTTCGCGGCAAGCGCGAGTGCGAGGTCATCACTCAGATTCACGATTTTACTGACTTTGACCCCAACGTCCGGATAGACCTCATATTTTGTGACCGCCGGACCGAGATGAACCTGCGTCACTTTCGCCTTTACGCCGAAGCTTTGAAAAGTCCGTTCGAGTTTTCTTGCATTCTCGTAAATGTTTTTCTTATCGGTCTGCTGGCCTGTATGTTTCGGGTCAGCCAGAATGTCCAATGAAGGCATTTGGTAATCCTTATTTTCAAGCTCTGTAAACGTCATGGGCGGAGCCGCAGCCGCCGGTTCGTCGCTGTCCTGAGCGCCGCCGGAGGGCTCTTCTTTTACCATTTGAGCCGTCTCCTGCGTCTCTTCAGGAATCACCGGTTCGTCACGCTTCTCCTGACGGTCTGAGAAGCTTGAAATAATCGGCTCTGAATGGATGAGCGGCGTAATGATTTCCTCATCCTCTTCTTCTTGCTCAGGCACTTCTTTTTTCTTTTGAACCCGTTTTTGTTTTTTGCCCGATTTGGTTTTTGTTTTCGGCGAAGACATATTCGTTCTGACCGTTTTCATATCCTCAAGAAACGCCTGCCATTGACCGCAGATAAACCGGCCGACGGGGCTCGTCCATTTTTTGAGCGTTTCCTGCAGTGAACGCCCCGTTACAAGAATCAGCCCCATTAAGATCAGCACGATCGCCATGATCTGTGAACCCGTTGATGCAAATAAAAAGTGGGAAGCTGCAAACAGTACCGCGCCGATCATACCGCCGCCCAAATCAGGCGAGGCGGCCTGCTGTTTCATATCCATCATAAACAGCTCCCACGTGTTGCCGATGACACTTGCGGACCGAATCGACCCGTGATGAGACAGATTTTTAAAGAGCTGTACGTGAGACAGCAGCAAAATACTGGCGATAATACAGTACAATCCGGCTTTCCTTCTCGTTAAAAGACTTGGACTCTTCTTTTTCCAAAACAGCGAAATTCCCAGAAGGAAGAGCGCAATTAAGCATAAAATAAACCACTCTCCGGCAAAAAAACGGAACAAGTACACAAATGTCTGTCCCACAACGCCGAGCTGCAAAACAGCAATAATCGAGATTGCAACGCAGAGCAGTCCGCTTAGTTCGTATTTTAGATTGAGCTTACTCTCTTGTTTCTTTTTAGATTTCCGTTTTTTCTTTGCCACACTCATCACCTTACTGCGTTAAAAAATGTAAAATCATACATCATGAAGAAAAGCAGCCTTTTACCGGCTGCGTTTTTCTGTAGGATTCCCCTATTATAGCATATTTTGCCCCCGAGAAACGGACTGAATGCCGGTTAGATTTTCAACTTGATTTTTTGTCCCGGAGCGATGTCCGGATTCAGAAAATCCATCGGGTTTGTACTTAAAATCTGTACGACTTCAGCTTCATTTCCCTTCATTTCGACTAACAGCGGCACACCGGCATAGTCTACCTGTTCATGCGCGCTTTGCTCTCTTTCCTGACCGTAAACGACTTCTTGAGGCATGACGGTATAAAGGATCATTGAATCATCATTCCTTCCTTGCCCTTTCGTTCTTCAATCAGCTGATTCAGCTTTTTTATCGCCTGTCCGACGCCGCCGACGGCATCAATTAATCCGTAATCAGCCGCATCTTTTCCGACTACGTTCGTTCCGATGTCCCTGGTCAGGTTTCCTTTTGAAAACATCAGTTCTTTGAATTTTTCTTCGGAAATATTTGAATGATGGGTCACAAAGTTGACGACCCGCTCCTGCATTTTGTCCAAGTATTCAAATGTTTGCGGAACCCCGATAACCAGACCTGTAAGCCGAACGGGGTGAATGGTCATAGTCGCTGTTTCCGCGATAAAACTATGATCACATGACACGGCGATCGGCACACCTATCGAATGTCCCCCGCCGAGTACGATTGAAACGGTCGGTTTTGACAAAGATGCGAGCATCTCTGCAATCGCAAGCCCCGCTTCCACATCACCGCCGACGGTGTTTAAGATAATCAGAAGTCCTTCAATTTTCGGATTTTGCTCAATGGCGACGATTTGCGGAATGACGTGTTCATATTTGGTTGTTTTATTTTGCGGCGGCAGCTGGACATGCCCCTCAATTTGGCCGATGATTGTCAGACAGTGAATATTGGTATCTTGAGACATTTGCGGCAGAGATGTCTCTCCCAGCTGCTGAATTTTGCTCATAATGCTGTCTTTCGCATCTGATTTTTCGGGCTGCTGTTCTTCGGTGTTTTCCATACGATGATCCATTTTATCTTCACCCTTTCCGAATGTCTCTTTGTATTATGAACAAAGAAGCGGGTTTCCATCCGGGAGATGAACAAAAACAAAGCCGGAGCATCATGCGCTCCGGCTTTTGTGTACATTATACTTCCATAATGATCGGAATGATCATCGGCTTGCGTTTTGTTTTTTCATAAAGGAATTGGTTCAGCGCATCGCGCATGGCTTGTTTCAGCGTGGACCATTCTACGGCGGATGTTTCCGTCGCTTCTGTCACGATTGAGCGGACGAGCTCAGTAGCTTGTACAATTAAGCCTTCTGATTCTCTGACATATACGAAACCGCGCGTAATGATTTCAGGACCCGATACGAGGTTCTTTTTCTGCTTATCAAGCGTAATCACGACAATGAGAATGCCGTCTTGTGACAATAAGCGGCGGTCTCGCAGCACGATGTTGCCGATGTCGCCGACACCTAGGCCGTCAATCAGAACGTTTCCGTACGTGACTTTATCCCCGATTTTCACATTCTGGCCGCGGAATTCAACGACGTCGCCTTTTTCAATTAAGAAAATGTCGCTGCGTTTCATGCCGATTTCTTCAGCGATTTTGGAATGCGCTTTTTGCATTCTGAATTCACCGTTAACCGGAATTAAATATTTCGGTTTTAACAAATTAAGCATGAGTTTTAATTCTTCCTGCGAACCGTGACCGGACACATGCACGCGTTTTTGGGCGAAAATGACTTGAGCCCCGGCGCGGACAAGCTGGTTGACGGTTTTGGAATATACCAATTCATGTCCCGGAATCGGTGTTGATGCAATGACAACGGTATCTCCTTCTTCAATGTTAAGCTGCTTGTGCGCCTGCTTGGCCATCCGCGTAAGAGCGGCTAACGGCTCACCATGGCTTCCGGCTGTAACAATTGCCACTTCCCGTTTCGGATATTTTTTGACATCCTGCACCGGAATGAACAATTCATCTTCTGCTTCAATATAGCCGAGCTTGCGCGCAAGCTGAAGCACGTTCTGCAGATTTTTCCCGGCGATTGCGAGTTTGCGGCCGTTCTGGGCGGCAGCCTGAATCACTTGCTGAATCCGGTTGATATTAGACGCGAATACGGCAACGATGACGCGGTTGTCTGAATTGTACATCGCATCGGAAATTTCACCGCTTACATGTGCTTCTGACGGAGTATATCCCGGGCGCTCCGCATTGGCGCTGTCAGAAAGCAGGGCAAGCACACCGCCGTTTCCGATTTTGGCGATTTCGCCGATATCACATGATTGGTGATAAGCAGGCGTCTGGTCAAATTTGAAGTCTCCCGTGCATACAATAGAGCCAAGTGATGTTTTAAAGCTGACTCCCACTGAATCCGGGATGCTGTGGATCGTTTTAAAGAACGATACTTTTGTTGATTCAAATGTAATGACTGATTTGGAGTGAACTTCACGTAAATCAGCTTTTCGATTATGCCCGTACTGCTTGAGTTTTTCTCTCAGCAAAGCAAGCGTTAGCTTCGTTCCGTATACCGGCACCGACAGCTTGTTCAATAAATAAAAGACGCCTCCGATGTTTTCATCGTGTCCGTGTGTCAGAAAAATGGCCTTCACGCGGTCAGCCCGTTCTACCAAGTAAGAAATATCCGGAATCACGACATCAATACCGAGCATTTCATTTTCAGGGTGCATGAGCCCCGCATCTACTACAAATATGTCCGAGTCAATTTCAATGACATATAGGTTCTTCCCAATTTCTCCGACACCGCCAAGGGCGATAATTCTGACGTTTTCTGTATTTTTCTTTTTCAAAATCTGTATCCTCCTAGTCTCATACCCGTCCATCATCACTTGTTCCTATTATAACTGATATCAATTTTAGAAAACAAGAAGAAGCGGAAGGTTTAGGGAAAACCAATATGTAGACAAAACGGTCAAACTCACGATAAAAATGAGAATGACCGCGTATTTTAACTGTATAAATTTTTTCTTACAGTTCGCTGATGACGCTGCTCAGGCTCAGGCGCTCATCTTCATTCAGCGGAATAAGAGGAAGACGCACAGATCCGACATCAAGGCCTTTCAGCTGAAGCGCCGTTTTAACCGGAGCCGGATTAGGCGCTTTAAAGAGCTCCTTCATGATCGGGAGAAGTTTCTGATGAATCAGTGCCGCGGTTGCCGTCTGCCCGTTTGTATAGTTTTTAATCATTTGCTGCATGTCAGAACCTACAATATGGCTGGCCACTGACACGACTCCTCTTCCGCCGACTGCGAGGATAGGAAGGGTTAACCCGTCATCACCTGAATAGACGTAAAAATCTTCCGGTGTTTCGGCGATGATTTTCGTAATCGCGTCAAGATCACCGCTCGCTTCTTTAATCGCAGAGATATTCGGAATCTCCGCAAGTCTGATGGCCGTTTCCGGCGCAAGCGAAGCGACCGTTCTGCCCGGCACGTTGTAAAGCATAACAGGAAGAGATGTTTCTTCAGCTATAGCTTTAAAATGACGGTACATGCCCTCTTGGGAAGGCTTATTATAATAAGGCGTGACAAGCATAACGCAATCGACGCCGGCTTCTTCAGCTTTTTTTGTCAGTTTGATGGAGTCTTTCGTATTGTTGCTTCCCGTACCCGCAATAACAGGCACGCGTCCGTTCACTTCTTTGACTGTAAATTCAAAGAGTGCAATTTTTTCTTCCGTTGAAAGTGTCGGAGATTCGCCGGTCGTCCCTGCGACGACTAAAGAATCCGTGCCGTTTTTCAACAAATAGTCGATTAATGTAGACAGTTTTTGAAAGTCTACATTCCCTTTACTGTCAAAAGGGGTAATCATCGCTGTAGAAATATTTCCGACATTCATTTTTTTCACCTCATCATGATTCAATCACATTTACTTTGAAAGTTCAAACACTTCATGCAGCGCATTTACGGCCGTTACCATATCTTTTTCATGAACGAGCACCCAGATCGTCGTATGGCTGTCGGCGGATTGCAGAATCGGAATGCCTTTATCTGAAAGTGCGGAGACGATTTTTGACGTAACACCCGGCACACCCATTATTCCGGCACCGACCGCTGACACTTTCGCACAGCTTTCCGTCACTGTCGGTTCATAGCCTAATTCGGCCAAAATGCTGCGCGCGGCTTCCGTTTTACTGCCGGCTACGGTATAAACGATTTCACTCGGCGTAATGTTAAAGAAATCTACGCTGATGCCGGCGTTCGCCATTGCTTTAAAGACTTCTGTCTGAACATTGTATTGCCCCATTTTGGCGGGAACTTTAAATTGCGTTACGTCTTTTACATGAGCAATCCCCGTGATCAGCCGTTCGAACACATCGCTGCCGACGTTAGACGAATGATGGGACGTCACCAGAGTTCCTTTTTCTTTTGAATAAGTCGAGCGCACGCGGATCGGCACCTTTGCCTGCATGGCGATTTCCACCGCGCGCGGATGAATGACTTTCGCGCCTTGATAGGCAAGGTTGCAGATTTCCGTATATGTGACATTCGGAAGCGGCTTAGCATTTTCCACGATCCTCGGATCAGCTGTCATGACGCCTTCCACGTCCGTAAAAATGTCGATAAACTCAGCATCAACCGCCGCGCCGAGCGCCGCTGCTGATGTATCGCTTCCTCCTCTGCCGATCGTCGTCGTGTCGCCTTTTTCAGTCGCTCCCTGAAATCCTGCCACAACGACGGCATCATGGCTGGCGAGTGTCGCGAACAGCCGCTCTGTTTTCATTTCTATAATTTTGGCGTCAGTATGCTGGGCATTGGTTAAAAAGCCGGCCTGGGCTCCTGTTAAAGCTGCGGCTTTTATGCCGTTTTCCTTCAGCATGCTGGTAAAAACAACAGACGAAATCGTTTCTCCGCAAGACAGAAGCATATCCTGCTCTCTCGGAGAAATGTCGGACTGGCTGCCGTAAAGAAGCCCGATCAAAGAATCCGTCGCGTACGGGTCTCCTTTTCTTCCCATCGCCGATACGACAACGACAACTTTATATCCTTCACTGATGGCATCTTTAATGTGTGCTAACGCAAGCTTGCGGCCTTTGTCATCTTTTACGGATGTTCCGCCGAATTTTTGAACAATGATTTTCACTATTTTCACTCCAAATTAGTCTGACGTAACAGAAGAGAGCAGGCAGAGCCTTACTCTCTTCTGTTCGCCTATAGAAAATACGTTTGTTTTATACGAGGTTCAGTTTTTGCAGGCTTTCCGCAATTTGAACTGAGTTCCAAGCGGCGCCTTTTAACAGGTTATCAGAAACAACCCACAAATGAAAACCGTTTGCTCTATCCAAATCTTTACGGATTCTTCCTACAAATACGTCCCGTTTGCCGACGCAATCAGCAGGCATCGGGTAAAGCTGCTCCGCGGGATCATCCTGAAGCGTAACACCCGGAGCCTCTTTTAAAAGCTGTTTAATGTCTTCCACGGTTGCGTCATCACGGTCAAGCTCAATGTAAACAGATTCTGAGTGGCCTGTTTCAATCGGCAATCTGACACATGTCGCAGCCACTTCCAGCTTCGGCATATGCATGATTTTTTTCGTTTCATTAATCATTTTCATTTCCTCAAACGTATAGCCGTTATCTTGGAATTTATCAATTTGCGGAATGGCGTTAAAAGCGATTTGATAATGCTTTTTGTCCCCTTTAACCGGCATAATGGACGGTTCTGCAGGCTCATTGTTTAAAATCGCCTTCGTCTGGCTGTACAGTTCTTTCGCCGCTTCATTGCCGGCTCCGGACACAGCTTGGTAAGTAGATACAATGACTTTTTGCAAGCCGTATGCTTTGCGGATCGGTTCAAGCGCCGCCACCATCTGAATCGTTGAACAGTTAGGGTTGGCGATAATGCCGTTATGTTTATGCAGATCACCTTCGTTCACCTCAGGCACTACAAGCGGTGTATTTTCATCCATGCGGAATGCGCTGGTATTGTCAATTACGATGGCTCCCCGTTTTACAGCCTCAGGCGCCAGGCTTTGTGATACGCTTCCGCCGGCGCTGAATAGCGCGATATGAACGCCTTCGAAGCTTTCCGGAACAGCTTCCTGCACTGTATACTCTTCGCCTTTAAACGTTACTTTCGTACCAGCAGAACGCTTTGAGGATAGTAGTGTGAGTGTTTCGATTTCAAAGTTTCTGTCTTCCAATGTTTTCAGCATTTGCTGCCCTACGGCTCCCGTCGCTCCGACAACTGCTACGTGTAATCCTCTTCCCATCTGTAAAACTCCTTCCGCCAATTAAGCATCATTTGTTGAATTGACTTTGCATTTTACGTTTTATTTTACCATAGAATAGTCACGGATTGACCGAATTTTTTTATTCCGGAATGATTTTATGTGTCTTGATTTTTTATTACTGATGCTGTACAAGCACAGGCTGAACCTGCTGATGCAAAAGCGCTTTTTCTACCGTAATCGGAAGGAGATCCATTTTGGCGACAAGAGATGTCGGTTTTCTCACGTGGTCATCCTGGCCGAACGGGATGAAAAATATGTTTTTTGCGGACATCAGCCTCATTAAATTCGTTCCGTTTAAACCGAGGCCGTCATTTGTCGAAATGCCGAGCACGACCGGGCGGCTGTTGCGGATCGTGGCTTTCGCAGCCATAAGGACGGGGCTGTCAGTCATCGCATTTGCGAGTTTGCTCATTGAGTTTCCGGTTAAGGGGGCGATGACCATGCAGTCGAGCGGAAGTTTCGGTCCGAGAGGCTCCGCTTTTACGATGGAATCAATTACCTCAAAACCTGTTGTTTCTTCAATTTTTCTGACCCAATCTCCCCCCTCTCCAAAGCGCGTATCGGTCGATTGGACGGTCGACGTCACAATCGGCCGGACTTCAGCCCCTTGTCTGACAAGTGCTTCTATTTGCGGAAAAACCTCCTCATATGTGCAATGTGAGCCGGTTAATCCGAATCCGATTCTTTTCCCATTCAGAGACATGGCTAATTCCCCTCTTTCTTTAAGTCTGCCAAAAGCTTGCTCAATACGTTCGCAATAATCTGTCCGGCTGTTTTCGGAGCCACAATTCCCGGAAGACCCGGAGCAAGCAGCGCTTTAATGCCCTGTTTTTCAGCATATTTGAAATCCGTTCCGCCCGGACGGGATGCTAAATCCAAAATCAAGGTCTTCGGCGTCATGCGCGATAAAACGCTTTGATTCAGAATCAGACTCGGTACGGTGTTAATACAAATATCAATATCATTTACATGATCAGTAAGTTCTTCAATTTGAAAAGGAGAAAGCCCCATTTCCGATATACGGGCCAAATGAGCCGAACTCCGTGCGCCCACTTTTACCTTCGCTCCTAACGCTGCAAACGTCCGGGCGATCGTCATACCGGTGCGCCCCATGCCGAGAACGGCGACATTTGACCCGTGAATGGTATAATCCGTATGCTGAATCGCCATCATGATTGTCCCTTCAACTGTGGGAATCGAGTTGAATATCGCGATGTCATCCCGCTCAAATAATTTAACAAGCTTGCGGCCGGCTTCGCTGGCGATGCCCTCAAGGTATGCATTAGAGATGCCTGAATAAATCACGCAATGCTCCGGTGTCTGCTCAAGGTAGCTCTGCTTTAATACCACTTCTTCATTTGAAAAAACCGTTGAGACAATGCCTTCTCCGGTCGTTGCCGATACAGGCAGGATGATACTGTCTATTTTCGGAAATGGAATCTCATCAATTTTACATTTGACGGTTCCTGTAAAACCGTCATCCAATTGGTCAAATCCTGCAAGATAAATATCGGCATGCTGTTCTGTCAGCTTCCTTATAATCTCAAGCTGTCTTGCGTCACCGCCAATAATCGCAATTGTCAATCCGGTTAACATTTGAAACGTTCACCTTCTTTACAGTTACTGGATCTTTTAAGTGTCATCCTCCTCTTCATCGTATGTGCAAAGAGAAAGGGCGGTGAATGTACAGCGTCTTTTTCATAAAAAAAGCACCGGCTGTTTGAGCCGGTGCTTGCGAAAAATGAATACGGTCTACTCTTCAGGAGGAGTGATCTCCCCGGGAACGTCTAAAATGATCATGTCTGACCCGATTTTTTGAATATGGTTCCAGGGGACACGGATGTCGTGGCCTTGTTTTCGCAATCCAAACCATTTTACCGTCGGGATCAACAGCGCGGTAATTTGCCCGTCCTGTTCATTAATTTCCAAATCAGTCTGGCCGAGCACGCCGAGCCGCTCCGCCCGTTTAATGTCTACAATTTCTTTACCTGACAGTTCACTGAGCCTCATGATAGCCACCCCCTTGTACTATATGATTCCGGGCAAAAAAAAATGCCTGCCCCCTAGAGAGGCAGACTTCCCGTTTAAGATGAGGCCGGCATATTTCCGGTCGGACTGATGAGCGATAATGCGTAATCATCCGTAAATAATCGGCGGCTGAGACCGTTGACGCTTTCCAGGCTGACTGCATTTAATTCAGCGATAATTTCATCCATCGTCTTATGCTTTCTGAGCAGAAGTTCGTTTTTCCCGTTCCGGCTCATTTTGCTGTTTGTGCTTTCTAAGCTGAGCATTAAACTTCCCTTCATTTGCTCTTTGCTGTTTTCCAGTTCTTTCGGGGTAATGCCGTCACGTTTTAACACCGATAACGTTTCTTGAATGGTTTCAGACAGAAGATCGAGCTGATTGGCGCCGGTGCCTCCGTAAATCGTCAGCATACCGCTGTCTTCATAAGAACTGTGATAGCTGTATACAGAATAAGCCAGTCCTTTATCTTCACGCACATCCTGGAAAAGACGGCTGCTCATGCTTCCGCCCAGCACGTTGTTTAAAACGATTAAATCGTAAACATCCGGATCCCCGACTTTCAGACCTTTGAAACCAAGGCAGAGGTGCGCCTGTTCCGTGTCTTTTTTTCTGGTCAGCTTTTCATAATGAAACTCAGGCTCGCTGATGCCGCTTGCTTTGCCCTTCGCTTCGTATGTACCGAACCATTTCTCCACGTCTTTAATGAATTGTTCCGTAACATTTCCGGCGACAGAAATGACGACGCGGTCCGGTGTGTAAAAGTCATCCATATGCTGTCTGAGAGAATCGCCGTTAAACGATGAAAGGGTTTCCTCCGTCCCGAGAATCGGGTAGCCGAGCGAATGATTGCCGTATGTCGCTTTGCTTAGCAGATCGTGGACAATGTCGTCCGGCGCGTCTTCGTACATTTTGATTTCTTCATATACGACGTTCTTTTCTTTTTTGAGTTCATCCTCGTCAAAAGCAGAATGAAAGAACATATCAGCCAGCACATCAAGTGCGTAGTTGGCATGCTCATCCAGCACTTTTGCGTAATAACACGTATATTCTTTTGAAGTGAAGGCATTCACTTGGCCGCCTATCCGATCGAAGGATTCTGCGATTTCCCGTGCGGACCTGGTATTTGTTCCTTTAAAAAACATATGCTCGAGAAAGTGCGAAATACCGTTTGTATCCGGCGTTTCATGGCGTGATCCCGTTCCGATCCAGACGCCGATTGCCACAGACCGCACCGTTGGATTATTTTCAAGCACAACTCTTACACCGTTTTGGCATGTATAGCGTTTTATCAAGTTTGTTCCTCCTATTCAAAGACAGGCAAACTGCCGCCTGCTACTTCATCAGCCTGTTTTCATCCATTAAGTCAGACACCGAGCCGAGCGCATAGCCTTTTTCTTTGATTTTTGTAATCAGTGTTTCCAGGCTTTTCGCAGTCGGATCAGTCGGATGCATTAAAATCATGGCTCCGTTATGTATTTTGCTCAACACCCTTGTTTGTAAAACAGCCGGAGACGGTTTTTGCCAGTCTATGGTGTCAACGGTCCACATGATAGTGCCCATTCCTTTTTCCGCCGCAAGGTCGACCACGGCTTTTCTGAAGCTGCCGCTTGGCGGCGCAAACCATTTCGGCTTCATGCCGAGCGTCTCGCTGATTTGTGCATTGGTTTTGTCAAGCTGTTCGGAAATGCTTCCTGAAGTCAGTTTGCTCATATCAGGGTGATTGTATGAATGATTTCCGATTTCGTGTCCGTCTGCCGCTATTTTTTTCCCAAGTTCCTGATTGTTTTTCAGCCATTTCCCTTCAAGAAAGAAAGTTGCTTTGACCTGATGCTGTTTCAGAATAGGCAGCATTTGCTCCACGTATTCATTTCCCCAGGCGACATTTATCAGGAAAGCGACCATCGGTTTATCGGGATTTCCTTTATAAATGGGTTCGGGCGCAAGAGAATCGAGATGGACTTTCGGTTTTACCTGCTCATAGACAAGATCATCTTCATGAAATTCTCCATCCTTTTTCATTTGTTTATAGGATTTTTCCACATTGACCTTTAAACCGTTATATCCCGGTATACTCTTCCATATTTTATCAATCCTCGCATCTTGCGGCTTCACTTCATACTCCGGCGCTTTTTGCAGCAATTCCTCATAAAGCGGATCTTTTGATGCTGACACAGTCACTGCGTCTTTTTTCATTGCGTCTATGTAATCAACTGTATACGGATTTTTTATCATTTCAAACGAAACAAAAAAAAGAAATAAAAAAACGGCAAACGGCACGAATTTTTTCAACATGTCCTTCCCCCCTCATCACACATTATGTATGAAGAGGACAAGGTAGAACCCGCTGTTGTCTTTCTCAAAATAAAGAAGCCGGGTCTCCCAGGCTCCTTGTTAGGTTTTCATTTAAGATTGTTGTTGTTCCTGCTCTTTTTCTTTCTCTTCGCGCAGCACTGCTTTACGCGACAGGTTGACACGTCCCTGTTTATCAATTTCCGTTACCTTCACAAGGATTTCGTCACCGATTTTCACAACATCCTCAACCTTGCCGACCCGTTCGAGCGCAAGTTCAGAGATGTGAACGAGACCGTCTTTTCCGCTGAAGATTTCAACGAAAGCGCCGAATTTCTCAATCCGTTTGACTTTACCGAGGTAAAGCTGGCCGACTTCGACTTCTCTGACAAGATCTTCGATGATTTTTTTCGCTTTTTGGTTGCTGCTTTCATCAGTAGAAGAAATAAAGATGGTGCCGTCTTGCTCAATGTCAATTTTAACACCGGTATCTTCAATGATTTTGTTGATTTGTTTGCCGCTCGGCCCGATAACGTCACGGATTTTATCCGGATTGATTGTCATCGTTAAAATTTTCGGTGCATATTGAGAAAGTTCTTTTCTTGATTCACCAAGCGTGCTGAGCATGCTGTTCAGGATTTCCATTCTTCCTTTTTTCGCCTGCTGAAGCGCTTCTTCAAGGATTTCTCTTGAAAGGCCTTCGATTTTAATGTCCATTTGCAGCGCTGTTACGCCTTTTTCCGTACCGGCTACTTTAAAGTCCATGTCACCGAGGGCATCTTCCATTCCTTGAATATCCGTTAATACTGTGTAGTACTCGCCTGATTTCACAAGTCCCATCGCGATACCTGCAACAGGCGCTTTAATCGGAACACCGGCGTCCATCATGGCTAGCGTGCTCGCGCAAATGCTGGCCTGTGAAGTGGAACCGTTTGATTCAAGCACTTCGGATACGAGGCGAACCGTATACGGGAAGTCTTTTTCATTCGGAATGACCGGCTCAAGCGCACGCTCTCCAAGAGCCCCGTGACCGATCTCACGGCGTCCCGGTCCGCGCATCGGGCCTGTCTCCCCTACGCTGAATTGCGGGAAGTTATAATGATGCATAAACCGTTTTGATTCTTCCACGCCTAAACCGTCAAGAATCTGAACGTCGCCAAGAGCGCCTAATGTACATACGCTGAGCGCCTGGGTCTGTCCTCTCGTAAACAGCCCTGAGCCATGCGTTCTCGGCAGAAGGCCGACTTCTGAAGAAAGCGGGCGGATTTGATCGACGCCGCGGCCGTCAGGACGGACTTTTTCTTCTGTGATCAAACGGCGCACTTCGTTTTTCACAAGTTTAGACAGTGTCTGTTTCACTTTTTTGATCGTATCTTCATCGTGCTCTTCTTCTTCAAATTTCGCGACGACTGCATCTTTCACTTTACTGATCGCATCTTCGCGCGCATGCTTTTCATGAACTTGAATGGCGCTGAGCAGATCCGGCTCCGCAAGACTTTTCACTTTCTCGCTGAGCTCTGCATCAATTTCATACAGTGCGATTTCCGTTTTTTCTTTGCCGACTGCCGCAACAATTTCTTCTTGGAAAGCGATCAGGCGCTTAATTTCTTCGTGGCCGAACATAATCGCTTCAAGCATGATTTCCTCAGGAACTTCATCCGCTCCCGCTTCCACCATGTTGATGGCGTCTTTTGTGCCTGCAACGATAAGGTTAATATCACTTTTTTCAAGCTGGTCAACCGTCGGATTGATGATGAACTCCCCGTCAATGCGGCCTACCGTCACACCCGCAATCGGGCCTTCAAACGGAATATCGGAAACGCAAAGAGCGAGTGATGAACCGAACATTGCAGCCATTTCAGATGAGCAGTTTTGATCGACACTCATGACAATGCTGATGACCTGTACTTCGTTACGGAATCCGTCTGCGAAAAGCGGGCGGATCGGGCGGTCAATCAGACGGCTGGCTAAAACGGCCTTTTCACTCGGACGGCCTTCTCTTTTAATAAAGCCGCCCGGAATTTTACCGACTGCGTATAATCTTTCTTCATAATTAACGGTAAGCGGGAAAAAATCTAGCGGTTTCGGTTCTTTTGATGCGGTTGCTGTGCTGAGCACTGCGGTATCGCCGTAGCGGACCATAACAGCGCCGTTTGCCTGTTTGGCAAGCTGGCCGGTTTCTACTGTAAGCTGTCTGCCGGCCCAATCTATGGTAAAGACATGTTTCTCTTGTCCCATTCGATTACGAGCTCCTCTCTTAATGTGTGAAATAATCAATTACTCCTATTATGAACGAAATGAATTGAACATATCAATGTCAAAGTAGTATGTAAAAGGATTTCATTGTTTTTTTATTATTATTTTTTTCGCTTTAATACGATAAAAAAGCGGGAATCCTCCCGCTTTTTACGATTATCGACGTAAGCCTAGTTTGTTAATTAACTCACGGTAACGAGTTACGTCTTTATTACGCAGATACGTAAGAAGATTACGACGTTTACCTACCATTTTAAGAAGACCGCGACGTGAGTGGTGATCTTTCTTATGAGTACGCAAATGCTCGTTCAAGTTGTTAATTGAGTCTGTTAGGATAGCGATCTGAACTTCTGGAGATCCAGTATCAGATTCGTGTGTTTTGAACTCACTGATGAGTTGATTTTTACGCTCTTGAGTAATTGCCATCCTGTTTCACCTCCATATTATAATTAGCCCCAGTTACCTAGCAACCGTCGGTGACTTCGGATTGCCAAGCAATGGTTTTAAGACTACGAAACATATGATACTAAAAATCGCGCCCATATGCAAATCTTTTAGAATAAAATTTGTGTACTTTTGATGTTTTTTCCGTTATTTGCTGAAAAAACGGATCGCTTCTTGTTTGTCTTTCTCAATCTGAGCCGTCAGTTCGTCGATGCCGTTAAACTTCCGTTCGCTCCGGATGCGTTTATACCACTCGATTTTAACGTCTTCTCCGTATACATCCTGTTGAAAATCAAATAAATGAACTTCAATTGACGGCTGATCGGGACGCTTTTCATAAAAGGTCGGTTTGTAGCCGATATTGCAGACGCCTTCATACACCCTGCCTTTTATTTCGGCCTTCACGGCATACACGCCTGTCGGCGGCACGATATAACTGTTGTGCAGACCGATATTCGCCGTCGGAAAGCCGATGGTGCGGCCTCTTTTGTCTCCGTGGATCACAGTGCCCCTGATAAAATACGGCTGGCCGAGGAGCGTGTGTGCCAGCTCCACGTCGCCATCCTGCAGCGCTGACCGGATATAAGTTGAGCTGATCTTTCTGTCCTGCTCGGTCTGTTTTTCAACAGTCGTGCATTCGGCCTTGCCGTCTAAATCGTCCGGCAGCGTAGCCATCGTGCCTTTTCCGTATTTTCCGTACGTAAAATCAAAGCCTCCCACCGCGTGCCGGGCGTTCAATCCTAAAATATACTCCTCGGCAAACTGTTTTGGAGAAAGAGCCGCAAACGATTCATCAAACTTTACGATATACAGCACATCAGCGCCTAAACGGCTGATCTGGCTGATTTTATCTTCAAGCGGCGTAATCAGATCCTTTGGCTCTTTGTCTCTGCCCAGAACATGGGAGGGGTGCGGATGAAACGTCATGACGGCAAGCGACAGGTTTTTTTCTTCGGCAATTTGTCTGGCTGTTCCGATTACTTTCCGGTGTCCCAAATGAACGCCGTCAAAGTAGCCGAGGGCCATGACAGACGCCGGCTGCTCTTCTTTTTGTAAATGATGCGGATGAGAAATATGTATCGTCTTCACAGAACGGTCACCTTTTTTCTTATTGTTCGCTTTTTTGCATCAGCACTTTAGCCGGTTTCAGCAGTCCATGTTTTGAAGGGTGCGGCATATAAATGGCCACACATTCTCCGGCTTCGGTACAGACAGCTATACGGGCGTCAGCTGTCATTGCAGAAAATTCCGCCGGTATGTCAAACACTGACCCGTTTTCAGCTTTCTTAGCTAATGTATCACTTATGACCCATTTCGGCAAATGATTGAGCGCTCTTTCGATAGGCACCGCATGCTCTGCAACCGTGCCGGCTGAAACCTGCTGCTCAAGCTCCTCAAACGTAAAACACTCATCCAGGCTGAAATCGCCGGAAGCGGTGCGGATGAGGTGGGACATATGAGCGGGATAGCCAAGCTTTTCACCGATTGTCACCGCCAATGTTCTGACGTAAGTGCCTTTTGAGCACGTAACTGTGAAACGGAATGACGCTGAATCATCCTTATAAGTGACAGGTGAAGTAAGCGCGATATCCTCAATCGTGATATTCCGCTTCGGCCGTTCCACTTCAATACCCGCTCTGGCGTATTCATAGAGCTTTTTCCCGTTGATCTTGACCGCGGAATACATCGGCGGCACTTGTTCCTGCGGCCCCTTCAGTTCGTCTAAAACGGCTTTGATATCCGCTTCTTTTATCGGCTCCTTGACAGGTTTTACGCTGACGGTTTCCCCCGTCTGGTCTTCAGTCGATGTGGAGAAACCGAGAGTGATCTCAGCATCGTACGTTTTTGATTTGTCGGTGACGTACTCAACAATCTTTGTGGCCCGTCCGACACAGATCGGCAGTACGCCTGACACTTCCGGATCAAGCGTTCCCGTATGCCCGACTTTCTTTGTTTTTAACAGTTTTCTTATTTTCATTACACAGCCGTGAGAAGTCATGCCGACCGGTTTATGTAAAAGGAGAACTCCGTTAACCATCTGTCTTTCGCTCCTTTGTTATCATTGTATCCCTGTAAAACGCAGAAAAGAGGACAGACGACAACGCCCATCCTCTTTTCCCGTTATTCAGACGGTTTATCTGAATGCAGTTCGTGAATCAGTGTTTCAATACGGTTGCCGTATTCAATTGATTCATCAAATTCAAATTCAAGCTCTGGCGTTTTGCGGAGTCTGATTCGGCTGCCGATTTCAGAACGGATAAATCCCTTCGCTTTCTCAAGCCCTTTCAGCGCCTCCTCTTTCTTTTTCTCTCCGCCGAGAACGGAGATATACACCTTCGCTATTTGCAAATCACCTGAAACACGTACGTCTGTTACAGTCAGAAATCCGATTCTCGGATCTTTAAGCTTTCGGCTGATAATATCTCCGAGCTCTTTTTTCATCTGTTCGCCGACACGGTTTGCTCTCATACTCAATTCAATCACCTCTAAGTTAAAACCACTCTGTTCTAGTGATCGTCCGTTCTATTTCGGGAAAGGAGTCAATAAACGCGAGTACGCGCTGAATCTCCTTTTCCGCCTGAACGTGAGAGGAGGAGACGACGGCGATTCCGAAGCTGGTCCTCTGCCAAGTGTCCTGATAGCCGATTTCTGCGGCCGACACGTTGAACTTATTCCGGACCCTCGTTATAATCCGCTTCAGAACGGCCCGTTTCTCCTTTAATGATCCCGCATCGTAAATGATGCATTCACATTCCGCAAATCCGATCACTTTCTTTCGATTTCCTGCATGACATACGCTTCAAGGATATCACCTTCGCGAATGTCATTGTATTTCTTAATTGTAATACCACATTCATATCCTTGTGAAACTTCTTTCACATCATCTTTGAAGCGTTTCAGAACGTCTACTTCGCCTTCGAAGATAACGACGCCGTCACGGATCAAGCGGAGTCCGCTGTCACGTGTAATATGGCCGTCTGTTACATATCCGCCGGCAATCGTGCCGATTTTCGACACTTTGAATGTTTGGCGCACTTCAACCTGGCCGATGACTTTTTCTTCGTATTCAGGATCAAGCATTCCTTTCATCGCCGCTTCAATTTCTTCGATGACTTTGTAAATGATACGGTGAAGGCGGATATCTACATTTTCTGCTTCAGCCGTGCTCTTAGCATTTCCGTCTGGGCGCACATTAAACCCGATAACGATTGCATTTGAAGCAGATGCGAGAATGATGTCTGATTCCGTAATCGCACCGACGCCTGTGTGAATGATTTTCACTTTTACGCCTTCTACTTCAATTTTTTGAAGAGCGGCCGTTAACGCTTCTGCAGAACCTTGAACGTCCGCTTTTACGATTAAGTTGATGTCTTTGACATCACCTTGTTTAATTTGTTCAAACAGATCATCGAGGCTCAGCTTCGCTTTGTCGCTGCGCTGTTCGTCCAATTGTTTGGAAGCGCGCGCTTCACCGACAGAACGGGCTGTTTTTTCGTCTTTAAAGACGAGGAATTGATCGCCAGCCTGCGGTACGTCGTTTAACCCCGTGATCTCTACAGGTGTGGACGGTCCGGCCGTTTTCACGCGGCGGCCGAGATCATTGACCATGGCCCGCACGCGGCCGAATGTGTTTCCGACAACGATCGGATCTCCGACATGCAATGTTCCCGTTTGAACGAGAAGTGTCGCGACA
Source organism: Bacillus siamensis KCTC 13613 (assembly GCF_000262045.1). Lineage (GTDB taxonomy): Bacteria > Bacillota > Bacilli > Bacillales > Bacillaceae > Bacillus > Bacillus siamensis. The sequence goes on from NZ_AJVF01000013.1 coordinate 277,003, forward strand.
GATCCTCTTCCTTTATCGAGCTCAGCTTCAATAACCGTTCCTTTTGCCTGACGGTTCGGATTGGCTTTCAGCTCTTCCACTTCACTGACAAGCAGAATCATTTCGACAAGCTCATCAATTCCCTTGCCTGTAAGCGCGGACAGAGGAACGAAAATCGTTTCTCCTCCCCATGCTTCAGGGACGAGTCCGTATTCAGTCAGCTCCTGCATGACACGGTCAGGGTTCGCGCTCTCTTTATCCACTTTATTCACGGCAACGATAATCGGAACCTCAGCCGCTTTCGCATGGTTGATGGCTTCGACTGTTTGCGGCATAACGCCGTCATCAGCCGCTACGACTAAAATGGTAATATCGGTTACTTCCGCTCCGCGCGCGCGCATCGTTGTGAACGCCGCGTGTCCCGGTGTATCTAAGAACGTGATTTTTTTGCCGTTTTCTTCGATCTGGTAAGCCCCGATATGCTGGGTGATTCCGCCCGCTTCTCCTTCAACAACCTTTGTTTTTCTGATGCTGTCAAGAAGGGTCGTTTTCCCGTGGTCAACGTGGCCCATGATTGTCACGACAGGCGGACGGATTTGAAGATCTTCTTCTTTGTCAGCCTCTTCATACTTTTCAAGCTCAGTTTCTTCAAGCACAATCACTTCTTCTGTTTCCACACCGTATTCAGATGCGATCAGTTCGATTGTGTCTTTGTCAAGCTCCTGGTTAATCGTAGCCATTACGCCCAGAAGCATCAGTTTTTTAATGAGTTCAGACGGCTCTTTGCCCAGTTCCTCGGCTAAAGCTCCGACTGTTAAAGAGCCGGAAAACGTAATTTTCTCAGGAAGCTCTTTTTTCGGCTTCAGCGGTTTTTGCTGATACTGATTTTTGTTGTTATGATTGCGTTTGTTTTTGTTTTTGTTGTTGTTGTTCTTCTTGTTTTTGTTAAATTGATTATTCTGCACGTCATTCTTCTTTCCGTCTCGAATTTTGTTTGGTTGATTCCCAGCAGGCTGCTGATTAACCCCTTGCGGCTGCTTGTTTTTGTTCGTTTCCGCAGGCTTTTGAGATTTAACGCCGGCGCCGCCTTTTTTAAATTTCGCATCAAGCTGCTTAATGGTCTTTTCTTCAAGCGTTGCCATATGGTTATTTACTACTATATCCATGTTTTTCAGCGCAGTCAAAATTTCCTTACTTGAAACATTGATGGCTTTTGCATATTCGTATACTCTCATTTTAGCCATTCGTTCACCCCCAAAAATATTAATCGAGCAAGCTGATCAGCTTATTCGCAAAACCTTGGTCAGTGACGGCGACAACGACACGTGATTCCTTGCCGATAGAGCGGCCGAGATCCGCGCGGCTTTCGACTTTTTTATAAGGTACTTTATAATAATTGCATTTATCGGATACTTTTTTTGCAGTATTCGCAGATGCATCTTCTGTCAGCAGAACAAGTTTTGCACGCGCATTTCTAATTTCTTTTATAACCAAGTCCTCGCCCGACACGACCTTACGAGCTCGATTGGCCAGACCCAGCAAGGGAAACCATTCCATTCCAGACATGTTATTTTTTCACCTTTTCCGCCAGTTCCAGCAATTCTTCGAAAATCTGGTCATCGATTTGTGATTGAAATTGATTTTGCAATGTGTTTTTCTTTTTCGCAGCTAAGATGCATTCTTTCTCCAGGGTGATATAGGCACCCCGCCCGTTCTTCTTGCCTGTCGGATCGACTGAAATCTCTCCTTCTTTTGAACGGACAATTCGGATCAGTTCCTTTTTAGGCTTCATTTCCCCCGTTACCACACATTTACGCAGAGGAATTTTTTTTCGCTTATTCACCTAAAGTCACCTCTTATTCATCCGATTCTGCTGTTTCAGGCTCCATAAAGAGCGGCTCTAAATCGTCATCTTCTTCATGCTCTCTCGGAAAGATGCCAAGTTCTCTTGCATCCGTTTCACTTTTGATATCAATTTTCCAGCCTGTCAGTTTCGCAGCTAAGCGGGCGTTTTGCCCTCTTTTTCCGATCGCCAGAGAAAGCTGGTAATCAGGAACAACGACAGTCGTGGCTTTTTCTTCTTCGTTGACGATGACATCCAGCACTTTAGATGGGCTGAGCGCATTGGCAACAAATTCAACCGGATCATCAGACCAGTTGACGATATCAATTTTTTCGCCTTTCAGTTCATTGACGATCGCCTGCACGCGCTGGCCTTTAGGCCCGACGCATGAACCGACGGGATCAACGTCAGCATCATCAGTGCGGACAGAGATTTTGGAGCGGTCGCCCGCTTCTCTGGCAACGGATTTCAGCTCGACCGTTCCGTCATAAATTTCCGGCACTTCGATTTCAAAAAGACGCTTCAAAAGACCGGGATGCGTTCTTGATACGTAGATCTGCGGCCCTTTTGTCGTTTTTTCGACTTTTGTGATAAATACTTTAATCCGATCGTGAGGTTTATAGCTCTCATTCGGCATTTGTTCGTTAACGGGCAGCAGCGCTTCAATCTTGCCGAGAGACACGTAAATAAACTTGCTGTCTAAGCGCTGTACAATTCCCGTCATGATGTCTTCTTCACGATCGATAAATTCCGAGTAAATCACGCCGCGCTCAGCTTCACGGACACGCTGCGTCACAACTTGTTTCGCCGTCTGCGCGGCAATGCGGCCGAAGTCTTTCGGCGTTACTTCTATTTCAACGACATCTCCGACAAGGTAGTTCGGATGGATGTGTTGGGCGTCGTCAAGCGAGATTTCAAGCCTTGAATCGTATACCTCGTCTACGACATCTTTTCTTGCGAACACGCGGATGGTGCCCGTTTCACGGTTCAGATCGACCCGTACGTTTTGCGCCTGGTTAAAATTTCGCTTATACGCAGAAATTAAGGCAGCTTCAATTGCTTCGATGATAATGTCTTTACTGATGCCTTTTTCTTTTTCAAGAATCGTGAGGGCATCTAATAGTTCACTGCTCATGTTAGCGGTCTCCCCCCTTAAACACTAATACTTCATTGATTAAAATGTTACAGCTAATCTTGCGTTAGCTATTTTTTCATACGGAATATTGACCCGTTTCTTTCTTGTTTTAATTGTCATCTCTATTGTAGCAGTTTGTCCATCAAATTCAGCCAATTTGCCTTCAAACACTTTTAAACCATCAATCGGTTCGTACGTTTTCATGTACACATTTTTGCCCAGTGATTTTTCGAAGTCGGCTTTTTTCTTTAATGGACGCTCGGCTCCAGGAGAAGATACTTCAAGAAAGTAGTTCTGAGTGATCGGATCGGCCTCATCCAGCTTTTCGCTTAACGCTTCGCTGACTTTGGCGCACTCCTCAATATCAACACCGTTATCGGAATCAATAAACACGCGAAGGAACCAGTTTTGACCCTCTTTGACAAATTCAATGTCTACGAGTTCAAGCTGAAGGTCATCCAGTATGGGCTGAGCCATTCCTTGAACGGTATCAGTCACTTTTTTGCTCATGTTTTTCCTCCTTGTGCTGTCGATATCATATCAGCCGTTCCTCTGCATAAAAACCCTGCTTCTAAAGAGCAGGGGCTTTGAGAAAACGATGGACATGTCGAGGCAAAATTGCCTGTTCAATACAAAAGAGCGGGTTTCCCCACTCTTTGCCTCGGTAATCGTTAGCATTTCCAATAAAACTATACCATAACCATATATTTAATGCAAATCAAACTCCGCTCAGACGGCTGTCCTCAAAGCTTAAAACAGAGACAGCTGATTTTGATCCGGGAGCGACTCCAGACAGCCGTGGCGGTCTAAATACTCTAAAATGGTTTTTGACACTTTTCCGCGTTTTTGAAGGTCCTCTTTTGAAAGGAACTCTCCTTCTTCCCGCGCTTTTACAATATTGAGAGCGGCATTGGTTCCAAGCCCCGGAATCGAGTTGAACGGCGGAATCAGACTGTTGCCGTCAATGATAAATTCCGAAGCGCTTGAACGGTATAGATCGACCTTCTGGAAAGAATAGCCGCGTTCACACATTTCAAGCGCAAGCTCTAACACGGTCAGGAGGTTTTTTTCCTTCGGCGAAGCATCAAGCCCTTTAGAGCTGATATCATCCATCACCGCTCTGATGGCAGTCGAGCCTTTAATCATCGTATCAATGTCAAAGTCATCTGCGCGCACGGTAAAATACGCAGCATAATATAAAAGCGCGTGATGCACTTTAAAGTATGCAATCCGCACCGCCATCAGCACGTATGCAGCGGCGTGGGCTTTCGGGAACATGTATTTGATTTTTTTGCATGAATCAATATACCAGTTCGGCACATTGTTCTTTTTCATTTCTTCTTCCCATTCCGGCGTCAGGCCTTTGCCTTTACGGACAAATTCCATGATCTTAAATGCCAGTGAAGGCTCAAGGCCCTGATAAATCAAGTAAACCATAATGTCATCGCGGCAGCCGATTACTTCGCTCAGTTCACACGTATTGTTGTGTATCAGTTCCTGTGCATTGCCGAGCCATACGTCCGTTCCGTGGGAAAGCCCGGAAATCTGGACAAGCTCAGAGAACGTCGTCGGCTTCGTATCCTCAAGCATCTGCCGCACAAATCGCGTCCCGAATTCAGGAATGCCGAGCGTCCCCGTTTTACAGCCGATCTGTTCTTCAGTGACGCCGAGCGATTCTGTGCCTTGGAAAATCTTCATGACTTCCGGATCATCTGTCGGAATCGTCTTCGGATCAATTCCGCTTAAATCCTGAAGCATCCGGATGACTGTCGGATCATCGTGTCCCAATATATCAAGCTTCAGCAGGTTGTCATGAATGGAGTGGAAGTCAAAGTGAGTCGTTTTCCATTCAGACCCCGTCGCATCAGCAGGGAATTGAATCGGTGAAAAATCGTAAATATCCATGTAATCCGGCACAACGATAATGCCCCCCGGGTGCTGACCGGTCGTTCTCTTAACGCCGGTGCAGCCCTGTACAAGGCGGTCGATCTCCGCGCCGCGCATATGAAGGTTGTGGTCGCCCGCATAGCCTTTCACATATCCGTAAGCCGTCTTTTCCGCAACGGTGCCGATCGTTCCCGCGCGATAAACATTATCTTCCCCGAACAGCACTTTCGTGTAGTTATGGGCATGCGGCTGATACTCACCTGAGAAGTTCAAGTCGATATCGGGTACTTTGTCACCTTTAAAGCCTAAGAACGTTTCAAACGGAATATCATGTCCGTCCTTTTTCAAAGGAGTGCCGCAAGACGGGCAGCTTTTATCCGGAAGGTCAAAACCGGAACCGACTGATCCGTCATTAAAGAATTCGGAATACCGGCAGCTCGCGCACACATAATGCGGAGCAAGCGGGTTCACTTCAGTAATTTCCGTTAAGGTCGCCACAAGTGATGAACCGACGGACCCACGGGAGCCGACGAGATAGCCGTCGTCCAAAGACCGTTTGACAAGCTTATGTGAAATGAGATAAATAACGGCGAATCCGTGGCCGATGATGCTTTTTAATTCTTTTTCTATTCTCGCTTCAACAATTTCGGGAAGCTCCTCACCGTAAATGCTTCTCGCGCGCTGATAGCTCATTTCACGGATTTCTTCATCAGCACCCTCAATTTTCGGCGTATACAGATCGTCTTTAATCGGCTTGATCTCTTCGATCATCGAAGCGACTTTCTGCGTATTGTGAACTACGATTTCTTTCGCTTTTTCCGCACCCAGAAAAGAGAAAGCCTCCAGCATTTCATCTGTCGTTCTGAAGTGCACCTTTGGCAGTTCGTGCCTGTTTAACGGGTTGGCGCCGCCTTGGGAAGAAATTAAGATCTTCCGGTAAATTTTATCCTCATCGTTTAGATAGTGGACATTTCCAGTGGCAACGACCGGCTTATTCAATTTTTCCCCGAGCTTCGTAATGTTGGCGATGATTTCTTTCAGCGCTTTTTCATCCCGGACGAGCTCAAGCTGCAGCAGGTGTCTGTATACTTCCGGCGGCTGCACTTCAAGGTAGTCATAGAAGGATGCGATATCTTCAACCTCTTCAGGTGATTTTTGCATCATGCCTTCAAAAACCTCTCCCCTGTCACAGGCAGAGCCGATTAACAGGCCTTCTCTGTATTTATTAAGCTGTGACCTCGGAATGCGCGGCACTCTGTAGAAATATTGAATATGAGAAATCGACACGAGCTTAAACAGATTTTTCAGGCCGGTCTCATTTACGGCAAGCAATGTTGCGTGATAAGGTCTCGATCTTTGGTAAGCATTGGATTGTCCCATATTCTCATTCAGCTGATCATGATAAAAAATATCTTTTTCAGCCGCGTCTTTGAGCATTTTCAACAGCAGGTAGCCCGTTGCTTCAGCGTCAAAGACCGCACGGTGATGCTGGGTTAATTCAATATCAAACTTTTTACATAACGTATTTAAGCGGTGATTTTTAAATTCAGGATACAGGAAACGCGCGAGTTCCAGCGTATCAATGACCGGATTTTTCGCTTTTTCCGTTTTCAGAAGGCGCTTGTACGCTACATTTAAAAATCCCATATCAAAGCTGGCGTTATGAGCCACAAGCACATCATCGCCGATCCACTCTTTAAAATCCCGGACGACGTCAACGACATCGGGAGCGTCGCGGACCATGTCATCCGTAATCCCGGTAAGCTCTATCGTCGTTGCTGACAGCGGATGATGCGGATTGGCGAACGCTTCAAATTTATCAATGATTTCTCCGCCTCTTATTTTGACTGCGGCCAGCTCAATGATCGTGTCATACACTGCGGACAGACCTGTCGTTTCAACGTCAAAGACGACGTATGTGTCTTCTTCCAGGAGACGGTGAGCGGGATTGTATGCGATCGGAACGCCGTCATCTACGATGTTGGCTTCCATTCCGTAAATCATTTTAATGCCGTGTTTTTTCGCGGCGGAATAGGCATCCGGGAAGGACTGCACGACGGCATGATCAGTTAAGGCAATCGCTTCATGTCCCCATTTTTTCGCCTGTTCGACAAGCTTTCCGATGCCCGTTACAGCGTCCATTTGGCTCATCGGAGAATGCAGATGAAGCTCAACCCGTTTTTCGCCTTCAGGAGCGGTGTCTTCACGGGTTTTGGCTTTTATTTCATTCACGTCATTTGCAATCATGACGAGGTCTCTGACGAATGTATCGTTTTGAATGCTTCCCCGCGCCTTCACCCACATGCCTTTTTTCAGCGTTTTCATCAAAGCGGCGTCTTCTTTTTCTCTTGCAAACATTTTTACTAAAATACTGTTTGTATAGTCCGTGATTTTGAAAATGCAGAGCGTGCGTCCGCTTTTCAGCTCGCGTGTTTCAGCATCAAACACATAGCCCTGCACCGTAATTCTTCTTTCTTCATCCATGATGCTGTCAAGCGTCCGGATTTCTTCGTTCTCTTTAATTTGATAGCCGATGACAAGCGGGCCGGACGGCGCTTGATCCTCATCGCCCTCTTTTTCCTTCTTCTCCATTTCGATAAGCGCCTGCATCGCCCGCTCCTGATCTTCAGCAAGCTTTTGCTCGCGGAATTTCTGGACTTCTTGGTCAGACACGAAAGTTTCGGTATCCAGCTGCAGTTCCGGAAAACCGAATTGGCGATAGCTGTGCTGAATCAGAGCGCTGTATTTATTTTTGAGCGCCGATGCTTCTGTATCTGTTTTTGTTTTCACGATCAGCTTGTTTCCCTTGAGCTGCGGTTTCTGCTGATTCAAAAGTGCCACCATCGGCGGCGAGGTTCCTTCAAGCTCTTCGATACAGCGTGTCCAATAATCCTGTACAAGCTCCTCTGACACTCTAGGATCAATGACTTGAATGGACGACGTGACCCGGGCGATGTGAGCAAACGATTGTGTTAATCTCATCATGAATGAGTCATATATTTGATACGGCAAAAGAGCCTTAAAGCGAAATTGAAAATGCCAGGTCTTTTCTGCTTTATGGATTGTCAGTTTATCAATCTCTCCGTCTTCAAAGTATGTCATGAAGGTATCATCTGTCATATTAAGCTGCTGAAGAAGAATCTGAAACTGTCTTCTGTTTACTGATAACTGTTCCATTCAGACAGTATCCCTCCCTTAAAACATCATAAGTGAAGGTACCTCCGCAGGTGATGAGGTACCTTCTTTTTTCTCTATTTTAACATGATTTTGTACGATTCGTTATGGTGATTACTTCGTCTTGATAAATTCAGAAAGCTCATCCACTGAAACTTCGGCAGATTCACCGGTTTTGCGGATTTTTACTTCTACGATGCCTTCATCTGCACGTTTACCGACAGTGATGCGGATCGGAAGGCCGATCAGGTCAGAGTCAGCAAATTTCACGCCTGCGCGTTCAGCGCGGTCATCGTATAACACTTCATAACCTTCGGCTTGGAGTTTACCGTATAGCTGCTCGGCAAGCTCTTTTTGCGCTTCGTTTTTCATATTCAGCGCCAAAATATGAAGATCATACGGAGCAACGCTTTTCGGCCAGATCAGGCCTTTTTCGTCGTGGTGCTGTTCGGCGATTGCTGAAAGCGTTCTTGATACGCCGATTCCGTAACATCCCATCAGCATCGGCTGCGCACGCCCGTTTTCATCAAGGTATGTCGCATTCATCGCTTCAGAGTAACGCGTACCGAGCTTAAAGACTTGTCCGACCTCAATTCCTTCAGCGAAGCGGATCTTGCCTTTTCCGTCAGGTGACGGATCGCCTTCCTGAATGATTCGAAGATCGGCATATGCTTTTACAGACGCATCGCGTTCGATGTTTACGTTTCTGTAATGGCGGTCTTTTTCATTCGCGCCGCTTACGGCGTTTACCATGACTTTCACAGCCTGGTCGGCATAAATCTCAATGTCGCCGGCAGCGCCGATCGGCCCCGCAAATCCCGGCTCCGTGCCAAGCTTCTCCGCTACCTCTTCATGAGACGCAAGCTCAACCACTTCCGCGTTTAGAAGGTTTTTCACTTTTACGTCATTGACCTCATGATCGCCCCTTACTAACACGAGAACAAAGCGGTCATCCGCTTTAAACAGCATGGATTTGATGCAGGCGCTCGGTTCAATCTGAAGGAAAGAAGCCAGCTCTTCAATGCTTTTAACATTCGGCGTATCAATTTTCTCCAGCGCCTCGGGTTTTTCATTGGAAGGCTCGCTTTTCATCACAACTTCGGCCATTTCCGTGTTCGCTGCGTAAGAGGATTCATCGGAATAAGCGATGGTGTCTTCCCCTATTTCGGAAAGAGCCATAAATTCATGCGTGTCTTTTCCGCCCATTGCACCTGAGTCAGCGATAACGGGACGGACGTTTAATTCGCACCGTGCGAAAATGCTGCTGTATGCGCCGTACATGTTTTGGTATGTTTCCTCCAGACTTTCTTCAGAGGCATGGAAAGAATACGCATCTTTCATGATGAATTCGCGTCCCCGCAATAACCCGAAACGCGGGCGTTTCTCATCTCTGAATTTAGACTGGATCTGGTAAAGAGTGAGCGGCAGACGCTTATAAGATTTCACCTCATCGCGCACGAGAGAAGTAATGACTTCTTCATGCGTCGCGCCTAAAGCAAATTCGCGGCCGTGACGGTCTTTCAGACGCATCAATTCAGGCCCGTACGTATACCATCTGCCTGATTCCTGCCATGTTTCAGCCTGCTGAAGGGCCGGCATCAGCATTTCCACCGCGTTGATTTTTTCCATTTCTTCACGCACGATCTTCTGAATGTTTTGAATGACCCTGTAAGCAAGGGGCATGTAGCTGTAAACCCCGCTCGTATTTTGTCTGATAAATCCCGCTCTCAGCAGAAGCTTATGGCTTTTTGCTTCAGCATCAGCCGGCACTTCTCTCAGGGTCGGAATAAGCGTCAAACTTTGTCTCATGTCTTCGCACCTCTGATTTTTTACTAGTCAATTATAAGAATAAACGCTGGATATCGTTCCATGTGACAACCAGCATAAGAAGCATTAAGAAAGCTACACCGATAAATACGACAAATGCTTCCTTGTCACGGTTAATCGGCTTACCGCGGATTGCTTCAATGAATAAAAACAGCAGCCGTCCGCCGTCAAGCGCCGGGATCGGCAGCAGGTTGACGATTCCAAGGTTGATGCTTAAAAATGCCGCAAACTGGAATAGATTGATGATGCCGGTTTTTGCAACCTGATCCGTCATATCATAAATCCCCACAGGACCCGAAAGCATATCAAGCTTAAACTGGCCTGTCACGATTTTGCTTAAGTTGGTCAGGATCGCCTTTGTGACATCAACAGTAGATGTCGCGCCGTAAGCGATCGCTGCGAACGCGCCTTTTTCAGTCGGCGCATAAGAGCCGAAGCGGCCGATTGTTTTTTTGTTTTCATCTTTTACGGCTTCAGGGGTAACCGAGATATGAAACGATTTGCCGTCCCGTTTGACGGCGACATCGATTTTTTTCCCGGGATTGTCTTTTACCGCTGTCACGATGTCAGTCCATGACCGCATTTTTTCACCGTTAATGCTCTGGATATAGTCGCCTTCTTGTAAACCGGCAGCCGCAGCACGTCCATTGTCTGTCAGCTTCCCGAGCTCAGGCTGATTCGAAGGCACGCCCTGAATAAATCCAAGCATGACGAGAATGACATACGCTAAGATGAAGTTCATAATCGGACCGGCAGCAATCGCCTTAATCCGCTGCCATACGGGTTTTGACCCGAATTGACGGTTGTAAGGCGCAATCTGCACTTCTTCTCCGTCTACGATGAAAAAAGAGGTCTGACTGACAGTAAAGCCCGCCAGCTCATCTTCTTTCCCCTGCTCGTACCCGGTAATCTTCATTTCGTGCTCAAGATCAGCCGTCTCTACCTCGATAATTAAAGCGTCGGGGTATTTTTCCTTTTGATTAATGATGACTTTTTCCACTTCGTCGTCTTTATTAAAAAGAAGACCGACGGTATAACCCGGTTTGACTTCAATCATCTCCGGATCTTCACCGGCCATGCGGACGAACCCGCCGACCGGAAGGAGCCTGATCGTATACACGGTTTCATTCTTTTTAAATGAGAAGATTTTGGGCCCAAAGCCGATCGCAAACTCACGGCAAAGGATTCCCGCTCTTTGGGCGAGCAGTAAATGCCCCAGCTCATGGAAGAAAACGAGCGTTCCGAAAATAATAATAAACGCGATAACTGTATTCACGAACATACCACCTTATGTGAGTATTGAATTAACGTATCCCCGGGTGTCTTTGTCCACTTCTTGGATATCCGCAAGACTCGGATCCTGAATTACGCTGTGGCGGTTCAATGCTTTTTCAATCAGATCTTCAATCGTTAAGAACGAAATCCGCCCGCCAAGAAAAGCGGCAACTGCTTCTTCATTAGCCGCATTTAAAACCGTCGGCATCGTTCCCCCTATTTTACCTGATTCAAAGGCAAATTGTAAGCACCGGAACCTTTCAAAGTCAGCTTTCGCAAAATGGAGGCTTCCGATCTCCCATAGTTCAAGCCTTTTTGTTTCAGGCAGAGGCAGCCGGTCCGGATATGTCAGCGCGTATTGAATCGGCACCCTCATGTCCGGATTTCCGAGCTGGGCGATGACGCTTCTGTCGTGAAATTCAACCATCGAATGAATGATGCTCTCCTTATGTAAAACAACTTCAATCTGTTCATACGGAATGTCGAACAGCCAATGCGCTTCAATGACTTCAAGCCCTTTATTCATCATTGTAGCCGAGTCAATCGTAATCTTTGCGCCCATCGACCAGTTCGGGTGATTAAGGGCATCGGCAATCGTTACAGACTCAAGCTCCTGCCGCGTTTTATCTCTGAAACTGCCGCCGGATGCGGTAATGATCAGACGCTCGATATTTTTGCTCTGTTCGCCTTGCAGCGCCTGAAAAATAGCGGAATGTTCGCTGTCGACCGGAAGAAGAGGAACGCCGTATTGTTTTGCGTGTCCTTTCACTATATGCCCGGCAGTGACGAGAGTTTCCTTATTTGCAAGCGCAATTGTTTTTTTCTGTTCAATCGCTTTCAAAGTCGGAATTAAACCGACGCTTCCGAGCAGCGCATTGACCACGATATCCACTTCATCCATGACTGCCGCTTCAATCAGGCCTTCTTCTCCGATGCCGATTTGACATTCATGAGAAAAAGACACCTCTTTCACTTTTTGATATGTATCCATGTCGCCGACTGCTACATATTTCGGCTGAAACGTTCTGATCAACGGTATCGCTTTCTCGGCATTTTTACCGAAAGTCATCGAGACGAGACGGAATTGATCTTGATGCATGCGCAATACGTCTAACGTCTGCTCTCCTATTGATCCTGTTGCTCCTAAAAGACAAATATTCTTCAAAATGCCACTCCCATTCTATGCGTCCAGATCGGTCTTGTTTTCATATTAGCCTTTCTCATGAAAAAAGCGCAAGCAGAAAGTATAAGAACGGCATGACAAACAAAAAGCTGTCAAATCGATCTAAAATGCCGCCGTGCCCGGGAAGGATTTTTCCCGAATCCTTCACATCATAGTGCCGCTTAAGCGCCGATTCAACCAAATCCCCGATCTGTCCGAAAACAGACAGAACAAGTGTGATGACCAAAAGAATCGGGTATGAAATCGGAAGATGCGCAAACAGCTGGAAAACAGCCGTAAAAATAAGAGCGATCGCAATACCGCCAAGAAACCCTTCCACCGTTTTGTTGGGACTGATTTCAGGCCACAGCTTCCGCTTCCCGAGCGACTTTCCGACGAAATATGCGCCCGAGTCTGTTGACCATATGACAACGCAGGCATAAAAGATATACAAAAGCCCGTTTGTTTCAATGTTTCTGATTTCAATAAAATAATGAAAACACAGTCCGATATATACCGTCGCGAGGACGATGAACCCGACTTCGTCAAACGTAAAGGTGTTTTTCACAAGCACCGTATAGCTGAGCAGTATCAGTACGGCGAAAATCGTCACTTCCATTTTCGCGTCAAAAAAATGATACTCATCCGGCATCATATACAGCCATAACAGCAAGAGGCTGATCAGCCCCGGAAAAGAAAAAAATCTGAGCTTTTTCATCCGCAAAAGCTCAAAAAGCGCTATACTTCCCATCACGTAAACAAATACGGTGAACGGCAATCCTCCGAAAATAACCAAAAATAAAAATAGTGCCGCTGCCAGAACACCCGTTAACAATCTTTGTTTCATTTCCACCATCCTCTAAATTCCGCCAAACCTCCGGCCCCGCTGCTGAAATTCTCCCACTGCCTGCAGAAAGTGATCTTCTTTAAAATCGGGCCACAGGACATCTGTAAAAACAAATTCACTGTAAGCCACCTGCCAAAGCATAAAATTGCTCAGTCTGATTTCTCCGCTCGTTCTGATAAGGAGCTCCGGATCCTGAAGTGATTCCGTCATTAAATGCCCGGAAAAGAGCGCTTCATCAATGTCTTCGATATTCAGCGTGCCGCTTTTCACCTGTTCGGCCAATGCTTTTGCCGCATTGACGATTTCCGTGCGCCCGCCGTAGTTCAAAGCGAAATTGAGAATCAGCCCGTCATTTTGTTCTGTATCTTTTACGGCCTTCTCAATCGCCCTGTACGTATGAGAAGGGAGCGCAGATTCATCTCCGATAATTTTCACCTGTACATTTTCCTCTATCAATTCAGGAAGGTACGTATTCAGGAACTCTTCCGGAAGCTTCATTAAAAAGTCGACTTCCATCTTCGGGCGCTTCCAGTTCTCCGTGGAAAACGCATAAAGCGTCAAAACTTTGACGCCGAGCTGATTTGCGAGCTTTGTCACCCTTTTTACCACTTTCATTCCTTCATGATGTCCGGCAATCCGCGGAAGTGAGCGTTTCTTCGCCCAGCGCCCGTTTCCGTCCATAATAATGGCGATGTGTGCGGGAATTTCACCCTTCAGTATGTCTTCTTTTGTATACCGTTCTAAGTTGGAAGCCGCATTCTGCTGATTCTTCCAATTTTTGAGTATGTTGAGCATGAGATTCCTCCGTCACCCAAAAAGGTTGCATTGCTGATGATCAATGTAATCAACAGTATTAACAAAAAAACCCCCTGTAAACATGAGAGGGTCTTTTCACATTATCTATTGTACATAGTTTTTCATTAAACTTCCATGATTTCTTTTTCTTTGTCTTTTGTGACGCTGTCAATTTTCGACACATATTCGTCTGTCAGTTTTTGAACGTCTTCACTGGAAGCACGAAGCTCGTCTTCTGTAATGTCTCCGTTCTTCTCAAGCTTCTTGAGTTCATCATTGCTGTCACGGCGGACATTACGGACTGCTACTTTCGCTTCTTCCGCATATTTTTTCACGACTTTGACAAGTTCTTTACGTCTTTCTTCCGTCAGAGCCGGGATCGCGATGCGGATAATTGTGCCGTCACTTGTCGGAGTTACGCCAAGATCAGCTTTCAGGATCGCTTTTTCAATATCGCCGATTGCTGTTTTGTCATACGGTGTGACAACAAGCATACGCGCTTCAGGCACATTGATGGAAGACAGCTGGTTTAAAGGTGTTTGGGCACCGTAGTATTCTACTGTCACTTTATCCAATAGAGACGGGTTGGCACGTCCCGCGCGGACTGACGCCAATTCCCTTGAATAAGCGGCAACCGCTTTTTCCATGCGTTCTTTTGTTTGTGTTAATACTTCGTTTGACAACGTTATTTCCCCCTTACGATCGTTCCGATTGATTCGCCGATTACGGCACGCTTAATATTTCCTTCTTCCATAATAGAAAAGACGATCAGCGGAATATCATTATCCATACATAGTGAAGAAGCCGTAGAATCCATGACTTCCAGCCCGTCTTTTAACACATCGAGATAAGATAATTGTTCGTATTTAACGGCTGACTCATCTTTTCTCGGATCAGCATTATACACACCGTCGACATTATTTTTCGCCATTAAGATCACATCCGCTTCGATTTCAGCGGCACGCAGCGCTGCGGTTGTGTCCGTAGAGAAATAAGGGTTTCCTGTTCCCGCGGCAAAAATCACAACGCGTTTTTTCTCCAGGTGGCGGATGGCTTTTCTTCTGATGTAAGGCTCAGCGACCTGACGCATTTCAATTGATGTCTGCACTCTGGACTGGATTCCGAGAGTTTCAAGACTGTCCTGCAGGGCAAGTGAGTTCATGACAGTGGCAAGCATGCCCATATAATCGGCAGTCGCACGGTCCATTCCTAAGTCACTTCCTGTTTTTCCGCGCCATAAGTTGCCGCCGCCTACGACTACGGCCACTTCGACGTCAAGCTCAGCGATTTCTTTTACCTGTTTAGCTATGGATTGGATGACAGTCGGATTAATTCCGTTTCCCTGTTCTCCTGCCAACGCTTCTCCGCTAAGCTTTAAAACGATACGATTGTATTTTGGTTTTTCCATAATAACCTCCAAGTGTAAACATTGCCGTTTCCTATTATGCAAGAGAAAAAAAAGTTTGTAAATATAGTTTTAAAAATAGGGAACACAAGTAGTGTCCCCTATACTGCCTGAAAAGCCGCGAAAGATTCGCCGAGGCTTTCCGCCATTATTTTTTCACTTGGTTCATAACTTCTTCAGCAAAGTTTTCTTGGCGTTTTTCAATACCTTCTCCAACTTCGTAGCGGACGTAAGTTTTAACAGATGCGTTTTTCGCAGCCACAACTTGTTTCACTTTTTCGTCTGGGTTTTTAACGAAAGCTTGGTCTAATAAGCAAATTTCTTCGAAGAATTTGTTCAGACGGCCTTCAACCATTTTAGCTACGATGTTTTCCGGTTTGCCTTCTTGAAGAGCTTGCTGAGTCAGGATCTGACGCTCGTGGTTTGCTTCTTCTTCAGACACTTGGTCGCGTGAAATGTAACGAGGATTTACCGCCGCAACATGCATTGCGATGTCTTTTGCAAGATCTTCGTCAGTTGTTCCGCTAAGAACAGATAATACGCCGATGCGGCCGCCCATGTGAAGGTAAGCACCGAACGCTTCGCTGTCTTCTTTTGTAAGAACAGCAAAACGGCGAAGAGTGATTTTCTCTCCGATTTTAGCAACGTTGCTTGTGATGTATTCTTCAACAGTAGAGCCGTTTTCCATCTTTTGTCCCATTGCTTCTTCAAGATCAGCAGGAGCGTTTGCAAGAAGATGGTCAGCAAGCGTGTTCAGAAGCTCTTTGAAGCCTTCGTTTTTTGCAACGAAGTCAGTTTCAGAGTTTACTTCTAAGATAACGCCTTTGTTGCCGTCAGTTTTAATAAGAGTAGAACCTTCAGCAGCGATACGGTCAGCTTTTTTAGCTGCTTTCGCAATTCCTTTTTCTCTCAGAAGGTCGATTGCTTTGTCCATATCTCCGTCAGTTTCAGTCAACGCTTTTTTGCAGTCCATCATACCAGCGCCTGTTTTTTGACGCAGTTCTTTTACCTGCTGTGCAGTAATAGCCATTTAAATTCCTCCTTATATGTGTAAACAAGATATGTATAGATACATTTTTCTTGAAAAAAGGTGATAAAAGGCAGTCCCTCTTATCACCTTTTGATTAGGTTACGCAGTTGTCGTTTCTGTTTCAGGTGCAGTCTCTTCAGCAGCTTCCGCTTCTTCTTCGCCTTGCTTCGCTTCTAAGATTGCATCTGCCATTTTAGAAGTAAGAAGTTTGACAGCGCGGATTGCGTCATCGTTTGCAGGGATTACGACATCAATTTCATCAGGATCACAGTTTGTATCTACGATTCCGATGATAGGAATGTTCAATTTGCGAGCTTCCGCAACAGCGATGCGCTCTTTGCGAGGATCGATGATGAATAATGCATCAGGAAGATCCTTCATGTCTTTAATTCCGCCGAGGAATTTTTCAAGACGCTCTAATTCTTTTTTCAATTGAACAACTTCTTTTTTCGGAAGTACTTCAAACGTACCGTTTTCTTGCATTTTTTCAATGTCTTTAAGACGTTTAATACGTTTTTGGATTGTTTCAAAGTTTGTTAATGTACCGCCCAACCAGCGTTGGTTGACAAAGTACATGCCAGAGCGCTGAGCTTCTTCTTTAACAGAATCTTGAGCTTGTTTTTTTGTTCCGACGAAAAGGATTTTTCCGCCTTCAGCAGCAAGATTTTTAGTGAAGTTGTAAGCTTCCTCTACTTTTTTGACTGTTTTTTGAAGGTCAATGATGTAGATTCCGTTACGCTCCGTGAAAATGTAACGCTTCATTTTTGGGTTCCAACGGCGTGTTTGGTGACCGAAGTGAACACCAGCTTCAAGCAATTGCTTCATAGAAATGACTGACATGTTATTTCCTCCTAATATAATGGTTTTTTTTCCTCCGCTTAAGTCATTTTTGTACAGAACTGCCGCCTGCAGCACCCTCTGCATAAATCGTTAAGCGTGTGTATTTAACACCAAGACATAATATAACACAGCTTTATGCGACAATCAAGAATCCTTTACAGCTTTGCCGCGAAATTTTAAAAACAGCTCGATTTCTGTCTTACCGCTCTTCATCCGTTTGGCAATTTCCGCGGGAGTGAGCCCCTGTTCATATAATTCTGCAACGCGTTCTTCAAACGAATGCGTGCCGCTGTTTTCCTCACTTTCGGCCTGTTCCGTTGCACTGATGAGTTTTTCCATGTGATCCGGAATATCAGGCTCTTTTTGCGGTTTGACGGGCCGGGATTCCGTGTCTTCTGCGTCCGGCGCTTGATCAGCCCGGTTTTTGGCATCTTCGAGTCTTTCATTTTCTTCTTTTAACTCAAGCAGAAACGCAGCAAGGGTGTTTTCCGTCTCTTCAAGAATCTTCTTCTGCTGACGCTCCGTCTCCTTGAGGGCTGAAAACCTCGTATACAGAATAATGACAGCATAAAGCAGTATGCCGTGAAGCACAAAGCTCAAAAGCCATAATAGTGTTGACATGTTTTTCACTCGCTAACCATGAGTTCATTATTGAATTACTTTTTCAAGCAGATGCTTTAATTTAAACAGCGCCTTTGAATGAATCTGCGAAATCCGGGAGGTCGAAAGATTCAGGACTTGTCCGATTTCGGTCAGTGTCAGTTCTTCTTTATAAAATAAGCTGACGACAAGCTGTTCTTTTTCAGAGAGCTCGTGAATTTTGCCCGCAAGCTGGGCGATCAGCTCGTCCTTCATGATTTTTTCTTCCGGCGGCACATTTTTGTCATCTCTGATCATGACTTGAATATTCTCACCGTCATCCTGGTCGTGAAGCTTTTCATCAATTGATAAGAGATTGGCAAAAAACCCTTCATTCATCGTTGATACTACGTCCTGCTCCGTCATCCCCAGTTCTTCTGCGATCTCTGAAGGCGTCACATTCCGAAGGTAGCGCTGTTCAAGTTTTTCGATCGCCGCTTCGACTTTTTTTGTCTTCTCCCGTGAAGTTCTGGGCAGCCAATCTTCTTTACGCAGCCCGTCGATGATTGCACCGCGAATTCTAAACGAGGCATAGGTATCAAATTTTAAATCCCGGCCGGGGTCAAATTTTTCTAGGGCATCATATAAACCAAGCATACCAAGGCTCATTAGATCGTCTTTATGCACCGACTTCGGCAGTCCGACGGAAATTCTGCCGACATGATATGTGACCAGCGGCATGTAACGGCGCATTAAATCATCACCGGCTTTAGGATCTTTCCACTCTTTCCAGCGCGACCAAAGCACCTGATCTTCATAATTCAAGGATTGCATTGTTATCCCCCTACCTCATACCTTAATTAAATCGTTGTTTCACCTTGTTTAACAGTTCGGATGTGCAGCATGCAGGACTTTGGCTCAAATTCAATCGTCCGGCCGCTTGAGCCGCCGGTATCTTCACTGATGACCGGAATGTTATACAATGAAAGCTGTTCTTTAATGGCCGCTACGTTCCTTGGGCCGATTTTCATCAGATCGTTTGTCATTTTAAACTTAAACATCTCCGCTCCCCCTGCGAGCTTTGCCTTCAGGGCAAACTTGCGGCATCCGGCTTTCAAAAGCATGTCAATCGTCGTCTTTACGGCGGTGTCTGCATATTTTGCGCGGTTCAGTTCCGCTGTTTTCGATAAACCGGAGTCCGGCAGCATCACGTGAACGAGTCCCGCCGTTTGTTTGTCTTTATCGTATAAAACCAGTCCCACGCATGAACCGAGTCCCGAAGTCCGGATTTTATCCGGATAACGCGCGATTTGAACATCCGCAATCCCCACTTTAACAACTGCGGCTTCCGCACGGCTCATAAAGCCGCACCCAATGAGACGAAGAGCTTTTCAAAAGAATCATAGTCCGGAAGCATAAACATATGGGCTTTGAGCTCCTGCTGGCTGCCTTGGTCAAAAATAGAAGTATCCACGACAATGGCATGTTCCCCGACTTGGCTGAGCTCCATCAGTCCTTCACTGATAACCGCACCGAACATATCCAGTGAGATTTCCGGCACACTCGGATAAATCTCGAGCTTCGTCAAATCAGCCAATGCCGTTAAATAGGAACCTGCTAAAATATTGCCGAACTCATGTAAAGCAGAAGAACTCAAATGATCCTCACCCAACTGGTCAATATCAAAATCCGGATTTCCGATCAGCTCTCTGATAAACTGTTCCGCTTGATCAAAAGGCATGATGAGAAAGATAGAACCGGTCATGTCGCCTTCCATTCTTAAAAAGATACTGGCGACCGGCGTTTCGGCACCTCCGAAAAAATCAGCGAGCTCATCAAATGTCAATAAGGTCGCAAACGGCACTTCCATATCTATCTTTCTGTTCAGCAGCTGAGCCATGGCAGAGGCTGAGTGACCCGCCCCGATATTTCCGACTTCCCGCAAAATATCCATCTGCTCTTCTTTGATCGCTTCAAACTTACTCATGTTGTCTTATCCCCTTTAAGCATTCGGCTCTCCGGATGCAGATGCAGAAGCACCTTTATCCAGCACCGCATGCGCATCGATAATATTGAGGAGCCTGTTATCTTGCTTGACGATCTGTTTAATCCACACATCCGCTTCCTTTGTCTGGCTTTCAGGCGCGGATTCAATTTCATTTTCATGCACGGTGATGACGTCATTAGCCTCATCCACAACCCACCCGACATCGGCGTCGCGGTAAGAAATAATGATAATCCGCGTCTCTTCTGTGATGTCCTGTTCAGGCTGGTTCAGACGTTTTCTTAAATCAAGAACCGGCGTAATCACCCCGCGCAGATTGATAACACCGCGGATATAAGGTTCCACACCCGGGACTCTCGTCGGTTTTTGCCACTTTTCAATTGATTTCACTTGGGAAACTGAGATAGCGTATTCTTTCCCGTTTATCATAAACACAATCATTTTTTCACCTGTTTTGATTTCAGCAGTCATAAGGGCACCTCCTCGTGTCGTTTTAGTAGATCAGCGCATTGCAATCAATAATCAGCGCCACTTCTCCGTTTCCGAGAATCGTAGCGCCGGAAATCGCAAAGACGTTCGTTAAATAGTCTCCGAGTGATTTCAGTACGACTTCCTGCTGGCCGATAAAAGAGTCCACGACAAAAGCAGTAGATTTATCGCCCTTTTTCACGACGATCACATGGAACTGATCCGCATCCTGTTTTGAATCCGTAATGCCGAATTCTTTTTTCAGGTAGACAATCGGAACAATCTGTCCTCTGAAATCAATCACTTCTCTGTCATGCGTCTGCAGGATATCTTTCTTTTCGATCACAGCCGTCTCTATAATAGAAGAGATCGGTATCGCAAATGTCTCTTCTTCAAGTTTAATGAGAAGAACGGAGATAATTGAAAGTGTCAGCGGAAGCTGAATACTGAAAAGAGAACCCTGGCCTTCCGCGGATTTGACACTGACCGAGCCGCCGAGTGATTCAAGTTTGTTTTTCACAACGTCCAGGCCGACACCCCGGCCTGAAATATCAGAAATTTGATCGGCAGTCGAGAAGCCCGGAGCAAAAATAAGCTCGTAAATCTCATTATCTTCAAGCGTTTCGGCATCACGTTCGGTGA
Source organism: Bacillus siamensis KCTC 13613 (assembly GCF_000262045.1). Lineage (GTDB taxonomy): Bacteria > Bacillota > Bacilli > Bacillales > Bacillaceae > Bacillus > Bacillus siamensis. The sequence goes on from NZ_AJVF01000013.1 coordinate 297,896, forward strand.
TGACATTCCGTTCGAGCGCTTTTTCGAGAATTTTCTTTCTGTTCAGGCCGGCCCCGTCATCTTCAACCTCAATAAAGACATGGTTTCCGCTGTGATATGCTTTAAGCACGACATGGCCAGATTCCGGTTTTCCTTTATTCACCCGCACTTCAGGCGCTTCGATGCCGTGATCGATGCTGTTTCTGATTAAATGGACAAGCGGATCGCCGATTTCATCAATCACCGTGCGGTCAAGCTCTGTTTCAGCGCCGATGATGGACAATTCAATTTTCTTATTTAGTTCCTTTTGAAGCTGGCGGATCATTCTCGGGAAACGGTTAAAGACGGTTTCTACCGGAACCATCCGCATATTCAAAATAATAGATTGAAGGTCTCCTGAGATTCTGGTCAGGCGTTCAACGGTTTCAGTCAATTCATTGTGATCAAGCTCTTTGGCGATCTGCTCAAGACGTCCGCGGTCAATGACAAGCTCTTCAAAAAGGTTCATTGAAGAATCCAGTCTTTCAATGTTGACACGAATCGTTTTCGAGCCGCTGTGATGCTTCGGCTGTTCTTCCGTTTTCATTTGCGGGTTCGGCTGCTTTTCAGCCTTTTTAACCGGAACGTCCTTCACCGGTTCAGCTGCTTGCGGTTTTTCGGCCGTTTTTAACGGCGCACCGGCAGAAACTTCGACGTTCTCCACTTCTGAAATGCCGCTGATGAGGTCTTTAATTTCCTCAGCAGACTGCTTTGTCAAGAAGCACACCTGAAAATCCGTTCCGAAATCTTCCGTCTCAAGCACTTCCGCAGCTGGTATCGTTTTTGCGACTTCACCCGCTTCATTCAGCTTTTCAAATATCATGTACACGCGAACGGCTTTGAGCATGCAGTTTTCATTCAGGGAAACCGTTATTTCATAGCGGCTGAATCCTTGCTCTTCTGCCTCTTCGATGACAGTCCGTTCGAACTCATCATAATTCCATTCAACTGAAGCTTGTTTCGTTGAAGCCGGCGGTTCTGCTGTTTCAGCTGAAGCGGCAGTCTCATGCACCGCGTTTACATCGAGTTTTGCGCTCACTTCAGAAATATCACGTTTGCCGTCTCCTCCGTCAATAATGGACTGCACCATCTCTTCAAGATGATCCAGCGCTTCAAACAGCACATCCAGCCAATCTGATGTGACCGGCATCTCTCCGTTGCGGATGGCGTCCAGCACATTTTCCATCAAGTGAGTTAAATGCGCCAGATCAGTATATCCCATCGTTGCGCTCATGCCTTTCAGCGTATGGGCAGCTCTGAAGATGTCATGCACAATCTGAAGGTCTGACGGATCTTTTTCCAACAGCAGCAGCTTTTCGTTACATGTCTGTAAGTGCTCTTTACTTTCATCAATAAAGACATCTAAATATTGATTCATATCCAATTGATTCACACCCTCTCTTTTTTCACACATCCGGTGATGGATGCCGCGATTTCTTCCACATGTTTAATCTCATGAATGAGGCCCGCTTTTATTGCTGACTTCGGCATCCCGAACACAACACAGGATTCGTCGGATTCCGCAATCGTTTTAACGCCGCCTGTTCTGAGCATTTCTTTCACGCCTTCGGTTCCGTCGCTGCCCATACCGGTCATAATAACGGCTACCTTTTCATAATCGGACAATCGGCTTGCCGAACGAAACAAATAATCGGCCGACGGTTTATGCCGGCTTTCCGTATCATGAACGTCAAGAATGATGCGGAGCCTTCCGCCTTCCTCGGCAACCGTCATATTTTTTCCGCCGGGCGCGATGTACACCCATCCGTCTTTCGCCTCTTCACCGTTTTCCGCTTCTTTAACCTGAATATCTGACAAATGGTTGAGTCTGTCTGCAAGTGAAGCGGTGAAGCCTTCAGGCATGTGCTGCACGACAAATACAGGCGCCTGTAAATCCTTCGGAAGCTTCGGAATCACCTTTTGCAAAGCCCGCGGTCCGCCTGTAGAGGTCGCAATGAATACGGCCTGCTTAGCAGATTTTGCTTTCGGCCTCTCAAATCCCACAGCAGCCGGACGTTCCGGGGTGAAGGGCTCTTTCACCGCCGGCTCAGTCTCTTTTGCGAAGGACAGTCCCGCGGCAATCACCCTTTCAATCAGCTGTTCTTTAATTTTATAAAGATCAAGTGAAATCGCTCCGGAAGGCTTGGTGATAAAATCAAAGGCACCCATTTCCAGGCAGTTGATCGTTCGGTCTTTTCCTTGCTGCGTCTGACTTGATACCATGATTACGGGAAGTTTGTATATGCTGATGATTTTCCGCAATGTATCCGTTCCGTTCATGACCGGCATTTCAATATCAAGCGTGACAACATCCGGCTTGAGAAGCTCTATTTTTTTCAGCGCCTCTTCTCCGTTTCTGGCTGTCCCGATGACTTCTATCTGCACTTCCGCAGCCAGAAAATCGGTAATCATTTTTCTCATAAAAGCTGAGTCATCAACGACAAGCACACGAATCACTGTAAAGTCCTCCTCATTAAAAAAGAAGATAATCTCTCAATAAATGCCGGTTTCTCTTCTCTTGGTTTGTTTTCTTCCGTTTGAAACAAGACATCCGTCAGAAGACGGACGGACCTGCTGGCTTTTGCTTGAGGACTTTTTATTAAAAAAGGCACCTGGTCAATGACAGCTTGACTTACCAGCGGATCATCCGGGATGGAGCCGGCGAAACGCACCTCCGCGCCTAAAAACGTGTGAATCGCGTAAGAAAGGCGGCTGTATGTGTCCAGCGCCTGTTTTTGGGCCCGGGCGCGATTGACGGCAATGTTTACGGTCAGCCGCTCATCCGCGAGGGTGAGATGTTTGATCGCGCTGTAGGCATCCATAATTGCCGTCGGCTCAGGCGTTGTCACGGCGAGAATGTCTTCAGCCGATAAAATAAACGGCAGCTGTTCTTTTGAAAGTCCCGCTCCCATATCAAACAGAACGTAATCAAAATCGCTTAATACAGCGGAAAGACCATTCATAAAAGCCGACCACTTCTCTCTGTCAGCTTGATAGATCGCCTCAAGCCCCGTTCCTCCGGATATGTACCGAAGGCCTTTCGGACCAGAGGACAGTGATTGAGCCAACGCGTACCGATTCTCCATCACATCAATAATAGTGCGGGGAGATGACGCACCGATCAGCACATCAATGTTGCCCATCCCGATGTCAAGATCAATGATGAGTGCTTTTTTTCCTTTTTCCTGCAGGGCAACAGCCATGTTTAATGTTAAATTAGATTTTCCGACGCCGCCTTTGCCGCTGATGACGGCTAATGTCTTCGCTTTTTTTTCATAAAACTCCGGCTTGGCCATTTGCCGCTGTCTCATTTTTCTTCTTAATGACTCTGCCTGATCGGGTTTCATGTCAAAAGCATCCTGACAAATTGTTCTGGTGAAGCCGACAGGATGTCTTCAGGCACATCCTGTCCATTTGTCAAATAGGCGGCCCCGATTCTCGATTCAGAAAGCACTTGAAACACGGAGCCAAGTGAGGCGGTTTCATCCGTTTTCGTAAAAATGAATTGATTGACCGGCACACCGGAAAATTGTTTCAGCACCTGTTTCATATCTTCATATTTTGCAGATGAAGATAATACGAGAAAGGATTGTAAGCCTGCTTCAAACGGAATCATCTCTTGCAATTCCGTAATATACTGCTCTTCTTTAAAGTTTCTTCCGGCTGTATCAATGAAAACATGGTCATATTCAGCGAATTTTTCCTGCGCTTTCAGACAGTCTTCCTTTGAATAACATACTTCAAGAGGAGCCTGAAGCAGTTCCGCATATGTCTTCAGCTGTTCGACTGCGGCAATCCGGTAAGTATCCGTCGTCATAAATGCAATTTTTTTGTGCTCTGTCAGCGTTGATGCGGCAGCAAGTTTTGCAAGTGTGGTCGTTTTGCCGGCCCCGGTTGAACCGAAAAGCACGACGTATTTTGATTGAATCCCTTCCTGCCACCTGTCTGCTGAGGGGAGTTTTTTCACTAACAAATCCTGCAGTTTCAGGCTGACATTGTCTTCAGTTAAATCACCGGCGGCAATCGAAGAACGTAGCAATTCACTCAAAACGGCGTTTTGCGTATGATCAGGAAGACCTGCTTGCTTCAGTAGTCTCTCGGCTTTTTTTATTGGTTCGGGGAGCACTTCTTTATAACGCGCCAGATCACCGGATGTACCATGATCCGGAAGATGCGGCGGCTGAACAGGCTCGGCTTTTTTCGCCGTTTCCGTCTTTTTCATATCTTCACCGGGAGCCGGCGGCGTTTTTCTCGTTTCCCTGACGTCACGATCTAAAACGGCGACCACTTCAACAGCCGGCTGCGACCGCAGCCCCAGCCATTTTCGCTTCTTTACTTGTTTGGAATGTAAAATGACGGCATCGTTGCCGAGTTCCTTTTTAATTTGCTTCGCGGCATCCTGCATTGAAGCGGCTGTAAATTTTTTTATTTTCATTAAATATCCACCACTCCAATGCTCTGTACTTCAACGTTTGCTTCCAGCTCATTATAAGAAAGAACCGGAAGATCAGGGAAATAGCGTTCTAACAGCTGTTTTACATACATTCTGACAGCAGGCGAACAGAGAAGAATCGCCGTCTCCTGCCGGATGGAAAGCTGCTCGGCCTCTTTAGCGACAGAACGGATGATACTGTCTGAAACCTCAGGATCAAGCGACAGGTAATTGCCCTGTTCAGTCTGCTGCACGCCGTCTGCAATTGCTTTTTCGACCCGGCCTGAGCATGTGATGACTTTCAGCGTTTCATGCTCTCTCGCATATTGGGCCGTGATTTGTTTGGCAAGCGACTGTCTCGCGTATTCCGTCAAAAGATCTGAATCGGTCGTTAATCTTCCGTAATCGGCAAGTGTTTCAAAAATGGTCACCAAGTTTCTGATTGAAACTTTTTCTCTCAGCAATTTAGCAAGCACCTTTTGAATATCGCCGACAGAAAGAGGATTTGGCGTGACTTCCTCAACAAGCACGGGATAATTTTCCTTCAGATGATCGATCAGCTGCTTTGTTTCCTGTCTGCCGACCAGTTCATGGGCATACTGCTTAATTTTTTCCGTAATATGCGTAGATACGACTGACGCCGGATCAACAACTGTATACCCCAGCATGTCCGCTTCATCTTTCGCAGCTTCGCTGATCCATTTTGCGGGAAGCCCGAATGACGGTTCAATCGTTTCAATTCCTTCAATCACGTCATCTTCAGGTGTCGGTGACATCGCTAAGTAATGATCAAGCAGGAGCTCTCCTTTAGCGACTTCATTGCCTTTAATTTTCAATCTGTATTCATTCGGCTGAAGCGCGATATTATCCCTGATGCGCACAACCGGAATGACAAGCCCTAATTCAAGCGCCAGCTGGCGTCTGATCATGACGATGCGGTCAAGAAGATCACCGCCCTGCCCCGCGTCTGCGAGCGGCACCAATCCGTATCCGAACTCAAATTCAATCGGATCAATATGTAAAAGCTGCACAACGCTTTCCGGGCTTTTCAGTTCATCCGCCTGAGCCTCTTCTTCAAGAATTTCTTCCTCTTCTTCGCTCGGCTTATCCGTTTTGGACAGCTTATAAGCGCCGAATGCAAGCAGACCGGCAATCGGCCCCGTCAGCAGAATCCCGATCGGCGTGAGAAGACCAAGCAAAAGAACAGTTCCCGCGGCTACATATAAGAGCTTCGGATAAGCGAACAGCTGGCCTGTAATATCATGACCGAGGTTCCCTTCAGATGCCGCTCTCGTCACGACAATCCCCGTAGCCGTTGAAATAAGCAAAGCCGGCATTTGAGAAACGATACCGTCACCGACCGTCAGCATTGTAAAGTGAGAAGCAGCTTCTTGTATGCTCATCCCCTGCTGCAGCATGCCGATTACGATCCCGAAAATAATATTGATCATCACGATGATGATACCCGCGATCGCATCCCCTTTGACAAATTTGCTCGCACCATCCATCGCGCCGTAAAAATCCGCTTCCCGGGCGACTTTTTCACGTCTGTGTTTCGCGTCCTGCTCCGTAATCATGCCGGCGTTTAAATCCGCGTCAATACTCATTTGTTTTCCGGGCATCGCATCGAGCGTAAATCTCGCCGCCACTTCCGATACCCGCTCGGCGCCTTTTGTAATGACGATAAACTGAATAATAATCAAGATAATGAAGACAACAAGCCCTACCAGCACATTTCCGCCGACAACGAAATTCCCGAATGTCTCAACAACCTTTCCCCCTTCTCCGTGAGAAAGAATCGAACGAGTCGTCGACACATTGAGCGCAAGCCGAAACAGCGTCAATAACAGCAGCAATGACGGGAATATCGAAAATTGCAGCGGTTCTTGCATATTCATTGTGGTGAGAAGCACGATCAACGCAAGAGAGATATTAATGATGATCAATATACTTAACAACCATGGAGGGAATGGAATCACCAGCATTGCCACAATGAGGACAACACTTATTAAAACCGATAAATCTCTTGTTGACATGCTGTTTTTCTCTCCTTTTGAATCTGAAATTCACTATACTTTTTGTTTTGTTTTATAGACATAAGCCAAAATTTCCGCAATGACTTTGAAAAACTCTTCCGGCACGGCCTGGTCGATGTCAACCTGATCATATAACGCACGCGCGAGCGGCCTGTTTTCAATCGTCATGACATCATGTTCTTTGGCGATCTGCCTGATTTTTAATGCGAGATGATCGACCCCTTTGGCAACAATATAAGGGGCATCCATTTTCTTTTCATCATATTTTAGAGCGATCGCATAGTGGGTCGGGTTGGTAATGATGACGTCAGCTTTCGGCACTTCCTGCATCATTCGCCTCATCGCCATTTCCCGCTGCTTCTGCTTAATTTTGGACTTGATAATCGGGTCGCCCTCCGATTTTTTGTATTCATCTTTTATATCCTGCTTTGACATTCTGATGTTTTTCTCATAGTCAAAACGCTGATATAAGTAATCGAGCCCGGCCAGCAGCATTAAAGCCCCTGAGCCCGCAAGCCCCATCCAAAGAGTGAGCTTAGATACGAATGTGAGCACTTCCGCAGGCGTTAAAAGCGGAAGGCGGAGAATATCGCCATAATGCAGCCAGAGCACCATAAAGGCGGCAAAACCGACTACGGCAATCTTCAAAATCGATTTAACCAGTTCAACAATCGCCCTCATGCTGTATATCCGCTTAAATCCTTTCAGCGGGCTGAGCTTGTTCAGGTCAGGTTTGAGAACTTCTGCAGAAAACAGAAAACCCACCTGCATGTAGTTGCTCACGACACCTGCCACAAGCGCGACCAGCATAATCGGCGCGAGGATGAGGCTGATATCTTTCACTGTATCCACAAAAAGCTCATGCACGTTAGACGCTGACAGATCTAACGCTATCGATTTCGTATAAAACGTTTTAATAAAGGACAGCAGCCTGTCCCGCATGTAAGGGCCGAGCGCGATCAGCGAAAGAAAGATAATCAGTAAAGAAACGGCTGTATTCACATCCGTACTTTTCGGGACCTGACCTTTCTTTCTTGTATCTTTTCGTTTTTTCGGGGTGGCTTTCTCCGTTTTTTCACCGGCAAAGAATTGCAGATTCAGTCTGAGTCTCATCACGTCACACCGACCAATGCCAATAAATTTCGCATTGTTTCAACGGTAAGGCTGAAGATATTGCGGACGAGGACAAACATCACCGCCATACAAACGATCAGCATAATAAAACTCACGGCTATTTTCAGAGGAAGCCCGACAACGAAAACGTTCAGCTGCGGCACCGTTCTCGCCACAATGCCAAGCGCCAAATCAACTAAAAACAGACTGGCCACAACCGGCGCAGACATTTGAAAAGCGATAATAAACATGGCATTGAAGCTTTTTGCGATAAAAAGTCCAAAGTGCTCATTTCCAAACGACGGAAATGCCTGATCAAGCGGAATATACTGAAAGCTGTAATAAATCCCGTCCAATAATAGATAATGGGCGTTTACGCTGAGCATAAATAACAGTGCCAGTGTATAAACGAATTGGCCGATCAGCGGGCTTTGCGTTCCTGATTGCGGATCAATGACATTCGCGATGGAAAAACCCATCTGAAAATCAATAAAGGAACCCGCGATCTGAATGGCTGCCAGCATCATGAAAGCAATCAGCCCGAGGCTCAAGCCTACAACGGCCTCTTTTATGACAAGCAGCATATACTGTTCCCCTATGTCAACTGACGGCGCATGTTTCAGCGTACTGAAGCAGATCACCGAAAGAAAGAAAGCAAACCCGATTCGGTGAACCGCCGGCAGGTTCCGGTGCCCGAATATCGGCACCGTTACAAAAAAAGCAGAAATTCTAATAAAAACCAATAAAAAAGCGGGAAATAAATCAATGATGGAATTCATTTGATTCTACCCTGCAAATCGGTTCAGATGAGAGAACAGATCAGTTGTAAACGAAAGAATCGTCGACAGCATCCAAGGACCGAAAAAGATCAGTCCGAGCATTACCGCCACGATTTTCGGAATGAACGCAAGCGTCTGTTCCTGGATTTGAGTTGTCGCTTGAAAGATACTGACGAGCAAACCGACGATCAGCGCGATCGCAAGCAGCGGCCCGCAGATCATCAGTGTTACGTATACGGCTTTTTCCGCCATGGAAATTACAAATTCTGAACTCACAATTAGCACCTACCCTAAAAGCTGTCAAGCAAAGATTTCACGATTAAATACCATCCATCGACCAAAACGAAAAGCAATATTTTAAAGGGCAGAGAGATCATAACCGGCGGAAGCATCATCATTCCCATTGACATTAAGACGCTCGCCACGACCATATCGATAATTAAAAACGGAATAAAGATCATAAAGCCCATTTGAAAAGCGGTCTTGAGTTCCGAGATCGCATAAGCGGGCACCATCGTCGTCAAAGGAATATCCTGAATCGATTCGGGCTTTTTCATTTTGGCGTAGTTCATAAACAGCGCCAGATCCTTTTGCCTTGTATGCTTGCTCATGTATTCTTTAATCGGCTTCTCGGCTTTTGTATATGCTTCATCGAGACTGATTTTGTTGTTCATCAGCGGCGTTAAGGCATCCTTATTAATCTCTGAAAAAGTAGGAGCCATAATAAAAAACGTCAAGAACAGCGCAAGACCGATTAATACCTGATTCGGAGGCATGTTCTGCGTCGCCAGTGAGGTTCTCACAAAAGACAGGACGATGACGATTCTCGTAAAGCAGGTCATCAAAATCAAAATACCCGGCGCCACTGAAAAGACGGTCAAAAGCAGCAGTAACTTAACAGTAGAGCTGACTTCGGTCGGACTGCTTGAATTAAAAAGATTAATAAATTCATTCATGATGATACGGGCCTTTCTTTTTTCCTTCAGAACGGCTTTGTTTCAGCTCGCTCAGCTGTTCTTTCAGCGCTTTTGAAAACGACGGAAGCATCGTTTGCGGCTTTTTTTCTCCATCCTTACGCGGATTTACGAGTTTGGTCCATTCCACTTTTGAGGACATCGCCTCTTCGTATTGGCTCAGAATCGCCTCTCGCTCTTTTTCATCTTCAATTTCTTTTAAAAGCTGTATCGTCTCGCCGACACCGACTACAAGTACGCTGTTTCCCACTTTAATCAGCTGCACGGAACGGTTTTGGCCGACTGACGTTCCGCCGATATTTTCTACATATTGAAACGGCTTCAGCAGACGGTTTCTTTTATTCATCAGTTTGACAAATCCATAGATCAGCAGAATGACAAATAATAACGCCCCAATCATCTTTACAAAATCAAAAGCGGAGACAGAAGATGCAGAAGCATCCCCTATCTCTTGATCAGCCGTTTGTTTCGATGTATCGTTTTTTTTCTCTGTTTTGTTTGTTGATTGTTTGTCAAACCATTCGTTGACGGTGGAATTATCAGACTCCGCCGCAAAAGCAGGAAACGGATGTACATTGAGTAAAACGAAACAACAAATCAAAGCTAGTAAACCATGACTCTTTTTCAACAGTCGTACACCCTTTAGCTTAATGTTTTATTAATGGCTTCAAGCACGCGGTCCGCTTGGAACGGCTTCACGATAAAGTCTTTTGCACCGGCTTGGATCGCGTCAATGACCATTGACTGCTGGCCCATTGCCGAACACATGATGATTTTCGCCTGCGGATCGATTTGTTTAATTTCCTTTAATGCGGTAATCCCGTCCATTTCAGGCATTGTAATATCCATTGTCACAAGGTCGGGCGAATGCTCTTTGAATTTTTCGACTGCCTGTGCTCCGTCTGAAGCTTCTGCTACAACGTCAAAACCGTTCTTCACCAAAATATCCTTGATCATCATTCTCATAAATGCTGCATCGTCTACAATTAAAATTCTGTGTGCCATAATCTGTTTCTCTCCTCTATGTTCGCTTATTTTAAATTGTTAAGGCGGTCTGCCTGACTTAAAATGTCAGTAACTCTCACGCCGAAGTTTTCTTCTATAACAACGACCTCGCCCTTTGCTACGATCCGCTGATTGACCAGGATGTCAACGGGTTCACCCGCCAGCTTGTCAAGCTCAATAATGCTTCCCGCAGAAAGTTCAAGGATTTCTTTGACGCTTCTCTTCGTTCTGCCGAGCTCGACCGTAACGGAAAGCGGGATATCCATCAGCATATCAAGGTTGTTTCTTGAACCGTGCGCCGCCGCTGCATTTTGGTCAAACGCCTGGAATTCCACCGGAGCGACTTGAACGGGAGCAGCTTTTTTAGCGGTTCCCTGTCTCTTCGGAAGCTCGGGTTTTGCCTGAGGTTCCTGCTGAACGGCCGGTTCCGGCTGCGGCGTTTCGTATGTTTCCTGCGGCTGTGATACGGCTTCCGCGGCTTCTGCCACAGGCTGATCTGTATTCATCAGCTCCGCGATCAGATCTTTCGCAAACGTAAGCGGATAAAGCTGCATAATGCTCGAATCGATTAATTCACCGACTTTCAGGCGGAATGAAACTTTTACGAGCAGGTCATCCTCGGGTATTCTGTCCGTCCCTTTTTCTTCCGTCACATCCAGAAGTTCAACCCGCGGCGGAGAAATGTCGATCTTTTTACTGAATACGGTCGACATTGATGTAGCAGCCGAGCCCATCATTTGATTCATTGCTTCCTGCACGGCGCTCAGGTGGATTTCCCCGAGGGACGGATCGGCGCCTTGGCCGTCTCCGCCAATCATCAAATCCGCGATGATGGCTGCGTCGCTTTGTTCTACGACGAGCAAATTGCTGCCGTCAAATCCTTCTGTGTAGTTCACTTCAATGGCAACATACGGATGAGGAAATTCATCACTGATTTTGCTTTTTGAAATGACGGTCACACTCGGTGTCGTAATGTCCACTTTTTGATTTAAAAGAGTGGACAGCGCCGTAGCTGAGCTGCCGAATGAAATATTCCCGATTTCTCCGATCGTATCGCGCTCAAGTTCAGACAAGGTCGCCTTTTGAGGCTGTTCTGTATCCTCTTGACTTCCTGTGCCATTAAGAAGAGCATCGATTTCATCTTGAGATAATCTATTGTTCATCTTGTTCACCTCTTATGTCGTGATCTAAAATTTGCACTGCCTGTCTTCGATTCACCCGGCCGGCCTGCCCTAAAAACTTCGGTTTGTTTCCGACCAATACAGTAAGAGGATCAGTCACTGATTTGTCCAGAGTTATACAGTCCCCGGCTTCCAAACTTAAAAATTCTTCTATTGTCAGTTCAGAAGCTCCCAAGAGAGCTACTACGGGAATTTGTGCCGTCATGATGCGCTTTTCAAGCGACTTCGTTTCTTCGGGCTTCGCTTCATTCCGATCTGATTGCATCCAATAATGTACGGAAAGCTTAGGGATTATCGGCTCAAGTACGACATGGGGAATACAAAGATTAATGACACCGCTGATTTCACCGATCTGCGTATTGAGAGAAATGACCACGACGGTTTCATTTGGCGAAACCATCTGTACAAACTGAGGATTCACTTCAAATTCAGTCATTTCAGGATCAATATCAGCAATGGATTGCCAAGCTTCTTTGTAGTTGCCCAGTGCATTTTCAAATAAATTAGAAATAATGTTCGTTTCTATTTCCGTAAGATTGTCAGCTTTGTTATGGGTGATGCCGATGCCTCCCATGACGCGGTCTAGCATGGCGTATGCGATGGTGGGATTAACCTCCATCATGATCCTTCCTTCCATCGGATGAACATCGAACAAATTCAGGATCGTCATGTTCGGTATGGAACGGATAAATTCTTCATACGGCACCTGGTCAACTGAGCTGACAGATATATGGATATATGTTCTGAGCTTGGCGGAAAAGTGAGTTGTGAGAAGCCTCGCAAAGTTATCATGTATCCGGGTTAAACTCCGTATCTGATCTTTCGAAAACCTGAGCGCCCGTTTAAAATCATATACCTTTACTTTTTTCTCTTTAACTTCCTTTTTCAGCTCTTCCGCATCCGCCTCACCCGTCGAAATGGCTGAAAGCAGTGCGTCTATTTCATTTTGAGAGAGAACTTCTCCAGACATTTTCTTCACCTCCGTATTCTGTCAAATTTGTTTTTATTGCAGATTAAAGGAGGTAATGTACACTTTCTGAACTTTTCCTTCTTGGAGATAGCTGTTTACTTTTTCTTTTAAGGATTGTTTAAACGCTTCTCTTCCTTTATCTCCCTCAATCTCTCCGGCGCTTGTATCGGCTAAAATGGAAATGATGTTGTCTTTCACCTGAAAATCGCGTTTTTCAAGTTCTTCCTTCGCTTTTTCCGAGTCGGTTTCAAGCTTGATGCCGATGCGGATGATGCTGTCGGACTTTAAGTTCGTCGTGATATCGTCGACAGACACAGTGGCTGCAACGACTTCATCGATTGTAGGCTTTTTGTCTTTGTCTGAATGTCCGCTGACGACAAAATATGCTGCCGTTCCGAGGCCGGCAACGACAATTAAAATAATCAGCATAATAATGACTAATTTTTTTTTCATTCTTCTTCCTCTATTCCCTGATCCAGTGAAAATATTTGTATGCTATGGTAAAACGAAATGACTTTTTTAAGAACTGCTTCTTCCGGTTCTTTCACTACGAACTTTTTGCCGTTGGACAGCGTAATCGTCGTGTCGGGGAAGCACTCAATCTGTTCGATAAACAGCGCGTTCAGCGTAAAAGGCTGGCCATTTAAACGGGTGACTTGAATCATTCAATCCGGAGAAGCGGCCTTACCGCCTCCCCTCCCTCCTTACCGTTTCAGATTAACCAGCTCCTGAAGGATTTCATCTGAAGTCGTAATGATTTTTGAGTTTGATTGGAAACCGCGCTGAGCAACGATCATTTCGGTAAATTCATCTGTCAGATCAACGTTTGACATTTCAAGATAGCCTGCCAAAAGCTTACCTGAGCCGTTTTCGCCCGGAGCGGTGACAGCACTTGCAGCTCCTGAACTTAATGATTGTCTGTAAAGGTTTCCTCCGATTTTTTCCAGACCGGCGCTGTTAGGGAACGTGACCAGACCGATTTGTCCGGCATCATGAACCGCATCCCCTGCATCAGTGTATGTAACGGTTCCGTCTGCACCGATACTGTAATCTTTCGCGTCAGTCGGAATATTGATTTTGCCCCCGCCGATTTTTTCAAGGTAGTAGCCGTCAGTCGTAACAAGGTTGCCTTTATTGTCCTTTCCGAAATTCCCCGCACGTGTGTAAACGATTCCCGCACCTGTATTAATCTGAAAGTAGCCGTCACCGTCAATGGCTAGGTCGGTTTTATTCTGTGTAGCCTGCGGGGCGCCGGTTGAATGAACGACATCAATGGAAGAAGTCGCGGCACCCAAGCCGATTTGTTTTGAATTGGTCACGTTTGAACCGCCGGCGACTGTCTGGCTGATCAAATCTTTAAACGTAACGCGGCTTTTCTTAAATCCCACTGTGTTGACGTTGGCGATGTTATTGCCGATTACGTCTAGTTTTGTCTGAAAGTTTTTCATGCCGCTGATACCGGAATATAATGAACGTAACATGTTAAATTCCCCCTGGGTTTTCTTTTTATTTAGATGTTTCGCTGACTGCCGTGACATTCCACGGACTGACCTCTTTGCCATTTTCAAGCACGAGCACGTAATTGCCGTTTGAATGCTTGACTGAATTGACTGGGCTTGTCTGATCCTTCCCGTCGCTGTCGCTGAATGTGACATTTTTGCCGATCCAGTTCACATACATCGTAAACGGATCTTGATTTTCGACAAATTTAGTCATCGTCGTATTCATATTCATCATTTGCTCCAATGAAGAAAATGTCGCCATCTGGCTGATGAACTCTTTGTCATCAACCGGATTGAGCGGATCCTGGTTTTGAACCTGTGTCATTAAGATCTTCAGAAATTCGTCTTTCCCTAAATTCGTGCTGCTGTTTACGGCGGCGGTGCTCTTCGTATTAGAAGTGCCCGCTGCAACATAATCCGAGTTTACTGATGTCAACTATTCTTCCTCCATTTCATTGAGAGAAAGCTCCTCCAGCATATCTCCGAAATCGCCTGACTGCTGCTGGTTTTTCTGCTCTCTCTGTCCCTGCTGCTGCTGTTTATTGTGATCGGCTGTCTGACCGTAAACCGGCTGCTGATCCCCGCTTTGAAGCGGGACGGTAAAACGGTCGATTTGGACCGACATATTCGGAAGCGACTGTTTCAGCTGAGGAAGATGCTGTTCCAGCAGCTCTTTCGCAGACTGGCTTGATGCGATTATTTTGCTTTGAAACATCCCGTTTTCGTTTGTCACCTTAATCGTGACAAAGCCGAGGTTCTCAGGATTAAGACGAATCGTAAAGCTTCCGGTCGTTTTCCCGAAAGGCGTGTATTTCATCTGTTTCCAGCCGCTGATGACCTGGTCTGTTAACGGTTTATTTTCTGCCGGCGGCTGTTCGGCTCCTGCGGACGCTTGCTGAATGCCGGCAAGACTTCTCGTTCCCGAAAACAGTATATGCGCGGACAATTTGCTGTCAGATGCTTTCACGTGAGAAATCGTGCCGCCGTTTTGCTGTTCCGTTTTCCCGGCAGACTCTTGAGATGATTCAGATGATTGAGATAACACAAAAGCTTTCAGCTCAGTTTCAGCCATATTCCATTCCTTTGTTCCTTTTTGAGAAAGGCCCGCAAGCTGCTCAGCGACGCTTTGAAAGCTCTTCAGCTCAGCGGCCGACATAGAATAAAGCTTAGATGCAGATTCATTTTTCGGAAACAGCGTCTGCCGCAGGTCTTGAATTACGCGGTCCGGTACGCCTTGTTTTTTCAACGCTGCTAATAAACGGTCGCCTTCCTGATAAACCGCCTTTGCCTGTGCGCTGTCCGGCTGATTCTCTTGATGCGCAAATAGCTGGGCTGCGGCTTCTTGAATGAAAAGGAGGCCTGTTTCAAGCGCGTCTCGCCCGGAATCCCCGTCATTAGCGGGCGAACCCGGCTCAATCTTTTCAGGCTTCACCCCATGCCGTTTGCCGGCTAACATGTCTTCAACAGATTCAGCAAGCTGCTTCAATAAAGGAAGAGCTGTTTCAGCCGTTTGCTTTCCTTCAAGGGCTTTGACCGCCTCAAGCAGCTGTTTCAGCTGAAGTTCTTTATCTTCCGGGCCGGCTTTCAGCCAATCACCGATTTTCGAGAGAGCATCATTCAGCTCTGCATCACTTGTTTTCGCCTCATCTCCGGGCTTCTGTTGAGAAGTGATTTCCGACAGAAGCCGGTTCTGAAATAGGCCTAAGCTGTTTACATTCATCTTCACATTGCTGTTTTGCGCAGTCTGCGTGCGATTCCCCGTTATTTCAAGCAGCTTCAACTTACATCACTCCTTATTTCCGTCAGCGGATAGTTTTTCTGTATATTTAGCCGCTTGTTCAGGAGTCATTTTCGTCAAGATTTCAGCAAGCTGCTTTTTACTTAGTCCGTTTAAAATATCGAGGGCTTCTTTTTCTTTCAGCTTTACGATAATGCTTGCCGCTTTACCGCTGTCCATACTTTTATAGATGTTGATCATTTTATCTTTTCCCGCTGAACCCGAAGCGTCTTTTTTCGTTTCATCCGTTTTCTGCTGCTGTTCCGTTTTCTGCTGCTGTTCAGCTTCCTGTTTCAATGAACGGATTTTCTGGTTCAGATTGTCGATTTCGGATTTGCTTGTGTCCAAATCTTTATTTAAAATGTTGATTTCACTTTTTTGTTCCTTTATGGTCTTTTCAAGAGAAGCCGTTCGGTCTTCCTTCTGCTTTTCCGCTGCGCTTTTCGTTTCTTTCGTTTCGGGAACCAATTCTTTTAAAACAGGCGTTTTTGCGGCTGTTTCCTGAATCGGCTTCATCACATCTACGCCGGCAGCCCAAAGGACGATGCTTGCAACGATGATCAGAAAAATCAGCGGGATAATGATAAAAAGCAGGATTGAACCGAACTTTCCAGATCCCTTTTCTTTATCGGCCATTTTATTCGCTCCTAATGCCCCTGAATCATAAACTGCTTGATTGAAATATCGTCCATTTCCCTCATTTCTGCAGCTTTGTCTTCAAGAGCAAACATATTAAATTGTTTTTCCCGCATTTTTTCAAATTTCTTTACTTCAATGTTTTTTTCGGTGAGCTGTTCCTGCTTCTCATTCATTTCATTTCGTTTCATAATGACAAGTTTTTGATAATGATAGATAGTGTTCTCAAGATTGGAGACAAATTGTTGATAATGTCTCATTTCCTGAACGCTCATCCCGCATTTCAGCTTTGATTCTTTGTCTTTTTCGAGCGATTCTTTTTTGCTCATATTTTCATATAGTTTTTCAGCCACTGTTTCAAATTCAGAAACCGATTGTCTGTATTCAGACAATGTTTGGTCTTTTTCATTCTCTTTTAATTCCAGCAGCTTTTGAAATCTGAATTGGTACGCCACGATGTTTATTCCTCTTTTCCTGTCATACTCGTCAATACCGCAATACTGTCTTCCAATTGAGCAGGTTCTTCCGTTCCTTGTTTTAAAAATTGAATGAGCTGCGGATAAAACTGAATCGCTTCATCAATTTCTCTCGATGACCCTCTTTTGTAAGCTCCGATATTAATGAGGTCTTCAGAGTTTTGATAAGTTGACAGAAGATCGCGGAATTTGTTGGCCGCCTCTATATGCGCGGCGTCTGAAATATTAGACATAACCCTGCTGATGCTCTTCAGGATATTCACCGCCGGGAACTGCCCTTTGTTGGCAAGCGCCCGATCGAGAACGATATGCCCGTCTAATATTCCGCGCACCGTATCGGCAATCGGTTCATTCATGTCGTCTCCGTCAACGAGAACCGTATAAAAAGCGGTTATCGTCCCTTGTTCATTCGCACCCGTTCTTTCCAGTAAACGAGGCAGAATAGCGAACACGGAAGGTGTATATCCTTTTGTCGTCGGCGGTTCCCCCGCTGCCAGCCCGATTTCACGCTGAGCCATCGCAACCCTCGTGACGGAGTCCATCATGAACATGACATTCCGGCCTTTATCACGGAAATATTCCGCAATGGCGGTCGCTGTATATGCCGCTTTCAAACGCATTAATGCAGGCTGATCAGAAGTCGCGACTACGACAATCGAGCGTTTCAAGCCTTCTTCGCCTAAATCCTTCTCAATGAATTCCCGCACCTCGCGCCCCCGTTCACCGACGAGTGCGATGATGTTTAGATCGGCTTCGGTCTGCTTTGCGATCATTCCCATCAAAGTGCTTTTTCCGACTCCGCTTCCGGCAAAAATTCCGATTCTCTGCCCTTTTCCTACTGTCAGCAGACTGTCAATCGACCTGACACCGACACCCATCTTTTCCCGTATCGGCGGCCGTTTCATCGGGTTTGGCGGCGGCTGTTCCGTCGAAACGGGAGACAATCCTTTCGGAAGCGCCCTGCCGTCAAGAGGCTCACCGAACGCATCAACAACCTGTCCGATTAAACCTGCGCCTACTTTGATACGGAGAGACTCGCCGGTAGCCTCCACAATGCTGCCCGGCGCAATGCTTGCCGCTTCCAGATAAGGCATTAACAGTATGTTTTCATCCTGGAAGCCTACAACCTCAGCTTTAATCGCTTTTTTTGAATGACCTTTCGGATAAATGAGACAAACATCTCCGATCGAGCTTTCGGGCCCTTTTGATTCAATCATCAGCCCGATGACACGTTTAACCTTACCGTAGCGTTTGTACGGATCCGCTGTTTCAATCGAGTCTATTAAATACTGTGTCTTCATTGCTCCGCTCCCGCCTCAAGCGCCGTTAAAAGCTTTTGCTTTAATTGCATCAGCTGGGTGTCTATTCCTGCATCAACCCGTCCGAACGGTGTTTCTATGGAGCACATTCCCTTTGCAGCTTTTTCATCGGCATACAAGCTTAACCTGCATTCTTTGTATAACAGCTGCTGAATTTCATCCATATGCTGATGAACCGTCTCATAATATTCCGGGTCCACATAAATGGAAATGTCATCATAATCTTTCACTTCGGCTATTACCTGTTTGACTAACAGAAGAAAAGCTTCTTTATCATCACTTTTTTGCCGCCAAACTTTTTTAGCGAGTGCAACGGAAAGCTCAATGATTTCTTCCTCAGCGCTTTCCAGCTTTTCCTCGACTGACTGTCTGGCCATTTCCATAACGGCATTGGCCCGGCTGATGAGGTCTGCGTATTCGGCCTGAGCCTCGGCTTTTCCCAATGCCATGCCTTCGTTATATCCTTCTGCCTTTGCATCTTCCATCAGTCTTTGTTTTTCATCCGCCCAGCGGCTTTTCTCTTCCTCAATCTGCCGGAGGGTGTAATCCAGCTGTTTTTTCGCTTCTTCAGATACCCTGTCGGCTTCTGCTTTGGCAAAAGCCATGAGAGCTTCAGGATTTTCTTCCTCCAGGTCGAGCTGGGGATGCGTTTTCCTGACTTCTTGCAAGGAAAGCTTGCGCCGTTTCTGTTCAGGAGAAAATGATGATTGCTGTTTAATGATATTAGACAATAATATCGTCTCCTCCGCCTCGCGCGATTACAATTTCACCGGCTTCTTCAAGCTTGCGGACGACGCCCACGATTCTTGATTGCGCCTCTTCCACATCACGCAAACGCACAGGCCCCATAATTTCCATTTCTTCTTTAAACGTTTCAACCATACGCTGTGACATATTGCTGAAGACGATCTCTTTGACTTCCTCGCTCGCAACCTTCAATGACAGCAGGAGGTCGTCATTTTCAACATCCCTGATCACGCGCTGAATCGCACGGTTATCAAGGGTGACAATATCTTCAAAGACAAACATCCGTTTTTTGATTTCATCCGCCAATTCAGGATCTTGTATTTCTAATGAATCAAGGATCGTTTTTTCCGTTCCTCTGTCTACACCATTTAACACTTCAACAACCGCTTCTATGCCGCCTGTCTGCGTATAATCCTGCGTAAAGGAGGAGGACAGCTTTTGTTCAAGAACCCGCTCCACTTCATTTATGATTTCAGGAGACGTCCTGTCCATAACCGCAATCCTTCTCGCCACCTCAGCCTGAACGTCCGGGTTCAGCTCAGACAAAATCTGTCCGGCCTGCACCGGGTCAAGGTAGGATAAAATCAGCGCCATCGTTTGCGGATGTTCTTGCTGAATGAAATTCAAAATCTGTTCGGGCTCCGCTTTTCTTGCGAAGTCAAACGGCTTTACCTGCAATGAAGAGGTCAGCCTGTTTAAAATGCTTACCGCTTTGTCTTCTCCGAGCGCTTTTTCAAGCACTTGGCGGGCGTAATTTAAACCGCCTTGAGAAATATAATCCTGAGCGATTGCGATATTATGAAATTCTTCAATGATTTCATCTTTTCTCTGATGATCGACGCTTCTGACTCCCGAAATCTCGAGAGTCAATCTTTCAATTTCTTCTTCAGACAAATGCTTGTACACAGAGGCTGATACATCAAGACCTAAGGAAATCATGAGGATGGCTGCTTTTTGTTTTCCTGTAAGCTTGTTCTGATCACGTTTCGCCATTTTCCATTCCCCCTAATCCTCGTCCAGCCAGCTTCGAAGCAATTTTGCAAAGTCTTCCGGTTTTTCTTTAGCCATTTTTTCAAGCTGTTTTCGTCTGACTGTTTCTTCCGTTTCATTTTTCTCTTCGTTGATATCAGGCAATCGAACCGGCTCCGGCGCCGTTTCATATTCGTATTCTTCATACTCATCCTCTTGAGAGCGTTTCTTTCTGATGAGGAGAATAATAAGCAGAATAATGGCTGCAAGCAGCACCCCGCCTGTAATGTATACCCAGATCGGGAGACCTGAAGATTGTGCCGAATTTGTGTTCAGGCTTGTTTTTCCGTCAAACGGCTGTACGGAGACAACGATTTTATTGTTAATATCATTGGCCGTCAGGTTTTGATTTTGCGTTTCATTTTTATCAAGGGACGTTCTGACAACCGTTCCTAAAATCTTCTGTATATCAGCCTGTCTCTGCGCTGATAATGAGGCGGCATTTTTCGGATTCGGCGGTTCCACCATGACCTGAATGCCTAAATCACGCACTTTATACGGGCTTTCTGCGATTTCTTTATGAATGCGGTTGACTTCATAGTTGATTTTATTGCTGCTTTTTTCGTAGTCTCCGCTGTTTGAACCGTCATTTGCTCCTGCATATTTAGTGTTCGCGGTGTCATTGCTGCCCGTTCCGGCTGTTCCGCCGTTGGCCGCGCCGTCGCCTTTATACGTTTCCGCAACTTTTTCGGCGCTTACCGCTATGCCTTCCATGTTATCTTTATCGACAGGCTCGACTATGTCTTCAGTGCGTTTTTCTTTCGTGAAGTCAATATCTGCCGTAACCGAAACCACGACTTTATCCTGCCCCATCATTGTGCCGAGCAGTGATTGGACATGTTTTTGAATATCCTTTTCGACCTGCGACTTAATCCCTTGCTGAGAAGCATAACTGTCAGAAACGGACCCTGCGCCGCTGTCGCTTTTGTCATAATATGTAGAATTTTGATCCATTATGACGATATTATCTTCTTTTAAGTTCGGGACGCTTTTAGAAACGAGATGGTACAGCCCGTTGATCTGGCTTTGATCAAGCGAGTAGCCCGGTTTAATCTGCAAAACGATCGATGCGGATGCTTCCGGCTGACCTTCACCGACAAACACGGCTTCTTTCGGCATATTGATCATGACCTTCGAGCTTTTAATACCGTCCATTTCATTTATCAGGTTTGACAATTCAGTCTGAGTCGCCTCAACCTTTAAAACGTCAAACTCATTATCTGTCAGGCCGAAGCCCGCATTCTGTCCGAAAAATGAATAATCAATTGAACCCGTTTTCGGCAGGCCTTCCGCGGCAAGCTGCACTTTAAGCGAATCCACTTGGCTCTCAGGAACCTTAATGACCGTGCCGCCGTCAGCAAGTTCAGAAGACACCTTTTTCGTATCGAGCTCTTCTTTAATCTTCCCCGCTTCTTCCGCGGACAAATCTTTATAAAGAGGCACCATCTTTTCAGACGAAGTAAAAATAATAACGACGATGAGTAAAATAATAAATGCGGCCAAGCCGCTTACCATGAGTATCTTCTGTGTTTTTGATCTGTTATTCCAAAACGCTGCCGTTTTGGTTTTCATTTGCGTTAGAGTACGATTCATGTTAACCCCCGGTCATTCCAGTCATTCTCTTTCATCTGACCACTACATCTGCATTCTCATGATTTCCTGATAGGCTTCCACAGCTTTATTGCGGAATTCGGTAGCGGCCGTCAGAGAAATATTTGCTTTTTGAGCAGCGATCATGACCTCGTCAAGGTTTACATCCTTTCCTGCAGCCAGTTTGTTCGTTATTTGGTCAGATTGCACTTGCGACTCATTTAACGAATCAATCGAGTTTTTTAAAAGCTCCGAAAAGCTTGTTTGATTTGAAGAATCAGTTTTTTGAGCTTGATTTAATTGATTCGTTACGTTTTGAGTGTTTTGGGTTTGTTGAAGCTGAAAAGGAGTAATAGCGTTAACCACTTACATCACCTTACTTTCCGATTTCTAAAGCCTTTAAAAGCATGCCTTTGGAGGCGTTCAATGCCGTCACGTTTGCTTCATATGATCTCGTGCTGCTGACAAGATCCACCATTTCCTTTAATGGATCTACATTAGGTTTTTGTACATATCCGTCTTTATTCGCATCGGGATTTTCCGGATCGTAAACAAGATTAAAAGCGGATGGGTCTTCCGTAATCGAAGATACCTTTACGCCATTTCCGGCGTTTCCGATTCCGTTCATCTTGGAATTTAAAAGGGACGAAAATGATTCGCCTCCGGATTGGAGAGAAACCAGCTTTCTTCTGTAAGGCACCCACTCGCCATTGACCTGCTTCGCTCTCGTTGTGTCCATATTGGCCAGGTTGGACGATACGACGTCCATCCGGACACGCTGTGCAGTTAAAGCAGACCCAGAAATATTTAAGCTTTGAAAGCCACTCATTATTTTCCTCCTGTCAAGACTGTTTTCAGGGAATTGAATTTGCCGCTCATTCTTTCAACCAAAGCCTGATAATTAATTTGGTTTTCGGCTAAATCTGTCATTTCTTTGTCGATATCGACATTGTTTCCGTTTTGCTGGTACGATGTGTCACCGCTGGACACGATGGAATAATCGTCCCCCGAATCCGTAAAGTCAACGTGTCGATAGTCGGTTTTTACAGCCTCAAGATTGGATGTTTCCTGATCTAACAAATTTCGGAAAGAGACTTTTTTTGCCTTATAGTTCGGTGTATCTATATTGGCGATATTATTAGTTAAGACTTTTTGCTTAATGTCCGCTCTCCCCAAGGCATTCTCAAGATTTTGTATAGTTCCAGAAAATAAGTCCAAATCCACTTACCTCCATTTCAGATATTTTTCTCCTAAAAATCCTTGTCGAGAATTGTAAAACCATATGCTTATTGTAAGAAATAACAGGCTTAAAGTCTATGAAGTTAGGCTAAAAAAAAGTGCTCATTTGTATCTATTTTGCACATAGGTATTAAGTCCTAGAGTATTTGGACTACAAGCTTTTGGTTAATATAAGACTGAAAATAGCTGAATTTCTGTATCTTCCCCTTTTTCTCACACAGCAAGATGGATTATCTCAGATCAGATTCCAATAATCAACTTTAAACTCCAACTTTTCACCTATTGTCCATAAAAAAAAGCAGGATCCCCACTTTTAGGGATCCTGCTTTTGGATTAATGAGATTTTAGGTTTTCCAATTCAATAAGGAATTTATTGTTCAGAACTTTAATGTAAGTCCCCTTCATTCCAAGTGATCTGGATTCAATAACGCCGGCGCTTTCGAGCTTTCTCAGCGCGTTAACGATGACTGAACGGGTAATGCCTACACGGTCGGCAATCTTACTTGCCACAAGCAAGCCTTCGTTTCCGTCAAGCTCTTCAAAGATATGCTCAATTGCTTCAAGTTCACTGTAAGACAAAGAACTGATCGCCATTTGAACAACTGCTTTGCTTCGCGCTTCTTCTTCGATCTCTTCTGCTTTTTCTCTTAAAATCTCCATTCCTACAACAGTTGCTCCGTATTCAGCAAGAATGAGATCATCATCTTCAAATTGGTCCTGCAGACGGGACAGAATCAATGTGCCCAGGCGCTCTCCTCCGCCGATAATCGGCACAATCGTCGTTAAGCCCGCTTGGAACAGGTCTCTGTTTTCAACAGGAAAAGCCGTATATTCGCTGTTGATATCAAGGTTTGAAGATGTCTCCGGAACGTTGAAAAGGTTTTTCGTGTACTCTTCCGGGAATTGGCGGTCTTCAAGCATTTTTTTCATGCGGTCATTTTCGATCTGCTGATTAATAGAGTAGCCCAAAAGCTTTCCTCTGCGGCTGACGACGAAAATATTAGAATCGATGACGTCGCGAAGCGTTTCTGCCATTTCTTTAAAGTTTACGGGTTTGCCTGCCGCAGCCTGCAGCATGCTGTTAATAATTCGTGTTTTTTGTAGTAAAGCCATGTTAAATAATCCTCCTAGAATTCCTGTTATTAAATTTTCACAATATAAATTGACTTAGATCTTTGTTATTTGCAATCGATCCGAGCTTTTCTTCAACGTATTGCGGCGTGATGGCGACTTTTTCCATCGTCACGTCCGGCGCTTCAAACGACAGGTCCTCCAAGAGACGTTCCAATATCGTGTGAAGCCTTCTTGCTCCGATGTTGTCCGTATCCTGATTCACATGATAAGCCACTTCGGCGATCTTACGAATAGCTTCGTCAGAAAATTCAAGAGATATACCTTCTGTCTGCAATAAAGCCTGATATTGTTTTAACAGCGCATTATCAGGTTCGACGAGAATTTTCACAAAATCATCCACCGTCAGCTTGCTCAGTTCTACACGTATCGGAAAGCGCCCCTGCAGCTCCGGAATCAGATCAGACGGTTTGGCCATATGGAATGCCCCGGCGGCTATAAACAGCACGTGGTCGGTTTTGACGGAGCCGTATTTCGTGACGACGGTCGAGCCTTCGACAATCGGAAGGATATCCCTTTGGACGCCCTCTCTCGAGACATCGGCCGAGGAAGAAGCCCCTCCGTTTTTTGCGATTTTATCTATTTCGTCAATAAAGATGATGCCGCCCTCTTCAGCTCTTAACACGGCTTCCTGGCTGACTTCATCCATATCGATTAATTTGCTTGCCTCTTCATTGGTCAGAACCTTTCTTGCCTCTCTGACCGTCATTTTGCGGCGTTTCTTCTTTTTAGGCATCAGATTGCTCAGCGCATCCTGCATATTCATGCCCATCTGCTCCATGCCGGAGCCTTGCAGCATGTCAAACATCGACGGCTGCTGCTCTTCCACCTCTACGGAGACGTAATGGTCTTCGAGCTCTCCCAATGCGAGCTGATGCGCCATGCGCTTTCTTTTCTCTTCAAGGCTCGCTTCTTCCTGCTGATCGCTTTCATCATCGCTTGACGGCTGGCTTCCTCCGAAAAGCATTTCAAATGGATTTTTCACACCCGCTTGTTTTTTCTTTCCCGGAACGAGAAGCCGCACAATGCGTTTGTTTGCATTTTCTTCAGCCTGTTCTTTCACTTCGCTGATTTTTTCTTCTTTAATGAGCCGCACGGATGTCTCAACAAGGTCTCTGACCATTGATTCGACATCTCTGCCTACATAGCCGACTTCTGTAAATTTTGTCGCTTCAATTTTTATAAATGGCGCACCGGTAAGCTTGGCGATCCGTCTGGCGATTTCTGTTTTCCCCACCCCTGTCGGACCCATCATCAGGATGTTTTTGGGAACGATCTCATCTCTCAGTTTTTCATCAAGAAGACTTCTGCGATAGCGGTTTCTTAATGCCACGGCGACAGCTTTTTTCGCATCCTGCTGTCCTACAATGTATTGATCCAACCGATCTACGATTTGTCTCGGTGTTAACGGTTTGTTTTCCATGCGCCTCAAGTCCTTTCTATTCAAGTTCTTCCAAAATGATCTGATCGTTTGTGTACACACAAATCTCGCCTGCGATTTTCAAAGCGGCTTTTGCAATTTCTTTGGCGGACAGGTTTTCTCCGGCATAAGTTTTCAGCGCTCTTCCTGCTGACAGGGCGTAGTTTCCTCCGGAGCCGATTGCCAAAACGCCGTCATCCGGCTCAATCACTTCACCTGTTCCCGATACGAGAAGCAAGGTATCCTGGTTCATGACAATCAGCATCGCTTCCAGCTTGCGCAGCACTTTATCGCTGCGCCATTCTTTCGCAAGCTCAACCGACGCACGTTTTAAATTGCCATTGTATTCTTCAAGCTTCGCCTCAAACATTTCAAAAAGTGTGAAAGCGTCTGCAACAGATCCCGCGAAGCCGGCCAGAACCTTTCCGTTAAACAGCTTTCTCACTTTTCTCGCAGTATGTTTCATGACTACAGCCTGACCGAATGTGACCTGGCCGTCTCCTGACATAGCGCTTTTTCCTTTATGCTGGACGGCAAAAATCGTTGTCGCATGAAAAGATGACATGAGAAGGGCCTCCTTTTAATTTTCTTTAAAAGCTCTCGGATGGTGGGACATATATGTGTTTCTCAGCATTTCCTTCGATACATGCGTGTATATCTGCGTGGAAGACAGATTAGAATGGCCCAAAAGCTCCTGGACGCTTCTTAAGTCAGCCCCTTCATTCAGCAGATGAGTCGCAAACGTATGCCGAAGCATATGCGGGTGTATATGTAAAGTGCCGGATGCCTTTTTTACAAGCCCGCTTAAAATATACCGGATGCCTCTGGCGGTAAGCGGACCGCCTCTTTGATTGACAAACAGCAAATCATGAGGCTCTTTTGCTTTTTCAAGCAGGCACTGCCTTCCGCTATTGATATACAGCTCCAGCGCATCACGGGCATATGAGCCGAACGGGATGTAGCGCTGCTTCCTGCCTTTCCCGTGAACGAGCACCGTATCCATAGATAAGTCAAGATCGCCGACAGTGAGCGTACAGCACTCACTGACCCTCATTCCGGTCGCATATAGAAGCTCAAGCAAGGCCTGATCGCGCATCCCTGACGGCTTGCTTCTGTCTGAAACAGCGAATAGTTCCTCAAGTTCTTTTTCATAAAGAAACTTCGGAATCCGTTTTTCTTGTTTCGGCAGATGAACAAGCTGAAACGGATTCTCTTCAACAAGCTTTTCCCTCATCAAAAATTTATAGAAGCTTCTCAAAGCTGAAATCTTCTTGCTGATTGTTTTTCTTGACAGGCCTTTTTCATAAGCTTCTGTCAAAAATATTCTCACATCATGATATGCAGCTTCTTTCAATCCATTTATATTTTGAGCATGCAGAAACATCCCAAATTCTTCAATCGAATTAACATAATTCACAATAGTATATTGTGAATAATTTTTTTCAATTTGTAAATATTCAACGAATAACTTTAAAAAAAAGTTAACATTCTCCGCCATTATTATGACCTTCCTCTCCGAAGGGCTTTTAAATGGTATCATATAATGCATTGAAGTTGCAATGAAAAGCTATATCGTTTTCGAAATAGTTTGAATAGTTTCAATTGCGCGTTTAGCGTATTCTTCATTTCGTTCTTTTTTGTTTTTAATTTTAACGGGCAGTTCTTTTAACAGCCCAAAGTTTGCGTTCATCGGCTGGAAGTTCTTCTGGTTCGTCGTCGTAATGTAATGAGCCATGCTTCCGATCGCCGTCTCCTGAGGGAATGTCACAAGGTCCTGACCGAGCACAAGTTTGGCCGCATTGATTCCCGCCACAAGGCCTGAAGCAGCAGATTCAACATAACCTTCTACGCCGGTCATTTGGCCTGCGAAGAACAGGTCGTTCCGCTGTTTAAATTGATATGTCGGATTCAAGAGGCTAGGCGAGTTGATAAATGTGTTTCTGTGCATGACGCCGTATCTGACGATGTCAACATTTTCAAGTCCGGGGATCAGTTTAAGCACTTCTTTTTGGTCTCCCCATTTTAAATGTGTCTGAAAACCTACAATATTATATAGCGTTCCTGCCGCGTCATCCTGTCTGAGCTGCACGACTGCATAAGGCCGCTTGCCTGTTTTAGGATCTTCCAGCCCGACCGGTTTCATCGGTCCGAACAGCATCGTTTTCTTGCCTCTTTTCGCCATGACTTCAATCGGCATGCAGCCTTCAAAGAAAATTTCTTTCTCGAATTCTTTTAACGGAACCGTCTCAGCCGTCGTCAGCGCTTCATAGAAACGGTCAAACTCTTCTTCTGTCATCGGGCAGTTTAAGTATGCCGCTTCTCCCTTGTCATAACGGGATTTTAAGTAGACTTTATCCATATCAAGGCTGTCTTTTTCAACAATCGGCGCCGCCGCGTCATAAAAATACAGGTACTCTTCTCCGGTGAGTTCTTTCAGCTGCTGTGAAAGCGATTCTGACGTAAGCGGTCCGGTCGCAATAACTGTCGGGCCTTCCGGAATCTCTGTTACTTCCTCAGTAAGTACCGTTACGTTCGGATGGTTTTTCACGAGATCCGTCACGCTTTGCGCAAATTCATGACGGTCAACGGCAAGCGCTCCCCCTGCCGGAACCGAACATTTATCAGCAGATTGAATGATTGCTGAGTCAAGCGCCCGCATTTCTTCCTTTAATACACCTACCGCATTGGCAAGCGTATTTGAACGGAGGGAGTTGCTGCATACCAGTTCGGCAAATTTATCAGTGTGATGGGCTGCCGTCTGCTTTACGGGCCGCATTTCATATAGTTTTACTTGAATTCCTCGTTTTGCAAGCTGCCATGCTGCTTCACTTCCGGCAAGGCCTGCTCCGATTACATTAACTGTTTGCTGGTTCATTTCTTTTCATCTCCTGTTGTTTGTTACTTCCACACAAAGAAGGTGAGCAAGGCTCTGCTCACCGCTACTTCTGTGGTTCTTCCTTATAATCGCATTCGACACATTGGACTTGTATGCCTTTTTTAAGCTTTTTCTCTACGAGCATATTTTCACATTTCGGGCATTTTCGTTCAATCGGTTTATCCCAAGATACGAAGTCACAGTCAGGATAACGGTCACAGCCGTAAAAGACGCGTTTCTTTTTTGATTTTCGTTCGACAATGTTTCCTTCATGACACTTAGGACATTTCACGCCGATTTGTTTAACAATCGGTTTTGTATTCCGGCAGTCAGGGAAGTTGGAGCACGCCATGAATTTGCCGTACCGGCCCATTTTATAAACCATCCGAGAGCCGCATAACTCACAATCTTCGTCGGCGTATTCAGGTTCAATTTCCACTTCTTTCATTTCGGCTTCCGCTTTTTTCACACGCTTTTCGAAATCGGAATAGAAGCTGTCAATGATTTGAACCCATTCTGTCTGACCGTCTTCAACATGGTCAAGGTCTCTTTCCATTTTTGCCGTGAATTCAACGTTAATGATTTCCGGGAAAAACTCCATGATGAGATCCAGTACAATCTGTCCGAGCTCAGTCGGCACAAACCGTTTATTGTCTAATGCCACGTAACCGCGCCGCTGGATCGTGTCAAGAGTCGGCGCATATGTGGAAGGACGGCCGATACCGAGTTCTTCAAGCGTTTTAACCAAGCGCGCCTCTGTGTAACGCGGCGGCGGCTGAGTAAAGTGCTGCTCGGGCTCAATATCTTTCGACAAAACCGTGTCTCCCTCTTTGAGGTCCGGAAGCATACGGTCTTTTTCTTCCAGCTGATCGTCTTTACCCTCTACATAGACTTTCATGAAGCCGGCGAATTTGACTTTACTTCCGTTTGCCCGGAATGTCAATCCGTTATTGCTGAGATCGACACTCATCGTATCCAGAACGGCTGGCGCCATCTGACTTGCAACAAAGCGCTCCCAAATCAGCTTGTATAATCTGAGCTGGTCTCTGCCAAGCACCGCTTTTAAATCGGCAGGTTTTCTGAGTACTGAAGTCGGGCGGATCGCTTCGTGAGCATCTTGAGCGTTTTCATTTTTCTTTGCCGGTTTCCGTTTTCCCGCTAAGTACTCTTTTCCGTACGCCTGATCAATAAAAGCTGACGCCTCTTCAACGGCTGTGTTGGAAATCCTCGTTGAGTCCGTTCTCATATACGTGATGAGTCCGACTGTACCTTCTTTACCGAGATCAATTCCTTCATATAATTGCTGAGCGATCATCATCGTTTTCTTCGCTCTGAAATTCAGCTTTCTTGCAGCCTCCTGCTGCAGGGTGGACGTTGTAAACGGCAGAGCGGGGTTTCGTTTCCGCTCTTTTTTCGTAACCTTGTCTACTGTATACTTGTTGCCTTTCAGCTCAGCAAGAACGGCTTTTACGTCTTCTTCGCTTTTTAAAGGAAGCTTTTTGCCGTTTTTTCCGAAAAAGCCGGCTTCAAACGTCTCTTTTCCTTTTAGAAATGAGCCGGTAATCGTCCAGTACTCTTCAGGTTTAAAGTCGTTGATTTCCTTTTCCCGGTCAATGATGATCCGGAGCGCAACAGATTGCACGCGGCCCGCACTGAGGCCTTTTTTTACTTTTTTCCAAAGAATCGGGCTGATTTTGTATCCGACGAGTCTGTCTAGTATGCGGCGCGCCTGCTGCGCATCCACAAGATCCATGTTAATCATGCGCGGATGTTTAAATGATTCTTTAATGGCGTCTTTTGTTATTTCATTAAAGACGACCCGGCAGTCAGAGTTGAGATCCAGATCAAGACTGTGCGCGAGATGCCATGCAATCGCTTCCCCTTCTCTGTCGGGGTCGGCCGCGAGATAGACTTTTTTTGCTTTCTTTGCCGCTATTTTTAATTCTTTTAAAACAGGGCCTTTTCCGCGGATCGTAATATATTTCGGTTCAAAGTTCTGTTCGATGTCAACTCCCATTTGACTTTTTGGAAGATCCCGGACATGTCCCATTGAAGCTTTGACTTTATATTTCTTTCCTAAATAACGTTCAATCGTTTTCGCCTTTGCCGGCGATTCCACGATGACTAGATAATCAGACATTTTCATCCCCCTCAAGAGGTGTTCTCTCTCTTTTCAAGTATCAATTCATTTTAGAGCTGCCTTTTTATGGCTTTCAACATTTCATTCTTTATGATGAACGTCATTTTATACATGAAAATAATGTGCAACTTTAAATCCTCACTATTATTAAATATTACAATACCGTTTGTCAAACGATATTTCAAAAGGGTTCCGTATACTGAACGCCTCGGGCGGTCAGCTCTCCGTCAATATCCTCTGCGCACAATACAGCTTTTGCCCCTTCTTGAATGAGTTTTATAGGTCCTCCGGAATATGGATTAAATATGGAACCGGGAACGGCAAATACCTCTCTCCCTTGATCGAGGGCCTGATAAGCTGTGATTAATGAACCGCTTTTTTCTTTTCCCTGCACGACTACAATTCCTTCACTTAATCCGCTGATTATACGGTTTCTCATCGGAAAGTGCCACTTTTTCGGCTTTGTTTCAGGAGGATGTTCTGAGAGTAGGAGGTGGTGTTCAGCCATGTATTCTGCTAACAGGAGATTTTCCCGGGGATAAATGTGATGGAATCCGCCGGCTATCACGCCGATCGTAAGCCCTTTTGCCCTGATGCTCGCCTTATGAGACAATCCGTCTATGCCGGATGCAAGCCCGCTTACGATGACCCAGCCTTTTTTTGAGAGTTCGGCGGTAAGATGCCCAACCGCTTTTATTCCGTCTTCCGTCGGTTTCCGCGTGCCCACAATCCCAATTTTTCGGCCTTTTTCAAGAAGCTGCGTATTCCCTTTTACAAACAAGACGGCCGGCGGATCATAAATCGTTTTAAGCCATGAAGGATAACGGCTTGATGAAATCGGAATGACAGTAATGCCTTCGCGGCGGTATTCGGACAGAACTTCATCGAGTTCCGAATCCTTGCGCTCTATTTCTCGAAAAATGGCTTTCGGAGCTGTTTTCCCTTCTGACAAAACGGTTAATGGATGCGGATCCCGTAAAAAAGACAGGGAGTGATCAGCTTTCCACCATTTTAATAGAAGAGACGGGGAAATAATTTGATTGATACTGCAGACCATTAAACAGCGCGATGCTTGATCCAAATCTGGCAACCTCCTCTTTTTTTCACAGTAAAAACAGGAACAGCCGTTACGGCTGCCCCTGCTTCGTTCAGTGAGTTTTGCACGTTTCAAATAAGCCTTTTTCTTTTAACACCTTAATCAGCGTTTCGCCCATTACAGAAGGGGTTTCCGCCACTTCAATCCCGCAGGCGTTCATTGTTTTGACTTTTTCTTCTGCCGTGCCTTTTCCTCCGGAGATGATGGCGCCCGCATGGCCCATGCGTTTTCCCGGAGGAGCGGTTTTACCGCCGATAAAGCCGACAACAGGCTTCGTCATGTTTGCTTTCACCCACTCAGCCGCTTCCTCTTCAGCTGTGCCGCCGATTTCTCCGATCATGATGACGGCATGTGTTTCAGGATCTTCATTGAACGCTTTTAACACGTCAATAAAGTTCGTGCCGTTGACCGGGTCACCGCCGATTCCTACAGCAGTAGATTGGCCTACGCCGGCTTCTGAAAGCTGATGGACGGCCTCGTATGTCAATGTTCCCGAACGGGATACAACGCCTACATGCCCCTTCTTATGAATGTATCCCGGCATAATGCCGATTTTGCATTCTTCAGGCGTAATAACACCCGGGCAGTTCGGCCCTATTAATCTCGTTTTCTTGCCTTCCATAAAGCGCTTCACTTTCACCATGTCCAAAACCGGGATGTGCTCAGTGATACAAATGACAAGATCAATTTCCGCGTCAACCGCTTCCATAATTGCGTCCGCCGCAAATGGAGCCGGCACGTAAATGACTGACGCATCAGCGCCTGTTGTACGAACCGCTTCTGCGACCGTATTGAATACCGGTACGCCTTCCGCCTCCGTTCCGCCTTTACCAGGTGTTACACCGCCAACGATATTCGTGCCGTATTCCAGCATCTGCTTTGTATGAAATAAAGCGGTAGAACCTGTAATCCCCTGTACAATAACTCTCGTATCTTTATTGATAAAAACACTCATTATCTGGTCCCCTGCCTTTCATTCTTTCCTAAACTAAGGATACGATTTTCTGCGCGCCGTCTGCCATTGATTCCGCAGATGTAATGTTTAAGCCTGATTCATTCAGGATTTTCTTTCCTAAATCTACGTTTGTCCCTTCAAGGCGCACGACCAGCGGCAATGTCAATCCGACTTGTCTCGTCGCTTCAACAACGCCCTCGGCGATGACATCGCACTTCATGATGCCTCCGAAAATATTTACGAAAATTCCTTTTACGTTTTGATCGGAAAGAATGATTTTAAAAGCTTCCGTAACTTTTTCTGCGGTTGCGCCGCCCCCGACATCCAGGAAGTTTGCAGGTTCTCCGCCGTAGTGTTTAATAATATCCATTGTAGACATCGCAAGACCCGCGCCGTTTACCATACAGCCGATATTTCCATCAAGGGAAATGTAGCTCAGATCGTATTTTGACGCTTCGATTTCTTTCGGGTCTTCTTCATCTAAATCTCTGTATTCCATAATATCTTTTTGTCTGTATAACGCATTGCTGTCAAAGTTCAGCTTAGCATCGAGCGCCATGACGTTTCCGTCTCCCGTGACGACGAGAGGGTTGATCTCGGCGATGGAGCAGTCCTTCTCAACAAATGCTTTATATAAACCGAGCATAAATTTAGCGGCTTTGCCGACAAGCTCTTTCGGGATGTTAATTGCGAATGCAATTTCCCTTGCCTGATAGCCTTGAAGGCCGACAGCCGGATCAATAACCGCTTTTTTAATTTTTTCAGGTGTTTTTTCCGCTACTTCTTCAATCTCCGTTCCGCCTTCTTCAGACGCCATTAAAACGATTCTTGAAGTGGCGCGGTCAAGTACAAGCCCGACATAGTATTCCTTTTTAATATCGCAGCCTTCTTCAATAAGTAAGCGTTTTATTACTTGTCCGTCCGGACCCGTTTGATGGGTGACGAGCGTCTTGCCTAACAGTTCTTCAGCATACCCCTTCACTTCATCTATTGTTTTTGCAATCTTTACCCCACCAGCTTTGCCTCGGCCGCCAGCATGGATTTGCGCCTTTACGACATAAACCGAGCTTGACAGGCTCTCTGCTTTTTCAACTGCTTCCTCTGCTGTAAAAGCCACTTTACCTTCAGGAACAGACACCCCGTATTTTCTGAGGACTTCTTTTCCTTGGTACTCATGGATATTCATTTCCCATCCTCCTAACTTATGTAGCAAAACTAAAAATAGACTGCGCTTTCATTCTATATAATACTGGAAGAATTGTCTAGGGTTCAAAACAAAATCTTTATATCCTTCCGAACATTCTAACTTTTATTTTATTGAAAATATAAATTTATACGGAGTCCGGGAAATGAATGTTCCTTATTTTTCGTTTTTCAGGCTTTCATCCAGTCGGTAAACAAATGAAAAAATTTCAGCAACGGTCTCATAAAGCGCTTCCGGTATCTGATCGTCGACCGTCAAATGGCGCATTAATTCGACAAGGGTTCTGTCTTCCTGAATGGGAACCCCCGCCTTCTCAGCTTCTTTTATGATATTTTCTGCGACATGCCCCCTGCCTGTTGCGACAACCTTTGGGGCTTGGTCTTTCTGCCGGTCGTAATGCAGGGCGACAGCTCTTCTTAACGGCGTTTGCTCTTTCATATTTTCACATCCACTTTTCGTCCGCCGTCTTTTTCTATAAACTCTTCCACAAGAGCGCTCTGGTCTTTCGGTCGCCGCTTTTTAGCCGTAACGCCCGACAGACTGAAGCCCGTTTCTTTTACAGCCTCTTTTAAAGCCGGTACGAGAGGGTCGATGGCCGCCTGAAGCTCAAAATCGGTCTCAACCGTAATGGTCATTACATTTTGCTGAATCATACAGTCCACAACGGTTTCTTGCAGCGTTTCAAGATGCAGCAAAAACAGGAGCCTGCAATGTGACGGATCAAGTTTTCCGTCAGGCTTCTTCCGTCCTTTAAAGAGAACTGTGATGTCATTCTCATACGCGGACGCTCCCAACGGAAATGACAGCACCATCTGCGTAAAAGATGGATTCTGCTGCTCAATAAACAGCTGTCCGTTTAATTTATGAATGAGCGGTTCTGCCTCTTGTTTAACGGATTGGGGCGCGTCTTGAAGCGTCCGGACGGCTTGGAGAGCCGTTTTCAGCGCTTGTTTCTCCGGCTGCGGAGCCGCGCCTTTTTCAAGCGCTGTAATGAATGATAATTCATCACGGGTGCCCAGCCCTTTTTTGATTCTTTGCAAAAGGCTTAATACGTCATGTTTTTCCGCATATTTCAGTTCAGTAAGCTGAACGGCTTTTTCGAAAACAGCCGCCTCCTGTTCTGTCAGATGTACGTTTTGGAGAACAGGTGCTGTTTTGGATGTTTTATCTTGAGAAATGAAAGCCTTGATGATGTCCGCCGTTTCTTTTACGGGACGGTTTTCATTCTTTTCGGCTGATGTCATTAATTTTTCGATAAGCTGTCTTGCCGCTTTTTCAGGCAGCTCCGTATCTGTCCGGGCACGCGGAGGAGAAGGGCGGCTTGTGGCTGCCTTTACGTTTTCACTAGTCTCTCGGACAATTGGTGATTGTTTTAATTCCGTCCGTTCTCCTTTATCCATCGGCCCGGTTTCTGAAATCGGCATGCGTGCGGTCTCGGCAAGCTTCTTCAAGAGGCGCTCTGCATGAAGATCCGTTTCCGCGTCTAACACGTCAGAAACCGCCTCTTGAAGCGCGGACAGCTCTTTTGCCGATTGCGGAGCCTGATTGATTGCCTGAAGCAGTCCGGAAAGAAGGCGGCGGGTCGGAACCGGAAATTTAACAGCATGAATAGCTGACAAGACTTCAGGGTGCGCGGGCAGTTCCCGTTTCAGCGCAAATACGATTGTTTCTGCCGCCTTTTTCGACTCGGCGGCCGGAAGCGATTCAGCCCAGCGGATGCAGGCTTTGAGGCTGTTTTCCGTCATCGGCAGCTTCTGCTGCATAAACGTTTCGGCAATCTGCAGAGATACCGGGTTCGGTTTGACGGAAAGAGCATTTAACAGTCTTCCCGCCGCTTCCTGAACGGTTTTCGGGCTTCCATCAAATTGGTCAACAACATGAAGCCGGCCTATTTTTTCCGCCGGCTGTCTGTCATAAGAAAACCAGTAATATGCCTGAGGACGGAGGGCGGTTTCAAGCTTTCCCTGCATCGTCCGGCCGCCGATTTGGATAAGCGCGCTTTGATCGTCCAGCAAACGGAGAACCTTCCCTAACAGCAGTCTTTTTTCGCCGCTGTCTTTACCGCCGTCTTGCCGATCCTGAGAGATTTCCGCCGTCAGCTGTCTGAAAGCCGCTTGGATTTCGCCGCTTATGTTCATGTCTTAAGCCTCTTTTCTAACAATAAGATTGAACGGGAGCGAATGTTTTTCGGTGAATAGTTGTCGGTCCGTATGCCTGAAGAGCTTCAAGATGTTCTTTCGTTCCGTAGCCCTTATTTTTTTCAAAGCCGTACATGGGATAGGTTTTGGCGTATTCCGCCATGAGACGGTCCCGCGTTACTTTAGCAATGCAGGCTCCGGCGGCAATTGACACGCTTTTGGCATCCCCTTTTATAACAGATGACTGCGGAATGTCCAGCGGTAGCGTCATGGCATCTGCAAGCAGATAATCAGGT
This sequence comes from Bacillus siamensis KCTC 13613, assembly GCF_000262045.1. Classification (GTDB taxonomy): domain Bacteria; phylum Bacillota; class Bacilli; order Bacillales; family Bacillaceae; genus Bacillus; species Bacillus siamensis. The sequence continues at coordinate 333,974 of NZ_AJVF01000013.1, forward strand.
GTTTCCGATAAAGCATTGACCGCTTTTACCATCGCGAGTCTCGCGGCCTCATAAATGTTGATCCGGTCAATGACATCCGCATGGACAATGCCTACTCCTATCGCTGTGGCTTCTTCCGTAATCCGATCGTAATACTCCCCGAGCTTCTTTTCCGACAGTTTCTTCGAGTCCGTGAGTCCGAGAATCTCGCATTCTGCCGGCAAAATGACAGCACCTGCGACAACCGGTCCGGCAAGCGGCCCTCTTCCCGCTTCGTCAACGCCTGCAATCAGGCGGAAGCCCTTTTTGTATGACAGCCTTTCGTATGCCGTCATGTTCAGCCACTGCTCTTTAAGGGCTTTTTCCTTCGCGTGTTTTTTCAGCCATTGCTCTAAAAGCGTCTGTACGCTTTTTCTCGGATCTTTTTCACATTGGGCAATGAAGGGGTCTCTTTCATCTTTGACCTCTTGCAGGCGTTCTTTTACGCTTTTTACGGTTAATGTATTCACGTTCTCTTCTCCCTTACATTATGTATATCGGTATTCTGCGGAAAAAATAAAGACCCGCATCGCTGCGCGTCTTTATTCTGATGGTGTTTCAAATGAAAGCCTGCCGAACTTTTCCGTCCGGATGTCCCGGATGATGACTTCTGTCGTTTTATCGTAGTCAATCAGTCCGCCGCCCATTAAACAGCCGCGTTTTTCACCGATCGCGTCAAAAAGAGCGGCAATATCCTCAGGGATTTCCTGAAGTCCGTAACGCTCCTTTAGGCGGTCTGGATAATGCTCTTCCAGAAAGCGCAGCCCGAAAATGGCCACATCCTGCAGGTTGATAATGGAATCTTTAATCGCCCCGGTGATCGCCAGGCGCAAACCGACAAGCTCGTCTTCAAATTTAGGCCATAAAATCCCCGGTGTATCGAGCAGCTCTAATTCCTTGCCTACCTTTACCCACTGCTGGGAAGTGGTAATGCCGGGCCTGTCTCCCGTCTTGGCAATGTTTTTTTTGGCCAGACGGTTGATGAGCGTAGATTTCCCGACGTTCGGAATGCCGATGATTAATGCGCGGATCGCTCTTGGCTTAATGCCTTTTGCTTTCATTTTATCGAACTTATCTTTCAGCAGTTCTTTCGAGGACGGCACGATTTGATGCAGCCCCTGTCCGTTAACGGAGTTTATTGAAAGAGAGGGAATCCCCTGTCCCTGAAAGTGATCCTTCCATTGGGCCGTTACAGCCGCATCGGCCTTATCGGCTTTATTTAAAAGCATAATGCGCGGCTTATTTTTTAAAATTTCCTCAATCATCGGGTTTCTCGATGACATCGGTATTCTCGCATCCACCAATTCGTAGACGATATCAATTAACTTCAGTTTTTCTGTTACTTCCCGTCTCGCTTTAGCCATATGGCCCGGGAACCATTGAATGGTCATGTGACTTCGACACCTGCCTTATTTGCCGGAACTGTATGTCCCGGTGATCTCTTATGTATTTTACGTTGCTTGTTCCGCTTTTACAAATGTCATATAAAAAAAGAGCCTGTTACGGGTAACAAGCTCTTTTCGTTCGTTATCATTATCGTCTGATTTCTTTAATACGAGCCGCTTTTCCGCGAAGTTCACGCAGGTAGTAAAGCTTAGCGCGACGTACTTTACCGTAACGTACAACTTCGATTTTCGCGATTTTTGGTGTGTGTACAGGGAATGTACGTTCAACGCCAACACCGTAAGAAATCTTACGAACTGTGAACGTTTCGCTGATTCCACCACCACGACGCTTGATCACAACACCTTCGAAGATCTGGATACGCTCACGGTTACCCTCAACAACTTTTACGTGTACACGTAAAGTGTCACCAGGACGGAACGCAGGAAGATCAGTGCGAAGCTGTTCTTTTGTGATATCTTGAATTAGTTTTTGCATCGTTTTCAACTCCTTCCAACAGATGCTCTTAGCCACAACTGCAAGGCACAGCGGAACATCGTTTTCAAGCTTTTGAAGGATAAGCCTTCTTAAGCCACAAGTAGTATCTTATCATATCTTCATTGCCTGCGCAATAGAATCTATTCGTTTTCCCACTCGGAAATCCATTTTCTTTGCTCATCGGTGAGAGGATAGTTTTCAAGAAGATCCGGACGTCTTAAAAAGGTTCTTCTGATTGATTCTTTATTGCGCCATTCTTTTATTTTGGCATGGTTGCCGGACAGAAGCATCTCAGGCACTTTTAAGCCTTTATAATCTGCAGGCCTTGTATAATGCGGATGCTCTAAAAGCCCCGTGCTGAAGGAATCCTCCACGTGGGATGCTTCTTTTCCGAGGACGCCCGGCAAAAGCCTGACAACACTGTCGGCAATCATCATGGCAGGGAGCTCTCCACCTGTCAGCACAAAATCCCCGATGGAGATTTCATCCGTGACAAGGTGTTCCCGGATCCGTTCATCATACCCTTCATAATGTCCGCAAATAAACATCAGATGTTCCTCTTCCGCCAGCTCCTCGGCTTTCTTCTGCGTATAACGTTCACCTTGCGGGCAGACGAGAATAATGCGCGGCTTGGCATCCGTACCGGCTGTCAGCTTTTCAACGGCATCAAACACAGGCTGCGGCTTTAACACCATCCCGGCTCCCCCGCCGTACGGGTAATCATCAACCGTTTGGTGTTTATTATCCGAAAAAGCCCGGAAATTGATGACGTCAAAACGGACAGCCTCTTTTTCCTGTGCTTTTTGCAGGATGGATGAGCCGAGAACCCCTTGAAACATCTCGGGAAACAGTGTTAAAAAGTCGATTTTCATTCGTCTATTAACCCTTCCATTACATGAATCTTAATTTTCTTCTCATTTATATTAATATCCTTGACCACAGAAGCGATATACGGAATGAGCGCATCTTTTTTCCCTTTTCTTGCAACTACCCATACGTCATTAGCCCCGGGCGTCAAGATTTCCTTCACTGTGCCGATCAGTTCCCCGTCCTCTGATACCACTTCACAGCCGATGATTTCATGAAAATAAAATTCATCTTCTTCAAGCTCTCCCAAGTCTTCTTCAGGGACTTTGATCACCATGTTTCTTAGGTGTTCGACTTCATTAAGACTCGGCATTTCTTTGAATTGCAGCAGGTGAAACTGCTTGTGAAGCCTGTGGGTGCTGACCGTTACTTTGATTGGCTCCGCAGCCCCTTCCGCAAACAAATAGAGCGTATTGCCGGGCTTGTACCGTTCTTCGGCAAAGTCGGTTTTAGAAATGACCCGCACTTCGCCTTTAATGCCGTGGGTATTTACAATTTTGCCTACATTAAACCATCTGTTTGTCATATTATCACCTCGGGCGAATTTCAATTACTACCCCGTCTTTTATGACGATGGTATTTGCCGCTGTTTTTTCATGCCAGTTATCACCGACGTTGATTGAAAGCAGCGCATCGATCTCCTTTTCCTTCACTTCGCTTCCGAGCGGGAGCGAATGTGTCTGGCTTATTTGGAAATCGATCATTTTGATTTTGTCTTGTCTTTTCTCAATGGCTTTTTTAAAAGATTCCGCTACATCGGGATTCTGCTGATCTTTTTCATGTTTTCTAAGCTGAAAATAGAGCTGGCTGCATTCTCGTTCAAGCGTTTGCTTTTTTTCTGCAAAAGAGGCCAAAAGCTTTTCCTTGCTTTGCTCGGTCAGAACCTGCATAACGGTAACCCTGTGAATAATCTGCATAGGACCAGACTCCCCACTCTTCCAACATATTTCTGTTCATTTGCCTTTTTTACGTGTAAAAAAAGGGGAGGTGCCGGCCCTCTCCCTTTCAGTCAAATATTTCAAATTGAACTTTCTTAGAAGACTGTGCGCCAGCTGCAAAAACGACGGTTCGAATCGCTCTTGCAGTCCGGCCTTGCTTTCCGATAATTTTACCGGTATCTGACTTATTGACAGATAAGCGCAGCGCAATCTTTTGATCGGTCTCTTCTTTTGTGACCGTTATGTCTTCCGGATGGTCGACAAGCGGAGCCACAATGCTGACAATCAAATCTTCCAAGTTCTGATCAGTCATTACTTGCCTTGTTTAGCGTTGTGGAATTTTTCCATAATTCCTTGGCTTGAGAACAAGTTGCGGACTGTATCAGAAGGTTTAGCTCCTGTTTGCAGCCATTTAAGAGCAAGCTCTTCGTTGATTTTCACTTCAGCCGGCTTTGCAACCGGGTTGTATGTTCCGACTGTTTCGATGAAACGGCCGTCACGCGGTGAACGAGAATCTGCTACAACAATACGATAGAAAGGAGATTTTTTTGCTCCCATACGTTTTAAACGAATTTTTACTGCCATTTTACTAGCACCTCCGAAAATATTTCAACAAGATAGTATATTAACAATGATAAAAGTGTTTGTAAAGTGTTTTTTCTTAACAACGGTTTTATCATGTATAACCGATTACATAAAAGGTAGTTTAAAGCCTTTTTTCTTCCCTTTTGACATGTTGGTCATCTGCTTCATCATTTTTTTCATTTCCTCAAACTGCTTTAAAAGACGGTTGACTTCCTGAACGGATGTTCCGCTTCCTTTGGCAATCCGCTTCCGCCGGCTGGCGTTAATGATATCCGGCTGTTCTTTTTCAAGAACAGTCATTGATTTAATGATCGCTTCCACATGATTCAGCTGTTTTTCATCGACTTGGATGTTTTTTAAGCCTTTCATTTTGCCTGCGCCGGGCATCATTTGCAGCAGTTCGTCAAGAGGCCCCATGTTTCGGACCTGGCCGAGCTGCTCAAGAAAATCATCCAATGTGAAGCTCATCGTTCTCATTTTCTGCTCAAGCTCTTTGGCTTTGTCTTCATCAACTGTCGCCTGAGCTTTTTCAATCAGGGTTAACACGTCACCCATTCCGAGAATCCGGGATGCCATACGCTCGGGATGGAACGCTTCTAAAGCGTCGAGTTTTTCTCCCATTCCGGCGAATTTAATCGGCGTTTCAGTGACTGCACGGATAGAAAGCGCCGCACCTCCGCGGGTATCCCCGTCAAGCTTTGTTAAAACGACGCCCGTTAAACCGAGCTGGTCATTAAAGCTTTTGGCGACGTTCACCGCATCCTGACCGGTCATTGAGTCGACGACAAGGAAAATTTCTTCAGGGTTTGCGACTTCCTTTACGCCGGAGAGCTCATCCATCAGTTCGTGATCGATGTGCAGCCGTCCGGCGGTATCTAAAATCACATAATCATGATGCTCTTCCTTCGCTTTTTCAATCGCCTGTCTGGCAATTTCCACCGGGCTGACCTGATCGCCAAGCGAAAAGACCGGCATATCAAGCTGTTTCCCCAGTGTTTCCAGCTGCTTAATCGCAGCGGGACGGTAAATATCTGCAGCCACGAGCAGCGGTTTGCGGTTATGTTTTTTGCGCAGCAGGTTGGCGAGCTTCCCCGTGGTTGTCGTTTTACCGGCACCTTGGAGCCCGACCATCATAATAACGGTCGGCGGGCGTTTGGCGACGGCAATTTTGCTTTCTTCGCCGCCCATCAGCTCGGTAAGCTCTTCTTTTACGACTTTAATAACCTGCTGACCGGGTGTCAGACTCTGCATGACGTCCTGTCCGACAGCCCGTTCACTTACTTTTTTCACAAAATCCTTTACGACTTTAAAGTTAACGTCAGCCTCAAGAAGCGCAAGACGAACTTCACGCATCATCTCTTTTACGTCTTGTTCGCTGACTTTTCCTTTTCCGCGGATTTTTGAAATCGTCTTTTGCAGTCGGTCGGCTAATCCTTCAAATGCCATTGTTTGCCGCCTCCTAATCTAATTTCTCAAGCGCTTCAATCAGAGCCGTCATTTTTTCCTCTTCCTGCAAGCCGGAAGCAAGCTCTTTCAGCTTTGTAAACATTTCTTTACGCTCCTGAAACTTTTTAAAAAGGAGCAGTTTTTCTTCATATTGTTCAAGCATCGCTTCAGTCCGTTTGATGTTATCGTAAACGGCTTGCCTTGAAACGTCATACTCTTCGGCTATTTCACCAAGGGAGAAATCGTCCAGATAATAAAGCGACATATAGCTCTTTTGTTTTGACGTCAGCAACGACTGATAGAAGTCAAACAAATAGTTCATTCTCGTCGTTTTTTCGAGCGACATTTGAGCTCTCCCCTTTGTTAAGTCAAATCCCTTTACAAAAACATAGTTTACATGGTTTCAGAGCGTGTGTCAAGTTTTTATCTTGTCAAAGCATGAGGCTCTTTTTACATAATCAGTTTTTAAAAAAATTCGTATAGACCGCCGTTAAAATACTCGAATTCTTGTTTTGATACACGATAGCGGCAATAGCCTTCGTAAAAAGCATTGAGCCATGCTTCATTTGTGACAAAATGACGGATCGCTAATGATTCATCATATCGCGGATCTCCCGCCGATATTCCCGCAGCATCGATAAACAGACAGACCTCTCCGTCTTTCACCAGCACATTATCAGTCGTGCAGTCACCGTGAATCATTGTCTGCTGAACAGGAACAGGTCTGTACCGGTCCAAATCCTTCAAAAGCTCTGCACTTCCTTCAGCCTGTCCTTTTTTGACATATTCCCCGGCTCGTTTGATTTGCAGATCGAGCCAGTCTGTTTCCAGCTGTAAACCAGGGACCATTTCGGTTTCATGCAGCCGTTGCAGAAACTGGCCGAAACGCTTGATCAGCTTTTTCTTTTCAGTATCCCCTTTTGCTTTTCTTAAAGCAGAAGTGAGGGTGATTCCATCCTCAAATGACATGACGATATGGCTGGCATGCTGTTCCTGTATCATCCCATAATAAATAGGAACAGGCAGACGACGAGTTTCCGTCAGTTGTTGTAAAACGAAGGCTTCTCTCATTAACCATTCCCGATACTTCTGTTGAAAAGAACTTTTCAGCAAAAATGCGTCTTGGCCGGTCACTATTTTCCGAACGGTTGAAGTGCCTCCCTGTTCATCCAGCAGCGACATATGGTTTATCGCGCCGATCTTCCTTTCCAATTCAGCTTTCAGCCATTTGTCCAACAACTGCTCCCTCCATTCCGAGTATCAATGCGTATAAAAAAACGAGTATAAAATGGAAGGTTTTATACTCGTTTTTTATTCATTAATCCTCGGCTTTTTCAACTAAATCAGAAAAGAGACCGTATACGTAAGATTCTGCATCAAACCGCTGGAGGTCGTCAACCTTTTCTCCGAGGCCGACCAGTTTCACGGGGATGTGAAGCTCATTGCGGATCGCCAGGACGATACCGCCTTTTGCGGTGCCGTCAAGCTTCGTTAATGCGATACCCGTCACATTCGTCGCTTTGGAGAATTCTTTCGCCTGCGCCATCGCATTCTGACCTGTCGTCGCGTCAAGCGCAAGCAGAACCTCATGCGGAGCCTCAGGCACTTCGCGTTCGATGACGCGTTTGACTTTTTCAAGCTCTTTCATTAAGTTTACTTTATTCTGAAGGCGGCCGGCCGTATCACAAATCAGCACATCCGCGCCTCTTGCTTTAGCCGCGTGTACGGCATCGTAAATAACTGCCGCAGGGTCGCTCCCGGCAGCCTGCTTAATGACAGGCACACCAGTACGCTCCCCCCACACTTCAAGCTGTTCAATCGCCCCGGCTCTGAAGGTGTCTCCGGCAGCAAGCACAACGGATTTGCCTTCATTCTTCAGCTTGTGGGCCAGCTTTCCGATGGTTGTCGTTTTTCCGACGCCGTTTACGCCGACAAGCAGAATAACGTTTAAGCGCCCGTCCTGAATATTCAGTTCAGAAATCTCTTCGTCGCCGCTGTTATAAATGTCGACGAGCTTTTCAGAAATGACGGACTGCACTTCCTGAGGATCCTGGATGTTTTTCAGCTTCACTTCTTTTTTGAGCTCGTCGATCAGTTCCATCACCGTTGTGAAACCGACGTCAGCGCTAATCAGCACTTCCTCAAGCTCTTCGAAGAAATCTTCGTCGACTTTCCGGTAGCGGGAGACGAGCTCGTTCACTTTATTTGAGAAGGAATTTCTTGTTTTTTCGAGACCGTCTTTAAATTTTTCAGAGACGGAATCTGTCTGTTTCGTGATTTTCTCTTTTAATTTTTTAAAAAAGCTCATCTTTCAACCTCTTTCCTCGTTACTGAACGAATTCTTTTGTTTCTTCCAGTTTGACCGAAACCATTCGGGAAACGCCGGATTCCTGCATCGTAACACCGTAGAGGACATCCGCTTCTTCCATGGTGCCTTTTCTGTGGGTGATGACGATAAACTGGCTGTCGCCACTGTATTTTTTTAAGTATTGAGCAAACCTGAATACATTGGCTTCATCAAGCGCGGCTTCCACTTCATCAAGCACGCAGAACGGAACGGGCCTTACTTTCAAAATGGAGAATAAAAGGGCAATGGCGGTCAGCGCCCGTTCTCCCCCTGACAAAAGATTTAAGTTTTGCAGTTTTTTGCCCGGAGGCTGGGCAATAATGTCCACCCCTGAGTTGAGAAGGTCATTCGGATCGGTCAGCTTCAGTTCAGCGCGCCCTCCTCCGAACAAGGAACGGAACACGTCGTTGAATTGAGAACGGATCTGGATAAACGTTTCATGGAACCGCTTCGTCATTTCTGAATCCATTTCTTCAATGACTTGGAACAGTGTATTTTTCGCATCCGTCAGATCATTTTTCTGCTCCGTTAAAAACTGATACCGTTCGTTCACTCTTTCAAATTCATCGATGCTGCCGAGATTGACCGTTCCGAGCTCTTCAATTGAAAGCTTGATCAGTTTGACCCGTTTTCTCGCCTCTTCAGGCTCGAGTTCGAGCTGATATTGTTCTTTTGCCCCTTCAAAGGATAAGCTGTACTCCTCACGTAAATATTGCAAGAGGTTATCAAGCTCAACTTCCATCCGGCCGAGTTTTACCTCTTCATCTTTCAGAATTTCGGTTTTTTGCCTGTACAGACGCTTCATCTCTTTCAGCTCAAGCTCGTTCGTATCAAGCGCCCTCTGAAGTTTCACACGCTGATCGCGCCGGCTGGCGATCAATTCGATCGTTCTCGTTTTATCGTGAAGCTTATGATGGGCTGCTTCTTCAAGCTGCTCCTCACCGCTTGTGCTGGACGTCATCTCTGAGGTCAGGAGGCTTAAATCTTCCCGTGTTTCTTTCAGGGCGAGCTGCGTTTCTTCAAGCTCTTTTTTCAGCCTTTTGAGGTTGTCTTCCTCACTCGAGCACGCCTGTTCTTTTTTCGCCGCGGCCACTTTACATTCCGTCAGCTCATGAGAGAGCGTTTCTTTTGTTGAGGATAGGGTCTGCTTTTGTTTTGTCAGCCTGTCCATCTCTTCCTCAAGCTCTTTCAGCTGGCCGGATGCCTCACTCAGCTGTTCTTCCAATGCTGATTTTCGCGCCTCTTTTTCCCGGCTGCTTTCCGTCAGTGATGCTTTCTCCTGATCGTAAAGCTCCAGATGGGTATTGATGTTCTTTTCGGCGACTTCGAGTTCATACAGCCTGCCTTTTACGTCCTGCTGCTTTGTTCTGAAAGCCTCACCGTCTTCACGGAGACCGTTCAGCGTATGTTCAAGCTCTTGAATGGCTTGTTTCAGCGATTTGACTTCTTTTTCGAGCACAGCTGTTTTTTCTTCCATTTCGGCGAGCCGCGCAGTCACCGTCTCAAGCTCACGGCTTCTGCCGAGCAGAGAATTGTTTTTCTTTTTGACTGCGCCGCCTGTCATTGATCCGCCTGGATTGACGACATCGCCTTCAAGCGTCACGATGCGGTAGCGGTGCCCGACAAGCTTGGCAAGTTCATTCGCACCTTTTAAATCTTCAGTGATCAGCACTGTGCCGAGAAGGTTTTCAATGACATTCCGATACGCCGCATCATACGTGACAAGCCCGCTCGCTGCGCCGAGAAAAGACGGATGCTTCGAAGCCGTCTGTTCATCACGGGTTTGGAGCTGGCGCGGTTTCATGACCGTAAGCGGCAGAAACGTTGCGCGGCCGAAGGAATTCTGTTTTAAATATTGAATCGCTTTCCGCGCCGCCTGCTCATCGTCTGTGACAACGTGCTGCGCCGCCGCGCCGAGTGCAATCTCGATCGCCGTTTCATATTTTTGTTCAGTGGAAATCAGTTCGAGAACAGCGCCGCGGATGCCGCCAAGCTGCTCCTTCTGCTTCAGTACTTCTTTTACGCCTTGGTAAAACCCTGAAAAATCGCCTTGCATCGTTTCAAGCATATCTTTTTTGGATCTGGCCTGCTGTACAAATTGATACGCCTGATACAGGGCTGATTCTTTCTTTTCATACTGGCGTTTTTTCTGTTCATATGCGGTCTGGACTTCGCGAAAGCGGCCGACCTGATTGTCAATATCAGCTTCAACTGCGGCCAGTTCTTCTTCGCATGCCGCTTTGCGGACGGAAATATCATTTCGTTCCTGAAGATATTTTTCATTGTTTGCGGTCAGTCTCGCCTGCTGGACGGCAGATTGGGACATCTGGTCATCTAAAAGCTGCAGCTCGTTGCGGATCGACGCCTGACTGTTTAACAATTCGAAGTAATCGCTTTTTAATTGTTCGATTTTCTCTTCGACGTTTTCATTATGAAGGCTGAGCGCCTGCTGCTTTTCTTTCACCTGGGCATTTAACCGCTTCACTTCGGCACGCAGCTTATCAAAGACGGCAGACTGTTTTTCAATAGCCGATTTCAGTTCTGCTTCCTTCTTTGTGTAATGTGTGACCGATTCCTCAAGCTGTTCCCGGTTTTGCGCGGCGTTTTTTTTGCGCTCTTTCAGCACTTCTTTCCGGCCTTCCAGCTTTTCAAGCTCTTCACTTGTCACGAGCAGAACCTGCTGCAGCTCGTTGACGGATTCGTCGAGCGCGTGGATTTTATCTCTCGTCTCTTCTATCGCCGCTTCTTTAGCGGAGATCGCCGACGATTCCGCCAATTCTTCTTCTTTAGCAGCCTGCACCTTGTCTTTTAAACCCGACCATTTGCCATGCAGTTCTTCGATATCAAAGGCGGTAAGGGCGATTTCGACGTGCTCAAGCTCTTTCTTTTTTTCTAAGTAGTCTTTGGCGATTGATGCCTGGATTTTCAGCGGTTCGACCTGATCTTCGAGCTCGTGAAGAATATCTTCCACCCTGTTTAAGTTATCCTGCGTCTCAAACAGTTTGTTTTCCGCTTTTTTCTTTCGTGTTTTATATTTCAGCACGCCGGCAGCTTCTTCAAAAATACTGCGGCGGTCTTCCGCTTTGCTGCTTAAAATCTCTTCGACTTTCCCCTGGCTGATAATGGAAAACGCTTCTTTCCCGAGCCCGGAGTCCATAAATAAGTCAATGATGTCTTTCAGGCGGCAATGCTGATTATTGATGAGAAATTCACTTTCTCCGGAACGGTAAACCCGTCTCGTCACGCTGACTTCGTGATAATCGATCGGGAGAAAATGATCTTCATTATCAAGCGTTAACGTGACTTCCGCAAGGTTAAGCCGCTTGCGTGAATCACTTCCGGCAAAAATGATATCTTCCATTTTCCCGCCCCGAAGCGAGCGGGCTGATTGTTCGCCGAGCACCCAGCGGATGGCTTCGGTTATGTTGCTCTTTCCGCTGCCGTTCGGACCGACAACGGCAGTGACGCCTTTTACAAAGTCAACGGATATCCGTTCTGCAAATGATTTAAATCCTATAACGTCTAAACGTTTGAGGAACATCCCAGATCCTCCTTATCGTATAAGTATCTCAATATTATCATAATCCCCCGCTTATATCAGGCGCAGACATATTGAAATCCCCCTAGGGATACAGGGGGATTTTATTGTTTCGTATGGTGTTTTTGCAATTTTGCAAGAGCTTCCTGTGCCGCGTGCTGCTCGGCTTCTTTTTTGGAACGTCCGTTCCCGATGCCGAGCGCCTCACCTTTAAGAGAGACAAGCGCCTCGAATTCCCGGTTGTGGGCAGGTCCTTTTTCATTGAGAATTTTGTACTCAAGCGATCCTTTTCCGTCCCGCTGCACAAATTCTTGAAGCTGGCTTTTGAAATCCATCACATGAGAAAAAGCACCATCGTTTATTTTAGGGAACACGTACTCTTTCAGGAATTGCTGAACCGGCTCAAGGCCCTGATCCAGATACAGTGCGCCGATAAACGCTTCAAACACATCCGCTAAAAGCGCAGGACGCTTTCTGCCGCCCGTCATTTCTTCTCCTTTACCCAAAAGAACAAGATCGCCGAATGACAATTCGTGGGCAAGGGAGACGAGTGACGGCTCGCATACGATAGCGGCTCTCAGCTTCGTCAAATCTCCTTCACTCATGGCCGGATATTTGGCAAATAAGAATTGGGAGATCGTCAGTTCCAAAACAGCGTCACCTAAAAATTCAAGCCTTTCATTGTCTTCATACGGCTTTTTCCGATGCTCATTCACATAAGATGAATGTGTAAATGCTTGATACAAAAGTTTCTCGTTTTGAAAATGAACCGAAATCCGTTCTTGGAACTCTTTAAATTGCTCTATTTTTTTATAGAACTTTTTTTTATCTTTAAAATGTGAGTGTTTTGACATAGTAACCTCCATAGGCACATCAGGTTCACCGCGCTTCCCGCCGTAAACGGAATCGGCAGCGCGTACAGCGTCAGACGCCGGTAACCGAACGGTTAAAGGGCTAAAGCCCCGCTGTCAGGCGGGACTTTTAGCATCAGCTTATTGCTGGTTTTGTATGTAGTTCACAGCGTCGCCGACTGTTGCAATCTTTTCAGCATCTTCGTCAGAAATCTCCATATCAAACTCGTCTTCAAGTTCCATAACAAGCTCAACTACATCTAGGGAATCAGCACCTAAGTCTTCCTTGAAAGAAGCTTCAAGTTTGACGTCAGCTTCATCAACGCCAAGGCGGTCTACGATGATTTTCGTTACACGCTCTAATGTATCTGCCATAGCAATTCACCTCCCCTCAAGTATTATAGAGGATTCGTTTTTAAAAAACTAGAGAAACTAGGATGAAATTTTAAAAACAAATCTTTACATCACCATTCCGCCGTCAATATGGAGGGTCTGGCCCGTCATATAACGCGATCCTTCAGAAGCAAGGAACGTGACAACGCTGCTGATATCGGAAGGATCACCGAAACGCGCGAGCGGAATCTGCTTCAGCATTTCATCTTGGACTTCTTTAGAAAGCTTGTCCGTCATATCCGTGGAAATAAAGCCCGGAGCGATGGCGTTGACCGTAATATTACGGCTCGCAAGCTCTTTGGCAGATGACTTTGTCAAGCCGATCACACCGGCTTTTGCCGCCACATAGTTCGCCTGGCCCGGGTTTCCGCTGACGCCGACGATTGATGATACGTTGATAATCCGGCCTGAGCGCTGTTTCATCATCTGTCTAGTCACGGCTTTCGTGCAGTTGAAAACACCTTTCAGGTTAATGTTGATGACGTCATCCCATTCATTTTCTTTCATTCTCATCAGGAGATTGTCCTTTGTGATTCCCGCATTGTTCACAAGAATGTCGATTGAAGAGAATTCGGCGACAGCCTCTTTCATCATGTTTTGTACTTCTTCGGAATTTGATACATCGGCTTTTACCGCGATCGCATTTCGGCCCAAAGATTTGATTTCATCTACGACCTCGTTCGCTTTCGCTTCACTTCCGGAGTAGTTGACAACTACGTTACATCCGTTTTTCGCAAGATCAAGCGCGATCGCCCGCCCGATTCCGCGGGACGCTCCCGTTACGACTGCTGTTTTTTCATTAAGCATCCTGATTCTCCTCCTTCAGCGTTTGAATCGCCAATTCAATGGTTTCGTGGTCAGAAACCGCGATTGTTTTCAGACGGCGGTTCACTTTTTTCACAAGGCCTGAAAGCACTTTTCCGGGACCGATTTCAACAAACGTCGTAACGCCTTCGTCAATCAGTTTGTTAATTGTTTCTTCAAAGCGTACAGGTGAATAAAGCTGTTCGATCAGCTTTTTCTTGATATCGTCTTTTTCTGTCATGATGTCAGCCGAAACGTTTGATATAACGGGAACAGCCGCACTTTTCAGCTCACATGCGCTGAGCACTTCTTCGAGTTTTTCCGCCGCGGGCTTCATTAATTCAGAATGGAACGGTCCGCTTACTTCTAGCGGGATCGCCCGTTTTGCCCCGTTGTTTTTCGCTTCTTCTGAAGCAAGCTCCACGCCTTTTGCCGTTCCGGAAATCACGATCTGGCCGGGGCAGTTCAGATTTGCAAGCTGTACGAGGTGGCCGTTTTCTGTCACTTGATCCGTCACCTTTTTCAAGGATTCCGCATCCATTCCGAGAATAGCGGCCATTGCGCCTTCTCCCGCCGGCACGGCTTCATTCATGAATTCTCCCCGTTTTCTTACCGTGTAAACGGCATCTTTAAATGTCATCGCTCCCGCCGCAACGAGCGCCGAATATTCTCCGAGGCTGTGGCCGGCTGTGAAATCCGGCGTGATGCCGGATTCTTTAAACTTTTCCAATACGGCAATGCTTGTTGTTAAGAGCGCAGGCTGCGCATTGTATGTAAGGGTTAATTCTTCAGCATCGCCTTCAAAAATGAGCGAGCTCAGCTTTGTTTCAAGCGTTTCATCCGCTTCATCAAAAATACGTTTTGACGCTTCTTCGCGTTCGTACAGGTCTTTTCCCATACCGATATATTGTGATCCCTGTCCGGGAAATAAAAATGCAATCTTACTCATGGTGTGATAACCTCCAGACTACTCATCTGTTTTTTCTTCTTTTACTTCTTCTTCTATAAATGCGGCCACGTTTTGGCTGACCATTTCTCTCGCCTGGCGCAGCGCGTGATAAACAGCGCGTGCATCAGAAGAGCCGTGCGCTTTAATAACAGGCGCCTTTAAACCGAAAAGACTCGCCCCGCCGTACTCAGAATAGTCCATTTTCAGTTTCATTTCCATCAGCTTCGGCTTCAGCACTCCTGCTGCCAGCTTAGAAACAAAACTTGAAGTCAGTGTATCTTTCAGCATTTTGAAAATTGATAACGCTGAACCTTCCAATGTTTTCAACGTGACGTTGCCCGTAAAGCCGTCTGTAACGATAACGTCAGCAGCGCCTTCCAGCAAGTCTCTCGCCTCTACGTTTCCGACAAAATTCACGTTTGTTTCTTTTAATAATTCAAACGTCTTTTTTGTCAGGTCGTTTCCCTTCTTTTCTTCCGTGCCGACATTTAACAAGCCGACGCGCGGCGAGCTGATTCCGAGAACCTGCCGGGCATATACAGATCCCATTATTCCGTACTGGACAAGGTGCTCCGGCTTGGCATCGACATTGGCGCCTACATCTAAAAGAAGGAAACCGTCGCCTGATACGGTCGGAAGCGTCGGCGCAAGGGCCGGCCGGTCGATTCCTTTAATTCTGCCGACAATAAACAGCCCCGCTGTCATCAATGCGCCCGTATTCCCCGCTGAAATGCAGGCATCCGCTCTGTTTTCAGCCACTTCCTGTGCCATCAGCACCATAGAAGAGTTTTTCTTTCTGCGTACGGCGCGGACCGGTTCATCCGTCGGTTCAATCACTTCATCGGCGTGCAATACGGTGATGCGGTCTGATGTTGTTGGCAAGTGTGATTCTATCGTTGTCTTGTCACCGACCAGCGTAATATGAAGATCGTCAAATGCCTCAATACCCTTCATTACTCCGTCAATAACAGCTTTGGGTGCATTGTCGCCTCCCATTGCATCTACAGCTATTCTCATGCATGCTCCACCTTTATGATTGTTTTGAACGGTACATGTCAAAGTTGCCGGAGAATACGACTTCTTCTCCCACATAACTGTTGACTTCCACTACCGTTCTGCCTTTTTCTTTTTCGACTGCCGTCACTTTGGCTTTCGCAACGACGCGCTCGCCCTCTTTCACCTGTCTTGTAAAGCGGATATTTGCGCTTGCGGTCAGCGCCAGCTCATCATCTATGACGGCTACGGCGAGTGAGTTCGCCTGCGCAAACAAATGATGCCCCCGCGCAATCTGATTGCGGCTGAAAACATGTTCGCGTCTTACTTCTAATATAGAAATGGCCTGGCCGTCAAGCTCCAGATCAATGATTTCACCGATCACTTCATCTAAAGGCAGTGATTTCACTTCATCTTCAAGCGTTTGCTCTGCCACGTTTTTAATTCTTTCCCTCAGCTCCGGTATTGAGAGCTCTAAGCGGTCTAAACGGATCGTCTGAATGCTGACGCCGAATTTCCCCGCTAATTCTTCATCTGTGATGAAGGGTGTCGATTTGATCGTCTGCTGCAATAATTTTTGGCGTTCTTTCTTGCTTCTTCTCATCTATAAACACCATCCGGACAATTAAGACTAGGTACTAATAGTAGTATATAATTTCATAGATTGGAATGCAATGATTGTTTTTTGAAAGCCGCCGAATTTTGCAGAATCAGCTTAATTTCTCCCCTTCTAAGACACCGCTTGAAAGCAATTGAGCACGAAGCATGCTGTACTCGTCATCTTTCCAAAAAGCTTCTGAAGACACAAGATTGGCCGCATCCTGACGGGCCGTCTCCAAAGCTCTGTAGTCATGAACCATATCCGCCACCTTGAACTCGGGCATACCGCTTTGTTTTTTTCCGAAGAAATCGCCGGGACCGCGCAGTTCAAGATCCTTTTCAGACAGTTCAAACCCATCATTTGTCTCCGACATGATTCTCATCCGCTCTTTCCCGGTTTCGGATTTTGGATCGGCCATCAAGATGCAGAAAGATTGGTGGTCTCCCCGTCCGACCCGGCCGCGGAGCTGATGGAGCTGAGATAATCCGAAACGGTCGGCGTCATAGATGACCATAATTGTCGCATTCGGCACGTTCACCCCGACTTCTACGACGGTTGTTGACACGAGAACCTGACATTGATTGACGCTGAATTCTCTCATCACCTGATCTTTTTCATCAGAATGGAGCTTCCCGTGCATCAGACCGACATTCCATTTGCCGCGGTACACATCAGACAGCATGTTATATACGTCAATCGCATTCTGCACATCCAGCTTATCCGATTCTTCAATGAGCGGACAGATTATATAGGCTTGTCTGCCCTGTTTCAGCTCTTTTTCTATAAAAGCCAAAATCCGCTCCAGCATGTCGTGTTTCACCCAATACGTTTCGATTTGCTTTCGTCCCGCGGGCATTTCATCTATCACGGAAACATCCATTTCTCCGAAGACGGTAATGGCCAGCGTTCTCGGAATCGGTGTGGCTGTCATAAACAGCACATCCGGATCCTGGCCTTTATTCTTGAGTTTTTTGCGCTGTT
This sequence comes from Bacillus siamensis KCTC 13613, assembly GCF_000262045.1. Taxonomy (GTDB): domain Bacteria; phylum Bacillota; class Bacilli; order Bacillales; family Bacillaceae; genus Bacillus; species Bacillus siamensis. Next base: position 351,166 of record NZ_AJVF01000013.1, read on the forward strand.
CGACCCCGAACCGGTGCTGCTCGTCCGTAATGACAAGGCCCAGCGCTTTAAATTCCACTTCATCCTGGATTAAAGCATGGGTCCCTACTAAAATATCAATCTCTCCGAGAGCAAGCCGCTCCAAAAGCTCCCTGCGCCGCTTTCCTTTTACAGAACTCGTCAAAAGCGCGATATTCACGTCTTCATTTGCAAACAACGATACGAGAGAGTCAGCATGCTGTTCGGCCAGAATTTCTGTCGGCACCATTAATGCCCCCTGATACCCCGACAGAATCGCAGCGTACAAAGCGATGGCGGCGACCGCCGTTTTTCCCGAACCGACATCACCTTGCAGCAGCCGGTTCATTCTGTATGGCGATGTCATATCAGCGGTAATTTCACGGAGCACGCGCATCTGTGCGTTCGTGAGCGAAAACGGAAGGCTGTCTGTGAAAGCGGCGAGCTTTTCAGCAGGATACACGTGGCTGATCCCTTTTGACTGTTCTCTTTCCGCTTTACGGAACGCCTGCATCTTCAGCTGAAACAATAAGAATTCTTCGTACACAAACCGGCGTCTTGCCTGCTGCAGCGATTCCCTCGTCTCCGGCTGATGCATCGTCTGCAGGGCTTGTTTGTAATCAGGCAGCTTGTAGCGGATTCTCAATTTTTCAGGAAGCGGATCGGCCGCACTGTCCAAATGATGCTGCAGCGCATCCTTAATAAATCGTCTCATCATTTTAACGGTGACGTTTTCTTTAACGGAATAAACAGGCTCAATGCTTTTATCTTCTTGATGAGGACCGTTTTTTAGTTCCTGCACGGATACGGTCTGCCTGTGTTTATCCCATTTACCGGATATCGTGACGACAGAACCGAGCGTCAGTTTCTTTTTTAAGTACGGACGGTTAAAACAAACCGCGGTAATTAAATAATTGCCGACAAGCACTCTGAATGTCAGCCTGTTTCGTTTTTTGCCGTAATAGGTAAGAGAAGGTTCTGAATGAACCCTCCCTTCTACCGTCACTCTTTCTTCATGTTTTACTTCCTCTAAATCCCTCAGCTCATAGTCGTCATAACGGTAAGGGAAATAATTCAGAAGATCAGAAATGTCATAGATACCCAGTTCGTGCAATGTTTTTTCTGTTTCCGGCCCAATGCCCTTAATCTCCGCTATACTAGTTTGCTGATGGTGTTTCACTTAATTTCAGCGCTCCTCCGAAAATTTTTTTCTCTAATTCTCTTCCCGTCGGTGTCGCGGCTAAACCGCCTTGTCCCGTTTCACGCAGTGCTGTCGGCATCGTCTGGCCGATTTTGTACATCGCGTCTATTACCTCATCGCAAGGAATGCGGCTCGTAATCCCTGCCAGCGCCATATCCGCCGCGATCATCGCATTGGAGGCTCCCATTGCGTTCCGTTTGACACACGGCACTTCTACCAAGCCGGCGACCGGATCACATACGAGACCGAGCATATTTTTCAGCGTAATCGCCATTGCTTCCGCTGATTGCTGAGGCGTTCCGCCCGCCATTTCCACAATTGCAGCGGCAGCCATACCGGATGCCGATCCGACTTCCGCCTGACAGCCTCCCGCCGCACCCGAAATACTCGCGTTATTCGCTACGACAAAACCGAACGCGCCGGCTGTAAACAGAAAACGGATCATTTGTTCCGTCGTAGGGTTCAGCTTATGCTTTACGGCGAATAACGTTCCCGGCACAACCCCGGCAGAGCCGGCGGTCGGTGTAGCGCAGATCGTTCCCATCGCCGCATTGACTTCATTTGTAGCTACAGCTTTAGACACGGCGTCTAAAATCAGATTGCCTGACAGGCTTTTTCCCGATTGGATGTATGCCTGCAGTTTCACGGCATCTCCTCCTGTTAAACCGGTCTGGCTCGTGACGCCGTTCAGCCCTTTTTCAACCGCCGCTTCCATGACGGAAAGATTGCGTTCCATTCCTTGAAAGATCTCTTCCCGCGTTTTTTGTGTCACTTCCATCTCTTGGGTGATCATCACTTCTGAGATCGGAATTTGTTTTTCTTGAGTGATTTCTATTAATTCTTTTACATTACGAAACATGTCATTTTCCTCCTGACTTTTTAGTCAGCTATCTTAGTAACCTGTATAATATTAGGAAGTGTTGAAAGTTCGTCAAGCACTTCTTCTTCAATATTCTGATCGACCTCAATCGTCATCAGCGCAAGCTGGCCGACGTCCTTACGCGCCACTTCCATATGTCCGACGTTGATTGAGAATTTCGCAAGCACATTGGCAACGCCTGCAATTGTGCCGAATTTATCATTATGAACGACTAAAATAGCCGGGTGGTTTCCGGAAAGTCGCAGCTCAAAGCCGTTAAGCTCCGTGATTTCTATTTTCCCGCCGCCGATTGAAATACCGGTTAAGGCAAGCTCACCCTCATCATCAGAAATGATGATACGCGCCGTATTCGGATGTACGGGCACGGCATCCTCTGTGCGGAACTCTATATCTATGCCCTTCTCTTCAGCAATTTGAATCGCTGTTTTAATCCGTTCATCAAAGGTATCAAAATCAAGCAGGCCGCCGATAATCGCGACATCAGTGCCGTGGCCCTTATACGTCTCTGCAAATGACCCGTAAAAAGACACAACGATCCGGCGGGGCTCCCGTCTGAATAAGCTTCTGGCCACTCTGCCGATCCGGGCTGCGCCTGCGGTGTGTGAACTGGACGGGCCGATCATTACCGGGCCGATAATATCAAAAACGCTTCTATATTTCATGCTGGTTTGTTCCTCCTTAACATCACTTCATTCAGCGCTTTTCTTTAGACTAATTGAACATTTATCAATTGGCAAGCAGGCACACTGCCGCACTGCCGCAGGTAAATTAAGGCATAAGAATAGAAGGGCCTGATAAGCCCTTCTATTCTGCCGCAAATATATATGGATAAAGAGGCTGTCTGCCGTTATGGATTTCAACTTCGATATCTTCACAGACGCTTGTAATATACTCAGCGAGTTTCTCAGCTTCTTCTTCCGGCGCGTCTTCTCCGTACAGGATGGTGACGATTTCATCTTCTTCTCCGATCATCTCATCCAGCAGTAATTTCGCCGCATTTATCCGGTCTTCGGCGCTGCCGATAATCGAACTGTTTAAAATGCCGATAAAATCACCTTTTTTTATATCCTTGCCGTCGATATGGGTGTCTCTGACTGAATATGTCACCTGTCCGCTTTTCACATTCCGGATGGCTTCAAGCATATTGGCTTCATTTACATCAGCCGGCTGGTCAGGGTTAAACGCAAGCAGGGCGGTCATGCCTTGAGGCACCGTTTTTGCCGGAATGACAATGACATTTTCTTCAGCCACGCTCGCCGCCTGATTGGCAGCCATCACAATATTGGAATTGTTCGGAAGAATGAAAACCGTTTCCGCATTCACAGACTGAACGGCTTCAACAATATCTTCTGTGCTCGGATTCATTGTCTGGCCGCCTTCGATAACGTGTGAGGCGCCGATGCTCGCAAACAGTTCAGAAATGCCTTCGCCCATTGCCACAGTCACGATCCCAAAAGGTTTACGGGCTTCTTTCATTACACCGGCCGGCTTTTTTTCATCATGTTCTTGGCTGATGATGGACGTATGCTGCTCTCTCATGTTTTCAATTTTGATTTTAATCAAATCGCCGTAACGCTGCGCGAGATTGAGCACGTTCCCTGGCTCTTCGGCATGAATGTGAACTTTCGCCAGCGTATCATCAGCCACGACCAGCAATGAGTCACCGAAACGGCTCAGTTCATTTCTGAATGTCTCTTCTTCGAACGTCCGTTTATCTTGATCCAGCCTTACCATCACTTCCGTACAAAATCCGAATTCAATGTCTTCTGTACTCAGCATGCTCTGCGCGCTTTTATGATGTTCGGCATTCACCATATCATCGAGTGCCGGAAGAACCGCTTTTTTCGGTACGGATTCTCCTTTTAAGGAAGCCAAAAAGCCTTCATATACACAAAGCAGACCTTTTCCGCCGCTGTCAACGACACCGACGTCCTTTAAAACAGGAAGCAGATCCGGCGTGCGGTTGAGCGACGCTTCCGCTTCTTCAATAACGGCCTCCATGAGAGCAATGATATCGGTTTCTTCTTTGGCCGAGGCGACCGCTTTTTTAGCCGCGTCCTTTGCCACGGTTAAAATCGTTCCTTCAACCGGTTTCATGACTGCCTTATATGCCATATCCACTCCCGCTTGAAGTGCGGCGGCAAATTCTTGGGCATTTATTTCTTTTTTGTTTTCAATGTTCTTTGTGAAACCTCTGAATAATTGGGACAGGATCACTCCTGAGTTTCCTCTTGCTCCCATAAGCAGGCCTTTTGACAGGGCGATGCCGACTTTGCCGATGTCAGGTGAGTCAAGGTGTTCTACCTCTCTTGCACCGGATGACATCGATAAATTCATGTTTGTTCCGGTATCGCCGTCCGGCACGGGAAACACGTTCAGCGCATCCACCGCGGATGCGTTTTGAGACAATGTCTCAGCCCCCGCCAGAATCATTGCCGCAAAAGCTCTCCCATCTAAGTTTCGTCTAGACAATACTCATCCTCCTCACTACGGGTTCGTTACTCGTACGCCTTGGACATAAATATTTACAGAATCAACTGCAAGTCCGATTGTTTGATTTACTGTGTATTTTACCTTCGTCTGAACATTGTGGGCTACTTCGGATATTTTAGTGCCGTAGCTGACAATAATGTACATGTCGATATGTATTTGTTCTGCTTCCTGACGGACATGTACGCCTTTTGCAAAGTTCTCTTTCCGGAGGATTTCAGACAAACCGTCTTTAATCTGGTTTTTAGAGGCCATCCCCACTATTCCGTAACAGTCAATGGCAGCGCCTCCGGCAACCATTGCGATGACTTCGTTGGATATATCAATCTGTCCGTATTTTGTCTTCATTTCAATGGACACACAGGTTCCTCCTTCAGGTGCATAGAGTTATCATTATTCTACTATATGTATCCCATTATGAAAAGAAAAGATACAGACAGCGGCGCTCCAGCGCGGAAATGTGATTGGTTTTACATGTCAAGTGATTTTTCTTGAAAGTAAGGTAAACAATAGTTGCAAACGGTTTTTAGCTGTGGTAAATTATTTAAAGTATTGTATAACGAAAGCATCTGAGACACTATGTTTGAAAAGATGTTTCGCGCAGTTAGGAGGGAAACAAATGGCACGTAAATGTTTTATTACAGGTAAAAAAACAAAAGCCGGAAACAACCGTTCTCACGCAATGAACGCTTCTAAACGTACTTGGGGCGCCAACCTTCAAAAGGTCCGCATCCTCGTTGACGGCAAACCTAAAAAAGTATATGTATCTGCCCGGGCTTTAAAATCCGGAAAAGTTGAGCGTGTATAAGCAAAAATGAACGCCTGCCCTTTTATGCGGCAGGCGTTTTTTATGCGTTCAAAGAGGGCGATTTCAGCTCCTAGGGCCTACTCTTTTCTAAATGAGCCCAGCATCGCCCGGACAATTCCTCCTAAAAACTTCGGCAATTTAATGGTATAAAATTTCATTTTGTCCCCTCCTATAAGTTCCGTATCCGCTGCGTTCATCACTTTAGGATTCATGGTTTTTTCCGCATATGGCAGAAGCCGCTTTTTTAATCCGCGCTCCTTACCATTATTAATATGCCTTTTGCAAACGAAAAAGTACCTCGTGAATGAATGAGTTCGTTACTAATACATAGTGTGGAACCCATGGGAATATGACAATTATCCAGAGGATATTTAAAACCGTCGAGCGTCAGGCCGTCTGCCGCTTCAGCAAACGGAATAAAAGAAACATAGCGTCTGCTGCTTTTTTCTTCAATTGTATAACGGCCGGGTCCGAACATCTGAATCTCATTCTGCCTGTCGATCAGTTTAACATCAGTGTCCTTATTTACGGCTTTATACAGCAGCTGAATGTTCCCTAAAAAATGATCGGCTCTTCCGCCCGTCACACCGAATATCCGAATGTGCTCCGGTTCTTTTTGTAAAGCCCAGTCAAGAGCGAGTTCCAGATCGGTATAATCTTTTTCCGCCTGATACACATGGAGGGACGGCGCAGCTTCTTGAATCTGCAGGAGTTCTTCTTCCGTAATGCTGTCAAAATCACCGAAAGCTTCCTGCGGAATGAACCCGGCCTCCAAAAGAGCGACCGTCCCTTTATCCACTCCGACCCACGTCGTATCTCCGTCTGTGTACGCGGACAGCTCGGGAATAAACTCCCGGGGGCCGCCCGCAACAATATTGATTGTCTTCATATATTATCCTTTCTCTCTTAAATACGAAAAGAGCCGGCGGCTTTCACCGGGCTCTTTTTCAGCATGTTTATTCTGCGTTTCGGATGTCAGCGATGGCTTTTTTCCGATCCGGCTGATTATATACGGCAGACCCGGCAACAAGCAGGTTGGCGCCCGCTTCAGCGCATAAAGGAGCTGTTTCTTTATTAACGCCGCCGTCCACCTCGATTAAAAGCTCAGAAAGGCCTTTCTCCTCAGCCAGCTGTTTGACCTGACGGATCTTCGGCAGGACCGAATGAATGAAGCGCTGTCCTCCAAAACCGGGGTTAACCGTCATTAACAGCACAAGGTCCAGCTCATCGATCACATGTTCAATGATTTGAACGGGCGTATGCGGATTGAGCACAACTCCCGCTTTTACCCCCTGCTCTTTTATCAATTGAATGGTCCGGTGAAGATGCGGACATGCCTCGGCGTGGACGGAAAGGATGTCCGCACCGGCTTTTGCGAATGCCGGGATGTAGCGGTCCGGGTTTTCAATCATAAGATGGACATCCAGCGGCAGATCAGTCACCGGACGGACGGCTTCAACGATAAGCGGCCCGATTGTAATGTTAGGGACGAAATGGCCATCCATGACATCAATATGGATATAGTCCGCCCCTCCTTTTTCCACGTCTTTAATTTCCTCGCCCAGTGAAGCAAAATCGGCGGAAAGAATTGATGGCGCAACCTTAATCATATTAATACCTCGGCTTTCTCTCTTTTATTTCCTGCATAAATTCTTTGTAATGCTCATAGCGGTATGTCCGGATGTCTCCTTCTTCCACCGCTTGCTTTACCGCGCATTTCGGCTCCTTAAGATGCAGACAGCCTCTGAATTTGCACGAGGCGCTTATGTCTCTGATCTCAGGGAACGTGCTGCCGAGCTCTTCTTCTTCAATATCGGTAAACTCAAGCGAACTGAACCCGGGAGTATCCGCCACAAGACCGCCTGATGTATGAATGAGCTCCACATGGCGCGTCGTATGTTTCCCGCGTCCCAAATGTGCGGAAATCTCGTTTGTTTTCAGCTCAAGCTCCGGGCTGATCGCATTTAAAAGCGAAGATTTCCCGACTCCGGACTGGCCGGCAAACACCGTGGTTTTGTTCTCAAAGTGTTTCACGATGTCTGTTAAACCGCTGTTTTCTTTTGATGATGTCACATATACGTCATAACCGATCGCCTGATAGTCTTTCACATAAGACAGAATCTTCTCTTTCGTTTCCGCGTCTGAAGTTAAGTCCATTTTGGTTATGCAGATGATCGGGTGAATGCCGTTGGCTTCCACAAGGACGAGAAAACGGTCCAATAATGACGTGCTGAACGCCGGCTGAACGGCGGAAAAGACGAGAACGGCCTGATCGACGTTTGAAATCGGCGGCCTGATCAGCTCGTTTGTTCGTTCTTTGATTTCCAGCAGGTAGCCTTCTTTATCATTTTCAGCCTGATAAACGGCATAATCGCCGACAAGAGGCGTTATTTTATTTTTTCTGAAAATGCCCCGGCCCCTGCATTGAATGATCTTGTTCTGTGATTCATCCAAGACATAATAGAATCCGCTTAATGCTTTAATAATTTTGCCCTCAGGCATACGGTCCCTCCTTGGTCAGTCTTTATCTTCAGGGTATTCAATCGTCTTATAGCTGACGACTTTATGATCGACCATCACTTGATAATACCCTTTTTGTCCCTGATCAATCTTCAGTTCAATCGTTTTTTCAGTCGGCTCTTTAATTTTAAACGAGTCATACGTATCAGAGATGCTGTGGTCTTTATCATCGATGGCGATTTGCACTTCAAGCTCGTCCCCTTCATGTTCGGGTTCGTAGGGAATGCTGATTTTTTCTTTTACCGTTTTCGCCGGTTTTTCTTCAGGTCCGAGCGAAAATGTCACTTCAACATTACTTCCCGGCTTAACCGCTGTGCCGGCTGACGGCTCTTGCTTCATGACTTGTCCTTTTGGCACGTCATCTGAATGCGCTTCTTTTTCAACAAGCTGCAGGCCGTTATCTTCAAGATACCCCGAAGCCGCTTCTTTGCTGTAAGTTTTTAAGTCCCTCAGCGTAACATCCGCCGGCCCGAGGCTGACCGTTAAGCTGACTTCATCATCGCTTGCGACCATGTCGGTGCCGGCTGACGGGCTCTGATCAATTACGGTGCCTGCCGCACTGTCATCATTCTCTTCTTTTACATTGACATGTTTGAAGCCTTTATCCTTCAGCGCTTTTTTCGCGTCGTCGATCTGCCGGCTTTTCACGTCGATCAGCTGGGTTTTCGGTTTCCCGATACTTTTGTACAGTTTTACAGAAGAGCCTTCTTTAACGGCAGATCCCGCTTTCGGATCAGTTTTGACCATTAATCCCTCTTCGATTTTTTCATCTTCAATGTCCGCCATATCAGGGTCGGCTTCGAGACCGTTCTTTTCCAGCAGGGCTTCCGCTTTTTCATACTTCATGCCCCGTACGTCGGGGACGCTTACATCTTTGGGCATAAACAGAGACGGGAACACAGTGACTGCAAGAACAGCCGCCATAATGAAAATGAAGCAGACAGCCATCAGAATCCACGGCCATTTCCGTTTTTTCTTTTTGGCGGGCTGCTGTGCCTTATCGTCCGTCTCCTCCGGCGTTTCCGCATGAGGCGCAGTTTTTGCACCGTCAGTAATAACGGGAATCGCTTTCGTCATTTCCTCATCATCCTGCACGGAAAATTTTTGTTCATTCAGCCTGCCGGCGTCAAAAGCCGTTCTGATGTCCGCTTCCATGTCCTCTGCGCTGTCATAGCGGTGAAACGGATCTTTGGCGGTTGCCTTTAAAATAATGTTTTCAACGCTCTGCGGAATCGAAGGGTTCCACTTTCTGGCGGAAGGCGTTTCTGTCTGCAAGTGCTTTAATGCTATGCTTACGGCTGATTCTCCGTCAAAAGGGATTTTGCCTGTTAAAAGCTCAAACAGCACGATGCCGAGCGCGTAAATATCTGATTTTTTCGTTGCCAGACCGCCTCTCGCCTGCTCCGGAGACAAATAATGAACCGAGCCCAGCACAGAATTCGTATGTGTGATTGTCGTCGAAGTGAGAGCTGTGGCGATGCCGAAATCCGTCACCTTAATATGCCCTGAATGATCTATCAAAATATTGTGCGGTTTAATATCCCGGTGCACGATATGATTTTGATGGGCATGAGCGATGGCTGAGACGATCTGCTCCATAACAGACAGCGCTTCTTTCGGATGAAGCGGTCCGTGTGCGGTTATGTATTCCTTTAATGTCATGCCTTCCACATATTCCATGACAATGTAATAAATATCGCCTTCCTCCCCGATATCGTAAATACTGACGATATTCGGATGGTCAAGGCTTGATGCGGACTGTGCTTCTCTTCTGAAACGCCTGATAAACTCAATGTCATTCACAAAGTCAAACCGCAGAATTTTAATTGCGACTTCACGTTCGAGAATGATGTCCTCAGCTAAAAAAACGTTCGCCATTCCGCCGCCGCCAATGGGCCGGAGAATATGATAACGCCCGCTGATCCGCTTGCCGGTTAGCACTTGTCTTCACCCTCTTTTGCCTCTGCGGAAAACTCAATCAATACAGCCGTGATATTATCTTCGCCGCCGTTTTGATTCGCTTTGCTGATGAGAAGGTCTACTTTTTCCTGAGGAGCAGATTCGGCTTGAAGCATTTGTTTGATCTCGTGATCTTCTATTTTATTTGAAAGTCCGTCAGAGCATAAAAGCAGCTGATCGCCGTCAGACAGCTCAAAAGAACGGGCGTCGGGGCTGATGGATTCATCTGTCCCCAGCGCTCTCGTCAATATATTTTTCCGCGGATGATGCTCGGCGTCCTCTTTCGAAATTTCTCCCGTCTTGACCAGCTCATTCACAAGCGAGTGGTCTTCAGTCAGCTGAACGAATTCACCCTCTTGAAGCAGGTAGCACCGGCTGTCTCCGATATGGGCCACAGTGACAAACTTCTCCGTGAATAAAGCGCAGACAACGGTGGTGCCCATTCCCCGGCATTCTTCATTCGCTTTTGCGTGTTCATACACCCTGACATTCGCCTCATGAATCCGGTCTTTGAGCCAAACCTCACAATCAGACGGCAGAGACGGAACGGATTCGGCCCGGTTCCACTGCTCTTCCATCGCTGCAACCGCCATCCTGCTCGCCACATCTCCGGCAAGATGACCGCCCATGCCGTCGGCGACAACCGCAAGCACCGCTTCTTCTTTTGTGAAAATGCCCGCCGCATCTTCATTATGCTGGCGGACTTTACCTGTATCTGTTTTTAAGGCTGTAATCAACCTCTTCACCTCGTCTCGTCTTGACGCTCCTTCGCGCGAAGCTGACCGCAGGCCGCGTCAATGTCATGGCCTTGCTCTCTTCTGATCGTGACATTTACACCGCGGGATTTTAACGTTTTTTCGAATGCGAAAATCTGATCTCTCGGTGTGCGGACGTAATCCCGTTCAGGCACATAGTTTACCGGAATTAAGTTGACATGGCATTTCACGTCTTTTAACAGTTCTGCAAGCTCTTCCGCGTGTTCGACCTGATCATTTACGCCTCCGAACAGCCCGTATTCAAAGCTGATCCGTCTGCCTGTTTTCTCGATGTAATATTTGACGGCTTCCATAAGGTCAGGAAGCTTATAGGCTTTGTTAATCGGCATCAGACGGCTTCTGATCTCCGTATTCGGGGCATGCAGAGAAATCGCGAAATTGATCTGCATTTTTTGATCGGCGAAATCGTAAATCTTCGGAATGATGCCGCTTGTGGAAACCGTGATATGACGCGCTCCGATGTTCAGTCCTTTATCATGGTTAATGATTTTTAAGAAAGCGAGCATTTCATTGAAATTATCAAACGGCTCTCCGATTCCCATGATGACGACTGAGCTGACGCGTTCATCCGTTTCATCAAGCGCCTTTTGCACTTTCACGACTTGAGCGACGATTTCTCCCGCTTCAAGATTCCGTTTCAGTCCGCCAAGTGTTGACGCGCAAAATGTGCAGCCGATCCGGCAGCCGACCTGTGTCGTTACACATACAGAATTGCCATACTCGTGTCTCATTAAAACCGTTTCAATTGTATAACCGTCGTGAAGCTCGAATAAAAATTTCATCGTGCCGTCTTGTGACGTCTGCTTTACAGCCGTTTTCAGCGTTGTCAGCACAAAATTGCTCTCGAGTTTTTCACGCAGGCTTTTTGAAAGGTTTGTCATTTCCTCAAAAGAAGAAACCCGTTTTTCATAAAGCCATTCAAAAATCTGTGCTGCGCGGAACGGCTTTTCGCCATTCTCGGTCAGCCATTGTTTGATTTCATCTAATTCAAAAGAGTAAATGGACGGCTGTTCAGTCCGCAGCTCTTTCCGTATGCTTGTCTTTTTTAATTGTGTCATTTTTTATCCCTTCTTTCTCATGCTGCTAATAAAGAAACCGTCTGTTCCGAAATAATGCGGAAGAATTTGAAGGCTTCCATCCTGAACAAAGGGTCTCGCCTTTTCAGGCAGCCGCTTTTCAAGAGACAAATCGGGTTCAAACTCAGGGTGTTCTTGTATAAACGCATGCATAACTTCATCATTTTCTGTCCGGTCCATTGTACACGTACTGTATACGAGTGTGCCACCTTTTTTTACTAATGGGGCGATTTCCCTTAAAATACCGAGCTGGATCTCTGACAGCCGTCTGCTGTCATCCGGCGTCTTTGTATATTTCATATCAGGCTTTCTTCTGATGACGCCGAAACCTGAGCACGGGGCATCAACGAGAACCCGGTCAAACCGTTCTGCGCCAAAAGCGTCCCCAGCTTTTCTGGCATCCATCGTTTGCGCGTCGATGATCGTAAGTCCGAGCCGTTCCGCGCCTTCTTTAATCAGCTTCACTTTATGGCGGTGAAGATCAAGCGATGTGAGGCTCCCCTCGTTCTCCATTAATTCCGCGATGTGAGCCGACTTTCCTCCGGGTGCGGCGCATGCGTCTAACACGGTTTCCCCCGGCTTCGGGTCCAGCGCCCGCGCGACGAGCATTGAGCTTTCATCCTGGATGGATACTTGCCCGCTTTGGAAAAATTCCGTGTTTGCGATGCTGCCTTTTAAAAGCTTAATCGCATCAGGAGAAAGGTCTCCGGCTTCCGCTTCCAGACCCGCATTTTCCATCTTATCCAGCATCGTTTCCCTGTCGGCCTTGATGTGATTGACACGGAGCGTCTGTTTCGGCGGAACGAGATGAATCCGGCAGATCTTTTCGGCCGCCTCAAAGCCGTACGCCTCAACCCACTCCTTTACAAGCCATTCGGGATGGCTCGTCTCTGTTGAAAGGCGGAGAATCGGGTCTTCAATTTCAGCGAATGACGGCGCGCCCTCACGCTGCAGGGAGCGCAGGATGCCGTTGACAAAGGACGCGATTCCCTTATGCCCGCGTTTTTTGGCGATTTCCACTGCTTCATGGATGGCGGCGCGATCCGGAATTTTTTCTAAATATTCCATTTGATAAGCGGACAGACGCAGCAGCTGAATCACCCATGGCTTCACCTTATTCGGCTTGCGGATAAAAGGCTTCAGTATATAGTCTAGAGCGATTTTATTTTGCAGCGTTCCGTAGACAAGCTCTGTCAGCAGTCCCCTGTCCTGATCGCTGAGCGTGTTCGTTTTGATAACCGATGTAAGAAGCAGGTTGCTGTATGCCTGATTTTGCTCAAGCTTCTCAAGCGCTTCAAGGGCAAGCTCACGGACATTAATTTTTTTCATCTGCTGCTCCTAACACGTCACCTGACTGAACATTTTTTCCTCTTACAAAATCCTCGCCCTTCATCCGTTTTTTACCTGACGGCTGCAGCTCTGTGATCAAAAGAGCGGTGCCGTTTCCCGATGCGACGACAATGCCGTTTTGCTCCGTGCGGATGACTGTTCCGGGCGCTGCCTCAGTTTTTGCCGCAACTTTTTCAGAGGCCCATACTTTGATATTTTGTCCGTTCAATGTTGTATAGGCGACAGGCCAAGGGTTTAAGCCTCTGATCTGGTTGTAAATGTCTTCCCCGGGCTTTGTCCAGTCGATCCGCTCCTGCTCACGCTTAATGTTAGGCGCGTAAGTCGCTTTTGATTCGTCCTGCCTGATCGGTTTAATATTTCCGGAAATGACATTCGGAACGGTCTCTGACAAAAGCTTCGCCCCCGCTATGCTTAATTTGTCGTGAAGCGTGCCGACATTATCCGTTTCATCAATTTCCACTTCGATTTTAGAAATCATATCACCCGCATCAAGCTTTTCTACCATATACATGATCGTCACGCCTGTTTTCTTCTTGCCTTGGAGAATCGAATAATGTATCGGCGCTCCGCCTCTTAATTCAGGCAATAGTGACGCGTGCACGTTAATGCAGCCGTATTTCGGGCCGTCAAGCAGCTGCTTGGGCAGGATCTGTCCGAATGCCGCGGTAACAATCAGGTCCGGCTTCAGGCTGAGCACTTTTTCTATTTCTTCTTCAAGCCTTACTTTTTCGGGCTGAAGCACGGGGATGCCGTGACGTTCAGCTTCAGCCTTTACGGGAGGCGGCGTCATGATTTTTTTTCTGCCTTTGGGGCGGTCAGGCTGCGTAACGACCCCAACCACTTCATATCCGTCTTCAATAAGCGTGCGCAGCACGGGAACTGAAAAGTCGGGCGTTCCCATAAAAACGATCCTTGTCATCCAATCATCCTTCCATTTCTGCCAGTTCTTCTTCAGTGTAGTAAGCCGTAATTTTTGATGTGAATAAAATGCCGTCTAAATGATCCATTTCATGCTGGACGGCTCTGGCCAAAAAGCCTTCCGCTTCTAAAACAAACGGTTTTCCTTTACGGTCGTAAGCTTTTACCTTTACGTAATCCGGGCGGGTGACGTCGCCGTAAACCCCGGGAAAGCTTAAGCAGCCTTCAACTCCGGTCTGCTCACCGCTCTTTTCAAGAATAACCGGATTTACAAGGTCGATCCGGCCGCTTTCTTCACCGATATCAACGACGGCCGCTCTTTTTAAAATGCCGATTTGCGGGGCGGCGAGGCCGACGCCATCCATTTCAAGCATCGTATCGTACATATCATCAAGCAGTTTTTTTAATTTTTTATCAAACACTGTCACTTCCTCAGCGGGTGTTTCCAAAACTTCCGCGGGGTGTGTGACGATTTTTTTCACAGCCAAAATTTTGCCCTCCAAAACTAATGTTACATCAGCATGTACGGATTCATATCGATTGAAATCATCACATGCTTTTGCGCAATGTCGCGTTTATAGTGCTCCAGTATTTTTTTCAACTGAATCTGCAACTCGTTTTCCTGTCTGTATTTTATCACGCATTGATAGCGATATCTATCTTTGATCCTGGCAATCGGGGAAGCCGCCGGCCCAAGAATTTTCGTGTCGGGCCCGCACCCCGCTCTTAAATAGTTTGTAATCTTTTCTGCGGTGACCGCGGCTTTTGCCGCTTCTTCATGAGAAACGGTCACCAGCGCCACGTAATAATAAGGCGGATATGACTGAGCCCGCCTGTGCGCCATCTCCTGCTGAAAGAAAGTTTCATAGTCATGCGTTTTCGTCAGCTGAATGCTGTAATGAGACGGTGTATACGTTTGAATGACCACCGTTCCCGGCTTTTCATGCCGCCCGGCCCGTCCGCTTACTTGCGTCAACAGCTGAAATGTCTTCTCAGCCGCCCTGAAATCAGGGATGTGAAGCGTCGTATCTGCGCTTAATACTCCGACGAGTGTCACGTTCGGAAAATCAAGCCCTTTTGCGATCATTTGCGTGCCGAGCAGGATATCCGCTTTTCCTTCACCGAACGCGGACAATAGCTTTTCGTGGGCGCCTTTTCTTGAAGTCGTGTCCACATCCATCCTGATGACGCGCGCCTGTGGCAGCACTTTGGTAAGCTCTTCCTCCACACGCTGCGTTCCCGTGCCGAAAAAGCGGATATGTTCACTGCCGCATTCCGGACATGTTCCCGGAACAGACTCCTCATGACCGCAGTAGTGGCATTTCAGCCTTTGCCCGTAGCGGTGATACGTCATTGAAATGTCGCAATGCGGACATTGCGGTACATAGCCGCAGTCCCGGCACATGACAAACGAAGAATACCCCCGTTTATTCAGAAAGAGAACGGCCTGCTCTTTTTTCGCAAGCTTCTCTTCCAGCTGTTCCATCAGCTCTATTGAAAACATCGACCTGTTGCCGTTTCTCAGCTCTTCTCTCATATCAACGAGAGAAACATCCGGCATGAGCTGGCGATTTACGCGGTGTTTTAACGGAAGCAGCTCATAAACGCCTTTTTTCGCCCGCGCAAATGACTCCAATGTCGGCGTGGCGCTCCCGAGGACGACCGGACAGCTATGATGCTCGGCTCGGCGGATGGCTACGTCCTTTGCATGATACCGCGGCATTTCCTCCTGCTTATAGGAAGATTCGTGTTCTTCATCAATAATGATCATGCCGAGATTTTCAAACGGAGCAAAGATGGCCGACCTGGCTCCGACGACAAGCCGGACTTCCTTGCGCTGAATCTTCCGCCATTCATCGTATTTTTCACCTGTGGATAAACCGCTGTGCATGACCGCAACCTGAGAGCCGAAACGGCCTTTAAAACGGTTCACCATTTGCGGCGTCAATGAGATTTCCGGAACGAGCACGATGGCTTCTTGTCCTTTTGCCAGCACCTTTTCAATGGACTGCAGGTAAATTTCTGTTTTGCCGCTTCCTGTTACGCCGTGAAGCAGAAAGACGTGATGAACATGATCGGCTACGGCTTGTTTAATCGGCTCAAAAGCGGCCTGCTGCTCTTCAGTAAGGGCAAGCGGCTCTGTTTTTTTGAACATTCTGTCCTGATAAGGATCGCGGTAAACCTCCTCAAAGCTTTCCGTAAGAAGGCCCTTTTTAAGAAGCGTTTTCAGCGTCGCGGAACTGGAATCGGTCTTTTTGCAAAGCTCAGCCGCGGAAATCTTTTCTCCCCCGCCGATAAAATAAGTAAGCACGGCGAGCTGTTTAGCAGCCTGCTTTGTCAATGAATCTGCGTGCCGGGCGAGTTCTTCTTTGTCTGCCCCCGCTTCGATCATGCGGATCATTTTTTTATTCGTTTTTTGGGCGACTTTATATGTGACATCAATGCTTCCTTTGCGCACGAATTTTTGAAGCGACGAAAGAAGGTGTTCATCGGTAATATCCGAGTACAGAAGACTTTTTTGATTTCTGAAAAGCTGTCTGATGTCCGGTGTCAGCGCTTCTTCATCAACGACTTTCAGCTCTTTTTCGTACTTCGCCTTCAGCGCTGCCGGCAGCATGGCCTGAAGCGCCGTGATTTTAAACGACAGCGTTTTGTCAGAAAGCCATGAAGACAGCTGCATCAGTTCTTCAGTCAGAACGGGCGTCAAATCAAGAAGCTTCTCCACTTCCTTCATTGACCCGCCGTTTAATTCAGACGAATCTTTCAAACCAGTCACAAACCCTTGAAGCTTGCGCGGGCCGAACGGGACAATCACCCGCATGCCGACTTCGATCATTCCCTTTAAATGATCGGGGATTTTGTAATCAAAGGGTCTGTCAATGTTTTTGGAGCTTACATCAACAATGACTTCAGCTACATTCATACGGGTTTTCGGTCCTCGTCTTTCAAAGCTGTTATTTCCTTCAGCATTTCAAAGGAAACATCAAGTTTAGACATAAGCGCAAGCTCCCGCTTTCTTCCGTCCCGGAAATAGAAGGTGACGAGATTCGTATCTGTGCCAAACCCGGCTCCTTCGGCTTTCACGTCATTCGCCACGATCATATCAAGGTTTTTCTGTTCAAGTTTTCTGCGCGCATAGCGTTCGATGTCTTGCGTTTCAGCCGCGAAGCCGATCAGAAGCTGGTGTGTTTTCCGTTCGCCGAGTTCTTTCAGGATGTCTGCCGTACGGTTGAATTCGATCACGAGTGAACCGTCTTTCTTCTTCATTTTATGTTCAGAAACAGCCGCCGGCGTAAAATCGGCCACGGCCGCCGTCTTAATGACGATGTCACATGAATCAAACACAGATAGCACGGCGTCTCTCATATCTGCTGCTGATTGCACGGGAAGGAACTGATACAGCCCCTCAGGAGGTTCTATTGACACCGGGCCTGAAATCAGCGTCACCCGCGCCCCCAGCCGGACGGCAGCTTCGGCAGCGGCATAGCCCATTTTGCCGGTGGATTTATTTGTGAAAAAGCGGACGGGGTCCACGGCTTCGCGCGTCGGACCCGCCGTAATGACAATATGTTTTCCTTTCAGCGGCGCATCGTCTTCAGGCTCCTTAAAATGCTCTCTGACACGCTCAACAATAAGCTCCGGCTCTTCTAACCTTCCTTTGCCTACATATCCGCATGCCAAATAGCCTTCACTCGGCTCAATAAAACGGACGCCGTCCTGATAAAGCACGGAAATGTTCCGTTTCACCGCCGGATGATCATACATATGGACATTCATCGCAGGCGCCACCCACACCGGAGCCTCCGCCGCCAGCACCGTCGTTGTGAGCATATCGTCAGCAATTCCGTTGGCAAGCTTGCCGATGACATTTGCCGTAGCGGGTGCGACGATAATTAAATCCGCCCAGTCAGCGGCGTCAATATGAGAAATCACCTTCGGATTTTGTTCTTTAAAAGTATTTGTATACACTTCATTCCGGCTCAGCGCCTGAAATGTCAGCGGAGAAACAAACTCACGCGCGGACTCAGTCATAATCACTTTTACGTTCGCACCGGCCTGGACCAGCTTGCTCGTGAGCGCGGAAGCTTTATAAACGGCAATCCCTCCGCTTACGCATAGCAGAATGTTTCGGTTTTTCATGAAGTCTCTCTCCTTTATGAAAGCATTGGACAAATCCCAAACGGAAAAAAATAACAACCTATGTAGAGATAGGTTGCTACGTGTGCTTGTTATTCGCTGTCTTCTCTTTCAAACGAAAGCAGGCCCGCGTCAATTTCTTCTAAAGCTTTGCCTACATATTTGTGAGAAATGGTATGTTCAATCTGCTGGTCTTTTTTGATCTGCATTTCACGCGCGCGTCTTGCAGACACAGTCACCAAAGTGTATTTAGAATCTAATTTATTCATTAAAGAGTCAATTGACGGATCTAACATAAGTTATTCTACCTCCAGCATTTTCTTATATCTCGGAGCAACGCGTTCACGCTTTAAGTGCTCGGCGAGAACAATTGCGTTAATTTTATCACAAGCCGTTTGGATATTGTCGTTTTCCACGACATAATCATACGCGTCCATCATTTCGATTTCAGCTTTGGCGGCCTTCATTCTGTTTTCAATTAAATCGTCTGTTTCTGTCCCTCTTGTCACGATTCTGTTTTTCAGCTCAGAAAGACTCGGCGGCGCTAAGAAGATAAACAGGCCTTCCGGAAATGCATTCCGCACTTGGAGCGCGCCCTGCACTTCAATCTCTAAGAAGACGTCTTTTCCTTCTTGAAGCGTCTGTTCGACATAATCAACGGGCGTTCCGTAATAGTTGCCGACATATTCTGCCCATTCAAGCAGTTTGTTGTTTTCAATCATGCGTTCGAATTCATCTCTTGATTTAAAGAAATAATCGACGCCGTCGACTTCGCCCTCTCTCGGGTTTCTCGTCGTGACTGAAATTGAGTATTCAAATTTTGTGTCTTCTTGTGAAAATATTGCTTGCCGAACCGTTCCTTTTCCAACTCCGGAGGGACCTGAGAGAACGATTAATAACCCTCTTTCTTTCATGCGGCAATTACCCCTGCCCTTCATCCATAATTTCTTCTTTCACAGAAAGTCTGTGTGCAACTGTCTCAGGCTGGACGGCAGATAGGATAATGTGATCACTATCCATGACGACAACTGCACGGGTTCTTCGTCCGTATGTAGCGTCTATTAGCATTCCGCGGTCTCTTGCATCCTGGATCATTCGCTTTATTGGCGCAGACTCCGGGCTGACAATCGAAATCATCCGATTGGCGGAGATGATATTGCCAAATCCGATATTAATCAGTTTAATCGTCATCTTCTACGTTCCCCCTGTAAAATAGACGTCTCTAGTGTAACCTGAAGAGACCGTCTGTAAACAATACGCACAGTCGCTATTCTATATTTTGCACTTGTTCCTTCAATTTTTCAATAGAACTTTTCATTTCCACGACAAGCTTTGTGATTTGATGATCATTGGCTTTTGAGCCGATCGTGTTCGCTTCGCGGTTAAGTTCCTGAACGAGGAAATCAAGTTTGCGGCCGACTGCACCGCCTTCTTTTAATATATCACGGAATTGAACAAAATGGCTCTTTAATCTGGTAATTTCTTCCGTTATATCAGAACGGTCGGCGAAAATGGCGCATTCCGTGATCAGCCTGCTTTCGTCAATCGCGTCCTCCGTCCATTCCTTCATTCGGGCGTAAAGACGCTCGCGGTAATGGGTAACAACGGCCGAAGCGCGGTCTTTCACCCGTTCGGACAGCGTCTCAAGCCGCTCAATGTGCAGAAAGCAGTCTTCCGCCAAAAGCCGGCCTTCTTTTTCCCTCATGTCACAAAGTTCCTTTACCGCCAGCTCAGCAGCCTCCCTGATGACTTCTTCAAGCTTGTCATCACGCATCTGCTCTTCATGAATCTGTGCAATGTGTTCAAAAGCAAAGAAATCCATTGCGTCGGGTTCAGCGGCCAGGCTGTAGCGATCTTTCATGACGCGGGCGGCGCTCACATATTCATCAAGGAGCTCCCAATCGATTTTCAGGCTTCTTTTTATGAGCGCGTCACTGTTTACAGTAAGAAACAGTTCTACTCTTCCGCGCTGTATATGCTGCAATATGATTTGTTTCAGCTTATCCTCTACATATAGCAAAGGCCTTGGCAGACGGGCGGTCACTTCTTTGAACCGGTAATTGACGGATTTCAACTCAACGGTTGCCGAAAGATCGCCTTTTGTGCTGCTTGCGCTGCCGAAGCCTGTCATACTCCGTATCATATGAAACACCCAATTCTTTCCCATTATCAAAATAAAAGGGCAATAGACATGCTATTACCCCTAAGATTATATCATATGGAATTATTTTTTTCTTGTCAAAAGTGAACCCGCCAGCAAAAAAGTAGGTATGCCCGACATGCCGAGAATCAGCATCCAATCGCCCGGCGTAATCGGCACAGTTTTGAAAATAGGCTGCAGCGGCGGATAATAGATGACGATGGCCATCAGGAAAACAGAAGAAACGATGGCGCCGAGCAGATAGACATTTTCAAACGGATTACGGGAGAAAACAGACGTTTCGCTCCGGCAGTCAAATACGTGTATAAGCTGAGCCAGAACAAGAGTCGCGAATGCGACGGTCTGTGCATACGGGAGATTTTCAGGATTGCGGTGATACACGACGATAAACGCTAAAATGGTTGCGGCTCCGATTAAAAATCCTCTTGAGACGACTTTCCAGCCCAGTTTTCTAGCAAATACCCCTTCTTTCTGATGCCGCGGCTTCCGCCTCATCAGGTCATCTTCCGGCTGATCCATACCGAGCGCCATAGCCGGCAGCCCGTCAGTGACTAAGTTCACCCACAATATCTGAATCGGAACGAGCGGCAGCGGCAGAGCGAGAAGCATCGCAAACAGCATGACTAAAATCTCACCGACGTTGGAGGCGAGTAAATACCGGACGAATTTTCTTATATTTTCATAGATATTTCTCCCCTCTTTTATGGCTGATTTAATCGTAGCGAAGTTATCATCTACCAGAATGAGAGAGGACGCTTCTTTTGCCACATCCGTTCCCGTCACGCCCATGGCAACGCCGATATCAGCCTGCTTTATGGCCGGGGCGTCATTTACTCCGTCTCCTGTCATGGCGACGACGTGTCCGTTTTCCTGAAACGCTTTGACGATTTTCAATTTATGTTCAGGTGATACGCGTGCGAATACGTAAATATCATCGACCGTCTCCGTAAGCTCTTTTTCAGAAAGCTTATTCAGCGTTTTTCCGTCCATCACACGCCCTTTTTTCGGAAGAAGCCGCAAATCTTTCGCGATCGCCTTTGCCGTTTCGACGTGATCACCGGTAATCATCACCGTTTTAATGCCCGCTTCACGGCATTCTTTAATGGCCTGTCTGACCTCCGGACGAGGCGGATCAATCATGCCGGACAGGCCGAGTATCGTCAGGTTCTTTTCCGCCTGCTCCATTGTCGGCTTTTCACCCGGATTTAACGGTTTATAAGCAATCGCGATCGTCCGGAGGGCTTGCGACGCCAGTTCTTTCAAGACCGCTTCTGCCTCAGCTTTCTTTTCTTCTGAAAACGGCGCACTTCTGCCGCCGTGCATCATATGTGACGAGCGTTCAATCAGCACATCAGGCGCTCCTTTGGTGATGACGAACCGCTTTTTTTCCTTATCTTCGGCGATGACGGTCATCATTTTGCGGACGGAGTCAAACGGAAACTCGGCAACAACCCGGTATTGTTCACTGAGCCAGTCGTTTGAATAGCCGCCTTTTCTCGCGGCCGTCAGCAGCGCTCCTTCTGTCGGATCGCCGTCAAGCACATAATGACCGTCTTTCAGTTCTATTTCGGACGTATTGCATAATGCGCCGAAAACCAGCATCTGTTCAAGCATCTTCTCATCTTTCGGCTTGATTTCCCGCTCATCGCGTGTAAAAACTCCCGCCGGCTCATAGCCGATACCTGACACTTTAAATGTTTTTCCCCCTGACCACATATGGGTGACGGTCATTTTGTTTTGTGTCAGCGTGCCGGTTTTATCAGAACAAATGACAGAGGCGCAGCCCAATGTTTCAACTGCCGGGAGCTTTCTGACAATTGATTTTTGTTTGATCATGCGCTGAACGCCGATTGATAATGCCACCGTAACAATGGCGGGAAGCCCTTCCGGAATCGCGGCGACGGCCAATGACACCCCGGCCAAAAACATGCTGTAAAGCTCATGTCCCTGTAAGACGCCGACTGCAACGACCAATACCGTCAAAAGCAGCGCGACGATAATCAAGATTTTGCCGAGCTCTTCAAGTCTTCGCTGCAGCGGTGTTGAAAGGTTGCCGGCGGATTCCAGCATATCGGCGATTTTCCCCATTGCCGTATTCATTCCTGTACCGACGACGACGCCGACACCGCTGCCGCGCGTTACGATCGTCCCCATAAACGCCATATTGTTGATATCGCCTAAAGAAACATCCGGCTTTCTCAGCTTATCAGCTTGTTTGACAACCGGGATCGATTCCCCGGTCAGCGCCGATTCTTCGATTTCAAGGCTCTTCGCTTCAACGATCCGGACATCAGCGCCGATCCGGTCGCCGCTTGAAAATTTCACGATATCGCCGGGAACGAGCTCCTTGGACTGAATTTTCTTCCAGCTCCCGTCCCGCAATGCTGACACATACGGCGTTGACAGCTCTTTTAATGCATGTAAAGACTTCTCCGCCCGTCTCTCCTGAAAAAAACCGAGCACCCCATTGACAAATACAATCGCCATAATCGCCACGGCATCTACATATTCGCCTAAAAACCCGGAAATTAAGGTTGCCACAAGCAGCACGAGCACCATAAAATCTTTAAATTGGGCGAAAAACACGACGATCGCCGGTGTCCTCTTACCCTCCTGAAGCTCGTTCGGTCCGTGCTTTTCAAGGCGTTTTTTCACCTCTTTTTCGGTCAATCCCTGTTTAATGGACGTATTTGTTGCTTTCAGCAAATCGGTTTGACCCATTTCATGAAACTTCATTCTTCTCGTCCACTCCCCTGCCTCGCTTTAGAGATGTCACTCTGTAAACAAGCTTATTCTGACTCGTCCCTTTTCATGCTATAATTATCGAATGCAGGAAGAAGGAAAGGGTGTTTTATATGTCTTTTGATGGCATGTTTACATACGGAATGACACATGAATTAAACAGCCGGATCGCCGGAGGCCGGATTACGAGAGTCCACCAGCCTTTTAAGCACGATGTGATATTCCATATCCGCGCTAACGGAAAAAACCATAAATTATTATTATCGGCGCATCCGAGCTATTCACGGGTGCACGTGACAAACCAGGCCTATGAAAATCCGAGCGAGCCCCCGATGTTTTGTATGCTGCTCAGAAAGCATATAGAAGGCGGCTTTATTGAGAAAATAGAACAGGCCGGATTAGACCGGATTATGATATTCCGCATAAAAAGCAGAAATGAAATCGGCGACGAAACCGTCAGAACACTGTATGTTGAAATTATGGGGCGCCACAGCAATATTATTCTCACTGACGGAGAAGGTGCCATCATTGACGGACTGAAGCATTTATCTCCGTCGATGAACAGCTACCGGACCGTTCTGCCGGGCTATGATTACAAACTCCCTCCCGCTCAGGAAAAAATTTCGCCGCTTGCTGCGGATGAAGAGGACATTTTGCGTCATCTCAGTTTTCAGGAAGGGCGGCTTGACCAGCAGATCGTCAGACATTTCTCCGGGGTTTCTCCGCTGTTTGCAAAAGAGGCCGTTCACAGAGCGGGCCTCGCTAACAAAATAACGCTGCCGAAGACGCTGACAGAGATGTTCCGCAGCGTGAAGGACTGCAGGTTTACACCGAATATCACGACAGCAGGCGGAAAGGAATACTTTTATCTCCTGTCTCTCACGCATGTAAACGGAGAAGAGCGAACCTTTCAATCACTGAGTGAACTGTTAGACCGGTTTTATTTCGGAAAAGCAGAGCGCGACCGCGTTAAACAGCAGGCCCAGGATCTTGAGCGGTTTGTCGCAAATGAACGGAAAAAGAACGCCAACAAGATTAAAAAACTGGAAAAGACGCTGGACTACTCAGAGAACGCGAAAGAATTCCAGCTATATGGCGAGCTGCTGACGGCGAATTTGTATATGCTGAAAAAAGGCGACAAAGAAGCGAACGTCATCAATTACTATGATGAAGAGAGTCCGACGGTGACCATCCCTTTAAATCCGAACAAAACACCGTCCGAAAACGCGCAGATGTATTTTACAAAATATCAAAAAGCGAAGAATTCCGTTGAGGTTGTAAAAGAACAGATCCGCCTGGCCGAGGAGGAAATCGCTTATTTCGATCAGCTGATCCAGCAGCTTTCCTCCGCTTCCACAAAGGATATTCACGAAATAAGGGAGGAGCTTGTCGAAGGCAAATATCTGCGTCCGAAACAGCAAAGAGGACAGAAAAAACAGAAACAGCACGTTCCTGTTTTAGAGCAATATGAATCTTCGCAGGGATTGACGATCCTTGTCGGCAAAAATAATAAACAAAATGAGTACTTAACGACAAAAGCCGCCGCAAGGGATGATGTATGGTTCCACACGAAAGACATTCCGGGTTCCCACGTTGTGATTAAAAGCAGCGATCCGGATGAACAATCCATATTGGAAGCAGCTGCGATCGCCGCTTATTTTTCCAAGGCGAAAGATTCCGGCTCCGTACCGGTTGATTATACAAAAATCAGACATGTGAAAAAGCCAAACGGCGCAAAGCCCGGCTTCGTCACCTATGACAGCCAGCATACCGTATTTGTCACACCTGATGCCGATCTTGTCATACGGCTGAAAAAATAAACGCACCATCAAGCTGATACCGCACTCAGCTTGGTGGTGTTTTTTTATTACCTCATTTCTGAACATAAATGGAGACACTCTCTGGAACCGATCTTTAAAGGATGTGAACGGTTTCCCGTCAAGTAAAGATCGGCTTGGTCCTTTGTATCCGGACGGCGGTGACCCCCGTGTCAGCGTTCACATAAGCAAATTCTGAACGAAACAGCCCGCTTCCTTTTTTTGAATCATTTCTCCTCGTCTCGAAAGCAGCAAGACAGTCAGGAAAGCATAAAAAATACCCTGCCTGATGACAGACAAGGTATAGTTTTTATAGTCTTCTTCTTTTCTCAAACAATCGATCCACTTCTTCAGCCAAATCATCAGTAATCAAGGGCTCAATGTTTTCAGCCAGTCTTTTCGTATGTACCGGGCTTGCGCCGCTTGTTGATACTGATACTTCAATGCGTCCTTTGCGGATGATCTTCGGCATATACACGCTGCCCTGTTCAGCGTTGCTTACACAGTTGACCAGCTGCGTTTCAGAAGCGCTTGCGGCTATCTTCTGATTCACGCCTCGGTCATTTGTCGCGGCAATAATAAAAAAAGCGGGCGTGAGATCCTTCATTTCAATTTTCCGGGCAATCCAGCGGATGCGTCCTTCATCCGCAAGCTGTTTAATTTCAGGCAGGACATCGGGACTGATTACAGTAATATCCGCGCCTTCCGGAAGCACTGTTTTCAGCCTTCTTAAGGCAACATTGCCCCCGCCCGCGATGACAATTCTTTTTCCGCTGAGATTAATGTGAAGAGGCAGCATACTGTCCCCCCTTAAAATCAAACTGCCCGCCGGGGTTTCGAACAGCCTCTGTCACACGGTTCAAAAACGCCTGCTTAATATGCGGGTGAAAACCTAAGTATGAAGCGAGATGCACATTTCGATTGACCGTCTGAAGCTTTTGGACTTCCCGTTGAATTTCAGTCATTAAAAGCCCTGTAAACAGAAGATACGGGACGATAAAAACGGGTGCTCCGCCATCTTCTTCAAGGCCTGCAAACACTTCTTTATAGTGGGGATCACAGGCTGTTAAAAAACAAGGGATGACTTCTTTAACAGGTGTGATCGCCTCAAGTTTTCCGGCAATCTCACTGACGGCATTTTTAACCGCCGGATCTGTGCTTCCTCTGCCGATCAGCACCACTTTCGCCTGCTCAATCGGCACTCCGGTGTCCTCAATGCGATGATGCACCGCTTTGACGACTTCATCATCCACTCCGATCGGGACACCGTATGTTACTTTTATATCGGGATGCCGGGCCGCTGCACGGGCGATTTCAGCCGGAATGTCATGCTTTGCGTGGGCAGCGGTCAAGAGCAGCAGCGGCACAGCCGCGATATGAGTGGCGCCTTGTTTGACACATGCTTCAAAGCCCGCTTCAATAGACGGTTCCTGCAGTTCTAAAAAACAGATTTCCTGAATGGGAGCGTCAGCGTGCGGCATGCACCCTTTTAAAAACGCGGCCGATTCTGCCTGCGCTTTTTTCAGCCGGCTTCCGTGCCCGATGTATAAAATCGCCTGCTTCATTTACAACGCCTCGCTCAGATCCGGATTTTTCAGTTCAGATTCAAACCAGTCCAGCTTGCAGTGATAATTAACGACATCACCGATGACGATTAAGCTCGGATTTTTGATTTCTTCTTTTATCACTGTGTCTGAAAGTGTGCTGACGGTGCAGACGACTGTTTTTTGCCTGTCCGTCGTTCCCCAATGAATAAAGGCCGCCGGAGTGCCGCCGTCTCTGCCGTTTTCCAGCAGCATTCTTTCAATCTGCCGGATATTTTTAATCCCCATATAAATCACCAGCGTATCAATGCCCGTCGCCAGTGCTTTCCATTTTTCTTCAAAGTCGTCTTCTTGTTTATAATGCCCTGTAACAAATGCGACATTGGAGCTCGCCTCCCTGTGCGTCACGGGAATGCCGGCGTAAGCAGCTGCCGCGATTCCCGATGTAATGCCGGGAACGATCTCAAACGGAATGGCGTTTTGCGCGAGAGCCTCCGCTTCTTCGCCCCCGCGGCCGAAAACAAACGGGTCGCCCCCCTTGAGCCTGACCACGGTTTTTCCCTTTTTCGCATACTTCACAAGGAAACGGTTGATCGTATCCTGCTTCATAATATGAAAATCCGGGAGTTTTCCGCAGTAAATCAGATCCGCTTCTTCTCTTGCATACTGTAAAATCTCTTTGTTTACCAATCTGTCATATAGTATAACGTCCGCTTTCTGTATGGCTTTCATTGCCTTGACCGTTAATAAGTCCGGATCTCCCGGACCGGCTCCAACGATAAATACTTTCCCCATAGCATGTCTCCCCGATCCGTTTTGACATCTTCACAGAACAGCCGCGAGGCCGCACCTCAGCTATTTTACCATATCCCGCCATTAGGGAGGATATCCGGCTGATTGCGCGGCCTTTTCGGACTTATTATGCTAAGCTGTTTTTCACAAAATCAATCAGTCTGCCGGTGCATTCTTCGCGTTCATATTTTCCTGAATCAAGTACGAGCTCAGGCGCATTCGGCTCTTCATACGGTGAGTCGATTCCCGTAAAGAACGGAATTTCGCCGTTTCTGGCTTTTTTATACAAACCTTTCGGATCGCGCTTTTCACATATATCGAGGTCGCATTTCACATAGATTTCATTAAATTCGCCTTCTTCCACGAGCTCCCTCACCTGATCTCTGTCCTCACGGAACGGAGAAATAAAGGCCGTAATGACGATGGTGCCCTGCTGAACGAAAAGCTTTGCCACTTCCCCGATTCGGCGTATATTTTCCTTGCGGTCATCATCAGAAAATCCTAAGTCCTTGTTTAAGCCGTGACGGATGTTATCTCCATCAAGCACAATGACTTGATAGCCCTGTTCAAACAGCTCGCGGGCTGCGGCGTTTGCAATCGTAGATTTCCCTGAACCGCTTAAACCCGTCAGCCAGAGGATAGAGCTTTTATGCTTGTTTTTCTGCTGGTATTCTTCTTTCGTTATTGAGGCTTCATGCCATACGATATCACGATTTGTCACTCTTTTTTCCTCCTTAAGAAACGCCTGCTTCTTCTTTCGTTTTCAGCCCTTTAATCAGCACATCGACAACTTCAGGACGGCTGAATTCCGCCGGCGGCATGACGCCGCTTCGCAGCATTTCTCTGACCTTTGTTCCCGACAGAATGACGTGGTCTTCTCTGTCATGCGGACATGTTTTGGCCGTTCCCATGTTGCCGCATTTTTGGCAGAAGAAGCTGTGCTCGAATTTCATCGGTGTAATCCCGAGCTCATCCGCTGTAAATTGATCAAACAGCTCTTGCGCTTCGTATGTTCCGTAGTAATCACCGACGCCGGCATGATCGCGGCCGACGATAAAATGCGTGCATCCGTAGTTTTTGCGGACAAGCGCGTGGAAAATGGCTTCTCTCGGCCCCGCGTACCGCATTGCCGCCAAAAATACGCCGAGGAAAACACGGTCTTTCGGATAATAATGATCGAGCAGCACCTGATAGCTTTCCATTCTGACATCCGCCGGAATGTCATCTGATTTTGTTTCACCGACGAGCGGGTTCAAAAACAGGCCGTCAACCGTCTCAAGCGCGGTTTTCTGGATATATTCGTGAGCGCGGTGAACCGGATTTCTCGTTTGGAAACCGACGATGGTTTTCCAGCCTTTTTCTTCAAAGCTTCGTCTCGTTTCAGCAGGTTCAAATGTAAACTCAGGAAACTGCTTTGACGCTTTTTTAATTAACGTGATCGGCCCGCCGACATACGTATCGCCGCGTGAAAATAGTTTTTTCACGCCTGGATGAGCGTCATCATCGGTTTTATATACGTGAACGGCTTCTTTCTGTTTATCCGGCGTATAAATATCTTCGATGTCCACTGCGCCGTATGTTTCTCCGCCGTAAGTCAGTTTTACGGTGTCTCCGACAGCAAGCTCAGCCGCTTTTTCTGAATCGACCGGAAGCGTAATCGGCAAAGACCAGACGGCCCCGGATGCCAGACGCATATTTTCAACGACTGACACGTAATCTTTTTCTGTGAAAAATCCTTCAATCGGGCTGTAGGCACCGATTCCGATCAGCTCTAAATCAGCAAACGAAATCAAATCCAGCTCAATTTCTTTTTGGACGGATGTAAGATCATACTGCTCATTCACCCGATTAACTAATGTTCCTCCGTGCGGTGCTAGACTCATAGTACATTTTCCTCCCAGTTAACAGATAAATAAACTCAGATTAATAGTTAAATGCCCCCGCCTTGTTCATGGACAGAGCGCTTCTCTTTTCGGATGGCTTTCATCAGACTGGCGGCTCCGCCAGCTGCCAAAAGCACGCTGGCCATCATAAAGATGGAATAGTAATCTCCTTTTAACAGCAGAGAGACAAGCAGATACGAAATCGACAGTGACAAAAACGGTGAAACGACCCATACTTTGAGCATCGTTTTCACGACTTCTTTATGAAAAACGTTCGGCCCGTTTTTGGCCATTCCGATACCGATGATTGATGATGATGTCACCTGCGCCAAAGGAACCGGCAGACCGAACACGGAACTGATAATGACAAGCCCGGCCCCGGTTCCGGAAAGCAGTATGCCTTCGCCGGCAGAAAATCTCGTAATCTTTTTCCCGTTGGTTTCAAGCACTCTGCGTCCTAAAAGCAGAGCGCCGAGAGCAACAAAGATGCCTCCGTACAGCGTCCCTTTGGACACGCTGAGCACGCCGGCGGCAACTAAAGGCCCTACCGCATTTGCGACGTTGTTCATTCCGGCTGAAAAAGCTTCCCAAAACCCCGCAATAAGCAGGACAATCCCCAAAACCTTCTGTTTCCGGCTCGAAATGACTCGAATATTCAGAGAACTGGATACCTTCGATACGAGAAA
Source organism: Bacillus siamensis KCTC 13613 (assembly GCF_000262045.1). GTDB lineage: Bacteria > Bacillota > Bacilli > Bacillales > Bacillaceae > Bacillus > Bacillus siamensis. The sequence continues at coordinate 380,903 of NZ_AJVF01000013.1, forward strand.
CGTGAAACAGAACGCGACAAACGGAACGAGCACCCAAAAAATCACGATGACCAAAAGATGCTGCAGAAACAATACTTTGTACGCGACGCCGACCCCGACAATCGCCCCGACGGTGACCTCGCTCGTCGACAGCGGAATGCCGAGCACATTCGCCGTGAATAACGATAACGCCGCAGCTCCGATAATAATGCAGACAATGGTGAGCGTAATGGTCTGTTCGGGAATGATTCCGCCGCTGATCGTCTTAACGACTTCTCCGCCGCCGATAACCGCCCCTGACAGGACGCCGGCCGCGCAGATGATCAGCGCATACGTTTTCTTTTTAACGGCGCCGGACCCGTAAGCGACTCCCATTGAAGCCGCGGCTCCGCTGGCTCCGATATTCATGGCGAAAAACAGGCAGAATAAAATAGCGGCTAATTCCATTGTGCAGCTCCTTTATTCATGCAGTCCGCATTCTGTTTTCGCCATTCCGTTCCATCTGCCGCTCCGCAAGTCTTCTGCGGTAAACGCAGGTGAAGTGCACGGTTCACAGCCGATGCTCGGATAGCCCTGATCATGAAGAATGTTGTAATCCAGCTCATGCTTGGATGTATATCTCCAGATGTCTTTCCACGTCCAGTGGATCAGCGGGCATACTTTAATGGAATGAAACTTATCGTCTTTATTCAGGAAATTCGTATTCGCCCGGCTCGGCCCTTGATCGCGTCGGAGGCCGGACAGCCATGCCGGACGCCCGGCAAGCGCTTCTCTTAACGGCAGAATTTTTCTGATGAAGCAGCACTGGTTCGGTTCTCTTTCCCACAGTTTATCTCCATGAGCCTCGGCCTGTTCCTCAAGAGTAAGGCTGGGCTTTTTCAGGATGATGTTCAGTCCCGGGTAACGTTCTTTCACTTTTTCGATCGTTTCATATGTTTCTTTAAAGTGAAGTCCTGTATCGAGAAACACGATTTCCGCGTCTTTTTTCACTTTAGAAATTAAATCGATCAGGACGATTCCCTCAATCCCGAAGCTGCACGCGTAAACAAGCTGGTCTCCGTAGTGGCCGTATGCCCATTTTAAAACGGACAGCGCGCCTTTATAGGAATCGTCTTCCGGAAATGTAATCGCCGGTTCCTCCCATGTGTCATACGTTAGCATTTTTTCTTTCCTCCTCCCGGAGACAATCAAACAGCTGTTGTTTTCTGCCGGTTGTCTTATCCCTCAATCTTTTTTCATATAAAAAACTTTCAATCCAGCGGAATGAAAGACAGTGACCCGTTATAGCCCTTATCTTCAAAATGCTGTGCATTTTTCTGGATGCGGCACCTTGCATGATACGCAGGTTGCCGGGCGTCATCGGTCCAGTCCCTCAGCCGCTCTTGATAAGCTTTTTAGATTTGTACTAAATTTTAGCACAATTCTAACAGAAGTCAACCCGAGTTTTTTGATAGGAATAATAAAACAGGCCCTGAGGCCTGTTTTTATTGTCATTATTTTTTAAACCAATCTTTTGACTCGGGATTTTGTTTCCATGATTTCAGTTTCTCAATGTCATCTGAATGTATCGTTCCGTTTTCAAGCGCTACTTCAATCAGCGTGTCATAATCTGTTAACGAGTAGTACGGCAGACCCGCTTTTTTAAAGGCTTCTCTTGCTTTCGGCAGTCCGTATGTAAAAATTGAAAGGACGCCGAGAACTTCCGCGCCCTCTCTTTGAAGGGCCGCCGCAGCTTCAAGCACGCTGCCACCGGTAGAAATCAAGTCTTCAATCACGACTGTTTTTTGTCCTTTTTTAACGGCGCCTTCTATTTGATTTCCTTTGCCGTGCGCTTTCGGTTTGCTTCTGACGTAGCACATCGGAGCGCCTGTACGATCTGCGAGAAGCGCAGCATGTGGAATGCCTGCCGTTGCAGTGCCCGCGATCATCTCCGCCTCGGGGAAATGCTCTTTCAGCAGTCTGCCGAGCCCGTCTGCCACATCATTTCTCACTTTTGGATACGACAATGTCAGGCGGTTGTCACAATAAATCGGCGATAAAATGCCGCTCGCCCACGTAAACGGCTCATTCGGGCGTAAAAAGACAGCTTCAATGTGTAATAGATGTTTTGCGATAGCCTGTTTCATCGGCGAACGCCCTCCCATTCCAGTTTAATGGCTTCATATGCTTTAACGGGGTTTTCCGCTTTTGTAATTGAACGGCCCACGACAATGGCAGACGAACCGTTTTCTTTCGCAAATGACGGAGTCGCCGTCCGGACTTGATCATCAGCTGCGTCATTGGCCGTGCGGATGCCCGGCGTGACTGTCAGAAATGACGGCCGGACCGCTTCATAAATGGCTTTTGTTTCATGAACCGAACATACCACGCCGTCCAGCCCGCACTCTTCAGCCATTTTGCCGTAATGCACAACCGTTTCTAACAGCGGCTTTTGCAGCAGAAGCTCTTCCTTCGCCATCTGCTCTGAAGTGCTCGTCAGCTGGGTGACTGCGATTAATGACGGGCGTTTTTTGCCTGCCGGGGTGCCTTCTTCAAGCCCCTCAAGAGCTGCGCGCATCATGCGTCTGCCCCCTGCGGCATGTACATTGACGAGATCAACGCCGAGGCCCGCAAGCCGCTTCATCGCTTTATTGACTGTAGTCGGAATATCATGAAGCTTCAAATCTAAAAATATATCACAGTTCCGTTCTTTTAATTGATGAATGATGGCGGGTCCTTCCTGATAAAAAAGTTCCATCCCCGTTTTGACAAACAGCTTTTCCTTTTCAAACAAATCTAGAAACGCTAAAGTTTCTTCTCCTGATGCAAAATCAAGCGCGATGATGGGCAGGTTGTTTTGCATGTTTCCAGCTCCTTCCGATGCATTCACTTACAGATTGATAACCGTATTGGCGCAGCACATGAGGGAGCTGTTCAATGATTTCCGGGCAGACGAACGGATTGACGAAGTTGGCCGTCCCTACGGCAACCGCACTCGCTCCGGCGAGAAGAAATTCTAATGCATCTTCTGCGGTCTGGACGCCGCCCATCCCGATAATCGGAATTTCAACGGCCTGGCTGACTTCGTATACCATCCGGATGGCGACCGGTTTGATTGCCGGGCCTGACAGTCCGCCCGTTTTATTTGCTAAAATCGGCCGTCCCGTCTTAAGATCAAGCCTCATCCCGACGAGTGTATTAATCATCGTCAGCCCGTCAGCACCGGCCGCTTCAATCGCTTTCGCAATTTCGGTTATGTTTGCGACATTAGGAGAAAGCTTCACATACACAGGCACTGAGGAAACTTCTTTCACCGCTTTTGTCAGATCGGCCGCCATGGCGGGATCAGTTCCAAAAGCAATCCCGCCCGTTTTGACATTCGGACACGAAATGTTCAGCTCAAGCGCATGCACATTCGGCGCTTGGCTGATGCGTTCGGCCACTTCTTTATAGTCTTCCACCTGAGAACCCGCGACGTTTGCGATAATCGGCGTGTCAAACTGTTCGAGCCAAGGCAGCTCATGATTGAGCACATGCTCCAGACCGGGATTTTGCAGTCCGATGGCATTCAGCATTCCCGCGCTTGTCTCCGCCACTCTCGGTGTCGGATTTCCGAAGCGGGCTTCGTTCGTGGTGGCTTTAATCATGATGCCTCCGAGGCATGATAAATCGTAAAATCCGGCATATTCCTTCCCGAAACCGAAACATCCGGAAGCGGGGATGATCGGGTTTTTCAATTGGAGACCCGGCAGAATCACCTCTAACATTACAGCGCCACCTCCTCAGCTTTAAATACCGGCCCGTCAAGGCAGACTTTTACATACGACGTATCGCTTTCGCCCGTACGGCACACGCAGGCGAAGCAAGCCCCTATTCCGCAGCCCATCCGCTCTTCCATCGAAAGGTAAACCTCTTTATGGCCGTACTGCTGCTTCAGCGCTTTCAGCATCGGTGTCGGCCCGCAGCTGAGCAGGACATCGAATTCGAGCTGCTTTTCGCGGATGACATCGGTGACAAATCCTTTTTCTCCATATGTTCCGTCAGCCGTCGCCACGTAGGTATCTCCGTACGCGAGACATTCCTGTTCGTAAAAAACATCCTTTGCTGATTGAAACCCAAGCACGTGAATAACGTTTACGCCTTTTTCCGTCAGTCGCTTTGACAGTTCCTGCAAAGGCGGAACCCCGACTCCGCCTCCGACTAACAGCGCGGTTTTGCCGGATTCTATCCGCCGGACGGGGAATCCGTTGCCGAGAGGGCCGAGAACGTCTATCCTGCCGCCCTCTTTTTTCTCAGACAAAAGACGCGTCCCCTCACCGTCAGCTCTGTAGATAACGGATACTTCATCCGCGGCGAAATTGACGTCCGCAATGCTGAGCGGCCTTCTTAATAGCGGCGTGACCGCGTCACTTACCTTCAGATGAAGAAATTGTCCCGGCTCGGTAAAGTGCCGGACAACCTCTCCTTTCAGCACCATCTTATAAATCCGGTCGGCAATTTCTGAGTTGGATTGAACAGTCAAGTGCGCTTTCTTCATACCGTAACGGCCGCCTTTTGATTGGTTTCAGATGCAGGCATATGATCCGCCCGGAATGTCATGCTTTCCAACACCCGCAAAATGGCTTCGGCCGTATCTAAAGATGTCAGGCAGGCGACTCCGTTCTCAACGGATTCACGGCGGATTCTGAAGCCGTCTCTGGCCGGCTGTTTTCCTTTTGTCAGCGTATTGATGACAAATTGCGCTTCTCCATTTCTGATGACGTCGATGAGATTCTTCCCTTCTTCGCCGATTTTCCCGACAACCTGAGCCGGAATCTGAGCGTCTTTCAAATAAGCGGCCGTTCCTTCCGTCGCCATGATGTTATAGCCGATAGCATGGAACCGCTTCGCGATCAGAAGTCCTTCTTCTTTATCTTTATCAGCAACAGTCAACAGCACCGAGCCGTAATTCGGAATTTGAATGCCAGAGGCAATCAGCGCTTTATAGAGCGCTTTTTCAAGAGTTGAATCTTTGCCCATGACCTCTCCCGTCGACTTCATTTCAGGCCCTAATGTAATATCCACTCTTCTCAGCTTCGCGAATGAGAAGACAGGCGCTTTCACATATACCCCCTGCTGTTCAGGCTGCAGTCCCTCTTGATAGCCGAAATCAGCAAGCTTTTGGCCGAGAATGACCTTTGTCGCCAGATTCGCCATCGGGATCTTTGTGATTTTGCTTAAGAACGGCACGGTTCTGCTTGACCGCGGATTTACTTCAAGCACATACACTTCACCTTGCGACAGGACGAATTGGATGTTCAGCAAACCGACGATGTTGAGGCCTTTTGCCAAGGCTACAGTGTATTGTTCGATTTTTTTCTTAATGTCTCCGCTTAAAGACTGAGGCGGATAGACGGCGATTGAATCCCCTGAATGGACGCCGGCCCGCTCGATATGCTCCATAATTCCCGGGATGACGACTGTTTCGCCGTCAGATACGGCGTCGACTTCGATTTCTTTCCCCGTCAGATAACGGTCGATTAACACCGGATGCTGCGGGTTGATTTTGACCGCATTTTTCATATAGTGAAGCAGCTCTTCTTCGTGATAGACGATCTCCATCGCCCGTCCGCCGAGCACATATGAAGGGCGGACAAGAACCGGATAGCCGATGGATGCGGCAATTTTGACCGCTTCATTCACCGACACAGCGGTTTTTCCGAGCGGCTGCGGCACGTTCAGCGCCTCAAGCGCCTGCTCGAACTTATCCCGGTCTTCCGCACGGTCTAAATCCTCAAGTGATGTGCCGAGAATCTTGACGCCGCGGGCGCTCAATTCTTCCGCAAGATTGATCGCAGTCTGGCCGCCGAATTGGACGACGACGCCTTCCGGCTGTTCCAAATCAATGATATGCATGACATCTTCAACCGTCAGCGGTTCAAAATACAGCTTGTCTGAAATACTGAAATCAGTTGACACTGTCTCAGGGTTGTTGTTGATAATAATCGCTTCATAGCCTGCCTGCTTGATCGCCCAGACAGAGTGAACGGTCGCATAGTCAAATTCGACGCCCTGTCCGATGCGGATTGGGCCGGAGCCGAGGACGACGACGCTTTTTCTTGATGTCACTTCTGATTCATTTTCTTCCTCATATGTGCTGTAGAAGTACGGGGTTTCTGATTCGAATTCCGCCGCGCACGTATCCACCATTTTATATACAGGCTTGATGGCTGCTTCTTTTCTCATTTGGTACAGCTCTTGTTCCGGCATATTCCATTCCCGGCTGATGTATTTGTCGGAGAAACCGAGTTCCTTCGCTGTCTGCAGGACGGTGAGGCTGCCTTTTTCCGCTTTCAGCTTGGTTTCAAAAGCGACCAGCTTACAGAGCTTGTGCAAAAAGAAGACGTCAATTGCGGAAAACTCATGAAGCTGTTCGACTGTGTAGCCTCTTCTGAACGCTTCTGCAAGGTAAAACAGCCGTTCATCTCCGGCCTTTCTGATCCGTTTTTCCAAAAGTCCGTCAGAAATCTCTTCCGCATCCTTCAATTCCAGGTGATAGACATCGGCTTCCAATGAGCGGACTGCCTTTAACAGCGATTCTTCAAGGGTGCGTCCGATAGCCATGACCTCTCCGGTGGCTTTCATCTGCGTTCCGAGTCTGCGGTTTGCCGATTCAAATTTATCAAACGGCCAGCGCGGGATTTTTGACACGACATAGTCAAGCGCGGGCTCAAAAGCCGCATATGTTTTTCCCGTTACGGGATTCATCATTTCATCAAGAGAAAGCCCGACTGCGATTTTCGCCGCAAGCTTTGCGATCGGGTAACCCGTCGCTTTTGAGGCGAGTGCTGATGAGCGGCTCACCCGCGGATTCACTTCGATAATGTAATATTGGAAGCTGTCGGGATCGAGCGCGAGCTGAACATTACAGCCGCCTTCTATGCCGAGCGCGCGGATCAGCTTTAATGAAACATTGCGCAAAAGCTGGTATTCCCGGTCGCTCAGCGTCTGGCTCGGAGCAACGACGATGCTGTCGCCCGTATGGATGCCGACCGGGTCGATATTTTCCATATTGCAGACGACGATCGCATGATCTCTGCTGTCTCTCATGACTTCATATTCGATCTCTTTGTAGCCGGCGATACTTTTTTCCAATAGGCATTGATGGACGGGGCTTAGTTTTAATCCGTTTTCGACGATCTCTTTCAGCTCCGCTTCATTCGAGCAGATGCCTCCTCCCGTTCCGCCTAAAGTGTAAGCAGGGCGCACGATAACCGGAAACCCGATCCGGCCGACAAATTCCTCGGCTTCCTGCAAAGTGCGGATGATCTCGCTTTCCGGCACCGGTTCATTCAGCTCATTCATCAACGTACGGAATAAATCGCGATCTTCCGCCTGCTGGATGGCGGACAGTTTTGTGCCGAGCACTTCCACTCCGCATTCCTCGAGAACCCCGAGTTCAGACAGCTCGACGGCAAGATTCAGTCCGGTCTGCCCTCCGAGGGTCGGCAGGATGGCATCCGGCCGTTCTTTTCTGATGATACGTGTGAGAAATTCCGTCGTCAGCGGTTCGATGTATACCCGATCTGCCATTTCCGTATCCGTCATAATGGTTGCCGGATTTGAATTAACGAGAATGACTTCATAGCCTTCTTCCTTTAAAGCGAGACACGCCTGCGTGCCCGCATAATCAAATTCCGCCGCCTGCCCGATAATAATCGGGCCTGATCCGATCACTAAAATCTTTTTAATATCTACGCGTTTTGGCATACCGCTTCCCCTTCTTTCTCAGTTGTTTCGATCAAGTCAATGAATCTGTCAAATAAATGATTGGCATCTTCCGGCCCCGGTGAAGCTTCGGGGTGGTACTGAACCGTAAATGCCGGCAATGTTTTATGCTTGAGGCCTTCGATCGTTTGGTCATTGATCGCAATATGCGTCACTTCAAGCTCCGTCTCATCTATAGAAGAAACTGTATATCCGTGGTTTTGAGCGGTTAAAGCGACTTTCCCTGTCGCAAGCTCTTTAACCGGATGGTTGGAGCCTCTATGTCCGAATTTCATTTTTTCCGTATCTGCTCCTGATGCCAGCGCAAATAATTGATGGCCGAGACAGATTCCGAATAACGGCACCTTCCCGAGTATGCCTTTTATCATCTCAATCGCTTCCGGCACATCTTTCGGATCTCCGGGTCCGTTAGAAAGCATGATGCCGTCCGGCTTCAGTTGGAGCACTTCTTCCGCCGTTACATTGTACGGCACAACGATGACATCACATTTTCGTTTGTTTAATTCTCTTAAAATGCCGTGCTTCATGCCGAAATCAACGAGTACGATGCGTTTGCCGCGGCCCGGACTCGGATAAGCCGTTTTCGCCGATACTTGAGCGACTTGATTTCTCGGCAGTTCCGTTTCTTTCAGACGTGCCAGAACCGCTTCGACATCCTCCTCGCAAGATGCAAATGTTCCTTTTAATGCACCGGCCGTGCGGATCATTCTTGTGAGCTTTCGCGTGTCAATCCCTTGTAAGCCGGGGATATTTTTCATTTTTAAATACTCGTCAAGCGTGTAAGCAGATCTCCAGTTGGAAGGCAGCTCGCACAGTTCTTTTACGATCAGCCCTTTTACAAAAGGAGTGATGGATTCAAAGTCATCTCTGTTAATCCCATAGTTGCCGATCAGAGGATACGTCAGCGTCACGATCTGCCCGCAGTAGGAAGGGTCTGATAAAATTTCCTGATAACCGGTCATTCCCGTGTTGAATACGACTTCACCCGCGGTATGCTCCAGGCTCCCGAATGCTTCACCCTCAAATACCGCTCCATTTTCCAGCACTAGTCTTCTTTTCATTTGACGAGTCTCCCTTCTTCATATGCAAGCTTACCGGCAGCCATCGTTGCAACAGGCCAGCCGAAGCACTTCATCTTGTTGAATGGCGTATTTTTTCCTTTAGATAAAAATGTATCTTTGTCAATGGCCGCTTCTTTTTCCAGATCAATCAGGGTGATGTCAGCCGGTGCGCCCGGTGCAAGCGTTCCATACGGAAGACCGAACGCCTCGCAAGGTTTTGTTGTCATGAAATCAACCAGCTGCTTCAGCGTCCACGTCCCGTTTTTCACAAAATGTGTGTACAGAAGCGGAAAGGCTGTTTCTAAACCGACGATACCGAAAGGCGCAAGCTTCATGTCCGTGTTTTTCTCTTCTTCTGTATGCGGCGCATGGTCTGTGGCGATGAAATCAATCGTTCCGTCTAAAAGCCCTTCGATCAGCGCCGCTCTGTCCTCTTTGCTGCGAAGCGGCGGATTCATTTTAAAATTGGTATCAAGCCCCGGGATATCTTCGTCACAAAGCAGCAGGTGGTGCGGCGACACTTCGGCTGTCACGCGGATTCCCGCTTTTTTTGCGTCTCTTACGGTTCTGACGGATTCTTTCGTGCTGATATGACACACGTGGTAATGGCAGCCCGCCGCTTCCGCCAGAAGCACGTCACGGGCGATATGTACCGCTTCACAAATGGAAGGTATGCCGTTCAGGCCGTTCGCTTTGGAAAACGATCCTTCATGCACGCTTCCGCCGTAAATAAGTGAGTTATCCTCACAATGAGCGACAATCGCTTTATTTATTGAAGCCGCCCGTTTCATGGCTTCATACATCATTCCGGCCGTCTGAACGCCGACACCGTCATCGGTGAAGGCGAACGCGCCCGCTTCATGAAGCGCCTTAAAATCTGTCATTTCTTGGCCGGTTTGTCTGATCGTAATGGATGCGTAAGGAAGAACCCTGACAGATGAGGTTTCTTTGATCCGGTTTTGCAGCCATTCCATCTGCTCTTTCGTATCCGGCACGGGCCTTGTATTCGGCATGGCGGCGACTGTGGTAAAACCGCCGCGCGCCGCAGCTTTAGAGCCAGTTTCAATGGTTTCTTTTTTCTCACCGCCCGGTTCTCTGAAGTGCACATGAAGGTCCACGAGTCCCGGTGAGACGAACAGTCCGTCAGCATCAATCACCGTTTCTCCGTCTTGTGCGGTCAGAATGCCGGTTTCCGCAATGATTTCTCCTGTTACCCGGATATCCTGTTTCACTTTTTCTCCCTGTTCATTTAACATCCAGCCATTTTTAATGAGATAAGACATAAGCCGCTTCTCCCCTTTTCGCATTGGTTTGCAGTGCTCTTTTTAAGACTGCCATTCTGATATACACACCATTTTCCATTTGTTTGAAAATTCTTGATTTTTCGCATTCTACTAATGTTGTGTCAATTTCGACTCCTCTGTTCACCGGTGCGGGATGCATGATAATGGCATGCCGCTTCATGCTTTCCGCCCGCTTTGCGGTCAGCCCGTATGCTTCCAGGTAGCCTTTTTGGTCGGCTTCTGTCTGATGCCTTTCATTTTGAATGCGGAGCAGCATGACGACATCTGAAGCTTGTATGGCTTCATCCGTCTGTACACAGGTGCCGAAGGCGTTTTTCTCATCCTGCCATTGCGGCGGCCCTGAAAACAGCACGCGTGCGCCGAGCCTTGTCAGCACCTCGGCATTTGACCTTGCCACCCTGCTGTGTTTGATATCACCATGAATAGAAACCGTCAGGCCCTGAAAGGTCTCAAATTCCTCTTGAATCGTCATTAAATCGAGCAATGACTGAGTCGGATGCTGGCCGCAGCCGTCGCCTGCGTTTAAGATCGGAATATTGACTCTGTCTGTCAGATCTTTGTAATATTCATCCGTGCTGTGCCTGATGACGCAGGCGTCCGCTCCGATTGATTCCAGTGTTCTGACCGTGTCGTATAAGGACTCGCCTTTTTGAACGCTTGTGCTCGTGCCGTCTAAGCTGAGCACGTTCATTCCGAGTTTCTTTTCCGCCACTTCAAAGCTGAACCGCGTTCTCGTGCTCGGTTCAAAAAACAGATTCGCAACGAATTTTCCCGCGAGATCAGGGCGGACTGTACCCTCTTTTATCGCTTTTGCCTCACGCAGCAGTTCTGTAATTTCAGCCGCGCTCAGTTCAGACATCGCCGTTAAATGATTCATGTTTTTTCTCCTCCGTTTCCGCTTGAAGGCCGTAAAAAACACCCCGGTCTATAGACTCGGGGTGCGGTTAAAGAGAGAAGCGGCGTACAGCTTCTTCCCGTTATAACCCTTCCAAGCCTCTCTGGACTTTCTTTAAAAGGTTTACATATGATTTTGTTTTTCCGTTACGTCCGTTTCTTCGTCATTTGTGTGCGGCAGGACAAGGTTCAGAATGACTCCGACGATTGCCGCAAGCGCCATGCCGGATATTTGAAACCCGCCTTTTGATACTTGAATGAACGCACCGCCGACGCCGATCACGAGGATGACGGATGTGATAATTAAATTTCGCTTGTTTTCATAATCAATGTTGTTGTCAATCAGCATTCTCAAGCCGCTGGAGGCGATGATTCCGAAGAGCAGGAAGGAAACGCCTCCCATAACCGCTGACGGAACAGAGCTGATCAGCGCCGAAACTTTGCCGATAAATCCGAAGCACAGCGCAATCACGCCGGCGCCGCCGATGACAAAGACGCTGAACACTCTTGTAATTGCCAGTACTCCGATGTTCTCGCCGTATGTCGTCGTCGGCGGGCCGCCGATTAACGAAGCGATGATCGTCGCAACACTGTCCCCCATTATGGAGCGGTGCAGTCCCGGCTTTTTAATGAAATCCTGTCCGACAACTTTACTCAGCACCATTTGATGGCCGATATGTTCTGACATCGTCACGAAAGCGACCGGCACCATCGCAGCCGCAATGCCCAACGTCACTGACGGCGTATAGTCTTTGAAAGGGATGATAAATTCAGGAACGGCGAACCATTTTGCATCAATGACCGGCTGGAAATTGACGATGCCTTGCGTCAGCGCAAACAGATAGCCGCCTATAATGCCGATCAATACCGGAATCAGGCTTAAAAATCCCCGTAAAAAGATGGCGCAGATAATGGTGATAGCCAAAGTGACGCCGGCTACACTGAAATGTTTCAGGCTGTAGACGAGTTCCTTCGCATTCGGATCGGCATACATTGCCATATTGACGGCTGTACTCGCCAATCCGAGGCCGATGACGATGATGACCGGTCCGACGACCACCGGGGGAAGCAGCTTCATCAGCCACCCCGTTCCAAGCTGCCTGATGAGCAGTGCGATCAGGCCGTACACAATTCCCGCCAGGAAGGCACCGACCATGGCAGCCCCCGGCCCTCCCGCCGCTTTCACCAAGATAATCGGTGAAATAAAAGCGAATGATGAGCCGAGATAAGCGGGAATCCGGCCTTTTGTCACCAAGAGATAGGCGAGTGTCCCGATTCCGCTCGTGACAAGCGCCACTGCCGGGCTCATTCCGACCAGTTTCGGCACGAGTATGGTTGAGCCGAACATGGCGAATAAATGCTGCAGGCTGAATGACAGCCAGGACAATGGATTGGGGACGTCCCTGACTCCCAGGTTTACTTTTTTCTTACTCATGGCGTTTTCCTCCCGGTTGACTTTCAAATGGTATAAAAAAACCTCTTTGCTTATACGCAAAGAGGCATACAAAACCCGGCCGCGTCGATCCGCCCGGCTTTGTGTTTTAAAATCCTCTTTGCAGACTCTCTGGAATGCATTTAAAAAGGGTGATTATTCATTTTCGTATATGGCGACCATATCAGTCTGATCAACTTCACTCAGCTGAACCATCACTTTTTCAGCTTTTGAAGTCGGGATGTTTTTCCCGATATAGTCCGCTCTGATCGGCAGCTCCCGGTGCCCTCTGTCAACAAGCACGGCAAGCTGTATCGATGACGGCCGTCCGACATCAACGAGTGCATCCATCGCCGCTCTCACCGTCCGGCCGGTATAAAGCACATCATCGACCACAATGACCTTTTGGTCTGTGATATCAGCCGGAATGTCCGCGCCTTTTACAAGCGGTTCTTCATTGCTCGTTTTTTTTGTGAGATCGTCACGGTAAAGGGTAATATCAATTTCTCCGACGGTGACCGGATTTCCTTCAATCTGTTCGATCCGTTCAGCCAGCCGCTTTGCTAAATAAATGCCTCTTGTTTTAATCCCTACAAGAATGCAGTCATTCATTCCTTTATTCCGTTCGATCATTTCATGGGCTATCCTTGTGAGCGCCCTTCTGATGGCCTGTTCGTCGAGAATAACAGCTTTTTGATTCACTCGTGACACCTCTCCATTCGTATATAAGAAGAAAAAACCCCTCCTGCCAGAGCATAGAGGGGTTCCTTTCCAGGACGAAGACACACACGTATCTCTTCTGTCCTTTCCGTTATCCTTCTCAGCCTCTCTGGACTGTGTTAAAGAATCTATTCAGCTTGTTTTTATTATTTCAGAAAAGAAAGTCGCTGTCAATGGCTATTTCTCAAATGTTCAATGAGTTTTTTCATATCTTCAGGTAGGGGCGCTTCAAACTCCATGTATTCGCCCGTCCGCGGATGATCAAAACCTAATATTCCGGCATGAAGCGCCTGGCCGTTGAAATCGATGGTTTTTCTCGGTCCGTACTTCGGGTCGCCTGCCAAAGGAAACCCGATATATTTCATATGAACGCGGATCTGATGCGTTCTTCCGGTTTCAAGACGGCACTCTACGAGCGTGAAGTCTTGAAACCGCTCAAGCACGTGGAAATGCGTGACGGCGTTTTTGCTGCCTTCTCTTGTTACGGTCATGCTTTGACGGTCTTTCTTATCTCTTCCGATCGGAGCGTCAATCGTTCCGTCATCATGTGAAATCAACCCGTGGACAACCGCTGTGTACTTTCTCGTCACGGTTTTATTGACGAGCTGATTAACGAGTGATTCATGCGCCATATCGTTTTTGGCGACCATTAACAGGCCGGAGGTATCTTTATCAATGCGATGGACGATTCCCGGGCGCATGACGCCGTTAATGCCTGAAAGATCATTGCAGTGAGCCATCAGTCCGTTTACGAGCGTCCCTGTCACATGGCCGGGCGCCGGATGTACGACCATGCCCCGCGGTTTGTTCACAACCAAGACGTCCTGATCCTCATAGTAAATATCCAGATCCATCGGCTCTGCAAGCACGTCCAGTTCTTCCGGTTCAGGAATGGTGACGGTTACCTGATCGCCGGGCTGCATTTTGTAGTTGGCTTTGACGGATTTGCCGTTAACGGTTACCAGTCCCTCTTTCACCCATTGCTGCACCTGGGTGCGTGACCAGTTTTCTCCTGCTGCGGCCAAAAATTTATCAATCCGTTCGCTTTTTTGTTCAGGCTGAACGGTTATCTCAAATTGATTCATGTTATTGCTCCTTCTTTTTCCCGCTGTCAAACAGCATATGAATAAATAAAAGTATGACGCCGACGCACAGTGAGGAGTCCGCGATATTAAAAATCGGATAGTGATAATTCACGATGATGACGTGAATAAAATCGACTACTTCCTGGCGTGCCGCCCGGTCGATAAAGTTTCCGGCTGCACCTCCCAGCATTAAGCCGAGAGAAATTCCGAGTAACATCTGCCCTTTTGCATAACGCTGTATGTAATAAACGATTCCGATAATCACGGCGATGGTAATGACATAGAAAAACCACATTTGGCCGGCTAAAATTCCCCATGCCGCTCCCGTGTTGCGATGAGATGTGATATAAAGCACCTGATCGATGACAGGTATGCTTTGTCCCAATTCCATATGGCTGACGACAAGCCATTTGGTTAATTGGTCGGCAATAATAATAAAAAGAGCGATAAGATAATAAAGCACACACGTTCCTCCAGTATACAGTTACTTTTATCCTTTATGAATTTTATCAGTAAAAGATGCCGGAGTAAAGGCAGATCATAAGGGCATGAAGACAGACGCTGTCACTCATACAGCGCCTGATCATATGCATAATCTCCGGATACCCAGTATGGAAGGGTTTTCTTTTCAAATTGAGCGGGATAATAAAAATCATCAGCGGTTCTGGCCGTCGGCAATACCGCAAGCTTGTCAATCGGAATGGGGTCGCCTGTTTTTTCACAATAACCGTACGTATTGTTTTCAAACTTAGACAGGGCAAGAAGAACATCCTGAAGTTCTTCTTTTATATGATAGATCAGAGTTGCTTCTTGGTCGTTCATTGAAGGTTCAACAGATGCTGACATTTGAAAGCAAGAATATTCAAATAATCTTGATTGAAGTTCTTCTTTCATCATGAGAAGCTCCGTGTGGATTGCGGTCAGTTGATCATTCATTCATCACAACTCCTGCTCTTGATTTATAGCTTTATTGTTGCCCCCAGAGCGCCATTTGAAGCCCATAAGATTTTTCCTATCGTTCTAATCGATGACATTAGTGGCATGTAAAAAACGCCCGGCTGTCAGCCGGGCGCTTTCTCATTCATTAATTTTGATAATATTTTTCAACGATTTCCGCATTGCGCAGTGATAATGTCGGATACTTCGGATTAGCGCCGACATCTTTAGAAATCACGCGGGACCGCTCACACATCTGACCTTCCGCTTTTTCTACGGTCATTTTTCCTGTTGTGAAGCTTTGCGCGTTTTCCGGCGCTTCGCTTTCGTCTTTTACTGTCAGTTCCGAGACGATAAACAGCTGTGCGATGTTTTCTTTAATGGATGACAAGAGGTCGCGGTTTTCTTTGTTCGGATACAAAGTCAGGCTCGCTTCCAATGATCTCCCGATAATTTTTTCGTTACGGGCCATTTCCAAAGCTTTCAGCACGTCATTGCGAAGCTCCATGAAGCGGTCGAATTTTTCTTCTGTCGCTTGACTGTCCGGAACAGAGATGGTTTCCGGCATATCTGTCAGCTGCACGCTCGCCTCTTCAACAAATGATAAGTGAGACCACATTTCATCCGCCGTATGAGGGAGAATCGGCGCAGTCAGCTTCACTAACGCCAGCAGCGTTTCATAAAAGACGGTCTGCATGCTGCGGCGGTCCGGATGATCCGCATGCTCGATGTACACGACATCTTTTGCGAAATCAAGATAGAAAGAGCTGAGCTCGATCGTACAGAAATTATGAATGCTGTGATAAACAACCGCAAATTCGTATTCATCGTACGCTTTTTTCACTTTATCGATCAGCTTATTCAGCTTGATCAGCATATATTGATCCACTTCACGAAGATCTTTTACATCAACGGCATTGACGCTTGGATCGAAATCGAACAGGTTGCCGTGAAGGAAACGGAACGTGTTGCGGACTTTCCGGTATACTTCCGCGACCTGCTTCAGAATATCTTCAGAAACCGGGTGATCGGCCTGATAGTTTACGGAAGAAACCCATAAACGCAGAATTTCAGCTCCAAGCTGTTTTGCGATTTTTGTCGGCTCAATCGTATTGCCGAGTGATTTACTCATTTTACGGCCGTTTGCATCAAGTGTAAATCCGTGGCTTAATACGCCTTTATACGGCGCTTTGCCGGTGACTGCAACGGCGGTAGAAAGAGATGAGTTAAACCAGCCGCGGTATTGGTCAGAGCCTTCAAGGTATAAATCAGCCGGGCGGACGAGATCATCACGTTCCTCAAGAACGGCCTGGTGAGAAGAACCTGAATCAAACCATACATCCATAATGTCTTGCTCTTTCGTGAAGATTCCGTTCGGGCTTCCCGGATGTGTAAATCCTTCCGGCAGAAGGTCTTTTGCCTCTCTTTCAAACCAGACGTTTGAGCCGTGCTGTTTGAACAGCTCAGAAACGTGTTCAATCGTTTCGTCGGTGATGATCGGCTCACCGTTTTCAGCATAAAATACCGGGATCGGAACGCCCCAGACGCGCTGTCTTGAAATACACCAGTCGCCGCGGTCGCGCACCATGTTGTAAAGGCGCTGTTCGCCCCACTCCGGCACCCACTTCGTTTGTTTGATGGCATCAAGCAGCTCCGGTCTGAAATCTTTAATTGACGCAAACCATTGCGCTGTCGCTCTGAAGATAGTCGGTTTTTTTGTTCTCCAGTCATGCGGATAAGAGTGTGTAATAAACTCGAGCTTTAAGAGCGCGCCGTTTTCTTCAAGCTTCTCCGTGATCGGTTTATTGGCTTTATCGTAAAACATTCCTTCAAAGCCCGGCGCTTCGTCGGTCATGTTGCCTTTTTCATCGACAGGGCAAAGTACTTCTAAGCCGTACTTTTGGCCGACGATAAAGTCATCTTCCCCGTGGCCCGGAGCAGTATGAACACAGCCTGTTCCGGCATCGGTTGTAACATGGTCACCGAGCATGACGAGTGAATCTCTGCCGTACAGCGGATGTTCTGCAGTGATGTATTCTAACTCTCTGCCTTTATACGATGCGACAACTTCAGGATTTTCAAAGCCGCATGCCTCCGCTACGCTTTCGATTAATTCAGCCGCTACTACATAACGCTTGTCTCCAACCTTGATGACATTGTATTCAAGATCAGGATGAACGGAAATTCCGAGGTTGGCAGGCATTGTCCACGGTGTCGTTGTCCAGATAATAAAGCTTTCTCCGTTCTCGAGAACGCCTTTACCGTCTTTCACCTTAAATGCAACATAAATGGATGCCGAACGTTTGTCCTGATATTCAATTTCCGCTTCTGCTAAGGCAGATTCACTTGAAGGCGACCAGTTGACAGGCTTCAGGCCTTTATAAATATAGCCTCTTTTCGCCATCTCGCCGAAAACGCGGATCTGCTGCGCTTCAAATTCAGGCTGGAGCGTAACATAAGGGTTTTCCCAATCGCCTCTGACGCCGAGACGCTTGAATTGTTCGCGCTGTCTTTCGATCTGCTGCCATGCATATTCTTCGCAAAGCTTGCGGAAATCGGCTACGGACATTTCTTTCCGGTTCACTTTTTTGTTTTTTGTCAGTGCCGTTTCAATCGGCAGACCGTGCGTGTCCCATCCCGGCACATACGGGGCGTTGTAGCCGCTCATTGATTTATAGCGGACGATAAAATCTTTCAGGATTTTATTCAGGGCATGACCCATGTGGATGTCTCCGTTTGCATAAGGAGGTCCGTCATGCAGTACGAATTTCGGGCGGTCTTTCGTCCGTTCTTGAACAAGACGGTAAATATCCTGCTCCTCCCATTCTTTCTGCATGTCCGGCTCACGGTTCGGCAGATTTCCGCGCATCGGAAAATCTGTTTTCGGCATTAACAGCGTATCTTTGTAATCCATTTTCATTCCTCCACAACATTTTTCAGAAAATAAAAAAAGCCCTCTCATCCCATAAGGGACGAGAAAGCTTATCTCGCGGTACCACCCTTTTAGAAAAAACGATCATCCGTCTTTTCCTCTCGAACATCGTAACGTGATGGAACGTCCTTTCCTACTCTCGGTTCAGAAAGGAAACTAAAGGGCTGATCTGCATGATTCCGGCCATCCCGGGCTTTCACCTTCCCCGGTTCGCTTTATGGCCCGCTTTGAGTCATGCCGGTCCCTTTCATCGTCTTTTCATCTGAATTTATGAACGTATTATATTCGAACGGGCCGGAGAATGTCAAGAAAATCTGAAAATTATTCTTTTTCCTCAAATACCGCGTCGACTTCGTATTCTAACAGATGATCCCAATCATCGTTTTTCAGCAGGTCGAGCTGCGCCTCAATCAGCATTTGGAAACGCGTTCTGAACACTTTAGACTGTTTTTTCAGCTCTTCAATTTCCATTGCGATTTTTCTTGATTTGGAAAGCGACTCATTGATGATTCGATCAGCATTTTTTTCTGCTTCACGGACGATCAGCTTCGCCTCTTTCTGCGAATTGCGCTTTACGTCTTCTGCCGCTTCTTGAGCTACGAGAATTGACTTATTCAGCGTTTCTTCAATATTGGCAAAGTGGCCGATTTTTTCATCCAGCTCGTTCACTTTCGCCTCAAGCTCCGTTTTTTTACGGAGTGCGATTTCGTAATCTTTTCTGACCTGCATTAAAAATTCATTTACTTCATCTTCATCATATCCGCGAAAACCTTTTGTAAACGTTTTGTTATGGATATCATTGGGCGTTAATGGCATATTGCCACCTCCATTTTACATTTCAGTACGGTTATCTAGTTCACATTATAAAACAAATACGGCCATAGATGGAGAAAAAATCTGAAAAAACGACTCATTTTTGCCGTTCGAATGTGACTTTCCATTTGTCTTTTTTCGTTTTTCCGTCTACTTTTGTCAAACTGCATCGTCCGAAGCCCCGAATCGAGAGCATGTCCCCTTCAGCAACCTGATAGGACGGATCCTCAACGGCTTTCCAATTCACCTTAACGAGCCCGTTTTTCACAAGGGTCTGCGCTTTCTGCCGGGATTGCCTGCTCATCGAAGCGCAGACAGCGTCGAGGCGCAATGAAGAAACCGTGTCATCCCTTATTTCGACATCTGAAGCGGGAATGTGAAGGGCTGAAAGCTCGATTTTCTCAAGCTTTACCGGCGCTTTGCCCGCTTTGGTCAGCTGAGTGCCGACAAAATCGGCGATTTCACCGGAAACGATAAGCTGCACGGCCTCCTCTGAGAAAATCAGATCGCCGTATTTCTGCCGCTTTAAGCCGATCCCCATTAATGATCCGAGAAGAGAGCGGTGATCGATGTTGACGAATTTTTCAGCGTATTGAACATCAAAGGCCTGAAGCTCAAAATCATCTTGTTCAGGTTCCATATATTCAGGATATAAAATCGCGCGTTTGCGCTCAGCTCTGTCATATCCCCCGAAAAAGGCAAGACCGCACGCATCGCCGATGACGGCTTTTACAATCACCTGTTCCCGCGGATCTAAGAAATCGGTCAGCTTCATCCGATATTGGTCCAGGACAATCTCTTTCCATTCAAGCGCCTGGTCGATAAAAGGGCGCTCGTCGTGTCTGAAGTGCTGGTAAATATCGCTCATGTTCTTTCCTTTCTATGTAAAGAGGCTTGGCTGGTGCCAAGCCCGTATCAAACTGTCGCATTCAAGTATACATTGCGATCATGCGGTATAGGCCCCAAAGTCCCGTCGTGGCAAACCGAAGCACGATAATCGCTACAATCGGGGATATATCCAGCATGGCAATGGGCGGAATGATCCTTCTGAACGGCTCTAAATACGGTTCGCAAATCGATGCGAGAAACCGTCCGACCGCCGTTTCTCTCGTACTCGGCACCCATGACATAAAGATGTAGATAATCAGGGCAAACGAGTAGATGTAAATTAAATAACTCAGAACGGAAAAAATTTGATAAAGAATCATCCTGCTTTACCACCTCTGATGTTCGTCTTCATTTATAAGCTCCGAAATCGTGCCGGAAACATCGACATTATCAGGCGTGCACAGAAAAATATCCGAACCGATTCTTTGAATGTCGCCGCCGATGGCATAGACGGTTCCGCTTAAAAAGTCGACGATTCTTTTCGCCTGATCATGCTGGATGCGCTGAAGATTGACGACAACCGCCCGCCTGTTCTTTAAATGATCGGCGATTTCCTGCGCTTCCGCATATACACGCGGTTCACTCAACACCACTTTAGAGGATTTCTGAACACTTTGCAAGCTTACTACGTTCTGTTTGCCCGCAGGCTTCTGAGCGTAGGCAGTCTGTTTATCTTTCTGCTGTTCATGCTCTTCCGGACGATCCTGCTCCGTTTCAATGTATTCGTATTCGTACTCCTCCTCATCCATCGAGAAAAAGTTTTTCAGTTTATTTTTCATGCTCATTTGTTTACACCCCCCGTTTCATTTCCGACTAATGAAGAGCCGATTCTGATAAAAGTAGCGCCCTCTTCAACAGCGATTTCATAATCATTTGACATGCCCATTGACAGTTCACGGCATGGTGCGTTTGTCTGGTTCAGCTCCTGCACCTGGTCCCTCAAATCACGCAATTGCCGGAAACAGGCTCTGATCGTTTCTGTATCGTCTGTCAGGGGAGCCATCGTCATCAGGCCCTCTACAGAAATGTTTCTAAACTCAGAAAGCTCTCTGATAAAGGGGATGACCTCCTCTGTTTTCAAACCGTGCTTAGACGGCTCAAGCGAAGTATTCACCTGCACAAAACAGCGAACCGCATGCTGCGCCCGTTTTTCAATTTCTTTAGCCAATGACAGTCTGTCTAAGGAATGTATATAAGATACACGGTCAGCGACGGCCTTCACCTTTCTGGACTGAAGACTGCCGATAAAGTGCCACACGGGGCTGCCTTTGATGACATCCTGCTTACGGATAAGCTCGGCATCCCGGTTTTCTCCCAGACTTGTAATACCGGCATCCACGGCCTCTTGAGCCCTTTCGGCTGATACGTATTTTGTAACCGCGATGACGGTTACATCTTCGGGGCTTCGGCCCGATCTGTTACATGCTTCGTTTATTCTTTCGTTTATATGTCGTAATTGATCAGCAACACGCAAGATAACTTATGCCTCCTTCATTCCGATAAAGGACATCATGCGTCCCGTTTTTCCTTTGTCGCGGCGATGTGAAAAGAATAGTTCACGCTCTTGTTCGGTGCATAAACCGCTGACTGAAATGTTTTCTTCCGGAATGCCGCAATGTATCAGAAGAAGGCGGTTGACCTCTTTTAAATCAAGCTGATACCGGCCTTTTTCCGTTTCGCGTATGGCGGATTCTGCGGAAAACGGCAGCGCCCGGACTTCATTGATGACGCGGTCGTCGACGGTATAGCTGTCCGCGCTGATGGACGGACCGATGACGGCCTGAATATCTGTTAAGCGGGAGCCTTCTTCGGTTACCCAGCGTTCCGTCATGATGCGCCCGATTTGTCTGACCGTCCCATTCCATCCGGCATGGGCAGCGCCGATCATTGATTTCACCGGGTCATAAAAATACAAAGGCACACAGTCTGCAAAACACAGGGCCAAAAAAAGATTTGTATCTTTCGTATAGAGCCCGTCCGTCCCGCGGAATGCGGAGGAATAGTCTCTCGCCCCTTTTCCTTTATCTCCCGCTGTCACGCATCGGACGCGGTTTTCATGTGTCTGATCGGCGAATACCCAGGAATCCAGATCAGTACCGCATAAGGACGCTATGATTTCACGGTTTTTCACAACATCATGAGCTTCGTCCCGGACGTGCAATCCGGTATTTAATGACTCATACGGAGGATTGCTGACACCGCCGTTTTTCGTTGTGAATCCGGCGATGACCTTTGTGTTATGCTGATTCACACGGTTCCAGTCTTCTATCATGAGTGCCGAGGGGGTGGTAAAACTAAACGGGTGATATGTATTCATGAAGATCCAACCTTTCGACAAACATTAAAAAGCGAATTTCCCACTCATTTTAACACAATTTTAAGCATACGTTTAGCGGCTGATTGAAAAATGAGATAAATAAATGTGCCGGAAACATTGAGATTTCCGGCTTTTTACAAGTAAAGGGAGGATTATGCTCCCCCCTTTGGTTCGTTTACACGCACTAAGATGACATCTTCCCCAATTTTAACTATATTTCGCCAAGGAATGATCATTTCCTCTTCTTTTCCGAAAAAACCGAGAACTTTTCCGCTGCCGCCTAAAATAATCGCCTGAATTTTTCCCGTTGTCACGTTAATATCAATATCACCGATGCTTCCGAGTTTTTTTCCGTTCGACACGTTGACTACATCTTTTATTTGAAATTCAGATATGCTGATCATTTGTATCACGCCCTTTGCCCGTTCTTTTTCCTATTATATGAGCGGCCGGGCTGAACCTTGTCACATCGGGCAATCTTTTTTGCGGCTGCACCAGGTGAGGATAAATCTCAGCATGATTTTCGTATAGTCCATCAGTTCATCGACGGACACTTCCTCGTTTACGGAATGGGCGTTTTTTAAATCGCCGGGTCCGTATATGACGCTCGGAATCCCGGCATGATAAAGCCATCCTCCGTCTGTTACGGTTTGGGAAACATCAATGACGGGCTCCTGTTGTTTGACGGCTGAGTGCGATTCCGCCAGAACAGAAACGGCCGGATGGTCCGGGTCGATTTCCAGCGCCGGGAACACCTCTCCTCTGTCTTCAATCATGGAAGATCCGCCCCATTTGAACACCGGCCTGTTTTCCCTGAGCCACAGATCACCGTCAGAGACACGATTGATATAGTCTTCGATTTCTGCAGCAGCTTGTTCGTGCGTTTCGTTCGGGTAAAAGTGGACGGTAATCCATAATCGGCATTCATCGGCGACAAACGCTGCGTGCCTTCCCCCTTCAATAACGGCGGGGTTGATCGTATTGGTGCCTGGCGCAAAGCCGGGATAGCTTTTCGTTACCGCCCAGTGGCGTTCCAGCTCTCCCAAGGCAGTGATAATTTTCGCCATTTTTTCGATTGCGCTCGCTCCGAATGTGCCTCCGCCCGCATGAATCATATTGCGCCTCATGCCGTCATGAAATGTTTGTTTGCTTTTCAATTCTATCCAGCCGGTGATGACTCCGCCCTGCCCTTGAATATGCAGGCTGCTCGTATCCGCGACAACCGCAAAATCCGCGTGATAGCCGCGTTTGCAGCATTCCAGCGTTCCCGCCTCGCCGACTTCTTCTCCGATCACAGATTGTACAATGAGGTCGCCCGCAAGCTCAATGCCTGCATCATGTATCAGCTTCAGAGAAAATAGAACACACGCCAATCCGCCTTTCATATCAGCGGCGCCTCTTCCGATCAGCATGCCGGCTTTAACGAGCGGCTGAAACGGGTCAGAGTCCCAGTCTTCATCCCTGACTTCGGCTACGTCAATGTGTCCGTTTAAAATCAGGCTTTGATGCCCGCTTGAATCTGTCCCTTTAAAAACACCGACTACGTTCGGGTCTTCCGGGTACACATCCCACATATCAACCGAGCAGCCCATTTCTTTTAAAAATCCGGCCACCCACTTCTGAGCTTCTGCTGTATTTCTTGCAGGCGGAGCCGGTGTCGGAAAGGCAATCAACCTTTCAGCAATATGTATTAAATCGTCCCGCCGTTTATCCGCCTGCTGCAGCAGCATGTCAAGCTGGTTCATTGAACATCTCTCCTTTTGCTGTATTAAAAAAACCCGTTTCATCAAATGAAACGGGTAAAAACGGATTTTCCTCCGCTTTTTTCACCGCTTCCCTCCGCCGGCATGATCCGGATCAGGTCCGTTAAGGGTTGAGACCAACGTCTCTCTCAGCTGCATGTCAGCAGCACCCCCAGGGTGAATTGATTTTATTTGACGGATGATGCCGCTTTTGCACGCGTTAAAAATGGACGGCCGTTGTTCCATAAGACATTGACAGGCATATCGAAAAACGCTGTAAGCCGCTCGTCAGAAAGCATGTCCTTGATTTTCCCGGCAGCGAACACCTCGCCTTGTTTTAAAAGCAGCGCCTGATCAAATACCGGCAGAATTTCTTCAGCATGATGAGTGACATAAAGGATGGACGGCGCATTTTCTTTTTCAGCGATCGACGTTATCGTGTCCAGCAGCTGCTCTCTTGCCATAAAATCGAGACCCGTCACGGGCTCATCCAAAATCAGCAGTTCCGGATCAGCCATAAGCGCCCGCACAATCAGCGCTCTTTGCCTTTCCCCCTGAGACAACGTTTCATACCGTCTGTCCGCGAAACTAATGGCGCCTAAATCTTTCAGAAGACCGATCGCTTTTTCCCTCACTTGTTCACTCGGTGTTTCATAAAGCCCGATTGAAGCGTACGCGCCGCTGAGGGCGATTTCAAAAGCGGAATCCGCGGCATATAATTTGTGCTGCAGACCCGCTGAAACAAGACCGATTTTTTTTCTGAGCCTGTCACCGAGCTCTGTTTTGCCGAATTGATGACCGAGCACCTGCATCTCTCCTGAAGTGGGAAAGTAATAAGAACATAACATATTCAGCAAGGCTGTTTTTCCGGCTCCGTTCAGTCCGAACAGCACCCAATTTTCGTTTTTCTCAACGCGCCAGTTGATATCTTTCAAAATCCATTGGCCGTTTCTTTTTAATGAGACATTGTCCAGTTGTAAAATCATTGCAGTTCCCCCGTTTATTTATTGTTTCAATTTTCTTAAAACTTTTACACATTAGAATACATCACTTTTTCACAAACGTAAACCGGCGCACGAAAAAAGCCTTTAAAACAATGTTTAAAGGCTTTCTCCGTTATTGATGGATATTCTTATTCATTTGTTTAATGGCTGCCTTTTCAAGCCTTGAGACCTGAGCTTGGGATATGCCGATTTCTTCTGCGACTTCCATTTGGGTTTTCCCCTGGAAAAAGCGCTTTCGCAAAATCATTTTTTCCCGTTCGTTCAGTCTTCTCATGCCTTCTTTCAGAGCGAGCTCCTCAATCCATTGTGTATCCTTATTGCGCTCATCGCTAATCTGGTCCATCACGTAAATCGGATCGCCGCCGTCATTATAAATCGGCTCAAACAGTGATACCGGATCTTGGATGGCGTCAAGGGCAAACACAATTTCTTCATGGGGCACTTCAAGAACTTTGGCGATTTCCTCTGCTGTCGGCTCCCTGCTTGTCTCACTGATTAACCGCTCCCTTACTTGAAGCGCTTTATATGCGATATCGCGAAGCGACCTCGAGACGCGGATCGGATTGTTATCCCGCAAATATCTGCGGATTTCTCCGATAATCATCGGTACAGCGTATGTTGAAAACTTAACATTATGGCTTAGGTCAAAATTATCAATGGATTTCATTAGTCCGATGCAGCCGACCTGAAATAAGTCATCAACATACTCTCCTCTGTTGTTAAACCTCTGAATGACGCTTAAGACAAGGCGCAGATTGCCGTTTACAAGCTTTTCCCTCGCTGAATCATCGCCCTCATCCTGCAATTGCTTAAACAGCTTTCTCATCTCTTCATTCTTGAGCACCGGTAATTTGGAGGTATCCACCCCGCAAATTTCGACTTTATTTCTTGACACGTTTTTCCCTCCCACTAGGAGCTGCTGTACAACGTTAAGTATCTCCTCGGGTGGGAAAAATATGCACCGCTATTTTACAGAAATAAACATCCGGCGCCGGCAATCCTTGCAGCAGTAAGGACCGTCAGATGGAAAAAATTTTACACCATTTTGTTAAACTCTTTTCTCAGTCTTTTAATAATCCGCTTTTCGAGCCGGGAGATATAAGATTGTGAAATCCCCATCATATCGGCTACATCTTTTTGTGTTTTTTCTTCTTCACCGACAAGCCCGAATCGCAGTTCCATGATCTGCTTTTCTCTATCATTTAATTGCTCAAGCGCTTTTTTCAAAAGTTTTTTATCCACATTGGCTTCAATGTCTTTTGTAATAATATCATCATCTGTGCCGAGCACATCCGAAAGCAGCAGTTCGTTTCCGTCCCAATCAATGTTCAGCGGTTCATCAAAGGACACCTCTGAACGGATTTTATTGTTTCGGCGCAAGTACATCAAAATTTCGTTTTCAATACATCGCGACGCGTAGGTTGCGAGTTTGATTTTCTTTTCCGGATTAAACGTGTTTACCGCTTTGATCAAACCGATTGTGCCGATGCTGATTAAGTCCTCGATATTGATGCCGGTGTTTTCGAATTTGCGGGCAATGTAAACGACAAGGCGTAAGTTTCTCTCAATCAGGATGGCCCGCGCCGCCTGATCCCCGCTCGGCAGCTTTAATAAGAGCACCTGCTCCTCTTCTTTAGACAAAGGCGGCGGCAGCGCTTCGCTTCCTCCTATGTAATATACTTCATCACTTTTCAGTCCGAGTTTCATCAGCCATTTATACCACAAATATGTCAGACGCAGCTTAAGTTTTTTCATCTTCCTCCCCCTTCTAAATACAATGCGTTTTGAGTATGATGAATAACAGACTTTTCGTCAGGATACATGCTTCACAGCCTTCCCGGTCAGCATCTTCGGGTGAACGATTCCGTCAAATTCACCGTCCGCTGATAATTGTTTCGCGCTGATGCCGATCAGACATTTTTCACATGCGATCATCTCGTCTTTCGTTATAATCGTGACGTAATCCGGCTTTAAACAGAGTAAAAATTGATTGTCCTGGCCGACGCCCCTGTATGGAATGAGCCTCAGCTTATCCGCATGACGGAACGAATCATCAAGCTGCTCTATCACTTCAAGCGGACTGGCAGATTTGATGATGTCCGTTTCCTTTTCACTGAGAATCGGAGCGAATTTGTCAATGTGAAGGATCATGACCGGCGTTTTTGTCAGCGGGTCATACAGCTGATTCCCGGAATCCACCAGGCCTTTTGCGCGGATTGTCTGTCCGCTGAATTCTGCCTGAACCATGACAAGTTCATCGTACTGAATGGACTTCGTCTCGATGTCTTCGATTCTCTTTTTCGAAAAAAACCATACGGCCGGAAATCCGATGACAACAAATATCCAGCTGATCGGATCGCCGAAGCCGGTCTGGCTCGTAACCATGGCGCCGTGTTTTACAATTGATTCTGTCTGCAGCAGGGAATGTACGCCGATCATTCCCCCGCCGACGAGAAAGGTCGCGAAATAAAAGGCGAACAAATTTTGAAAAAAGTACCGAAACCGTTTAAAGCCAAAAGCCGTAAGCACGATGACAACTGAAAATGCCATTTTTCCCGCCGGATGCTCTACAAAGGGAGAAACAGGCGTAAACATCAGAAGCACAATGGCTGATCCGATGAAACCGCCGGCGGCCACTCTTCTTTTTTTTACCTGGCGTTTTAAAATAAAGGCGGTTAATAAAAGCAAAAGAGAATCAAAACAAAAGTTCAACAGCCAAATGACATCCAGATAGATTTTCACATCTGACCCCTTTCCTCTTTTGTCTTACATATCTGTTTCTCTCTCTTGTTTCATAAGTATAAAGCAAGCTCTGTGGGAAAGTCTGTCAATTAATGTTGAGGGGAAAGTACAATTTTTAAGGGATAACCGTTTTATTTGTCGAGGGTCGAAGAGATTGATTTCCTATTGACCGTCTCAGCCAAAAAAGCGCTGCCGTGTCCCGGCAGCGCTCTGTTTTACTCATTGATATAAAGTTTTCCTTTTGCTGTCTGTCTCGTTTCATTTCCATAATCATCTCTTGCAATAACGTCAATTTTTGCTCCGCTTGCTTTGATGGAAGAAGTCGCCGTCCAGTAACCCTCATATCGTCCCGGAGAAATTTCTCTCAGCGGAAGCTCCGTCGCGTTTTGGGTCCCTGCCCGGGCGTTTGTCAGAGGCATACGGATCACGAATGAGGCGTCTAATTTCTTCCCGCTTGAAAAAGCGATTTTCACTGATTCTCCGGCTTTTAATTTTTTATCCGCTCCGGGAACCAATCCGGAGATGACGGGAGCGTGATAATTGACATCAATCACCGTCTTTTTCGTTGTTTTGTTACCCGCTTCGTCTGAGGCCGTGACTTTGATTTCGTTGCTGCCGTTTTCCAAAAGGATTCTTGCTTGATAAGAGCCGTCACTCACCTCGGCCTTTTTGCCGTTCACCTTCACCCATTTTAAATGGGCGTCGTAAGCTTTTCCTTTTACAGTCACCGCTTCTTTATTTGTTTTATCTCCGTTTGCCGGACTGTCAATCGTCACATCCGGCTTATCCTGATCGAGTATGACCGTGACAGGGCGTGACTCATCGGTTGATCCCTTGTCCGTCACAGATGCCGCCGTCAGCCGATTGGCATCTTTACGCAGTGTGACATCAGCCTGGAAATGGCCGTCTGCATCTGCTTTCGTTTCAGCGGCGGTTTTACCGTTATTGGTCAGGCGGACTGCGGTTCTTGGCGAAGCCGTTCCTTGCACCGTGATTGACTTCTTGTTTGTAAATGACCGGTCAACAGGCGACGTGATGTCAGGCACGGAAGCTTCGTAGTCGACTAAAGCCCTGATCATAAAGTTTCCGTCTGATTTATCGGCTTTTGACCAGCTGCCGTCGAGGTATTGCCAGTTTCTGTTCGAATATGGACTGCCGTCGTCAGATGACAGGGCAGGTGAATAAGGATCGGGTTTCGTCTGGCGGAGCACAAGATAAAAATCCTTTCCGACCTCGATTCCTTTTGAGCTGAGATCCACTTTGGTCCATTTTCCGTTTCGAAGCGCTTCAGCTTGGAACGGGCCGGCAATTTTGCTGCCCGGGCTCCCGTCAGGGCCGGATGCATCATATACTTCTGCTTGAAATTCGGTACCGCCCGGATCAGGCCAGTCCGCGCCCCAAAATTTAAAGAGGCCTCCTGTCAGCATACCGTGTTCTTTTCCGTCTTTAAGCGTCATCTTAACGGCAGATTTGCTGCCTGCCTTAAAATAGGACAGTCCGGCTTCTTCAGTCCCGTTATCATAAGCAATTTCCCCTTCATAGCCGATATACGGCTTAAGCTTGGCGTTTTTTTCAGCATCCCCTTTGATGTCAACAGAAAATTCGCTGTTGTAAAAGCCTTTTGCGGCTACTTTAATGGTGTATGAGCCTTCGTACGCCCGAAGCGAATATTCACCCTTGTCATTTGTCACCGCAGGCTCAATTGCAGCGTCCTCCACTACATAAAGCGCGGCCCCTTCCACCGGTTCGCCTGTCGACTGATTGGTGATGGTTCCTTTTAGCGTGCCGGACGGCATTTGTTCCAGTGTAAAGTCTGCCTGTGCGGTTTTGTCTGCTTGAACAGAAACTTGTTTTGCAGCGGGTTTAAATCCGTATGCCTCGGCTTTCAGCGTATAGTTTCCCGCTTTATGAGACAGGCTGTAGCTTCCGGTTGCGGGGTCGGAATACACGGATTTCCCCGTCTCGGCGACACTGATTTGCGCTCTGAGCGGCAGGAGATTCGTTTCACGTTTCACCGGTTTTCCGGATGATTTCACCGCCGGTTTGGCCAGTTTCGGACTGACGGCTTTTTTCTTCAGATGTCCGGGCGGTGTTTGTCTATTGTGTTTACTTTTTTTGGCCGCCTTGCCGAGAGGGCTGCTTGAAAGCCGGACGTCATCAATATACCATCCGTCTTCATTGAGTACTTCGTCTGACTGCATATTAAACATAAGCTTTATATTTTGGCCTTTATACGCGGATAAGTCTGCTTCTTCATCATTCCATCCTGCGGAGTCACCATTGTAAACAGCTGCCTGCTCCCAATTCGATTTTCCTTCCGGCAGAACGAACACGTACCCGTAATCAAAAAATTCTTCGAGCTTGTGCCAGCTTTTAAATTGCAAAAACAACCGTCCTGAATCTGGAACCTGGATCGGAGGCATCACTAAATTCATATTGGCCGAATCGGCATACGGTCCGGACAGATTCGTCGCATACACTTTATCTCCGGAAAATGCAGCGCCGGGGCCTGAACTCGGAATCCCCCATTCCCATTGGTCATGTGTCCCGTAACTGGACCAGCCGGCCGGCTGTGATTCAAAATCTTCTTTGTACCCCGCCGTAATGCTCGGTTTTACGTCAGCCCGGTACGTATCAGATTCTGCAGAATGACCCCCGAAATCTTTTATTGTCCATTTATAACTTACCGTGCTGCCCGTTACGTGCGGAATTTCTGCCTGGTAGAGCCCCTTTTTTTCATCACCGCTTTTTTGAACGGCGGCGATCGTTTTCCATTCTCCTTTATCAAATTGATAGGAAAGTAACACCTCAGTCACGCTTACATCGTCTTCTGCTGTAACCGTTAACGGCAGATTTGCCCCTTTGTAAGCTACTTGGACGGGTTCATGATGCCAGCTGGGCGGATTGTGATCTTCGCCCGCAGAAGATACTTTGCCTTCTACGCTTCCGATTCCGTCTGTTACGGCAGAAACGGCGTCAAAAGCATTGACTAAACCGTGGCCGTAGCCGTTATTCGGTGATTCCGGAAAAACGGAGTCTGTCAGCTTTTCAGCGGTGCGCGTCAAAACGTCTTCCATTTCATCAACCGTAATAGAAGCGTTCGCCTGCCTTAACAAAGCCGCCGTCGCCGCCACATGCGGCCCGGCCATTGAAGTTCCGTTCCAGCCGCCTTCATATGTTCCCCCAGGAATAGAGGAACGGATATTCACTCCCGGAGCCGAAATATCCGGCTTAGTTTCATGATACGGTGAGGGGCCTTGAAGTGAGAAATCAGCAAGTTTCTTGTCGATGTCAGTCGCGCCTGTCGCAAATGCTTCCGGATAATTGGCCGGATTTGCGATTGAACCAGGTCCTCCCGGTGTAAATAAATCTTCATTTCCCGCAGAGAATTCCGGAAAAATCTCGGCTGCTCTCCATGCATTCACCATATCGCGGTACCACTCGTCCATTCCTGAACCGCCTGCCCAGGAATTATTGACAACATCCGGCGCCATCTCGGGATGCGGAGTGCCGTTTTTATCTTTTGGCGCGAGCACCCACTCACCGGCATCCAAAATATCGGCATCGGTTCCTCCGTCATCTGAAAATGCTTTTACTGCGATCCATTTCGCGCCCGGAGCGACACCGATTTGATTTGAGCCGTCAGGTTCTGAACCCGTCATCGTGCCTGTTACATGAGTGCCGTGTTCAAGATCATCGTAGGGCGCGTCTTTTTTAGACACGGCATCATACCAGTTCATTTCATGGTTCGGCGCTGCGGGATTTTCAGGATCGTACCCCCGGTATTTTTCCTTAAGCGCCGGGTGATCCCACTGAACCCCTGTATCAATCGAGGCGACAACCGTACCGGTGCCGTCGTAACCAGAGGCCCAGGCCTTCGGCGCATCAATTTGGCTGATGTTCCATTCAACGCCTCCCTTTGCCTTGATCTCTTTTTGTTTTTTCTTCAATTGAAAAGGAGCTTTTGATTGAGTAAGCTGTCGCTTTTCATTCGGGAGAACTTTTTCTACTTCAGGAAATGAGGCAACTTTCTCCATTACCTCTTTCGAAGCCGTGACTGCCATTCCGTTGACAATATAATAGGAATGGATGCGGTCCGCCTTGCCTTTCTTTTTTTGTTTTTCCAAATATGTTTTTATATTCTGCTGGGCATCATGAGCCGCCAGTTTTAAAGAAGAGACGACCGCTGACCGCTTTTGATATTCTGTTTTTGCTGCCGAAAGCGATTGGGACTTGGCATTTTTCTCTGCTTCTTTAACCGCTTTTTT
The DNA here is from genome assembly GCF_000262045.1 of Bacillus siamensis KCTC 13613. Classification (GTDB taxonomy): domain Bacteria; phylum Bacillota; class Bacilli; order Bacillales; family Bacillaceae; genus Bacillus; species Bacillus siamensis. Next base: position 412,766 of record NZ_AJVF01000013.1, read on the forward strand.
CGTATCGGCTTTCTCTTTAAATTTGATGAGAAATGTGACTTTATCATTTTTCTCAAAACGCTTCTTGACTGAATCGGAAATCTTATGCTGAACGCTCTTAGAGGAAGAAAGATCTTTGGTGGCAGAAACTGTTCCCGGTGTGGTCTCCGCTGCGGCTGCACCCGGAAACAGCAGTGAACTGACGACAATCGCGCTTAAAACGGAGCCTGTCCATCTGTTTCTCATTTTTTTCTTCAATCGTATCCCTCCTTATTTGGAAACGCAATATAAATTTGTATTCCTCCCCTCTCAATTGGAATGGTTTGTCATTTCGATGCTGCACGTTAAATGTAGACAATCTTCTATTCAGATATTGTCACATTCTGTCAGAAAGCCGGACGAAACTAGAAAACAATCAATTGGTCATAGGTATAAAGTTTCTATTTTCGTTGTATAGATCATGGGGATAGGCAGGAAGACTGAGCGAAAAAAGAAAAAGGACAAAACCATGTGGTTTTGTCCTTTTTGCATCAGCCGCGTTTGTTGCGGTTTCTTAAAAATGTAGGAATATCAAGGGCATCATCCGCCGGCTGTGAAGTATGGCGGTTTACCGTGTTTTGATGCTGTGTTTCTTCTCGTTTCGGCTCACGTTTCGCAGCAGGCTGGCTTTGAGACTTCAAGCCTTGGTTTAAACTCGGACGCTGCGGTTTTGAGTCGTCTTTCTCCTGTTCGATAAAACCAGTCGCGATGACGGTAACGACGATTTCATCTTTCAGATTTTCATTGATAACTGAACCGAAAATCATATTCACATCAGGATCAGACGCAGAAGCGACGATATCGGCTGCTTCCTGCACTTCGTAGAGGCTCAGATTTGTACCTCCCGTAATGTTCATTAAAACACCTTGCGCTCCGTCGATTGCCGCTTCAAGGAGCGGGCTGGAGATGGCCTTTTTAGCGGCTTCGGCAGCACGGCTTTCGCCTGTAGCGATCCCGATACCCATCAATGCTGAACCTTTGTTGGACATAATGGTTTTAACATCGGCAAAATCCAAGTTGATTAAACCGGGCGTCGCGATAAGGTCTGAGATACCTTGCACCCCTTGGCGAAGCACGTTATCAGCTTCACGGAATGCTTCAAGCATCGGTGTGTTTTTATCGACAATTTCTAAAATCCGGTCATTCGGAATAACGATCAGCGTGTCAACGGCTTCTTTCATCGCCGTGATACCGCCTGCAGCCTGCAGCTGGCGTTTTCGTCCTTCAAATGTAAACGGTCTTGTTACGACTCCGACAGTCAAAGCGCCTAAGTCTTTTGCGATTTGCGCAATAACCGGTGCGGCTCCCGTTCCGGTACCGCCTCCCATTCCGGCTGTAACGAACACCATGTCAGCGCCTTTTAACGCTTCTTCGATTTGTTCTTTACTTTCTTCAGCGGCTTTTTTGCCGACTTCCGGATTTGCTCCCGCTCCGAGACCGCGGGTCAGCTTTTCTCCGATCTGCATTTTCACTTCTGCTTTTGACAGGTTAAGAGCTTGCGCGTCCGTATTTACCGCGATGTACTCTACACCCTGTACTTCGTTTTCAATCATTCGGTTGACCGCGTTATTACCGCCGCCTCCTACTCCGATTACTTTAATTGATGCTAAGCCGTCTATGTTTGTTTCGAAATCCAACATGCTAAATCCTCCTAATCTGCCGAATGACTATCAATCTATTCCCAAAACATGCTTAATAGTTTTTTCATTTTGCTCGGTTTGTTGTGTTCGGCTTGTGTTTTTTGTTTTGCTTTTGGACGCTGCTGCGCCTCAGGCCGCTGATGATGTTCTTCTTCGTGAGAGACCGCGATTTCCTGCACGGCTTCTTCCGGCATATGAAAGCCTATTTTTCTTCCCTGAATTCTGGCATTTCGGCAGGCAAATTGTATCAAGCCGACACCCGTCATATATTGAGGGTCTCTTACACCGATATAATTCGGGCTTGCGACCCTGACATTGTGCCTCAGCACTTCCTGTGCCAATGAAAGCACGCCGGGCATTGCGGCCTGTCCGCCGGTCAGCACAAAGCCGCCGGGCAGATCTGTAATTCCCATATGCTCAATTTCGGCTGCGGCAATCTCAAGAATCTCTTCCACTCTTGCTTCAATAATATTGGCAATTTCCTGCTGTGTAAAAGATTGCTTTTGATTCGTTCCTATGACGGTGACTTCAAATACTTCATCTTCTGAAGCCTCATCGTAGAATGCATGTCCGAATTGTTTTTTTACTCTTTCAGCCTCTTCGGTGGAAGTGCGCAATCCGATCGATACATCTTTCGTGATGTTTTCGCCTCCGAGCGGAATGACGGCTGTCTCCTTCAGGTGCCCCTGTTCAAATACCGCCACCGTCGTCGAACCGCCGCCGATATCAATCATGGCGACTCCGAGGTTTTTTTCGTCTTTTGACAAAGCCGCTGAACCGGCCGCAAGCGGCTGCAGGCAGATATCTGTAATTTCGACGCCCGCTCTCTCCACACAGCGAAGCAAATTATGTAAGATCGTTTTGGAGCCGGTAATCAGCGTGCCTTCTACTTCCAGGCGCACGCCGAGCATTTTTTTCGGATCGGTAATTTCGTCTCTTCCGTCAACGATAAACTGTTTCGGAACGACGTCAACGATCAGCTGCTCGTGCGGAACTGACACGACCTGTGCCGCTTCCATTACCCTGCGGACGTCTTCAACGTGAATTTCTTTGTTTTCACTGGAAACAGCGACAACGCCGTTCGTATCTTGAATATGAATATAATTTCCATTAACGCCGACAATGGCTTTTTTCAGCGGAAAACCTACCATTCTTTCAGCTTGGTCAAACGCTTTTCTTATAGAATGAACGGTTTCATCTATATCAACGATTGAGCCTTTTTTCAACCCTTCAGACGGTACATTTCCCACTCCGATAATGTTAAGGGAATCATCTGTCATTTCTCCGACGATCACTTTTGTATTGGACGTACCGATGTCAAGACTGACGTAAAGTTCATTGTTGTTCATTCTATGGCACCTCCTCACATTTCGATCAAATTCTATTCTATTATTTGCGGAACAACAATACAATGGATGTGGCTTTACAAGTGTGTAACAAAAACAACAGCATCAACAAATTTTCATCTGATTTCTCACAATTTATGTTTAATGAAACTATTCGTTATATTCTATGTATATCCTCTTTTATATCGCATTTTTTTTATTTTTTTTGGAGATGGCCCACCTTACCGTAAGATTTCTTGTCACGGGGTCATCCTGTGCAATCCAGATGCAAATATACCCGCTTTCCATTAGTCTACACTAAGATGAACCTTCAGAAAAGCGATAGATATTGCCAGAAACATCCGAAAAAAGAAGAAACAGGAGGAAAATTCCAAATGCAATGATCACTGCAGAAGACACGCCCATTGCATTAAGAATTTTCCGCTTGTCCGGCAGCCGGAATCCCCGGCAAAAAACAAACATAGTCATAACTATTCCGCTATCGGTTATATCGGCTGCCATGCTAATTGTAACAGTCCCTTTTGAATCACCTTAAAATTAGTTCTTTAGAACTATTGATCAGTTTCTTTTTTCTTGCCGGATTTACCTTTTTTAAATTCTTCAAAATATGTAGCGACTTCTAAGTGGATAATTCCCTTTTTTCCGCCGTCCAGCTGAGAAACGATAGAAGGATAGGTCTTCATCCGGGCGGCAAACGTTTTAATTGAAGCGGTCACCACATATCCGTCGTTCATATACAGCTTAATCCGGTCCTGATCCATTTTTACCGGAGTGTAGTAGATTTCAGAAATCGACTGCTTTAACGAACCTGAAAGCTTATCAAGCTGATCTGCCATTTTGACCCGCTTTTTCGCGTTTGTCCAGTCTACCAAAATCGGACCCGCGTCATCGGGCGTGACTTCATTCGGCAGCACGGTGCCGTTCTCCAGCACTTCATAATACACATCATTCCGCTGCAGATACGCGATAGTCTTATATTCTTCAATGTGAATTCTGACTTTGTTAGGAAATGCTTTTGAAAGCTCCGCCTTTTTCACCAGCTTATTCTGCTCAATCTTTTCTTCTGTTTTTTTCTTGTTCAGACTCCAGAACTCGGTCTGTCCGTTATGTATATCAGAAAGCGCGCTGATCTCTTTTACAGACACGTTTTCGTTTCCGGATACGGTGACAGAAGAGACTTTGCTGATCGGCATCTGCAAATACACGATGATTAAAACCATCATAAAAAAGAGCACAATGAATGAAATCAGCCGGCGGTTTGCTTTTTGTTTCCGCTGCTCTTTGATTTTCGGAATCCGTTCTTCAATATTTACGATTTTTTCTCTTTCATGATTCGGGTTCACTGCCTGTCCACCTCGCTAAGAATGAAACAGCTTGACATTCGTCTGATTGAAAAACAAACGGCATGCTGTGATGCCGTTTGACATTTGTTAAAAGTATATCACATGAGCTCACGGAAATCAGAGAACCTTTTAGCGATTCCCGCCGATGATTTCAACTTCTGTATGCATGTCAACATCATACTGCTCACGGATGGTCTTTTTCACATACTCAATCAGGTCAAGGACGTCCTTAGCAGTCGCCCCGCCGGCATTGACGATAAAATTCCCGTGCATTTCGGACACTTTCGCTCCGCCGATCTGATATCCTTTTAATCCCGCTTTTTCAACGAGGTTTCCGGCATGATCCGGCAGCGGATTTCTGAATATGCTTCCCGCGCAGGGGCTTGAGTACGGCTGAGTATTTTTTCTGTAATCTTTGTTTTGCTGCATTTGCGCCGTGATGGCTTCCCGTTCCTTTTGCTCAAGCTTTAGAATTGCCTCAAGACACACGCCGGGACGTTTTTTCTGCAATACAGACGTTCTGTAGCTGAAGTCCATCTCTTCGTTCGTCAGCCATTCGATCGTGCCGTCTTCAAATAAGATACGGGCTTTCACAAGAATCTCACTCATATCAGATCCATGCGCCCCCGCATTCATATAGACGGCTCCGCCGATTGATCCCGGAATGCCTGCTGCAAATTCGAGTCCGGACATTCCTTTTTTACTCATCGAAGTCGCAAGACGGACGACTGAATAACCGCCTCCGACCGTCACCTGATCGCCGTCAATCTCCAAATGATCGAGACCCGCTCCCAGCTTAATAACAACTCCCCTTATGCCTTCATCAAGCACGAGCAGATTTGAACCGCGGCCGATAACCGTCCATGGCAGGTCATGTTTTTTCACAATATCCATAATATCTTTGACCGCTTCCACACGGTTGGGGATGATTAAAATGTCCGCCGGACCGCCAATTTTCATCGTTGTATGATTCGCGAGCGGTTCTTGTTCCAGCACTTTGCCGACTTCGCGGTCTCTTAATTCCTGAATTACGTTCTCCATCGTAAACCTCCGCATTCCATTTGCTCTATTTTTTAATGTCTTCCATGATACTGTACAGTCTGGCTGCCGCATCGGGAACACCGAGTGATTTTGTCCGCTCACTCATGTCTTTTAGCGTTTCGTCATTCATTACGATTTTGTCCAGCGCAGCGATCAGTTTTTCTCCGCTGAGCTCGGTTTCTTTCAGTACGATTGCAGCGTCATGCTGGCTGAGCGCCTTCGCATTGACTTCCTGGTGATTGGCTGTCACGTACGGGCTCGGAATGAGCACACTCGGAATGCCGAGTGCGGTGATTTCCGCAATCGTTGTCGCCCCGGCTCTGGCCACAATAACATCGATTGATTTTAAGTACTCCGGCATTTGGTGCAAAAACGGTTTTGTCACCATATTATCAGCGGCTTTTCCGCCTTTCAGCTCAGCCGTTACCTTCTCATAATGCACTTCCCCGGTAATATAAAGCACTTGGTAAGGTCTCGTTTTCAATTCTTCCTGCATATCAATAACGGCACGGTTAATAGGAGCCGCACCTCTGCTTCCGCCGAAAATGAGCACCGTTTTTTGATCTTCTTTCAGCCCGAATTCAGTTAACGAGCGGCCTGTCTTAATTGAGACGACTTCAGAGGCTCTCGGGTTTCCCGTAAAAACAACTTTTTCAGCAGGAAAATGCGATTTTGCCTCTTCAAAGCAAATCGCCACCTTATTAACATATTTCGAGAGAAACTTATTCGTGATGCCCGGAAGGCTGTTTTGCTCATGAATGATCGTCGGAATTCCCATTTTTGCCGCCGCGTATACAACTGGACCGCATACATAGCCGCCTGTGCCGATAACGGCATCCGGTTTAAACTCTTTTAAATACGATTTGCTTTTCTTCACGCCTTTTAAGAAACGCATGACGGTTTTTACATTTTCAAAAGAAAGTTTTCGTTTGAAACCTGTAATTTCAATGGCGCGAAACGGAATATTTTCCCTTTCAACAATTTTTTTCTCAAGACCGTTCTCTGTTCCGATATATAAAAATTCCACGTCCGGGTGCCGGCGCTGAACTTCTTTAATAAAGGCCAAAGCCGGATAAATATGTCCTCCGGTTCCGCCCCCGCTTACTGCAATACGCATTCGTATGTCCCCCTTAATCACATAGCGATAACCCTGTTTTTTAGGACAGGGTTATTGATGTTGTCTGTTTTTTTATAAATGACGAATATATCATGAGTGATGAGGCAAGATACAGATCAATACCTCGAGTACCGGCTGACATTTAAAAGCACGCCGACCGCTGCAAGCATCAGCGTCAATGATGACCCTCCGTAGCTTAAAAACGGCAGCGTAATTCCTGTTACCGGGATCAGCCCCGTCACAACACCGATATTAATCATGACTTGAATAGCAATCATAGAAATAATGCCGATGGCGACAAAGCTTCCGTATAAATCCGGAGCGCCGAGCGCAATCCTGACGCCCCGCCATAATAAAATACTGAACAGCAGCAATATGAGCGATCCGCCGATAAAGCCGAGTTCCTCAGATAAGATAGCAAAAATGAAATCGGTTTGCGGCTCCGGCAGGTAAAAAAACTTTTGCCGGCTTTGGCCGAGCCCCATTCCGAACAGACCGCCCGGACCTACGGCATAGAGCGACTGAATGATCTGAAATCCGCTTCCAAGCGGGTCCTCCCACGGGTTTAAGTAGGAGGTGATCCGTTTAATCCGATAAGGAGCGGACAGAACAAGCGCCGCAAATCCGCTTAAACCGATGAGTCCGAGAAACGCGAAATGAGCGATTCGCGCACCGGAAACAAATATCATCACGATGCACGTGCCCACCATCACCGTCCCCGTTCCAAGGTCGGGCTGGCACATGATAATAATAAATGCAGAAAACACGATTCCGAGCGCGGGAACGAATCCGCGTCTGAATGACGTAATGTTCTTCTGTTTTTCAGAAAGAAATTTAGCCAGAAACGCAATCATCGCGAGTTTCATAAACTCCGAAGGCTGAATGCTGAACGCGCCCACTCCGATCCAGCTTCTTGAACCGTTCCGCACCATTCCGACTCCCGGAATCAGTACAAGCACAAGCAGGAAAAAACAAATGATCAGAAGCAGCTTCGACCATGTGCGCCATGTCCAATAATCCACATTCATAATGAAAAACATGGCAATGACGCCGATTCCCGCAAACAGCAGCTGCCGTTTCGCAAAGAAAAACGAGTCGTCAAATTTATAATCCGCCCAAACCGCACTTGCACTGTAAACCATAATTAATCCTATTGTTAAAAGCAATAACGTAATGATAACTAATAACAAATCAGGCGCTGTTTTTTTAGTAGTCAAAGCAATCGACACCCCAAGCATAAGTCATTTAGGGCTGCCGATGAACAGAGACAAGCCCTTACTTAAGCATATGCACGGCATCTATAAACATGTCACCGCGTTCTTCAAATGTTTTGAACTGATCCCAGCTTGCACACGCAGGTGACAAGAGGATGACGTCTCCTTCATTTGAGAGCGCAAACGCCGCAGATACTGCTTGTTCAACATTATCGACACGTTTGACATGTTGTATTCCCAGCTCATTGCCCAGTTTTTCTATCTTCGGCGCCGTCTGGCCGAACGTAAGGACCGCTTTGACATTGTCCATATACGGTTTCAGATCGTCAAAGCCGTTGCCGCGGTCAAGTCCGCCTGCAAGCAGTATAACCGGAGCTTTGAACGCGGAGAGCGCTTTGCTTGTGGCCAAAATATTCGTCGCTTTGCTGTCATTATAAAATTTACGATTCTGAATCGCAGTCACATACTGCAAACGGTGTTTAACACCGGTAAAGCTTGTCAGCACCTTCTGAATCGCTTTATTGGATGCGCCCGCCGTTTTTGCAGCGGCTACAGCAGCTAGAATATTTTCTAAATTGTGCGCGCCCGGCAATACGATGTCATCAACAGGCAGAATCGCTTCATCGCCGAACATCAGCATTCCGTCTTTAATGAATGCGCCGCCGGACAGTTCCTGATGAACTGAAAACGGAACGGTGCCGGCTTTTCCGCCTTCAGCAAGCCGCACGACTGTTTCATCGCTTTGGTTTACGATGGCCGTATCGCTCTCAAGCTGATGCAGATACACCTTCTGCTTGGCTTTTTCGTAATTTTCACGGCTGTGGTGATAATCCAAATGAGCGTCAAATACATTTAAAATCAGGCCGATTTCAGGTCTGAACGCATGAGTCCCCATCAGCTGAAACGAAGAAAGCTCCGTGACGATCCATTCATCACCGTCAGCACGATAAGCCACTTCACTGGCGACAGTGCCGATATTCCCCGCGATCAGCGCCTTTATCGAGTCAGCCTTCAGCATTTCGTAGACCAGGGTCGTCGTTGTCGTTTTCCCATTCGAGCCTGTAATGCCGATGAATTTTGCATTGGTGATATAATACGCAAGCTCGATTTCCGTCCAAACCGGGATGCCTCTTCTTTGCGCTTCCTCCACCATAATATTTTCATACGGGATTCCGGGATTTTTGATCAGAATGGTTATATCATGCTGATCAAAAAGTGATGTCGGATGTTCACCGCAGATAACCTCAATTCCTCTTTCTGAAAGCCTTTGGGCAGGTTCGTTTTCTTCAAAGGCTTTTTGATCATTTACGACGACGTTAATGCCTTTTTCATGAAGAATTGACGCAGCCGCATATCCGCTTTTCGCCAGTCCGAGGACCAGAAAGTTTTGTTTTTGCAAAAAAAGTTCGTTTTCCACTTATAACCACACCTCGATGTAAATTCCTAAAACGGCAAGCAGCAGTCCAGCAGTCCAGAATGTGACGACAACTCTCCATTCAGACCATCCGACCAATTCGTAATGGTGGTGAAGCGGACTCATTTTAAAGATTCGTTTTCCTGTCGTTTTAAAGCTGATGACTTGTAAGATAACAGATAAGGTCTCAATCACAAAAACTCCGCCGATAATGACGAGCAGAATTTCAAGCTTCGTCAGAATGGCAACGGTCACGATCGCTCCTCCAAGCGCAAGCGACCCGGTATCCCCCATAAATACTTTGGCGGGATGGGCGTTGAATACAAGAAAACCGAGAACGGCGCCGACAACGGCAACCGAGAAAATCGCAACGTCATATTGTGACTGGTTCCACGCAAGGATCGCGAAAGCGCCGAATGCAATAGCAGCAGTACCGGACAAGAGACCGTCCAGACCGTCTGTCAGGTTGACGGCGTTTGAACCTCCGACAAGCATAAAGAGAACGAGGATAAAGTATCCCCAGCCGAGATCGATTGACAGATGTGTTCCCGGCACCCTGATGCCGGTTGAAAAATGGCAGTAATGATATACTCCGTAGAATACAATGGCGATAATGATCTGGCCGATCAATTTCTGCTTCGACGTTAATCCGAGATTCCGTTTCATCACCACTTTAATATAATCATCCAAAAAGCCGAGCAGGCCGTATCCGATCGTGACAAACAGCAGAAGAAACATTTCCGCGCTCAAATGCGAAAATTTCTGCGTCATGACAATCGCCGTAATGGCGATGGATACGATAATCATGACCCCGCCCATCGTCGGCGTCCCTGATTTTTTCATATGTGATTTCGGCCCTTCTTCCCTGATGCTCTGGCCGAATTTTAAACGTCTTAAAAACGGGATAAGAATCGGAGATATCAGAACACTGATTAAAAATCCCATTATTATTGTAAATAAAATCACTTGCTCAAGCATTGCTCTTTTCTCCTCCCGTTTCGTTCAAACGACATACGTATTTATCATATTCACATTGTTTCCCCGTAATTCTTTTCATTTCCCTCATTCTAACACTCTTTCCTGTTTTACTTTTTATTCAGCTCAACGATAGCTCTTCCCGCTACTTCGGCGTCATCAAAGTCGAATGTTTCATTGCCGATCTGCTGATAGGTTTCATGCCCTTTTCCGGCAATCAGGACCACATCACCCTTTTTTGCGTTGGCAATGGCAAAAAAGATGGCCTGCTCGCGGTTGGCGATACTGTGATAGTAAGTTCCTTCTACTCCTCTTTCCATATCTCTTAATATGGCCAGCGGGTCCTCGCTTCTAGGGTTATCTGAGGTAAAGATCGGTTCGTCGGCGATCCGCACCGCAATTTCCGCCATTTTCGGGCGTTTTGTTTTGTCCCGGTCACCGCCGCAGCCTACGACGACGAAAAGCTTGCCTTCTGTCATGTCTTTGCATGTATTCAGGACGTTTTCCAGACTGTCAGGCGTGTGCGCGTAATCGACGACGACAGGAAACGGCTGATTGTGATTCACCAGTTCAAACCGGCCCCTGACACCTTGCAGCTCTTCAAGAGCGCTTGTGATCGTATCGAACGGGAGACCCGCTGCGATCGCTGTCGCCGCTGCAGCCAGTACGTTATACACGTTGAACCGGCCGACGAGTGAAACCGTGATCTGCTTTGTTCCTTTTGGCGTAACGAGTTCAAAGCTTGTGCCTTGCGCAGAGATCTCAATTTGTTTCGCCATGACATCGGCATCATTTTCGATTCCGTATGTAAGGATGTGCGCCGCCGTCACTCTTTCAAAATAAGCGCTGGCTTTGTCATCTGCGTTTAAAACGGCCCGCTTCGGCTTTTCATGGTTGAAAGAGCCGCCCAGCTGCGAAAACAGGAGGCTTTTAGCCTGTCTGTAGTCTTCCATCGTCTTGTGATAGTCTAAATGGTCCTGCGTCAGATTCGTGAACACGGCGATATCATAATCGCAGCCGTGAACCCTGCCGAGTGACAGAGCGTGAGAAGATACTTCCATAATAGCTGTATCAACATGCTCGTCATTCATTTTCTTGAACGTTTTTTGCAGTGTGACGCTTTCGGGTGTTGTATTTTTGACCGGGAATGTCTCATCACCGATTTTAATGTACATCGTTCCGATTAAACCGGTCTGTCTTCCCGCTTTTTTGAAAATCTCATCCACCATATGCGTCGTTGATGTCTTGCCGTTTGTGCCGGTGATGCCGATAAGCTGAAGTTTCTTTGTCGGCTGCCCGTAAAACGCGTCAGAAAGAACGCTGAGCGCCCGCTGTGACCGGCGGACGATAATGACAGGAATATCGACGTCAAGCTCTTTCTCGGCGACGATGGCAGCTGCGCCGTTTTCTGCGGCTTTTTGGGCGAAATCATGTCCGTCCACCGTATACCCTTTTATACACACAAAAAGACTCCCTTTTCTCACTTCCCTGGAGTCCATCTCAATTGAAGTTATATCAGGGTCATGAAAGTCATTTTGAACAGGTTCGGCCATTAAATATGTAAGCAGCTTTGTAAGTTTCATTGTATCAAACCTCTCAGAAATTCTATTCATTCTTTTATCATGATAATTGTTTATAAAAGTCAGAATGGCTTTTAAACATACAGTTCATATTTTAGCGTAAATAAAAGGATACATCCAGTTAATCTTAAAAGTTATCTTCTTTTTTTCTCTTTATGATAAAAGGCAGCCGAAAACAATCGGCTGCCTCAAAAAGACTCATTCTTCACTCAAGTAAACACGGATCTTCGAGCCTTCTTTTACTTTCGTTCCGGCTGCAGGTGATTGTTTCACAATTTTGCTTCCTTTTCCTGAGGAGTCTATATTTAAATTGACAAGCAGCGACTCAAGATCAGAGACAGACATCCCTACAACATTCGGAACCTCTATTGTTTTTGTGTCGTTCCATTGATATTTTTTCTCGATTTGATTTTTTCGCGGTTTGACGCCGAGCTCCGGCAGACTGTCTCTCATAATATTTCCGACAATCGGCGCGGCGACGGTTCCCCCGAATTGAATCGTGCCTTTCGGATTATCAACCGCGACATATACGACAAGGCTCGGGTCATCAGCCGGCGCAAAACCGATAAAGGAGACGATATGATTGTTTTCGAGATATTTGCCGTCTTTGACCTTTTGCGCCGTTCCTGTTTTTCCGCCGACGCGATATCCTTCTACAAAGGCATTCCGCCCCGTTCCTTGCGCGACGACGCTTTCTAAAGCGTATCTGATCTGCTTTGACGTTTCCTGGGAAATAACTTGTCTTTTCGCAATCGGCGATTGTTTCTTAACGGTTTTTTTCGTAACGGGATCAACCCACTCTTTGGCGATAAACGGAGTATAAAGCGTTCCGCCGTTTATTGCTGCGGATACTGCTGCCACCTGCTGAATCGGCGTGACGGAAACCCCTTGTCCGAAAGCGGTTGTCGCCTGTTCGACCGGGCCGACTCTGTCAAGCGGAAATAAGATTCCCGTTCCTTCCCCCTGCAGATCGATGCCTGTTTTCTTTCCAAATCCGAAGTCCTTAATATATTGAAACAGCTTTTGTTTTCCGAGCCGTTCCCCAAGCTGTACAAACCCAGGGTTGCAGGAATTTTGAACGACTTCAAGGTAAGACTGCGAACCGTGGCCGCCCTTTTTCCAGCATCTGAGGCGGGCGCCGTCCACCTCGGCAAATCCTTTGTCATAAAAGTGATCTCTTTGCAAGTTTACTTTTTGCTCTTGGAGCGCCGCCGCAAGCGTAATAATCTTAAAGGTCGAACCTGGTTCATACGTGCTCCATACCGGCAGATTCCGGTTGTAAACGGACGGATCCACTGATTGATAGTCAGCCGGATCAAAATCAGGACGGCTTGACATTCCCAGCACTTCTCCGTTTTTCGGATTCATTGCGACCGCAATCATTCCGTCCGGGTTGTATTTCGCTGCTGCATTGTCGAGCTCTCGTTCTATAATCGTCTGAACCTTAGCATCAATCGTCAATTTCATATCAAGTCCGTCTTTCGGAGGGGTGTAATCATCCGCTTCATCAGGCATTTTCTTCCCCTTGGCATCCGTATAAAATTTCACGGAGCCCTTTACACCTTTTAAGTCATCATCATAATAAGCCTCCAGTCCGAGAAGGCCCTGGTTATCAATACCGGCAAAACCGAGAACATGGGACAAAAAGCTTCCGTACGGATAATGACGGATGCTGTCTTCAGCTACATAAACCCCTTTTAAATCGAGCGCTTTGATTTCTTTCGCTTTTTTATTTGAAATTTTCCGGCCCTCGGGTGAGATTTTTTCTATGGAAGTTTTCTTTGTAATGTGTTTATAGACCTTCTCTTCCGACATATTTAAAACTGACGCGAGAAGCTTGCCCGTTTTTATGGGATTTTGAATCTGGCGCGGTACGACAAAGACGGTCGGCGCGCTTTTATTAGTAGCCAGCTTCACGCCGTTCCGGTCAAGGATCTCTCCCCGCTCAGGCTCAAACGGCAAATTCCGGCTCCAGGAATCCTTAGCCAGCGAAGTCAGCTTTTCCCCCATTACAAATTGGACATAGCCTAATCTGCTGTCAATGATCAAAAAAATGATCACGCCAAAAAGCAAAACCAGTAATAAACGTTTTCGAACCGTTACATTTGAAACGCGCAAGGGACCGTCCACTCCTTATTTAGGCTTGTTTCATTTTATGCCTCAGCTTGGATACATAGAACGGCGCGCATAAAAAAGAAGCCCGCGGGCATCCGCGGACTTCTCTGTCCCGTTAATCAGGATTTTTAAATTTCACCTTGATCACGGTATTTCCCTTCAGTTCTTTGCCTTTTTTGACACTTTGGCTGGCAGCGTAACCTTCGCCGCTCACATCAATGTGAATGCCTGATACCTTGCTGAATTGAAGCACTTCCCGTCTCGACCATCCGGACATATCAGGCATTATCATCTTTCCGTCTGTTTTTAAGAAGATTTTCTGATTGGTAATCACATCTTCCCCGGCTTTCGGATACTGCTCTTTTACGGCAACATCACTGCCGATGACAATCGGTGTGAGATGTTCATTTTTCGCTTCCTTCTCAGCATTCGTAACCGTCTTGTCTGTCAGGTCAGGGATCTTTTGGCTTTTCGTTTCTTCCTGGCCGGAATCTGACTTTTCCGTCGGCTCGATGTTCAGATAATGCAAACTGTTTTTCATCGTCGGGTTAAAGATTTCCGCGACAGGATCGGAACTGCTTTGGCCGGCTTTTAATTGCGGCTGCTGCACGGCTACATAGATGACGAGCTTAGGATCATTTTTCGGTGCCATGCCCATGAATGAAAACACATAGTTGCTCGTTCCTTTTAAATATCCGCCCGTCCCCGCGATTTGCGCGGTTCCCGTTTTCCCCGCAACATCAAAACCTTCAATTTTATAAGGTTTTCCCGTTCCGATGTCTGACGTCACAACTTCTCCGAGCAGGTCCCGGACTTGTTTGGCCGTATCAGCCGAAATCGGCGTGCCTGCTTGTTCGGGCTTTGTCTGCTTGACGACTTTTTTCGTATCAGGGTCGACGATATGGTCAATGACGTAAGGCTTCATCATTTTGCCGTTATTGGCAATCGCCGTGACTGCCTGAAGCTGCTGAATCGGCGTTATCGCCGATGCTTGGCCGTAAGCCGTGGACGCTTTATCAAAATCATATTTGAAGTTAATTTTACTTGATACTTCACCGGGCAGATCAATCCCTGTTTTTTGATAGAGCCCGAATTTGTGCAGATACTCATTAAACCGGTCAAACCCGAGTTTTTTGTCTGCCAGTTTGGCGAAAGCAACATTTGACGACCTCATGAGGCCGTCATGGAAGCTTGTCATGCCCCAGCCGGCTCCATCGTTCCAATCTCGTACTGTTCCGCCGCCTACTTTATATGTTCCTGATTTATATTTCTCGTTTGCAGAAAACACGTTTTCCTGAATCGCCGCGGCAAGCGTAAAGATCTTCATCGTCGATCCCGGTTCATACGCGTACGACACTAAGTCGTTGTAATAATTGGTGACGTTTCTGAGATTCGGATCAAAACTCGGACGCTGCCCCATCGCAAGCACTTTGCCTGTTTTCGGTTCTACGACAGCCGCCATGATTTTTTTCGGTTTATACTTTTCCGCCACTTTCGTCATGCTGTCTTCTAAAAAGGTTTGAATTTTCTGATCAATGGTTAAATATACATTGTCACCGTTTTTAGGTGCGGTGATTTTTTCTTTGCTGTTCGGAAGTTTCCAGCCGGATTTATCACTTTCATACGTGACGGATCCGTCGCGTTCCGTCAGATAGCTGTTCAGTATTTTTTCCAGCCCTAAAGATCCTTGTATCTGGTTTGTTTTTTCATTTACATCGGCATAGCCGAGAACATTTGATAAAAACACACCGTTCGGATAGTAGCGCTTCGTATCTCTTAAGAAAGAAATACCTGGAAGCTTCATTTTTTCGATCTTTTGCTTTTTCGCATAAGAGATATCGCGGCCGGCTGAACCGAATTCCACCTGCTTCGCGCCATTCCTGTTTAAGATGTCCAGAATCTCGCTTTTGTCAAGTTTAATAACACTCGCAAGCTTTTCCGCTGTTTTCTCTTTATCCTTGACATACTGAGGCTTCATCTTTTTATCAAGTATGGCAATGAGCTTATAAGTCGCCGTGTCCTCAGCGAGCACTTTGCCGTTCCGGTCAAGAATGGAGCCGCGGCTCGCTTCTATCGTCCGCTTTTTTTCGTGCTGCTCGGTCGCTTTTGTTGCAAGTTCCACCCCGTTAGCTTTACCGGTTAATTGAATGTACGCCATTCTCCCGAGAATGACAAAGAAAAAGAGAGCGAAACAAATACTCAGTATCGCTGCTCCTCTGTTCATAAACTTATTTTTTTTAGGCATGGGTTATCATTCCTGTATGTTTTTCACTTTTTTATCTTTCAGGTTCAAACCGTGCTTTTTAGCGATATCCATCAATCGCTGCGGCTGGCTTAAATCACCCGCCGTTTTTTGGAGATCACCGATCTGCTTATTCTTCTCTGATACTTTCTCCTCCAGTTTTTGCACCTCAATATTGGATTGGTACGCCGCGTATGCCTTTGATACGATAAACATTGAAGTGGAGAGAACGGCAATGGCAAACAGGACGAGCAGCACCTTTTCCCCGAGTGTAATGGAAGCCCTTTTTTTGACAATCACCTTTTTTTCGGGACTTATCACTGGCCGTTGTTGTTTTTCCTGCTGGTAAGCTAAGTTGCTCATAGGCTGATGACCTCCTTTATGTTGTCATTTGCTGCCCGTTATTTTCGTTTCTCCGCAATGCGGAGCTTCGCTGAGCGGGCGCGGTTATTTTCTTCAAGCTCCTCTTTTGATGCCGTAATGGGTTTTCTCGTAATCAGTTTTAATTCCGGTTCAAATTCTTCCGGTATCACAGGAAGACCCGGAGGCAGTTCGGGAAGTGATGATTTTTCCTTGAATGTCGTCTTGCACATTCTGTCTTCCAGTGAGTGAAAAGTGATCACAGATACCCTTCCGCCCGGCTTCAGCATCTCTATCGCCTGCAAGAGAGCCTCTTCAAATACTTGAAGCTCATCGTTTACGGCGATTCGAATCGCCTGAAATACGCGTTTGGCCGGATGACCGCCGCTTCTTCTCGCCGGAGCCGGTATCGCGTCCTTTATTAGATCGACCAGTTGGCCGGTTGTTTGAATAGGCGATTTCTCTCTTGCCTCTTCAATTTTTCTGGCGATTTGCTTGCTGAATTTTTCTTCTCCGTATTTAAAGAAAATCCGCACAAGATCCTCATACCGCCATTCATTTACGACCTCTTTCGCCGTAAGGGCGGCCGACTGGTCCATCCTCATGTCCAGCGGTGCGTCATGATGATAGCTGAATCCCCGTTCCGGTGTATCAAGCTGCGGTGAGGATACTCCTAAATCAAATAAAATTCCGTCGACACTCGTAATGCCGTGTTCGTGTAAACATTCTTTTAAATAACGAAAGTTGCTTTTCACCAAAATGAGCTGTCCTTTGTACTCAGACAATGTTTGCTTTGCGTTTTCAAGCGCCGTGTCATCTTGGTCAAAGGCGATTAAACGCCCTTTTTCCGATAATTGCTGCAATAAATATGTACTGTGCCCGGCGCCTCCCAGGGTGCAGTCCACATAGGTTCCGTCCGGTTTGATATTTAAACCGTCGACGGTTTCACGTAGAAGTACTGTCTTATGCTGAAACATTTGTGTCGGTCCCACCTTTATCAGGAATGAATTGAATTGTCAGTTGCTGTGATGCACGAAGATCCATTATATATCAAATCCAATCATGTTTTCAGCAATTTCAGCGAATGAATCTTCTTGCTCTTCTGTGTATTGTTCCCAGATTACCTTACTCCACAATTCAATTCGATTGGAAACCCCGATGACAACACATTCTTTTTCCAGTTTTGCGTAATTCAGAAGAGATGACGCAATATTAACCCTTCCCTGCTTGTCCAGTTCGCATTCGGTCGCACCGGAAAAAAAGAAACGGGTAAATGCGCGGGCGTCTTTTTTGGTGAGCGGCAGCGCCTTCAGCTTTTCTTCGATCAGCTTCCATTCATTCATCGGGTAGCCGAAAAGACATTGGTCAAGTCCTCTTGTCAGCACAAACTGCTCACCGAGGCCTTCTCTGAATTTTGCGGGTACGATCATGCGGCCCTTTGCATCAATTGTATGCTGGTATTCACCCATAAACATGATAAGGACCCCCACTTTCTCCCCTAAACTCACCACTATCCGCCACTTCTCTCCACAACCTCATTTTACACTGTTTAAACATAAAAAAAAACCCTGAACTATTCAGGGTTCTTTAAAACTTTGTTTCAAAGTTTGACAATCTGATGTTGGTTTTGAAAAGAAAATGGCAGATGTTTGAAGGTTGTGAAGAATTTTGGACCGTAACGGTTCAAATAATACATTACATTCCAGATCCGTTCCTGCGGAGCGCCGAGCGGTCTGATGCTGTTTTGGATTCTTTCATAGTCACGAAGCACAAAACCTTCTTTTTCTTCAATTCTTTTTGTTACCGTCCGTTCTAGAAACAAGAGCTGATCTTGAATGAAGGCGGCATTCTTCTGTAAGAGCGGCTCAAGGCTTGAATCGACTTTAAGCGCTTCGTCCCTTGCTTTTTTATGGGCAGCTTCAATCTGCGACTTCGCCTGTTCCATCACAGAAGAAAATTCTTCAGGAATCTGCTCGTTAAAATAAGTCTCCTTCAGATGTCCGGTGCCGTGTTCGATCGCTTCCTGAAGCGGGATATTCCGTTCTGAAAGCTTCTTTTCAATATGGCGCTCAAGAATCGTAATGTTTAATCTCGGCACTACCGGAGTCATAGAAAAGCCCATTAATGAGAAAGCCTGCTTCAGCTCGCCCCAATAATTGACTTCCCCCGGCCCTGCGATAAACGCAAGAGTCGGGATGAGAAACTCCTGCATCAGCGGCCTTGTCACAACGTTATTGCTGAAACATTCCGGTTTTTCTTCCATATGAGTATGAAGTTCGTCGTCCGTCCACTCGAGGTCTAGCTCCTTAATGACAAAAACGCCATTTTCTTTTTCAATTAAGAAGCGCTCTCCCTCATACTCGTAAAATAAGTTGGCCTGTTCTTTGTCCGACTCAATAATCGGGTGATAACCGGCTTCCCGCATAAGACGCTGCTGATTTGACACTGCTTCGGCAAGTTCATTATTGTGCTTTAAAATCTGCTGAAACATTACCGTTTCCAGCTTTTTAATCCCGGGATCTCCGGAATTCATCAGAATAAGTCCTTCTTCTTGAAACAAGCCGGCAATTAACAGTTCGAAAAAGTCCGTAAATGTCTCTGATGAGCGTAAACATCGCTTCACATTTTGAAGGAGTGCGTTTGTGTGATCCGTTTCCTCAAAAGAAGCGAACACTTCATCAATCCACGCCGCACATTTTTCCTGATCAAGAGAGGTATTGGCCGCCGATGTTTTTTTCCAGTAAGACTGCGGCAGCTTCTGTTTCACCGGGCCTTTTTTCTCTGTTGACGTATGCACATAATTGATTTCTTCCAGATCGTGATCTTCACCCGCCACCCAGAAAATCGGAACGACAGGAATCCGGAGCGCCTCTTCCTGCTGTCTGGCAAGTACGATAATGGAGATAATCTTATGTATGGTGTAAAGGGGTCCTGTTAAAAGACCGGCCTGCTGTCCGCCTACAACTGCTGCGCTTTTTGGATCTCTCAGTTTTTTGATGGAGGCCTGCATGGCGGCGGAGTTAAATTTTTCGTGATACGAGGATAGGTAATCGGCTAATTCCTCTCTGGCAAACGGCCTTGAAGACAGGTCATGAAGCCGCTTTTGCCATACATCCTCAGAATGAATATCATAATCAAAAAATGAAGACATGTTTTCTCCATCTATATAGTGCTGCACAAACGTATTTTGACTTTTGATGGAAAGTTCAGTTAGCTGCATCTGTCTGGAACTTCCTTTCTCCAATAAATAGTTAGGTTTCCGAAATGAGTATAGCATGTTACCGGAAAACCTCAAAAGACTTTGTTTCAGTTTCTTTCTAACGCTTTTATGCTGCGGTATAAAAACGGGAGATGAACGGCCGGCAATCCCCGGCTCTCCGCTTCTTTCACAAGGTAGCCGATAATCGCATCGGCCTCCGTCCGTCTTCCCGCCAAGATATCGACAAGCATGGAAGAATGATTTTTTTCCGTCCGGCTGCAAACGTCGCAAACCCTGTTCCACGCTTCCTCTCTATCCGTGAGTCCAAGAATTGTCTCCGCTTCTTCAAACACGTTTCTCATATATTTTTTGTAAGCGGCATTTGTTAACAGCTCTCCGTTTTTCACGCGCAGCAATGCAGTTAACGGGTTGATGCATACATTTATGATCAGTTTTCCCGTTAACAGCTGATACCAGTCGTTTTCATCATATACGGGAAAATCCCGGTGCATGCCGGAAAAGATGTTGATGAGCGTTTCCGGCCGGGATGCGCGGAATACACTCCATCTTACGGCACCGGTCCCAGTATGTTCAACGGCATGATCTGATATCCTTTTTGCCCCGTGCTCAACCGTGCCGGCATAAAGCGAATGATCTGTATGCCAATCTTTGATGTCGTGTATGTGTCCCATGCCGTTTTGCAAAAACAACACATTCGTCCCTTTTATTGTCTTAAGATCCGGCAAAACATCGCTGAGCTGGTGCTGTTTAACAGCTGCGATTAAGAGATCGAATCCGGAAGTGATGCCAGTTTGCGCTCTGCATGACGCCGTAAATTCTTTTCCGTCTTTCACCAGCCGTATACCGCCTGAGTTAATCGCATCAGCCTGCTCCGTCCGCCGCGTGATGACCGTTACCTGATGGCGGGACGATAAGTAGTAAGCACATAAAAGGCCCACCGCTCCGCCGCCGATAATTCCGATTTTCACACTTTCACACCCTATATCTGCTTTTTTCCATATTATCATAGCAGAAGCCGCCGCAAATTACTTCAATTTCGTTTTGAACAAAATGACAGACGAACATATTATAGTTGGAATTTTCAATTAAAGCGTTTACAATAATAAGTAGAACACAACAAAGGGGGAGTTTGTGTTGAAAATAGAGCGCCTGCTCATCAACTTTAAGACACTCGAAGAATTTAAAAGGTTTAAAGAATACGGGATGCAGGAGCTGTCCATGCTTGAAGATCTGCAGGATAATATCATTGAAAATGACAGCACCTCGCCTTTTTACGGGATTTACTTCGGGGATAAACTAGTGGCGAGAATGAGTTTATATCAGGTAAGCGGAAGCACGAATCCGTATTTTGATCAGCGTCAGGACTTTTTGGAACTATGGAAGCTTGAGGTTCTTCCTGGCTATCAAAACAACGGATACGGCAAAGCGCTTGTCGATTTTGCAAAATCCTTCAGAATGCCGATCAGGACGAATTCACGCATGAAATCAGCAGAATTCTGGGATAAGATGAATTTCGAGCCCGTTAAATATGATATGGCGCGTGACAAAGGAGAAAACCCTTACATCTGGCATCCTGATATGGACGGTGAAATGACATCCGGGGAAACGGCATAATAAAAAACCGGCCGGGACAACGCCCTCAGGCCGGTTGATTTTACAGGCTCTGCGCCGATTTTCTTTCATCATCTTTCAAATTGACCATCCTTCTCGCCCTGTCCATAATATCAATTAACGCTTTGTAATCTTCTTCCGTCATCTCCAGCTTGTTTCTCAGGCTTTCGTTTTCCTCACGCAGATCCTCGACTTCTTTTTGCAGCGCGGTCAGCTGTTCTGTGAGTTTTTCTTTTTCATGACGCACATCCGCTGCGGCCGGCGACTCTTTAAATTGCTGCAGAAACAAAATCACATCATCAATGGACAGCTCTTTTTCTCCTTCCGCCCTGCGGATCGGGGGCTGCTTGACGGTTCCCGGCAGATTGGCGGAATGCACCCCGATTTGCTTTCTTAATTCCTTCCGCTGTTTTTTCGCCAGTTCTATCCCTGACTGATATTGTTTCCTAACATAAGAGTTCCATCTGAAGCCGCAGGCGGCAGCCGTTCTCGTCAGCGCTCTGCCGACTTCTTCAAAAGCGGAAAGCTGGGTCCCGCCTTCCCGTATGTGCCTGAGCACCACCTCGGCCAGCAGCAAATCTTCATCTTGCGTCCACGCATCTTGTCTCGTAATCGTCAATCGTATCTCCCTCCATATTTGCTCATTTACCTCATACATATGCCGCTGATAGATTAGATAGACTATTGGCGCTCACAATTTTTTCGGCGGCAGCAGGCCGGAGGGAGAAAAAAAGAAAAGCGCAGGAACCGAAATTCCCGCGCTTTTCTTCATACATTAATTGCTTTTTACATTTATGTCTTTGCCGTTGTATGATCCGCATGCTTTACATACACGGTGAGACAATTTCATCTCTCCGCATGACGGGCATTCTGTCATACCAGGTACATTTAGTTTGAAATGTGTACGGCGCAATCTTTTTTTCATTTTAGAAGTTCTTCTAAAAGGTACAGCCATTATTCCCACCTCCTTAAAGAGTTAAGATTCATCATCTTGTGTTAAGAGCTTTTTCAGATCCGCAAGTCTGGGGTCGATCTGATTTTTCTTCTCTTCCTCAGAAATCACTTGCCAATCCTTTCCCACTTGGGGAGCGGCCCCTTCTTTTTGTTCAGTTTCACAAAAGATTTGCATAGGAATTTCTAAAAGAATCTCTTCTTTTACGATCGGAGTCAAGTCGACGGTATCGTCTTCAGCAATATGAACGTCCTCATCTTCTATATCATCCGTCTTATGAAATCTAAACAGTTCTTTTGTCGCGATTGTAAATGGATACGGCACATCAACTAAAGTTCTTGAGCACGGCAAAACCATTTCGCCTGAAATCGTAAAGTCAAACGAAACCTGCTTGGATTCAATCTCCGCGCGGCCCTTCACCCGGACGGGAGAAATGCGTCGGATATCAGAATTCAATTTTGTCAGCTCATTCAACTCAACTGTTTCATCAAATTCAAAGCTCTTTTTCGCCATTTGATGAAGCTGATAAATCGTCCATTTCATTTGTATCACCTCAGGAAAGCAACAAACATGATTATAGCTTTTCAGAATGTTTTTGTCAATATTTTTTCTTTACAGCATAATGCCGCCGTCATGCAATCGTTGACAGCCGGATAGGCTAATCATACACTAAACGAAACGGACGAAAATATGCACTTCATTTGCAAATGTACCATACGAAGCAAAACATAGCAAGAAAGGCGGAACAAATATGAAAGCAGTCGGCCTGGTTGTTGAATATAATCCCTTTCATAACGGACACCGCTATCATGCGGAACAAGCAAAAATCAAGACAGACAGCAGCGTCGCGGCGGCGGTGATGAGCGGCCCTTTTTTGCAGCGCGGGGAACCGGCCGCCGTCTCAAAGTGGGCCCGGACAAAAATGGCGCTGGAAAACGGCGTGGATATCGTCATTGAGCTCCCTTATATGTATGCCGTACAAAAAGCGGAATTATTCGCGCGCGGCAGTATTTCGCTTCTTCACCAATTAGGATGCAGCAGCTTATTTTTCGGCAGTGAAAACGGACGGATTGACCCCTTTATTGAAGCCGCTGAAGCGTTCAGCCGAAAGGAATCTGACTGCAGCCAGATTCTGAAAGAGGAGCTGAAAAAGGGGCTCAGCTATCCGGCCGCCGCCTCAAAAGCTTTTTCACACATATTCAAAGGACAGGACATGCTTGATTTGTCTAAGCCGAATAATATTCTCGGTTTTCACTATGTCAAAGCAATACATGCCTCCGGTTCCGCCATGAAGCCTTATACGACAGCCAGGGTCGCTTCCGGGTATCATGACGCCGAGCTTCCCGGGGATGACAGCCGGATAGCCAGCGCCACAAGCATCAGAAAAGCGCTGATAGAAGAGGGAACGGAGGCCGCAAAGAGCTTTCTCCCGGAAGCGTCTGTGCGCGAGCTGGACGCATACAGAAACTCATACGGATTATGGCATAGCACGGAAGACTATTTTTCATATATAAAATACAGTCTCAGCACTCTGTCTGCTGAAGAATTAAGCCGAATCTATGAAGTGGAAGAAGGCCTTGAGCACAGAATTCTGCGCACCATCAGACAAGCCCGCTCCTACCAGGAAATGATGGAACTATTGAAAACAAAACGATACACGTGGACGAGGCTGCAGCGGATGAATACGCACATTCTGACACGAACGAAGAAAGAAGACATGCACCGGCTTTTAAATCCTGCAAGCGCACCTTATATCCGTCTTCTCGGAATGACGAAAAAAGGACAGGCATACCTGTCGGCAAAGAAAAAAGAGCTTACCGCGCCGCTCGTCAGCAAGCTCTCCTCTTTCTCCCATCCCGCTCTGGATCTGGACATATCGGCGGGACGGGTTTACAGCCTGCCGATAAAAGAACCTGAACGCACATGGTTTGAGAAACAGGAATTTTCACAAGCGCCGATCCGCTATGATGAAGACGAAAAACGTTTTTTGAATGCGTAAAAAAAGCACCTGACTGTATCAGGTGCTTTTTACTTTCAGCTTATCCAAATAATCAAGTGCGTCCTGCATGGTGTCGACCGGAACGATCTTCATATCGGACTTGATAGCTTTTGCCGTTTTTACCGCATTTTTATAATCAGAGTTTTCAGCACCGTTTTGGTTCGGCGCAAAGAAAATATCTTTCCCCGCTTTGTCTGCGGCGACGACTTTCTGATCGATTCCGCCGATCGGCCCGACTTTGCCGTCAACGTCGATTGTTCCCGTTCCGGCTATATTGTAGCCTTTTGTTTCGTCAGGTTTTGTCAGCTGGTTGTAAATTTCTAAAGACATCATGAGACCTGCAGAAGGCCCGCCGATGTTTTCAATGCTGAAATGTAGATCGGGCTTCACTTTCACGTTCCGGTCCGTATATAACGCGACACCGATACCCGCTCTTTTCGGGTCATCCGGGAATGATTTCAACCCAATGTCAACGGTCTTTTCTTTCGTGTCCCGTTCAATGTGAAACGTGACTTTCTCCCCCGCTTTTTTGCTGCTGATATAATCAATCAGCTTTTCAGCGGATTCGTATTTTTTTCCGTCCGCGCTGATGATTTTATCACCGACCTCTATTTTTCCTTTTGCCGGCATGCCGGAAACGACTGAGCTGGCGTAAATGCCGTTAAATGAGTATTTTACCTGTTTGCCGGCTTTTTGATAAGCGGCAATGACCGCGTTTTCTTGAGAGCTTTTCATCATCTGCAGCTGGCGCTTCATATAGTCTGAATCTGTTTCGCCCTCTTCTTTTATGCTTTCATCCGGGACGATTTCATCGTAAGGATGCACTTTCGCCCAAAGATATGTATACGGATTGGCTGGGCCTACTTTGACAGTCATCAAGGAAAGGCTTCCTTTTTCAGGATATCCTCCGTCCACCTTAATCAGCGGCCTCAGCTCTGATGCTTCTCCCGGCTGTGTGATGTAAAACGGAAGCTTAATAAATGTAACAGCGATTAATAAGATCAGGATGATAAACACCCAGCGAAAATGTTTTGCTTTCATATGAGTTAGCCCTCCCAGTTCTCTATTTCTTGTTTAATCCGGCCGATCATGCGGTCTGCGGCTTCTTCGCCCGCTGTGATCATATGATCAATGTTGGCAAAAGAGCTTGAACTGAATGATTCAAGAGAAGGGCGGATCATGACGTCTGCGGCAATGGTCTGGTGACGGACCAATTCATTTTGCAGTATATCCATACTTTGCATGATTACATCAAAAATATGTGCCGCTTTTTCCGTTTTTTTCACCCGCGATACGTCAGAGGCGATAACGATATCAGCACCCATATCTTTTACGGCGGAAACCGGGATTCTGTCGACTACCGCGCCGTCCACCAACATGCGCCCGTTCATTTTTTGCGGGACGAAAACGCCGGGTATGCTGATGCTCGCGCGGACGGCTTCGGATACGGAGCCTTTTGTAAAAACGAGTTTTTCTCCGGTCTGGAGGTCGCATGCCACGATGCCGAGCGGGATCCGCAGTTCTTCTATCGGCTTGCCGTACGTATACGCATGTACGAGCTGCCTGATGCGGTCCCCTTTCAAAAATCCGAGACGCGGCATCGTATAATCCGCATACAGCCGCCGCTTAAATGCTTTGGCGACTTTTTTCATCGTGGCCACGT
The DNA here is from genome assembly GCF_000262045.1 of Bacillus siamensis KCTC 13613. Lineage (GTDB taxonomy): Bacteria > Bacillota > Bacilli > Bacillales > Bacillaceae > Bacillus > Bacillus siamensis. The sequence goes on from NZ_AJVF01000013.1 coordinate 438,616, forward strand.
CATGCCCGGCCGCATAAAAGCTTCCGACTAACGCTCCCATGCTGCTGCCGGCAATCATATCAATTGGAATCTGATGCTTATGTAAACTGGATAACACTCCGAGGTGGGCAATGCCTCTTGCCCCTCCCGAACCTAACGCTAACCCGATTGTAGGTTTGGCCAACGCGACGAACCCCCTATAGACATCCTATACATGAATTCTATGGTCTAAATTGAACCCCTATGCTCGTATATTAGTACAGGATGACAAATAGGTACTTGCCCGGCCGTCCTTAAGGTCTGCTCTATATTTTATCATGATATAAATGTCAGTGTGCAATTTTAGCATCGGGGAGGTAAGAATGAACTTGTCTAAGTTTCATACATTTTTGATTTCATTGTTTTTTATTTTTTTGACGGCGACGGTTATTTCACACCCGCAGGCCTCATTCGAAGCCTCCAAAACCGGCCTTTCCATGTGGTGGGAGGTAGTTTTTCCTTCGCTGCTTCCGTTTTTTATTTTATCTGAGCTTTTAATCGGATTCGGCATTGTCAGGTTTGTCGGCCTTTTACTCGAACCCTTTATGCGCCCCATTTTCAGAGTGCCGGGGGTCGGCGGATTTGTACTGGCTATGGGCATGGCTTCAGGAAATCCGGCCGGCGCGAAACTGACTGCACGGCTGCGCCAGGAGAAACAGATCTCCAGAGTGGAGGCTGAACGACTCGTCTCTTTTACCAATTCATCCAATCCGTTATTTATATTCGCGGCTGTGGCGGTCGGCTTTTTTCATAACGCCTCTCTCGGCATTCTTTTAGCATCGGCTCACTATCTCGGAAACATCGCCGTCGGCCTGACGATGCGTTCATACGGACGGAAAGAAGAATCGGCGTATACCGGGAAAAAGACGCTCGCTCTTCCTTCACTGAAAGAAGCATTTCTGGCGCTGCACAAAGCGCGGCTTTCGGAGAAGCGGCCGCTCGGGAAAATTTTAAGCGACGCCGTCACGTCTTCTGTACAAACCTTGCTGATGGTGGGCGGTTTTATTATATTGTTTTCGGTTTTCAGCCGGTTATTATCAATCGTACAAGTCATGGATGTGCTTTCTGTATTTTCGAACGCGCTTCTTTCGCTCTTCCATCTTCCCGTAAGTCTGGACATTCCTCTTATCAGCGGAATGTTTGAGATTACGCTCGGGAGCAAGCTGGTCAGTGAAGCGGATGCCGCCTTGCTGCCGAAAGCGATGATTGTGAGTTTTATTCTCGGTTTCAGCGGCCTTTCCGTACAGGCCCAAGTGGCCGGCATTTTATCGGAAACAGATATCCGCTTTAAACCGTTTTTTGCGGCGCGTATCCTTCAAGGCATTTATGCCGCCCTTTTTATTCTTTTACTGTGGAAGCCGCTTTATCTTGCATTGGACGAACCTTACCAGTCCGTATTCCTTCCGCTCCGCGATCAGAGTGCGGCCTCGGCTGCCGTCAGCGGATGGAACACACTTGTTGAAGCCGGCCCCGCCGTAACCCTGGCTGCCCTCGCCGTATACGCACTGATTTATTGTTACAGGCTGTCAGCACGGATAAAAAAAGGATGAGACGCCAAACGCGCTTCTCATCCTTTAAATTTCTGCTGCAGCGCCTGTTCGACTTCCGGAGGAACAAACTCTGAAACAGGCCCGTTATATTTTGCGACCTCTTTTACAATGCTTGAACTTAAAAAAGAGTACTGATTGTTCGTCATCATAAAAAAGGTTTCTATTGACTCGTCAAGCACGCGGTTGACAGAGGTTCCCTGCATCTCATATTCGAAGTCAGAAACAGCTCTGAGTCCCCTGATAATCGCATTCGCCTGCTTTTTTTTGGCGTAGTCGATCAACAGTCCCCCTGACGTCTCGACCGTAATATTCGGTATGTCTTTTGTCACTTCCCGCAATAGCTCACAGCGTTCTTCGACTGTAAACAGCGGCTGCTTGGAAGAATTGTTAAGCACGCATACGTACACATGCTCAAACACGTTTGCTCCCCGCCTGATAATGTCCATGTGTCCGTAGGTGACGGGATCAAAACTTCCGGGACATACAGCTATACTTGCCACATCATTACCCCCTATTTCGGTATATCGTCACTCCTGTAAGCCCGTAAATTTCCCTTCTTGTTACAGTAAGCGTGCCGACGGCTTCAGGAAGCGCAACCGCTTTATCATGCTCGGCTACGACAAAACCGCCTTCATTCAGCATGTTCTCTTCATCAATCATTTCGATAAGCGCTTTCAGCTTTTGTTCCTTATACGGAGGATCTAAGAAAATTCCGTCAAAACCTTTTTCCCGTTTCGCCGCGGCATAGAGGGCCCGCTCTGCATCATTGCGGTATACTTCCGTTGAAGACAGCAGATCCAGCGCTTTTAAATTCGCTTTTACCGTTTGGATAGCTTTGAAATCACGATCCACAAAGATACAGCGGTCAAATCCGCGCGACAGCGCTTCAATTCCGAGACCGCCGCTCCCCGCAAACAAATCCAGCCCCGTTCCTCCGTCAAAATACGGGCCGATCATATTAAAAATAGACTCTTTTACTTTATCCGTCGTCGGCCTTGTTGATGTGCCCGGCACAGCCTTTAAGGCTCGTCCTTTTCTTGAACCGGAAATTACTCTCATTTTTCACACCACTTTTTCTGAAAACTTTGATGTTTCGCATCGGCTGAGCCGTTATGTACAAAAACAATCCCTATCTTATCATAAAGCATTCTTTCAAACAATGAGCGTGAAATCATGTATACATGCTCACATTCTTGTCAAAACTACGTGTAACAGCATCAATAAATGATGTTGTTGCCAACCGCGGAGAAGACTTACGTTTCCCCATAAGTTCTTCCTCCGGTTTCTCCTCTCCCTTTGCCTTCTCCTTAACTTGTTAAGGAATAGAAGGACCCCGCAGGTTTCTGCGGGGATTTTTTTATATGCCGATCTTATAATCGTACTCTTTTGCTTTATCAAGCTTTGATTCAAATTCCAGCTTTAAAAAGGGCTTATATGAAGGCTCTACTTTCTTCACATATGAATAAGAAGAAATCTTTTCCATCGTTTTTTCGATTTGGCCCATATCGCAATACAGCACTGCGTATTTCAGCCGCTTGGAAACATAATGAACGTTGCCGAATTTTCTCAGCATTTTACTGTGTTTTAAAGAATGCAGATATACGATTATGCCTTGGCGCTTGCTTTCCATCATGATCACCGCCTGACTCTCTGTTCATTTTATGTAAAAGACGAGACGGCCGTCTCGTCAGGAAACTTTGCATCCGCAGCCGCCGCCGGAACCGCAGCCGCCGCCGCAGGATGACAGGCCGTCAAAATAAGGATTCCCCGTCGGAACTTTTACATGCTCCGAAACGGCCGTGCCGAGTTCGATGCTGATCTCGTCAAGCAGCGACTGAAGCTCAGTCTCCGCTTTTTTAAATTCGGCCACCTTATCATTTAAATCCAGCTCCCGCTTCAACTCTCTCATTTTGCGGGAAATTTCTCTATAATCAGGATGGTATTTGCCAAAGCGCTGCACATCCTCATACTGCTCTTTAATGCTCAAAAAAGAACGAATAATCCGCCCTGCCTCTTCATCTTCATGGAGACGCTTGTAACAATCACGGTAATTTTCAGCCGTCTCAGACTGCAGAATCATGCCGGCAAGCTGCTCCGCTTCACTTTGAAGCCGGACGGACTCAATTGTTGCATACATTAATACGCACCTCCAGTTGTTAGTTTACCACGAAACCTGCCAATTGGAAAATGCGGCGTTTAAATGCTTTTTTAATCCTGCGAACGCATGGCGTGAACCATCTGCATCATCATCTGCGCCATCTGAATCCCGTTTGAGAATTGGCTTACCCGGTGCGGTATCGTTTTTTCATAAAAATTCATCATGTCCAGCTGAAATGAATTGAGATCGTCCGGCTTTCTCGCGAGTCTTCGGTACCAGACGGGGCGCTGCCGTATAAACCGTTTCCGTTCCTCATCTGCAGATATGAATTCCTGAACCTCTTTTCGCATACACGATCCCCTTCTTTAATCCTTCCTGAACGAAAAAGGATGTTGTCCGGAGCCTTGCCGGGGCTGCTTCGTATCGCTGCTCGAAAATTGGCTTAAAAGGCTTTGCAATGATGAAATAGACTGGCTCATTTTATTGATCTGCTCATTCATTTGGTTGATATCCATTTTTTTGACGGCAGTGACCATTTTTGAAACGAAATCGTTCTTTTCAGCTGGTTCCTGTTTGGTTTCCGCTTCAGGAGCAGACTGAACGGCCTCATCTTTAAATGGGTCCCACATCGAATCGTCCTCGCCGAGGAGAACCCAATTTTCATAGACTTCCTGCCAGCTTCTTTGTTCCTTGCGAACATTTTGGATCAGTTTGGGATGCTTTTTTACGAATTGTTTAAAATCATCGATTGATTGCCGTGATTGCTGATTCGCCACAATTCTCACCCCCTCTGAAAAGTTTTGCCTGCTATAATGTATCGGTTCAGGCGCCTTAATGTTCGCCTAAATTGCGAAAAAAAGCAGGTATATGCAAAAATAATTTTTCCCGGCAGGAGCCCGCTCGCGAAAAAACATAAAAAAACCGCGGGGGGCCGCGCCCCTCTGCGGTTTTTACTGCCAAGGCTTAATGAAGTTTTGCGTATAATATTTCCGGTCCACGCCGACCCCGAGGTGTGTGTAATCAGGGCTTAACAGCGCTTTTCTGTGTCCTTCGCTGTTCAGCCAGCCTTCCACTGCTGCCGGACCGTCCACATAGTTGTATGCAATATTTTCACCGGCCTCACGGTATTTCACATCGCCTTTTTCCAAGCGGTCCTTCAAAGTCCCGTATTTCTTTGAGACATGGGAGAAATACTTGTTGTCCTTCATGTCCTGGCTGTGGCCGAATGCCACTTTTGCAGCGCCTTCGTCCCATTTCAGCCTTGCAAGTCCGTGTTTCACGCGGATGACATTTGTAATATCGAGAATCTGCTGTTCGCTCGCCCGTTCAATGCTGTCCCATTTTTTATCGGAAACAGGCTCGGGTTCTGTGAGTCTTCCTCTGTACATAACCTCGTACGGCCTTTGTTTTACTAGCGTTTCCGCATCAAATGCCCTGATGCTTGACAGATTCCCGTCAAATTTGTCCATGTACAGCTGAACATACATACCGCCGATCTTGACAGTTGGACGGGTATTGATATCTTCTTCAGAAAACTCAAACCGGTACGTGTTACCCTTATCCGTCACATTGACAAACGGAGCAACCTGCGTCGTTTTAAAGACTTCGCCCGTCGATTCGCCGATCTTAAACGGTTTTGCGTTGATGCCGCTTCCTGAAGCGTATAAAGTCACGGCTTTATCATTCAGAATACCGACTTGTACATATTGGTCTTTCCCCTGGTTGTACACCCACCATTCATAATCATAAGCAGAAGGATCTTTCCGGGACGGTTCCCCGAGTTTCTTTTTCACATCGGCAGCAGATTTCCCCATGAGAGAAAGCAGTCCGGATGACGGTATTTTCAGCCGTTTTCCGCTCGCCTCCTCATTGGAAACCTGAGGCTCCTCCTGATTCGTTTTTTTCTGAGGAGCCGATCCATATTGTATAAACAGAACATACGCTCCGTAAATAAGCAAAAGGATAACGAGAGCCCTGGCGATATTTTTCAACCTCTCACCCCCATGAAATCAAACCGTTCTATTATTGTTTTTCTTATACAGTACAGCCTATTTGCAGCGTCCGTCATTTATGTTTAATGGATAAACCCTTCCGGACCTTCGTCTTCAGAAATGTCAGACAGCGCCCGGCCTGCTTGCTCATTTGATTGCTCAGCCAAGGAAAGGTCGCCGAGCGTGACAATGCCGACCAGTTTTTTATCCCTTGTGACGGGGATTCTTCTGAGCTGATGTTCAGCCATCATATGGAGCACTTCTTCCACAGAAGCGTCTTCTTCTGCACTGATAACCCGCTCTGTCATTGCGTCGGTTATTTTTTGAGAGTTCGGCTTTTTAGAAGCAATTCCCCGTAATACGAGATCTCTGTCTGTCACGATCCCGACAAGGGTCGCTCCGTCCTCATCCACTATCGGAATAGCGCCGACATCCGCGTCTTTCATCTTCACCGCAGCTTCATATACATTATCTAATACTGTACAATATTGCAAGTCTGACGTCATGAGCTTATTGATCTTTGTCATTGCGGAATTCCTCCTTTTTTCTGCTACTATTGTCGTCAAATTTTTCTTTTTGCATACTTTCACCGTATGAATCATTGAATGTGCAACGCTTTCATACTATGATTGTCAGGAAAGGTAAATTTTAAAAGGAGGGGGAAGGTTTGAAGTTTGAAAACAGCGGTCTTGAAGGGGTAACTGCGGAGCTCAGCCGCTTGAATGATCTGATGGAAAGCAAAGGGCTCATTCTGGCCGGACAATGGGATTATGAAAGAGTGACTTACGACAAAAAGTTTTCAGTTGCTGAGGGGACATTTTATCTGCGGATTCAAGGAACGGCAAAAGAGGGCGATGTAGGCGGCAGCCGTGCCGTGATTCAGCTGAAGGCCCCTCTTTTAGGAAAGCATTATTATCCGCACGGCGTAGAATACGGCAGCGATGAAGAATTTCCGGAACATGTCGTCGCAAAAAGCAAGGCATTACTGCTTGAATTGGCAGAGTCTTTAAAAACAGTGCAAATGTAATAAAAAAGTACAGCAGAATATGCTGTACTTTTTTTATGAGACGGTATGCTCGATATACGGCGGCTCTGAGAGCGTATCTTTTTCCCGTTCCGTTCTGACCCACTGAAAAAAGACGACAGCCAAATATGTTCCGTAAACAATCTCTTGTATGATTTTCATCAGCACTGCCCCAAGCTGCTGATCTTCCAAAGGAGGAAGCGTGTTAAATATCTCCGGACCGGATAAAGGGATCTTCTCCGCCAAGTCTAAAGGGACACAAAGCTTCATAGCTTCGGCCCAAGCCGCCGGATCTGTGTACGTGGCATACATGGGCGCCCCGCTGAACATAATGAGCGCACACGCCGGCGTTAACAGAATCCCGTCCGCCATAATGTACCCAAGCTTCATTAAACCGCTGAGCCGGGGCAGACCGTCCACCTGATGCACAAGCGGCCACCACATAAAAAACGCCGTTACGAAGATGAGTCCGTTCATCAGCGCGTGATACAGCGAATCCGTTTTGACGAAATCAAATATAAACGGAATGTGATACAGTGAAAAAATGCCGTTAAACAGCAGCAAAGCGATAAGCGGCTGTGAAAAAAATGAAAACAGCCGCTTTACGACGGGACGGAAAATCAGTTTTTTCCATGCCCAGCCGGGAATTCCGGAAATCAAGAGCGGCGGCACAACTAAAAACAGAACCGCCATCTGCACCATATGAGCGCTGAACATCACGTGGCCCAATAAATCAACGGGACTTCCCGCAGCCGCGTAAAAAAACAGCGCAGAAAGCACAAACAGCACCTTCTCTTTAGCCGACACACGTCCTTTATGCCGGCTGCACCAGTAAAAGTAAACACCTGTTATCACGGCAGTTATACAAAACAGATAAGGGCTCCACATGGCGCGAAACCCGAACATTTCCAAATTAATCAAATCTCTCACTCCCCGCCGCCCCGATTACCACCAAATAATCGTGACAAATGCAAGCACGGTGATAAACGCGACAAATATTCCCGAATACAGAAATAGTGACGGCGCTTCATGCCCTTTCTGGCTCATATGCATAAAGTAAAACAGCTGAAAGATGACCTGGATGACCGCAAGCAGGATAAGAAACGGCATCGTAAACCATCCGGCAATGCCGTCTGCAGCCACCGTCAAAAACGCGACAAGCGTAAGGCCGATCATCAAACCGAAGGAGATGACCTGATATTTCATCTCCTCGGCATTTTTCTTTTTCCGATATTCGAGATCCGTACTGACAGTCCCTCTGTTTTTGTTATCGTCCATCGTTATCCCACCATCCCCATCAAATATACAACGGTAAAGATAAAGACCCACACGACATCAATGAAATGCCAATATAGACTGGCCACATAATATTTCGGCGCATTATAAAGGCTGAGCCCTCTTTTAGCATTCCGGATCATCAGTGCGCTGATCCATAATAACCCGAACGCCACGTGTGCTCCGTGTGTGCCGACCAGCGTGTAAAACGCCGAGCCGAGCGCAGAGCTAGTAATGGTAAAGCCGAACTCATGAGTGTAATGCTTAAATTCATAAATTTCCACCCCTAAAAATCCGGCTCCCAATAAAACGGTAATCAAAAGCCACACCTGCATTTTTTTAAAGGAGAAATTTTTCATATGATACATTGCATACACACTCGTTAAGCTGCTCGTTAACAGAAGCATCGTGGCGATAAACACGATCGGCAGCTCGAACATGTCAGCCGTTGACGGCCCGCCCGCTTTAGATTCCCGCAAAGCGAGGAATGTCGCAAAAAGCGAGGCGAACAGAACCGTTTCCCCGCCGAGAAACAGCCAAAATCCTAAAAACTTATTTTTCCCTTCTAGCGTTGCTTTTTCAGGAGAAGCCGGAAAGGTTTCAGCCGTCATTTTTTCCTGTAGCTGCATTACGCCTTCACCCCTTTATCATCATTCGGCAGATCTTCTTTGTGAATATGATAGCCGTAATCATCGACCAAGGACCGAAGCAGCATGGTAAAGAATGTGATGCCGAGGCCTATAAAGATAACCGGAAGCCCCCATGAATAGTCAGAGTGGTATAAAAACCCGAACGCTGCGACAAACAGCCCGAAGGACATGATAAACGGCATGATGGAGCCGTTCGGCATATGAATGTCCTCTACAGGCTCTGCAGGCGACATCCCTTCATTTCCGGCCTGCTTTTCAATCCACAGCGGATCAAGTCCCCGCACAAACGGAAGCTGTTTAAAATTATATTCAGGCGGCGGCGAAGAGACCGCCCATTCGAGCGTACGACCGTCCAGCCACGGGTCATTCCCGACGTATTTCCCTTTTACAGAAGTATAAATAATATTGACGACGAGCAATACAGCCGCGCCCGCCATGAAAAACGCGCCGATTGAACTGATCAGGTTGCCGGTATCAAGCCCCTGGCCGGGCAGATATGTGTAAACGCGCCGCGGCATTCCCATTAAGCCGAGGAAATGCTGAATGAAGAAGGTAAGATGAAACCCGATAAAAAATAGAACAAAGGAAATTTTCCCCATCGTTTCATGAAGCACCTTCCCGAACATTTTAGGCCACCAGAAATGCACGCCCGCCAGGATGCCGAACACAACGCCGCCGATGATGACGTAGTGGAAATGCGCTACGACAAAATACGTATCATGGAACTGATAATCTGCCGCTGCGGCCGCCAGCATGACACCCGTCACACCTCCGAGCACGAAAGACGGAATAAAGGCGACGGCATACAGCATAGGCGTCGTGAATTTAACGTTTCCTCCCCAAATCGTCAAAAGCCAGTTGAAAATCTTAATGCCCGTAGGCACCGCAATCGCCATCGTTGCAACCGCAAATATTGCATTGGCAATCGGTCCGAGTCCAGTCGTAAACATGTGGTGAACCCATACCATGAATCCGAGAAAGCCGATCAGCACGATCGCAAAAACCATAGAGGAATAACCAAACAGACGCTTTCTCGCAAACACAGGAATGATTTCTGAAAAAATCCCGAAAGCGGGAAGAATTAAAATGTATACTTCCGGATGCCCGAAAATCCAAAACAAGTGCTCCCAGATAATCGTATTTCCGCCCAATTCAGGGTTAAAGAAATTCGTCCCGAACAGACGATCCAGCATCATCAGCGCTAAACCGACGGTGAGCGGAGGAAATGCGAATAAAATGAGTGCCGACGCCACAAATGTCGTCCACGTAAACAGCGGCAGTCTCATATACGTCAAACCTGGCGCCCTCATATTAATAATGGTTGCCAGAAAGTTGATCCCCGCAATCAGCGTCCCTAAGCCTGATATCTGCAGGCCGAGCACGAAAAAGTCAACGCCGTGCCCTTTCGAATTCAGCGCAAGCGACGCATACGCCGTCCAGCCTGCATCTGGAGCGCCTCCTAAAAACCAGCTCAGATTCAAGAAGATTCCCCCGAAGAAAAACAGCCAGAACCCAAGCGCATTCAGAAACGGAAATGATACGTCACGCGCCCCGATCTGAAGCGGCACAACCGCGTTCATCAGCCCGAATAACAGCGGCATTGCCGCCAGGAAGATCATTGTCGTGCCGTGCATCGTCATAATTTCATTAAACTGCTGCGCATTCACAAAATCGTTTCCCGGTCTCAAGAGCTGAATCCTGATAAGCATGGCCTCAAGTCCGCCGACGACGAAGAAAAATCCCCCGGCGATCATATATAAAATCGCGATTTTCTTATGGTCAACCGTCGTCAAATAGTCCCAAAGCATAGAGCCTTTTCTTTGCTGCCCTGTAAGCGTATTCATCATTTGCGACCTCCCCCCTGATATCTCCCTGTCCTCACTTGTTCTCCGCTTTCAGCCCTTTTAAATATTCATACAGCGCATCCGTTTCAGAGTCCGAAAGCTTCGGATAAGTGCCTGTCATCTTATTGCCCGGTTTAATGCTGTCCGGATCTTTCAGCCAAGCTTTTATGTTCTCTTTATTCGCATCCTTGATGCCGGCCACTTTGACACGTTCGCCGAAGGTAGCCAGGTTCGGAGCCGTTCTTGCTGCTTCAGCCCGCTTATCATTAGGCTCAACCGCATGACAGCTCAGGCAGTTTTTTTCCTTAAACAGCTCTTCTCCTTGCGCGGCTAAATCGGAATCTGTTGTATGCTTATAATTTTTCATCGCTTTCGTCCATTGTTTAAATTCTTTTGACGGCAGCGGTTTCACTTTGAAATCCATCAGCGCATGTGAAGGTCCGCACAGCTCCGCGCATTTCCCGAAGAAATATTTGCCCGCTTCTTTGCTGCGTTTAGAATCGAAGGTCAGAAAGAAAGTATTGTCGTTATCCGTATTCGTATCGATTTTTCCCCCGGCTGACGGAATCCAGAAAGAGTGTTTCACATCTGAGGACTTCAGCTTGAAATAAACGCGTTCATCTGTGGGAACGATCAGCTCCTGACTGGTCACAAACCCGTAATCAGGATACTCGAATTCCCACCAGTATAAATTCGCCCTTACATTAATCACGAGCGCATCCTCTGCTTTACGGTTTTTCTTATCCATCGGCGACGTATCCGCCAGCGCCAGTGTCTGGATGACAACCGGGATGACAAGAATAATCAGAAGCAGGATCGGAATAACGGTCCAGGTGATTTCTAAAAAACGGTTCCCCTCCACCTGTTTCGGTATCGTGTCTTCCCCTACACGCGACCGTCTGAATCTCACAATGACGTAAAAGAAAATAACTGCTACGACCGCAACGACGACAACCATGATAAGTGTGCTGAGCACCGTCAGATCATACTGTTTATCAGCCACTTCGCCGGCAGGCTTGAGTGTGGACAGAAACGGTTTTCCACAGCCGCTCAATAAAAGCGGCACTAAGGCTAATAATGATAAAAGACGCCAACGCTTTAACATTTCACCCAACCCCTTTTTTGAATCAGTACAAAATGCACGAGCAGTAAATCTGCTTCCAGCTGAAATACTTCATTTCCTCATTTCTTAAAATATGAGATTTTTTACTTAAAATTCCATCTATGTATAAAAGCAAAGCCGCCTGATTAAACAAAAGGTCAAGGCGGCGTTTACTAGTTGTCATTGTTTGTTTTGGCGATCAAACAAGCTCATTATTCAATTAAAACAGCGTGAAGACCACCATTGCTACGAAATAAATGGTCATGTAATTAAGCGAATAGACAAACATAAGAGTTGCCCACTTCATAATGTTTTTCATACGGAAACCCATCAATCCGAGAACAAGCCATCCTATATTCAGCAGAGTGCCGAGAATGACGATCGGAAGACCGAGACTGCCGAGGAAAAACGGAAGCGGCAGCAGGCATGCGACCCAGACGATAATCTGTCTTTTCGTCACCTCAAAGCCGTGCACTACCGGAAGCATCGGAATGTTCGCTGCTCTGTAATCTTCCGTCTTCTTAATCGCAAGCGCTAAAAAGTGCGGAATCTGCCAGATGAATAAAATCATGAATAATACCCATGCGACAACACCGATGTGCCCTTCAACCGCTGTCCAGCCGATTAACGGCGGAACAGCGCCCGATACACTTCCGACAACCGTATTAATCGTATAGCGGCGTTTCGTCCACATTGTATAAAGAACAACGTACGTAAACACCCCGATAAAACCGATGACTGCCGCCATTACGGTGGTCATTAAAAGCATGATAAGTCCTAAAGCAATGAGTAAAATTCCTGACCACAGCGCTTGATTCGGCTGAATCTTTCCGGTAACCGTCGGTCTTACTTTCGTGCGTTCCATTAAATGATCAATATCACGGTCATAATAGTTATTAACCGCACAAGAACCGGCGATGATCAGTGAAGATCCTATTAATGTAAGAAGCACGGTGTTTAAATTGCCTAAAAAACTCAGACCGGATATATGTAACGCAAGCCACATGCCGGTAAAAGTCGTAATTAAATTCGAATTGACGATTCCTATTTTAATAAGCGAAAGGAAATCCTTCCATGCCGTCGTCTCTTCAATCTGTCCGTCTATAGCTGTATCGTTTAAAATTCTGGAATTAGCCATAACGTAAACCTCCCTTACAAACCTAAAGCAGGTTTTTTAAGACCTGCAACTCTATCATACAAGATAATGACCTGTAAAAAAACATCCTCTTAAATATTAAACGAGAAACAGGAATTTATTTGTGAACGTTTTATGAATTTTACCACATCCGCCGATTGCATAATAAAGCGGTTACTTTATTTCTATCAGACCCATCTGGAATAATCAACCCCATTATCTAAGAAGTCCTGATTCTATTATATTTTTGTGAACAAACAGAATTGAGAATTGCCACAAAACACATATTCGCTTACACTTGGTACGTATATCATTTTGTCCAGTTTGTTAAGAAGGTGAATGTAAAATGAATAAAGCTTTAAAAGCACTCGGTGTGCTGACGACATTCGTCATGCTCGTCGTGCTGATCGGCGGCGCTCTTGTCACAAAGACAGGGTCGGGTCTAGGATGCGGAAGACAGTGGCCGCTTTGCCACGGCCGCTTTTTCCCGGAGCTTAATGCCGCTTCTATCATTGAATGGAGCCACAGACTCGCAAGCGGTGTCTCAATCGTTCTCGTGCTGAGCCTCGCGTTTTGGGCATGGAGAAAAGTCACGCCTGTTTTCCGTGAAACAACCTTTCTCGCCATTATGTCCATTATCTTTTTATTTTTACAAGCGCTTCTCGGCGCATTAGCGGTTGTTTTCGGATCAAATGCGCTTGTTATGGCGCTTCATTTCGGCATATCGCTGATTTCTTTCGCTTCTGTTCTGATTTTGACGCTGCTCATATTTGAAGCGGATAAATCAGACAAAAAGCTCGTCAAGCCGCTCAGAATCGGCAGGAAAATGCAGTTTCATATGATCGGCCTTTCGATTTACACGTATATCGTCGTTTATACGGGGGCTTATGTACGCCATACGCAATCAAGCCTTGCCTGTCCTGATGTTCCGCTTTGCAGCAGACTGCACCACGGGCTTCCGTCCCAATTTCAGGAGTGGGTGCAGATGGGCCACAGAACGGCAGCGCTGCTTCTGTTCATATGGGTCCTTATCGCTTTCGTGCATGCGGTGCGCTCCTACAAAGACCAAAAACAGATTCTTGGTGGCTGGACGGCGGCTCTTGTCTTTGTTTTATTACAGGCGCTCTCCGGAATCATGGTTGTTTATTCAGAAATGGCCACCGGTTTTGCACTTGCCCATTCACTCTTTATTGCCGGGCTGTTCGGTGTTCTATGCTATTTCTTATTATTAATCGCCCGCTTCCGTTATGAATCAAAACAGCGGAACATTTGAGGCACATGAAAAGGCCGAAGCATCAGAGCTTCGGTCTTTTTACATACAAAAAACCTGATCAAACATGGATCAGGTTTTTTAATGTTCATTCTTTTACGCTTTTTCAATCTCGATCAGTAAATCGCCTGTCTGAATCGGTTCTCCGTTTTTCACATGGATCTGCTGAATCGTCCCGGAGAACGGCGCCTGCACCGTCGTCTCCATTTTCATCGCTTCATTAATCATCAGATGATCGCCCTTGTTCACCTTCGCGCCGGTTTCAGTTAACAATTTAATAACTGTTCCCGGCATTGATGCTGCAATGTGGCTTGGGTTTGTCCGATCGGCTTTTAATTTTTCCTGTACGGACGATTTAATGCTTTCATCTTTAATGACTACCTCACGCGGCTGGCCGTTCAATTCGAAATAAACGACCCGTGTCGCGTCCGGCTGCGGTTCACCGATAGATACAAGTTTCACGATCAGCGTTTTTCCGCGCTCGATTTCCACTTCGATTTCTTCACCGAGCGTCATGCCGTAGAAGAAAGTCGGTGTGTCCAATACGGAAATATCACCGAAGCGTTCAGCCGTTTGTACATATTCAGTGAAAACCTTCGGATAAAGCGCATACGCGATTGCGTCCTGGTCACTCAATTCCATCTGATGCGTTTCTTTCCATTCTTCTTTAATGCCTTCGAAAGATACCGGTTCGAGCAGCTCACCGGGTCTTACCGTAATCGGCGTCTGCCCTTTCAGCACGAGCTTTTGCAGTTTTTCCGGAAATCCGCCGTGCGGCTGGCCGATCTGCCCTTTAAAAAGCTCAACGACAGAATCCGGAAAATCAAGCGTTTCGCCTTTATCATAAACATCTTGTTCTGTTAAATTGTTTTGCACCATGTAAAGCGCCATATCTCCGACGACTTTGGAAGAAGGTGTTACTTTAACGACGTCGCCGAACATGCGGTTGACGACGCTGTACATCTCTTTCACCTCATTCCAGCGGTCACCCAGGCCGACGCCTTTTGCCTGCTGCTGCAAATTGCTGTACTGCCCGCCCGGCATCTCGTGATTATAAATCTCAGTGTGCGGAGACTTCATCCCGCTTTCAAATTCACTGTAATATTGACGGACAGATTCCCAGTATTGTGACAGTCTTTCAACCTGCCGGACATCCATTTCAGGACGGCGGCTGTTCCCTTCAAGCGCATGGTAAAATCCGCTTGCGCTCGGCTGTGAAGTCAGCCCCGCCATTGAGCTGACGGCGACATCCACGATATCCACACCCGCTTCAACAGCTTTGGCATAGAGAAAGACGCCGTTGCCGCTCGTGTCATGCGTGTGAAGATGAACGGGAATATCAATCGTTTCCTTCAGCGCGGAGACAAGTTCATATGCGGCCTGCGGTTTCAAAAGACCTGCCATGTCTTTAATGCCGAGAATGTGCGCACCAGATGCCTCAAGTTCTTTCGCCATGGAAAGATAATATTTCAAATCATACTTCGTCCGGCTCTTATCAAGAATATCTCCCGTATAACAAATCGCAGCCTCTGCCACTTTTCCGGTTTCACGGACGGCATCGATGGCCAGCGTCATCCCTTTCACCCAGTTCAGGCTGTCAAAGATCCGGAATACATCAATACCTGACTCTGCTGACTGCCGGACAAATTTTTGGATGACATTGTCCGGATAGTTGGTATAACCGACGGCATTTGATGAACGAAGCAGCATCTGGAACAATGTGTTCGGCACTTCCTTGCGGAGATCTTCAAGGCGTTTCCAAGGATCTTCTTTTAAGAAACGGTACGCTACATCAAATGTCGCGCCTCCCCACATTTCAAGGCTGAACAGTTCAGGCCACAGGACAGCCGTGGGGTTCGCGATTTTTTTCAAATCATTTGTTCTGATTCTGGTCGCAAGCAGAGACTGGTGGGCATCCCTGAACGTTGTATCAGTCAGGAGTACGGACTTTTGCTCTTTCACCCAGTCAGCAAGCCCTTCAGCGCCTCTTTCATCGAGAATCTGTTTCGTGCCGTTTACCGGCTTTTCTCCGATACCTAACGTAATAGCCTGAGGCTTATCAAACGCAGGTTTTTCTTTTTTCCCGATTCCCGGAAAACCGTTTACCGTTACATTGCCGATGTAAGAAAGCATTTTTGTTCCGCGGTCCTTCTGTTTAGGAAAAACAAACAGTTCGGGCGTTGTGTCGATAAACGATGTATCATATTGCCCGGTCAGGAATTTTTCATGCTTTGCCACGTTTTCAAGAAACGGGATATTGGTCTTAATGCCCCTGATTCTGAATTCCTGCAGGTTGCGGACCATTTTTGCCGATGCCTGCTCAAACGTCAGCGCCCATGTCGACAGTTTGACGAGCAGTGAATCGTAATAAGGCGTGATAACCGCGCCCTGGAAGCTGTTCCCTGTATCAAGACGGACGCCGAAGCCGCCGCCTGAGCGGTAAGCCATAATTTTACCCGTGTCAGGCATAAAGTCATTCAGCGGATCTTCAGTGGTCACACGTGATTGTATCGCATACCCGATTGTAAAAATGTCTTTTTGCTGAGGAATATTGACGGCACGGCTGTGGAGTCCGTGGCCCTGCGCAACGAGAATCTGCGTCTGTACGATATCAACCCCCGTAATCATTTCCGTAATCGTATGCTCCACTTGTACGCGGGGATTCACTTCAATAAAGTAAAACTCACCATCCGCTACGAGAAATTCCACGGTTCCCGCGTTGATATAGCCGACATTTTTCGCAAGGGCGACAGCCGCTTCACAGATCTCGTCCCTTAATTCAGGCTGTAAGGATACACTCGGCGCCACCTCAATGACCTTTTGATGGCGTCTCTGAACGGAACAGTCCCGCTCATACAGATGGACGACATTGCCTTCTTTATCTCCGATCACCTGAACTTCAATATGCTTAGGATTTTCGATCAGTTTTTCAACATACACTTCGTCGTTTCCGAATGCGGCTTTCGCTTCTGATTTAGCCCGCTCAAACGAATCTTTCAATTCGCCCTCGCTTCTGACGATTCTCATCCCCCGGCCGCCGCCTCCGAGCGACGCTTTAATAATAAACGGATACCCGTGAACTTTTGCGAATTGTTCGACATCTTTTAATGTTTCAGCAGACCCGTCACTCCCCGGGATAACGGGGATGCCGGCTTTTTCAGCCTGCTCTCTGGCCTTGACCTTATCTCCGAACATATCCAAATGCGCTGACGTCGGTCCGATAAATACGATGCCCTCTTCTTCACAGCGTCTCGCAAATTGGATATTTTCAGACAGAAATCCGTAACCCGGATGGATGGCGTCAACGCCGTTTCTTTTCGCAATCTCAATAATCCCTTCAATATCAAGATACGCGTCTATCGGTTTTTTGCCTTCTCCGACAAGATAGGCTTCATCCGCTTTATAGCGGTGGTAGGAACCCGAATCTTCTTTTGAATAAACGGCTACCGTTCTGATGTTCAATTCTGTGCACGCCCGGAAAATCCGGATCGCAATTTCTCCCCTGTTTGCTACTAACACTTTTTGGATGGATTGTTGTGACAAATTTCTCTCCCCCTTGGCCTAGTAAATATGTAGTTTATAATAAAGGAATATCCGTCCTGTGTATACATTTGTTTTTTACAGATACACAGATTTTTCCGTCTGCCGTCTTTTTACCCCCTTAGACGGAACGGGTTCCCTCTTTTTCTTCTTTTCTGAGTACTTGACATGCATACTGACGTTCACCAATATACCGGCGCTCGTCAATAATAAAAACATGGATGAGCCTCCGTAGCTGATAAACGGCAGCGGAACACCCGTAATGGGAATTAAACCGCTGACACCGCCGAGATTGATGAAGGTCTGAATCGCAATCATACTGGATATCCCGATTGCCAGGAGACTGCCGAACGGATCTTCACATTTTCTCGCAATATAAAAACCTTTTAACACAACAAAAGCAAGCAGCACAATGACGAACAGGACGCCGAAAATGCCGAGCTCCTCTGAAATAACCGCCATGATAAAGTCTGTATGCGATTCCGGCAGATATCCGTATTTTTGAATGCTTTCTCCGAGACCGAGGCCGAAAAAACCGCCTGAGCCGATCGCATAATACGAATTTATAATCTGCAGGCCTGATGTGCCGGCATATTTAAACGGGTTTTCAAGGCTTTCAAACCGGCTCATGCGCCCAGGCGTTAAAATATCGTCCCATTTCAAATAAATGATCGGGCTGACAAGAAGTAATACGATTCCCGCCATGATCACCAGCCTGAGCAGCGTCTTTCCGCTGAATCCCGAACACATAATGACGCAAAACGCGATCAGACCGATAATCATCGCCGTTCCGAAGTCAGGCTGAATGGCGATAAGCGCACAAATGACTACGGTGACGATCACCGGCGGAGCAACTCCTGTCAAAAGCTGATCGATATAGCTTTGTTTTTTCGCGTACACCGCGGCAAGATACAGAATCAGGGTCAGCTTGACAAATTCCCCCGGCTGAATGGCCATTCCGCCGATTTTAAACCAGCTTTGCGCGTTTCCGGCAACATGTCCGAAAACAAACAGCGCGCAAAGCGCAGCCACTGACGCAAGCAGTAATATTTTCTGGACCTTCTGATGGGCGAGCACTTTGTACGGGAAAACGGCCGCGATGATAAACAGCACGAGCCCTGCAATGACGGCGAACAGCTGCCGTTTAAAAAAATAGTCGCTGCTCACGCCGTAACGCATAACGGCGGTAATCATACTTGAACTGTATACCATTACCAATCCGAAACTGCACAGCAGAATAATAGCGCTTATCAATGAATAATCGTAAGATTTTAACATTCTTTTAAACATAACATCCTCTTTCCTGCTTAAAGCTTACGTTTAATACCTATTGCGTATTATATTTTACTATAATTCATAAACAATTTACGCAGTTTCTTTATAGTTTTTCGGATGAAATGCAGATTAATAGACCGTCTCACGAAAAGAAGATGCAAAAAAACGGTTTACGGTTATAAAAAAACCCAAACCGTTGAATAGTTTGAGTTTGATCATTTATTTTCCTGTAAACGCGTCATGCAGTGCAGACAGTTCTCTTTCAAGTCTGTCCAGCAGCTCTTTTCCGTCGTTTTCATCAACTAATCCCAGGCGGACAGCAAAATCGATTTCCCTCGACAGTCCGAACATCTGAGTATCCAAGACCTCTTCGTACAGAGGACATTGAGGCATCGTTAAGTTATCCATTTGTACTCGGATCAGCTTCAAAATCTTCTCAGCATCTGACTTCAACAGTTCGAATGCTTTCTGCTGATGGTCAACTATAATCTCTGAAGCCAAAAGTATCCCTCCGTTCCCCAGGCGAGTACCTAATTCTTCTATTTATCATAAAGGGTATCAGGTGAAATTGCAAGAGGATTTAAGCAGATGTCATGATAAAAAGTGTTTCAAAAAATACTCAGCCTGTATTTCTCAGACATGATTTCCAGAAGCTTCACACCCGCGATGCTGTTGCCTTTTTCATCAAGCGCCGGGCCGAATATACCGATTCCGAAATTGTATGGCGAAATGCCCATGATTCCTCCCGAAACCCCGCTTTTGGCGGGAATGCCGACCTTGATCGCGAATTCCCCGCTCGCATTGTACATGCCGCATGTCACCATAAACGTCTTGCAGATTCTCGCCACATCTTTTTTTATGACCTGTTCCCCGGTCTCCGGATGCTTGCCGTCAAGTGCGAATACGCAGCCGATTTTGGCTAAATCCAGACTGCTCATCTTAATCGCGCACTGCTTTGTATACAAATCCATGACCTCTTCAACATCGCCTTTAAAAATGTCATACTGCTTCATGTAATAACACATTGCCCGATTGATCATGGAGGAACCGAATTCTGATGCTGCGACATGTCTGCAATATGTAATTTCCTGATTATTCGCAAGCCTTCTGATAAATCCGAGCAGATAATCCAGACGGTCTTTCGGCGTATGCCCTTTAATAAAACTTGTAACGACGAGAGCGCCCGCATTAATCATCGGATTTAAAGGCTTGCCCGGGTTCACCGTCTCAAGCTTCACAATGGAATTAAACGGGTCGCCGGTCGGCTCCTGCCCTACGCAGCTGAATATCTTTTCCTTTCCGTAATCCATCAGGACGAGTGCCAGAGAAAGCACCTTCGAAATGCTCTGCAGCGTAAATGTCCGGTCAGCGTCTCCTGCCGTCAGACATGTATTTTCCGCATGATAAATCGTGACTGAAAGGCTGTCTTGACCCGATTCTGCCAAAGCCGGAATATAGTCTGCCACTTTGCCTTCTCCGGTCTTTTTTTTCGCTTCTTGAACGAGTGCGTCCAGCTCCTGGTAATGCCGGCATACCATTTCGATCCCCTCACTTTGCTGCCGTTGGTTACGTCTAATTTGCGACGCAAAGTGACAATTCATGCGAAAACTTTTATACTTTAAGTAAAGGGGGGCTTCACCATGAGCGTTATTCAAGTTAAAGGCAATGTTACATACCCGATTACAATTGATCCGAGTGTCTGGATTTTCGATGACCGCAAGTTTCCGTTTGAAAACAATCAGCCCGTTCACTCAGACGGCTCGGCAGAAACTAAGGAGCATACACTCGATCCGGAACGGGTGATCAGAGAAGGGCGCATTTCGCCGCCGACTTTAAAAAGCGAAAAACGTTTTGAAAAAGAAAGATTAATGAACGGCAGTTTCGCCATGAAGCTCGGTGCTGTCTTAGCAAATGCCGAGCCGAAAGAAAGCGCTGTCCTTTGCGTATTTATTTCAGGATCTGAAAGAACCGAGGTGCCGCTTGAAAAGGCGATGGACGCAATCGCCCATTTCTGTGAGTCAGGGAAGCCTCTTCAAGACGGCGGTCCGGTCCATTTTTACGTGAACGGAAACTTTGAAAAACCGATAACAGGCGTCACAGAAATCGAAGTTCTATAACAAATCGGCCGCAAGCTGTGCAAGGCCGGATCTTTCGCCTTTCATAAGCTTCACGCTGCCGGAGACGGTTTGTCCTTTAAACCGCTCTACGACATAAGCAAGTCCGTTATTTAAACTGTCTAAATATGGGTGATCTATTTGCTCCGGGTCACCCATCAGGACAATTTTGCTGCCTTCTCCCACCCGTGTCAAAAGCGTCTTGACCTCGTGCCTCGTCAAATTCTGAGCCTCATCGATAATAATAAACTGATCCGGAATGCTTCTTCCCCGAATGTATGTCAGCGCCTCAACCTGAATTGATCCGATGCCCGCTAAAATCGCTTCAAGTTCACCCGGCTTTTTCGCATTGAACAAAAATTCAAGATTATCAAAGATCGGCTGCATCCACGGCTTGAGCTTCTCCTCTTTTTCACCCGGCAAATATCCGATATCCTTGCCCACCGGGACGATGGGACGTGCGACGATCAGTTTTTTATAAATACCGAGATCCTCAGTCTGCAGAAGCCCCGCTGCGAGAGCTAGCAAGGTTTTTCCTGTTCCCGCTTTTCCGATCAGGGTGACAAGCGGGATATCTTCTCTCAGCAGGAGTTCAAGCGCCATTGTCTGCTGGACGTTTTTCGGCCTGATGCCCCATACGTGCTCATCATCAAAGACGAGTCTTTTTACGGTCTCCCCTTTCTTATCTGTCATGCCGACCGCAGAAGAAGATCCTCCTAATTCATCTTTCATCAGCACAAATTGATTCGGATAAACCTGATGCTGCTGAAGCTCCTTGACTGAAATTTGTTTGTTTTTATAAAACAAGTCAAACCGCTCTTTATTCATAAATATATCCTTGTACCCACTGTATATCTCATCATGGTCAACGACTCTGTCGTTTAAAAAGTCCTCCGCCAAAAGCCCGATGGCATCCGCCTTTACCCTGACCAGCACATCCTTACTGACCAGGATGACGGGGCGGCCGTTTTCTTTCGTTTCCTCCTCAAGGCTTAAATTTTTTGCCACCGCCAAAATGCGGTTATCATTTGTTTTTTCGATAAAAATTTCCTGAAGCTGATGAAATGACCGGTGGTTCAGTTCAATTCTGATCGTTCCTCCGCTTTCAAGCGGAACCTTTTCGTGCAGCCTTCCTTTCTCCCTGAGCCCGTCTATCAGCTTAGATACGTGCCTCGCATTCCTCCCGACCTCGTCCATATACCGCTTTTTTGAATCGACCTCTTCCAGCACGACGGCGGGGATGACAACTTCGTTTTCTTCAAAAGAAAAAATGGCGTTAGGATCCTGCAAAAGTACATTCGTATCTAACACATAAATTTTACTCAAGTCTCAGCCTCCTGAAAAATAAGGATCAAAGCCCAGCGTGTGCTTCTCTTTTCGTGAAAAACGGGGATGCCTGCTAAAATATATGATTTGGTGAATAAAGATAGAAGGTTAATTCAACAATAAAAGAAATGAAAGCATTAAGGAGGGAATCTGACGTGCGAATTCTTTTCATTATCATACAAGCTTTATTTATTCTGACCGGCTGCACAGCTGTACAGGATAGCCGCGGACGCAGCAATATCCAAAACGAATCAACCGATCAGGGCGGAGCAAAACCGATTCATGTGAGTGATACAGCTCCTGAAACAGCTGCGAATCCCGGCCGGACAGACATTGCAAAGCATCTAGTCGAAGTGACTGAAAAAATCCCAGGCATTACAGACGCCACCGCGGTCGTACTCGGGCGATACTCAGTCGTCGGAATCGATGTGGATGACAATTTAGAACGGAGCAAAGTGGAAAGCATTAAATACACCGTTGCCCAAGCATTAAAAAACGATCCTTACGGCGCCAATGCCGTTGTCGTCGCTGATCCTGATACAGTCTCCCGCCTGAGAGGCATGGGCAGCGATATTAAGGCCGGACGTCCGGTTTCAGGCATTTTGGACGAACTCGCCGCAATCGTCGGACGTGTCATGCCGGAAGTTCCGAATGATGTGACCGACAATGAAAAAGAATCACCGACTAAATCGAATGATGACCAGCTGAATCAAAGAGATCAGAACAAGCTGCAAAACGAGCAGAATGATCAATCGGATCATCACATGAATAACCGCCGGTAAAAAGCAGCGCCCGCTACAAAGGAAGGGCGCTGCTTTCTTTCCCTTTGGCAGGCGGGTCATCCATGATATAATGCTTGTCATAGTGAAAGAGGTGAAAAATCAATGAGAGTTAAATGTTCCATTTGCGACAAAATTGAACAAATTGATGATGAAACACTGACAGCCAAACGCCTCCGCAACCGTCCGATTCATACATATATGTGCCAGGAATGCCATGACCGAATCAAAGTCAAAACAGAGGCGCGGCTGAATACCGGACACTTCTCCTTTCATCCAGGGCAAAAAACGAAAAAAGATAAAGTGAAAAAATAAACCAATAAAAAAATGACCCGCCGAAAGGCAGGGTCATTTTTTTATTGCGGTTTAGCTGACTGGCTTTTTTTGGACTGGTGCAGACGGATTTTGTAAATGATCAAAATCAAGGCGGCGACAACAAGCCCTTCTCCGACCGGCAGAAACACACCGAAAAAAGTCAGCACGGTGCAGCCGAGTACGAGAAAGAGATAAACTGCCGCAGCCTTTAAAACCGGCAGCCTTTTGGCAAAGCCGAGTTTAAATACAATCACCGAGAGCACGACGATCGTTCCGTATAACAGCCACATTCCCGTCAGCGGATGCTCATCCACTTGGTAAAGCGCAGCAAAGAACGACAGCCGTTCACTTACTTCATTCAAAAAGATCCCCTCCCCTTTTCCGTTCGGGTTCTATCTTTTCAAATTCTGCAAGTGATTAAGACATTCCTGCTGTTTTTTTCTTTTTCGCCGCTTTTTCACGTTCGTTTTTGTTCAGGATTTTCTTTCTTAAACGGATGGATTCCGGTGTTACTTCACAGTATTCATCATCGTTCAAGTACTCGAGTGATTCTTCAAGCGACATAATGCGCGCTTTCTTAATCGTAGTCGTTTGATCCTTCGTTGCGGAACGGACGTTTGTCTGCTGTTTCATTTTGCTGACATTGACGACAAGGTCATTGTCACGGTTATGTTCGCCGACAATCATGCCTTCATATACTTCTGTGCCCGGCTCAACGAAGATCACGCCGCGGTCTTCAATACCTTGAATTCCGTAAGATGTCGCTTTTCCATTTTCCATGGAAACGAGCACACCCTGACGGCGGCCTCCGACTTGGCCTTTTTGCATCGGCTGATAGCTGTCAAACGTGTGGTTCAGGATACCGAAACCGCGTGTCAGTGACAGAAACTCAGTAGAATAGCCGATGAGCCCGCGTGAAGGTACGGTAAAGATCAGGCGGACCTGGCCGTTTCCGTTATTAATCATATCGAGCATTTCGCCTTTTCTCGCACCCATTGATTCCATAACAGAACCGGTATGCTCTTCAGGCACGTCAATCTGCACGCGCTCAACAGGCTCGCAGCTTACACCGTCGATTTCCTTAATGATAACTTCAGGTTTAGACACTTGAAGCTCATAACCTTCGCGGCGCATGTTTTCAATTAAAATAGACAGGTGAAGCTCACCGCGTCCTGAAACAACCCATGCGTCAGGCGATGCCGTCGGTTCGACACGAAGACTGACGTCTGTTTGAAGCTGTGCGTTCAGACGCTCTTCAATTTTACGGGCTGTGACATATTTGCCTTCACGGCCTGCAAACGGGCTGTTGTTTACGACAAATGTCATTTGAAGCGTAGGCTCATCAATACGCAGAACCGGCAGCGGCTCATGGTGGTCAGCCGGACAAACCGTTTCACCGACGTTGATGTCTTCCATACCGGAAACGGCAACGAGGTCTCCCGCTCTCGCTTCTTCAATTTCCACGCGTTTCAATCCTTGGAAACCGAAGATTTTCGTTACACGGAATGATTTGACCGTTCCGTCAAGTTTCATCAATGAAACCTGCTGGCCGACTTTCATCGTGCCGCGGAAAACGCGTCCGATACCGATACGGCCGACATAGTCATTGTAATCAAGAAGCGCCACTTGGAATTGAAGAGGCTCTTCGGCGTTATCAACCGGCGCAGGGACATGTTCAAGAATCGTTTCATACAGTGATTCCATGTTTTCGTCCTGCTTTTTCGGATCAAGACTTGCCGTTCCGTTAATCGCAGAAGCGTAGACGACAGGGAACTCAAGCTGTTCTTCGTTTGCATCCAGCTCGATGAACAGATCAAGCACTTCATCGATAACTTCTTCCGGGCGGGCGAAATCACGGTCGATTTTGTTTACGACGACAACCGGATTTAAGTTCTGCTCAAGGGCTTTCTTCAGAACGAAACGGGTTTGCGGCATGCAGCCTTCATATGCGTCAACGACTAACAGAACGCCGTCAACCATTTTCATAATCCGTTCAACCTCTCCGCCGAAGTCGGCGTGTCCCGGAGTGTCCAAAATATTAATGCGTGTATCTTTATAGTTAATCGCAGTATTTTTCGCGAGAATTGTAATACCGCGTTCACGTTCAAGATCGTTTGAATCCATTGCGCGTTCGGCAATATTTTCGTTGGCACGGAAGGTTCCGGCTTGGTGAAGCAATTGGTCTACCAAAGTCGTTTTCCCATGGTCAACGTGGGCAATAATCGCGATATTGCGAAGATCGTTTCGAAGTTTCACATTTTCATCTCCTAAAAAAATTAGATAACTTTCATATTATACCACACATCCTCTTTAAAAGCGTCACGTTTTTCTGTAAACTGAAAGTATGACGTTAAAGGGGATGGAAATATGAAAAAATTGAATTGGCTCTTATTATTATTTGCATTCGCAGCAGTCTTCAGCATGATGCTGATCGGCGTATCAATCGCTGAGAAAAGCGCATGGGGTGTCATCGGAAGCATTGTTCTCGTTATCGCCATGATGGGAAGCGGTTTCACTGTAAAGAAAAAAATGCGCGAACAGGGACTGCTTGATTAAAAGCATGACCCTTTGCAAAATTCCGTAAACATGAAAAGCACAATATTGTATGAAGCCTGAATGAAACATTCAGGCTTTTTTGCATCCTCAAAACCGGTGGGATGTAAGGCTTATCTCCCCCGCCGCCTAGTCAAGAAGCCGGAAACAGCAGTATGCATCCTAGTGACAACAGCAGAGTCCCTCAGAAAAGGCAGCCGGAATTAGTCCGGTATTGTTATGAAGAAAATACCAAACTTCCTATTTCAATTCCATCACTGGATTTTTATACTTGTGGCTGTAAGCAAATACACATGACAAGGAGAGAACAAAATGAAAACATCTTTTTTGAAGAAAACCGCTGTAACTGCCGCTGCAACTGCTTCAGCCGCCTTGCTTGCATTCAGTCCGCTTGAGTCTGCCGGTGCAAAAACAATTCAGGCAAATGAATCGCCTGTCTTGCAGGCTTTTGCCGAGAAAACACCGGAAGATGCGGCAAAGCTTTTAGACATCATCAGCCAATCCATTTACGAAAAAGACGGCGTCTATTATTTTGACGGTGAAAAAGCGGTTGAATTGGGATTAGATAAAGAAGCCGCACAGACCATTCAAAAGCTGTGGGACAGCTCAACGGAATTTTTAACCGTCCTTTCCCAATGTATCGAGAAAACGGACGGCGAATATACATTTAATAAAGAAAAAGCAGTGGAGCTCGGCTTTACGGAAAAAGAAGCTCTTATCGTTGATCAGCTGTTCACCGCTTTCTCCCAGAGTCTTCATATTCTTCAATCTGCTCTGGTTGAAGAAGACGGCGTGTATACGTTTGATCAGGAGCTTGCTGAAAAAGCAGGTGCAGGTAAAAAAGAAGCGAAGCTGTGTGCTGAATTCTTTAATTCACTGCCGCAGGAATTACTTGAAAGCATTTATACAGCCTTTCACCCGGCTGAGTAAACGAAAAAAACGCCCGGTCATTCAGCCGGGCGTTTTTTTAATTCAGCAGTTTAAGCGCAAGCATGATGAGAAATACAGCTCCGAACATACAGGCGGCATTTGTCAGCAGCCTCCCGTAATATCTTTCCTGAAACCGCCTCTCCTCGTCTTCATAACCGTCCGGCGCCTTCATCTCAGCTTCGCCAAAGTCAAGCGGCTCCTTCATCATATGATATACCCTTTTGCACTCACCGCATGTATCAAGATGGCGGAAAATATACCGCTCTGTTTCTGTTTCACAATCGCCTTCAATATATAAAGGGAGTAAATCTCTCACTAAACAGCAAGTCATATGTGTCCGTCCTTCCTTTTTTCCGCCAAGTGCTGTTTCAGCTGCATTCTCGCCCTGTATAAGGTGCTCTTCACCTTCGGCAGGCTCCAACCCAAAATATCAGCAATCTCTTCGTATGACAGCTCTTGAAATTCCCTTAAAATTAAAACGGTCTGCTGATCATTTTTCAGACGCTGAATCTGCCCGGCCAGCGCGTTCTTTGTGTCTGTCCGGTCAACGTAATGCTCCGGCAGTTCATATGTTGTTTGCTGAAGCCCTTCATTCAAGGTGATATCTGAAAATTGGTATTTTCTGTCCCGTCTGTACCAATTGATGAAGGTATGGTGGGCAATTGCATAGAGCCACGTGCGGATAGACGAGTGCCCCTTAAATGACTCAAGCCCGTTAAATGCTTTCATAAATGTATCCTGAGCGAGATCTTTAGCGGTCTCAGCGTGATGTGTGCGTCTGTAAAGGTAATACATAATATCTTGATAATGTTCACGGTACAACTGTTCAATTGACACCTTGTTTTTCATTTAAAAATAAAACCACACTGTCATCCAGATTGAGAGCACAATGAAGAAACCATACAGTCCATACGTCAGGCATTTCATATATTTAATTTGGCGGATGTCGCCCGGCGGCGGCTTCATATCATGTTCATTCTGTCTTTTTCTGTTTTCCGCCTCTGCTCCAAATTCAGGTTCATGTTCTTTCATCCATTGAAGCGTACCGCCTTCAAGTTCCCCTTCCTTATACAGGTCGTATAAATCGAAGAAGACAGCCTTTCTTTCTTTATTGTTCATAAAGGTTCACCGCCTCGTAAGTATCCGCGTTTACTACATATGCGTCATGGCGGTTTGAACCGAACGGCTGAATAATAACGAGCCATGCGTTATATGTTACGCCGTCTTTCACCGCTTTGACAGGCTTCACCCGCTTTTTATAAATGATGCCGTTATATGCCCCCGCCACTCTTTTGAAGGCTGTTTCCCCGTCTCTGTATGTATGCGGGAATGTTTTGGCGCTTACCTGTCCGCAGGATGAGGCCTCTATCATGCCTTCTTCATTTCGGAGCGTAAAAACGGATGTTCCTTCAAGGTTTTCAAAAACGAGACCGTCTTCCGATTTGTCAATTTGCTTAAGCTTTGAAGTATCCGCGCCCAGCAATGTAAAAAGCCTCTTCTGAAGTTCTTTTTTTGTCAAAACGGTGCTGCCTGATGAGATTCTGATTTTCACAAGGCGCCCGGATTCGGCATCAAATACCAGCTCCGCCCCGTTATTCGCTGTTACGGTCACACTGCTGCCGATCAGGCTGTTGATATCTGTATTTGTGATTTCAAATGTCTGACCAGGCATTTGCAGCGTATGAAAGACGGCTTTTGATGCTTTCATTATGTCTTTTTCCTTCATGTGCACCTGCGGCAGCGACTGAAGCTGATAAATAGACGGGTCTTCTGAAAAACCCATGATCGTTTCTTTTTCCCAGTAAAATACAGCACCCGTTTGTTCGTGATGCTTCCCTTGTCTTTTCGGCGCGATCTCCACGACAAACTGTCCGTCTTCTTTTCTCACTGTTGTCTGAATGCCTTGTGTTTTTAGTTTTCGGCCGTGTACCGACAAGAAATCCAGCGACTTTTTCCGGTACTCTTCTTCTGTTAATGTCCGGCCTTCCGGTTTTTTAAGATATTGATAATTTGTAATCATTCGGGAAACCTCGTCCACTTCCGCTTCATAATCTTCCGTTTTAAAGCGGTAAAAGTAATGGAGATCCTGATTGGTTTCTGTCAAATAAATCGGATTCTCAGCGGGAAAAAATGACGTAAGGATCCGTTCCGCCTGGTCTGAAGTAATATGTTCGCCCACATAATCAACAGAATCTTCAGCTATCGGTTTTGAAACCGCAAATGCGGCATCTCCTGCGTTGTACACCGGATTCAAAAAGACAATAAAACCAGCGGCCGCGGCCGCCGCAAGAAAGCTTTTCGTCCGCCGTCTGATCCTGTCTGACCGATGAAATAAATGGTGGGTCATCAGAAAACCCGCCATTGTTAAATACACCGTAAACGGGAGAAGCCTGCCGTAATCTTTTGATACCCCGGCCGAGGACGGAGAGAGCACCCACACCAATAGCCCGATGACCGCTGCATAAAACACGCCGATAAAAACCGGCCTCGGTTTCCAATACATTTTAAAAAATAAAACATTCATAGAAATCAGAAGGAGTAAAACAACCGCAACGGAACACAGCGAGGAGACGATATCCTCTGCAGCCATCGTGTCACGATTGCTGTTCCAGAAAGCAAAAAAACTGAAGATCAGCTGAATGACGGGCAGTGTCACCACAGTGAGATCAAACGTATAAAACATGCCCTTTCCCCTCTGCTCCTGCGGCATCAGCATATAGTGAAACGCGGTGAGCAGCACATATCCGTACATTAAGAGATGAACGATCGGAAGAAGCTCTCTTTCTTCCGTTGTCAAATAGTGCGCGCTAAAGTGAGTGCTCTGCACCTGATGAACCAATTCAATCGTTATGCCAGCCAATAATACGGCCCGAAGCATGATCCCGCCATAAAACCAAACTCTTTCAGAGCTGATTTTCGGATGGAAAGTCAGCCCGTATAAAACAGCAAGGCAGACGGACGACCACTGGATGATCAACACACTCTGTCTGCTCAAAATGAAATATCTGTCGAAATGCTGAATAAAATGACTGAAAATCTCTGACATCTGTAACAATCCTTTACGTTTATTAAGGCCTCACCCGTTTAGACAACCGGCATTAAAAAAAGTTTTAAAGATCCTAACATTTTTCCCCTATCATTTTTCCCGTCTTCATCTGTCATTTTTTTCAGAAGAAATCGCGTCATTCGACTCATGTCTATTCCGACACGTGCCTCTCGGCTTATCCCCTGACACCGCCTCCCAGGAGCCTGTACGGGACGATTCTATCAATTCAGCTGCGGAGTCTAGTTTTATATTGCAGAATGAGAGATTGCTGGTTTATTATAACAATATAAGTTTTCATTATTTTCAAAAAGGGGGATTTATTGTGGGTTTAGGTAAGAAATTGTCTGTTGCTGTCGCCGCTTCTTTTATAGGTTTAACGATCAGTCTGCCGGGTGTTCAGGCCGCTGAGAATCCTCAGCTTAAAGAAAACATGACAAATTTTGTGCCGAAGCATTCTTTGGTGCAATCTGAATTGCCTTCTGTCAGTGACAAAGCAATCAAGCAATATTTGAAACAAAACGGCAAAGTCTTTAAAGGCAATCCTTCTGAAAGGCTGAAGCTGATTGACCAAACAACCGATGATCTCGGCTATAAACACTTCCGTTATGTGCCTGTCGTGAACGGTGTGCCTGTGAAAGACTCTCAAGTCATTATTCACGTTGATAAATCCAACAACGTCTATGCGATTAACGGTGAATTAAACAACGATGCTTCTGCCAAAACGGCAAACAGCAAAAAATTATCTGCAAATCAGGCGCTGGACCATGCTTTTAAAGCAATCGGCAAATCACCTGAAGCCGTTTCTAACGGAAACGTCGCAAACAAAAATAAAGCCGAGCTCAAAGCAGCAGCTACAAAAGACGGAAAATACCGCCTCGCCTATGATGTAACGATCCGCTATATCGAACCGGAACCTGCAAACTGGGAAGTAACCGTTGATGCAGAAACTGGGAAAATCCTGAAAAAGCAAAACAAAGTGGAACATGCGGCTGCAACCGGAACAGGTACGACTCTTAAAGGAAAAACGGTCTCATTAAATATTTCTTCTGAAAGCGGCAAATATGTGCTGCGCGATCTTTCTAAACCTACCGGAACACAAATTATTACGTACGATCTGCAAAACCGCGAGTATAACCTGCCGGGCACACTCGTATCCAGCACCACAAACCAGTTTACAACTTCTTCTCAGCGCGCTGCCGTTGATGCGCATTACAACCTCGGCAAAGTGTATGATTATTTCTATCAGAAGTTTAAACGCAACAGCTACGACAATAGAGGCGGCAAGATCGTATCCTCCGTTCATTACGGCAGCAGATACAATAACGCAGCCTGGATCGGCGACCAAATGATTTACGGAGACGGTGACGGTTCATTCTTCTCGCCTCTTTCCGGTTCAATGGACGTAACGGCCCATGAAATGACACATGGCGTTACACAGGAAACAGCCAACCTGAACTATGAAAATCAGCCGGGCGCTTTAAATGAATCCTTCTCTGATGTATTCGGGTACTTCAACGATACTGAGGACTGGGATATCGGTGAAGATATTACGGTCAGCCAGCCGGCTCTCCGCAGCTTATCAAATCCGACAAAATACGGACAGCCTGACAACTACAAAAATTACAAAAACCTTCCGAACACTGATGCCGGCGACTACGGCGGTGTGCATACAAACAGCGGAATTCCGAACAAAGCCGCTTACAATACGATTACAAAAATCGGCGTGAACAAAGCGGAGCAGATTTACTATCGCGCCCTGACGGTATACCTCACTCCGTCATCAACCTTTAAAGATGCAAAAGCAGCTTTGATTCAATCAGCACGGGACCTTTACGGCTCTCAGGATGCTGCAAGCGTAGAAGCGGCCTGGAATTCAGTCGGCTTGTAAATAAGAAAAGAGACCGGATATCCGGTCTCTTTTTTATATCTGATATATTTCACAATGGCTTCACCATGATCATATATGTCTTTTCCCGATCGTCTTTTTCAAGCTTCAGCTGTTCAAAACCGCATTGGCTTAAAAACAGCACCCATTCCTGCCTGTCCAGGGGAACGGCTGCAAACATCGCTTTATGCTCCGCTCTCAGCCGGCCGGCAATCTCTTCAATGACCGCCCGTCCGATTCCTTTCTCTTTTGCCTCTGGGGCGACGGCCACAGTCCCGAGCCACGGTTTTCCGTTTGAAGGCGCCCATTCTAAGTGAAAGCTGACGGCGGCAGGAGCGCCGTCAAGCTCCCATACGAGCCACGTTCCATTGTACATGGAGTATGCAAGCATAAACTCCGCCGCATTTTTTGTTCCGAATTCTTCGGCTCTCCACACCGGGTGTGCCGCCGCCAGCTGCTCCAGAAATTCCAGATCTTCTTCTTCAAACTCCCTATCTGTCAGCATGTAAATAGTCGTCAAAGATGATTTTATGTATCGCCGGATTTCCCGCAAGCACGCTGTGGTTATCTAAAAACGTAAACGGTTCGCCGTCTGTTGTCGTGTAAATGCCGCCGACTTCGTTCAGCAGCACGCAGCCGGCAGCGTAATCCCACGGCGCGAGCCTCATTGTGATGTATGCGTCAATGCGGCCGGCCGCAACACTGGCCAGCTCAAGTGCCGCCGAGCCGTAGGAACGCGTTCCTCTTACCCGTTTTACGAGCGGCGCCAAAATACTCGGGTCGATTCTTCTGTTTTCCGTCACCCATGTGGCATTGATTGCAATAATCGATTCTTCAATAGAAACCTCTTTTAAAGGAGCAAGCGGCGTGTCGTTCAGATATGCCCCTTTTCCGCTGAATGCATGATACAGCTCGTCCTGCATCACATCATAAATTAAGCCGATTTTGCCTTTTCCGTCTTCAAAAATACCGATGGA
Organism: Bacillus siamensis KCTC 13613; assembly: GCF_000262045.1. GTDB lineage: Bacteria > Bacillota > Bacilli > Bacillales > Bacillaceae > Bacillus > Bacillus siamensis. Next base: position 471,313 of record NZ_AJVF01000013.1, read on the forward strand.
GATTGCGAAATGCCGCTTTTGATGGACAAAATTCATCGTCCCGTCAATCGGATCAATGATCCAAACGATTCCGTCCAGGGAGCGGAGCTTATCTCCCTGCCCTTCTTCGCCGAGGATGCGGTGTCCGGGAAAAGTTCCCTGTATACGGTCAATGAAAAAGCGTTCCGTCTCTTTATCCATATTTGTGACTAAATCATTCGGATTTGATTTTGTTTCAATCGTCAAGCTTTCCTGCATGGATTGTCTGATTCTCGTTCCGGCTTCTTTTACCCATTGTTTTGCGATATCATCAATTTCCGTCCAATTTGTCATACCGTGTACCTCTTTTCTATGTATAGCTTACTCTATAGCATACTGATAAAAACAATTAAAAAGCAAGGAAAATGAAAAAAATGCCTTCTCACGTAAAAACGAACCATTTCCTGCGGTTCGTTTTTACTATTCTTTATCCGTTAAGACGAATCCATTCTTTTCTGAGACGTTCCAGTTTTCTTTTACTGAGATCGATTTGATCTTCATTCTCTTTTTGCATGGCCTCATAAAGGGTTGCCAATTCATAATCAACCTCTAGTCTCCAGACAGCTACACGGTTATTTTTTTCCTCCCTGAATCCTTCCTTCACCACTTGCCTCATTGTCTTTCGCCCCTTCCAGAGATCATTTGTTAAAAAAGCATCCCATTTTCCAATTCATTATTAATGATACTTCTTATATCCTATGGAAACTTATATTCGGCTGTAACAACATTCTTAAAATTGTGTGTTTACCTATTCATTTTTTACCACCACTCCTCTCCGCTCAAACGTTCTCAATGTTTTTGCGGCCGGCAGGGGCTGTGGTAAAATATGAATACTTACGATAAGGAGGAAAAAGATGACTCAGATGCGTTTTACAAAAGAAGACTTTGACACATTTACAATAGAAGGATTAGATCCGCGCATGGAGGTGTTAAAAGAACAAGTGCGTCCGAAGCTGACTCTTTTAGGAGAACATTTCGCACCGACATTGTCGGCATTGACCGGAGATGAAATGTTCCCTCATGTCGCCAAGCACGCGAGAAGATCTGTCAACCCGCCGGCTGACAGCTGGGTTGCCTTTGCAAACAGCAAACGCGGCTATAAGAAGCTCCCCCACTTCCAGATCGGACTATGGGATACCCATATGTTTGTATGGTTTGCCATCATTTATGAGTCTCCGATAAAAGAGGAATACGGCAGATTGCTGGAAGCGAAGCAGGAGGAAATCACAAAACAGATTCCCGGTCATTTTGTATGGTCGCCGGATCATACGAAGCCAGGTGCGTACAAGCAGTCCGACATGGATCAGGAGCAGCTGAAAACATTATTTGAACGTCTGCAGACCGTAAAAAAAGCAGAGCTTTTATGCGGCATTCAGCTGCAAAAAGAAGACGTGATCAACATGAACAACAATGAATTCCTGCAAACCATTGAAGATACTTTTAAGAAGCTTTCCTTTTTATACACACTGACTCAGAAAGTCTCATAACATAAAAAAGCGGGCCGGTTTCCGGCTCGCTTTGTTTACATTTTGATAACCGCTTGATCTGATTGTTTCGCCTCTTTCACAGTCCGATACGGGGAATAGCTGCTGTCCGCTTCAAATTGGCTGCAGATTTTCTTTTCCTCCGCCTTTCCGGGAACGATTTCTTTAAAGCGGCGGTACGCATCCAGAAGCCTGTTGCGGTCAGTTCCTTTTTCATAGGCGTTTTCCACCTGCTGAAAAAACGCAATGACATCCACGGCCTCCTCTGTCGTCCAGTCTTCATTCATCGGATATTGATATTCCAAATGTCTTCACTCCTTTATAATCATGCTCAAAATAAGCATCTTCCATAGATCATAAATTGTTCTTTACTTTCTTTCAAGTTCATAATATAATTCATTTGTTTTACGTTTAAAAAACGGGTAATCATACTGAATGTAATACAAACTAATCCGTAGGTATTATGATAAAGGTGGGAAAACAATTGCCGCAACATGAAACACCCCTGTACAGCGGACTGAAAAAGCACGCGGACAGACAGCCTGTCCAATTCCACATTCCGGGCCATAAAAAAGGCGCGGGAATGGATCCGGAATTCAGACAATTTATCGGAGAAAACGCGTTAAGCATAGATTTAATTAATATTGAACCTTTGGATGATTTACATGCGCCAAAGGGCATCATTAAAGAAGCGCAGGACCTGGCCGCAGAAGCATTCGGCGCAGACCACACCTTCTTTTCCGTACAAGGGACGAGCGGCGCCATTATGACGATGGTCATGGCCGTATGCGGACCCGGAGATAAAATCATCATCCCAAGAAACGTTCATAAATCCATTATGACGGCCATTGTATTTTCCGGAGCGGTGCCGATTTTTATACACCCGGAAATTGACGATGAGCTTGGGATTTCTCACGGCATTACGCTTGAGTCTGCCGAGCGGGCTTTGACTGAGCACCCTGACGCAAAAGGTCTGCTTGTCATCAATCCGACGTATTTCGGTGTGGCGGCTGATCTGAGCAGCATCGTCAAGCTCGCGCATTCTTTCAATGTGCCTGTTCTTGTCGATGAAGCGCACGGCGTGCATATTCATTTTCATGATAAGCTTCCTTTGTCCGCCATGCAGGCGGGCGCTGATATGGCAGCCACAAGTGTGCACAAATTAGGCGGCTCTCTGACGCAGAGTTCCATTTTAAATGTGAGAGAAGGCCTTGTGTCCAAAGAAAGAGTCCAGTCGATTTTAAGCATGCTGACGACAACATCAACATCCTATCTGCTTCTCGCTTCACTTGATGTCGCAAGAAAGCGGCTCGCTACAGAAGGCCGCGGCCTTCTTGAAGATACGATTCTGCTGGCGAATCAGACACGGGAACGCCTCAATCAAATTGAAGGCATTCGCTGTGTCGGCGAAGAAATCACAGGATCTAAAGCCGCCTTCAGTTATGATCCGACTAAATTAATCATTTCGGTCAAAAACCTCGGCCTGACCGGGCATGACATTGAAAAATGGCTGCGCGAATCATATAATATCGAAGTCGAGCTGTCCGATTTGTATAACATATTATGTATTTTCACTCCCGGAGACAGAGCAGGAGATGCCGACCGCCTCGTAAACGCGCTTACAGACATTTCAAAGCAGGCTGCTGCCAATGAATATGCTCATCAGCAAACGGAAGTTCTGCTTCCTGAAATTCCTCTGTTAGCGATGACGCCAAGAGACGCGTTTTATGCAAATACGGAAGTCATTCCGTTAAAAGAATCCGCGGGACAGATCATTGCAGAGTTTGTCATGGTGTATCCGCCGGGAATTCCGATCTTTATTCCGGGCGAAATCATTACTGAAGAAAACATCAGCTACATTTTCAAAAACCTGGACGCCGGCCTTCCCGTGCAGGGTCCGGAAGACGCGACGCTTGAAATGATCAGAGTCATCAAAGAACAAAAAGCCATCCAATAAAGATAAAGAAGCCCGAAACGAAATCGTTTCGGGCTTTTTTACACTTTTTACTCTTCTTCAAGATGACACCGGCATTGTCCGCAGCATGTTCCGTATAACGTCGTTACCTTCTCATCCTCAAAGTAATGAATCGCTTCGTTACAGTCTTGGCAAACAATCGTACCCATCTCTCATTCCCCATTTCTCAGAATTTGAAAACGCTTAATTCTTACTTGTTGTTATTATATTATTATGTCACATTTAATATGTCAACCGATAAATTGTATAACACATTTATTTTTTACGGTCTTTTTATAGCTCGAGGATCAATCACGGTATATCCTTTAGTACGCAATCCTTTTACAATGTCCGGCATGGCTTCGGCCGTCCACTTCCGGTCATGCATCAATATGTTGGCGCCGTCCCGCAGATAAGGGCTGCTCAGCGTGATATCGGTAAGCGCTTTTTTGGATTGATATTTCTGATCCCAATCGTAGCCGAAGGTCCAGTTCATTTTCACCATACCTTCTTGTTTTATAAGTTTGTCACTGTAGTCCGTATTGCTTCCGAAAGGCGCCCTGAAAAACGCCGGTTTCTCCCCGGTTATCTTTTCAACGGCTTTATTGACGCCGATGATTTCTTCCCGTTGTTTTTGTTCGGAAAGGTCTTTTAAATTTTGATGAGTCATTGTATGATTTCCGATCATAAAGCCTAACTCATGAATATGCTGAAGCGCTTTCTTATTTTCATCTTTTTTCAAAAATTGGCCGTTCACAAAAAAGATCGCTGACGCATGGAGATCATGCAGTTTGTCCGCAATCTCAGCGGCATGCTGATCGGGTGCATCATCTATCGTTAACAATGCAATCGGTTTTTTGTCTTTCTGGTCATCCAGTTTTTCCACGGCAAAGGTTTTCGGATTGATATAGTAACGGGGCTCTGCCTTCTGTTTTTCCTCTTTTGTATGAGTGTTTTCCTGTTTAGCATGATTGACCGCAGCTTGAGAATGGGGTTGTTTATTTGTTTGCGTTTTTTCAGTTGATTGGCAGCCGACGAGCAAGCACATCCATATAACGGCGGCAGCGGCTTTATACATGACAATCCCTCCTGATATGGTTTTGCCCACAGTATAACGAAAAAACAGCGCTCTCACGAAAAATAATGTGCCTTTTTTACACATCGGCTTCACAAGTTGTCACACGTATTATTTCTTCATTAAAAACGGTTTCAATTATATAACAATTAAGTAACAAGCCTTAGGTTTTTCACCTATCGTGATACACTTGATATAGTCCTTATAAATGGATGAACCAATATATTATATAAAACAGAGGAGTAAGATAGATGCGCTACCGTACGGTGATTCCCTTTTTTTTGATGCTGTTCGTTCTGTCAAGCTGTTCGGTTTCTACTGTCAGTCCGTTCAAAAATAACCGGATCGACAGCATTCATCACACTCAAATCTTGTTTTTTTCCGATGAAAATCATATAGATAAAGAAGTTCCTTACTACGATGCGATTCTTGATTTAGAAAAGAAATACCCCCATCATGTTGATCAAATGAAAGTTTATGACAACAGAAAGGGCTGGGAAGAAGAAATCAACACATTCCCGGCACTGATGGTAGTCAATCACCGGCATGTCGTCATGAAGATTGAAGGCGCGGTAAAGAAAAAAGAGGATATTATCAAGCCTATGCAGCATGTGCTTGCACAATAAAAACAGCCCTCGCTTTTAAAAGCGGGGGCTGTTCATTTTCTTGCAATGATTATTTTACGATATGGATCGGGCTTCCGATTGCCACTTCGGCAGCTTCCATTGTGATTTCGCCCAATGTCGGGTGAGCGTGAATTGTCATTGCGATATCTTCAGCAGTCATTCCGCCTTCGATCGCCAGGCTCAATTCAGAAATCATGTCAGAAGCGCTCGCGCCGGCAATTTGCGCACCGATCACAAGACCGTCTTCTTTACGAGTGATCAGCTTCATGAAGCCGTCAGTTTCGTTAAGAGACAGCGCGCGTCCGTTTGCAGCAAACGGGAACTTAGCAGCAACGACTTCAATGCCTTCTTCTTTCGCCTGTGCTTCAGTGTAACCGACAGAAGCCAGTTCAGGCTCAGAGAATACAACCGCCGGAATACCGAGGTAATCGATTTCAGCAGGCTCTCCCGCAATAGCTTCCGCAGCGATTTTACCTTCGTAAGACGCTTTGTGAGCCAATGGAGGGCCGTCAATGATGTCACCGATTGCGTAAATATTCGATACGTTTGTTCGGCACTGCTTGTCCGTTTTAATGACACCGCGGTCAGTCATTTCGATACCGACTTGCTCAAGGCCGAGCTCATCAGTGTTCGGACGGCGTCCGACAGTGATTAATACGTAATCAGCATCAACCGTTTTTTCTTCGCCTTTTACTTCGAACGTAACTGTTACGCCGTCAGGTCTTTCTTCAACGCCTTTAGCCATAGCGCTTGTATGGATTTCAACGTTGCCTTTTTTCTTCAGTCTGCGGGTAACGAGAGAACTCATTTGTTTTTCGAAGCCAGGAAGAATTTCATCTCCGCCTTCTAAAATCACCAATTCAGTTCCGAAGTTTGCATACGCTGTTCCAAGCTCGGTACCGATATATCCGCCGCCGATAACAACGAGTTTTTTCGGAATTTCTTTAAGCGCCAGTGCGCCTGTAGAGTTCAGAACACGTTCGCTATATTTGAAGTTTGGCAATTCGATAGGGCGAGAACCGGTAGCAATGATCGCGTTTTTAAATGTGTATGTTTGCGCAGAGTTCTCATCCATTACACGTACAGAGTTGCTGTCTACGAAATAAGCTTCGCCTTTTACAACGTCCACTTTATTTCCTTTTAAAAGACCTGCAACACCGCCGGTAAGCTTATTTACAACAGAAGCTTTCCATTCTTGGACTTTTGTAAAGTCAACTTTTACGTTCTCAGCAGTGATCCCCATGTCATCTGAGTGTTTTGCATTCTCGTAACGATGGCCTGCATTGATAAGCGCTTTTGAAGGAATACAGCCGACGTTCAGACAAACGCCTCCAAGAGTTGCTTTTTCAACGACTGTTACTTTTTGTCCAAGCTGAGCAGCGCGGATGGCAGCTACATAGCCGCCAGGTCCCGCACCAATCACAAGAGTATCTGTTTCAATAGGGAAATCTCCTACTACCATAACATTACGCCTCCATTAAAATAAGTTGTGGATCGTTCAGTAAACGCTTGATGTGGTTTAACGCATTTTGTGCAGTTGCTCCGTCAATCATACGGTGGTCAAAGCTGAGAGAAAGAGCTAAGACAGGAGCAGCTACAATTTCACCGTCGCGGACGATCGCCTTTTCAGCGATGCGGCCGATACCGAGAATCGCAACCTCTGGGTGGTTGATAACCGGTGTGAACCATTGGCCTCCGGCAGAACCGATATTTGTGATTGTGCAAGAAGCGCCTTTCATTTCCGCAGGTGCAAGCTTGCCTTCACGCGCTTTTGTAGCAAGGCTGTTAATTTCATCAGAGATTTCGAAAACGGCTTTACGGTCGGCATTTTTCACTACCGGCACAAGCAGGCCTTTTTCAGTATCCGCTGCAATTCCGATGTTGAAGTAATGTTTTTGGATCACTTCATCTGTTTTATCATCAATAGATGTGTTTAAAACAGGGAATTTTTTCAGAGCGGATGTTAAGGCTTTTACGACGTAAGGCAGGTAAGTCAGCTTGATGCCTTGATCAGCAGCAACTTGTTTGAACTGTTTGCGGTGAGCAACAAGATTTGTTACGTCAACTTCATCCATAAGAGTTACGTGCGGTGCAGTATGCTTAGAGTTCACCATTGCTTTAGCAATCGCTTTACGGATACCGCTCATTTTTTCGCGTGTTTCAGGGAACTCGCCTTCAGGAGCCTGAGCCGCTGCAGGTTTAGCCGTTTCCTGAGGCGCCGCTGTTTCTTGCGGTGCCGCTTCTTGAGCTCCGCCGTTTACAAAGCTGTCGATATCTTCTTTTACAACACGTCCGTTATTCCCTGAACCTGTTACTTTGCGGATATCAATGCCTTTTTCACGTGCATATTTGCGTACAGAAGGCATAGCGATCACGCGTTTGTTCGGATCAGCTTCCGCTTGGTCCTGCTGTCCTGCGCCAGTTTCTTTTGCAGGCTCTGCTGCGCGTTCTTCTTTCGCTACGTCCTGTCCTGCCTCAGCGGAAGACTGAACTTGCGCTTCAGTTTTCGCATCGCCGGATTCGTCGCTTCCTTTAAATTGAAGATCTTCGTAACCAGGTGCGTCAAACGTAATAATCGTTTGTCCAACAGTTGCAACCGTTCCCTCTTCAACTTTTAATTCTAATACTTTTCCTTTAACAGGTGAAGGAATTTCTACCACTGCTTTATCATTTTGCACTTCAGCCAGTACATCGTCTTCTTCTACCTCGTCGTTTGGCTTAACAAACCATTTTACGATTTCGCCTTCGTGGATACCTTCCCCGATATCCGGAAGTTTAAATTCAAATGCCACAGTTTTCGACCTCCTAGTTGATTAAGCAAATTTTAGTTATGCATACGCAAGCATTGAACCTTTAAAAACAGGTTTATAATAGAGGAAAAGAACGTGTGTCTTTCCCTCCTGTTATGAAGCCTGATTAAAATTCAAGAACTTTTTTCGCAGTTTCAAGAACGTCTTTATGGTTTGGAAGCCATACGCTCTCAGCTTGCGAGAAAGGAAATACTGTATCAGGCGCTGCGACACGCAGTACCGGAGCTTCCAGGCTCAGGATCGCGCGGTCATTGATTTCAGCTACAACGTTGGCGCCGACACCTGCTTGTTTTTGAGCCTCTTGCACGACAATTGCGCGGCCTGTTTTTTCAACAGAGGCGATAATCGTATCGATATCAAGCGGGCTTACAGTGCGAAGGTCGATAACTTCAGCAGAAACGCCTTCTTTTTCAAGCTCTTCAGCAGCTTTAAGCGACTCATGAACCATTGCGCCGTATGTGATGATAGAAAGGTCAGCACCTTCGCGTTTCACGTCAGCTTTTCCAAGCTCAATTGTGTATTCTTCCTCAGGAACTTCCTGACGGAAAGAACGGTAAAGTTTCATATGTTCTAAGAAAACGACTGGGTCGTTGTCACGGATTGCAGAAATTAAAAGTCCTTTTGCGTCATACGGAGTAGACGGAATAACGACTTTAATACCCGGCTGCTGAGCCACAAGGCCTTCTAAGCTGTCAGCGTGAAGTTCAGGAGTGTGAACCCCGCCGCCGAATGGAGAACGGATTGTCACCGGAGAACTCCAGCGGCCGCCTGAACGGTAGCGCATACGGGCCATTTGGCCTGAAACTGAATCCATTACCTCATATACGAATCCGAAGAATTGGATTTCCATAACCGGACGGAAACCGTTTAACCCTAAACCAAGAGCGAGACCGCCGATACCGGATTCAGCAAGCGGCGTATCAAATACACGGTCTTCACCGAATTCTTTTTGCAATCCTTCAGTCGCACGGAATACGCCGCCGTTAACACCAACGTCTTCTCCGAAAACTAAGACATTTTCGTCATTTTTCAGTTCTGTGCGTAACGCATCCGTGATTGCTTGAATCATTGTCATTTGCGCCATGGCTTACTTCGACTCCTTCTGTGTATAAGTTTCTAATTGCTCTTTTAGGTTGTAAGGCAATTCTTCGTGCATGATTTTGATTAAATCAGTCACTTTTTGCTTCGGTTCAGCATCTGCTTTTTTGATGGCCTGCTTAATTTCTTCTTTTGCAGCCTCAATTACTTTGCTTTCTTCTTCTTCAGACCACAGGCCTTTGTTTTCAAGGAAAGCGCGGAAACGGACGAGCGGATCTTTCTGCTCCCATTCGTTTTCGATTTCTTTCGTGCGGTATTTAGTCGGATCGTCACCGGCCATTGTATGCGGACCGTAACGGAACGTAAGTGTTTCGATCAGTGTCGGGCCTTCGCCGTTAATTGCGCGTTCGCGCGCTTCAGCAGTTGCAGCGTACACCGCAAGGGCATCCATACCGTCAACCTGAACGCCGACAATACCTGCTGCGGCCGCTTTTTGAGCGATTGTTTGAGCCGCTGATTGTTTTTCAACAGGAGTTGAAATCGCATAGCGGTTATTTTGCACTACGAAGATTGCTGGCGCTTTGTAAGCTCCGGCAAAGTTGATTCCTTCGTAGAAGTCCCCTTGAGAGGCGCCGCCGTCACCTGTGTATGTGATAGCTACGGCTTTTTTACCCCGTTTTTTAAGACCGAGCGCTACACCGGCAGTTTGGATGTATTGAGCACCGATAATGATTTGCGGAGAAAGGGCGTTCACATCATCTGGCATTTGGTTTCCGCGGAAGTGTCCGCGGGAGAATAAGAACGCTTGGTAAAGCGGCAGACCGTGCCAGATTAATTGAGGCACATCGCGGTAGCCCGGAAGAACGAAATCTTCTTTTTCAAGCGCGAAATGCGTTGCGATTTGTGAAGCTTCCTGGCCGGCAGTAGGAGCGTAGAAACCGAGACGTCCCTGACGGTTTAATGAGATAGAGCGCTGATCAAGCACGCGTGTGTATACCATGCGGCGCATAAGCTCTTTTAATTGATCATCTGTTAAATCAGGCATCGCCGCTTCATTCACGACTTCTCCCTTTTCATTTAAAATTTGGAACGTTTCGAACTGCTTCTTAATGGCATCAAATTGCTTCTTACTGTCAACGATTGTTTTTTTCGTTTTTGCAGCCATACTAAAGTCACCTCTTCCTTTCTTTTAAACAGTCATTAGACGTGCATTCCTGTATACATACAAACTTAGGATACCCTAAAGTATTAGCAGCAAGTCGTATATATTTAGCCTATCCCCAGTTTGCCGAAACCTTTATGTAGGATCATCACTATCTGATCTGAACTGTATTATTTCGGAGTTGTAAAAGACTGATACAACACCGCTTAACATGGATAAGTTTACACTAAATAAAGAAGACCCGTCAATCGTTTTAAATGTTGATTTTAAATAAATGTATTCGCTTTATATTTTTCCGGCGGGACAAGCTGTTCATCCGCCGAAACTGTACTAGTATACATACACCTGCTGTACTACAATAGAATTCAGAATCCTTTTTTCCGCATAAAAAAAGGGCCGGGCATCCGGCACCTTTCATCGTTTTCAGCTTTCATTGACATGAAAGCCGGCCTCTTTATACAGCTCTTCTCTGGCCTGATTATACTCTTTCGTCTGCTTGTTAAACGCTCCGCCCCGCTTTAATACCTTTTTGTAGGAATCGTTCACTTTGCCGATCTTCTTGTCGAGGTCTTCTGCAGTCAGGTCTTTTTTCTTAATGGCGCTGTACAATTCTTTATCATATTGAATGGCTTTCATATAGTCTTTATAGAGTCCGCCGTATAAATCATAGCGTTTTTCCATATGTGAGGCTGCTGCTTGCGCCTTTTTCTTAATGGACCGGTCTTTAATCGATCCGGCTGTTTGTGTGACGGTTTCAAATTCTTTTTTCGAACTGTCCATGCTGTCTTTTTCCGTTTTCAGATGCTGCTTGCGCTGTTCCGCGTTTTTAAGGGCCTCATCCGAAAGTGAGACGATTTTTTCGTAATCATTCATATTCAGCTGAATGACTTCGTTATACAGCTCATCTTCCTTTTTCTCTAATTTTTCTAATGTTTTCTGCTCTTTTTGAAACGGTTTTTCCGCCTGTACGGCTTTTTCCATCGAATCATGAATTGTTTCAACCGGGTCTTTCTCCCCGCAGCCTGCAAGCAGCATACTTGCGGCGGCGAGCGCTCCGATTCCCGCCAGCATCTTTTTTTGTAACATATTCACTTAAAATCCCCCAATCTTGACAATTTCCACTATAGAAGCCAGAACGCCTTTTGACAATAGCTGAGCTGTAATTGGTATTCCCGGAATTTTTGGGCAAAGACATTTATAGCTTCGCCAGAGCGTACTTGCGTAAAAAATTGAGAAAACAGGGCGGATGACCATACATCTTTTTGGCTTTTACATAGTTTATAGTAGACGCCGGCCCTGCTGAAAAGGGTCAGCGTAATTCAAAGAGGAGGTTTTTTTATGTACGGATATGGATTTGGCGGCGGATTTGGCGGCGGTTGTTGCGGCGGATACGGTTATGGCGGATACGGATACGGCTGCGGAGGCGGTTACGGCCGCACATTCGCATTAATCGTCGTATTGTTTATCTTATTAATCATCGTCGGTGCCGCTTATTTAGGCTGCGGCTGCTGACCTTATACACCATGAACATCGGCCGGCCTGCTATGGCCGGCCAATTGTTTCGTTGCGCCGCGATAAGGAAGTTCGCTATAATTTACATATTAAGCTTTAGGAGTGAAGTTTCTTGATTACTATGGAAAATATTGTCCGCGACGGACATCCCGTGCTCAGAGAGATCGCTGAAGAGGTCCGGCTTCCCGCTTCTGACGAAGAAAAACAGCAACTTGCTGATATGATTGAGTTTGTGAAAAACAGCCAAAATCCTGAATTAGCCGAGAAATACAACCTTCGTCCCGGAGTCGGTCTTGCCGCTCCTCAAATAAACGTAAAAAAACGGATGATCGCCGTTCATGCTGAAGATGCGAAAGGCACTTTATACAGCTATGCCCTTTTCAACCCTAAAATCGTCAGCCACTCAGTAGAAAAAAGCTACTTGACGAGCGGAGAAGGCTGCCTGTCAGTAGACGAACCCATTCCCGGCTATGTGCCGCGCTACGCACGCATCCGAGTAAAGGCGACGACGCTTGAAGGGGAACAGATTGACATCCGCCTCAAAGGTTTTCCGGCCATCGTGTTTCAGCATGAGATCGACCATTTGAACGGTGTGATGTTTTACGATCATATCGATCAAGAAAATCCGTTAAAAGAACCTGAAAACGCCATTGCTATTGACCGTTAAAAAGAACCGGCACTTCTTTAAGTGCCGGTTTTCTTCATTTCAAAAGCCCCAGTTCTTTGACAGCCCAGCTGATTCCCTCTTCATCCACCGGCTTTGTGACGAAATCAGCGGCAGCCTTTAATTCCGGAACTGCATTTCCCATCGCCACCCCGGTGCCGACAAAACGGATCATCTCTAGATCATTTAGTCCGTCGCCGAAGGCATAAGTGTCGCTTATGCTGTACGGAAGGCGCTCAAGCACTCTTTTAATGCCTTCCGCTTTTGAACCGCCCTTCGGAAGCACATCCGTTGACAGTTCATGCCAGCGGACATAATCAAACTCCGGAAAAGCTGCGTATGCTTTTTCTTCATGTCCGCGGCAGAATAAAAGCAGCTGATAAATATCTTTTCCTTTATAAAATGTTTCATCAACTTCGGGATAAGGCGCTTTCAGACTGCCGATTCCTTCGGAGACGTGCGGATGTCCCGGAACGGTCGTTTTCATCGTGTCTTCCGCCATGAATACGACGGGGTGCTCCCCTTCTGCCACCTGCTTTAATAAACGCGCGACTGCATCTTCCGGCAGCGGATTTTTATAAATAACATCGCCTTCAAACACGACATATTGGCCGTTGTATGAAATAAATGATTCAATCTCCAGCTCTTCCAGAATCGGCTTTACCATAAACGGAGACCGCCCGCTGGCGATAAAAACGTGATGGCCGGCCTCTTGAAGCGCCGCCACGGCGTTTCTTGCGCTATCGGGGATATGTTTATCATGGTCATAGATCGTGCCGTCAATATCAAAAAAGATCAGTTTTGGTTTCATGTCAATTTCTCCTTTATCCCGTTTATCAGTCGTGTCTTGTTCAATCTCATCATACAGAAAGTTTTTCTTCCGGCAAACAGCCTTGACGAAATTCCAATTTTACCCACGAAAACAAATCCGGTTTTGCCGCATACTACTGCTATAAAGGGCTTTAAAGGAGGTATATGATGCTGCGCCGGTTACGGAAGAAACTCAGAAGACAGTGGGGCGGAATGCTCCGGAAAAAAGTCATCGCGTAGAAGGGATCTTTCGGTTTTTGAAAGTCCCTTTTTTGCTCGAGACTTTCCTTATAATCCGTTTTCGAATATAATAGAATAAGCGAGTCTAACATACGGCATTTAAGGAGAGATTTGGATGATTTATAAGGTATTTTATCAAAAGAAGGCTGACGAAGTACCTGTACGGGAAAATACAGATTCACTTTACATTGAGGGCGTTTCAGAACGGGACGTCAGAACAAAACTGAAAGATAAGAAATACAACATTGAATTTGTTCAGCCTGTGGACGGTGCTTTTTTAGAATATGAGAAGCAGAGCGAAAATTTTAAAGTATTGGAGTTATGAGCGGAATGAAATTTGTAAAAAATGACCAGACTGCCGTTTTTGCCCTCGGCGGATTGGGCGAGATCGGGAAAAATACGTACGGGGTGCAGTTTCAGGATGAGATTGTACTGATTGATGCGGGAATTAAGTTTCCTGAAGATGAACTTCTCGGCATTGATTACGTAATCCCCGATTACACGTATTTAGTAAAAAACGAAGACAAAATTAAAGGTCTGTTTATCACCCACGGTCACGAAGACCATATCGGCGGTATTCCGTACCTGCTCAGACAAGTCAATATTCCCGTTTACGGCGGTAAACTCGCGATCGGCTTACTTCGGAATAAACTTGAAGAGCACGGACTGTTAAGACAGACAAAATTAAACATCATCGGTGAAGACGACATCGTTAAGTTCCGGAAGACGTCTGTATCCTTCTTCAGAACGACACACAGCATTCCGGATTCATACGGAATCGTCGTCAAAACACCGCCGGGCAATATCGTACATACCGGAGACTTTAAGTTCGATTTCACACCGGTAGGCGAACCGGCAAACTTGACAAAGATGGCCGAAATCGGGAAAGAAGGCGTTTTGTGCCTGCTTTCTGACAGCACGAACAGTGAGGTGCCCGATTTCACCATGTCAGAACGCCGTGTAGGCGAAAGCATTCACGATATTTTCCGAAAAGTGGACGGCAGAATTATATTTGCGACATTCGCTTCGAACATTCACCGTCTTCAGCAAGTGATTGAAGCTGCCGTTTTAAACGGCAGAAAAGTTGCCGTATTCGGACGCAGTATGGAATCGGCTATTGAAATTGGACAGACTCTCGGTTACATCAGCTGCCCTAAAAATACGTTTATTGAGCATAACGAAATCAACCGTATACCTGCCAATAAAGTAACGATTTTATGTACGGGCAGCCAGGGTGAACCGATGGCGGCGCTATCACGCATCGCTAACGGCACGCACCGTCAGATATCCATTAATCCCGGAGATACGGTTGTCTTTTCTTCTTCTCCGATTCCCGGAAACACAATCAGCGTAAGCCGCACCATCAACCAGTTGTACCGTGCGGGCGCAGAAGTCATTCACGGTTCGCTGAATGACATCCATACATCCGGACACGGCGGACAGGAAGAACAAAAATTAATGCTCCGCCTGATTAAACCGAAGTTCTTCATGCCGATTCACGGGGAATACAGAATGCAGAAAATGCACGTCAAACTCGCGACTGATTGCGGCATTCCTGAAGAAAACTGCTTTATTATGGACAATGGCGAAGTGCTGGCGCTCAAAGGCGAAGAAGCCGCCGTGGCAGGCAAAATCCCGTCCGGCTCCGTTTACATTGACGGAAGCGGAATCGGTGATATCGGCAATATCGTGCTCCGCGACCGCCGCATTCTTTCAGAAGAAGGCCTTGTTATCGTTGTTGTCAGCATCAACATGGACGACTTTAAAGTATCAGCAGGACCTGATTTAATTTCAAGAGGTTTTGTATACATGAGAGAATCCGGTGATTTAATCAACGACGCACAGCAGCTCATTTCGAACCATCTTGAGAAAGTAATGGATCGAAAAACAACGCAGTGGTCCGAAATTAAAAACGAAATTACCGACACGCTCGCTCCGTTCCTATATGAAAAAACAAAACGCCGTCCGATGATCCTTCCGATCATTATGGAGGTCTAAAAAAAACTGCACTCGTGATGAGTGCAGTTTTTTTATTGCAGCGGAATATGCTGAAAGGCTTTGACATCAAACAGACCGGTTGCCGTCATTTTAATATCCGGAATCACCGGAAGCGCTAAAAACGATAATGTAAGAAACGGATTGAAATTACCGGTGAATCCGAGCAGAGGAAGCTTTTCATGAAGCACGCCCAGGCTGTCATTCACCCATTCCGCAGACTTATCAGACAAAAGCCCGGCGATCGGAAGCGGGACAGAGTGAAGCAATTCTCCGTTTTTCACGGCTGTCAGCCCTCCTCCGGTTTCACGCAGCCTGTTGATTGCTTTTGCCAAATCGGCATCGTTTGTACCGACAGCGATGATGTTGTGGGAATCGTGAGAAATGGTTGTGGCAATGGCGCCTTCTTTTAATCCGAACCCTTGTACAATCCCGAGACCTATCATTTTTTCTCCGCTGTGGCGTTCAGCGACGGCGATTTTTAATAAATCATTTTCTGTATCAGGACAAAATGTGCCGGCAGACGGTGCAGGGACTTCTTTTTTCCTCGTCTCTAAATGATTTGGTATGATTTCGATTACATTCATTAGCCTGCCCTCTTGAATCGGCATATGAAAATCTGATTCAGTCAGCGGCGCTTTCAGCCGTACTGTATCCAACAGCGCTTGATCCGGAGAATAAGAGCCGGCGGACTGCTCATAAACCGGGCAGCCGTTCTCGGCAACGGTCCGGCCGGCGACCAAGGTCTTTGTGACGGAAGCCTCCCGCAAATCTGAAATAAACAAGAGATCTGCATCAAAACCCGGTGCCACCGCGCCTTTTGTTTCAAGGCCGTAGCACTCGGCCGCATTTAAGCTGGCGAGCTGATACGCAAGGAATGGATCAAGTCCCGCTTTTATTGCCATTTTGACTTGGTGGTTCACACTTCCTTCTGAAAGCAGATCGTCCACATGTTTATCATCCGTACAAAAGAAGAAGCGGCGCGCATTTTTTTCGTTCACCGCCGGCAGCACATTGAGCGTATTTTTGGCCACCGATCCTTCGCGCAGCATGACATACATTCCCCGCCTGATTCTGTCCAGCGCCTCTTCTTTCGTCGTCACTTCATGATCATTTGACACTAGCGCGGTTCTGTATATATTGATGATATCTGAAGACAGTCCGGCTAAATGCCCGTCAATCCGTTTCCCATAATGCTTGGCATCAAGCAGTTTCTGAAGCATATCCTCTTCACCTTCCGCAACAGACACGTAGTCCATTACTTCCGCCAGCCCCAGCACCTCTTTTTCCTGATAAAAAGGCTTTAAATCTTTGGCTTTTAATACGGCTCCCGAGCGTTCAAAGCTTGCGGCCGGAACACAGGAAGGAAGCATGAAACGGATGTTCAGCGGCGCTTTTTTCGCCTGCTCTATCATAAATGAAATGCCTTTTGCCCCCGAAACGTTCGCGATTTCGTGAGGATCAGTAATGACAGTCGTCACTCCGTGAGGGAGGACTGCTTTTGCAAATTCAATCGGAGTAACCATAGAGGACTCGATATGAACATGTCCGTCAATAAAGCCCGGAACGATCATTTGGCCTTCTGCATCAATGACTTCTTCCCCTTCATACTCACCCAACCCGACGATCACTCCGTCCGTAATGGCGATATCTGCAGAAATCCATTCCTGGTTAAATACATCCATGATTTTTCCGTTTTTAATGACGGTATCGGCTTTTTGTCGGCCGGCCGATGCATTCAGCCGTTCAGCCAGTGTTTCTTTGTTCAAAATGAGGCCTCCTCTTTTTCTTTATATGGTACAATATGCTATCGGATCGCCTGATCATAGTCAATAAAAACTGCAGAATATACCGCTTACACGATAAATGTCTTTCTATTCTGACATATAAAAAAGACCGTCCTTTTACGGACGGCTTTTCACTTTGTATGAAGCACTCTTTTTTCAAATCGGGAAATGTCCGTAAGAGAGCCGATAACGATGAGAATATCGTCTTTTTGGATCATTTCAGTCGCCAGCGGAGATACGATTACTTCTTTTTCTCTCTTGATGGCCACGATGTTAATGCCGTACTTCGCGCGTATGTCCAGATCAAGCAGTGTGTTGCCCGCAAGCCTGCTGTTGGCTACGATCTCCACGATGCTGTGTTCGTCAGACAGCTCTAAATAATCAAGCACATTATTTGATACGATGTTGTGGGCGATGCGTTTTGCCATGTCACGTTCAGGGTGGACGATGTGGTCGGCCCCGATTTTCGCAAGCACTTTTTCATGATAGTCGTTCTGCGCTTTGACCGTGATCGTGTTCACGCCGAGTTCCTTTAAGATCAGCGTCGTTAAAATGCTCGCCTGTATATTTTCACCGATTGCCACAATGACGTGGTCAAAATTGCGCAGCCCCAGATTTTTCAGCACCGATTCATCGGTTGAGTCGCCGATGACGGCGTGTGATGCGATTTTGGCATATTCATTTACTTTATCTTCATCAATATCCATCGCCATGACCTCAAGGCCTTCTTCACTTAATGCTTTGCAAATACTCCCGCCGAAGCGTCCGAGACCGATAACGGCAAACTCTTTTCTCATAACAGTACTCCTTTAAACAATATCTCTAATAGGAATAGTATCACATTTTCGGCAATGAGTTCATATGGCGTTTGAGCTTTTCTGAAAAGGCGGGCGATAAATACAAGTCTGCTCCGCGTTCGATTTCTTCCTGATAGTGACCCGGAGGCGCAATTTCCTCAGCTTTATCAAGCACAAGAAACGTCAGGCAGCCCCTGTATATACGGCCGCCGGCATTCACTTCTATGAACGCGGGACGATATGTATGGCTATCAACACCTTCCCTTTTATACAGATAGGTTGCCGCTTCAAACGGGAGCTTGTACAGCACGCCTTCAGTACGGCCGCCGTCTTCAACAAGATCGGCTCTGGAACCGTCAGGACGCCTTAACGTGAATCTCGTTGAATACCCTTCAGCAACCGCCCCTCCGACCGGCTCGGCGAAAAAGTGATCGACCCCCGCCTGTTTAAAACGGGCATTATCCATACATGAACCGTAAGCGAAATAATAAACCGGGCTGTCATCCTCTCTTTTCATAAAACGATATTCTTTCCAGTCTCCGCTTTTGATCCGGCTGAATGAAGCACACTGTTCAGGCTTTACGACATATGCGAAGGCGGTTTTATTCCCGAGATCCGTCGTCACGGCGACTTCCTCCCGGTCAAAATCGGCATAATGCGCATCCAGCTTACGGATCATCTGATGATCTGTTTCATACAATTCTCCGTATACAAAAGCTGTTTCTGCTAAAGACGCCGCGGGCTGACCTTTTTCTGTTTTATACAGCACGCCGTTTATCGCGGCCTGCTCGCACACACACGGAGCGCCTTTCAGCAGCTCATGGTTTTCTTCACGCTTCCGTAACAAACCGTATACAAAAAGAAGCAAGTTAGTTTTCCTCCTTTTGGACAGCAGCCGCTTCTAAAGGCAGAAATACCTGAAACGTACTGCCTTCTCCATTTTTGCTCTTAATGTTAAGTTTACCATTATGCTCCTTGAGAATTCGTAAACAAATCGGAAGGCCGAGGCCTGTTCCCTGATCTTTTGTCGAGAAAAACGGTTTCCCGATGTTTTTAAGCTTTTCTTTCGACATGCCGTTTCCTTCATCCTGTATGCTGATCACCGCGTATTCTTCATCCCGTTTTGTGTAAATATGAATATTCCCGCCGTCAGGCATCGCCTCAATCGCATTTTTAATAATATTGATAAATACCTGTTTCAGCTGGTTTTCGTCACCGTTGACCATACAGGACTCAGTCTGCCTGAAATCCTTCTCAATCACAGTGTTTGACAGCACCGCGTTTGTGTCAAGAAGCGTCGCCACCTGCCTTAAAATATGGTTGAGATGATGGGCGGTAAACGTCACGGTCTGCGGCTTGGCGAGCAGAAGCAGCTCTCCCAGCACAAGATCTATCCTTTTAATTTCCGAAAAAATAATATCGAAATAATCCGTTCGTTCCGGATACTGAGCTTTCATCAGCTGGAGAAAGCCGCTGACTGATGTTAAAGGATTTCTTACTTCGTGGGCGATTCCTGCCGCAAGTTCACCGGCGATAGCCAGCTTTTGAGATTGCATGGCGAGCCGTTCGTTCGTTTCCAGAAGCTCATCAACCGCTTTTTTCCGTTCACTGATATCAGACATCGTTCCCAGGCTTCCGACAAATTTCTGTCTGCGGTCATAATACAGCTTATAATGAACTTCTCCCCAAAAGATAGTGCCGTCTTTTTTAATATATTTAGCCGTGAACATTCCTGACGGGGACTGCTGCTTAATTTGGGAGATAATATAATCAATGATATGTTTCTCTTTTATAAAATAATCATTATACATCGTGCCCATACATTCGCTGATGGAATAGCCCGTAATCGCCGTCCAAGCTTGATTCAAATATGTAATATTCCCTTGTGAATCCGTCTGAAAAACAATTTCCTGCAGATTGTCCATAATCCGGTTTTTCTCATCTGAAAGCGCCTTTGCTTTCTGCTCGCTGTCCTTCAGCTCCGCCAGCAGCTGCTTTTTATGATCTACATAATAAGCCAGCAGCCAGACGCTGATTAACGTGACAGTGGTAAAAGTGATATCAACAGGCCAGTTAATCGGATTCCGTTCAATTATATAAAATAAATAATCCCAAAACATAATAAAAATCATTGCCAAGATTAATGAAATGATACGCGCTTGATATTTTCCCATAGTCCCACCTGCCGCTAGCATTTCTACATATATTGTAACATTGTTGACCGCATTATTGACTAAAAAATGATAACTATTCCCAATTATTTGAGCAGGTTTGCTTGATTTTACCGTGAGTTTTTGCACAAGTTCATAATAAAAGGGCGGAATGACGCTCCGCCCTTTTTATCATTATGATTTATCTTTTAACGCTTCCTCGATTTCCTCAAGCAGCATTTTCGCTCCTTCAGGGCTTAAGATGATTTTACCGTTGCCGTATTCCTGATTGTCGGGAGTAATTTCTCCGGTCATTAAGCAAATGCCGTGCGGTTTGTATTTTTTCAAGACAATTTTGTCTCCGTCAACAAAAAATTCAATACTATCTTTAATAGCGATATCCAATGCTCTTCTCAATTCAATCGGCATGACAATACGCCCTAGTTCGTCTACTTTTCTTACTACACCAATTGATTTCATAGAAATCCCCTACTTCCTTTAATGTCTCTTATATATGTCCAAGGAAAATCCTTCATAAACGTAGACGAAAGTAACGGAGCAAAAGTTTCTCCGCATCCGGTAATGAATGTTTTTTTACAGAAGAAAGCCTTTTTGAAATACGGGATACAGACTTTCCCTCCTTTTTTACAAAAACATTTCATTCCCGGCGGAAACCCCCAAAAATCGTGGTTTTTCTCAGAAACTTTAAATGTAGAATCAATTAAATCAGGATAGGGATTGGGTGAAAATATGTTTCAATCAACTGAGATCGGAATCGACTTAGGAACCGCTAATATACTTGTTTACAGTAAAAATAAAGGAATTATTTTAAACGAGCCTTCCGTTGTCGCTGTAGATACAACAACGAAAGCGGTGCTTGCCATCGGAACAGATGCCAAAAACATGATCGGAAAGACGCCGGGGAAAATCGTCGCCGTACGGCCGATGAAAGACGGTGTCATTGCTGATTATGATATGACAACTGACTTATTAAAACACATTATGAAAAAAGCCGGAAAAAAAATCGGGATGACCTTCCGCAAACCGAATGTCGTCGTCTGCACGCCTTCAGGATCAACAGCCGTTGAACGCCGCGCCATCAGTGACGCTGTCAAAAACTGCGGAGCAAAAAACGTTCACTTAATTGAAGAACCCGTAGCAGCTGCAATCGGAGCCGACCTGCCGGTTGACGAGCCGGTCGCAAACGTCGTCGTGGATATCGGAGGCGGTACGACTGAAGTCGCCATCATCTCATTCGGAGGCGTCGTGTCCTGCCACTCTATCAGAATCGGCGGCGACCAGCTTGATGAAGATATCGCTTCGTTCGTCAGAAAAAAATACAACCTGCTGATCGGAGAACGTACGGCAGAACAAGTGAAAATGGAAATCGGTTTTGCATTGATTGAACATGTGCCGGAAACGATGGAAATCCGCGGCCGTGACCTCGTAACCGGTCTGCCGAAGACGATCAGACTGCAGTCAAATGAAATTCAGCACGCGATGCGTGAATCGCTCCTACATATTCTTGAAGCCATCAGAGCGACTCTTGAAGATTGTCCGCCGGAACTCAGCGGGGACATCGTTGACCGCGGCGTCGTGTTAACTGGCGGGGGCTCGCTTTTAAACGGGATGAAAGAATGGCTGACAGAAGAAATCGTCGTTCCCGTTCATTTGGCCGCAAATCCGCTTGAATCAGTGGCTATCGGCACGGGGCGTTCGTTAGACGTCATCGACAAGCTGCAAAAAGCGATTAAATAATAAGATTGTGCTTCTTTTTTCTCCGGCCGGCTCATATTGTGAGAACTGGAGAAACATTAAGGAGGAAGCATATGCTTAGAGATGTGGGAAGACGCGTAGCGGTAGCTGTCATTTTAAGCGGAATTATTTTGGGGGGTATGAGCATTTCGCTGGCCAATATGCCCCATTCTCCGGCCGGCAGCACCGTAAAACTGAATCATCCGTAAAGACGCAGCAAAGGCTGTGTCTTTTTCATTTACGCTCCTTTCTTTTCTTTATGAGGCGATATTTGATATGATGAGAAAAACCGATGAGGAGGAATGAACGATGAGTTCGTTTACTGAAAAGTTAAATACATATGCTCGGCTGGCGGTAGAAGTCGGCGTCAATGTCCAAAAAGGACAGCATGTCGTAATCAATGCCTCAACCGATGTCCGGGAACTTGTCAGACTGCTGGCTAAACATTCGTATGAAAAAGGCGCAAAAAACGTCACCGTAAATTGGCAGGACGATGAATTGTCCAGATTAAAATACGAAATGGCCCCGTTTGAAGCGTTTGAAGAATATCCTGAATGGGAAGCGAAAGGCAAAGAAGAGCTCGCGAAAAAAGGAGCTGCGTTTATTTCTGTCGTCTCATCCGACCCCGACCTGTTAAAAGGCACTGACGGGAAACGGATTGCAGCGTTCCAAAAAGCCGCCGGAAAAGCATTGCATACATACAGACAATATATTCAATCAGATAAAGTCAGCTGGACGGTGATCGGAGCCGCTTCAACAGGCTGGGCGAAAAAAGTGTTCCCGGATCAGCCGGAAGAAACAGCCGTTCAGCTTTTATGGGAAGAAATTTTCAAAACGACCCGCGTAAATGAAGAAAACCCAGTGGAAGCATGGAAAAAACATGATCAAAACCTTCATGAGAAAGTGGAACACCTGAACAAAAAACATTACAGCGCCCTGCATTATCAAGCTGAAGGAACAGACTTAACCATTGAATTGCCGAAAAAACATGTATGGGCGGGCGCAGGAAGCGTGAATGAGAGCGGGCACGAATTCATGGCCAACATGCCGACAGAAGAGGTTTTCACTCTTCCGCAGCGTGATGGGGTGAACGGCACGGTTTCCAGCACGAAACCGCTGAGCTACGGCGGCAACATTATTGATAACTTTACACTTACCTTTGAAAACGGCCGCATCGTTGATGTGAAA
Source organism: Bacillus siamensis KCTC 13613 (assembly GCF_000262045.1). Classification (GTDB taxonomy): domain Bacteria; phylum Bacillota; class Bacilli; order Bacillales; family Bacillaceae; genus Bacillus; species Bacillus siamensis. Next base: position 494,378 of record NZ_AJVF01000013.1, read on the forward strand.
GCTGAAAAAGGCGAGGAGATTTTAAAAGGCATCGTCGAAACCGATGAAGGCTCGCATTATCTCGGAGAAGTGGCCTTAGTGCCGTACGATTCACCGATTTCACAATCAAATATTTTATTTTACAACACACTGTACGATGAAAACGCATCAAACCACTTGGCGATCGGCAGCGCGTATGCCTTTAATATCGAAGGCGGCAAACAAATGACACGGGAAGAGCTTGTCAAAGAGGGATTAAATGAAAGCATTACGCACGTAGATTTCATGGTCGGCTCCAAAGATATGAATATCGACGGGATTACTGCTGACGGCAAAAGAGAACCGATCTTCAGAAACGGAAACTGGGCATTTTAATAAAAAAGGAGGCGCTTCGGCCTCCTTTTTTATTTTGCTTCATACATTTGCAGGTTGGCAAAGACAGTTTCCAAAACAGGGGTATCAACTGACAAGCCTTTCGCTTTCTCAAGCAGAAAACCGTGTAAATGATCACCTTCTGTCACCCGGCCATTTTCCATGTCTCTCAGCATCGACGATTTCATGTGATAAGACATGCTTGTCAACGTACGATAACTCTCTTCTTCAAGGTCAGCGTCCTTCGGAATGCCCGCAGCCTTGAAAATGGCTCCGATTTCTGCAAAAAGACGCTTTGCCGTATTGCGGCCGCCTTCTGTATCTAAAATCGGTCCGACCGGCTGTTGAAACAAAGTGGTTACTCCCGCCTGCGCGGCAATGAACATGTACTTTTTCCAGATATCCTTTTCAATATCCCGGCTGATGATGACATCCGCTTTCACACCCGCAAACGCTTTTTCCAGCTCATTTATACGTTCTGTGCGTTCCCCGCTCCATTCACCGAACACAAAGCGGTGGGCAGCGCTCGTATGAAGAATGTCCCCTTTTTCGTTAAGGGCGCTCTCAATAAAGCAGAGGCCTCCTAACACCTGCCGTTTTGAAAAAGCTTCGAACAGCTCGTTATAGTGCCTGTACCCGTTTAAAAAAGGAATAATGACCGACGAAGGTTTGACAAACGGTTTGACATCCCCAATGACGTCCTGCAAAGAATATGCTTTTGATGCGATGATAACGGCGTCAAACTCTCCTTCTTCGCCTGCCATGATTATTTTCGCCTTGATTGAAACATCACCATTTGCACTTTTGACGGTCAATCCCGTCTCTTTTAATTGTTCCGCCCGCTTCTTGCGGACGAGAAACGTAACGTCATTTCCCTTCTCTGCAAGACGGGCGCCGATATAACCGCCCACTCCCCCTGCTCCGACAACTAAAAACTTCATGATGCATTCCTCCGTCTCTTTTCAATTCATATGTTCCTTATTGTAACGGGAAGTCAGAAGATTGAAAACTTTTTTCACAAATAAAAAGCAGAGTCTCCTCTGCTTTTTTATTACGCGTATAGCTCTTCAAGCTTTTTCTGCACATCCGCATTTTCAAGAAATTCATCATAAGACATTTGTTTGTCAACGATGCCTTTAGGCGTTAATTCAATGATGCGGTTGGCAATTGTCTGTACAAACTGATGGTCATGAGATGAAAACAGCATAGCGCCTTTAAAGCTGATTAAACCGTTGTTAAGCGCTGTAATGGATTCCAGGTCTAAGTGGTTTGTCGGTTCATCCAGAATTAAAATGTTCGCGCCGGAAAGCATCGCTTTTGAAAGCATGCAGCGTACTTTTTCTCCTCCGGAAAGAACGTTTGATTTTTTGTTGACTTCTTCCCCAGAGAACAGCATGCGTCCTAAGAAGCCGCGCAGAAAGCTTTCGCTTTGGTCATGCGGCGAGTATTGGCGGAGCCAGTCTACAAGGTTCGCATCGCTGCCGTCGAAATATTCGCTGTTGTCTTTAGGGAAGTACGCCTGAGAAGTGGTAACGCCCCATTTGAATGTGCCGCTGTCAGCTTCCATTTCCCCGGAAATGATTTTGAACAATGTCGTAACGGCAAGCTCATTGCGGCCCGTAAACGCGATTTTGTCTTCTCTGTTCATAATAAAGCTGACGTTATCAAGCACCTTAACGCCGTCAATCGTTTTCGTTAAGCCTTCTACCCGCAGCACGTCATTTCCGATCTCGCGTTCCGGCGTGAAATTGACATAAGGATAACGGCGTGATGACGGTTTGATATCATCAAGCGTAATTTTATCAAGGAGTTTCTTTCTTGACGTCGCCTGCTTTGATTTAGAGGCGTTGGCGCTGAATCTGGCCACGAACTCCTGAAGCTGTTTAATCTGCTCTTCTTTTTTCTTATTGGCTTCCTGAGAAAGCTTTAAAGCAAGCTGGCTGGATTCATACCAGAAATCATAGTTGCCGACATACACTTGAATTTTATTAAAATCAAGATCGGCGATGTGTGTGCACACTTTATTTAAAAAGTGACGGTCGTGGGATACGACGATGACTGTGTTCTCAAAGTTGATCAGAAACTCTTCCAGCCACTGAATCGCTTTCAGATCCAAGTGGTTCGTCGGTTCATCAAGCAGCAGAACGTCCGGCTTGCCGAACAGCGCCTGTGCCAAAAGCACTTTCACCTTTTCTGAACCGCCTAAGTCCGCCATTTTCTTCGTATGCAGGTCTTCAGAGATGCCCAGACCCTTTAACAAAATAGCGGCTTCACTTTCAGCTTCCCATCCGTTTAATTCCGCAAACTCTCCTTCAAGCTCAGCGGCGCGGATGCCGTCCTCATCAGAAAAATCCGGTTTCATATAAATTGCGTCTTTTTCCTGCATGACTTCGTATAAACGTTTATGTCCCATAATGACGACTTTCAGAACTTCGTAATCTTCATATTCAAAATGGTTCTGCTTCAGGATGGCAAGGCGTTCGCCCGGGCTCATATGAACATCGCCGGTCTGAGGCTCCAGTTCACCGGATAAAATTTTCAAGAATGTTGATTTTCCGGCACCGTTTGCGCCTATTAATCCGTAGCAATTGCCCGGCGTAAATTTAATATTGACATCTTCAAATAACTTGCGGTCCGCAAAACGCAAGCTCACATTATTTACAGCAATCATTTATAATCCTCCATCGTGTCTAACATCAATAAAAGTATACCATGAATAAAGGGGAAGAGAAATGTTTCCCTGCGAATATAAGGGTTTTGAAAAGACGCAAGCGCCAAACCCGAAGCCCTGTGATACAATAGATATATATACATATTCATCACGGAGGAACAAGTTGAAGCTTTTAACACTCACAGAATATTGTCTTATGATTTTCTTTACCGGGGTTTTTCTGGCCGTCACAGGCTTTACCGCACGTGACATCGGCTTGTACGTCGGAATCGCCCTCATTTACACGTTTTCGCATCTCTTTTCAAAACGGATGCTTGAAAAACGCGGCAAAGAGAAGCAGCAGGTGCATCTTTTTTTCAGCGTTCTGGCCATTGTCGGATCAGTGCTGGCCACGGTAATGTTCATTGCCATCGCCGCCTCGTTTGCCAAATAAAAAACGCCGGCCGTCCGAATCGGGCAGCGCGGCGTTTTTATTTTGTCTGACGCATATCATGAAACGGGAAGAACACAAACTTCGAGGTGCCGACGATCCGTTTTTCGGCAATTAAACCGAGTCCGTTCCGGCTGTCCATTGAGTTCAGCCGATTGTCGCCCATGACGAAGTATTTGCCTTTCGGAACCTTTACGGGGCCGAAATCTCCCGTCAGGTTGACTCCCAGTTTTTTCGCTTCTTTTTTATTGCTCGCGAGGTACGGTTCATCGATTTTTTTGCCGTTTATATAAAGCGTATCATTTTTCATTTCCACCGTTTCTCCGGGTTTTCCGATGAGCCGCTTTACATAATGGACTTTCGATGTATCGCCGTTAATAATGACGATGTCCCCCCGCTCGATTTCTCCGATATAATTGACGCTTTTGTTGACAAACAGCCTTTCACCGTCATGTAATGTCGGGTACATTGATGATCCTTCCACTAAGTACGGTTCAAACAGGAAATGGCGGATTAAAAGCGCAAGAGCGACCGCTATAATGATGGCCTTTCCCCATTCCCAATACGTGTTGGATTTTCTTTTTACCGATTTTTCAGAAGTAGGTTTTTGTTCTTCAGTCAACGTGGTTCCTCCTAGACGATCACTGTTACGGTTCATGTACTATCTTTACTTTATCACAACTCATCACAAAATACATAACGCTTCTATGCGCATATGATTGAAAAAAGCGCCCGTAAAGGACGCTTTTTGCTTATTTCTCTACTACCGGTTTTTTGACGATTCCCAAGATAACCGCCGTTACAACCGCTCCGATCACGATGCTCATTAAGTAAAGCAGCGGATGGTTCGTAATGAATGCAACGAATATTCCTCCGTGCGGTGCAGGGAGCGTTACCCGGAAAAACTCTGTCAGTCCGCCCGCTACCGCAGAACCGATAACGGCTGCAGGGATGACGCGAAGCGGATCAGCCGCCGCAAACGGGATCGCGCCTTCTGTAACGAAAGCAGCTCCCATGAAGTAGCACGTAATACCGGCTTCACGGTCACGTTTAGAGAATTTATGTTTAAAGAATGTTGTCGCCAGTGCAATTCCAAGCGGCGGAGCCATTCCGCCCGCCATGATGGCTGCGTGCGGGGCATAGTTTCCGGCGCCGATCATCGCAATACCGAAAGTGAACGCCGCTTTATTGAGCGGGCCGCCCATGTCGATAGCCATCATACCGCCTAAAATAATCCCCATTAAGACAAGGTTTCCGGTTCCAAGGCTTTCAAGCCAATTTGTTAAGAAATTCATAAACGCTGCTACAGGTGTGTTAATGACAAACTGCATCAGGACACCGGTGATAAAAATACCGAGCAGCGGATAAATCAATACAGGTTTTAATCCGTCAAGAGTCTGAGGAATAAAGACAAACAGCTTTTTCAGCAGGACTACGACATAACCGGCTAAGAATCCGGCAATCAGTCCGCCCAAGAATCCGGCATTCGCCTGCGTAGCCATAAATCCGCCGACCATACCCGGCGCAAACCCCGGACGGTCCGCAATACTCATTGCGATGAATCCGGCAAGAACGGCAACGATCAGTTTTAACGCATTATCGCCGCCGATAAAGTTCAGCGCTGCAGCAAACGTGTTGTATGTCGGATCTTTCGGATCAGCTGAATGAATTCCCCAGAAGAATGAAATCGCCACGAGGATTCCGCCGCCGACGACAAATGGCAGCATGTTGCTGACACCGCTCATTAAGTGTTTATAGAAAGTGCTTCCGATGCTTGTGCCTGATTTCTGTTTCGGGCCGTCTTCATTAGAAGAGGCAGATCCTCCGCCGCTGCCTTCGTAAATCGGGGCATCTTGATTAACGGCTTTTTCAATCAGTTCTTGAGGACGTCTGATACCGGCCGTTACGGGCACTTGAAGAACATGTTTGCCTTTAAAGCGCTCCATTTCAACCTGTTTATCAGCTGCTACGATAATCGCAGGCGCATCTTCAATTTCCTGAGCCGTCAGCTTATGCTTGATTCCGCTTGAGCCGTTTGTCTCTACTTTAATGTCGACACCGAGCTCTTTCGCTTTTTCTTTCAGTGCGTCAGCAGCCATGAATGTATGAGCGATACCTGTCGGACATGCAGTAACCGCAAGAATTTTGCCCTTTCCTGACGGCGCTGCCTGTTCTTCCTGCTCTTCTTCCTCATCGTCATCTTTGTCATGCTGATTGATGATGTCAATGATCGCATCTTCTGATTCAGCCTCAAGAAGCTGTTTGCGGATTTCTTCACGCATGAGAAGCGTTGAAAGTCTTGATAATGCTTCAAGGTGCGTATTGTTCGCTCCTTCGGTTGCCGCAATCATAAAGACCAGGTGTGCCGGCTGACCGTCTAATGATTCATAGTCCACACCTTCTTTTGAACGTCCGAATGCGATGGCCGGGTTAATGACGCTCGCCGTCTTCGCGTGAGGAATGGCAATGCCTTCGCCGATTCCCGTCGAGCTTTGGCTTTCACGATTTAAAATGGCTGCTTTGTAAGCCTCTCTGTCATTTAATCTGCCGGCTTTGTCAAGCACTGTCACCATTTCATCGATAACGTTTTCTTTCTCTTTGCTTTCTATATTGAGATGAATTGTATCTCTTGTTAACAGCTCAGTTATCTTCACTTTTCTTTCCTCCTCTATAGACGTGTGACTTTAACTTCAGGAAGAAGCTGCTGTACAAACTCTTCAGTTCCGAGCTCCTCAGAAAACGCCGTCGCGCTTCCGGAAGCAACACCTAAACGGAACGCGTCTTCCAAAGGCAGCTGTTTTGAGATCCCCGCAAGGAAACCCGCGACAACGGAATCACCCGCGCCTACCGAATTGACCAGCTTTCCTTTAGGAACATTAGCGAGGAAAACCGCCTCTTTCGTAAATAAAAGCGCACCGTCGCCAGCCATCGAAACAATCGCATGTTCAGCGCCTTGTTCAATTAATTTTTTGCCGTACGGAACGGCTGCTTCGGCTGAGTCAATGACCGTATTGAACATTTCGCCAAGCTCGTGATGGTTCGGCTTCATCAAAAACGGTTTCATTTCTGTCGCTTTCATAAGCGCTTCACCAGAGATGTCTACCACCACCCGGGCATTCTGCTTTCTGCATGCCTCAGCAATTTTTTCATACGTGTTATGCGGAAGAGAAGATGGGATGCTTCCCGCTAAAACGACGATGTCTCCTTCTTTCAGAGCGGAGAACTGTTCTAAAAAGGCACTGAACACTTCGTCTGAAATCGTCGGGCCCTGACCGTTAATTTCCGTTTCATCGCCCGTTTTCAGTTTTACATTTATACGCGTGTCTTCATCCACCTCAGAAAAAGCCGTTTCCAGACCTTCCTGCTGCAAAAATGACGTGATATAATTTCCGGTAAATCCGCCGACAAACCCCAATGCTTTTGACGGCACATGGTGTCTTTTCAGTAATCTCGAAACATTAATGCCTTTCCCGCCGGGGTACTTCGTGTCATAGCTGGAACGGTTTAAACCGCCTACGGCAAAATCTTCAACGTGAACGATATAGTCAACAGACGGATTGAGGGTTACAGTGTAAATCATGATTTCACTACCTTTACGACAGTTTTTTCTTGGTAATTATCGAATGCAAGTTCTTCAGATTCAGTGGTAATGATAACGGCATCGCCCAAAGCGGCGAACGCTGCGAAAGAAATCTCGCCGAATTTGGAAGGGTCGGCTAAAACATACGCGTTTTTCGCCTGTCTCACAGCCTTTGTCTTCAGAAGAGCCTCATCCGGATCGGGTGTTGTAAAACCGGCTTCAATGTGCACGCCGTTCACTCCGAGAAAGCTTTTGTCAAACCGGTACTGGCTGACCGCCGATAATGAGGCGCCGCCGATCATCGCACCTGTTCGATGCTTCACATATCCTCCGAGAAGATAAAAGGGGATCCCTTTCCTTATTAAAGCGTCGATATGCATAACTCCGTTTGTGACAACCACAATGTCCTTTGTTTGATCTATAAAATCAATCATATGCAATGCAGTTGTTCCCGCATCAAGATAAATACAGTCACCTTCTTCTAATAAAGATGCCGCTTTTTCTGCAATCTTCAGCTTATCTTGAAGGTTTTTGGAGGATTTTTCAAGCATATCGGGTTCTTGCCGGCTGTTGGAAAGCTTAGATGCCCCGCCGTGAACGCGCTTTAAAAACCCGCGCTCTTCAAGCGTTGATAAATCCCTTCTGATTGTTGATTCAGAAGCGTTTGTCATGCTTATCAGCTCTTGAATCTTTACCACGTCACGCTTTTCAATCTGATCAAGGATCAGCTGATACCTTTCAGGAGTGAGCATATTCCGCCTCCTTTGAAAACGTATTCATTTCACCTACAAGATTATTGTAAACGCTTTTTTTACTTCGAGCAACTAAAATCACTCAAATTCATTCAATAACTATCAAAATCTTTCACATTTGTTCATATTAACGTATGTACATAGGGTTTGTAAACTGTAAATTCGACAAAAAGGGGGACAATTGTATGACATTTCTTTTTATCATAAATGAAAAAAGTCTATTATATTCATTCAATCTTTAAAACACAGAAAAAACCCCATGCGGACTGCATGGGGAGGTTTCACTATTCATACCGTAACGCTTCAATCGGATCTAAGCGGGATGCTTTGTTGGCCGGCAGCATACCGAAGATGACACCGATCAGCATACTGAACAGCACGCCGATACAAACCACCTGCCAGGAAACGAGCGACGGCCAGCCCGCGATAAGGGAAACGAGTGATGCTCCCCCGTAGCCGAGACCGATTCCGATTAAGCCGCCGATTAAAGTAAGCACAACGGATTCAATTAAGAATTGTGTCAGAATCTGTCCTCTCGTGGCACCGAGCGATTTGCGGATGCCGATTTCTCTTGTCCGTTCCGTTACCGATACGAGCATAATATTCATGACCCCGATTCCGCCGACGACGAGAGAAATACCGGCGATCGAACCGATGATTGTCGTCATGACGGTCGTGACCTGACCGATGCCCGCGGCGATTTCTTCCATATTCATGACTTGGTAGGCCTCTTTTGTGCCGTGATTGTCATTTAAGAGGCGGGCCGCTTCTTTTCCAGTTATTTTGATTTGGTCAGCGGATTCCGTCTGAATCGAAACGTTGCTGTAGTCATTTGTGCCGAAAGACGTTTTCAGCATGTTGAACGGAACATACATTTCACTGAGCCCTAGTGATAAAAATCCGCTCTCTTCTTTTAATACACCGATTACTTCTACGGGCTGTCCGCCGGCCCAGACGATTTTTCCGAGCGGAGATGTTTTCCCGAACAGCTTTTCAGCCATTTTTTTCGAGATGATGCCCGCTCTTTTCCCGGAAAGGAAATCGTTATCCGTAAATGTCCGCCCATCCTGAACGTCCAGCTTTTTTACGTCCGTGTAGCCGCTGTTAATGCCATTCAGCGTAATGTCCGTTTCTTCTTCATGATAACGGGCCGTCATTGATTTTACAGCGGAAGCGACAACCTGCTTTACGCCGTCCACTCCTTTTAATCCATTAATATCTTCTTCTGTAAAACTCGCTTGCTGCAAAGCGTTCGGATTGGCTGTTAATTCTTCATCGCTCGGCAGATAATACAATTCAATTGTATTGCCCGGCCCGCTGATGGATTGCTTCAGCATTTGCTCTCCGCCCTGGCCGACAGCCACAACAACGATTACTGAACCGACGCCGATAATGATGCCGAGCATCGTCAAAATCGATCTCAGCTTGTGAGCTCTGACGGAACTGAGAGCCATCCGGAGATTTTCTAACAGGCTCATTCCCCCACTCTCCTCTGCTCAGAATCGCGGGGAACGATACTGCCGTCACGGACGAAAATCACTCTGTTTGTACAATCCGCCACTTCACGCTCATGTGTGACAAGCACCACGGTCACGCCCTCTGCGTTAAGCTCTGTGAACTGCTCCATAATGGAAATGCTTGTTTTCGTATCCAGCGCGCCGGTCGGCTCATCAGCCAAGATAAGCTTCGGCTCGTTAACGATGGCTCTTGCAATCGCGACACGCTGCTTTTGGCCGCCGGACAGCTCATTCGGCATGTGAAGCATCCGATCCGCTAAGCCGACTTTTTCCAGCGCATATTCCGCCCGTTCCTCACGCTCTTTTTTGCCGATACCTGCGTAAATCATGGGAAGTTCGACATTTTTTCTTGCATTCAATCGCGGCAGCAGCTGAAATTGCTGAAAGACAAATCCGATTGATTTGTTCCGGACCGCCGCAAGCTCTTTTTCCGTGCATGAAGATACATCTTCTCCCGCAAGTCTGTAACTGCCTGATGTCGGTCTGTCCAGACAGCCGATGATATTCATAATCGTAGATTTACCTGATCCCGACGGTCCCATAATGGATACATATTCCCCTTCTTCAATCGTCAGGTCGATTGAACGGAGGACATCAAACGTTTCCTTGCCGATCTGATAGCTTTTTTTCACCTTTGAAAGCTGAATCATCTATGCTTTCACATCCGTTCCGTCAGTCAAACCGTCAGCCGGATTCAGAATGACTTTATCATTCTTTGAAAGTCCCTCTTTTATCTCCGTTAACTGATTCGAGGTGTCGCCCACTTTGACTTTCACGCGTTTGGCCTTCCCGTCTTTTACCATAAAGACCCAGTGCTCATCTCCGTCTTTTTTGACTGCGGAGGACGGCAGCGTATCGGCTTTCCGCTTGTCGGTTTCAATGTTCATAATGAGTTTAAACCCCGGTTTGCCCTCCGGAAGCTTTCCGATCAGCTTGACCTGAAACGGATACTGCACGGCTTGTTCCGTACTTTCACCAGAAGCAGCTCCTGACTTTTGTTCCGGAACGAGACCGACAGCCGTCACCCTTCCCTTCCATGTTTTATCCGGGATGGCGTCTGAGGTAATAGTAACGCTTTGTCCCTTTTTCACTTTCAATGTGTCGTATTCAGACAAATTGCCAGCAACGATCAGGTGTTCCGGATCGCCTATATGTATTACCGGTTCTTGAATATCCGATTTCTTAGAAGCGGCTTCTTGATTTACCGAGATAACCGTCCCGTCCATCTCACTCTTGACATTGAGGTTCGCCACCTGGTTTTCAAGAGATTGCTTTTGCAGGTCAGATTGCTTTAATTCAATTTCAGCCGTTTTTTGCTGTAGCTGCAGATCAGTCCGTTCGGATTCAATTTGTTTTTTGGCTTCCGCTTCTCCCGCTTGTTTTGCCAGATCTTTTTCTTTACTGTTTAAGGCTTGCAGTTTTTCTTGAATTTGTTCGATTTGCAGCCGTTTTGATTGTTCTGTCAACTCATTTTGCTCTTTATCAAGGTTGAGCTGTTCGTTTGTATAAGTGACTAGCGACGATCCCTTTTTTACTTTGTCGCCTTCTTTTACTTTTACTTTATCAAGGGTTCCTTTGTCCGCTTCATAAAAAACATACTGTTCTTTGGAGAATTTAAGTGTTCCCGGAACCATGACCGCAGATGAGATTTCTCTTTTTTCCATAGTCCCGGTATCGACTTTTTCGCCGGCGCTGCCGCCCGCGGGAGCGGCCGACTTATAAATATTGATACTGATGAATACTGCTACAATGACTGCGATGCCGATTCCGATCCAAAGTTTTTTCATGTTATACACCTGCTGCCACTGAATCTAACAGTCCTCCGACTGCCGATACCAAAAGCATAATAACAAACAGGACAATTGCGGAAATCCAGCCTGCTTTTTTAGAAATGCCGCCGGTATAGCGCAGACCTAACGCGAGCAGAATATAGCTCCAGATGCTGAAAATATCGATCGCGCTTAAAAAGACCGATACGCCATCTCCGGCCGGTATGACACTCGCCAAAGATGTGACAGGGTACAGTGAGCCCGCACCGGTAAAATAAATGACAAGTCCGTTAATGACTAAGCCGATGTTAGTAATAAATGCAGTAAAGAGGCCGAGTGAGAGCATTTTTTTATAAGTTGTCACGCCGCCTGAAATTTTGACGCACAGCCAATAAATAAGCGGAACGATAAAGAGAGCGATAATGCCCCCGAAAATTCCTCCGAAAATCGAGCCGAATTTCGCAATGGTTTTGGTCATTTCAATCTGATCATCGGTCAGTCCGTCAAGAGATGAGCTGTTCAGCAGTTCTTCATAATTCATTCCGAGCCCGCGCAAAATACTCCCCGCCGCGATGAGAATGATGACAATCAGGAGAGGAAGGCCGATGACCGGGTGTTCTTTTAATCTTTTAAACTGCACAACAGGACTTGTAATGACGCCGAAAATTGACGGCTTTTCCGTTACTGCCGTATTGTTTTTTTCCAGATTTGGTTCCATATTGCTGATGCCTCCTATGTATTATTCTGTTTATACGTACGCATCCGGCTTATAAAAGTTTCAATTTTTTTGCCGTTTGCGTATTTATGCTAAATTGTAACACAAAATCTTAAATGTAAGTTCCATAATTATGTAAAAAACAACCAGCGCCGGACTGATATAAAAGCAGGCTAAAAATCTTGTGTGACGCCGTTTTAAGCCTGTGTATGTAAAGAAAACCGCACAATTAAAAATCCCCTTTAAATTCCATTTGGTCTCCCCCTGGAATTCAGCCTTTCTTGCCGATGTTATCGGCGTACTGTGCAAAAAAGCCGGATGGCAATGATGCACATCCGGCTTTTATTCACCCTCCGCTTACGGGCGGGATAAAGGCAATGGTATCGCCTTCTGTTACGATGCTGTTGTCTTTTACGTAAGTTTCATTGATTGCGATCATGGCATTGTCTATCGTCTGGAGGCCGTATCGTTCTTTTAACAGCGTTTTTACAGCAGACGCTGCCGCCTCCTTTTCGTTAAGTTCAATGACCGGTGTTCCTGCCTGCTCCGCAAGCCCGGCAAACAAAAGTACTTTAATCATCATGATTCCCCTTTATTTAAATCCGGTTTTCCGTTCGGATAAGGCATCGTTTCCAGCTGATCGCCTATCCATTCTTCGCCGTCTTCCCAGATCTCTTTTTTCCAAATCGGAACAATCTGTTTTATCCGTTCAATGGCATATTCATTCGCCTCATATGCCGCCTTTCTGTGCGGAGAAGACACGGCGATTACGACCGCTGCTTCTCCGATATCAAGGACGCCGACGCGGTGAGTGATCGCAGCTTCGGCTCCCTCCCATTTCGCGCTGATTTCATCGCCGATTTGAGAAAGCATTTGAACAGCCATCGGTTCATATGCTTCATATTCAAGACGCACCGTCCGCCGTCCGGCAGTCCACTCTCTGACCGTGCCGATAAACGTTGTGATGGCCCCGGCTTCGCGCTTTTCAACTTTTTTTACGATATTTTCCGCAATGATAGGTTCCCTTGTAATTTGAAAACGTTCCATTTATGCAGATCCCCCTTTCAGCTGCGAAAGCACAAACATAATGGCAGCCGGATCATCCGCATGGAATACGGGTATGCCCGCATCTGCAGGCATATGCTCCGTACTTCTGCTGACAACCGCGAGCACGCGCTCCAAATGCTTCAGCTTTTGCCAATCTTCGCTGCTTTTAATCATAATGATTTTCGGATGCGGCGCATGTTTAAAACCCTCAATGAGAAGACAGTCGATTCCCAAATATTCATACAGGCCGATCAAACCAGCCAGATCCCATTTTTTTCGCGCCGTAAGCTGCAAGACCCCGTCCCCTTCTACTGCCGTAACCGCGGCACCGGCTTTTGATAAGCGCTCTGAATCCTTTCCGTCAGAAAAAGGTTCCGGCTCTCCGCCATGTCCGTGATGCTTTAAACATCCAACCGTGCATTCTTTCGGCGCCGCTTTCAGTATACGTTCGATAAACGTTGTTTTACCGCTGTTTTGAAACCCTACGATCTGGACGATCGGGAAAGAATTGACCACGGCCACTCACTTCCATTCTCATCGCGGATGAGAAGCACGTGAACCGTCCGTCCCGCTTCATATCCTCTCGTTCCTCCCGGCAGAAGGATAAACGCGTTTGCTTCGGCAAGAGATGTGACTGAGCTTGATTTGTCGAGACCGACCGGTGACGCCATCATCTTTCCGTCCTTATGATAAACAAACGCCCTCACAAATCTCGCAAACGGATTCGGCTTCGGAAAGTCGTTTGTTAACACGGCTTCCGCCCATCCGGCGTGAGGTTTTTCATTCAGAAGCCAAGACTGAATCATCGGTTTGACAAACAGGGTGAAACCGACGTAACATGCTGACGGATTGCCTGAAAGGCCGAACAGCAGCATGTCATCGGCCCGTGCGACAGTTGTCACGCTCCCCGGGCGCATTGCCACTTTGTTAAATAAAACTTCCGCTCCGAGCTTAGCATAAATGTCAGGAAGAAAATCAAAATCACCGACTGACACGCCGCCGGTCGTGATCAGAAAATCGGTTTTTTTCATGGCTTCCTTCACCGCCGCATAACTGTCATCAAAATCATCGGAAATTTTGCCTAAGTTCAGCGGCACCGCACCCGCTTCAATGATCTGGGCATACACCATGGCCGCGTTGCTGTTGCGGATTTTGCCCGGTTCAAGCGGATCGCTTACATGAAGAAGTTCGGTTCCCGTGGCGATAATTCCGACCACCGGCTTTCTCACCACAGGAACAGAAGCATAGCCGAAGGTTGCCAAAAGAGCGGTGACGCCCGGCGTGATTTTCGTTCCTTTTTTTAAAAGCGAGCTGCCCTTTTTTGCATCTTCTCCTTGGTATGAAATATTATCACCCGCATGGAAAGGGCGTTTCACCGACATGTAATCCGTGCCGTTTTCAGAATACGTTTTTGTCAGCTCAAGCATCACTACGGCATCCGCGCCTTTTGGAATCTGCGCCCCTGTCATAATGCGGACCGCTTCATATGGTCCGAGCTCTTTTTCTGACACGGCGCCGGCTCCGATATGGTCAATGACTTCAAACGTGACGGCATTATCACGGGAAGCCGTCTTTGAATCGCACGCCCTGATGGCAAAACCGTCATACGGAGAACGGTCAAAGGCAGGCACATCATGGTCCGCCTTAACATCTTCTGCCAAATAGCGGTGAAGGCTGTCCTCCAGCGGCACCCATTCGGTATCCCCCTGTTTTTTATACCGGCTCACCCGGCGGACTGCTTCGCCCACCTGAATCGGCGTTCTTTTTTCAAGCATAGCAATACCTCCCCTTACTACAGTCCGATCACTCTGGCCAGAACTGAATTTGCTTCTTTGATGTCGTTTGTACCGTGAATCAGAGCCCGTCCGTCTTGAAAAATAACGATCCTGAAGCGTTCGTACGCCATGTGCAGCAAAAATTCATTTGCTTCGACTTTGCCGATCTGCTTCAGACGTTTGACGAGCTCTTCTTTGTCCAGCCTCTTTAACGCTTCCGATCTGATTTGAACGGTATCTCTTCCGCACAGCACGCTTGCTTTTGGCCTATTTTCAGGCTGCAGGTACGGGTATACAGGCTCCGCGCCGCAGGAAGGGCAATGATCCCGTTTGGTCTGATCCACATTTACGCTCATATTGGTGTTATTCCACACATCAAACGTAAAAAAGCGCCGATTTACCGCTTCATGGTTACCTGTCAGCAATTTCAGCGCCTCAGCCTGCTGATAAGCAGAGACGATATGAACCGCCGGAGGTATGATCCCTGCTGTATCACATGTCGCTCCGCCCACGGGTATTTGCTCAAACAGACAGGATAAACACGGCGTAACCCCCGGGATAATCGTCATACACATCCCCTGACTGCTGACACAGGCACCGTAAATCCAAGGCGTTTTCATTTTCAGCGCCAGATCATTGATGACCATTCTCGTTTCAAAATTATCTGTCGCATCCACGATGCAATCCGCTTGTTCGATCAGCGGTTCGAGCATTTCCGCCGTACCTTCGGCCGCATAAGCATCTATATGTATGTCACTGTTTATCGCCAAAAGACGCGTCTTTGCCGCCACGGCTTTCGGCAGGCGCTCCCTCGCGTCTTCTTCTGTATACAGCTGCTGTCTTTGTAAATTGCTCCATTCCACATAATCCCGGTCAATAATCGCCATACGGCCTGCTCCGGCTCTTGCCAGCCCCTCTGCTGCGGCTGTTCCGAGGGCCCCGGCCCCGACAATCAGGACACTGCTGTCAGCCAGCGCCTTCTGCCCTTTTTCCCCTATCGGCTTAAATCTTGTCTGCCGCGAATAGCGCTCTTCCATCTGTGTTGTCCCCTTGCATTTTTATTTCCATCATACCATGTTTCCTCACAATCAGTCCTGATGTGAAGACTCGATAAGCGCCAAAAGTCTGGCGTAATCATCCCGGGTGTTGATATTGACGAACTCTTCCGGCCCGGCGCCGATGTCTTCAGCCTGCACATAACAGACAGACAGATGTTTCAGCATGTCTGCCATTTTCAGCTTGTTTTGTGCCAGCTGATCAAAAAGCACCTCCTGCACCCGTTTATGATAAACAGCCAAGAGAGGCTGCTCTCTGTTTTCACAAATCGGAATGACAGCGTCCACATTTCCGGTCAGCTTCATTTCAAGCGCTGCCATGGTCTTTCTAGTCACGAGCGGCGTGTCACAGGATATGACCGTGTATGTTTCGCCTTCCGTTTGTTTCATTGCCGTATATATGCCGGCCAGCGGCCCCATTCCCCGAAACTGCGGCACATCGGAGAAAACATGTCTCTCTTTGTTTGCTAAGAACTTATTTATATGCTCAGGGCGGCTGATAATCACCGGCTCTCCGCAGCCGAAGGCTTTTTTCGCCTGCTCATAAAACATGCCGCCCTTCCACTTTGCAAAAGCTTTCGGTTCCCCGAACCTTCGGGAAGCTCCCCCTGCTAATATTACATTCACCTGTTTCATGTCATCTCTCCCCATTCTATATAAAAGCATAGCAAACGCCTCAGCCGAAATACAATATTACAGTGCTTGTCAATTTAATTAAGAGGAATAGCCGTCTGTCCTATTCCATATTGTAGTGTTAACATCATGAGGGAGATGGTTCTTATGAAAATATCAGGTCCGTTTTTCCACGACACTTCTCAAGAGAACCTTTATTTGAAGTCTGAACTTTCGAGATGCAGAAAACTGATTTCGGAGTTTGAAGCAAGCTACTTTCATCAAAAAAACAATAAGCTTCAGGAGGAAAACGCCAATATTAAAGAGCGGCTTCACAAGCTTACTGACGAACTGGAAGCAATGGCTCAAAAACACAAACAGACAAGTAACACGGAACGGTCTCTGCATGAAATCAGGGCCGGGCTGCTCGATAAAATCGTCATTCTGCAAGAACTGCTGCAGAAGGAAACGTTTCGGCGGAAAAATGAGATGGAAGAAAAACACCGTCTCCATCTTACGAATGTAAAATTTGAAGAAGAAAATAAAAACTTACATACCCGTATCCGCTCACTTGAGACCGCAATGGAAACGGAACAGACTTCTCACGAAGATACGAAACGGCGTTTTCAGGCTGCTGCAGAAGAAAATATCCGGCTGCAAACACAAATGACAGAAAAAGAATACCAGCTCAAACATATTAAAATAGAAATTAATCATATGAGAGATCGAATACTAGAAACAAAAGAACGGCTTGTAGAAATAGAAAAAACGAAAGAAAAGTTATTTCAAGAAACCATTCTCTCGTACAAAAGGCAGCTGGACGAAAGTGATGCTTGGATTGCCGGTCATTTTGCTGATATTGACAGCCGGACGGCGGAACCGGCAGAAAAAGAGCTGGAACTTCCTTCTGCTGCGGCCGGGACTGTTCAGGCAGAAGACTTGCTTAAAGCGGTCACCGAACAAGTCATCTCCCTGCAAAAACAGTTTGCACAATCAGAGTCCCGTGATCAGTCGTTTGAAGAAAAGCTGGACGCGGTGAAAGAACGGGCTGATGAAGAAAAACCGTTCCAGAAATATGTCGTCAAGCTTGAAAAAAAGGCGTTAAAAGATACGCGGGACAGCACAAAAAAACTGCTTGAGTAACGCAAGCAGTTTTTTACTGTTTTATTCAGCAGCCGTATCATTTGCCGTTTCTTCTGTTTCCTGAGAAATTTCTCCCTCAAGAATATATTGGCCGCGGTATGGTTTTTTCACTTCCGGATACATTTTAATTAAACTTTGCATAAACGTTGTCATATTAGGAATTTCAAGGCCGCTTTCCTTCTCAATTTCCTTTTGCAGCTCCGAACTTTTGATCGCCGCATTGTGGCGCTTCAAAGTTTTAATGGCTGCTTCGCGCAGTTTTGCCGCTTTTGAACCCGGTCTTGCCGTCCCTCTTCTTCTTCTTGTAGAACCGTCCGGGATCCCGGCGGGAATAGACGTAATAGACTGCATTTGCGGCTGTGAGGATTGAGGCTGTGTCTGCGGCTTTTGGTAGCTTCTCATTTCCTGTGCCGCAAGCTCTGCAAGCACTGGGAGAGAGTCACTTTTTTTCTCCGGACGAAACTCTTTTTTTGTATCGGACAGGCTGCCCGTATTGTCTAATTCTCTCAGTTTTGCATATATTTTATCTCGTTCTATTTGATATTCACGAATGACTTTTACCTCTGCCTCGTTCAATTGTTCTAAACGTAAGCGCAGCGCTTCTCTTTCATTAAACATGTGTAAAACCCCCTGTCAAAAATTTAAACGCTTTTATTTAGATATTAGATTACAAAAGTAATTTTATCAACTATTATTTTAGCATTTTACTATTTTATTTACTCTATGAAAAATTGCTTATTTTCTGAAAATGGTACTTTCTATACAAAAACCCTCGTCATATAGGGGATTCTGGGCGGTGTTCCATTTTATTCAAATCCTTCAAAATATAACTTGAAATTACTTGTTTAATGAAAATTAGCGTAATATCTACAATTTTCGACTATAATATGTAAAAGCTAAAGATATGGAGAAAACATGCGATACAGCGTGTTTTCTCCCGTTTTTCTTCATTTTCGTTTTCACTCCAGCTCAACAATCACACATGTCATTTTGGAATTTTTTATCCAATAAGCACAAAAAAACCCTATTACCTAACGGCAAAGGGTTTGCAGAACCGAGACAATAGTCCGACGGAGATTGTCCCAATTATTCAGAAGCCTGCTCCATTTCTGAAAGTACGCGGCTGACGCGTTTTTCAAGCATTGTCATCCCGGCTCCTCCCGCTTGAAAATGACGGAGCTGTCCGGTTTTATCAAAAACGTAATAAGCCGGCACATATTGATTCTCAAATGCTTCAGTCAGCGTATGATCGCTGTCCACGTAAATTGGCTGAGAGATATCGTGTTCAGCCGCTGTTTCCTTGATTTTCTCAAGGTCAAGATCATCTTCGGAACGGGGCATATGAACGGCTGCCACATTCAGCTGATCTTTATATTTATTACGAAGCCCGTTCACCTCAGGCATCGCTTCTTTACACATGCCGCAGCTGACGGACCAGAAGTGAATCAATGCCGGCTTTTCACCGATCAGCTGTTCCTTCGTGACTTCTCCGTTAATCCAGGCTTTGGCGCCTGTCAATTCAGGCATTTGCTGATGTAATTTCATCTGATGTCCCTCCTAATGAAAAAGATTTGTGTTCTTTCGTCCGCACTCTCACTTCGCTCGGGCAACATCCGGCTGTTTTCCCTCCAAAGTAAATGATTTGGCTGAACCGACATGTTAAAATGAGAGCGGAGATCCTTTAGTTAGTATCTTCACGAAAATAATGAGATTGAAACCGTTCAATAGAATAAATCATAACTGTAAAAAACTGATTTCTATTAAAAGGTTTATCCTATTGTAAAACGGGTAAGTAACTTTTAGCTTTTTCTGCAATAGACTTGAAAGGAAGACATCACTATGATTGATTTAAAACACTTTGATTGGGCCGGGCTCATCACTTCTGCGGGGATTTTCATCATAAAGCTGGCACTTATTATTTTAGCGTATTTTATTTTCAGAACGGCAGGCAAAAAGCTGATTAAACATCTGTTCCAGAAATTCGAGCAGCAAAATAACCTTTCTACGGGCCGCGCTTATACTTTGCGGAGTCTCGCGCTGAATGTGTACGGATACATACTGATTTTCGTTTTTATCGTCATGATATTGGATTTATTTCACTACAATCCGAGCGCTCTCATAGCAGGCGCCGGCGTGGTCGGTCTTGCAGTCGGCTTTGGCGCTCAGGGACTTGTCAGTGACATTGTCACCGGATTTTTTATCCTTTTGGAAAAACAGATCGATGTTGGTGATTATATTACGGTTGCCAGCTACAGCGGCATTGTCGAGCAGGTCGGTCTGCGTACGACGCAAATCCGGAGCTTTGACGGCACGCTTCACTATCTTCCCAACCGGGGGATCACAAATGTGAGCAACCATTCTCGCGGAACGATGCAGGCGCTTGTCGATATTAAGGTGCCGCTTGAAAAAAATCTTGATGAAACCATTCAAGTCCTGCAAAACGCCTGTGACAAAGCAGCCCTTGAGCTTCCGCAGATTAAGGAAGGACCGGACGTCATCGGGGTTCAGGATTTAAGCACATCAGAAATGGTCATCAGAATCATCGCCAAAACAGAAAATATGGAGCAATGGCGGGTTGAACGCGTGCTGCGGAGAGAAATGAAAATCGCGCTCGACCGTTTGAAAAACGCCGCTTCTGCCGAATAGAAAAACCGAAGCATAAGCTTCGGTTTTTTCTTTTTAATGAAATTTTTTGTCTACTTCGCTGCAGATTTCGTCAGCTGTCATTCCGGAAGCCGTAATGACGGGAGCCTGAGTTGACGTATCGGCAATGCCTTGGACATTGCTGTCAAGTCCGGTTACGACACAGCAGTCACAATCCTTCGCATCCTCAGGAGTCTTCATCATCACTACGTCATATCCCTTTTGTTTTAACGCCTGTTCTACATCCGATAAAGATTGTTCAATTCCAATTTTTTTCGTCATATTGAACACCTCCGTTACGTAGAATGCTCAATTTTTGTTAGATTATTCTTCTTTTCGGATTTAATTGGCATACTCCGAAAAATATCCGACCATGACATTTACTGCGGTTTCCATCGCAGCTTCATCCGGATTCAGCTTTGCGTGATGAAGCCCGTGGGAAGAATCGGCACCGAGCCAGAACATGAAGCCGGGATATTTTTTCAGCATATACCCGAAATCTTCTCCGGTCATCGCTTCTTTCGCCGTTTTCACTTCTGCAAGATGATGCTCACTGACAAATTGCATAAATTCTTCGGTCAGGCCGCTTGTATTATAAACCTGATGATAAACGGACGGGTACGTGACCTTCCCTTTGCAGCGGAAGCCGATTTCAATTCCTTTGACGAGTTCTTCAATCCGCTTTTTCACCATACGCATTGATTCTTCAGAAAGCGTCCGGATCGTTCCTTCCAGATGAGCATGCTCTGCGATGATATTTTGCGCCGTGCCTCCGGTAATCGTTCCGACAGTAATTACCGCGCTGTCAAGCGGGTCCGTATTTCTGGATATGACCGTCTGCAGCTGCGTGACAAGCGTGCTTGCGGCGACGACCATGTCATCTGCTGTATGCGGATATGCCGCATGTCCGCCTTTCCCCTCAAGGTCGATGACAAGCTCGCTCGTATTGGCAAACAGCAATCCGCTTTTGGTGGAGATTGTGCCGACCGGCAGTTCAGGTGCTATATGGAGAGCCGTGATCAAATCCGGCGTCCATTTTTTCAGCACATCGCTTTCAAGCATCGGTTCCGCTCCGCCCGGTCCTTCTTCAGCCGGCTGGAATAAAAAGAGCAGATCATGCTTGACCGGGTGACGGACAAAGTGATCAATAATGCCGAGCGCGATGGTCATGTGCATATCGTGGCCGCATGCGTGCATAAAACCGGGATGTTCAGATGCAAACGGAAGCCCCGTCTGCTCTTCAATCGACAAAGCGTCTATATCCGCTCTGTAGGCGAGCATTTTTTCCGGAGCCGTGCCGTTGACTTTGACAAAGATGCCGGTTCTCCACGTTTCGATTTCAATTCGTTCTTCCGGATATTGTTTCAATATATTCAGCAGGTACTGCTGTGTTTTATATTCCTGAAAGCCGATTTCCGGGATGCGGTGCAGATCTCTCCGGATCGCTATGAGCCGCTCTTTTTCCATATGTATTCCTCCTTAAGATAAGAATAAGGCGTGGATTTTATCATCCACGCCCATTCTATCAAACCATTCCTTACAGCTGGCGTAATTCCTGTTTGATTTCTGTTTTGCCTTTTGTTTTTTCATCGATATCTTTGATTTTTTTCGCTGGTGTTCCTGCTACAACGGTATATGGCTCAACGTCATTTACTACGATAGCTCCCGCAGCGACAACCGCGCCTTTTCCGATTGTTACGCCTTCAAGCACAACCGCATTTGCTCCGATCACAACGTCATCTTCTACGACAACAGGCTTAGCGCTTGGCGGCTCAATAACACCCGCTAATACAGAACCCGCTCCGATGTGACAGTTTTTTCCGACAGTCGCGCGTCCTCCGAGCACAACGTTCATATCAATCATTGTGCCTTCGCCGATGACTGAACCGATATTAATGGACGCCCCCATCATGATAACGGCATTGTCGCCGATTTCGACTTGGTCGCGGATAATAGCGCCAGGCTCGATGCGCGCTTTTACATCTTTCAAGTCAAGCATCGGAATCGCAGAGTTGCGGCGGTCATTTTCAATGACGTAATCCTCAATTTTGTCTTTGTTTTCTTCAATTGCCGCTTTAATGTCAGCCCATTCGCCAAAAACAACGCCGGATTGGCCGTTCAGGAATGTTTTAGCGGAATCGCCAAAGCTGATTCCCTCAAGATCGCCTTTTACATACACTTTTACAGGCGTTGATTTTGTACTATTTTGAATAAATGAAATAATTTCATTTGCATCCATCATTTTCATATGTATTGTCCTCCTCTGATTTTCTACCTCATTACTGTAACAAAGGAAGGATGCAAAAACAAGAAAAAAAGGAACAAGCCTTTATTCTGCCGGCTGTCTGCACAGTGCGGCAAACTGTCTTCCGAATTCCCTGAGCTCTTCTTCCTCGCTGCCTTCAGGGTTGTTTTCAATTTTGACCGGTGGCAGCACCACCCGTCCTCCCCGGGCCGTGATCACTTTTTCTAATTCGTCAACCGCTCCGCAAAAAAACGCGTAGGACGTATCTCCGGAACCGAACAGAGCAAATGTTTTCCCTGCAAACTCCAGGTTTTCCATATCTTCAGCGATATCGAGCATTTCATCAGGAAGATCCCCGTCTCCCCACGTATATGTGCCTAATAAAATATACTCATAGTCATTAAAAAGTTCGGCATGGATATCCATCGCTTCATATCTGTCAACAGATGCTTGTGCTTCGATCAGCCCTTTTTCAATCAAATCCGCCATTGCCTCGGTGTTTCCTGACATTGTCGCATAAACAAGCAATACTTTCCCCATCTCCGTCTCTCCTTTATGTATAGAAACTAATGTGCGAGCCGGGCCGCCTCATACGGTCTGACAAACTTACATTCGTAAAGGCCCGCACAAAAAAAGCTTTCTTTCTGATTGGCCACCCGCCATCCGTGACCGCGGATCGTATCAAACCATTTTAATTCTCCGGCGGCGAAATCAGCTTGGTAAATGCGCGAAAATCCGTTTTCGTCCTGTGCCGAAGTGACATAAATAATACCGTCATCCTCAGAAACGTCGAGAAATGATTTTTCCCGTACGGCAGGCGCGGCTGTAATGACAAACGCCTCGTCCGTCCGCACGTTTCGGACGGCAACCTCGCCCCGTTCTCCCTTTGCCGCACCCTTTGCGGCAATGAGCCAGTCCTTCTTGTACATAAGCATGGAAGCCGTCATGCGCTGTCTTTCACGACTTATACGCCGGATGCGGTCTTCTGTCAGATCGTACGCCCAAATGCCGCCATAATTCATATGAATCCGGGTGCCGATATAAATCGTCTGACCGTGCAAACAAAGCGAGCGGATGACAGGCAGCTCCTTTAAATGTGAAAAGGGCTTAGCCACATGCCAAGTGACGCCGAAATCATCAGATAAGTAGAGGCAGTGCGTGCCGTGCGCACAGACGAACCCGTCATTGCGCCCGGCAACGGCCCAAACGGAGGCGCTGGTCGGAAATCGGGATGCCGTCCAGGTCTTTCCCTGATCGGCCGATCTGAGGACGGCGCCTTTTTCCCCCGCCGCGAATATGTAAGGCCCGATGTAGGTCAGCACATGAATCTTGCTTTTCATCCGGTACAGCCTTTTCCAGCCTTCTTCTGCGGAAAAATGAAAAATGCCTTCGCCTTTTACTGCGACAAAAAATCCTGAAGACACTGATGCCATGACAGCCGTCGCGCCTTTATGAAACATGGCACCGGTCTCCTTGGTGAGCGGCCCATGCAAGAAAACCGCGGACAAATTCTTTGCAGCATTCCTGATCCTCAGCCGTCTCAGGCGCTAATTCGATTTTCAGCGTTTCCGGATATAAATTGGCTCCGGCCTGTTCAAACGCATCGCAAAACAGCGTAACCGCTTCACAAAACTTCGGATAGGCGTGATCGCCTGAACCGAAACAAGCCGTTTTCAGTCCGTTTAGCTGGCGGTGCAGAATATCTTCATAAAAATCTTCCGCTTCGTAAGGAAGATCACCATCTCCCCATGTGTATGTGCCGACAAAAACATAATCATATGCTTCGAGACAATCTGCATCTGCCTCGTCCATGTCAAGGCAGTCAATTGCAATCTGGTGCTCACTCAGTGTTTCTTTTATAATGCCGGCAATATCCTCCGTATTTCCCGACATGCTTGCGTATATCATTAATGCTTTCTGCATATGATCACCCCGTAATTGATAATGATTTTCAATAACATATACACTACTTTAAATGATAATGATTTTCATTGTCAATAAAAAATAAAAAAAGACAGCCTATTGCTGTCTTTCTAAAAAGGGCTCTCCTGCTTCAGCATATCTTTGATGACAGAAACGAAAGCCTGCACCTGTTTTAATTCAAATGCCGGCTCATAACCGAGCAGCCATGTGTCGCGGCCGATCGGATGATCCTTTGTATCAAGCAGGGGCATTTTATTTACTTTGTCTTCCTCAGCTAAGGTGACTGACGGCAAAATGGCATAACCGATTCCGTGCAGCGCCATCTGCTTGCACGTTTCAATCTGATCGACGAGGATCGTCTGTTTCGGCGAGGTTTTGAATTTTTGATGCCACCAATGCTGAATTTCCTGAAAATATGTACTGTCACTTTTGAACTGGATAAACGGCCGGTCGGTATGGGCTATATCATCAATGCAGGAAATTTCCGTATCGACCAAATATAAATGATCGGTCATTAGATATTCTTTTCGGCCTTTCCATTCCGGGTTTCCCCGGATAATGCCGATATGTACCTGATCTTCATACAGACTTTTCAACATTTCGCTGCTCCATCCTGTAATGAGGGAAACCTTTGCATTCGGATAACGCTCCACATATGTTTTTAACACTTTCGGAAGCCAGTGCTGCCCGATAATGGAGGCGACGGCAAGCTTCAATGTGCCGTGAATTTCCCCTTCAAGTTCATCAATATTTTCTCTTATTCTCTCTTGCCGGTCCGTGACATCATTTGCAAATTGTATGATTTTTTCTCCTGCCGGCGTTACCGTGAGTCCTTTTTGAGATCTTAGAAAGATCTTTGTTCCCCAGGCTTTTTCAATGGTCTGCAATCGCTGGGACAGAGCCGGCTGTGACACGAATAACCGTTC
This sequence comes from Bacillus siamensis KCTC 13613, assembly GCF_000262045.1. Classification (GTDB taxonomy): domain Bacteria; phylum Bacillota; class Bacilli; order Bacillales; family Bacillaceae; genus Bacillus; species Bacillus siamensis. The sequence goes on from NZ_AJVF01000013.1 coordinate 519,532, forward strand.
GGCAGCCTTCCTCATGTTTAATTCCTCAGCTAAAACTACGAGCATATGAAGCTCTTGAAGCTGCATGTCGTCCTCCTTTTCAATGCCTTCTCGTATTTCTTATCTACCATTCTAATAAATTAAAGGCTGCCGAAGCAAGTGCGACCAATATGTATACGTTTTCTTTTTCTGGCATACAAAGAACAAATAGGCTGATCGTGCGAGCCTACTTATTCAATGACCTGATATGACTGCTCAGCTGCTTTAATACGACTCTTCTCGTAAAGATGCCTTCAAAGACACCTTCATCATTTTCAACGCAAACAAATCCGTTGTTAATGACCATGCTGAACCCTTTTATAATCGGATCATTGATGTGAAGACGGGGAATGTCTTTCAGCATGACCTCCTCAACCGTAATTTGATCCAGCTTCTCAAACTCAATCCGCTCAAGTCCGAAAATGCTGTTCATAATCATATTTGTGCCGATCAAACCGTGCAGACGGTACGAAGCGTCAAGGACTGGAATAGCGGTATAGCCGGTTTTCGTCAGCACTAAAAGAGCATGCTCAAGGTTGTTTCCGACTTGTACGTGCGCCACTTTATCCGCCTCGATCATAAATTGTCCGACTGTTGCATCAAGAAGCTGATCTGATTGTAAGCTAATCATGTCACTTCGACCCCTTTACATTTTTCATCAAGACATGTATTCCCTATATCGCAATAATATAAACATTATCATTTTTTGTCGAAAAGTTTCCGTCAATAAAAAAGATACTCTTTGCAATCGAGTATCAATTTATAGGCCGCTGATTAATTTTCGTTCCGGAAACGGTCATAAAGCGTTACGAGTTTTTTATAAGTGGTTCCATCAACGCTTTTTGACCCTGCTTCTATATCGTTGATTTCGCTGGTCAAAAGCTCAATGGCATATTCATGATTGATCAGGATATTCAGCAGAAGTTTTTGTTCTTCTTCCGTAAATCGTTCACCGATAAGACTCATACGTAATCAGGCCCCCTATTTTTAACTGAATACCTCTGAAAGCAAGGTGATATTTGCTTTCAGCTCTACCGCTAGGATAAGTAAACAGAAAAAAATCGTCAACCGCATAATTCGACAATTTGCGGATTCTGTATGACATATTATTTTGTGTAACGATTGGCATAACTGAATGCTGTGCAGGAATCGGGCTTGATTTTCGCTTCAATGCCCATCGAGGTAATACGGCCGGTCATTTCTTGTATCAATTCTTTTGTCAGCCCTTTTTGGCCGATATCTAAGTGCACTTCAAATGTAAGATCCGCTCCTTCATCAGCGAAAGGCAGGAGCAAATCGGTAATTTCCATGAAACGTCCGTCGAGGATATGCGCAGCCATCTCCTGGCTGAATGCGGTTTCCAGCGAAATTTTTTCGCGAAGGCTATGTATCGGTCTGGCGAGATCGTGATTTTTCAAACAGCCCCAAGCTCCCTTGCCTGTACGGTGCAAGTGTATAGCCGTAATAAACTTCGTGAAGTCGCGGTAAACTTGTGAATCAGTCCCCACAGACAGCACGTATGCTGATCGGGGGTCTTTATTGACAAAGCGTTTCAGCCGCTCCATCACGTCTTGAAAGGTCATCTGTGCCTCAGAAAGATTATAAAACAGAAAAGAATCAGCCATGTACGGACACTCCTCTTTCCAAAATCTACAACCAAACGAACGAGCACGGTTCCTTTGCATGATTTAATAAAGCTCCGCTTGCGGAAGACGGGAAGCTTGGTCAGCCTGAAAAATCAAACCAAATTACTGAAGGAGCTCAAAAATTTCAATAGAAATCATGTCAATGTTATCAAACGGATATGTGTTAGGTTTTTCACCTTTTTGGAAAACCGTCAGCTCAAACGTTTGATTCTTTTCAAAATATTTAACACTGCATATTTTCTCACCATTTACTTCGAAGTAACGCTGCATCGGCTCATTAGCCGCTTCGGCTGTTTCTTGCAGACTTTGCAGCCGTGTGATGATACCCATTAATTGTGACATTCTAAAAAAAGACTCCTTTCAAAAAACAACTTCAAATCAACAAGTATTTATTATAATACAAGTTCTACAGAGCATCATACCATAAAGTAGACCGGGATGGCATTTTCCCGCTGGATTTTCAATAAGAAAATAAACGGGAAAACCGTGTTTTCGAATAGTTTGAAGCTTTTTTCGGAATGTCATACACCTTTTATAAATGATTTTTCGCTTTTTGAGCCGCCATTGTCAGATGTATGTGAGAAGAAGCCTTTTTATGCGCAGGAAGGCATAAAAAAACTTGGCGGGGGTAGCGCCAAGCTTTTTCGGATCTTGATCTGATAGAGGGGTTGGGGAACAGAGAGTAACTTCTCTCTATAACTAAATGATAATGATTATCAGTATCATTGTCAATCATTTTTTTAAACTTTTTCACATTTATAAAAAAAAGCGGCTTACAGCAGCCGCTTTATAGTAATCCGTCCTGTTCATATAAATAAGAGTAAGGCAGATCAATAAATAAATACATATTGTCATCCATCGGGTATGAAAAGGTTCTGATCATCTCACCCGTTTCAATATCACTGTACAGGTCACTGAAAAAGCCTTTTCTTGAATTACGCATCTTCATGATGTTTTCTAGAAAGTACGGACGCCAGCTCCAGTTTTTCTCCATGTATTCAGGCTGATAAAGCCATTCGCCTGATTGCTTGAACACATTTCCCGTCAGCTGATAGCCTTCTTCATCACACATATAAATTCTGAAGCAGCAGTCCGTCAGGTTTTCCGCCAGTTTCTTAATAAACTCATCATCCGCCTGATGGGTTTTCTTCAGCTCGGAAACTGCCTGATTGACCCGCTTATAAAAATTCTCAGAGTGTTCGTATACTGTCTCCAGCTTCTTTTTTTCTCTCGTGATAAATTGCTGAAACTCTGTTTTCAAGCGTGCTTTTAACAGGCTCCGGTCTATAAAATCGCCGCTCGGCGCCTGCAGATAATAGCCTTGAAAAAATCGGCCTCCGTTTCTCCATGCGTACTGGAGCTGGAAATCAGCTTCTATATCTTCATACAGCAGCGCGGCGCCGATTTTTCTCGCCAGCAATGAAATGCTGTACAGCACATGCTCATAGGATGGTGACGGCTGAGATACCTTCAGCGCCTGCAAATCTATTTTCAGAAGGTCCGGTGAAAGGAGCGCGATTCTGTCCAGGTTGCTGCTCTCCTTACCTATATTGTCCACCGCGATTTTAATGCCGTATGTACGATAGTAGGCAAGCATATGATACAGCTGTTCAATGTCGCCTTCGAAATTGTGCTCGGTGATCTCAAGCACAATACGGTTCAATTCAATGCCCTGCTCTTCGTATTCTTTCAAAAGCTCAAGAAAGCTTTCGCCGTGGTCAAGCATCAATACATTCGCATCCTGATTGATAAAAATCAACAGATCACGATCAGCTTCTTTAAACCTCTCCAGCGCCTGCCTGATGACTCTGTCATCGACCTCAAGCTTATATTCTTCCGGAATGCCGGAATCTAAGAAAAACGGCCCTAGGCTCTCAATCTCCGCATCTGCCAAAATCCGGCCAAGCACTTCGTAGCCTACGACTCTTTGTTCCTCAGCGTTAAAAATCGCTTGGTAATACGGAATGACATCATCAATATTCGTCAGTATATCAAGTGGGTCCAACATGTTATCACCTGCTTCTCTATCTTTGTCTGATTATACACAATTATATCAGCACCACAAATGTTTAGATCAGGGGAAAAGGAGGCAGTATGGCAGCAGCTTAAAGTAAAAGGGGGACATTTTTAAGATCACTCTTTAGACCGGTTCATTAAGGACGTTGTTCATTTGTTTCACAATCACAAATAAAAGTATAAATATAAGAGCATTATAACCGGCAGCTGTCCAAAAGTAATGACTCCAATCGGTACTGTTAAACACCCAATCATCATCATGTTTCAACTGAAAGAAAGTTCCTTTTTTATCTAACGTGCCAAATGTAAGGGTTGTGAACCCGCCAACACTCTTGGAAACGTCAACTCCATACATTGAACCGGCATGATCAGTATGATTTATTGGCATATACGTATAATCAGATAAATTTGTTTCCGCCAGCTTGGTCGGGAGAGACACATATAATACAGCCGATGTATCGCCTCCGAGCCCGCTCAAATACTCCCTGGCTTTAATAAATTTCGTTTCATCAGGAAAATCGATGTGATATAGCTTTTCAAATCTGATTATTTCATCAGATGTAAGATGGGTATTTTGATAATACTCTGGAGTAAAAGCACAAATAATAAAGTACCAAATATTAAAGATGATAACTAAACTGCTTAAAAATAGTACAACAAACCATTTTAATAATTTCTTCACTTAATCGCCCCTTAATCTTTCAAAATTATATCATAATTTTGAATAGAAAATAAAACAAGCGAACGGTCGGCTTTGACGTTCGCTTGTTTTGCAAAATAGTCAATATACATACGAAAAATTAAAACGGATAAGGATTCAGCCACTGCCCGCCGTCCATTGTGATACAATCCCCGTTTATGTAGGACGCTTCATCAGAAAGCAAAAACGCTGCCAACGCGGCGATTTCTTCCGGTGTGCCCAGCCGGCCAAGCGGGACACTGTTCATAGTGCGGAACATTGCTTTTTCCGATTCAAACAGTTTCTCCGCACCGCCTGTTCGTTCAATCGGGCCTGGGGCTATCGCGTTTGTGCGGATGCCGTATTTGCTCCCCCATTCAACGGCCAGCGTTCTTGTCAGTGACAATACCCCCGCTTTGGCTGCAGCGGAATGAACGACCCCTGCTCCCGCTCCCCATGCGTATGTGGCGGCCATATTCAATATGACACCCTTCTGCTTTTGCTCGATCCAATGCCTTGCCGCGGCTTGGCTGCAAAAAAAAGTGCCGTTTAAAACAATCTCAATAACCGCTTTCCATCCGTTGGGCGTCAGCTTTTCTGCCGGGCAAATAAAATTACCGGCCGCATTGTTAATCAGCGCATCAAGCCGGCCAAAGACCTTTACCGCTTCTGTCATCATGTCTGAAGCGGCGGATTCTGAACGGACATCCATTTGAAAACAGGCAACCTGTCCCTCAAAGGTCTCAATTTCTTTTCTAGTTTCCTCAAGTGCTTCCTGGTTTCTCCCCGTCACCATGACGTGCCATCCCAGTTCAGCCTGTTTTTTCGCCATTGCTTTTCCCATGCCGCTTGAACCGCCTGTAATGATTACCGCTTTCTTATCCATAACAACCCCACCCCTTTTATTGAATGAATAATCATTCACAATTCTATCACAGATGTCTCTGCCCGTCATTACATGCTGAGAAGGGATTTTCCGGCCAAGCTGATGATATAATAGAAAAACTCTGACAAAGGTTGGTTTTACATATGGAGAAAATGACGAGAAGAACATTTTTAAAAAGAGGATTCGGCATTTTTGGCGCGGCTCTTGCGACGGCTTGCGGAGGCTACGGCTATGCCCGGTATATTGAACCGCGTATGATTGAAATCACCCGGCATACAATTACCAGCCGCCTGATTCCACGCGGCTTTGACAATTTTAAAATCGTTCAATTCAGCGATACGCATCTCAGTGACGTGTTTACAACCGAAGACTTGAATAAAACAGCGGAAAAGATCAATCAGCTGAAGCCTGATCTGCTTATCTTTACGGGAGATTTAATTGATAAGCCGCATTTATATCATGATTATCAGCATGCGCTCGCCGTGCTGCAAAGGCTTGAAGCTCCTTTCGGCAAACTTTGTGTATACGGGAACCATGACCACGGAGGCTACGGCACGAACACGTACAAGGCGCTGATGGAAGCGGCTGATTTTCAAGTGCTTCGCAACGGCTTTCGCCAGGTGCAGCTGGCAGATGGAAGCCGGATTGAACTTGCGGCTTTGGATGATTTAATGCTCGGAAAGCCAGATTATGCAGGCACTCTATCCCGTCTTTCCGAAGATGCGTTTTCCATTTTACTCGTTCACGAGCCGGATGCCGCACTCAAAATCGGCGGACATCCCGTAAACCTGCAGCTGTCGGGACATACTCACGGCGGTCAGGTGCAGCTTCCGTTTTTCGGGCCTCTCATTACGCCCCCTTACGGAAAAACGTATACCGACGGCATGTATACACTGCATGACACAACCGTTTATGTCAATCGCGGGCTCGGTACGACAAGGCTGCCGTATCGATTTTTAGCAAGACCGGAAATCACGCTGTTCACATTGAAAACCGTACAAAAATAAGACTTTTATCCCGATGCACAAACAGCCCCTCCTTAATATGTATATGGAAAAGAACAAAAAGGAGGGTGATGAAACTGCTGACCTATCAAGTGAAACAAGGAGAAACCATCTCAAGCATTGCGCAAGACTTCAGAATAAGCACGGCCGCTCTCCTTCAGGCAAATCCCTCAATCCAATCGGTCATTTATGCGGGACAGCATATTATCATACCGAATCTTCCCGACCCATCCACTATTCCCTATTCCATTGTCGTGTATATCGGAGCGAAGAAACTGGAGTTATACCGCCTTGGCAGGCTCATCCGTACGTATCCGATCGCAGTCGGAAAAATATTGACGACCACGCCGACCGGGGAATTTTACATCGTGAATCGCCAGCCTAAGCCCGGAGGCCCGTTCGGCGCTTATTGGCTCAGCCTCTCTAAGCTCCATTACGGCATTCACGGGACAAATAATCCTTCCTCCATCGGCAAAGCGGTATCAAAAGGTTGCATCCGCATGTATAATCAGGACGTCACTGAACTTGCCGCTACCGTCCCTAATGGAACAAGGGTGACGATTATCAGATAGAAAGATCTCATTTGTTTATGGAACGAGCTGATGATAATATATTACAGTGGGACCTTTAGGGTAAGGAGCGTGTTTATGGATATATTTAAAAATCGCAATTTTGTCCGTTTATTTTTCGCAGCACTCGCTTCTCAAATGGGAACGACTGTAGGTAATATGGCTTTCGCTTTTTACTTGCTGGATCGCTTTGCCAACCAGCCGGCATACACGACTTTGGCAGAGCTGATGTATTCGCTGCCGACAGTTTTCGTATTTCTGATTGTCGGTGTCGCAGCTGACCGGCTCGACAGGAAAAAGGTCGCAGAAAATTGTGACTGGATCAGGGCGGGACTGACGATCGTATTGTTTGCGGCATTATACAGCGGGAATATTCCTCTCGTGTTCTGCATTTTGTTCATCAGAAGCGCCGTGACCAAGTTCTTTTTCCCGGCGGAAGCCAGCCTTGTACAAGCTATTCTGCCTAAGGAGCATTATGCGAAAGCAGCGGGACTTAACCAGATCCTGTTCAGCATCTTTATGGTATTCGGCGTCGGTATGGGTGCGTTTATGTATAAAACGATCGGTGTGCACGGAGCCATTATCCTTGATTTTGTCAGCTTTATTGTGTCAGGCTTTCTGATTCGCGCCTGCCGCATTCCGATAGAAGCCCGTCAGCCGAACGGCCCTTTTAAATGGGGAGATTCGTTTCTGAAAGACTCGGTCGCTGATTTTAAAGAAGGGATCGTATATATTATTAAAAACAAATTGCTTGCTTCTCTTATTTTCGGATTTTTTATTTTTGGATTTGTCAACGGCGGCTTTGCCGTACTGCCGATGTTTACGATGAAATACGGACTTGCGCCCGATCATTACGAATCACACACTTCCATCTTCACCGTCGCACTCGGCTTCGGTTTGCTTGCCGGAAGTGTGATCGGAACGATGATCGCGAAAAAAGTCAAACCGCATCATTTGATGTCGCTTCCGATTTTGGCTGCCGGACTGCTCATTTTTGTCCTCGGCTATACGGATCAGCTGTGGATTTATTATGCGTCGGCTTTTGTCCTCGGAATGTGCATCGGACCTGTCAATATCGCCATCGGCGGCTGGATGCCGAAAATCGTTCATCCGAAAATAATGGGCCGGGTCAGCGGCTGGCAGGATCCCTTTATGATGTTTGCCCAATCGATTACACTCGGACTTGTCGCCCTGTTATTTCCGAAATTCGTTTCCAATATTGATTACCTTTATTACGGCATGGGAATCGTGATTTTGGCGGTATTTGTGTTCTATTTTATCGCCCTTCCGAAGTACAGCGCCGAGGCGGCGGAAATCGATGTGCAGCAATCATTAAAAGCTGATTCTGAAAAACATGCGAATCCTGTCTAATAAAGGAAAAAAATGCGCCCTTTTCATCAGAAAAAGGCGTATTTTTATATTCAATATTTGCATTTCAACGCTAAAAAAGTATAATCTATATATGAACTTGATCAACGCAAAGGAGAGAAATAATGGACGACCACGCTTATTCGAAAGAGCTGCAGCCAACCATCGAGAATCTTTCAAAAGCTGTTTATACTGTGAACCGCCATGCAAAAACCGCCCCCAACCCTAAATACCTTTATCTGCTGAAAAAACGGGCATTACAAAAGCTTGTGAAAGAAGGCAAAGGGAAAAAAATAGGGCTTCACTTTTCAAATAATCCCAGGTTTAGCCAACAGCAGTCAGACGTACTTATCTCTATCGGAGACTACTATTTTCACATGCCTCCAACAAAAGAAGACTTCCAGCATCTTCCGCATTTAGGTACGTTAAATCAATCGTACCGCAATCCTAAAGCACAAATGTCTTTGACAAAAGCGAAAAACTTATTGCAAAAATATGTGGGCTTAAAGGAAAAACCGCTGGCCGCCAACAGGCAGCAGCCCGCTTATCATAAACCCGTGTTTAAAAAACTTGGTGAGAGTTATTTTTAATTCCGCCGCAAAAAAGCCGATGCATGACGCATCGGCTTTTTTCTATTCAATCACGTACGTATCCACTTTTTTAATTAACTCGCTGATTTCAGGCTTGCTGATCTGTTCATCCGCTCCGACGACTTCGCCCCGGTGGCGCAGGTCATCCGTAATCAGGGACGAAAAGATCATAATCGGCACGTCAGAGCTTTGCGGGTTATCCTTAAGGAGCTTCGTCAAACGGTGCCCGTCCATTTTCGGCATCTCAATGTCACTGATGATCATGTCAATATGGTCTGACAGATTTGCTCCTTTATCCGTCAATTCCACGACATAATCATACGCTTCTTTTCCATTTTCAAACGTAACGATTTCACTGTACCCCGCTTCAGTCAGTTCATCCGTCAAAAGGCGCATCAGAAGCGGCGAATCTTCTACGATAATCAGTTTTTTACCCGCCCGTCTTTCATCAAATCCTTCCTGATGGACATGGTAAGTCTCAACTCCGGATGCCGATTCAATGTCGTAAATGATCTTTTCATAATCAGGTAAAAAGATCATCGTGTCTTCCAGTTTAATGATACCCGTTAAGTGCCGCTCCATGCCCTGATTCAGCGAAGTCGGCTTTTCAATCGCCTCCCAGGACACCCTGTGGATCTGTGATACGGAACCGACGTGAAAGACGATTTTCCGCTTGTTGAATTCTGTCACGATATATTTATCGTCTTTTGCCCCTTCGGCATCAACGTCGAAAAAGGTGTACAGGCTGATGACGGGAAGAATTTCGCCTCTCAGCTTAATCATCCCTTCTACGTCTTTGTGAGACTGGGGCACAGATGTGACATCTACCGGCTGAATGATTTCCCGGACTTTCATCACATTTATGCCAAATGTATTGACGCCTACTTCAAATTTGACGATTTCTAATTCATTTGTGCCTGAATCCAATAAAATATCGTATTGTTGTAAAGACAATTCAATCCCTCGCTATCCGCATTCAGTATTGTACTGTTTATATCGGCTGTAAACGGAAAAAGTGAATGTATTCGGTCCAACTGGCCATGAACTCTTTATAAAAAGATTCTTTTTTCCGATATCCCATTGACTTTTTGACATCGAGTGGTAAAATAGTCAAGGATTTTTCAGGAAGAAGGGTGTAATAAATGGGTACAGTAGTTATATTCGACCAAGATCAAATGACGGTGTTAGAAGATATCAGCAAAACGGCTTACCTGCAAATGAAAAAAGAAGCGAATGAGTGTCGCGATAAGCCCGCTCCGTATATCGTATGGCGGGAAAACATCAGCTTTGAATACGGGTATTAATGACATTCGCCACATATCACAATAGATAGATCATGATACAATGAAGACAATCATTTCAGCTGGTTGTCTTATTTTTTTCTGAAAGAAGGTATGTTTTCACATATCGGACATATACTCGGGATAGTTCACTTAAATAGATGACAAATGCTCAGCTAGTGGTAAAATAGGATAAACTCAATATATAGTATAAGGTGATGAATTATGGAACATTTGCTTAATCCGAATGTAAAAGAAATTGAAATTTCAGGAATTCGCAAATTCTCAAATCTTGTAGCTCAGCACGATAATGTGATTTCGCTTACGATCGGCCAGCCGGATTTCTTCACGCCGCACCATGTCAAAGCGGCGGCCAAAAAAGCAATCGACGAGAACGCTACGGCGTATACTCCGAATGCGGGCGGTCTTGAGCTGAGACAGGCCGTACAGCTTTATATGAAGAAAAAAGCGGATCTGAATTATGAAGCCGAAACGGAAATCATCGTCACAACCGGGGCGAGCCAAGCGATTGACGCGTCTTTGCGGACGATTTTATCTCCCGGCGATGAAGTCATTCTGCCCGGACCGATTTATCCTGGCTATGAACCGATTATCCGCATGTCAGGCGCCGTTCCCGTTCATGTGGACACGACGACACACGGATTTAAGCTGACGGCGCGGCTCATTGAAGAATCGCTGACGCCTAAAACAAAATGCGTCATTCTTCCTTATCCGTCAAATCCGACCGGAGTGACATTGTCAGAAGAAGAGCTGAAAAACATCGCAGCCGTGCTGAAAGGCAGAAATGTTTTTGTACTGTCGGATGAGATTTACAGCGAATTAACCTATGACAGACCGCATTACTCAATCGCGTCTTTTTTGAGAGACCAGACGATCGTGATCAACGGGCTGTCAAAATCACACAGCATGACGGGCTGGAGAATCGGTTTCATTTTCGCACCGAAAGACATTGCCAAGCATATCTTAAAAGTTCACCAGTACAGTGTAACATGCGCGTCCTCGATCTCCCAGAAAGCGGCGCTTGAAGCGGTGACAAACGGCGTTGATGATGCGCTTATTATGAGAGAACAGTATAAAAAGCGGCTTGATTATGTATATGACCGTCTTGTGTCAATGGGGCTTGACGTCGTAAAGCCGTCAGGCGCATTTTATATCTTCCCTTCCATTAAGTCATTCGGAATGTCATCGTTTGATTTTAGTATGGCTCTTTTAGAGGATGCAGGTGTGGCTCTAGTGCCCGGCAGCTCTTTTTCAAAGTTGGGTGAAGGGTATGTGAGGCTGTCATTCGCATATTCACTGGATACATTGAGAGAAGGTTTGGACCGGCTGGAAGCATTTATTTTAAAAACGAGAGAATCCATGCAGACTATTTAAACAACGGCGTTACGCCGTTGTTTTTTATTGTTTCGGGAATGTAATGTGAAAAGCAGTGCCTTTATCCGGTTTGCTGTCTACTTGGATGGCTCCCTGATGGTTTTTAATAAGGTTGAATGTGACCATCAGCCCCAGGCCGGTTCCTTTTTCTTTCGTCGTCAGAAACGGTTCGCCTATCCGTTTCAGCACGTTTTCCGGTATCCCGTCACCCTCGTCTTTGATCGTCACATTGACGGAATATTCATCTTCTGTCATGAGAATGTGGACTGTTCCTCCATCAGGCATCGACTCAACGGCATTTTTTATCAGATTGATAAACACCTGCTTCAGCTGATTTTGATCACCGTTAATAAACATGCTGTCCCGTTCGTAATCCGTTTTGATGAAAATCCCTTTAAGATTTGCCTGCGTCTCTAAAAGAGCGGTTACCTCACTTATAATTTTCTTTAAGTTTACACGCTCTTTCACTGCGTTATGCTGAGGTTTGGCAAGCATTAAAAGTTCACTTAAAATTAATTCGATTCTGCTCAGTTCAGAAAACACAATGTCAAAATAATGTTCGTTTTCTTCCATCGTCGGCTTCATGAGCTGTAAAAATCCTTTGATCGCCGTCAGCGGGTTGCGGATTTCGTGAGCGATTCCCGCCGCCAGCTGCCCTGCGATAGACAGCTTTTCCGACTTCAGCATTAATTCCTCCGTCTGCTTCCGCTCAGAAATGTCACGCAGAATGACCTGCACGGCCGTTTCTCCGAAAAACGTCGTCGGAATGCAGACCATTTCCGTATAGATCAGCCGGTTTTTAAAAGTAAACCACGATTGTTTAATGATTTCGGACTCGGTCTTTCGGTCGATAATATGTTGAATCCGCTGTTTCACGTCGTCATGATCACAGGGATGAAGCTGATCATAGATGTTTTTTCCGATTAAATCTTCATAGGTTTCTGCTTCAAAAAGCGAAATGCCCGACTCATTCATGAATACCCATTTGTCATTGTGAATCACGGCGATCGTATCAATTGAATTCTGAATGAGGAGCTGATAACGCTCTCTGCTTTTTTGAAGAATCGTCTGGAATTTTTTCCGCGAAGAAATATCAATCAGAAGCAGTAATTCCGCCCGCTGATTTTTATATGTCGTCGGCGCCGCCTTCACTTCTAAATGAATGGGCGTGCCGTCAAGCCTTCTCCACGTCTGTTCAATCATTCCGACTTCCATCCCTTTTTGCATCCGCACAATTCGGTTTTTCACAATGTCATGATACTCTTCTTCGATAAACTCATAAGAGCGTCTGCCGATCACCTCATCTTTGCTGTCGGCTCCCAGCATGGCAAGCATCGCGTTATTGGCGTAGGCGATTGTGCCGTTGATACTGACGTATAGAGGATTCGGCAGCGTTTCAACAAGACGCTCAAATTCGCCGTTTCCAGCCGCTTCTGCTGACTGTTGTTCCGCCTTTTGCTTCTTTTGTTCATACATATAAGACCTGCACGGTGTCTTCTCCTCAAGCACCTTGATTTTAAGGATAATTTCCCGATCTGTCCCCTCCATTTGCGGTGTGACAATTTCCACACCTGCTTCAAGCCAAACAATGGTATGATCTTTTTTAATAAGGCGAAAGGTGCAAGGCATTAAATGATGCTCATTATAGAAGTAACTTTCAACCAAAAATTGATCTTCCTCATGCAGGAACGTTTTGAGAAACGATCCGATCATTTCTTCCTGGGAATAACTGAAATACGATTTGCAGTTTGCAGAAATATACATAATACGCCCATTAGACGTCAAAACGGCATGAAGATCGGTTTTCGATTGAAGCTGTCTGACATGCTGAGTATCCTGTTCCACAGAATCCCTCCTTTGCATTTTACTCACACTGCAGGCTGGTCACGGGCTGATATTAAAAGAATTTCCACTAGATTGATTCGCTAAAAAATGAGCATTCTCCTTCTATTCTTATTGTGAACGTCAATTTTCCTGAATGAAAGAAAGGGCGCACGAGATGTTCGGCCGCCCTTTCATTTGTTATTTTTTATTGTATTTCTTTTCAAGTTCTTTGTAAGCGTCAATTGCTCCTTTGGCAATGTTTTTGCTGACATGATCGTGATCATCCTGAACAGACGGAACGACAACGCTGAATGCCACTCGTGGATGTTCTGACGGATAATAGCCGACAAAGGTCAGGTTATACGTGTATTTCCCCCACCAGTTTTTGTTCGTGCCGTAATAGTGCGTCTCCGCGGTTCCCGTTTTACCGGAAACATCGGCGCCTGAACCTTGGAATGTTGAATAAGCCGTTCCTTGAGGTGAGCTTGTGACCAACTTCATTCCTTTATGAACTTGGTCAAAATCGCTCGGGCTGTTATTTACTTTGTTCAAAATTTTAATATCTCGCTGTTCAATCGCTTTTCCAATTTTGTTTTTGCTGTCCGGTTCATGAATGCTTGTGACGATCCGCGGCTGGACGCGATACCCGCCGTTTGCGATGGCTGAAATATATTGAGCCATTTGAAGCGGCGTATACGTATCAAACTGTCCGATCGCAAAATCCAGCAGCAATCCCCCGACCAATTGCGGATTTGACTGCATTCCCGCTGATTCCTGAGGAAGGTCAATCCCGGTTTTCACACCCAGGCCGAATTGGGCGTAGTAGTTGCGCATTTTTTTAATATCGTCTAACCCGGCAGGCAGCGTGCCGTTCGGGATGTAGGTAATGCCGGCTATATGCATGGCCACATGAAACATATATATGTTTGAACTTCTTTGCAGCGCGGTAAGCTCAGTAATGGTCCCCATTTGTGTCCACGATTGCTTTTCCGTGCCGTCTTTAAACTTAAGCGGTGCATCGACAAACGTTTTATAATGCGGGAGGCCGCTTTGGTAACCTGCGAGAACAGTCGCTCCTTTAACAGCAGAGCCCATCTCATATTGGGTCGTAAATGCTCCGATCGCAAAATCCTGTATTTTATTTGTTTCGAGATCAATGCGTTTCCCCGCCATTGAGAGAATATCCCCGTTGTTCGGGTCCATCATGACGGCAAATCCTCTATCAACCATATAGTTGCCTGCGGCGCGGCTTCTTCTCAGCTCTTTTTCAATGACTTTTTCGACTTTCGATTGTAATTCCATATCGAGCGAGAGCTGCAGATCGTAGCCCCTGCTGCCTTCATCGACGGGCTTTTGGCTGACGACTTCACCTTTGCTGTTTTCCACATACTCTACTTTTTCTTTATGTGCGTTTAAATAGTCTTCATACTGATATTCGATGTAGCTTTTTCCCACCCGGTCATTCAGTGAGTAGCCTCTTGTGACGTAATAATCTTTCCGTTCGCCTAACAATCCCTGTTCCGGTGTCGTCACACCGCCGAACAGAGAGTACAGCGTTTTGTCGTACGGATATTTCCGTGTCCAGTCATTGATTACGTCAATGCCGGGGAGCTCTTTCAGGTGTTCGGATACGACGGAAACTTCTTCATATGTCAGGTCGCTTTTCGGTTTTTGCTTGTTGTTGTCATGTTCGTCAAGCAGTGAACCGCTGTTTCCGTTTCCGTTCAGCTTATTCGGGTCCATTGATTTGACGACTTGCGGCTGATAGGCGTTGCCGCTTGAAAAACGCGTATAAATCGCCGCAATTTGCAGCTCTTTTTTATCTTTTTTGATCGCATCAATCTCCTGCTTCGGGACGCGTTCAATCTGGCGTTTGTACACTTCTTGGGATTTCAGGCTGTTTTCTGAATCCTTCATAAGCTTTTCCGCCTTCTTCGGATGTGCGGCAAGCCAGTAATCAATGATATTTCGATCCTTCATAAATTCAGTATCAATATGGATCAGTGCGGCGAGATTTTTTGCCGTTTTCAATTTGTCCTTTGCCGAGGTTTTTGAGGTAGAAACGTATACAATTTCAGGCACAGCCTGGTTATCAACCGCCACCCTGTTCCGCTTGTCATACATCTTTCCCCGCGGTGTCGGGTAATAGGCGGTTTTTGCATTTGCCTTCTCCGCATTCTGGCGGTGTTTATCCCCTTCGACAATCTGGACGATGCCGAGTTTAAAAATCAGTGCCGTAAAGAGAAGGAAAACAACTAAAAAATAGAGATTCATTCTCAGCGCTCTGTAACGTTTCGTTTTTTTCTTTGGTTCACGCGCGACTTCAGCCACTTTCTGTTACACCTCTCAAATCATTGAATATATTTACATAAACAGATTTTAATTGTAACATTTTTGTAAAAGTTGTTACAGCGAAAACAGGTAAAAAAAACTGTCAAGATCAAATTATCTTAAAAAATATCTAACACTTCAAATAACTTGAAGTAATGTAACGGATTTTAAAATATAAATACAGATCGTTTCTCCTGATATAAAGCCATTTTTCTATGCTCAATTACAATTATGACAAGAGTTTGTTGTCAAAGGAAATGAATGCCTGCATTATGACAAAAAAGCTGTGATAAGATTTTTCATGTAGAAAAAAACAACTTCTCTGGGAGGCTATAAACTTATGAAGAAAGCATTTCTCTTATCTGCCGCCGCGGCAGTCAGTTTGATTACATTCGGAGGCATTCAGCAGGCATCTGCCAAAGAGCTGTCATGCCAGCACGTCGTTACTGTGAAAAAAGGAAACACCGTACAGCATCTGACTCTTCAAGAGGCTGTTGAAAAACTACATATGAAAAAGAGCGCGAAACAGCTGAGCTTTAAAAATGAGAAAGAACTGAAACAGCAGCTGCAAAAACACGCAAAGCATTCCGATATGACAGTTAAAGACGTTCAAAAAGAAACACCTGCAAAAGCTCCGGCAGCTGCTGAAAAACCGAAAGCCGATCAAAACCAGACGGCTGACAATGCAAAACAGACAGATAACACAAACAACAGCAGCGAGAAAACTCCTTCATCTGTCAGTGCGTATGAAAAGAAAGTCGTTGAATTGACAAACGCAGAGAGACAAAAGCAAGGCTTAAAACCTCTGCAGATTGATGATAAACTAAGCAAATCAGCTCACGCAAAATCACAAGATATGAAAGACAAAAACTATTTCGATCACCAAAGTCCGACTTACGGTTCACCTTTCGATATGATGAAATCTTTCGGAATCACTTATAAAACTGCCGGTGAAAATATCGCCAAAGGGCAGCCGACTCCTGAAGCTGTCGTTAAAGCTTGGATGAACAGTGAAGGCCACAGAAAGAACATCCTGAATCCTGAGTTCACTCAAATCGGTGTCGGTTATGTAGAATCAGGAAACATCTGGACACAGCAATTCATCGGAAAATAAACAAAAAAAGATTGCCCCGCGGGGCAATCTTTTGTCTGTCGAAAAAGTGGCTGAGACGGCGAAAAAAGGGCCTAACACTTTATAAATTTATAAACATTTGAAGCTCCCGGCACGAGGTGCCGGGAGCTTTTTTGTAAAATCATAAACGTGAGGATTAAAATGGTTTTGCTACCCTTTACTTCTTTAGTAATACTTTTTTATAATAAAAAGTAGAATTTACCTATTTTCCGTTGAATATTTTTTCAAAATTTAGTAATATATTGAATGGATTTCTAAATAAAAATGGAGAAAGGAAGTTTCAGTTGAAAAAAATTGTAATGACACTATTCACAGTTGCTCTTTTGACATTCGGGATTTTCTCAAACAGTTCAGAAGCGTTAGCCATGACTTCAAAAGGAGCAATTAAATTCCAAACAGATGCTAATACTTACTCAAAACACGCTACTTCTATTGTCGTAACAGGTACTGTGCCTTCAAAATATGAGGTAAACTGGGGTGTTACAGTTTTTCTTGAAAATAAAAAAGGAGATATAGTCAAATATATAGATGTTAATAGACATAATGTTCGCAATTTTAAAGTAAGCTTTTTGACGAAAAATATTCCAGCAGGCAAGTATGATGTGCAAGTAGCATTGACCTGGGGAACTCAAACCCATATAGGAGAACTGAAACACTATATTACTGTACAACATTAAAATTCATATTGCTAACAAATGGATTTAACGTTGATTTCATCTGGAATTCTCAAAAAACAACATGTAATGATGAAATCTCTGAATCGAGGATGTTTTCGTAAATCTCTTGAATTTTTACGATACATCCTCTTTTATTTTTCAGTTTTGCTAGAAGGCTAATCTATAGAATTTCAATTTTGGATGCCAAATTATTAGGTTTTAATTGCGGGAATCAACTCGATTTATTACTATGTACATTTGGGTTACTCGAATTCATAGTTGAATCAAACATGATACATCCTACTGTTGGAAAGTTGTATTAATCCTTATAATTATTCGGAAATCCCCCTTTTGATTTATAATAGACAGTCTGCATCAAACAAACGAGGGGGATTCCAAACAGTAGAATATTATAAACGGATACACATTAATACATTATCCTGCCAAGTTCCTGTCTTCATTAAGGCCCTAAGAATACAAGATTTGCAGATCATTGTTTATAAAACACTACCAACAATACCGTAAGTATTCGCTTCCTCAGCATCCATAAAATAGTCGCGTTCGGGCAATCTTTTTTATTTCACCCAAAGCTTATAAATGCTTTGAGTTCCGCTGTTTTCTTCTCCTTGCGCGGAAAGCTTGTCGTATAATGATTTGGCCAACGACAATCCAGGCATTTCTTCTCCCATGAGCTCCGCTTCTTCAAGAGCAATTCCCATGTCTTTAATAAAGTGTTTCACGTAGAAGCCGGGCGCAAAATCGCCTTTCAGCATACGGGGAGCGAGGTTGGACAATGACCAGCTTCCGGCAGCTCCGGTTGTAATGCTTTTCAGCACTTGTTCCGGGTTCAGACCGGATTTTTCAGCGTAAGCCATCGCTTCAGCCACTCCGACCATTCCCGCTGCAATCGCGATCTGGTTGCACATTTTCGTATGCTGGCCGCTCCCTGCCGGCCCTTGATACTGAATATTTTCCCCCATTACGGAGAAAAGCGGCAGACATGCTTCAAACGCTTCTTTTTCTCCTCCGGCCATAATGGCAAGCGTTCCGTTTTGGGCGCCGATGTCACCGCCGGAAACGGGTGCATCCAGGGCGTGAATCGATTTTTCTTTGGCTTTCTCCGCAATCTTCTTCGCCAGAGACGGTTTTGATGTCGTCATGTCAATGACAAACGCCCCTTCTTTTGCATGACGGAGAATGCCGTTTTCACCGAGATAGATTTCCTCGACATCACTCGGATAGCCGACCATGGTAATAATGATGTCAGCTTTCTCCGAAAGGTCTTTGACCGTCTCCTGCCAGACCGCTCCCTTATTCAGAATCTCTTCCGCTTTTTGTTTCGTACGCGTGTAGACTAAAACGGGATAGCCCGCTTCTAAAATGTGCGATGCCATACTGTTTCCCATGACACCTAAACCGATAAATCCGACTGTTTTGTTCACTGCGCTTTCCTCCCCTGCTGCGATTCATATATACGATTTCATGTCTATATTACCATATGACAGGCTGATAGAGTCCGCGTTACAAGGTGAATTTAGAAATGGCGCTGATCAGATCTTCGCTCGCGCTCTTTAACATGTCGGTCGATTGCTTCACTTTTTCAAGCGTAACGAGCTGTTCATCAGTTGAGGCATTCACTTCTTCCGCGGCTGCCGCTGATTCTTGAGAAATGGCGGAGATGCTTTGAATCGCTTCTTGTATCGCGGCTTGTTCTTCACTCATTTTTTGAATGTCATTGTAAATATGATCTATTCCTTGAACGAGAGACTGCATTTCCGTCGTAATCAGATTGAGCACTTCGCCCGTTTCATGAATGGCGCTGTTTTGTTCATCATTCATTCTGCTTGCCTCGATCATTGCGTGCGACGCTTCTTTCGTCTCTGATTGAATCAGCCGGACCGTCTCACTGATATGGCCGGAGGAAAGAGCTGATTGTTCAGCAAGCTTGCGGACTTCTTCAGCGACGACGGCAAAACCCCGTCCGCTTTCTCCCGCTCTTGCGGCTTCAATACTCGCATTCAGCGCCAAGAGATTTGTCTGGTCCGAAATGGCGGATATTGCCGTTACGACTTCCTCTATGTTTTTCGTTTGGTTTTCCAGGTCAGTCAGCATGGCCTCTACTTTTTTCGTTTCTGAATTGGCTTCATTTGACTTCATCAGCAGCTGGCCGAGCGCATCCAGGCCTTTGTAGCTGGCGTCCTCTGAAGATTTTGAGAGTTGTTTTATGCTGCCCGCGCGATCGGCGATTCCTCTTATTTTAACAGAGAGATTTTCAGATTTTTCATTGATCGTCTCAACCTCTGACGCTTGCTCAGTCGCTCCGGCGGCGACTTCCTCTATCGCTTTTGCGATTTGTCCGCTCGTTTCATTTGTCTCTTGTGAAATGACGGTTAATTGGTCAGATGTATCGGACACTTTTTCTGAAGAAGTCTTGACCTGTTCGACCATTTCTTTCATATTTTCAACCATTTGGTTAAAGTCTTTTGTTAATTCGCCTACTTCATCTTTTGATTTAGTCTGGGCGCGGACGGTTAAATCTCCCGCTGAGACCGAATTTGTTTTGGCGATCAGCTGCTGAATCGGCCCGGTTATCGTTTTCGCAAGGAAATAGCTGAGCCCGATCGTAATCACAAGAGCGATCAGTGACATAAAAATACTCACTGTATTCATTTTGTCGGCTACTCCCATTAGCTGATCTTTTTCAAACTGCGTTCCGACCTTCCATCCTGTTTCTTTTATCGTTTGATAGACGACCATATTCCCTTGCAGCTCTTTGATGCCTTCTTTGTCTGAGCTGATGTCTTTTAACGCCTGATCTTCCGAAATATTTTTCCCCTGTTTTGAAGGATGCGCCAGAAGAGAACCGTTTTCATCCGCTAAAAACGCAAATCCTTTATACGGAACCTTTTGCTGATTGACCATGCTCTGAATGGATGACAGCTTCAAATCTAAGCTCGCCACTCCGATGACGGTTCCGCTGTTTTGAATGGCTTTTGAAGCCGTCACGATCATATCCCCTGTCACAGCATCTTTATAAGGCTCAGTCCAGACAACCGTATCGGGTTTTTCGGCCGCCATTTTATACCACGTTCTATTTGTCGGATCATAGTCTTTGGCAAAGTCAGCCTTCGGATATGTAAACATTTGTTTGTCTGCGGTTCCGACGTATGCAAGCGCGACATATTTGTCATTCTGCCCGATCTGCTTTAACTCATCGTTAAAGAGCCGCGCGGTTTCTTTATTCCCATCTGTTAAAAACGTGCGGGACAATTCACCGCCTGCTAATCTCAATAATACAGTCTCATCATTTTTCAGCTGAAGCTCAATGTTCTGACCGAGTGAATTGGTGACATTTTCTGTCGTGCGTTTTGCTTCATCTGTCATCATCGGCTTTAATGTCAAATATGAAGATACCGTTAAAAAAACAACCGTTACGATAAGCATTGCCGATACAAACACAGCAATTTTGATATGCATTTTTTTAAACATAACCATCCCCTCCTGAGAGTTATATCGGTCTTTCGGCCAAGAAAATGAATAAACCTTGAAATAAATATCAAAAATTTCCGTCATTTGACGCAGCAAAAAAAAGAGCCGTCATGCCGACAGCTCCGCCTTACGTAAAATATTCGATTTTCGCTTTCGGAAAATAGGTTTCGATATAAGACTCAAGCGTTTCCCTTAAGGTATGTTCTTCGTCCTTTTGGTATATATATTTGCCGATTCCGTAACGCCCCCATTTGTACCTTCGCTTTTCTTCATCCAGCTCAAGCTTTGTTTTCGGATAGTTCTTCTCGATCACCCGTTTGGCCGGTTTTGTAAAACGGTGCTGGATCAGTTCAAAGGTAATGTCATGCCGGACATCTTCATCAAGTGCCGCATCCAGCTTCTCAAACAGTTCCTTATAGCCTTCCTCCCAGCCATCATGAATATAAATGGGCGCCACGATGAAGCCGAGCGGATAGCCCGCTTTAGCGACTTTGACAGCGGCTTCAATCCGTTTGTCGAGCGGAGAAGTTCCCGGTTCAAAGTTTTTAATGACATAATCCGCATTGATGCTGAATCTGAATCTTGTCTTTCCGTTATGCTTCGCATCAAGCAAGTGATCGACATGATGAAATTTGGTCACAAATCTGAGCTTTCCCAATTCGCTTTGTCCGAAATGCTCAATGGCTCTTTTTAATGTATGTGTCAAATGATCAATTCCGACGATATCAGACGTACAAGAGGCTTCAAATCTTGTAAAGTCCGGCGCCCGTTCTTTCATATACTCATCAGCCTGGTCCAGAATCTCTTCCACATTGACATATGTCCGGATGTAAGGCTTTGACCCCATCGTCGTCTGCAGATAGCAATAGTGGCAATGCCCCATACAGCCCGTCGCAAACGGAATGGCATATTCGGCGGATGGCTTTGAAGAATCGAATTTCAATGTTTTCCGGACGCCGATCACCAAGGTTGATTTCGCGTTCCGGTATTGCTGCAAATGATTTTTCCCCGGAATATTCCGGACTTGATTATGCGAGGTCGTTTCTCTGATTTCAAGCCCCATGTTTTCAAACTTATGTTTCAGCTCTTGTCCTAACGGGTATTCGAGCGCTCGCGGTTCAATATAAACAAGCTGGGGAACAAACGGCTTCAGCATAGACAGACACTCCCTTTACATAGTCTCATGTTGTTACTTTCCGTCCAAAAGAGAGTGAATATGCGTTGTAAACATTTCCTTTGATCAGTGGTGCCGGTCTTCTTCAAAAAGCTCGCTGTAAAGCGCTTCCGCTTCTTCATATGTCGAAAAGACCGCATCATCTTCGGCCAGCGGATGATAGGTTTCGTGTAAAAATAGAGACAGTTCCCCCTCATGGTATGGGTGATGAACGATCTCCGCCTCTTTAATATGGGCAACATTGGCGGCATGCGGATTGCGGTAAATGACGTAGACCGTATCCCCCGCTCCAAATGATTTTGTCATGATAATCCCTCCTGTTGAAAGTTATTGTTCCCCCCTTTTTTCCGAATATGAAAAAAACCAGACGGCTTACACCGTCTGGCTGTTGTATTACTTATTGAAAGTTTCTTTAACGAATGCGACAACCTCTTCAGTCGTGCTCATAGACAAGATTGTTTCTTTGAATGATTCAGCTTCTTTTTTAGAAAGCTTGCTGATCTGCGTTCTTGCCGGAAGGATGGATGTAGCGCTCATTGAGAACTCATCTAAGCCTAAGCCGAGAAGAATCGGAATCGCAATTTCGTCTCCTGCCATTTCTCCGCACATGCCGACCCATTTGCCCTCTTTGTGAGCGGCTTCAATGACAAGCGTGATAAGACGGAGAATCGCCGGATTGTATGGCTGATACAGATAAGCCACGCGCTCGTTCATGCGGTCAGCAGCCATTGTGTATTGGATCAAGTCATTTGTTCCGATACTGAAGAAGTCAACTTCTGTGGCAAACTGATCTGCGATAACGGCTGTAGACGGAATCTCTACCATCATACCGACTTCAATATCGTCAGAAACCGTTACGCCGGCTTTGACGAGTTTTTCTTTTTCTTCAAGAAGAATCGCTTTCGCCTGTTTAAACTCGTTTACTGTCGCAATCATCGGGAACATGATTTTTAAGTTTCCGTATGTACTTGCACGAAGCAGCGCACGCAGCTGAGTTCTGAAGATTTCTTGTTCTTCAAGGCAAAGGCGGATGGCTCTGTAGCCCAAAAACGGGTTCATTTCTTTAGGAAGCTGCAGGTAAGGAAGCTCTTTGTCGCCGCCGATATCCAATGTCCGCACGACTACTGATTTTCCTTCCATACGCTCAAGAACCGTCTTATAAGCATCGAATTGCTCGTCTTCTGTCGGAAGCTGGTCGCGTCCCATGTAAAGGAATTCCGTACGGTAAAGCCCTACAGCTTCTCCGCCGTTTTCAAGAACGCCTTTTACATCATCAGGGGTGCCGATGTTTGCGGCAAGCTCTACATGATGGCCGTCTTTTGAAACAGTCGGTTCATTGACGAGCTTAGCCCATTCAGCTTTTTGCGCCAGGTAGGCACTGTGCTTTTCTTCATATTTCTTTAACGTTTCACTGGAAGGATCGATGATCACATCACCATCGATGCCGTCTACGATCACCGTAACACCGTTTTCAATTGTGCCTGTAGCCGCTTTTGTTCCGACAACAGCCGGGATTTCAAGCGAACGGGCCATGATTGCGGAGTGTGAAGTGCGTCCGCCGATATCAGTTGTAAAACCTTTTACAAACTGACGGTTTAATTGCGCCGTATCAGACGGTGTCAAATCTTCAGCCACGATGACAACCTCTTCTGAGATCATGCTCGGGTTCGGAATTTCCACGCCCAGCAGGTGGCCTGTCACACGTTTTGTTACGTCACGGATATCCGCCGCACGCTCTTTCATGTATTCGTTATCCATTGATTCAAACATGGTCACGAACATGGAAGCCGTTTCTTTCAAAGCGAATTCCGCATTAACTGAATCTGTGCTGATTTTTTCCTTTACCGGGTTTAACAGCTCAGGATCACTCAGAACCAAAAGGTGCGCGGAGAAAATATCAGCTTTGTCTTGTCCCAGTTCTTTTAAAGCATGCTCTTTAATTTTCTCAAGCTCTTCTTTAGAACGTACAATCGCTTCATCAAAACGGCTTACTTCAGCCGCAGCATCAGCAATGTTTTTCTTTTCAACCGTTAAGTCCGGCTCTTCAAGCCGGTATGCTTTTGCAATCGCAATTCCGGCTGAAGCGCCTATTCCTTTTAATTCTTGCATTACTCGCCGAGTCCTTCGCTTTTCATTGTTTCTTCTAAAGCGTTAAGAGCGTCGTTTTCGTCAGCGCCGGCAGCAGAAATTGTGATTTCAGCGCCTTTAGCAATACCTAGAGACATAACGCCCATGATAGACTTAAGGTTTACTGTTTTGCCGTTATATTCTAAGTTTACGTCAGCATCATATTTGCTTGCAGTCTGTACAAGAACTGTCGCAGGACGAGCGTGGATTCCGGAATCTGCTGTTACTTTAAATGTTTTTTGTGCCATGATTATCATTCTCCTTTAAATTAAAGCTATTTTACTACACAATATTATATCATACAGCCGTACTTGTCATCTGACAAGCACGGCGTATTTATATGCTTATTTTCCGATTTTCACAATATCTTTTTGTTCCCGTTTTACAGTACCTTCGGCCGAAAGGGAAATCGTTTCACCCTCAGCAAGATTTGTAAAGACAATCGGTGTCATTAATGAAGGAACATGAGGTTTAACCGCCTCAAGATCAACTTCAAGCAGCTTTTGCCCCGGTTCAACCCGGTCACCCTCAGAAACAAAAGAAGTGAATCCTTCACCTTTCAGGCTGACTGTATCGATTCCGAAATGAATCAGAATCTCTCTTCCGCCGTCAGACTGGAGGCCGATCGCATGTTTTGTCGGGAAAACATTCAGCACTTTTCCGCGGACAGGCGATACGACGATTCCTTCTTCCGGAAGAATCGCAAAACCGTCACCCATCATTTTCCCTGAGAACACCTGGTCAGGCACATCCGTAATCGGATGGATTTCGCCGGTGATCGGAGAAACGAACACTTCTTCACCCTGCTCGTTTTGGAGCGGATCCGCGATAACCTCTTCAACCTGCTGGCTGACTTCTTCTTGTGCGGATACTTTCGGTTCAGGGCGCGGCGTGCGTCCAGCGATGATATCCTGCATCTGAGTTTTTAAACCATCAGAGCGCGGGCCGAAAATGGCCTGAATGTTGTTTCCGACTTCAAGGACGCCTGATGCGCCAAGCTGTTTCAGGCGGGCCTTATCCACTTTCTTCTGGTCGTTGACCGTAACACGAAGTCTCGTGATACAAGCATCAAGGTGTTTAATGTTTTGCTGATCACCCATCGCCTGAAGGATTTCATAAGGAAGGTCGCCGGCTTCGCCTGATGCGCCTGCCCCTTCATCTGCAGCTTCTTCTTCACGGCCCGGCGTTTTCAAGTTGAACTTCCTGATCGCAAACCGGAAACCGAAGTAGTATATGAGGGCTAATCCTAAGCCGACCGGAATGACAAGCCACCAAGCCGTCCGGTTAGGCAGAATTCCGAACAGGAAGTAGTCAATCAGACCGCCTGAGAAGGTCATGCCGATTTTTACATGCAGCAGCTGCATGACCATAAAGGAAAGCCCCGCGAATACGCAGTGAATCGCAAACAGGATAGGAGCCACAAACAAGAATGAGAATTCAAGCGGCTCGGTGATTCCCGTTAAGAAACTTGTCAGAGCGGCAGAACCCATGATTCCGGCTACAAGTTTTTTCTTTTCAGGCTTCGCTTCATGATAGATTGCAAGCGCTGCCGCAGGAAGGCCGAACATCATAAACGGATATTTCCCGGTCATAAATGTACCTGCCGTCAGCTGTACGCCGTCTTTAATCTGAGCCATGAAAATCCGCTGATCTCCGCGGATAATGTCTCCAGCGGCATCTTTATAGCTGAAAAATTCATACCAGAACGGCGAGTAGAAAATGTGATGAAGACCGAACGGAATCAATGACCGTTCAATCATTCCGAAAATAAAGGCCGCCAAGGTTGGATTCGCTTCCACAAGTCCCGTTGAGAAGGAATTCAGACCATGCTGGATTGGAGGCCAGATTACTAACATAATAAGACCGAGAATTAATGCAGAAATTGATGTGATAATCGGAACGAACCGCTTACCCGCAAAGAATCCGAGGTACTGCGGAAGTTCAATTTTATAAAACTTGTTGAACAATAACGCGGCCAGAACCCCGACGATAATACCGCCGAACACGCCCGTCGCCAAAGTCGGTATCCCCAGCATGTTAATATAGGCCGGATGGTTTTCCGCAAAAAACTTAGCGCGTTCAATTTTGTCAGACGGAATACTGCCGTTTGCCATAAGCACGGCGCTCATGGATACGTTCATGACCAAGTATCCGATAATGGCCGCGATTCCGGCAACACCGTCTCCATTCGCAAGACCGATCGCAACCCCTACTGCAAAAAGAAGCGGCAGGTTGTCAAATACGATTTGGCCGGCGCTTTCCATGACGTTCGCCACAAGCTGAACGTTATCATTGCTTAAGAAATGCATGACTTGGATCATATCTTTGTTCTGCATGGCATTCCCTAACGCAAGCAAGATCCCCGCAGCCGGTAAAATCGCAACCGGAAGCATAAGAGCACGGCCGATTTTTTGGAGAACGCCGAATAATGCTTTAAACATAAAGAATGTACCTCCCCTGTTAGCTAGTGTGACCTTACAGCGAAAATTCATGACAACGAATTCACAGGCGCAAGTCTTCAGTTTAACCGTTTACATTTGCCCTTTTACACAACAAAAAGCATGAGTAAAAAAGGGTGTGCAAAATAACGGGGCCGTTCTTCCCGTTTTTTACCCTCAATCACTCATGCCTGATCGAATCAGTGACACGTTTTTAAAGGTCTCAACTGAAATTATGAAATTTTATTGGTTAATCGGTACAGATGAAGCGTGAGATAAACCGCTTCCGCCTCATGAACTGGTTTTTTCAGCATTTGCTGTAAGATTTTTATCAGTTTCCAAGCAGTATTGTAGCATAGCGGGTATTCATTTTTCAATAATAACATTAACTTTTCTGGTTCTTTTGTCTGCTCTTCCCGTTTAATCCTATCTATGGTAAATCTGATATGCCGGATCAGCCGCAAATAGTGGACGCTTTCTTTATTGACTTTCATTTGGAAAGATTCCTCTATCACCTGAACGAGCCGGGACATCAGCTGCGAATGCTGGTTGACCTCTGAAAGGGACCGATTCGTCAGGGCGGAGTGGATATGAAGAGCGATAAAGCCGATCTCCCCTTCCGGAAGGCAGATTCCAGTCTTTTCATTAATCATGCCGACGACTTCACGGGCAATCTGAAATTCTTCCGGATAAAGCGTTTCGGTTTCCATAAGAAAAGGGTTTTTAATGTCAAAGCCCTGCTGCAGCCGCTTTACCGCAAAGGCGATATGATCCGTCAGCGCAATATGGATATGTTCATTTAACGGTTGGCTTGTTCGGTTCCTGATATGATAAATGACGTCATTGGAGATGTCGACAAGTGTCTCGTCCACATAACCGAGGAGCTTTTTAAATTGTTTTTGTTCTTTTTCATCCTTTAAGATGAACATCTTGTCATACCCTTTATCTTCAATGACATCCGCTTGTTTTTTTCCAAAGCCGATTCCTTTTCCGATCAAGACGACCTCACTGTATCTATCATGTGTTGCGATCAGCACATTGTTATTTAATACCTTCTCAACTGTAAAGGACCCCTTCATGATCCTCAGCTCCTTTGTCATTCAATACCTCATATCGTACAAAACGAACAGAAAGCGCGTCAATTCTTTTTTTAGACGGTTGATCGTTCAATAAGACGGTAATCAAGAATCTTCCTTGCCGGAGGCCCGCCGCTGATCCGATTCTTAAGCATGTGAAAAGCCTGCTTTCCCATTTCTTTCGTTTGTATATCTATTGTGGAAATACCTAACATCTTGCTGATAGCGTGATTGTCGATGCTCAAAATCGCCAGCTCTTCCGGAATGCGCGTCCCGTTTGCCTTGGCTTCAAGGTAAAGACCGGCGGATACTTGATCATTCGCCGCAAACAGCGCAGTCGGTTTGTCATCCCAGCTCTTCCATCTGTGAAAAAGGGCTTTCCCGTCAAGCAGCGTCAGCGCCTTTTCCACAACCAGCTCTTCCCTGTAAGGCCGGCCGATCTTCTTCAGCGCCTCTTTGTATGCGGCAATGCGGACTTGACTGTTTTTTCCCTTTTTTCTGGCCAGGCTGATCGCTATTTTTCGGTGTCCCTTTTCTATCAGATAATCCAGGCCGTGCCGAAATGCTTCCCCATGCGGATTACTGATTGAGGACAGCTCAGCGGCATCAGTGTGCTGGCAGAGAATAATGGGTTCTTTCACGGTAAGCAGCTGCTCATCGGAAATTGCTTTGGAGCAGATAATCAGGCCATCCACCTGGCGCTCCTGTAATTGTGATAAAGCAAAGCGTTCTCTTTGCTGCTGATAATCCGTCTGGTATAAAGAAAGATGCACGCCTGAGGCTTCGGCAGCCTCGGCAATACCCGCGACAAGGTCTGCAAAATACGGAAGATTCACCGACGGCAGCACAACGCCGATCATATCGGAAAAGCCTTTGGATAAATGCACGGCATGGATGTTGCGCGTATACCCGAGCGATTGTACCGCTTTTTTCACTCTTTTTCTTTTGTCTTCGCTTACATAAGGATGATCGTTTAATACTCTTGATACTGTTGTAACAGAAACTCCGGCAGCGCCGGCAATGTCTCTGATCGTAGCCATGGCGTCCCCCCTTTCTTTTTTTCCTTGATCTGGAATGCGTTTCATACAGTAAGCTAAAAACAAATACAGCCTATTCATTTGAAAGGAGAATTACAGTGATGGGGATTCTTTGCTTAATCGGTTTGTGTCTGGCCATACTCGGCGGCAGTTATCTTGCTATGCGGCCGCTGCGGGAAAAGCATGATATCAAACCATTTCAGCATTTTGATGACTTTTTCATTTAACAAGGTGATAAAAAAGGACACTGCGTTCCAGAACCGTCCTTTTTTATCACAAAGCTTTCTATTTCAGGATCGTTAATTCTTTCGGATATTGCGTTAATGCTTCGGCGCCGTCTTTTGTGACAAACACATCGTCTTCAATGCGCACGCCGCCTACATCCGGCACGTAAATCCCCGGTTCTATCGTGTACACCATACCTTCTTTGAGGAGCGTGTCGTTCGCGCTGCTCATTGATGGATATTCATGAACCGAAATCCCGAGTCCGTGGCCGAGGCGGTGGGGGAAATAGTCTCCGTATCCGGCTTTTTCAATAATGCCGCGGGCTTTTAAATCAAGATCGCCGATTCTCACACCGGGTTTGCTTAATTGAAGCGCCGCCTTTTCAGCTTTAAGCACCGTTTCGTAAATCTCTTCCTGTTTCGGGCTGATTGATTGGTATGCGAATGTTCTCGTAATGTCTGAGCAGTAGCCGTCAAGAATAACACCCAGGTCAAACAGAACGAAATCGCCTTTTTTCAGACGGTCTGTACCCGGATTGCCATGAGGCTGGCCTGATTTTTCTCCGAACAGCACCATCGTTGAAAACGACATGCCCTGCACGCCTTTTTTCTTCAGCTCAAACTCAATCTGCGCCAGCACTTCAGTTTCACTCACGCCCTCTTTAAGCGCTGCGACACCGACTTCAACTCCGTAATCCGCAAGTTTTGCCGCTTCCCTGAGAATGCTGATTTCTTTCTCATCTTTTACGAGACGGAATTGGTTGAGCGTTTCTTCTGCCGAAGCGAACGCGGCGCCCCCTGAAGCATGTTTGAGTTGTTCTGAACGTGAAAGCGAGATCGAATCCTTTTCAACCGCGATGGAATCAAGGCGCACATTTCGTTTTGTGAGCTCGGCTTTGATCAGCTCCCACGGGTCTTCGTGATCGCCGTAGCCGATAATTTCATGCTCCCACCCGGCACTGCGGGCTTGTCCGGCTTCCATTCCCGGACAGACGAAAAACGGCTCCTGTTCTTGAAACAGGAACAATCCCATTAACCGCTCATGCGGATCCGTATAAAAATCAGTCAAATAAAATACATTTTCCTTTGTATGTATAAACGCCGCATCGTGTCCTTCTTTTTTCAGCCAATCTGAAACACGTTGTAATCTGTTCATTTTTGTTTTTCCTCCTTACCAAAGTGGCTCTTTATTCATTCTATCAGTTTTCCGGCGTTTATGCTGTGAACGAACATTTAAAAAAACAGCCGCCCGATGTGCGGCTGTTTTGTTTATTTTAATAATCTGAGTCCGTTCAGTATGACCAGAATCGTGCTTCCTTCATGCCCGATAACGCCAAACGGCAGTTCCATCACCTGCAGGAAGTTGGCGCAGATCAACAGGCAGATGACCGAGAGCGAAAAAACGATGTTCTGCTTAATAATCCGGTTCATTTTCCGTGAGAGCCTGCACATTTTCACAAGCTTATGAAGATCATTTTTCATCAGGACCAAGTCAGCCGTCTCTAAAGCCACGTCCGTTCCCCCTCCCATCGCAATACCGACGTCAGCGGTTTTCAGAGCGGGCGCGTCATTAATGCCGTCTCCGACCATGGCGATTGTGCCGTATGTTTCTTTCAGTTTCTTTACTTCCTCTGCCTTTTGGTCAGGCAGACAATCGGCAACAACCGTCGTCATGCCAGCCTCTTTTGCGATGGCAGCCGCTGTTTCAGGCTGATCTCCGGTAAGCATGGCCGTTTTAATCCCGAGTGATTCAAGCTCAGCCATTACGGCTTTTGCTTCTGGCCGGATTTGATCCTTTAACGCAAAACAGCCCGCTATCCTGTCATCTTTCTTAACAAAAACCAGCGTACAGCCTTTATCTTTTAACTCATTTCCCGCTGTTTTCAAAAAAGCGTCTGCATCCTCTTTCCCTGCAAATCCAGCTTTTCCGATCATCCATTTGACGCCTTCTATATCGGCCTGAACACCGAACCCGGACGTCTCGTCAATCGATGTATGGCCTGCAGGCACAGCGCCCCGGCTTTCGGCAAATGCAGCTATCGCCTTTGCAAGCGGGTGGCTTGATTGCTTTTCAATCGCATACACCGCTTGCATGACCTCATCCTCATTCACTTGTTCCGCCGCTTGGAATGCAGCAACTGCAGGCTGTCCCTTTGTGACCGTGCCTGTTTTGTCAAAAGCAATCATCCGGACGCTTCCCAGCTGCTCTAAAAACACACTTCCTTTAACCAACAATCCGTTGCGGGCTCCATTTGAAATAAGAGAAAGCGCAGCGGGCATAATGGAAGCGACAAGAGCGCACGGGGAGGCGACCACCATAAACACCATCGCCCGATAAAAGGTTTCACTCCAGCTCCAGCCTAAAGCAAAATGAGGAACGAATAAAAGCAAAGCCACGGCTAAAAGCACGCCTTTTACATAGACACTTTCGAAACGCTCAATAAATGCCTGAGCCGGTGACACGCTGTTTTGAGCCGATTCCACCAGACGGATGATTTTTCTGAATAGAGACTGCTCATTTGTTTTCGTAACTCGGACCGTTAAAGAGCCGTTTCCGTTTACCGTTCCTGTAAACACAGAATCTCCGGCTGTTTTTTCCGCCGGCATCGATTCACCCGTCAGCGCCGATTCATCAAGACTCGTCGCGCCTGACTCGATGATCCCGTCTGCCGCTACGCGTTCGCCCGGCTTAATGACGATCATGTCGCCGATCTTGAGTTCAGCGGCCGGCACCCGCTTTTCCTGTCCGTCTTTAAGCAGGGTCGCTTCCTCCGGTTCCAGTTTCATCAAGGAGGTTAAATCACGGCTGCTTTTATTCATCGTATACGTTTCCAGCGCGCCGCTTAACGAAAAAATAAAGATAAGAACAGCGCCTTCCGCCCAATACCCGATAAGGGCAGAGCCGACAGCCGCAAAAATCATCAGCAGTTCAACATTTAAAGCCTTCGTCTCCAGCGTATCTTCAATTCCTTCTTTCGCTTTTGCAAATCCGCCGATCACAAAGGCCAGGATATACAAAGTAACGGACAGGCCTTTTGCTTCGGTGAAAAACCAGGCTGCAAGAATAAGGGCGCCCGATACGAGAGCCGCAATGATTTCCGCATGCTGGAGCCACTTTTTTCCGGACCGCTCTTCTTGAGTCTGCTGTTGTGAATGGGTTTGAGTCACCACTTGTTCATTCATTATGAATTCTCCTCTCTAATTGAGAACGCAAATCATCTTCATTTCCCTGATAAAAGCAAAACTGCCGCCTTACAGGCAGCATTTTCACAGTAATATCGCGGTGTTTTTCTTTATTATAGCACGCCGGCGAAAGATTTCAATTATAATTGTTTTAATTTCTTTTTGATAATAATTATCATTATAATCCCTTCAGCTGTTCATGATATGCAAAAAAGGAGCGGGAGGTAATCCTCCCGCTCCTTTTTATTTCTCAGACCATTCTTTTAATTGTGAAGCGGTCATCGGACCGACAATCTTTTTTTCGATTTCTCCTTTTTCATTCAGCAGAAATGACGTGGGAATCGTCATGATCCCGTATTCCTTCATAAGCTCGCCCTTAGAGTCAAGAACGACCGGGAATGTGAGATGGTGCTGATTGACAAAGTTTTGAACGGCCTCTTTGTTTCGCTCAGCATTCATGAGATTTACCGTTACAAGACTTACATCATCGGATTGATGCTGTTCATAATACGTTTGAAACTGTGGCAGTTCTTTTTTACACGGCGGACACCACGATGTCCAAAAATGCAAAATGGTTTTCTGCCCTTTATTCGGGACCGATATCTCGTCTCCTTCAATCGTCTTCATCAGAAACACGGCGGGAACTGCCTGTTTTTCTGATGAGGCTTTTGCTTCAGGCATCCAGAGAGAGGCAGCTATCAAAAGGACTGCGCATGCAATAAGACGGTTTTTATGCATAAGATCTTCCTTTCACGCGTTTCGGATAGCTTGCCCCTCCTTACTGAAATGTATCAGTCTTTTCAGCTCTCGATCCGGGGGGCTGTTCTTCCGCCGCCGGTCAGGAACACGGAGACACCGAGGTCTTTGCAGATCGTCGCGTAATGTAAACTTGTCAGAAGAATCATGCCGGTATTCATGCCAAGTATAATGCCGAGCATTTGCAGATTCGGCATAGAACCAAGCACATACATCATCGAAAGACCCACAATGCTGCTCCATACATTATGATAAAACGCCGTTTTCACATGACCGATGCCGATCAGACAGGCCTGAAGCGGCATCACAAACAGCTGAAAAAGAAAATACGGCCACAAAAGCTGCAAAAAATACTGCGCTTCCGGAGACTGAAAAAATAAATGGGTCAGCGGGCCGGCGAACTGAAACATGATCCAGACTGCCGGAATGCCATAGCCGAATGTAATAAAAATCGCTTGTCTCAGCCGTTTCAGTACAATGTCATATTGAGACAGCGCGTACGCTTCTGAAATGCTCGGAATCATGACGACCATCAGTGAATGAGCGATAAATGCGGGAAACGAACCGATCGTCACCGCTACACCGGCAAGCATGCCGTATTGATCAATCGCGGCTGCCCCGGCCGCCCCTGAGGCCAGCAGCGCTCCTTTTACTAAAAAAGGTTCAATGGCATTTGTCACCGCGTGAAAAATACGAAGTCCCGTTGTCGGAATGGATACCGCCAGAAGACGTTTCCGCACATCCTTGCCGCGGAGATGGATGTGCTGATGGCCGGAAAGCGTCCTCCTCGCCAAAATAAACTGCGTATACAAGTATACGAACACCACGACATCACTTGCGACCAGCACAAATAACGAAATGAGCACGGCCATATCAATTTCAAAAGAGTACCATTGAAAAAAGATAAACAGACAAAGCACTTGAATGATTTTTTTCAAAACATTCGCAACCGCGATTTTCCCCATCTGCTGCACACCCATAAAATAGCCTCTGGCGATGGATGTAAAAGCGACGACGGGAATCAGTCCGATGACAATCCCTTTAATAAAAGGGTGGTACGTATCGAATACAGGAATGAACGGCAGCGCGATGCTTGCGGCCGCGGTTGAAAACGCGGTAAATACGGCGGTCATTCTGAAGGCATGCCGGAGCATGCTTTCATGCAGCTTCTGATTGGATTCCGCGATGAATTTTGAGATGGAGATCGGAAGCTCCAGACTGGCGATCACGATAATGAGAAAAATGGTGGGCAGAATGCTCATGTAAAGCCCCATCCCATGCTCGCCAAGCTCCCGCGCCAGTATCATATTCACGACAAATTCCAGACATTCAGCGAAAAAGGCGGCGATGGATAAAAGAATGATCCCTTTCACAAATCGATTCATGGTGTCTCTCCTTGTCTCTCGTTCTTTCATCATCATATGAGACAAGTTCTGAAAATATTTTCGATTTCTTAAAATTGAAAAAAGCATAGCCGGGATATTTGTCCCGCTATGCTTACATAGCAAATACGTGTCTGCCGATCCGTTCGATAATTTTTCGGGAACGGATCCAATGGTCAGAAGCTGTTTTCGGATTGTAGAAAAACAATGCGTTCGTTTCTCTGCCCGGATGGTTAAGCGCCTCATTTGCGGCGGCGATGGAATCCTTATCCGGCTTTTGATTAATGCTTCCGTTTGCTACCGGTTCAAATGCATTCCTTTGATAAATCACACCCCGAATGGTATCCGGGAAGCCTTTCTTTTCAGTCCGGTTCAGCACGACGCTGGCTACCGCGACCTTTCCTTTATAAGACTCACCCTTCGCTTCTGCGTGAACGAGACGTGACAGAAGTTCCCTGTCGGCACTGGAATACGTCTTTTTCGGCGGCTGATAAGCCGTTTTCTCCGGTTTGGCTTTCTGCTCAAGATGAGATGACAGCTTTATCAGATGGATCGAATGCTTCTGGTCAGTTTTTGAAAACTTCGGAACCGAACTATTTCTATTTAAATCAGCAACCAGTGTGCTGGATTCTTGCTTTGGCTTCTTCGCTAAAGTAAACAGAGCTTCTGTATGTTCAATTTTTGTTGCAGGCATAAAACAAAGAAAAAAGACAGCCAAGGCAGCAAATTTTGTCGTCATACGCTTTCCTCCTTAAATACTTCACTACCTTAACAAGAGCAGTGCGCAAATTCACGGTTAAAGATTTTCCAACACTCCCAATCAGCTTTTATGATGGAAGAAGTTCGTTAACGGCCTTATTATTGGCAGAAAAACGGCCGTCATTTTCACAACATTAACCAAATTACAGTAAAAGTATCCATCGGAGGGATTTTACATTTTGTTTACATCTGTTACAGCAAGATGAAATGAGCAGCGAAAACAAAAAAAAGACTCCTCATATGTGAGGAGCCGTCAGCTTCTTGGCTGTTCTAAATACTGGAAAACAACATCTCCGCCCTGCTGTGCAATACCGCGGAAATGCTTAAAATCTTCCTGCTTCGATAAAACCGCTCGAAATGCAAGAAAATGTTCTTTCTGCACCCTGAATTCTTTGATTTCACCGGTGCGCATTTGGTTGATACGTTCTGATATTTCTTCAGGCAGCAACGAACACAGCCTCCTTTTCTCGGCTTTTTCCCGAAAATCAATATACCATCTTTCCCCCGCCGGGACAATGATTGAGCAGGCCGATACCCATATCGCTTTACTTCTTAAAGAAAATACTGCAAAATATTTTCAAACAGGATTTATGATAAAGGAGAGGAAGCTCGTGAAAATTGCTAAGGTTGGAAACGTCATTGAATTTAAAAACGGATTAACCGGTGTTGTTGAAAAGGTAAATGAAAACTCCGTCATCGTTGATGTAACCATCATGGATAATTATCGTGATCTTGAATTAGATTCCCTCACTGTCGTCAACCATAAAAATTATAAAATCATCAGAGACTCCTATTAACCCCCACTGAACAATCCGAACCATTTACATATCCCGCACAAAAGCTGCCGCCCGGCAGCTTTTTCAAATGATTTCAGATTTCCGTCATTTCAATGAAAAAATCTCCGGTCTCATCTTTATTGTAAAGATTTGTGATGGATGTATGGTAGTTGGTTATTTTGCCGCGGAATTCAAGACCCCGATCGGGCGCCTTAATTTCAAATGTTTTTTCATACAAAAGGACGGCGATGTCATGATACGTTTCAGAGGTCACCTTCAATATAAATGAGATGACGCGGCCGTTTTTGCCCGCACTTTCTTTACAGTCATACATTTCAAGCCTTACACCGTTTAACTCTAACGGCTCCATGACGAACACTCCTTCTTTTTACAGGACATGCTATCATGCTGATCATTCATTTACAATTGTTCCGCTCCGGATAAGAAAAAAACGGCGCAGGCCTTTACAAACATACGTTCCCCATTTTATAATGAAACAGACGAGCTGCCATCCAGCACCCGTCACGTAATGAAGCGGCGAGTATACTCCCCCCGGGTTTACTCGTCTTTTTCTTTTGTCCAGATGATTTCTCTTTTCATTATACAAGGTCTGTGCGGATATCATGCACCTTTCCGGCGGCGCGCCACAGACGAAAAATACCCCCGCTTAAAAGGCGGGGTTTAGGTTGTAGAGTTTGTAGAGGAGAATTCTACAAACCGTTAAACAAAACCATTGAAATATTGGATTGTCCAAATTTCGGATAATCAAAAGTATTGCAATAGCTGTTATACTGTAAGGAGAGGTGAACGGGATGGAGAAACAAATATTAGAAGCTATTCAGCAGTTATCAAAGGATATTGCTGAAGTTAAACAGGATGTAAAGGAAATCAAGGATACAGTTTCCCGTATAGAGGAAAATGAACCTGAAGAAGTTATGTCGATGCTCAAATTGATCAACAAGAACATCGAACTTGATCATAGTTATAACGATAAGAAATTCTCTAGTTTAGAAAGACGTATTCATGAATTCATGAATTAGAAGAGAGATTGAATAACTGAGTATTTTCGCAGACGTCTGCGAATTTTGCTACATCATAAGTTAAAAAGACCCCCTCACATCTAAAGTGAAGAGGTTGTTTTAATTATTTAGTCCTTATACTCCTCAGAAAAGCACTTCTGTTCTCTGTAGCATTTGTCAGCATTGTTGCATTTTCATTAAGCCTTTGTACTAATGCTTCTTTAGCTTTACCTTCAAATGAAGAGAGTAAAGCAACATACACTTCAGCTATAACCTGTTGTGCTGAAGAAAAGTCTGATGCGTTTTTTGTGTCTTCTTTTAGGTTCTGGCAATGAGTTTTTAAACTTGAACCCACAATTTTTTTTAATTCCTCATTCTGTTGTAACCGTCTGTAAAATTCATCTGCATCCATATTAACTCCATATGGCAATTTAAATCCCCCTTATAACCGTAACCAGCTTGCTAATTCATTATCCTTATCTTTTAAATCCTCAGCCATTTTAACAATAAACTCACTAATATCCTCTAAATCTCTAATCAAATAATGAAGAGAAGCCTCAGTTTGATACTGTTCTTCTGAGTCATAAAATGCTGCCCCATCTTTCACATAAGGTGCGTGAAACAATACAGCTTTATCAACATCGCTTGGTTCTAGATCCTTGAATTCTCCCAATCTCTTACCACAAATCGATTTTACGTCATACACCATTTTGCTGTGATCATGAGGGAATCGTTCAATTGCTTGTTTCTTTGTTTTTAAGTCTTCGATAGCTGCCTGTAATCGTTTAGCTAATTCTTTTGCATATTTAGCATCCACTTTAATTGTCTGGCCATTCATGCCTGAGAAAGATGAGAATGATTCGATATTCTGGTTATAAACACCTTTGCTGCCATCAACACTCTGGATATTACCATTCTTATCAAATTTAAAATTCGAATCATTTAAACTATGAGTATCAGGATTTTTTGCAAATGCTTGGCCATAGAAAGAAGTAATAAGACTCCCTAAAACACCAGGAATACCTAGAGACGGATTAAGCCGGTTTGCTCGATCTTGACGTGCGATGCTTGGATCTTTCGTATATATGGTTGTTCCGTTGTGTCTGTCGTATTCTAAAAACCATCCTGAGCCCACCATATCATCAGGGTTAATAATTGCCTTATGATACAAATCAAATTCGCCATTTTTGATTTTATTCTGTGTTTCTTCATCGTGCAGTTTAACAATGGAAGGGTTGTTAAAAGCTACACTGTAAACGTTATTGTTTACACCAGCGTATTCCGCATCTGCCCCTCCAAGTGAGTGACCTGTTGTCGAAATCACTGTGTTAGTGCCAGCATACTTTTTCACTTCATTGGCAACGAGCTTATCACCTTGATCAAATTGAGATGTCTTAGTGACAATTTTGTATTCTCCACTCTTAATCATCATTGCTTGTTCCATACTGCCGTTATACTTGGCAATAGCTTTAGAGTTTTCAGATGCATCCTTTTTCATTATGTATTGGACTTTCTTTTTCGGGTCTTTACCCATGACTACGTTGCCGCCATCTGCACTTATAACATCAGCTTTAATTTGTTCCTGATTTGTTCCTTGAAAACCTACAACGACATTTTCTGGTTTTTTTGGTTTTACCCATTTACCTTCTTTTTTCTTGGCTTGGACAAATACGTAAACATCTAGGCCTGTGTCTGGGTCTTTTTTGATTTTATCTACGTAAAAAGCCTTTTTTGAATCATTTACAAGTGGTGTCTTATTTTCATAGGCTTTTTTCATTTTCTTTTCACTGTATGTATTTTGACTGAGAGAAAAATAGTCTTCATCTGATAGATTAGGTATGTCGGTCTTTGTATTCATGTACAATGCCCCTTCCCTCATGTAAAATGTAAGACAGAAAGGATGGTTTTATGAAAAAATACATAATTATCCTTATATCTCTGGTTATTATAACACTTGGAGGGATATTTATGAAGGAACAACACGACAAAAAAATGGAAGCCCAAGAAGCTAAAAAAGAAGAATTGTATTCTTTGGCTAAAAAAAGAATGACTGACTTTATTAAAACAAACTATAAAGGTATTGAACAAATTAATTACACTGATGATTATGAGGTAAACCCAATGGGTGGCATTGAAATCAATGGTTACCTCAATGGAAATAAGAAAAAAGAAATATGGGGAATCTATGATAAAGGTAATGACAAAGTCATATCTTTCACTGTGGATGCAACCGAGAAGCCTGAGTGCGAAGATAACGTATGTGAGTATTAAGTATACAACCCCTCACCATAGAGTAGAGGGGTCTTTTATGCTTTCTCAAAACTCATTAGTATTATCAAAGGATCGGATACTTTTCTTAACCCACTTCAATAGATTTTTCAAAAAAATGATAATCCACTCTCATTATACGACAAGAAGGATGGTTTTATGGAGAAATCCATAATTATACTTACTACTCTAGCTCTAATAACACTTGGGGGAATATACATGAAACACCAATATGATGAAAAGCAAGAAAAAGTTAAGACTGCAGAACTAGAGTTATTTGATAAAGCTAAAAAACGAATGACTGATTACATAAATGCCAACTATGAAGGTATAGATAAAATTGATTTCTCGGACAAATATGAAATAGATCCAATGGGAGGGATTAATGCAGAGGGTTATTTGAACGGCAACAAAGAAAAAGAGTTTTGGGGGATTTATGACAAGTCAAATGACACTATAACATCGTCTTATGTTGATGCTAAAGAAAAGCCAGAATGCGAAGATAAGCCATGTGAATATTAAAAAGAGGATAAATCATCAAATAAACAAAAGTGTCCCCTCAAAGAAATTTAAGGGGACTATTTATTTACTTAAACCATTTTGCCATACTGACCAGACACATATCGGCGTTTACCGTTATGAATGATCTCCCAGTATCCTTTAGAATTGTTTGAACCTCTAACAGACCCAGCGATACAATTGTCTTATCAAGCCCAATTGCACCTATGTTCTTAGCTTTAATACGGTCAGGTTTGTCCATGATAATTGCAGCATTTGATACACCTACAATTTTAATCTTACCGACTGATTTTATGCCTGAATTTGTGGATTTTGAAGGTGCAGAAGATGCTTTCTTTCCAAAAGTATCAGTACCATAGCCCTTATAGTTGAATTGAAGGTGTGGCTGATCTACAAACCCTGTCCAATCTCCACCCCATTCAAAGCCAATTGATTTGGCATAAGCAATAAATTTCTTAATATCAGATGCACCATAACCATTCCATTTAGTATGAGATTTAGAATAACCACCAATCGTAAATTATCAGATTGGCTGTTCCACCTGTTCCGCTAAGTGGTACTGATTTTACTGCACCTCCGTATGGTACGAATTCAACCGGAATTGAGCCGAAAATGATTTCCGGATCTGTTTTCACATGCCCCCTTAAAATTAAAAACGCTCCCCATTTTGCGTACATTGGTGTCCGCGTACCTGCTGTAGCCCCATTCTTTAGCATGATGTTGACATATGTGACAGCTCCGTTCCATTTCTTACGCTCAGCATCAGAGGTATGCCGGATTTGATTAAAACTATGTGCAGTGAACTGTTGTAACAATTCTTCCATTTTAGCTTTGAAATCTGATGTGAACTG
The DNA here is from genome assembly GCF_000262045.1 of Bacillus siamensis KCTC 13613. Classification (GTDB taxonomy): domain Bacteria; phylum Bacillota; class Bacilli; order Bacillales; family Bacillaceae; genus Bacillus; species Bacillus siamensis. The sequence continues at coordinate 560,004 of NZ_AJVF01000013.1, forward strand.
TTGAAGCAGCTCCCCAACTTTATCCTTAAATGACTTATTCACATGAATATCCTCATCATTTAATACTAATTCCTTATAAATCGTTATTACCTCCTTATCTGATAAATGCTATTGCTACACCATATCCCTTATTAGAATCATATGGCTGCTTAATTTTCATGACTGTTAATCCTGTGTTGTCTTCCGCTTTGGATCCCTTACCATTCTTAGCTATAATCTTATCACCTGCTTGAACAGTATCACCAATACGTAAATGCACCTGTCCAATAAGTCCAACAACATGCCACTCATCACGCTCCTGTCGTGAAGTGTAGTCTAATTCAGGATCATATCCGGATTGGGCTTAGCAAGGCTTTTCTTTTCAGTTTTTATGTTCCCATCCTTATCTGTGTATTCAACTTCAGTTTCTTCATAGATCAATCCACCGAAATCATTTCTTAAGTATCTGTCATTCCAATAAAACTCAGCACTACCTAATACCACGCCCGCTGTCTCAGAATAACACCTAGCATCTCATCACCTTTTAAAGCCTTGCGAATCTTATCTCCTTCAAGGGTTACAAGGTATCCACTTTCAATCTTTTTGCCATCTGCAGATTCAAAATACTCAGCATAGTCCTTGAAGTTTGAAGCACTTTCAACACGACCAGCACCTAAAATGTTACCGTTTTGTGAGTCTATTTCCCATTTAGCATTAGTGGTAGCCCCAGGAAAATGCGAATTTACAACGTTAATCAAATTCAAACATAAAAAAGTCGAATTCCCTGTCCTTTAAGGAGAACGACTTTTTTATACGACTTCTTCAAGTAAATCCCCATTAACCTTTTTTGGGGACTATTTGTAATCTCTGCGCAGTGAAATTATACCTGTGCTAGCCCGCCATCTACGAACAATTCAACACCCGTCAAGTAACTGCTTTCGTCTGAAGCAAGGAAAGATACAGCGTTTGCTACTTCTTCAGGTGTCCCAACTTTTCCAGCTGGAACAGTATTTCTCGTATTTTCCATGGCTCCCTCAAGTGCATCACCAAAAAGCTCATCGTATGCAGGTGTAAGAATAACTCCTGGACTAACCACATTTACACGGATTTCAGTGCCTTTTAGGTCAAGAATCCAGTTGCGAACTAGTGCTCTTAATGCTGCTTTAGATGCTCCATATACACTAAACGCCGGGTTGCCAATTGATCCAACAGTAGAGCCCGTTACAATAATAGAACCTACTTTGTCCGGGAATAGTGATAACGCTTTTTGAACAGTAAAGATGGTTCCTTTAACGTTAATGTCGAACGTTCTATCAACCTGCTCTTCAGTAATTTCACCTAATGGAAGGAAGTTGCCGGTGCCTGCATTAGCAAAAAGAATGTCCAACTTACCTTTTTCCTGCTTTATCATGTCATATAGTTTGTCTAAGTCTTCAAGCTTAGAAATATCACCTTGAACACCGGTTAAATTCTTGCCAATTTGGTTAACAGCTTTATCAAGTTCGTTTTGTCTACGTCCCGTGATATAAACATATGCACCTTCGTTTACAAATTTTTGTGCTGTAGCAAGACCAATCCCACTTGTTCCACCCGTTACAAGCGCTATTTTACCTTCAAATTTACCCATACTTAACACTCCTTTAGAATTAATATTATTTTATGTCTAGTACCTTTAAGTACTTGAAGAACAACTTACAAGATATAGTATCCTTCAGTAAGCACATTATCGGAAGTACCCACTTTTTTGTGATATAGTAACTAAAAAGTAATAAATGTGGAATGGAGAGCTTTAGACATGAAAAAATTTAGCTGTGGGTTTGAAGTGACAAAGGAAGTTATTGGAGGAAAATGGAAAGGTCTTGTATTATACTTTTTAATGAATGGACCAAAGAGAACGAGTGAATTAAAGCGCATTGTCCCAAATATAACTCAGAAAATGCTGATTCAAACACTTAGAGAGCTTGAAGCCAGTGGACTTGTGAGCAGAAAGATGTATAATCAAGTACCGCCGAAGGTTGAATATTCATCCACTGAACTTGGAGAATCTCTTAAACCTATCTTGCAGGAGCTCTGTCAATGGGGAGTCCATTATGCGGAGCAAGAGTATGCAGAAGGTGAATATGAAATTGTACAACCAGAACATGTAGCTGCTGAAGTAAATGCTAAACAACTTCAATACCATCACCTAACAGATGAAGAACAGTCAGAAATAAATGAGATATTCAATTTTGAAAGTAAGTTCTAATAAGAAGTGTCATGAACTATATTCAGGAGAACTTTGATGACATTCAAAAAAGAGCTGTTTCAAATGTTAAAGAGAAGGTTCAGAAACTTAGCCAAAAAATAAATGAAGATATTGATAATAATATTTAATGCCTGTGATCTCTAGATAGGCATTTTTTCTTTCGGATAAAAAAGAAAAGACGTACAAATTGTACGCCTTTATCTGCTTCTGTACTATCAATTTTTCACTGCATAAAAGTCACAGTTCAGGTTGCACCTCAGGTCACACTTTTTAATACATTTCCCACGAGTAGAGCCATTTTCATGTGTGACTTTTCCCGCTTTTACTGTGACCCCACTTCGTTTCACACTCCGTATCACACAACGGAATAATTACCGGTTGTCAATCGTCTCCGGGTACATATCATGATTCATCATCCGATGTTCGGCCATTTTTTCATATTTTGTTCCCGGTCTGCCGTAGTTTGTATACGGGTCAATGGAGATTCCGCCTCTTGGCGTGAATTTGCCCCATACTTCAATGTAGCGGGGGTCCATTAATTCGATCAAGTCATTCATGATGATGTTCATGCAGTCCTCGTGGAAGTCTCCATGGTTGCGGAAGCTGAAAAGATACAGCTTTAACGATTTGCTTTCCACCATTTTTTCGTCCGGAATATAGCTGATGTAGATAGTTGCAAAATCCGGCTGTCCCGTTTTCGGGCAAAGCGACGTAAATTCCGGGCAGTTGAATTTAACGAAATAATCACGGTTCACGTGTTTATTCGGGAATGATTCCAAAACCTCCGGCGCATATTCAAATAAATAGTTTGTCCCTTGATTCCCCAGGAGTGTAACTCCTTCTAATTCTGATTCTTTTCTTGTCATGTAAATTCTCCCTTTCTATTAAACTCCCCGTTTATTGCCCCAAAGCAATGTATGAAGCTGAGGCAGGACTCTGACGAGATTCAGATCCGAATCAGCAGAAACCTTATCAACGAGTTTTTCATATTTTTCGAGCAGATGCGCAATTAATGCCCGATCATCCGTCGTGTGGACATTATCGTTTCCGACCTGAAGATAAAACGGGATATTCGGATACCGCTTATGCACGGTTTTCGCGAATTGCAGATCTTCATCATTAAAAATGACGACCTTTAAGCTGACTGCGCTAAGCCTTTCAGCCGCATCAAGCGAAGATACGATGTGATCGAGCTTTGCAAAGTCGGTTGTCATCCCTGAACTCGGCGGCTTCGGTGAAATTGTCAGGTCGTTAATCATTGTAAACCAATCCTGATAGACCGTTCCCTGCGTTTCTAAAGCGGCGCGCACACCATGCTCTTTCAGCAGCAGAATCAGCGCGTCAAGCTGCTTTAACAGCGCCGGGTTTCCTCCTGAGATGGTAACATGGGAAAAGGCGTCTCCGCCGATTTCTCTCAGCTCGCGGTAAATGTCTTCCGCCGTCATCCAGCGGATATCTTTTTTGGCTGAGCCGTCCCATGTAAAGGCGGAGTCGCACCAGCTGCAGGAGTAGTCGCAGCCTGCCGTGCGGACGAACATGGTTTTCTGGCCGATGACCATGCCCTCTCCTTGTATCGTCGGTCCGAAAATTTCTAAAACCGGGATTCCTTTAGCCATTCAAATCACCTTTTTTCGGGCGGTATACGCAATAGCTTGTCGGGGTTTCCCTGACAAAAACCTGGACGCAGACCGGCTGATTCTCCAGTGTTTCGAGGTAGGACTGAACTTTATCGTAAATCGTTTTGGCTACGACTTCGGTTGTCGGCAGCGAATATCGGTCATCATCGGAAAATTCGTCATGGTCATTCAGCAATGTATGATCGTAAGCGCCGTGCACCAATTTCTTCAGCACACTGAAATTCACGAGAAAGCCTGAATCATCCAGTTCATCCCCTGCAACTGTAATATTTACTGTATACGTGTGGCCGTGGACTCTGCTGCACGCTCCGGCACTTTCACGGGGAATAAAGTGCGCGGCTGAAATGTGCATGTCCTTATTCAGCTCAAACGAATAAGGATGCTGAACCTGCGGGTAAATTTGAGAAAGCAATTAGTTCCGCTCCCCTTTCATTTTCATATATTCATCATATCCTTTATTGCGGAGCAGACATGCCGGGCATTCTCCGCATCCGTCCGCAATGATGCCGTTATAGCAAGTCAATGTGTTATTCTTTACAAAATCAAGCGCGCCGAGCTCATCAGCAAGTTTCCATGTTTCCGCTTTGTTCAGCCACATAAGCGGCGTATGAATGACGAACGGCTTTTCCATCGCCAAGTTGACGGTGACATTGCAGGACTTGACAAACTCGTCCCGGCAGTCCGGATAGCCGCTGAAATCAGTCTCGCATACACCGGTGATGATGTGGCGTGCGCCGATTTGATATGCAAGAATCGATGCAAAGGATAAAAATACAAGGTTGCGCCCCGGCACAAATGTTGTCGGCAGTTCGCCGTCCTTCGCTTCAATTTCGATATCATCCCGTGTCAGCGCGTTTGGCGCAAGCTGGTTTAAAAGAGACATATCAAGCAGATGATTTTTGACACCGAGCTTTTCGGCAATCGATTTAGCTACATCAATTTCTTCTTGATGACGCTGATTGTAATGGAATGTAACGGTTTCTACTTCTTCAAAGTTTTGCAAAGCCCATAATAAACACGTCGTGCTGTCTTGGCCTCCGCTGAACACCACAACCGCTTTTTCTTTTTTCATGTCTTTCTCTCCCTTATCTATCATTCAATAAAAAAAGCGCCTTTCTCGGAGAAGGCGCCCTAAAAAACATAAAAAAACCGTATCCAAGGATACAGCTCGTCCTTAGTTTTTTATAGAGGGTGTAGCTAGAACCTCTCCCGCATCAATACGGATTTTCTTCTTTTTTTCACTTTTGCTATCATACCATAATGCCGTTTCCCCTGACAATAAAAAAAAACAGCCTGAAACCTGTGTCAGGCTGCAAAAACCGATTTAAGCCCGGCTTTTCTTTTTCGGAAATGCCATCAGTGCAATACCGATCAGCACAAATAAGGCAGGCCAGAAAACAGAAACCGGGATGATCGGCTGATACATCAGCGTAAAGCATAGCGCGGTCAAGGTCAGAACCGCAACCGGAATGAGCAGCGCCTTTTGTTTCCCGCCGAACAGCCACAGTTCAAATAAACCGAATGCCGCCGCCAACAGGTAAACAGGCCATGTCACACCGGAATAGGCCCAATGGGTCGCCGTTTCAAAAACAAACAAGATCCCCGTAACCAATAAAATGCCGCCCGGTACGAGAAGTCCTGCGTTTTTGACCGGTTTCGGACCGAAAATCGGAATGTGAAAAGCGGCTGCAAGCAAAAGAATGAGTGCGGGCCAGCCGCGTTCGCTGATGACTTCATTTACATTGGTGAATATGCCGAAAATTCCCATTGCGCACAGAATCGCAGCAGCAGCCAATAGCCCCCTTTGCTTTCTTCCGAACAGCCAGGCTTCAACCAGGCCGAACGCTACGGCAAAGAGGTAGACAGGCGATGTCATATTTGCGTATGTCCAGTCTGTCAGCGTTTCAAACCATAATAACCCGCCAATCACAAGCAATGTTCCGCCCGGAATGAGAAGGCCCGTTCTTTTTTTCGGCTGCATGAAGGCAGCGGCGTGAAACAGAAGCGCTACTGCAATGATCAAAAGCGGCCACAGCCCTGTCAACAGCATACCGGCAAAGCATAGGGCACCCGTCCCTGCCAAAATCATAGCAGGAATCAATACGCCGATCTTTCTACCGCCGAAGTACCACAGCTCAAACAGACCGAGAGCAGGCGCCCATATATAAACAGGCCACGTCACGCCTGAATACGCCCATCCTGTTGCCGTCTCAAAACAAAACAGGAAGCCCAGCACAAGAAAAAGACCGCCGGGAACGAGCAGTCCCGTCTGTTCAGGCGTTTTTTTCGAAAAAACAAATCCGGCGTGAAACCCCGCGGACATTATAATGAAAAGAAACGGCCACGCCGAACCGGCAGAAAGATGTATAACTCCCGCCTTCTGTAAAAAAAACGCAATGCCGATACAAATAAAAATAAATCCCAATAATACACGTCGATCTTTCATCTCTTACTCCTCCCCATCATTTCCCAATTCATTATACAGAAATGGCAGGAAAAAAGAAGGGGAATTCCCAAAAAATACAGACATTTTCCTTATTTACGTTGTTTTTCTTTCGGGACTTTTTTGCAAACCAATGCGCCGATAAAGGCCAGACTCACATATCCAAACACCGGATAAACGGTGGAAATCAGCTGTCCGTAGCCGATTTGACTGACAATAAACGCAAACACCAAAATGCCGCCGTAAATATATGTACTTTTTATATGAAGAAAACTGTTTAATTGTTTTTCCAATCCATATAAATTGCCGATAACCGACGTAAACACTTCCCCGAAAATAATAAACAAATAGATGATATGAAGCGAGCGCGAATACAAATACACAACTTGAGCCATCGGAATGTCAAACTCCAGCACATCCGGCAGCACCGATAATGATAAGAAGCTCGCGACAAGCACCAGTGTCAACAGAGCGCCGCCTAAATAAGCCCCCCTTCTGATCACTTTCTCTGAAGACATTTCGTTCGCAAGCGGCACAAGGACGGCTTGGGCAAGCGATAAATTTAACGCGCCGTAAGAGACGGCGGACAAAAGCCAGTTCCACTTGTCAGGCCATACCCATTCGTCCGCATTTCTCGCACTTGTAAATACAAAAGAATCAGCAGCAACGATAAAAGAGAAGGAAATTAAAAGCGGCACAACCAATACATTAACGCCGAACACACCTTTTACGCCGCTTGTCATGACGGCAAAACTCAGGACGATCGTCAGAAGGATCCCCGCTTGTGCAGGCCAGCCAAGCTGTTCATGAAACAGCGCTCCCGCTCCGGACAGCATGACGGAGGTCACTCCAAGCAAGATAAACATCATAAATATGTTCACGGCGCGTCCGATGGACCGGCCGAATAAATATGTGTTCAATTCCTGATAAGATGCTGCATGAATCCGTTTGGAAATAATCATGATTTTGGCGCCTAAATATGTAAACATCAGACCGCTTACCACGATACCGAACAGACCGATCCAGCCAAACCTCAGAAAAAATTCAACGATTTCCCGTCCCGTGGCAAAACCGGCTCCTACAACCGTTCCTACGTATACGAATGCAAGCTGACTTGCAGAACCTTTTCTTTGTCCCATTTCACCCTCCGGCTATGCGCAGATTTGTCCAGGCCTTTTTATCAGCATATGAGACAAGTCGCCTGAAAAGAAGAACAAATCATCCTTCCCCAAAAACGAATTCAGCTCTCCCCTTTAAGCAAAAATATTGAAAGAAAAAAAGGACCGGCGTATACTCTTCATCAAGAAAGGTCAAACATTTCAAATGCCGCTTTTCATGCTGTAAACTTTGATTTTTCGCGGTTTAAAACAAAACACTTGAAAGTCAAAGAAGGTCAGAGTATACTATTCATCAAAGAAGGTCAAAGTTAAGGCCTTATTTTCTAATTCATTTGGTCAAAGAAGATCAAACAAGGAGGTTTTGGCAAATGCGTTGTCAACACTGTCAGAAAAACGAGGCGACGATTCGCCTGAACATGCAAGTCAATTCCATTCAAAGACAATTCGTTTTATGTGAAACATGTTATACAGAATTAACCCGCAAACCGGCTATGAGCATGGGTCCGCAATCTTTCGGATTCCCGTTTGAGCAAGGCTTCGCTCCCGGTCAAAATAAACAGCAGGACAGCCGTAAAAAGGGTCTGCTCGATGAGCTCGCTCAAAACGTCACAAACGGCGCAAAAGCAGGTCTGATTGACCCTGTGATCGGACGCGATGATGAGGTGGCGCGCGTAATTGAAATTTTGAACCGCCGGAATAAAAACAACCCGGTGCTTATCGGTGAACCCGGTGTCGGCAAAACGGCTATTGCAGAAGGTTTGGCGCTTAAAATCGCTGAAGGCGATGTGCCGAACAAACTGAAAAACAAAGAACTTTATCTGCTTGATGTCGCTTCCCTCGTCGCCAACACAGGAATCAGAGGCCAGTTTGAAGAAAGAATGAAACAATTAATGAACGAATTAAAAGAGCGGAAAAACGTCATTTTGTTCATTGACGAGATTCACCTTCTCGTAGGCGCCGGCTCTGCCGAGGGATCAATGGATGCCGGAAACATCCTGAAACCGGCGCTGGCCAGAGGTGAACTGCAGGTCATCGGGGCGACAACATTGAAAGAGTACCGCCAGATTGAAAAAGACGCAGCGCTTGAAAGACGCTTCCAGCCTGTCATGGTTCACGAGCCTTCTATCGAACAAGCCATCAGCATTCTTGAAGGCATTAAAGATAAATACGAGAAATACCACGGCGTCACATTCAGCGATGAAGCGATCAAAGCGTGTGTTACACTTTCTTCCCGCTACATTCAGGACCGCCATCTGCCGGATAAAGCGATCGACTTGTTAGATGAAGCCGGTTCTAAGGCAAACCTGGAGCTTGATACCGTAAATGAAGAAGATGCGGCTGAGAGACTTAAAGCAATTGACGCGGAGAAATCAAAAGCGCTTCAGGAAGAAAATTATGAGCTTGCCGCGAAACTGCGCGATGAAGAAGCGGCGTTGGAAAAGCAGCTGGCGCATGAAACACCGGCCGCTTCTTCAGAAATCGGGGCGGAGCATATTCAAGCCATCATTGAACAGAAAACAGGCATTCCGGTCGGAAAACTTCAGGCTGATGAACAAGTCAAAATGAAGGAACTTGAAGAGCGCCTTCATGAGCGCGTCATCGGTCAGGAAAAAGCCGTGAAAAAAGTGGCGAAAGCAGTCAGACGAAGCCGCGCCGGCTTAAAATCAAAAAACAGACCTGTCGGCTCCTTCCTCTTTGTGGGACCGACCGGGGTCGGAAAAACCGAGTTATCAAAAACACTCGCAGATGAACTGTTCGGTACAAAAGATTCCATCATCCGGCTCGATATGAGTGAATACATGGAAAAACACGCCGTTTCTAAAATCATCGGTTCACCGCCGGGATATGTCGGACATGATGAAGCCGGGCAATTAACGGAAAAAGTGCGACGCAATCCGTACAGCATCGTGCTGCTTGATGAGATTGAAAAAGCGCACCCTGACGTCCAGCATATGTTCCTGCAGATTATGGAGGACGGCCGTCTGACAGACAGCCAAGGCAGAACGGTCAGCTTCAAAGATACCGTTCTGATTATGACAAGCAACGCGGGAACCGGCGAAAAACAAGCAAAGGTCGGGTTCCAATCTGAAGAAAGCGTCATGGAAGAACAAACGCTGATTGATTCACTGAGCGCGTTCTTCAAACCGGAGTTTTTAAACCGGTTTGACAGCATTATTGAATTCCAATCCCTGAAAAAAGAACATCTCGTGAAAATCGTCAGCCTGCTTCTCGCAGAGCTTGAAGACACATTAAAAGAGCGCGGCATCAGCCTGAGCGTCACCGATGATGCGAAAGAAAAAATCGCTGAAATCGGCTATCACCCTGCTTTCGGAGCACGCCCGCTCAGAAGAACCATCCAAGAATTGCTCGAAGACGAAATGACAGATCTCTTATTGGATGACAATGAAATAAAAGCCTTCCATGTCGTAATGGAAGAAGACGGCATCAAAGTCCATGCACAATAAGAAAAAGCGGTTCCCTGTCCGGGGAGCCGCTTTTTTGTATCTTTTGCCATGCCGGAGGGCAGAAACTGTGAAGAATTCGGCAACAATTTCGCATTCACCCTAAAGTTCCATCCACTGCCACCGATATTAACCATAGAAAGCTAGTATAAAGGATTTGGTGAAAACTATGGATAAAACATCGATTATCGGTATCATCCTCGCCCTGATTGCTTTAAGCGTGGGCATGGTGCTGAAAGGGGTCAGCTTAAGCGCACTCGCTAACCCGGCAGCTATTCTGATTATTTTGTTCGGTACGATTTCTGCGGTAATCATCGCATTCCCCGGAAAAGAAATCAAAAAAGTGCCTGCCCTTTTTAAAGTGCTGTTTAAAGAAAACAAACAGCTGACCATTGCGCAATTAATTCCCATGTTCTCTCAATGGGCGCAAATCGCCAGACGGGAAGGTCTGCTCGCATTGGAAGCAAGCATCGAAGACGTGGATGACGCGTTTTTGAAAAACGGACTGAGCATGGCGGTTGACGGACAAAGCGCAGAATTTATCAGAGATATTATGACTGAGGAAGTTGAAGCGATGGAGGACAGACACCAGGCCGGCGCGGCTATCTTTACCCAAGCCGGCACATATGCGCCGACACTCGGCGTTTTGGGTGCGGTCATCGGTCTTATCGCCGCTCTTTCCAATATGAACAATACCGAGGCGCTCGGACATGCCATCAGTGCGGCGTTTGTCGCCACCCTTCTCGGGATCTTTACGGGATATGTACTATGGCATCCTTTCGCCAACAAGCTGAAACGTAAATCAAAACAGGAAGTCAAACTGCGTGAAATCATGATTGAAGGCGTTCTGTCGGTGCTTGAAGGACAGGCGCCGAAAGTGATCGAACAAAAACTTCTCATGTATCTCCCTGCGAACGAACGAGCAAAAGTCATTGAACAAGAAGGAGAGGCAACCAATGGCGAGAAAAAAGAAGAAGAAGCATGATGACGAGCATGTGGATGAGTCTTGGCTGATCCCGTACGCGGACCTTCTCACCCTTCTTTTGGCTCTGTTCATTGTATTGTTCGCCATGAGTTCTGTCGACGCGGCGAAATTTCAAATGCTGTCTAAATCATTTAACGCCGTTTTCACAGGAGGCACGGGGGTCCTTGAATATTCAAGCGTCACCCCTCCCGAAAATGAAAAAGACGGCGTTGATCAGTTAAAAAAAGACAAGGAAAAAGATAAAGAACAGAAAAAGAAAGAAAGAGAAGCAGCCGACCGCGAAGAGCTTGAAGGTGTGCAAAAGCAAGTCAAACAATTTATAAAAAACAAAAAGCTTGAACATCAGCTGGAAACAAAGCTGACAAAAGAAGGCCTCTTAATTACCATTAAAGACAGTATCTTTTTTGACTCAGGACGGGCGGATATCCGCCAGGAAGATATTCCGCTTGCGAAGGAAATCTCGAATCTCCTTGTGCTGAATCCGCCAAGGAACATTATCATCAGCGGGCATACGGACAATGTGCCGATTAAAAACTCACAATTTCAATCAAACTGGCATTTAAGCGTCATGCGGGCCGTCAACTTCATGGCTATTCTTACAGAAAACCCGAAACTTGATGCAAAAGTATTCAGCGCCAAAGGTTTCGGTGAGTATAAGCCGGCTGCGTCGAACAAAACCGCGGAAGGACGCAGCAAAAACAGGCGTGTCGAGGTATTGATACAGCCTAGAAACGCCGCGACTGACCAAAATCAGTAATATAAAAAAGGAAGCCTTTCAAATGGCTTCCTTTTTTATTTCTGATGAAAATGTTTAGCGTTTAATCCCACTCTTTTCAGCATTTCCGTACACATTTCTATCTCTTCATCACTCAGCACACTGATCATTTCTTTAATTTCGGCTGCATGATCAGGGAAAATATCGTCCAAAAGACGGATTCCCTTTTCGGAAATCTGTGCGAAAGTCACCCTCCTGTCAGTCGGCGAGGCTTTTCTGATGAGAAGTTCTTTTTTCTCTAATTTGTCAACAACGTATGTAATACTTCCGCTCGCTAATAAAATTTTGTCGCCGATCTGCTGCAGCGGCTGGTTGCCTTTATGATACAGCAGTTCAAGCACAGCAAATTCTGTCGGATTCAGGCCGTGCTTATGAATATGTTTATTCATATGGTCGTTTATGGACCGGTATGCACGCGACAGTACAATAAATAATTTCAATGAGTTTTCTGTTTTATCCGTCATACATTCAATCATCCTTTTTGCAAAAGAAACCGTTACAGAGAAACATTAATAAACAAAATGAAAAATGTCAACAAAAATCTTTCCAAAATTTCTCTTCTTTTTGACGGACCTTAATAAAATAATTTGTTTTTATAGCATTTTGGTTATTTTTTCTTATTAAAGAAGTATAAACAATGATATAATACCTCTATTCAAGTGTAATGTTGGAGCGATGCAGAGTGAATACATTTAAAGGTGCCCGGGGAAAGATCAAACTTTATCTCATATTGGTGATCATCCCGGCACTTATTATCAGCTTTTTCATATATGAAAAAGAAAAGCAGAAAATAGCCGATAAACACATACAGGAAGCCAGTATGATGCTCAATCTTCACCGCAATAAGCTCAATTATTTAATCGGTGAAACAAAAGCCCGGATGACAACACTTGCGATCGCTGTCGATAAGCCTGTCAATGAAGAAAAGATAAATGAAATTCTCGATCAGGCTTTTGAGGATGAACCCAGATTCAGCGGATTGTATATGCTGAATTCCAAAGGTGACGTCATCGCAAGCACGACCGATCTGAAAACAAAGGTGAATTTGGCCGACAGACCGTATTTTACGAAGGCAAAAAAGACGAAAAAAACGGTCATCACAAACGACTACTCCAGCAGAATTACAGGCCAGCGCATCTTTACGATCTGCGTGCCGGTGTTAGACGCAAACCGGGAGGTCACGGATTATTTCGTGGCCGCCATACAAGTCGATTATTTGAGAAATATGATCAATATGCTGAGCCCCGACGTTTATGTCAAGGCAACCCATGAGGATAAAGTGATATTTGCCAGCGGACGGGCAGATCAGTCAGAAGGCGTGAAACCCGTCAGCGGCTATCTGGATGATATTAATTGGAATATCAATGTTTACCCGAAACCGGTAGAGCTGAACGAGCTGACCAAAAGCGTGCTGCTGCCGATGTCCAGTATTGCCGTGCTGCTGAATATTCTGTTCATCCTCGTTCAATATTATCTGCTTAAGCGCAAGACCGAGCTGGAGCGCGCTCAAAACGAGGCACAAAAATTGGAGCTGATCGGAACGCTTGCCGCAAGCACCGCTCATGAAATACGCAACCCGCTTACAGGGATCAGCGGCTTCATTCAGCTTTTGCAGAAAAAATATAAAACGGAGGAAGATCAGCTGTATTTCTCAATTATTGAGCAGGAAGTTAAACGGATCAATCAGATTGTCAGTGAGTTTTTAGTGCTCGGCAAACCGACCGCGGAACGATTGGAAGTGAACTCGCTGCAGGATATTCTTGATGAGATTATGCCGATTATTTATTCGGAAGGGAATCTTTATAATGTGGAAGTGAATGTGGAGATTCTCGTCAATCGGCCGCTCAAGGTCAACTGCACGAAAGACCATATTAAACAGGTGATCTTAAATGTCGCGAAAAACGCGCTCGAATCAATGCAGGAAGGCGGCAGGCTGTCCATCTATTTAGAGGCCCTCGACCATAAAGCAGTCATTAAGGTGGCCGACAACGGAATGGGTATTTCTGAGGATATGCTTGAGCACATTTTCCTTCCGTTTGTCACATCAAAGGAAAAAGGCACCGGCCTCGGTCTTGTCGTATGTAAACGGATCGTGCTGATGTACGGCGGTTCGATTGACATTCAAAGTGAAGTCGATAAAGGCACAGAGGTCACCATTACCCTCCCTGCCGCTTCACGATGAAAAAACACCCTGAAACAGGGTGTTTTTTATATAAGGAGAATATGTGTAAGAGGATATACCGGGGAACGGCAACATAGCCGGCAGATAGATACGAGGCGCTTCGTGAGCTGTGCCAGCGGAAAAACCCGCTGACTGCACGCGGTCATCTTTCGGATGCGGCGGTTGATCATGAAGCGCATTCAGTCTTCGTTATCTGTTTATCATCAATCATTTGTTTGCTTCATATGCAGGCATGACGTCACCGCGGGAGAACAAGCCTATTTTCTTCACAAGGCCCTGTATTCCTTGGTGATGTGTGCGTTCACGGTTTATCAGCTGCTGATACGCGTTCATCAGACTGTCCAGTTCCTGGCTGTGTCTGATCGTGTCATATCCTGTAAACCCCTGCCTGTTAGCCGCATCTATCATCATTTTTCTCTTTTCATCAATAGATACTAGCAATTTTTCTTGTTCAGAATAACTGCCCATTCACTTCACCCCTCACCGCTAAAAGAATAGGAAACAAGTTTGATTGGGTTATTGAGCATTATTACAGATTATACTTTATTTGTAAACATTTTTTTACTAAATAACTTAATTTTTCATTTCATATTGGAATCTTTAGTATGATTACGAGAATAATACCCATTCAGGTAATGATATAAACAAAATGCGCCCATTTAATGCATAAAAAAACAGAGATTTTATATTACAATAAAAAACCTCTCATGCGGCTGACCGCATGAGAGGTTCGGACATCTATCCGTTTTGCACACTTTCATTTTCATAAATCGGCACCCACCCTTCAGTCGTCACGAAGATTCGGATTGCGACGACCCGGCGGTCCTCCTGAAGCGTAAAGTAATGGCGGATGTTCTCCGGAACCGAAATCAAATCCCCCGGATTTAAACGGACATCAAAAAAAGTGCCGTCTTTGCCCTGAATGACGAAGATGCCGTGCCCGCTGACGATAAAGCGGACTTCATCATCCGTGTGGTGATGTTCTCTTTGAAAATTGTTCAACAGCTCATCAAGATTGGGTGTTGTATCTGATAAAGAAATGACATCCTGAGACTGATAGCCGCGCCGGGCTGAAATATCCTGAATCTCTTTATCAAACACTGTGAGAATCCGGTTTTTTTCATCTTCGGTTAGATCGTATTTCTCCGAAAGCTCAGGCGGAAGTTTTTCAATGTTCCACTGCTCATAGATCACCTCTTGTTCGTCTAAAAAGCGCGCTACTTCTTCCTGATGTTCAATGATCGTATTCTTTTCGTCATGAATTCTGATTGTCGCCATTTTGCGTTCCTCCTTTTATTTTACAAGCTGCGGCCGAAGTGACAGAAGCTTGATATGACAGCTGAATAAAAATTCATAGGCTTCCAGCACCCTTTTCGCCTCAAACGCGGTCCGCCCCCATGCTGTAATGCCGTGATTGCGGATTAATACCGCGCCTGATCCGGCATCTGCATGGCGCGCGAAGCTTTCGGCCAATGCCGGGATGTGCGCCGGATTGTCAATGATCGGAACGGTCACCGACGCGTTTTCCTCCCACAATCCGAGCGCCTTAATCATTTCCTGCCCCTGAAAAGTGATTTGTTTTTCATCCCCGTAGAGCTCTGAGATGACATTATTATTAACGGTATGGACATGCAGACAGCAGCCCGCGTCTGTCTTTTGGTATAAGTACGTATGGAGAAGCGTCTCTGCCGAGGGTTTTAAGGAATGGCCGGTCTCAGCGGGCTCCCCGTTCTCATCGACTAAGAGAAAATCTTCGTCTGTTTCTTTTCGTTTGTCTTTTCCGCTTGCCGTAACGAGAAAAGTCAGCGGCCCGTCGGATACTTTGATGGAAAGATTCCCGCTTGTTGCCGGGAACCAGTCTCTTTCAGCCAGCTCGCGCTTTACTTCGGCAAGTTCGCGCCAGCGTTCTTCTTTTGCAGCCATGCCTGCACCTCCCCGATATTTTCGATGCCTGCTTTCACTTCATGAAAATCTTGAAAAGGCTGATGCCGAAGACCAAGCTCTTTGCATTCAGTCAAAAGATAATCTCTCGCAAAACACATACCGGATAACTTTGCAGCCTCGACATCCGTCACCGAATCACCGATCATAATGAGAAATTTCTGTCGGTCGGATAGCTTCCGGATGACTGACGGTTTGCAGCAGCCGCACTGATTCGTGCAGGCTTCGTCACAGGCGTGCGGCCAATTGATATGAATATATTCATTGTCAAAGGATGCATGATTGCAAAAGATCCGCTCTTTTTCTACGATGCCTTCTAAAAGCGGATGCACAAAAAAGTCCATTCCCCCGCTTACGATATAAAACGGGAGATCGTTTGACCGGACAAACGAAACAAAATCCAAAAAGCCGTCCCGTATTTTCGCATCCTCCAGAATAAAGTCCGTCAGCTCATCTTTTAAGCTGCTCGGCAGCAGCCCGAACATCCGGCCGACTCCTTCCTGAATTGATATGCTTTTAGACAGAACACCGTCTTTTAATTCAAGCCACTCAGGGGGCGCGAATTCTTTCATCATGCTGACAATGTTGTCGTTCATGGTGACTGTTCCGTCGAAATCACAAATAATCAGCGGTGTGCGGGTCATACGGATTCCGCCTTTCCCCATTTGTCTAATGCGAGCTGAAGATCTTTGCACGACGCGGCTTTTTCTTCAATCGGCTGTGCTTCAAGCACCGCATCAATAATGGCGCGAAACGCTCTTCCGCCGCCCTCGGCTCCTTTCGGATGGCCGTGAATGCCTCCGCCTGCATTGATGATGTGATCAATACCGAAATCACGCATTAACAATGGCACCATGCCGGGATGAATGCCTGCTGACGGGACGGCAAACGTCGGGTGAAAGACGTCTTCCTTTACACATTCATGATGGATCGCAAGTGCGGACTCCTTCGGAAGAGCGACGGATCCGTATGGTGACGGAAATAAGCTGAAATCGGCGCCGCAATAGCGGTTCAGCTTGCCGAGCAAAAGTGCGTGCGATAAACCGTAAACGGGAGATGATGTAAACGCGCCGCTGACCGCCGGATGCGCCATAATCGGAAGCGGGATTTCCCCATCTTCAGCAAGACTTTGCATGACGTCTAAGCCGTAGGCGAACACATTCAGTAAGAGGGCGTCTGCCCCGAGTTCTGCCGCGCGTCTCGCTTTATCCCGCAATTCAGAAGTCCTCCCCGTCAGGTTTACGGCGTACAGCGTGTTATGCCCCGTCTCCTCCCGCGTTTCCTTCAGGACTTGTTTTCCTTCGATAATGCGGGTTTCAAACGGAGCCAGTTCATTTTCAAAGAAAATTTCGTCATCTTTAATAAGATCCACGCCGCCGAGCGCCTGCTGTCTGAGCTGCTCTTTAATGTCGGCAAGATCCCGTCCGATCACGCCTTTAAAGATGCTCATCAGAAGCGGTCTTTCAAATTCGCCCAGCAGTTTGCGGATGCCGTATATACCGAATTTCGGCCCGGGAAGGGAGCGTTTAAACCCTTCGGAAAATTCCAGATCAGTCAATTTTATTTTTCCGTCCAGTGACAGCTTTCCGAATACCGTCGTCAGGACGGCCGGAATATCTCTTGAAAAATTCGCCTCAGGATAGGCGATGGTGATGACGGATTGTGTTTCGTTTTCTTTGGCCCCTTCTTTTTCCTCAACTTTCACGACCCGGCCTTTATGCTTTCTGAGCTGTTCCTGTTTCACCAGGGGCAGATCCGTCCAGGAGCCTACCGTCAGCCCCGCCGCAATCTGTTCCGCCCGCTTTTCACTGTCCGTTGTGTCTGTCAGAAGATATGTTGCCAATACTTCGCTCATGCGTGAACGCCTCTCTTTCTTTCGCAAAACATAAAAAAGCCTCTTCCTTAAGAGCAGAAAGAGGCTTCGTGTTATGTCCGAATCTTATCTCTCAGCTCCTGCTGCAAGAATTAGCACCGTGCTTTATCAGTCGGTTGCCGGGCTTCATCGGGCTCGTCCCTCTGCCTGCTCTTGATAAGAATAATGATTTTATAAAGTATTTTGAATTATCGCATTGTTATCCTGATATGTCAATGCTTTTTCGGGTGAAAAGATTCAGCTTCCCGATCCGTTCCGCAGCTTCTTTAAGTCTTTCTTCACTTGTCAGAAGACCGACTCTTATATAGCCTTCTCCGAATTTTCCGAACCCGTTTCCGGCTGCGACCGCGACATCCGCTTTTTCCAAAAGCAGATCTGAAAACGACTGCGACGTATATCCGTCCGGCACCGGAAGCCATGCAAAAAAGGAACCCGCCGGAGCCGTCACATCCCAGCCGATATCACGGCAGGCTGCAATCCAGGCATTGCGTCTCGACTCATATCTGTCATTTTGCGCTGCGACGCACGTCTGATCCGCCAAAAGAGCGGCGGCTGCCGCCTGCTGCGCCGCGGGAAACAGGCTGACAAACATATGATCTTGATAAAGATTGATCGCTTCGATGACAGACGCGTTTCCGACGGCAAATCCGACCCGCCAGCCCGCCATGTTATACGTTTTGGACAAAGTATAGATTTCAATCCCCGTTTCTTTTGCGCCTTCTGTCTGCAAAAAGCTCAGCGGTTTATGCCCGTCAAAACCGACAGCCCCGTATGCGAAATCATGAACGACACAAATGCCGTTTTGTTCCGCAAAGCTGACCGTCTCCTCGAAAAACGCCTCTGTTGCCACAGCACCGGTCGGATTATTCGGATAATTGAGATACAGCAGCTTCGCCTCGTTCTGCACCTTTTCAGGAATTGCGCTGTAATCGGGGAGAAACCCTTTATCTTCCGTCAGCGGCATCATTTCCATTTTCGCTTTCGCAAGGGCGACCCCCGACCAGTAGTCAGGATATCCGGGATCAGGCACAAGAATGGTATCTCCCGGGTTCAAAAGACATTGCGGAAGCTCAACAAGCCCCGCCTTGCCTCCGAACAGCACGGCTACTTCCGTTTCCGGATCAAGCGTCACCCCGTACTCCCTTTCATAAAATTCAGCCGCTGCTTTTTTGAAGCTGTAAGCGCCCCGGAATGATGAGTATTTATGATTTTCCGGCCTTTCGACGGCACGCTTCATTTCTTCAACGATATGCGGAGGTGTCGGCTGATCGGGGTTCCCCTGTCCTAAATTGATGATGTCTTTGCCTTCTTTCAGCTTTTGATTGACCTTTTGCACCAAAGATGCAAAAAATTGTTCCGGCAGCTGTTTGAGTACATCTGAGACTTCAAAGTTCATATTTTCACCTTCTAAAAATGTCTTGAAATGATAGTCCATCATCATATATGGTTAAATAAAAAAAGTAAAGAGAAACTTGAGGTGTATAAAAAATGAAATGGACCGTTTCCTGTTTGCAATTTGATATTTCATACGGAAATCCTTCAGAAAACTTCAAAAAAGCAGAATCTTTGATTGAGCAAGAAAGCCGTCATGCTGATGTCATCGTGCTTCCTGAGCTGTGGACGACCGGCTATGATCTCACACGGCTTGACCAGCTGGCGGATGAAAACGGCGAAGTTTCGGAACAATGGCTTAAAAAAACGGCCAAAGCATACAACGTACACCTCGTTGCCGGATCTTTTGCGGTCAAAGAAGGCGAAAATGTCTATAACACTATGTACATCGCCGATAACAGCGGGCAGATCGTGAAGCGCTATCAGAAAGCCCATCTGTTTCAGCTGATGGGCGAACATCTGTATCTGACAGCAGGAAACAGTGACGGTTCCTTTGAGTTTGACGGTGTCAAGTGCGCCGGGCTGATCTGCTATGATATCCGTTTCCCCGAATGGATCAGAAAACATACGTCCCAAGGAGCGAATGTCCTGTTTATCTCTGCTGAATGGCCTCTTCCCCGCCTCGATCATTGGCGGAGTCTGCTTGTCGCCAGAGCCATTGAAAACCAATGTTTTGTCGCAGCCTCTAACTGCACGGGGTCAAATCCCGATAATGAATTTGCCGGCCACAGCCTGATTATTGACCCGTGGGGCCGGATTTTAGCCGAAGGAGATCGGACGGAAGGCGCAGTCCGGGCGGAAATCGATGTTTCAGAAAGCGCGTCCGTACGCGAGACCATCCCGGTTTTCAAAGATTTGCGGCGTGATTTATATTAATTTTCAAAAAAATGTTGACAAGAATATCCGGCACCTGCTAATATTTTCATCAACTGATTAATCCGAATTGTGATACAAATCAATATATTTTTCTCTTATCGAGAGTTGGGCGAGGGATTGGCCTTTTGACCCCAACAGCAACCGACCGTAATTCCATTGTGAAATGGGGCGCGTACATTTTGCGCCGAGACGATTGTCTCATAGGGCACGGTGCTAATTCCATCAGATGTTATCTGAGAGATAAGAGGCGGACTGCACTGTTTCGGCCTCCTTCTCTTTCAGAGAAGGAGGCTTTTTTTCGGGCGTATTCTCCGTCACGATCTCTTACTGCCACTACATAATTGGAGGGTAAATCCATGTCTGCAACTAAAACAAGTCTTTATGAACAATTAACGGAAAGCTCCGCCGCAGCGTTAGCTGTGAAGCTCGGCTTATTTCAAAGCAAAAGCACTCTCACATGCCGTGAAATCGGCGACGGCAATTTAAATTACGTCTTTCACGTTTTCGATAAAGAAAACAAAAAGGGACTGATTATCAAACAGGCGATTCCTTACGCGAAAATCGTCGGGGAAAGCTGGCCGCTTACGATTGACCGGGCGAGAATCGAAAGCAGCGCCCTCATCCGCCAGGGCGAACACGTGCCCCATCTCGTTCCGGCCGTTTACTATTCCGATACTGAAATGGCGGTCACGGTAATGGAAGACCTTTCGCATCTGAAGATCTCAAGAAAAGGACTGATGGAAGGAAAACATTATCCGAATTTATCAGCCCATATCGGTGAATTTCTGGGAAAAACGCTCTTTTACTCATCCGATTATGCGCTTGATGCGAAAGTAAAACAGCAGCTCGCAAAGCAGTTTACAAATCCCGAACTTTGCAATATTACAGAAAGGCTTGTGTTTACAGAACCGTTTCTCGACCATGAAACAAACGATTTTGAAGAGGAGCTGCGCCCATACGCAGAAAAAATTTGGAACAATTCCCGCCTGAAAGAAGGCGCTGATGAATTGAAAGCCGTCTTTCTGAATTCCGCGGAAACATTGGTTCACGGCGATCTGCATACGGGAAGCATCTTCGCCAATGAACATGAAACAAAGGTCATTGATCCCGAGTTTGCTTTCTTCGGACCGATCGGCTTTGACATCGGCCAATTTATTGCAAATCTGCTGTTAAACGCCCTCAGCCGGGACGGTGACGACAGACAGCCATTATATGACCACACCTCCGCCGTATGGGACACATTTGTAAAAACATTCAGTGAAGCATGGGAGAAAGACTGCCTGCCTTCCTGCAGACACCTGCTGGAAGATACACTGAAAAACGCGTTTGAGGAAGCGGTCGGTTTTGCGGGATGCGAACTGATCCGGCGCACGATCGGGCTCGCCCATGTGGCTGACTTGGATGAAATCACTCCGTTTGATAAACGAATTGAACGGAAGAAGCTGGCGCTTGAAATCGGCGCCTATTATATCGAAAACAGAAAAGAACTGAAGCATATCACTGAGGTTCTGGATCAATTTAAGCTCCGTGTAAAGGAATGATGCAGCATGACAAATGAATTTGCCATCCCCCGTTCCGTGGAATGGAAAGAAACACACATCCGCATTTTAAATCAGCAAAAGCTCCCTGATGTCACTGAGTATGCGGATCTTGAAACAAAGGAAGATGTATTCGACGCGATTGTCACACTGAAAGTAAGGGGCGCTCCGGCCATCGGTATAACTGCGGCGTTCGGACTCGCGCTTGCCGCCAAATCGTTTGAAACACGCGATCTTTCTGATTTCCGCCGTCAGCTGGCCGATGTCAAAGCATATTTAAACAGCTCAAGACCGACTGCCGTCAATCTCGCTTGGGCGCTTGACAGACTGACGGATTCCATCAGGAATGCAATCTCAATCAATGAAGCGAAGACAACGCTCGTTCATGAAGCCATTCAAATTCAGGTTGAAGATGAAGAAACATGCCGGATGATCGGCCAAAATGCGCTGCACCTTTTTAAAAAAGGCGACCAGATCATGACCATCTGCAATGCGGGTTCAATTGCCACAAGCCGGTACGGTACGGCGCTTGCTCCCTTTTACTTAGCGAAACAAAAAGACCTCGGCCTTCATATTTACGCATGTGAAACAAGGCCCGTTCTCCAAGGATCGCGGCTGACGGCGTGGGAGCTGATGCAGGGCGGGATTGATGTCACGCTCATTACTGACAGCATGGCCGCCCATACAATGAAGGAAAAACAGATTTCAGCAGTCATTGTCGGCGCTGACAGAATTGCTAAAAACGGAGATACGGCCAACAAAATCGGAACGTACGGCCTCGCGATCTTGGCAAACGCCTTTCAGATTCCGTTTTTTGTGGCCGCACCGCTTTCGACCTTTGACTTGCAGATTGAAAACGGCGATCAGATTCCGATTGAAGAAAGAGATCCGGATGAAGTCAGACAAATCTCCGGCATACGCACCGCTCCCGAAGATGTGCCGGTCTTCAATCCGGCCTTTGACATCACACCGGGCAGCCTGATTTCAGGCATTATCACCGAGAAAGGAATTGTGACGGGTTCTTACACGGAAGAAATTGAACAATTATTCGCAGACTGCCAGCTGAGCTGAAAAACCGCTGATGATGTTGCCTCAGGCAATGTCAGCGGTTTTTTTGTCTGCATAATGTCAGCACTTCATCTTTTTGGGCGGCTGAAATCAGATGCATTTTAAAAAACAGCTCTGCATAACCGGCTATCTTTTGCGGACGGCTCATTTTCATCAGGCTTCGTCCTCCTTTTTCATCAGACCAACTTTTTTCACTTAATAAAATGATATGTCGGGCGTGAAAAAACGGAACGTGCCATATGCTTTATTTTTCTTTATAGGATATTTGTTCGATGTTCAGCAGCGCCGCTTTCACATCCGTCTTCGTGCCCGCGTATCCCGTTAAGGCGCTGTTTTTGCCGATTACCCGATGGCACGGGACAAAAATCGGCAGCCGGTTGCGTTTATTGGCCTGTCCGATGGCGCGCACCGCGTTCGGCTTGCCGATAGCTTCAGCTACATCACCATAGCTTCGTGATTCACCGTAAGGAATCATCGCCAGCGCGTTCCATACCTTTTCCTGAAAGAGTGTGCCTTGTTGTTTCAGAGGCAGAGAGAAATGCTTTCTCTCTCCGGAAAAATATGATGTCAGCTGCTGTTTCGCCTCCGACAGCACATCGGTTTCGCAAAATTTCACGCCGGGCGTATCTTTCCGCCACTCCTCAAAATCTTCCCCGGTGAGAAACAGGCCGGTAATAAAGCCCTCTTCCTCCGTCAGACTGACCGTTCCAAACGGTGCTTTCACACTTGTAAAGCAGATCATTCGCCGCTCCTTCTTTCTTCGGTATTCTGCCGGATCGGAAGCGTCAAATGAAAAACCGTTCCCTTCCCTTCTTCACTTTCCACATGAATGCGGCCCTGATGCTCTTCGATGATTTTATAACTGACCATGAGACCGAGACCCGTCCCCCTGTCTTTTGTCGTGTAGAATGGCTCGCCCAGACGTTTTAATTTATCTTCAGAAATGCCTGTTCCTTCATCTTGAAGGGATATCAGAATGTGGTCTTTATCAGAAGGCTGGATCGTCACGTAGATATTGCCGCCGCCCGGCATGACTTCAATGGCGTTTTTTAAAATATTGATAAACACCTGTTTTAATTGATTCGGCTCACAGTAAATCGGCGGGATGTTCCCGTTCTGGTTCAAATGGATCTGCACATTGACAAGATTGGCCTGGGCATTCAAGAGATCAGCCGTGTCTTTCATAATCTGCGTCACGTCTTTTTCTTCATATAATATTGCCTGAGGTTTCGCTAAAATTAAAAATTCGGTAATGATAGACTCGATGCGTTTTAATTCTGAGGTAATGACGTTAAAGTACAGGGAATATTCGCCTTCAATGCTTCCTTGCAGAAGCTGAATGAACCCTTTCAGCGCCGTCATCGGATTTCTGATTTCGTGGGCGATGCCGGCCGCCAGCTCCCCTACGACGTGAAGAGTGTCAGATTTCCGCAGCCTCTCCTCAAGCTCTTTGGCCTCGGTGACATCTTTAAAGATGGCCAGGTTCATATTTTGAATGATATTCCTTTTGAAGGAAAATTCCAATTTGCGGCTGTCACTGCTGCTTAACAGGAAGGGGATTTCATTATCCATTCCTTCCAGATCGATCTTTTTGGCGGGTACACCCGCGTTTTCAATTTCAAATAAAGAAAGAATATCCGGAACGGTATGCGCTCTCAGCTCATCATCGGGCATGCCGAGTATACGGCTTGCGAGAGGATTCGCGTCAATTATGCAGAATTGGTTGTCAAACAAGACTTTTCCGTCCATTGAGCCGTTGAATACTTTTCTGAACTTCAGCTCGCTTTCCCGCAATTCTTTTTCCATCCGCTTACGATCGCTGACATTTCTTAAAATGGTTAAATGCTGACCTTCGAGTATGGTTCGTTTTGATGTGAACTCAAGCTCTTTGTATTGGCCGTTTGCCATTTGAAACAGCATCTCTTCCCGGATTTCCCCGTATTTTTCATATTTCTTCTTAATCTGCTTGTATTTTTTCTGCGGATCAACAATAAACGTACATAAATTCGTCTCCACCAGCTTATCCATCGGCAGCTCGAAAATGCGGCACGCCGACTCGTTTGCTTTGGCGATTTTTCCGTCATCAGACCAAATGACAATCGCGTCCATGGCGTTTTCAAAGATTTCGCGGAAGCGCTCTTCGCTTTTAAAAAGTTTCAATTCCATCGACCGTTTCTCCGTTATGTCTCTCATAATAGACATGTAAAACCCGCTGATTAAGTTGGACGTAATCGTAAACTCAAACAGCTTCTCCTCGCCCGACCGAAGCTTGACCGGCAGTTCTCCTTTGGCGTTTCCTTTTCTCCGGAGGGTGTCCCAGATTTCTTTCAGGTGCTTTTTGTTTTCTCCGTCGGTAAAATGGCGGAGCGACAGATGGGACAGTTCATTCTGGCCGATCTCAAAGCTTTTGCAAAAAGAGAGGTTCGCATCAATAAAACCGCCGTCCTTATCAAACAGCACGATGCCGTCGACAGCTCTGTCAAACAAATCTTTGAACAGCTGCTCGTTCATGGAGAATTCACGCTCTAAGATTTTTTTAGAGGAGATATCCCTCATTACCACAAAAAAATAATCCTCCCCAATTCCGTCTCTGGCGAGGAATTCAATGTATTTTGTCGCGCCGCTGTCAAGCTTAATCGGCACCTCTTTCCACAGATAGCCTTTTTTCAAAAATTTTTTCACGGCCTTATTCAGTTCTTCCTGAGGCACGGAATATAAAAAGTCCAGAACGGAGCGGTTCATGAGGCTCTCTGCCTCAATCTGCATCATCCGGGCCGCGGCCTCGTTCGCCTGGACGATTTTCATTTCCTTATGGCATATAAAAATGGCATCAAGCGTGTTATTCATAATCACATGATACCGGTTCAAATCACTCTTCAGGCGGTCATTTTCCTCCTTCAGCCGCTTCAGCTGCTCTTTCAGCGACTCCTTTGTCTGCAAATCCAGAGTTTCAGCCATTCAGTACACTCCTTCTTCAAAAACCTATCCTTCAATATTTCTACAAAATACCTCATCTTCCTTCATTCGCCCTATACATTTCAGAAAATTTCAATGATATGACAAGTTAGAGTCTTTTTCTACGATCCTTACCTCCCCGTTACATCATCCTAACAATCCCTTTTTTCCTCCTTCAATTTTTTGTTTTTTATTTTAAAATGAACATCATCAGGAAATAATCATGCAGTGGATGATTTTTGAAGAGAAGGTGATGCTATGACAAAATCGCGAGACAGTTATTTTGACAACGCCAAGTTTATCTTGATTTTTCTGGTGGTGTTCGGCCATATCCTCCGGTCATTTATTAACGGAAATGAGTTTATGCTCCATCTCTACAAATTCATTTATACTTTTCATATGCCGGCCTTTATTCTGGTTTCCGGCTACTTCGCAAAAAACTTTAAGCGGAAAGGTTATGTAAAAAAGCTGGCTGTGAAGCTGATTATTCCGTACCTGATTTTTCAGGGCATCTACTCGGTTTTTTACTATTTGATTCAGGATGAAAGCATGACGAGCGTCAATCCGATTGATCCGCAGTGGTCTCTCTGGTTTTTAGTCAGCTTATTCTTTTGGAATCTGCTGCTGTATCCCTTTACGAAGCTGCCGAAAATGTGGGCGCTTGGGGCAAGCTGCGGGCTTGCCGTCATGATCGGGTATCTCGATTTCGTCAGCAGCACGCTGAGTCTTTCACGGACGTTTGTCTTTCTTCCGATGTTCCTCGTCGGGTTTTATTTGAAGAAACAGCACTTTGATTTACTTCGGGCTAAAAGGGGCAGGCAGATTGCCGCGGGCGTACTGGGCATTGTTTTCCTCTTATGCTGGTGCATTGATTTTGATTACTCGTGGCTGTTCGGATCGGAGCCTTATTCTACATTCGGCACAGTGACGCTTTTGAGCGGTCTGTCGCGGATCGGCTGGTATGTATTGGCCTTTGCCGCCACCTTCAGCTTTTTGGCGCTCGTTCCGCAAAAGCGTTATTTCTTTACGAAGTGGGGGACGAGAACGTTTTACGTCTATCTGCTGCATGGATTCATTATAAAAACGCTGCGGCAGATCGGGCTTGAAGATCATCTGTCTGATTACCAGAATTTGGTCATGCTCTTGATTTTAACGGCCGCCCTCACGTCCATTCTCTCCAGCAATGCGGTGAAAACGGCCGCACAGCCGTTTATTGAATTGCGGATTACCGGCTGGCTTGAAGCGATTAAAGGAACAAGGAACGGGGCTTATTCGAAATAATGTGAAATACCTCTTAAGCGTTATCGCCTAAGAGGTATTTTTTATTTTTTGCCGTCTTCTTTTTTCTTTGGCTTCGTCTGTTCAAGCGTTTCAATCCATTTTCCGGCGTTATAATCTCCGAGCTCACTTGAAAATTCTTCTTCAAGCAATTTAGGGTCCATCGGCTTTTTATGATTTTGCATGTCTTTGCTGTGCCGGTTTGTTTTCGTCACATTATTCGCCCCCTTGTCTGCCGTGCTTTGATTTGCGGTTTGCCCCTCTCAGTCCGGGATCGCCGTCATATTGTGTTTTGTATGCATCTTTATCCATGCTCTCAGTCGGTGTATTGTTGTTGGTCAAAGCTTCGTTCTTCGCTGCTTTTCGTTTCATTTGATTTCCTCCTTCTGTCTGCAGATCTGTTTTGAATTCATCAAACATTTTTTTAAGGTCGCGCACTGTCACATTTTTGGCATCATCAATGAGCTCATAGCCGATCTGTCCGTTCGGCTCAAGCAGCACATATTTAAAATCCTCTATGTCCCCAAGGCCTTCCTGCCTGATCCGCATGGAGAGCTGCGCCTCGGTGAAACGCATCTTTTTTAAATTTTCCGGGATGACTTTTCCGTCTCTGACAACGGCGACGGTTTTCCCCGAAAACAAAAACTCAAAAAAGTTTGATTTGATTTCTAAATATTCCATCAGAATCAGTACTGCGATAAAAATCGACGCCGCGAAAATGGTTTCCCATAAATTATGTTCAATAAACGGCTGAATAATAATCGAGCCGATGGAAATCATGATGACCGTCTGAGTCACCGACAGCTGGCTGATCGATTTCCGTCCGGCAATTCGCAATAAAAAGGTACCGACAGCTATCATAATCAAAGATTTCCAAAAAACGGCAAGCAATGACGTCACCTCTTTACGAATTAGAATCTCCAACAAAACAGTTTCCACCCATCCATTTTCCGGTAATAAAAAAACACCGCTTTTCAAAAAGCGGTGTCAGCCGATAATGATTCTTTCCTTCGGATAGTGATAATTTGCTTCGATTTCTTTTCTGCCGATTAAATAAAGGAACGTCAAAATACCGATTCGGCCGATAAACATGACCACCATGATCACGCATTTTCCGATGTCGCTTAAATGCGGAGTGATTCCCAGCGAAAGCCCGGTCGTTCCGAAAGCGGAACAAACTTCAAACAGCAGGCCCAGCAGCGTCTGATTTTTCTCCGTCACTGCCAAAATCAGCGTTGACCCAAACACGAGCAGAATCGCCATCATCGTAACAACCAGCGACTTTATGACATCAGCCTGATGAAGCTCACGCTTAAAGACCTTGACCGCTTTATTTCCGCGGGCAAAATGAAACAGGGCAAGAAGATTGAGCGCGAATGTCGTCGTACGGATTCCGCCGCCGACCGAGCTCGGCGATGCGCCGATGAACATAAGGGCGCAAATGAAAAATAATGTCGGCGCGGACAGCTGGCTGATATCAATCGTCGCAAGCCCGCCGCTTCTCGTAGCGGTTGATTGAAAGAGACATAAAAATAAAACATCATGCCAGCTTTTTCCCTTCATGACATGGCTGGCTTCAAGCGCGTATATTCCGACAGACCCGAACAAAACGAGCAGTCCGAACGTTACGGTCGTGATTTTCGTGAACAGCGTAAATGAGTATCTGCGCTGTTTTGAAAACAAAAAGTCCTTCACTTCTACGAGCACCGGAAACCCGATCGCACCGAAAACAATCAGAAGCATCGTAATAAACTGCACGAAATAGTCATGCCTGAACGGAACGAGTGAATTTCCCGTAATATCAAAACCGCCGTTTGTCGTGGCGCTGACGCTTGCAAAGAAGCCGTGCAAGTACGCCTGTTCAAACGAATCATAGTACGTTAAAAAATATGTTCCTAAAATGATGCCGCCTAAAAACTCGATTAATAAAATCAAAAACAGCACTTGCTTCATCAAGTTGACGATACCGGAAAACTGCGATTGATTCTGGTCCACCATAATGAGCTTCCGTTCCCGCAAACCGATCCGTTTGCCCATAATGAGCCAGACGAATGTTCCGAGCGTCATAATGCCGATTCCGCCGAATTGCAGCACGAAAGCCAAAATGACAATTCCGGCCGTACTGAACGTGTCAGCCGTGTTGACGACCGTTAAACCGGTGACACTGACTGAGCTGACCGCCGTAAACAGCGCGTCTATAAACGACCAGCTGGCCCCTTGTTTGTGGGCGGCCGGAAGACTTAACAAAATAAATGCCACCGTCACAGCAAGAAAATAATATAACGCGATCAGCTGTGCAGGCGACAAAACCTGTATGAATTTCTTCAGCTTTAATTTCATAAGATAGTTCCTTCTGCCTCTCAAATGTAGTACGTAATTATTCTAATGATATTGGGAGATTTTTTAAAGGGCTTTTTAGAAAGATTTTTCATTACCTTATGTAATTTGCCGATCTTTAAACAAAAAACCTCTGAAACGATTGTCAGAGGTTTTGTTGATTATTTGGCTTCCAGCCTGCGGATGCGCTCATCCAGATCAGGGTGTGTGGAGAACAGTGACGAATGCTTTTTGCCGTTAATTTTTAACGTCTGCACCGCCGTCTGGTCCTCTTCATTCACATGTCCCGTATAAGACTTCAGCGTACGCAGGGCGTGAATCATTTTATCCTTTCCGGCAAGGTCGGCACCGCCGCGGTCAGCGTGGAACTCTCTATGACGCGAGTATGCGAAGACGACAAGACTGCCGAGAATGGAAAAAATAATCTGAAACACGATTATCGCGATAAAATGCACGACCGGCGCGAGATCTTCTTTGACAAAGCGGCTCGCAATCCATGCAGCGATACGGGAAAGGAATACGACGAACGTATTGACGATTCCCTGAAGCAGCGTCATCGTGACCATGTCACCGTTTGTAATGTGTGCGACTTCATGGGCAAGAACCCCTTCCACCGCAGCATCATCCATCTGCTGTAATAAACCTGAGGAAACTGCGACAAGCGAGCGGCGCTTAGAAGGCCCGGTCGCAAAGGCATTAACCTCAGGTGAATGATAAATGCCGACCTCAGGCATTTTTGTCATCCCCGCTGCACGGGACAATCTGTGTACACGGTCAACCAATTGCTGCTCTTCATAGCTGAGTGACTGCTTCTTCGGATTTAACACCCGGACGCCCATCATCGTTTTTGCCATCCATCTGGACATACCGAGAGAAATAAAAGAACCGACAAAACCGACGACAAGACTGAACACGAGCAATGCCATCAGATCGACGCGGCCATTTTGTATATACGAGCCGACACCGGTAACGCTTGTAATAATCGTAAGCACAATTCCGATTGTCGTAATGACCAAAAGGTTCGTTAAAATAAACAGAAATATTCTTTTCGCCATAATTACCTCCGTCTTTTTTAAGATCAAAAGAACTTATTTAATTAAATTATAAATGATCTGTTTGAAAATGCAACAATTTCGACGTATGATGTTAATGTAATTCTCAGTGATATAAGAAAGTGAACACGTAATCAATCAGAGGTGAATTATGAACACGTTTAAACTGACCCGAACCGATATGGTGCGGCTTCTTTACGCGTTAAAAGGCCAAGGAGACGCAACCCCTCTCCAAATCTTACTGCAATCAGCGGACATGACATTGGATGAAGCGGAAAGCCGGCTGCACATCCCTGAATTTCTGACGAGATTCGAACGAAAAAAAGAGAAAAAGGAATACGGGCTTTCAACAAACGAGATTGTCGAGCTGGGAAACCTGTGCGAGCTGACGTCTTTAAAATCAACCGCTGTTCAAAACTGGGTGAAGCGCGATATTAAAGATTTAATCGGACACCCTTTACTCGGAAAAAAATATACAATTGAACAAGCTGTCATCCTTCTCATTGTACGTGATTTAAAATCAATTTATGACTTCGAACATATACGCGCCATATTAAAAATCGCTTTTAACACGATCACCGACAGATCAGATGACGTCATCAGCCCGATCAGCTATTATGAGAGCTGCGCCCAGGTAATTGATTATCTTCATCATAAGACAAACCCGCCGATGAAGGAAACGAGCCTGCAGGAGCTTGTTGAACAGCAGACGGACAAGCTCAGAGGCTGCTTTCAAGAACTCGAAAGCGGGCAATGGAACAATATCAGGGCCATACTCGCGGTTACCGTGCTCTCCGTTTTGACTTTCCATATCCAAGCCTCCGCCTACAAAATGACCAGCCATTTATTATAATTCATACGTTTTTTTGCCCCGGTGTCTGCGCCGGGGTTTTTTCAGGTGCACAACAATTGCCAGCATAATCAATACCGTTCCGTTTGAAACTAAAACGCGTAAAAACATCTTGCCAGAGAAAAGGAGATGAAAAAGATGGCGAGCAGAAATAAACTCTTAGTTCCAGGGGCTGAGCAGGCACTTGACCAATTTAAATACGAAGTGGCTCAAGAATTCGGCGTGAACCTTAGCTCTGATACAGCAGCACGCGCAAACGGCTCTGTAGGCGGGGAAATGACAAAGCGGCTTGTACAGCAGGCTCAATCACAATTAAACGGCAAAACTCAATAATGCAGCTTATTCGCCGGGATTTCTCGGCGAATTTTGATGTTTATCGGCATTCTCCCTTCCGTGCCGGTAGCCGTTCGGGTTCCTTCGGTCTGACGGATCTTCATGGCGCCGATAGGATTCCCAATGTTCATTTCGTTCATGATTCCAGTAATGATTGTTATACCTCTGCTTAGGCTCTTTGTCATTTCCGTTTTCCTGAGGATTTTGTGTTGGGGGCTGCTCTGTTTCCCCATCTTGTTCCTTCTGAGTATTTTCCTCTGATCCGGAAACTGCATTTTTTTCATTTTGCTGATTGCCGTCTTGACTGTCCGGCTTCGCATCTTCCGTGCCGGGCGTTGTTTCATTGTTTTCCGGCTGCTCTGCTGCCTTTTCTTCATCAGGAGCCGTGTTGTCATCAGCCGCCGGTTTTTCTGTGTCCGGCTGCTTATTTTGATCGGTATCTGTTTCAGTGTTTTTCTGTTCGTTTTCACTATCGTCGGTTTTCTTTTCAGGCTGTTTATCTTCTGTTTTCTTTTCGTTTCTTCTTATGTAGCTGCCTGTTGACATCCCTTCCTGTTTTGCTTTTTCCCTTGTTTCCATATCCGATTCAAGAGATTGAAGCTGGTAGGTGCCCTTATATTTTTCAGTCATGTCAGCCAGCTGTTTTTTAACGCCTTTTTTATATGTATTGTCATCTGTATTTTCGTAAACCGTGGAAATTAAAATCTCTTTTGATTCCTTTACATATCCATGCTTGCTGCAATCGGTAATAATATTACTGATGACTTCCTTAAAATCGCTGCTTTTCCAGTCTCCGATGTCACTTATGACCTTTTGGGCGTCATGGTTCAGCGGTGTGAGTTCAATGACTTCGTATTTGCTGTTTAAAGCCATTTCAATGCTTGGATTAATGTCAAGCGTCATATACGCGTAAGCTTTGTTATCAGAAAAAACCGGGAGCATGATTAAAATAAATAGGATAATAGCAGTCATTGTAAACACTCCCAATTTAAAAGGGCGCAGTTTCAGAAGATCAAAAAAGCTGGCCCTTCTTCCCATACGCGTTTCGCCTTCAAACGTAATTTCCTCTCCAATTTCACAAGCGCGGTGATCATTTTTTGTTTTCAAAAATTGTCCGTCAGGGGTTAGCAACGTGACGAATTTTTTATTTTTCTCTACTATGATCCCTCTTCTCATGAGTGCAACACCCCTTTAAGATAATCTTTTAAATAAATATAATCACCGGAAATAATAATACTCATGGCGATGATATATTTTCGGTTCCGTTCGATCGTTTTTCTGCTCACCGACACGAGCTGCTCCAGCTGTTTGACCGGAAGCTGTTTCTTCTGGTGCAAAATAGACGCCAGCTCTTCATTTTCCACAAGCGTGTAGGCTACCTTAATCGCATTCTGCCTCGCATCTGTATGCTTCGGCGATTGTTCCAGCAGCTCTTTAAAGGACAGACCGTATTCTTGCAGCTGCTTCTGAAAAAAAAGAATTTCTTCCCGGCGCTGCTCCTGTTCTATCTGTTTGCGGTATTCATCAATGGAAAGCTCCGCTTCAATAAGGCTTTGCGAAGACTCCTGGTCGTCGCCTTCCTGCACATCCATATTGATATGCTGGGCGGCTCTTGCTTCTTTTCTGATATAATCTATTACTTTTCTTTTTATAATCAGCTCTGCAAATGCAAGCAGCGAATTACCTTTTTCAGCCGAATATTTTTCAATGGCTTCGTTAAACGCGATCAGCCCGATGCTGAATTCGTCGTCTTTTTCATCTATATATCGTTTACAAACGGATGAAACCGTCTTCG
The DNA here is from genome assembly GCF_000262045.1 of Bacillus siamensis KCTC 13613. GTDB lineage: Bacteria > Bacillota > Bacilli > Bacillales > Bacillaceae > Bacillus > Bacillus siamensis. Next base: position 593,118 of record NZ_AJVF01000013.1, read on the forward strand.
CGATAAAAGGCTTATATTGCTGTATTAAATCGTTCTGCAGATCTTTGTCGCCTTTTTGTATTTTTTCAACAGATGTTTCAAGCGTTTGCTTCTTTTTTCCCAATTTAAACAAAAGGCTAAGCACTGGTTTCACCTCAGTTCCTCCCTATAACTACTCATAATCATAGCTAATTTAGTAGGGATTCGCAAAGGAAGAAAAAGAGAAATCGATTTCATTTGTCTCAATTATGACAAGCCAATAAGACGTACTATACATGATTTCGTGCGCTCGGGCAGAATTAAGGGGGTTTTCTCTGTGTTTTTTGTAACAAGGCTGTTATAAAATTGTTATCATATGTCTTAAATGTAAGCGTTTCAAATAAAAAAGGGAACCTGTTTTTTTAAAAAAACAGTCCCCTAAGATTCCTTTTATGCGTGTTCTCTTTCCGCCGATGCCGCGTCCTGCTCTATTTGTTTTCTTCCTGACATAAACCATCCGCAAACCGCAATGGCTGCCAAAACCGTCCAGAAAATGATTTTCCAAGCCGCAGAATGAATAACATCCGCCGGAATTACGCCGAGTTCCTCATGAGCCAGAGTATAAAGAGCGAGCTTCACGCCTACCCACCCGACAATAACAAATGCCGCCGTTTCAAGGCTCGGTCTGGTTTTTAATAAGGAAACAAACATAGACGCCGCAAAGCGCATGATGATTAAACCGATAACACCGCCGGCTAAAATAACGAGAAACTGACCGCCATCCAAGCCGCCAATGGCAGGAAGCGGCGTTTCCGGAAGCGTTACGGCAAGCGCGACCGCCGCTAAAATGGAGTCAACGGCAAAAGCGATGTCAGCCAGCTCCACTTTCAATACAGTCTGCCAAAATCCGCTCTCTTTCTGCGTTTTCTGCTCTGTGCTATGTTTGAATACATACCGCTTCAGCAAATGACTGACCGCGATGTAAAGGAGATATAAGGCGCCCAGGGCCTGAACCTGCCAGACATTCACCAGAAAAGAAATGGCAAACAGCGACCCGAAACGCAAAATAAATGCGCCCGCCAATCCGTAAAATAAAGCCTTCTTCCTTTGTTTTTCCGGAAGATGCTTCACCATCACAGCCATCACCAGCGCATTATCCGCCGCTAAAATCCCTTCCAGCCCGATTAAAACGAGAAGAACCCATCCATACTCCAATAATAATGCAAAGTCCAATCCATTCCCTCCGTTTCATTTCTATCATCCGAGCTTATACCGGCGTTTTTTTACGCAAAAAAGACCTTTGCCGATATAAGGCAAAGGTCTTGCTAGACATGAATGATTGGCATGCCAACAAAGCCGATGGATATGATCCATGAATTGACGACTTTGTTTCCGGAACATCCGGACGCTACTCCCCTTTGGGATTTCAAGAAATATTTTGTTTATACGCTCATGATAAAGCCTGTTTCATCATTTGTCAACGCTTAACTTTTTTAACAAATTGAGAAATTTTTTCTGTTTTATCCCGATGCTTTCCTCTCTTTAAAAGCAGATAAAAGACAAGAAGCAAGACAATGAATATACCGAGCGGCAGCATATATTGATCAAGAATGGAACCGACGCTTTTCCAATTTTCCCCGAGCTTCATTCCGAGGTATACGTAAACAAACGTAATCGGGAGCATCACTGCATATGTATAAAGAGAAAACACCCAGACATTCATTTTCGCAATTCCGCACGGCAGAGAAATCAGCGTCCTGACCCCCGGTATAAAACGGCCGCTGAACGCTACCAAACCTCCGTGTTTCTGAAAGAAATGGTCTGATTTCTGAAGAGATTCGGGCTTTATCCATATATACTTTCCATACTTCAGCAAAAACGGCCGGCCCCCCAGCCTTCCGATTCCATATAAGACCAGCGGACCCGAAACACCGCCGAGCGATCCGGCAATCACGGCTCCGGCAAGCGTCATATCCCCTTTTGACACCCAGTAGCCTGCAAGCGGAAGTACAATTTCCGCCGGGATGAATTCTATACTCAGCGCCAAAAAAATTCCGGCGTAGGATAAGCTTTTAAACGCTTCTATTATTGATATGATAAAACCTTCGATGATTTATCACTCCAGGCATTTGTATTCTGAATCTTAAGAAGCATTTTAACACAAAACCTCGAAACTGAAATATTTTTATGCCGCGCCGATATAAATGAGGATCGTTTCAGATCGGTAGTAGTAGGAGGAATCATCTTTTGGAATTACATGTACAATACAATGTCCCGCTTGTCGGGCTATCCATCCTGATTGCTTGTCTGGCGGCGTTTACTTCACTTGAAATTTCCAGAAAAATAACGCTCAAAACGGGGATTCACAGTAAGCTGTGGCTGTTTGCGGGTTCAGTTATCATGGGTTTCGGCATATGGTCAATGCACTTTGTCGGAATGCTTGCCGTTTATATGAACATGCATATGAATTATGAAGCTGTGCCGATGTTCTTTTCTGCAGCCGCCGCGATTTCCGGATCTTTTGCGGCTTTATACATTGTCAGCCGGAGAATCTTAACATTCAGCCGGCTGATTACCGGATCTGTTTTTATGGGCGCGGGAATTTCTCTCATGCATTACATGGGAATGTCGGCCATTTCCCGGGTAATGATTATGTATAATCCCTTTTTGTTCTGTATGTCTATTCTGATTGCCATGGCTTCTTCTTTCATTTCGCTGAAAGTATTTTTCGGTTTGGCAGCGAAAAAACCGACGGAACCTTTTACTTTTCACAAAATCATCGGTTCTGTTTTCATGGGCGCGGCCGTTTCAGGGATGCATTATACCGGAATGATGGCTGCCTCATTTTATGAAGACATGAGAAAGCCGGAAAACGATATGGAAATTCATTCGTTTCATTGGTCCGTTTTTATTACGCTGATCATCTTTTGTTTTCAGATGTTATTGTTTTTCAGCTCACATTTCGATCGTCAGTTCTTCCGCCACAATGAACGGATGAAAGACCATGAACAGCGGTTCCAATCATTAATCAATCATAATATTGACCCTATTTTCATCCTATCTCCTGACGGTAAAATTCTTTACTCTAATGAAGCAGGAGCCGAGATGAAACACAATTTCGGACTGGACAGCCAAAATTGGCGCAGGCATATCAGCAGACAGCTGAAAACCTATTTTAAACAGGTAAAAAAAGAACAGCAGGCCCTGCATATTGATGCTGATCTGAAAACAGACATCGGCTTATTTTATATTAATGTTACCTTTATCCCCGTTTTGGTCGATAACGGACTGGACAGTGTATATGTCATCTGCAAAGACATGACCAAACAGCGGAAAGCCGAGAAGGACATTCACCGTATGGCGCATTATGATTCTTTGACAGACCTGCCGAACCGCCGGCATGCCGTTCAGCGGTTGACAGAAGTTCTGGAAAGAGATCATTCATTCGGACGCTTGACCGTTGTGTTCTTTCTCGATTTAAATCGGTTTAAAATTATTAACGATGCGCTCGGGCACAATGCCGGAGACGGACTTCTTCAATCAGCGGCTCAGAGGCTCTCCTCCATCATCCCGGATAATGGTTTTATCGCCCGTCTTGGCGGTGATGAATTTATTATTATTTTAACTGACGTCCCTTCTGAGAACGATGACATTGATGATTTAGCAAAACAGATCATCCTGCAGTTCGAAAAACCGTTTACCATTCAGGAGCATGAGCTGATCACCTCCGTCAGCATCGGAATCGCTGTCTCTCCAAAAGACGGGTCGGACGGGATGGAACTGATGAAAAAAGCCGATATGGCGATGTACGCCTGTAAAGACCGAAACAAAAGCAAATACAAATATTACTCTGCCCAAATCGGAGAAAAAGAAGCGAAAAAGCTTCGGCTTGAGATGGAGCTGAGAGAAGCGATTGAGAAAAAAAGGTTCGTCCTTCATTATCAGCCTCAATACAGCTCTTCTGATCAGCTCATCACGGGAGCTGAAGCGCTTCTGAGAGTGGCCGGCGCGGATGGGAAACTGAAGAATCCCGGAGACTTTATTCAGGCCGCCGAAGAAACCGGGCTGATTATTGACCTCGGCAAATGGATCATTACCGAGGCGTGCCGGCAGGCGAAGGAGTGGCATGAAAAAGGATACCACCTTCCAGTCGCCATTAATATTTCGGCCAAACAGTTTCAATCAGAAGAACTGGTTCCGTTTATTCAGAAAACACTTTCCCATTACAAGCTTCCTCCCCGGCTGCTTGAAGCAGAAGTGACCGAAAGCATGACAATGGAGGATCACGAGCACAGCAAAAAAGTGCTTACCGCACTAACTGAGCTGGGAATCAGTGTAAGCATCGATGATTTCGGAACGGGTCACAGTTCTCTCAGCTACTTGAAGGACTTTCCGATTCACAGATTGAAAATAGATAAATCATTTATAGATGATCTCCAGACACATCCTAAATCTGCGCAGATCACCGGCGCCATTATTGCCATGGGCCATCAGCTTTCTCTTCTAGTCGTTGCTGAAGGGGTTGAAACGGCGATGCAAAAAAAGATTTTAGATGAAAAAGGATGCGATTTTCTTCAGGGATACTATTTCAGCAGGCCATTGCCTCCTGAGGAGATTGAACGGCTCCTCAATGAAGCGCCGCGCCACCCATAAGTTTCTACACATGGAACGGACCCGATTATCCACAATAAAGAAAAAAGGAGTTTTTATTCATGCACACGATGTGGAAGGGTTCGATCAGTTTCGGCCTCGTCAATATCCCGGTCAAGCTCTTTGCGGCCACTGAAGATAAAGATATAAAATTCCGCAGTCTTCATAAAGAAGATCATGCGCCGATTAAATACGAAAAGATCTGTACCGGGTGTGAAAAGAGTCTGGAGCCGGATGAAATCGCTAAAGGCTATGAGTATGTAAAGGGAAAATACGTCATTTTGACAGACGAAGACCTGAAAGACGTAAAACAGGAACACGAAGAAAAAGCGGTTGAGATTGTTGACTTTGTCCAGCTGCAAGAGATTGATCCGATTTATTTTAACCGGTCTTATTATGTCGGCCCTGGAGACAACGGCACAAAAGCCTATACACTTTTGCGGGAAGCGCTGAGGACGACCGGTAAAATCGGGATTGCCTCTATTACGATCCGTTCTAAGCAGCAGCTTGCGATTCTTCGGGTGTATGACAACTGCATCGTGATGGAATCCATTCATTATCCGGATGAAGTCAGAAACGCCGGACATGTGCCAGGCGTTCCGGAGCAGACAGCCGTTAATGAAAAAGAGCTGCAGACGGCGATTACGTTAATTAATGAGCTGACAACCGAGTTTGAGCCAGAGCAATACGAAGACACATACCGGAAAGCCCTTCTCGCCAAAATTAATGATAAGCTTGAACATGAAGAAGCGGGCGTAACACCGGCTGCTGCCGGCCCGCGCGAAGATGTCATTGATCTTGTCAGCGCCCTTCAGGCAAGCATCGACCGGACGAAGCGGCCGAATCGCGAGCAGGCTGCACCGGCACGGACAAAAGACGCCGCACCTGCAGGCGGCGAAGGCAAAAAGCGGAAGACGACCAGACAAAAAGCCGGAACGTCTTAATCATGGTGCTGACGATGCAGCCGATTTTGACCTCTTCACCGCCCATAGGCAGTGAGTGGCGCTATGAGGTAAAGTATGACGGATTCCGCTGTCTTCTCCGCATAGACGAAAGCGGCGTCACATTGACCAGCAGAAACGGCCAGACGCTGACGAATCAATTTCCGGAAATCACGGCTTTTGCGGCACGGTGTTTTCAGCACATGAAAGACCGGTTCCCCATTACGCTTGACGGAGAGCTTGTCTATTTAATCAATCCGTACAGAGCGGACTTTGAACATATTCAAATCCGCGGGCGTTTAAAACGGGCAGAAGCCATTGAAACCACCGCCCATAGACGGCCGTGCCGCTTTCTGGCATTTGATCTCTTAGTTCTGGAAGGTGCCGGCATCGTCTCATTGCCGTATGTGAAGCGGAAGCGCGCCCTTTTCAAACTGTTTGAAGAAGCCAATCTTCCGAAAAGCCCCCATCACTTAGCGGAGGAAGCGATTCAGTACATTCCAGAGCACACTGACTTTGAAGCGCTCTGGGACAAGGTCGTCCGGTATGACGGAGAAGGAATAGTAGCAAAAAAAGCATCAAGCGGCTGGGCGGAAAATAAACGGTCTCCCGACTGGCAGAAGTATAAACATATGAAAACGGCTCACGTGCTATTAACCGGGTTTAATCCGAAGAACGGGTATGTGACGGCCTCGGTATTAAAAGACGGCACCATTGTCCCGATCGCTTCCGTTTCCCACGGCATGCAGGCGGAAGAAAAAAACGCCGTCAGAACCATTATGGAGACTCACGGCAAAAAACAAAAAAGCGGCGAGTATATACTTGAGCCTTCCATCTGTATGACCGTGCAGTATTTAACCATATTGCAGGACACGCTGCGTGAAGTGTCTTTTGTTTCTTTTAAGTTTGAAATGGATTGGACTGAATGTACGTATCAGCAGCTTATCCTCCGTTCTAAAACGCTGCCGCCGAAACTGCAGTTCACAAGCCTGGACAAGACCGTTTTTAAGAAGGCTGAAAAAAAGAAAGAGGATTTCCTTTGCTATATGGTGAAGATGAGCGATTTTCTTATACCCTTTCTCAAAGATCGGGCCGTCACGGTGATCCGTTATCCGCATGGGGCGCCGGGCGAATCTTTTTTTCAAAAAAACAAACCGGATTACACACCGGACTTTGTCTCAAGCGTATTTGACGGGAGCCACGAACACATCGTATGCAGCAGCATACCGTCTCTTTTATGGCTCGCCAATCAGCTGGCGCTGGAATTTCACGTTCCGTTTCAGACCGTGCATTCTGAAAGGCCCGCAGAAATCGTCATTGACCTTGATCCTCCGTCAAGGAACGATTTTCCTATGGCCGTGGAGGCGGCGCATGTGCTGAAACAGCTGTTTGACTCATTCAGCATTACATCATTCCCGAAACTTTCCGGGAATAAAGGCATTCAGCTCTACATCCCGCTTTCACCGGAAGCATTCACCTATGAGGAGACCCGCGCGTTCACAATGCTCATCGCCGATTATTGCGTCAGGACGCGTCCGGATCTTTTTACGACAGAGCGGTTTATCAAAAACCGAAACGGCAGGCTCTACCTTGATTATTTGCAGCATGCCGAAGGAAAAACGATCATCGCTCCTTATTCGACCCGGGGCAATGAACTAGGAACGGTTGCCGCCCCTCTTTATTGGAACGAAGTCAACTCCTCTTTAACACCCGATGATTATACGATTGATACAGTGGTGAATCGGGTCAGGACAGAGGGAGATCCGTTTTATGATTTTTACCGGAATCCGCAGGACGGCCCGCTTTCAAACGTGCTTGAGCAAATCAAGAGAAAGAGCTGACGCTTTTCGTCAGCTCTTTTCAGTCTGATACGTGCACATCAGTTTTTCTTTGGAAATGAATAAATAGCAGGAATAAGGAATGTTTTTGAGGGTGAGCTGTTTTTCAGTAAAATATAATATCGGAATATGTGCCGCTTTTTTAAACAGCCTGTAGCAGCAGCTGGACGGCTTTATCACATCAAATCCGAGTCTTGCCGCCCCTTTATGAAGCATCGTAATGCCGACGACGCCTTTAATCTCGTCTTTCCGTTTATGCTGATTAATATAATCAGCTAAATGAGGCATGGATTGATAAACCTTTTGATATAGCATAATCCCCCTTCTGACCGCGCTTTCAATAGGCTGCAGCTCTTTCAGGAGTTTGACGTTATGAAGATGAATCTTGACTAACACGTCATTTTTTTTAATTCTGGTTCCGTCGCTCAGGATGACCTCTTTCCCTTTATATCTTGTCAAACGAACGCGGAATACATTCGATTGCTGTTTATCAATCAGCGTCAGCCGGGTAAAGAAGAAATAAAGCGGATCAAGTAAGTACCATATAGTCAGCAGACAGCTTCTCACACGTTCACCTTCTTTATATTCAAAGCACTTTCATATTTTGGCATGGGGCATGTCACATTATGATTGGTAAATAATGATGCCGCCCTGTATCAGCATATGCAAAATCGGCTTCAGGCTCTACCGTCGGACAGAAAAAAACACTCTCCTTGAAGAAGAGTGTTTGTATCCGCTTTCTTTTAACGGAAAAGCAAGTGCTGGCTGTGAATCCCCGCTTTTTTCAATAAGGCAATCAGCTGTTCCTGTTCCTCAGGCATAAGTCCTGAAAACGCTCTCGCAATTCTCAATGAATGAATCGGATAAATTTTGTCTAAATACTCATTTCCTTTATCAGTTAAATGGGCGTAAACAGACCGTTTGTCCTTCGGGTCTTGTTCTCTGACCAAAAACCCGTTTCTTTCAAGCTTGTCGATGACATAGGTGACATTCCCGCTGACAAGCAAAAGACGCGACCCGATTTGCTGGAGCTTTTGCGGGCCTCTCGTATACAGCAGCTCCAAAACGGCAAATTCAGTCGGATTAAAACCGTGTTCTTTACTGTCGCGGATGCTGTGTTCAGATACACTTTTGAAAGCCCTTGCAAAAACTTTGTACAAATTCATCGAACGCATCACTTCTTCTTCATTAAATGATAATCTCATCATATCTACCCCGTATTTAAGATTTTTATAAAAAAATAATGTAAACCCTTACAATTCATAAGAGTCGTTCTTTGTTTTATATTCTATTCGTGCCGTTTTTCAGAATTCCTTCTTTTTTATATAAAAAAATACCCTTATACATCATTTAATTTGTATAAGGGTTTCGTTCTTTATAGGGAATGTTCCGGAAAAAATACGCGTATTCCTTTCTCAGCTCCGTGATTGTCATGGAGTTCAGTATTTCTTTCGTATAGACTCCGATCTGAAGAAGCTTTTTGGAATAATGGTTTCTCTCTTTGTCCAGTGCATTTTGAAACAAATGACTCATGACGCCCTCCTTTGTTTTCCGTTATTCTATGATCAGAATACCGCTTTTATTTCAATGACGTATGAAGCCATTGTAAAACTTATGTGGAATTATGATGTTTTTCGGTAAAGTCCGTTCTGGACAGCTCTGAGCAGCGGAAAAGCATGTTCCCCGGCAATCTGCATAAACGTCTCGAGCATTTCATCGCGTTTCATATCTAATTCAATGATTTCTTTTGCCAGCGAAACCGCTTTTTCTTTCTCCATTCATATCCTTCCTCTCATTGTATCTGTAAAGTAAGCATAAAACGGGATACAGAGCCATGCATTAACCTTGTTAATTTTTCTGACGCTTTTTTTCTAAAATCTTCTATTTCACGTCAGAAAACCTGACAAGCGTCAGGTTTTTTCTCTTTTTTTCTTATATAATATGAGTAAAAGACATCCAGGGGTGGAAAAATGACGACAGACGAACAATCTTACAAAGATAAAAAAGTAATCTCGATCGGCATTGTAAGCGAATTAACCGGATTGTCAGTCAGGCAGATCAGATACTATGAAGAACGGAAATTAATTTACCCGCAGCGCTCATCGCGGGGAACGAGAAAATATTCCTTCGCGGACGTTGAGCGGCTGATGGATATTGCCAACAAGCGTGAGGACGGCGTGCAGACGGCTGAGATTTTAAAAGACATGCGCAAAAAAGAGCAGGCCCTCAAAAACGACCCGCAGCTCCGCAAGAAAATGCTGGAAGGACAGCTTAATGCCCATTTTAAATATAAAAACCGCTGACAAAAAAAGTCCGCCTCCTAATGAGACGGACCTTTTTTTATAAAGCATGAAGAAATGCAGTTGCAATGCCGAAATAAATTAATAAGGACAAAATATCGTTCAGCGTCGTAATCAGCGGCCCGGATGCAATCGCCGGGTCTATGTTCAGTTTATGAAGAATAATAGGGACGATCGTTCCGGCCATCGTACCGATAATCAGCGTTGCAAGCAGCGATGAACCGACGACAAAACCGAGCGTTAAGTCTTTCTGCCAGACGGTTGCGACAATTGTAATCGCAATCGCACAGACAATACCGATGTAGATGCCGGCTCTTAATTCCCGGAAAATCAGTTTAAAGATGGTTTTTTTATTCATTTCTTCTTTAGCCAATCCTCTGATAACGACAGCGAGCGACTGTGTGCCTGTATTTCCCGTCGTTCCCGCGATCATCGGCATGAAAAATGCGAGGGCGACTACTTTTTGCAATGTATCTTCAAAATAATTCAGGATGCTTCCGGAAATCAATCCGATAAACAAAAGGAGAATGAGCCACGGCAAGCGGCGGTACGCCGCCACGTACGCTTTCGTATCAAATGTAATCGCCTTACCGGAGGCGGCGAATTTTTCGTAATCTTCATCAGCCTCTTTAATCACGACGTCGATAATATCATCGACAGTGACGATGCCGACAAGCACATTATTTTCTTCAACGATGGGAATGGCTAAAAAGTCATACCGCTGGATCAGCCGGGCGACTTCTTCCTGATCCTGGAGCACCCCGGCCGAGATGACACGCGTAAACATGAGATCCTGCACTTTATCTTCAGGCTCGCCGAGAATTAAATCTCTGTAAGAGAGCACCCCGACAAGCTGCTTGCTGTCATTAATCACGTACAAGTAGTTAATTGATTCTGCGATTTCCGCAAAGCTTTTCAGCTTCACGACCGCATCTTTTACTGTATAATGCTGGGGAATCCAGACGAAGCGGTTCGTCATCATCCGGCCCGCGGATTCTTGCGGATAGTTCATCAAAAGCTGTACGGCCTTTGATTCCTCGGCCTCCATGCTGGACAAAAGCTGCTCTTTCAGCTCTTCATCCATCTCTTCCAGCAAAGCGGCGAGATCGTCGTTATCCATTTTATTCATTGCGAGAGTGGCTTTCGTTTTACCGACTTTATGGAGAACGGCAAGCTGAAATTCCCGCTCCAGCTCTCCGATCATATCGGTGATGTCATCAACCGTCATATATGACAGATAGCGTGCCCGGTGCTTTTCCGGCATTTCTTTAAATAAAAAGGCCATATCATAGGGCTGAAGCTCGTCTATCATGTTTCGGAATTCTTTTATTTTTCCGTCCCGCAATAAAATGATAATGCGTAATATGAGTTCGTCATAGGTCATGTTTTGGACCATCGGGACTCGTACCTCCTTTACGGAGACGCGCCGTCCGTCAAGGGAAGTGCGGCGGTTTGTCTCCTCATCATGTCGTCACTGGTTATCTGGCTGTATATGGGTACTTCTTCTGACATACTCGAATGGGGAGAATCCATACTCCGCACCTCCTTATCATGCTCAGTCATGTACGTTTTGAGGCATAAAAAAAACCTTCCGAAATGAAGGCGAAAACAAGCACGGCAAATAAACGTGCGGGGCCTTCATTCGTAGAGCTTTAGCACTGTATGGCATAGGACAATCATCCAGCTGCGTTAAGAATCACCTTATGTCGATGATTCCTGTTGACCCATTGGCGTCTTTGGACATTTTTGGGCAGCAGCGTATCTCCATACAGGAGCCTCACCTAACGAAGTTGTTATTTGAATTGACACACTGAGATTACAGAAAAAAAAGGAATGTGTCAACCTTTAAATTGTTATTTCAGCATATGCCTATAAAATAAACGGAATAAAGGCATAAAGCCCTTATTCCGGCAAATTGCTTTCATCTTCTTCTGAAAGTAAATGATATGATTCATGCAGCATGAGCGCGTATTCCCCTTCTTTTGTCGGGTGCGGTACATACTCAGCCTCGTTGATATACTGCTCTTCCCTTTTCTTCACAGAACAGACCTCCTTTTCAACTTTAGATTGTCCAAAAGAAGATCCGTTATCATAAGAAAGAAAAACTCTCCGCAAAAGCGGGGCAATGCAGTCATATCTTTCGGATGGTGAAAAAGTTCCGCAACAGCCACGGACCCGGTTTGAAGCCGAGCGTTAATTGCCACGCGCCGATCGCCTGCAGTCCGAATTCCCGCACGAGAACCATTTTTTCACTCATGCTTCGCACATCCTCGAACCATACTTCATGCGTTCTTCCATTTTCATCCGTATACCGGAAGTAAGGGGAGCGATCCCTCTGAGAGTAGCGGATCACTGATTGATATTTCATGGCGGTTTCCATGGCGCGCTGATTGGAGATCGCCGATCCGATCGTCCCGGGGCTGTACGGAATCACCCAATCATATCCGTACAGCGGCACACCGAGAATCACCTTTCTTCTCGGCACCCTGCTGATGGCAAAATGGATGGTTTCTCTGACCTCCGTCAAAGGCGCTACGGGTCCCGGCTCACTGCCGGCGTGGTGCCAGTCGTACGCCATGATGAACATATAATCGACGACGGCTCCGATTCCGCCGTAATCATATCCCCTCAGCCACGGCACCGCTTCATTTGTTTTCGCCGGAACCGATATCGTTAGCGCGAGCTGATGCTCTGAGAGCCTGGTTTTTAACTGCCGGAGAAATCCTGTAAACAGGTCCCGGTCGGCTTCCCTGATCCGTTCAAAATCAATATTGACACCGCCGTATCCCTTTCTTACGGTCAGGTAGACGATATTATTGACGAGGTTCGTTCTCGCCGTCGGGTTCTGCAGGACTTGATGGGCTAATTCCGGGCTGAACCCTCCTTCTGTCAGATTCGTGATAACCGCAAGCGGCCGCACCCTGTTTTGCCATGTGGTTTCTATCGCGGTTCTGTCGTTTAAATCATTCATGATATCTCCGTTCGGGCCAAAATGATATTCAAACAAAGAAATCGCCGATGAATAGGGTGCAAAATCATTAATGAGCTCTCTGTCCGCTTCAGGTGTCCGAATGACATAAAATTGCAGGGTTCCCGCCAGATAGTTGGAGATATCCGGAATTCTCACTTTCAAACCCGGCCGCAGCCGGTTCGGCGGAATATCCGGGTTTGCCTGCATCAGCTGCATCTGCGGCACATAAGTTTTACTTGCGATAACGGCATACGTATCATTCGGCTGAACCGTATATTCATTAAGAGGGATCAAAAGCGCCTGCCCCGGTACGATATTCGTTTCCTCAAGCCCATTGACGCTTCTGATGCTGTCAACAGGGTATCCGTACTTTCTGCTGATGGAAAATAATGAGTCGCCAGACTGCACTGTATGAACAAACATAGATGTCCTCCGTTTCCTTTTGATCAAAAGGGCTCTTCTTATCTTTATGAATGATCTTCCGGTCCGATTCCAAACTCTGTTTAGAGAAAGGCTGTTTACAAATCAGACATGATCAACTATGATGATGTCATCATAAAAAACTGTATAGGAAACGCACTAGGGGTGCTGTTATCGGCTGAGATAAAACATGCGGCAGGCGTGTTTTGATCCCTTATAACCCGATCTGGATAATACCAGCGTGGGGAAGTGCAGATTGACCGGAGCGCAGGGTTTTTTCCATGCGTTTTCGTTCTGCTGCTGCATATTCCCTCGGATATGCAGTTTTTTATTTTTCATTAAAAAACGGGGGAGGACACTGCAATATGAAACTTACGATCAATCGTCTTTCGTAAAATCAACTCTTTCATACATACGACTATCCGATAAGAAAGCAGGAGATCACAATGAAAAATTGGAAAATGAGAGAAATTGTCGTCATGTCCGTCATCAGTGTTGTATTTGCTGTCGTTTATTTATTATCAACTCATGCAAGCAATATAGCGGCAGGGTTTTTCGGCCGGATGAGCTACGAACCGATTTACGGTATTTGGTTTATCGTCTCGGTGATTGCCGCCTACATTATTCAAAAACCGGGAGCGGCGCTCATTTCTGAAATCATCGCCGCGTTTGTGGAGTGTTTACTCGGAAATCCGTCAGGGCCGATGGTAATTCTGATCGGCATCGCGCAGGGAATCGGTGCGGAAGCGGTCTTTTTTGCGACACGCTGGCGGGTGTATACCCTGCCCGTGCTCCTTTTATCCGGTATGGGGTCTTCTGTTGCGAGCTTCATTTATGACTTGTTCATTTCCGGATACTCTGTTTTGAATCCGGGTTTATTAGCCGTCATGCTTCTCATCCGCCTGGTCTCAGGTGCGCTTCTTGCCGGCCTTCTCGGCAAAGCAATCAGTGATGCGCTGGCTTACACAGGGGTGCTGAACGGCATGGCGCTCGGAAAAGAATTCAAGAAGAAAAAGAAACAGGTGAATCAAGATGCAGGCATCTGAACCCCTTCTATCGGCCCGCCGTCTTACCTTTTCTTATGAGCAGGATGAGAAGCCGGTTTTTCAAGACGTGTCATTTCAGCTCCGCAAAGGAGAACGGGTTTTATTGCTCGGGCCGAGCGGATGCGGCAAAAGCTCGCTCGCACTTTGTTTAAACGGTCTGTACCCGGAAGCTTGCGATGCGGTTCAAACGGGAACCGTTTCCTTATACGGAACACCTCTTTCGGACCTGTCAGAACCCGCCGCCCGATCCATCGGGGTCGTGTTTCAAGATCCGGATCAGCAGTTTTGCATGCTGACGGTTGAAGATGAAATAGCCTTCGGTCTGGAAAATTTGCAATATACAAAAGAAGAGATGGACTTAATTATTGAGGACGTTTTGGAAAAATTAGAAATCACTCATCTGAAAACACGGACGATCGCCTCGCTGTCAGGCGGTTCAAAACAAAAGGTCGCGCTCGCCTGTATCATTGCGATGGAACCGGAACTCATTATTTTAGACGAACCGACGGCACAGCTTGATCCATATTCCGTGCGTGAATTGGTGCGGCTGATCAAAGAACTGCAGGCCCAAAAAGGCTTCGGACTTCTTGTTATCGAGCATCAGCTTGATCATTGGGCGCCGTGGATGGACAGGACAATTGTCCTTGACGGAACGGGTCAGAAAGTGATGGACGGAGAGACGGGCGCGATCTTTGAAACAAAACTTGAAGAGCTGACGCAGCTCGGCATTCCGATTCCGCGGGTGATCTCATTGCAGGAGCACGTCAGCATTCCTTTTACATTGTGCAAAGAAAGACTGTTTCAAGAACCTGTACCGCCCTTTCCCGGCCCCCGGCCCGCCGCGCTTTCGGCAGAGGACGCGCTGAGTGTTCACGGGCTGTCATTCATAAGAGGAACAGACATCATTTTTCAGGACGTGAGCTTTTCCGTAAAAAAAGGGTCAATCACCGCGATTGCCGGCCCTAACGGAACCGGAAAATCAACGCTCCTGTCCGCCGCGGCCAAGCTCATCCGTCCTGTGAGCGGAGACATCAAAATAGACGGCAGACCGGTAGATTCCTATTCGGAAAAAGAGCTTCGGCGGCTGATGGGGTATGTTTTCCAAAATCCTGAACACCAGTTTGTCACAGATTCCGTCATTCAAGAGCTGCTGTTCGGCTTTGAAAACGGTCAAGCCGCAAAGGAGAAAGCTCTTCAGCTCTTAACCCGGTTCGGCCTGAGACGCTATGCCTCACAGCATCCATTCTCTTTAAGCCAAGGACAAAAACGCAGGCTCAGCGTCGCCACGATGCTTATGCATCAGGTGAAAGTTTTGCTGCTTGATGAACCGACTTTCGGGCAGGACGCAAAAACGGCGCGTGAGTGCATGCTGATGCTTCAGGAGATCCAAAAGGAAGGAACGGCCGTTTTAATGGTGACACATGATATGGAGCTCGTCTCAGATTATGCCGATACGATCCTTGTGCTCTGCGGCACGAAGCTGGTGTACCGCGGAACGCCCGACTCATTGTTTTCTGATCATATCGGAATCGCGGAGCGGGCGCATTTAGCTTTGCCCCTGCGGTATGAATGGATGAAACACGACAGGAGGCGGAGAAATGAACCTGCGGCTGGAGGCTGTTAACCCGTCAATTAAGGCGGCGGCTGTTTTGTTATGCGTTGTTATGCTTTCGTTTATTTATAACCCGTACACGCCTGCTTTGTTTTATATTATCATTGCCGGAGGCGTCCTCTTGGCGGGACGTGTGCCGCTGAAAAAATGGCTGCTGTTTACGGTTCCGTTTGTCATTCTTGCCTTCGGTTCTTTATGGACAGCCGTCGTATTCGGAAACGTCCCGACAACCGAAAGCAATCTGCTGTTTAAGCTCGGACCGATTGCCGTCAACAGTGATAATGCGGCGCTCGGGATTTCTATCGCGTTTCGTATTTTATGTTTTTCCGCTTTGTCGATGATGTTTCTTTTCACAACCGATCCGATTCTGTTTATGCTCAGTCTGATTCAGCAATGTAAGCTCCCGCCGAAGCTTGCTTACGGCGTGATCGCCGGGTTCCGGTTTCTTCCTCTTCTGAAAGATGAAATCCTGATTATCAGACAGGCGCACAGAATCAGAGGCGCGGCATCTGATTCCGGGCTGAAAGGAAAGCTCTTTGCCTTCAGGCGCTTTACCATCCCGCTTTTGGCAGGCGCCATCAGAAAGGCGGAACGCACAGCGATCGCAATGGAATCTAAAGGCTTTACAGGGAGCCGAAACCGCACGTTTTACAGAACGGTTACTGTGCGCCGCGCCGACTGGTTCTTTTTCATGCTCGTGCTCCTTTTATTCGGCGCAAGCTGTCTCATTTCACTGTTGTTTGTATAAAAACAGGCCGCCGGAGTGATTCGGCAGCCTGTTCTTATATGTATGTTACTGATGATAATTGAGAGCCTGGGCGAGGTTGGATTTAACCGTAATATCCGAGAAATTAATGCCGAGCTGTACGGCGGTTTGGGCAATTTCCGGCCTGATCCCGGATAAAGTGGACGAAACGCCGATCAGGTTCAGCGCTTCAATTAATTTAAAAATCTGGTGCGCCACCATTGTATCGACAACCACTACGCCCGACAAGTCGATTAACAGATGCTCAATCAGCCGGTTTGCACATGTACTCAGCGTATTTTCAAGAATGTATTTGGCGCGTTCCGTGTCAATATTGCCGACAAGCGGCAGAAGCCCCGTCCGATTGCTCAGCGTAATAACCGGCGAGCTTAATTCTAAAATCATTTCTCTTTGCGCATTCAGCTGCATTTTCGAATTATATTCGGCGTGATCGACAAAGGTGTAAATCGTAAAATCAAATACTTGAACGATTAAATTCTCCCATCTCTTCCTTTCTCCCTCGGCAAACGAAGATTCATGTTTATCGGCAAACGCATCATAATAACTGATGTACAGTCTCCGGTTTCTCATGAATTCACGGACCACATACTGGACCGGGGTATCCAGATGCTTCTGGTCTTTCGCAAGCTCAATCACCCATCGCTCGAACTCTTCTAAAAATTCTTTTTCCGGCATGATATACATTTTATTAATATGCCGGTAAAATTCTTTATCTTGCTCCATCAGCTCTTCTATGATGACGGGATTTGTCAAAGAGTAAATCGAATTCGGATCCGAATCTTCCATCGTTTCAATCCATTCTTTCGCAATTTGATCCACCCGTTCGGAAAAATAGTCGTACAATGCTTCACTTATCTTCATACCTCTTCTCCTTTCCCATTTCCAATTATAGCGTCAGCTGGTGCCGAATCAAAATAAAAGCCGTTGAACCATCCAATTATTTGAAATTATTTAGTGCAATAGATTGCGCCTTTTTTATGAAAATGCTTCAAATGACTCTTTCCGAACGGCATAATCTGCCATAAAATAGTAGCAACACCCTTGAATCCACTCGCAAGCATAAAAAAGGAGGGCTTTTTTATGAATGGTGAAATGCGGTTGATTCCTTATGTCACGGATGAGCAGATCATGGATGTGAACGAGCTTCCTGAGGGTATTAAAGTGATTAAGGCGCCAGAATTGTGGGCAAAAGGGTTTAAAGGAAAGGATATTAAAATCGCGGTGCTTGATACAGGCTGCGACATTAATCATCCTGATTTGAAAGACCGGGTTATCGGCGGAAAAAACTTCACCGATGATGACGAAGGCAAAGAAGACGCGATTTCCGATTACAACGGCCACGGGACACATGTTTCCGGAACGATTGCCGCCAATGATTCAAACGGCGGAATTTCAGGTGTTGCGCCGGAAGCGAGCCTTTTAATCGTTAAAGTTCTCGGCGGTCAAAACGGCAGCGGCAAATACGAATGGATCATTAACGGCATCAACTACGCCGTTGAACAAAAGGCGGACATTATTTCCATGTCACTCGGCGGACCGAACGATGTGCCTGAACTGAAAGAAGCCGTCTCAAATGCGGTAAAAAGCGGTGTACTGGTCGTTTGCGCAGCAGGAAATGAAGGTGACGGAGACGAGCGGACAGAAGAACTGTCGTATCCGGCCGCTTACAACGAAGTGATCGCCGTCGGATCAGTCTCAATCGCCCGTAAATCGTCAGAATTTTCAAACGCAAATAAAGAAATTGACCTCGTGGCGCCCGGAGAAAACATTCTCTCCACCCTTCCCAACCATAAATACGGGAAGCTGACGGGCACTTCAATGGCCGCCCCGCACGTGAGCGGAGCGCTGGCCTTAATAAAAGGGCTTGAACAGGACTCGTTTCAGCGGACGCTTTCTGAAGCCGAAATTTATGCCCAGCTTGTGCGGCGTACTCTTCCTTTGAACATCTCCAAAACATTGGCCGGGAACGGGTTTCTGTATTTAGACGCGCCTGATGTGCTCATGGAAAGAGCCGAACAGGCACAGCTGCTGTCTTTCTGATATTTTTCTCATATAATGATTGATCCGCTTGTCAAAATCACCAATTTTTAAAATGTGAGATTTTCTATTGACAGTGATCTGAATAAGCTGATAAGATAACCAACAAATGATGTAACTTTTCAAAAAAATTGAAATATTTTCTCTTATCGAGAGTTGGGCGAGGGATTGGCCTTTTGACCCCAACAGCAACCGACCGTAATTCCATTGTGAAATGGGGCGCGTGATTTTTGCGCCGAGACGATTGTCTCATAAGGCACGGTGCTAATTCCATCAGACATGATCTGAGAGATAAGAGAGGCTTGAATTTTGATGTTAAAGCCTCTTTCTCTCATGAGAAAGAGGCTTTTTTGTTACATCTCACTTAAAGGAGGAGACTTAATGACTACAATCAAAACTTCAAATCTCGGTTTTCCGAGAATCGGCTTGAACAGAGAATGGAAAAAAGCGCTTGAGGCTTATTGGAAAGGAAACACTGATAAAGAAACGTTTCTTAAAGAGCTTGACGGTTTATTCTTATCGGCTGTCAAAACACAGCTTGACCAAAATATCGATATCGTGCCGGTCTCTGATTTTACTCATTATGACCATGTGCTTGATACAGCTGTCAGCTTTAACTGGATTCCGGAAAGATTCCGCAGCATCACAGATCCCGTTGATACATATTTCGCGATTGCCCGCGGTGTTAAAGACGCCGTTTCCAGTGAAATGACAAAATGGTTCAACACCAACTACCATTACATCGTTCCTGAATATGACGAAAGCATTGAATTCCGTCTGACGAGAAACAAACAGCTTGACGACTACCGCCGGATCAAAGAAGAATTCGGAGCGGAAACGAAACCTGTCATCGTCGGTCCGTACACATTCGTCACGCTTGCGAAAGGATACGAAGAATCAGAGGCGAAAGCGATTCAAAAGCGCCTTGTTCCTCTTTATGTGCAGCTGCTGAAAGAGCTTGAAGCAGAAGGCGTCAAATGGGTTCAGATTGATGAGCCAGCCCTTGTGACAGCCTCTGCTGAAGATGTCCGCGCCGCAAAAGAACTCTATGAATCTATTGCAAAAGAGCTTTCAGGGCTGAATGTCCTCCTGCAGACATACTTCGATTCGGTTGATGCATATGAAGAACTCGTTTCGTATCCTGTACAGGGAATCGGGCTTGATTTCGTGCATGATAAAGGCAGAAACCTTGAGCAATTGAAAAAGCACGGCTTCCCGAAAGATAAAGTGCTGGCAGCCGGTGTGATCGACGGCCGAAACATTTGGAAAATCGATGTTGAAGAACGCCTTGATGCGGCTTTGGATATCCTCAGCCACGCTGATGTTGAGGAGTTATGGATTCAGCCTTCAAGCAGCCTTCTGCACGTGCCGGTGGCGAAACACCCTGACGAGCATCTTGAAAAGGATTTGCTGAACGGCCTGTCATACGCTAAAGAAAAACTGGCGGAACTCGGCGTCTTAAAAGAAGGGCTTCTGTCCGGCAAAGCGGCTGTCAGTGAGCAGATCGAAGAGTCAAAAGCGGCACTTAAAGCTTTGAAAGCATTCGCAACAGGAGCGAACTCAGCTCAAAAAGAAGAATTGAATCAGCTGACAGAAAAAGATTTCTCCCGCCCTGCAAGCTTTGAAGAACGATTGGCGCTGCAAAATGAATCACTCGGTCTTCCCCTTCTGCCGACGACGACGATCGGAAGCTTCCCCCAATCTGCAGAAGTGCGGAGCGCACGGCAAAAATGGCGGAAAAAAGATTGGACGGATGAACAGTATCAAGCGTTTATTAATGCGGAAACGAAGCGCTGGGTTGAGATTCAGGAAGAAATCGGCTTAGACGTGCTCGTTCACGGAGAATTTGAACGGACGGACATGGTCGAATACTTCGGTGAAAAACTGGCCGGGTTCGCCTTTACGAAATATGCATGGGTGCAGTCTTACGGTTCACGCTGCGTACGTCCGCCTGTCATTTTCGGAGATGTCGAATTTATCGAACCGATGACGGTAAAAGATACGGTCTATGCCCAATCGCTGACAGAAAAGCACATGAAAGGCATGCTGACGGGACCTGTCACCATTTTAAACTGGTCATTCCCGCGCGTGGATATTTCAAGAAAAGAAATCGCCTTCCAGATCGGGCTTGCCCTCAGAAAAGAAGTAAAAGCGCTTGAAGATGCCGGTATTCAGATTATCCAAGTGGATGAACCCGCGCTCCGCGAAGGACTGCCGTTAAAAACGCAGGATTGGGATGAATATTTAACTTGGGCCGCAGAAGCTTTCCGATTAACGACGTCTTCTGTGAAAAATGAGACGCAGATTCATACGCATATGTGTTACAGCAACTTTGAAGATATTGTCGATACGATCAATGACCTTGATGCGGATGTCATCACAATCGAACACAGCCGAAGCCACGGAGGATTTTTAGAATATCTGAAAGATCATCCTTACGTGAAAGGCCTCGGACTCGGTGTATACGACATTCACAGCCCGCGCGTGCCGGCTACTGAAGAAATCTATCAAATTATCGATGATGCGCTTGCAGTGTGTCCGACAGACCGCTTCTGGGTAAACCCGGACTGCGGGCTGAAAACAAGACAGCAGGAAGAAACCGTTGCGGCATTAAAAAATATGGTCGACGCTGCGAAACAGGCGCGAAAAAAACAAGCTCAGCTTGTATAATAAAGAAACAGCCATCCCTAATGTGCGGATGGCTGTTTTTTTGGGCTTGCTACTTATTCTTCAGCGCCTCTGCAAGTTCACTTAGTGAATCATGCTGCTTAATTTGATAGCCCCGCCCTTCTTTCTGCAAATACCCTTTTTGGCAGAATTGCGTCAGCACATGCAAGAGATGACGGTAAGATACACCTAAATAATCACAAACCGTTACGTGCTTCTCTTTATAAAATCCTTCATAAGCCGTCTGCAAAATGAAATCAGCAAGCCGGTTTTCAACCGGGAACGCCAGACTTTGTGAATACTTTGAAGCCATAAGCGTTGCTTTATCACTTAAAAACTTAGCCAATTCACGCAGAAAATTCGCATCCTGCAGCAATTGCGCGCGGCAGCGGCAAATCGGCAGAGCGAAACACACAGTCTTCGCTGAGGCCTGAATGCCTTTTGTGTAATATACTTCATGTAATAGTTCCATCTCTCCAATGTAATCATTTTTGTTGATAAAATTAATTAACGATACTTTTCCGTTTTGATGGGTTACATATATTTTCGCTTTTCCTTCAATCACGTAAAACAGGAAGTCCGGCCTCATGCCCTCTTGAATAATCCATTCATCCCGCTGATATTCCCGCACTTCCATATACTCTTCAGCGGGAAAAGAAAATAAATGCGCGATTGAGTGTTTTTCTATCTGATGCCGTTTTTTCTCACCTTTATAAATTTCCATCGTCCACCCCGAAATATATGAGATATCTCATATTATCTTTACGTTTTACATGATAACATGCCAATGAAAAGGAGGAACGGGAATGAACGCATATCGCTGGATGAGTCTGCATTTTTTTAGCTTTTTTATGACATGGGGGATTTTTCTGCCCTATTGGACGGGATGGATGGTCCATATAAAAGGGGTTTCCGTATCCGAAGCCAGTTTCATTATGAGCTTAGGTCTGGCG
This sequence comes from Bacillus siamensis KCTC 13613, assembly GCF_000262045.1. Taxonomy (GTDB): domain Bacteria; phylum Bacillota; class Bacilli; order Bacillales; family Bacillaceae; genus Bacillus; species Bacillus siamensis. The sequence goes on from NZ_AJVF01000013.1 coordinate 615,277, forward strand.
GCAAGAGGAATTTCCACATTACTTTTCTTTCCTTATTTATCCGGAAAATTCAGCAGCAGAGCCATATTGAACGGAGCCAGAATCGGTACATTTCTTGCGCTTTTATGTTATATTCCGGCTGACTCTTTTCTAAGCCTGCTTCTTGTCACATTAGGGCTGCATGTGTTTTATCCGGCTTTGATGCCTGCTTTGGACAGCGCTTGCGGCGTTTTGGTACAGCATAATGAATTAAGAGATTACGGGACCAGCCGGCAGTGGGGGTCCGCCGGATTTGTTTCAGCCGGCGTCATCCTGTCCGTCTTTACAGGTATATTTGGAGATCAAGTGATTTTATGGGCACTGCTTTTGGGCACTCTGATATTCGTATGCCTCAGCTTTATGCATGCGCCTGCTGTTCTTTCAAAACGGCCGGAAACAGATTGCACAAAAAAAGAGGGTATGCTTGCCTTATTCCGCATCAAACATTTCGGTCTGGTGCTCGCAATCGTTATCTTGCTGCAGGCGGCACATGCGTCTTACTACAATTACGGTTATCTCTTTTTGCAGGAAATTCATGCACCCGCATATGCAATCGGAATCATCATCAACATCGCCGTTATTGCGGAAATCATTTTCTTCGCAATCGCTGACCGATGCTTTCATCAATTTACGGCTGGTGCTTTGCTCGCTTTGGCGGCGCTTGGTGCTACCGTACGCTGGATACTCGTCTTTGCCTTTCCGCATGTCATCATTTTCTGCATCGCGCAGACGCTGCACGCCTGCTCATTCGCGATGGGACACTATGCATTTATGAAATACTTAATTAAACATATTTCCCCTGCGCAAGTCCCGAAAGCCCAAGGCATATATTCAGCGCTTGCGCTCAGCTGGAGCACTGCGGTATTTACTATTTTCGGAGGTTTTTTATATGAAATTGAACCCCGGTATGCCTTTATCGGAATGGTTGTTTGTACGATCCCCTCTATGCTTCTTGCCCTTTTATACAGAAAACTGGAAATGAAAAAGAGAGTTTTTGCAGGACATGCACAAGATATATAGACAAAGCTTTCTTTATATATATGATCCCATTTCCAGCTGTTATTTTGACCGATTTGCCAATGTTTTGCGATGTATCTTCCGCTATAGTTAAAGTATTCGATCAACCGAGGGGGATTTGAAATGAATCAGCACACTTCATTTTTAAAGCGGGCGGTCACGCTGGGAGTTGAGAGCGTGGATGAAGGCGGAGGGCCTTTTGGCTGCGTCATCGTTAAAAACGGCGTCATTATCGCCGAAGGGCAGAACAATGTGACATCCTGCAACGATCCGACAGCCCATGCTGAAGTAACGGCGATCCGGAATGCGTGCCGGACGCTTCAAACATATCAGCTTGACGATTGTGTGATTTACACAAGCTGTGAACCCTGCCCTATGTGTTTAGGCGCCATTTATTGGGCGAGGCCAAAAGCGGTATATTACGCATCCAGCCACTCAGATGCCTCTGACGCAGGCTTTGATGACACCTTCATATATGATGAAATCAAGAAACAGCGGACGGAGAGATCAATTCCTTTTTATCATCTCAGCTTCTCCGATCATACCGCCCCCTTTGACGCCTGGAAAATTTCCGCCCGCAAAAAAGTATATTAATCCAGAATAACCTGCTCACAACGCAGGTTTATTTTTCGTGAACGCAATTGGTTAATTAAGATCATTCTTTCAGAAAAATGGACAGCATAAGTGAATATATTGATAAAGTACTGCTTTACGCTTTTTTTCGGGGACTTTATACGTAATGAAGACATTTTCTGTCAACACATAAGGAGGGACATTGTGTCACAGCCTAATGTACCTAACATCACCCCTGTCGTGATCCATTCCAGAGACGATACCATTGACCTTCTTCTTTCATCAATTGCGATGGAAGAGCTGGGAATGGCCCATATTCTGGATGCAGAAGGAGAAAAAATCCAATATGCGCTCGGAACGATTCCCGGATTAACAGGGCCGCCGTCAAGTCTTGCGGATATTTTGAACTTGAATGAGAGCGTCCGTCATACGCTTGACAGTTTAATGAAACAGGAGCTTCTTCTCGGTTCAAAATTGGACAGTATCACAAATATCTCTGCACTGGCGGGGCCGACTGGACCGACCGGGATTACCGGGGCCACTGGCGCTACTGGAGAAAATGGACCGATAGGAATTACCGGAGCTACAGGGGTCTCGGGGCCCACAGGCATCACTGGTGCTGCCGGAGCCATCGGACCGCCCGGAGGCACAGGTACTACTGGGGCCACTGGAGCGGCAGGGCCGACTGGACCCACTGGTATCACTGGAGCCACCGGCGCTGCGGGTGTCACCGGAACAAGTTTAACGGCGACTTCCTGATTTGCAAGTAATACGGGCGGCGGTGTTGTCGCTGTTGTTATCGGCGGCACAGCCATTTCCTTGCCGAATGATCAAAACCTTTCCCCGGATATTACGGCTAATGCTGCTAATACTGTGTTTACCGTTGCGCCGGCAGGACGGTACTATATCTCCTACCAGATTAATTTAGCAGCGGGCCAGCTTGTAAGTTCACGGGTCCTGATTAACGGCACCCCGCCTGCAAGTTCAATTATTGCACCTGCCGTGTCATTGGCAAACTTCAACAACTCCTTCATTGTGAATTTGTCAGCAGGCAGCACCATCCAGCTTCAGCTGTTCGGATTATTAGGTGAGGCGGCATTGCTTGGGGGAAGTGCCGGTGCGGCGTTGAACATTATTCGATTATCTTAACGGAACAAAAAAAGGATCAGGCGTTTGTCCGCTGATCCTTTTTTAATTGTGTCAGAAGTTCTTGTGCAGGTTTAAATTGAGGATTAGATTTCACGGATTTTTTGGCGTAAGCGACGGCCGTCATATCATGGTTTAATGCAGCATGGCATTTCGCCATATGATAAAAAGCTCTGAAATCGCCGGCACCTTTTAAATGTAAGTGGCCAGCATTTTCTTCTTCAATCTTCGTTCCGTTTTCAAATGCTTTGATAGCCGCTCTGTACTTTTCCAAATGATATAATATAAGGCCCTTATAATAATGAAGATTGCTGTAATCAGGATAAAGCCTGAGCACCTTGTCAATCCCTTGCTCCGCTTCTTCATACCGTTTGAGTTCAAGCAACATTGTATATTTTAAATGATACAAGAGAGACGGAGGCATTCGTTTTTCGCTTAAAAATTGAAAAATTGATCCGTTGACAAGATGTAATGCTTTTTCATAGTCTTTTATTCTGCAGCATTCGCTTGCCAAATGATAAATAAGCCACGGATCCGGATTTTCTTCTGAAAGCTCTTCATTTAAAATGCTGATATTTCGTTTATGTTTTTGTTTGATCTTTTCTTCCTGCTCCAAATAACCGTAGTGATGAATCACACAAGGAAGCGTAAAAAACGCATTGTTTTCTTCCTCATTGGAAGAGGTGATATTTTCGTGAATTCTGCCTCGGTACAGAAGGCCTTCATGATTGCGGAACAGTCTCGGCTGCATGCTTTCAAACGCTTCATTTTCATCCAGCTGCTTCCCCGTATAATTGATGATTTTTAAAAGACCCCGGCTCGGTAATTCATCATGAAGCAGCGAAGTGATAAAGCGGCCGCTCTCCTGATCGAGCTCTTCATCCGCGTCAAGCATTAAAATCCAATCCCCATCGGCATGCTGCAGGCCGTAATTTCTCGCCTTGGCGAAATCATTCTCCCATTCTAAATCAAACACTCTGGCCTGAAAGCTTTTGCAGATATCTTTTGTATTATCTTGTGACCCGGTGTCTACAATGACGATCTCGTCCACAATATCTTGTACACTTGATAAACACCGGGAGATATATCTCTCCTCGTTTTTTACAATCATGCAAAGCGTCAGTTTACATTCAGCATTTCCGCTCATGTTCTCACCTTTCCCGCTTTTGGAGTTGTTGATTGAACCAAGGCTTCTCAGGAGTGCCGTTCATCGTTACGAAAACAGGCCGCACCCATCTGACGGCAGGTTCGGCAGATGATTCCGGATCCCATTCCCGAAGCTGCCTGACCGCCCGTTTCGTAATGGGATGCGTCCGGAATTCTGGCGGGCTTTCAGAAATGAATTTTTTCGTTCGTTCCGTCACTGTCTTCATTTCGTGAAAGTGCCGCTCATACATCCGCTTCTTCTCTCTTTCCATGCTGATCATTAAAAACAGCCGCCCGCCTGTTTCCGCCTGCCAGCGGCACAATGCGGAGAACAGCCTGATTTCTTCTTTGTAATTTGAATCCTTTCTTTTTTCAACGGTCACAGCTAATATATGTAACAGCGCAATCGTGAGACAATGCATCGCTTCAAAAGATGTCTGTTTCGCTTTTGAGAGGCTTGGATACGGCATATGCTTCACCCATCTCTTCCTTTATGAACGCTCCCCGCCTTTCCTCCTCCATTCGCATTCCTCACAATCCTCGCACTCACAGCAGCCAATGCGGCCGTAAAACAGACCGTCGCACGGGTCATCAGAATCATCACGATCGCAGGGTTCATCTGGATCCCACGGGTCATCCGGGTCATCAGGATCGCAGGGTTCATCTGGGTCCCACGGGTCATCCGGATCATCAGGATCGCTTCGGTCATCAGGATCCATGCAGGCTTCAGAATCCTGTAAGTAGATAATGTCCTCAAGCTTTGTCTGCAAAAGGAGCTGGGATTTCATGACTGTGCGCAGAAGCCGTTCGGTGCTTCGATTGATTGCTGACAATTCCCCCAGAGAAGGATCGCCGGAAGCGCCGAGAAACGTTTGAATTCGATCTGCTTCCGCCTGCAGAATATGGGATAGTCCGATTTCTTCCATAGCCACAGATGAAAGAAGGAAGTTCACAGTCTCACATTTGGAAAGTGTAATGTCGGGGGTGATGTTCGGGATATTTGGAAGAGACATCGTTTTCTCCCTCGTTTCTCTTGGTGTCATTATGCAAAAGTGCTATATCGTATTCTTATTCCGGGAGAGAAGAGTTCATTACTGATGTTTCGTTAATAAAATATCCCGGATCTTATATATCCGGGATATTCGTTCTTTATTTATTTGAGTTCAAGTTTTACGTCAACATTTCCTCTTGTTGCTTTTGAATACGGGCAGAACTCGTGAGCGGCGTGTACAAGCTTTTCCGCCGTTTCTTTATCAAGGTCTTTTGTATCAATGACGAGCGTTACGCCGATTTTGTATCCTCCGTCACTCTCATCTTTTAAAAGGCTGACCTGCCCTTCAATTTCAGAAGTCAGGTCGATATTCTGTTTTTTGGCAGCGAGCTCAAGCGCTCCCCCGAAGCAGGCAGCATATCCTGCCGCAAAAAGCTGTTCAGGGTTTGTGCCCGTTTCTCCGTCTTTTTTTGCATTCGGCATGATGATGTCAAAATCCAGCACTCCGTCTTCGGATTTAATATGTCCTGACCGTCCGCCGACTGCGGTCGCTTTTGCAGTAAATAATGCCATAATTATCAGCCTCCTCATTGTACTTATTGTTTATATTACCCATGCTCATATTTTTAAACATATTAGAATAGGAAATGGGCCGTTTTTCGGCTACAATAGGGGTAACGTTAACAAACAAAGAGTTGGTGAAGAAGTTATGGCAGAAAAAGAATTTGAACATATGAAACTGGAGAATCAGCTTTGCTTTTTGCTGTATGCAAGCTCAAGGGAAATGACGAAACGGTACAAACCGCTGCTTGATAAGCTCAATGTGACCTATCCGCAATATTTGGCGCTTCTTTTATTATGGGAGCATGAAGAACTGAATGTAAAACGGATGGGTGAGCTTTTGCACCTGGATTCAGGAACGCTGACACCGATGCTGAAACGGATGGAGCAGCGCGGAATCATTATAAGAAGGCGGTCGCCTGAAGATGAGCGCTCCGTGACGATCAGGCTGACAGATGAAGGATGGGCCATGCAGAAAACGGCGGCGGATATTCCCATTGCCATGCTGGAACAGACGGGACTGTCAAAAGAGGAATTAAAGCAGGTAAAGCAGTCGCTTTATGAGGTTTTAAGAACGCTGCACAGCGAAAAATAAGGATGCCCCGAATGGGCATCCTTATTTTTATTCTGCTGCCAGAAGCTTTACTTCTATATTTCCCGCCGTCGCTTTTGAATACGGGCAGACACCGTGCGCTTTTTGGATAAGTGCTTCCAGCTCCTGTTTCTCAATGCCGGATGCGTTAACCTCAAGCGTAACGCCGAGTTTATATCCTTGATCTGCTTCATCTTTCAGCAGACTGACATGCGCAGTGACTTCTGTTTCAATACTCAGGCGCTCTTTTCTCGCTACGAGCTGAAGGGCGCTGTCAAAGCAGGCTGAGTACCCTGCAGCAAACAGCTGTTCAGGGTTTGTCGCATGTTCGAGACGTTTCGCTCTTGGCGTTCCCGGCATGGCCACATCAAGATTCAGCACACCGTCAGAAGACGTGACTTTTCCCTCCCGTCCGCCGGCGGCTGATACTGTTGCTGTAAATAATGGTTTTGTCATGTGAATTCACCTCTATTATATTTTGTGCAATTTAATTTTACACAATATAAAGTAACTCGTCAATCTTTCTGTATAAAAAAAAGCCTACCCCTTTTTCAGGATAAGCTTAATAGACTATACTCGGATTTGTCCGTTTCCTTTGATGATGATTTTTGTAGAGGTTAACGCCGGAAGCCCCATCGGCCCTCTCGCGTGAAGCTTTTGCGTGCTGATGCCGATTTCGGCTCCGTATCCGAATTCAAAGCCGTCTGTAAACCGGGTTGAAGCATTATGATACACGGCAGCGGCGTCTACGGCCGTCTGGAAGTATGCGGCATGCTCGCCGTTTTCCGTCAGAATGGCTTCTGAATGGTTTGTGCCGTACTGCTGAATATGGCGGACCGCCTCCTGTACGTCCTGCACCGTTTTTACACTGAGAATCGGCGCCAGGTATTCAGCTCCCCAATCGGCTTCTTCGGCTTGTTTCGCTGCAGGCTCCAGTCCGCAAATCACCTGATCTCCGCGAAGCTCCACCCCTTTTTCTGTCAGCTGGCGCAGCAGTTTTCGCCCGTGTTCTTCCGCCCATTTTTCATGAATCAAAAGAGATTCAATCGCATTACAGACGGAAGGACGCTGTGTTTTGGCGTTGATGACGACTTCTCTTGCCATATCTGGATCTGCTGACTCATCTATGTACACGTGGCAGTTTCCCGCTCCGGTTTCTAACACGGGTACGGTGGATTCCCTGACCACAAGATCAATTAAATTTTTGCCGCCGCGCGGGATCAATACATCCAGACCGTCATTTAATGTAAAGAGCTGTTTCGCGGTTTCTTTGCTTGTATCTTCTATGAGCTGAATGGCATCAATCGGAAGCTTTGACAGCCCGAGTGCGCGTTTCATCACACTGACAAGCGCTATGTTGCTGTGGATGGCTGAAGAACTTCCTCTGAGGACAACCGCGTTTCCGGTTTTCAGGCAGAGTGTAGCAGCATCTACGGTAACATTCGGTCTGGCTTCATAGATCATACCCACTACTCCGAGGGGCACGCGGATTTTTTCAATGAATAATCCATTCTCTTTTTGAATGGTCTCCAATGATTCACCGACGGGATCTTCAAGACCGATTAACAGTTCCACAGCGTCCGCGATATCGAGCAGGCGTTTTTCATCAAGAGTCAGCCTGTCAATAATGTCAGCTGTCAATCCTCTTTTCTGTCCTGCTTCAATGTCTTTCTGATTCTCTGTTAAAATCAGCTGCCGTTCATTTCTGAGTCCGTCTGCGATACATTGGAGCGCTTCGTTTTTTTCAGCCGTCGTTTTCATGACCATTTCGGCAGCGGCTTCTTTTGCCAAGGCTGCTTTTTGCAATACTTCACTCATTTGTTTTCCCCCTCGTCAAATAAATTCACCCAATCATCTCTGTGAATCACTTCCACCTGCTTCGTGCCCGGAAGCTGATCGCTCCGCTTCCCTTTAGCTTCTAAAATCTCATCGGATGAGTAAAGCGTCTGGCCTTTTCCGATGATGCCGCCGGGCCCTCTGACTTCCACCACAGCCCCTTTCGGAAAACTGCCCCAGACATCGGCGACACCGGCCGGGAGCAGACTTGACCCGTTATGGATCATCGCCTGCTCCGCTCCCCCATCAATGATGATTTCCCCTGATATCGGAGAATGAAACATGATCCATTGCCGTGTATTATTCACTGAGGACAGCTCTTTATCGCCGATATATGTGCCGTCACCTTTTCCGTCTAAAATCACCCTCAGTTTTTCCCGTCCGGAGCCGGTTCCGATAAACACCTTCACTCCGAGCGACAATGCGGTCTGGGCGGCGAGAAGTTTTGACTTCATGCCGCCTGTGCCGACTTTTGAGCCTGTTGATCCGGCATATCCGAGCAATTCAGGTGTGATGTCATTCAGATAGTCAAACCGCTTTGCGTCCGGGTTTTCATTCGGATTGGCATCGTACAGGCCGTTAATGTCTGTGAGAATCACTAATTGGTCTGCATGAATCAAACCGCTCACAAGCGCCGACAGCATGTCGTTATCACCGAACGTCAGCTCTTCGACAGATGTGGAATCATTTTCATTGATAATCGGCACGACTCCCCGCTCCAGCAGCTCCATTACCGTAGCGTACGCATTTCTGTACCGCTCTCTTTTTGAGAAATCATTTCTTGTTAATAAAATTTGCGCCGGCGTCAGTCCGTATCTTTTTAAATGGTCCATGTATTGCTGCATTAAAAGCGTCTGGCCGACCGCGGCAGCCGCCTGCTTTCCTTTTATCGTAACGGGGCGCGACGGATAGCCGAGAGCGGAAAAACCCGCGGCCACAGCGCCTGAGGTAATGAGAATGACTTCATGCCCGTCTTCTTTTAATAATGAAATGGCTTCCGTATGCTCTTTGATTTTGGTTGCATCAATGCTTCCGTTACTGTTGGTGAGCGAGCTGCTCCCGATTTTCACAACAATTCTTTGCTTTTTCATCGTTTCTCCTCCGTGGCAATCAATCCAAACCGGCTTTCTTCAATAAAAAAAGCCCATTCCGTCCTGAAAAATAAGGACGAAATGGGCTTTCCGTGGTACCACCTTGTTTGAACGCGTTTTGCACGCGTCCCGCTTTCCTGTAACGCCAGGTTATCGCGCCTGAGTTTTCCCCTCAGGACTCCAAGGCAGGTTCGGCAGGTTTCATGCGGCAAAATGTTTCAGCGGGCCATTTTGCTCTCTGTCACAGAAATTTCTGCGTACTGATCCTCTTCAACGCTCAATGATTTTTTTATATTATGCAAAGAAAAAAGGTTCTTGTCAAGACATTTTTATCCATAAAAACAGCCCGCCTCCCCGGCGGACCGCTATCAATTAAATACGATCGTTTTGTTTCCGTGAACGATGACACGGTCTTCCAAGTGCCATTTTACAGCTCTCGCCAACACGCTGCGCTCAATGGTTCTGCCGATATTCTTCAGATCCTCCGCGTGGTCTCTGTGATCGACGCGTTCGATATCCTGTTCAATAATCGGGCCTTCGTCAAGATCGTCCGTCACATAGTGAGATGTCGCCCCGATTAATTTCACTCCGCGCTCATAAGCCCGTTTATACGGATTGGCGCCGATAAAGGCCGGCAGGAATGAATGGTGGATATTAATAATCCGATTCGGATGGGCAGATACAAAATCAGACGTCAAAATCTGCATGTAGCGGGCAAGAACGATCACATCAATCTCATATCGCTCCAGCAGCTCAAGCTGGCGCCGCTCCACTTCGGCGCGGATGTCTTTGTTAGCTTTCATGTAATGGAACGGAATATTCAGCGGCTCGACCACTTCTTTCGCCTCTTCATGGTTGCTGATGACGACAGCAATTTCGGCCATCATATTGCCGCTTTGCCATTCCCAAATGAGTTCATGAAGGCAGTGCAGCTCTTTGGATACAAAGATCGCCACGCGCTTCAGCTCACTTGCCAGAGAGAGGCTCCATGTCATGCCGAATGTCTGGGCGATTGAGGCGAACGCCTGCTTTAAATCCTCTTTTTTCTCACGAATGCCCTTGCAGTCAAATTCAATCCTGAGAAAAAAACGTCCGCCTTCAGGGTCAGTCGTATATTGATTTGATTCAATAATATTCGCGCCGTGGTCAAACAAAAACGCGGACACAGCCGATACAATTCCCGGCTGATCGGGGCAGCTGACAAGCAGGCGCCCTTTTTCCTCATTCCCGTCGCGGTATTCTTTCAGCCGCTGTGTCATATATGAATTCATATGCTTTAATCCCTCGTATCTTCATAATTCGTAACTTATTATAGATTATACTGAAAATTTGATAAAAATCAATTTACGAAAGAATTTTCAGCCCTGCGGCTGCGCACAAAATAAGCGCAATGAAAAAGATGCGCTTCGCATCCTTCTGCTCGCCGTAGAAAAGAATGCCGGCTAAAGCGCCGCCCGCCGTGCCGATACCGGTCCAGATCGCATAGGCCGTTCCCATCGCAATCGTCTCCATCGCATAAGAAAGCAAGGAAAAAGAAGCCGCAAAGCCTGCGATAATGAAAAGAATCCATTTGACTTTCTTTTCTTTTTGAAATTGATTCATCAAAATGACCCCGAGCATTTCACAAAGACCCGCGGCTATCAGGCTGATCCAATGCATTACGCCTTCTCCTCCTTCGTCTCTGGCTTATCCTGCGTAACCAGCTTTAATCCGATAACACCGATCAGCAAAACGCCGATCAGCACGATTTTCACCGGATCGGCCTGCTCTTTGAAAAGCAGAATTTCACTGAGCACGGTGCCGGCTGTTCCGAGCCCGGTAAAGACCGCATATACCGTTCCTACGGGCAGGCTGTCTGTCGCCTTGATTAATAGATAAAAACTGATGATGATTCCCGTAATCGTGGCGCTCCACGCCAGTGCCGAATCAGCATGTTTCAGTCCGGTGACCCATACCACTTCAAATACGGCGGCTATGACCACTAAACCCCATTTCATGTTCTTCACCCTTTCTTGTTCCGGACAATACAAAAAAGCCCGGATAGTCGTCTCACATGAGATTGACTCTCCCGGGCTTTTTTCCCTCCGTGTGCATATGCGGGAATATGTCCGCATATGTGTTTTCTCTCGGACCAGGCCATGTATGAACATGCGGAACCCTAGAAAACATGTCTGTTCGTATCATACTACACTTCGCTGAAACGTTCAATGTCAGATGTAATATCAAAAACCGTCAGCTGCCTTTCCCATTTATTAACGGTCTCGCCTGGCACCATGCCGATTTTTTCCGCGACGCGGACGGAAGCAAGATTATTCGGGTCAATCAGCGCCGCGATACGTCCGTATTGTTTCGTGTGAAAACCATACTTCAGACAGGCTTTCGCAGCCTCCGTCGCATAACCGCATCCCCAGCAGCTGCGGGCAACCATATAGCCGATTTCCATCAATGTGTTTCCGTTTACCGTCTGCGGAACGATTCCGCATTGACCGAGAAATGCGCCCGTCTCTTTATCCTCTGCGATCCAAAGACTGACGCCGTATCCTTTGGCCAGACGTTTGTTCCAGGCAATCCATTCCTTTGTTTCACGCCTGCTTTTAAGAGAAGGATAATATTTCATGACCTCTTTGTCGGTAAACAGCCCGTACAAATTTTCTTCATCGTCATCCCGCATGGTCCGCAGGCGGATACGCCCGGTTGTCAGGATGGTGCCGGAAGATTTATGTTTCATCATACACGCCACGCTCCTTTCCCTGTAATAGATTATGGATCCGGCGGGAAAAGTCCTTTTTCAGCGTAAAAAAACCGCTTTTTTAAAAGCGGTTTGGCGATTGATTACCAAGGCTTATCTGTTCCGAGCGCCTCAGCCAGGGCCTTGCTGTGTTTTAAGCGGTTTTTTCGTTCTCCGGCGCGCTGAACGGCCGTCTTGTGAAGCATAATTTCTTCCTCGGTTTCAGGCACGATCCGCGGAACGGGCACCGATTTCCCGTTTGAATCGAGCGCGACGAATGTCAGAAACGACGTTGCCGCAAGCTCGCGTTCACCCGTCATCAGATGCTCTTTAATGACTTTGACAAACACCTCCATAGACGATGTGCCGACCCATGTGACGTAGGATTCAAGACATACGGAATCCTGTTGGCCGATCGGGCGCAAAAAATCTACAGAGTCCATTGAGGCCGTGACTGTTTCACATCGGCAGTGACGGGCCGCGGAAATTGAGGCGATGTCATCTATGTAGCTCATCAGCTTTCCGCCAAACAGTGTATTGTGATTATTCGTATCGAGCGGAAAAACCCTGCTTGTCTTGACAACCCTTGTTTCTTTGCAAAACCTTGATTCTGGCAACTTCATATGATTTAAACTCCCCTTTGTGTCTGGTCGTACTGCATCTGTACCTTATTAAACAATAATTTGACCATTTTGTCTAAAATTTTAAATGTTAAGTTGGTTAGATATTCTATCAGAAATGTTTCATTATTCATCGCATCCGGGAATAATAAACGCACATTGATTACTGATAGGAGGCTGTCACATGGACGTATCCATTCCCAAATTCACACAGAAACCGGCATGCCGAAGTGAATATGATGCTTTGAAGACCGTTATCTTATGCCGGCCGGAACACATGGCCATCAAAGATATTATTAACGGAACACAAAAACATTTCAAACAAGAAAATATTGACATCCCCACCGCCCTCAAACAGCATGATGCATTTATTGACATTTTAAAATCCCATCAGATTGAAGTCGTCCTGCTTCCCGCCGATCCCGGTTTGCCCGAGCAGGTATTCACCCGGGATATCGGATTTGTCTTAGGAGAGACGGCGTTTATTTCAAGCATGGCGGCTTCAGTCAGGCAGGGAGAAGAAAAAGTATTTCAAAACCTGCTTGACGAGGAGAACATCCCTTATACGCGGCTCAGAAAAGCGAACATTGAAGGCGGCGACGTCATGATCGCAGACGGCACCGTTTATGCCGGGCTGAGCGAGCGCACGGATAAAACGGCTGTCCGGGAGCTGCAGGAAGCGCTGCCGGAGATGACCGTTGTGCCGATCCCTCTCAAGGAGGATTTCTTACATTTGGACTGTGTATTTAATATGATCTCGGAAACGGAGGCGCTATACTGCAAAAATGGCTTGGGGCAAAAAGAAATTGATCTTCTCGCCGAACGTTTTGAGCTGATAGAAGTGCCTGAAGAAGAGCAATTTACGCTCGGCCCGAATATCCTGTCTATCGGGAATCAGACAATTATCAGCCTGCCCCAGCACCGTCATACGAACCGCGAGCTCAGAAAAAGAGGATATAAAGTCATTGAAACCGAGTTTTCCGAAATTATTAAATCAGGCGGTTCCTTCCGCTGCTGCACCCTTCCGCTTGTCAGAACATCTTAAACATTTACAAGGCAGTTTCCTTCAAGATACGTTAATATAGAGAAGACAAGACTTAAAGGGGGAAACCGAATGGCTAAGTACATAGGATATGCGGGAACATATACAAAAGGCGGAAGCGAAGGTATTTATTGTTTTGAACTTGATACAGAAGCGAAACGGCTCAGCCGGCCGAAGCTGGCTGCAAAGCTCGGCAACCCGACGTACGTCACACCGAACTCTGATAACAGCATGCTGTATTCCATTGAAAAAGCAGACGGTAAAGGCGGCGTGGCAGCCTATCAGATTCATCAGAACAGCGGGGAATTAACTTTTGTGAACCATCAGCTGATTGAAGGCCCGTCACCGTGCCACGTCAGCATTGATGAGAAACACGAATACGTTTTAACCGCGAATTACCACAGCGGAAAAGTGCACGCCTTTCCGGTCAATGAGGACGGAAGCCTGCGGGAGCCGGCAGCCGAAGCCGCTCATACGGGGACTGGCCCTCATGAAAGACAAGAGAAACCGCATGCCCATTTCGCGGGCTATACACCTGAGCATAACTACATTGCAGCCCTCGATTTAGGGACGGATACGCTGTATACGTACCAAATGAAAAACGGTGCGCTCACTGAGGTGAAAACCCATTCTTTCGCACCCGGTTCAGGGCCGCGCCACATCGTTTTCCATCCGGCGGAGAAATATGCCTATGTCATGACGGAAATCAGCAATGAAGTCATTGTGCTTGAATACAACCCGACCTTAGGTGAATTCAGAGAGCTGCAGGTCATTTCCGCTTTGCCTGAAGGATTCACGGACAAATCGCAGGGCAGCGCGATCCGCATATCTAAAGACGGCAGATTTCTTTATGCCGCCAACCGCGGACATGACAGCATCGCCATCTTTAAGGTCAACCAGTATTCCGGTGAATTGTCTCTTCTTGAATGGGTGCCGACAGAAGGAAACTGGCCGCGTGATTTCGCGTTTGATCCGTCCGAAACATTCCTTGTCGCGTCAAATGAAGAAACGGGAAATCTGGTTTTGTTTGAACGTGACTCCGAAACGGGCGGACTGACTCTGCTTCAATCCGACGTACCGGTTCCGTATCCGGTCTGCGTGTCATTTCTCCATCAGGTTTAATCAAAAAGAAAGCTGACGGCATAAGGTCAGCTTTCTTTTTTGTATAAGTGGCAGGCGACAAAACGCCCTGTCTTCACTTCCTCAAGCTCAGGCGTTATTCTGCCGCAGATCTCCATCGCTTCAGGACATCGCGTCCTGAACACACAGCCGCTCGGCGGGTTAAGGGGACTCGGCAGCTCCCCTTTCAGAATGATCCGTTCACGCTTGTCCTCAAGAAGCGGATCAGGAATCGGGATTGAGGATAAAAGCGCCTTCGTGTAAGGGTGAAGCGGTTCCTTATAAAGCGCAGCGCTTTCTGTGATTTCCATCATGCGCCCCAAATACATCACGCCGATCCGGTCGCTGATATGCTTAACCATTGATAAATCGTGGGCTATAAATAAAAATGTCAGCCCTTTCTCTTTCTGAAGCCTTTTTAAAAGGTTGACGACCTGGGCCTGTACGGACACATCAAGCGCGGAAATCGGCTCATCCGCCACGATAAACTCGGGGTGCAGAGAAAGCGCTCTGGCAATCCCGATTCTCTGCCTCTGTCCGCCGCTGAATTCGTGGGGATACCGGCTGCCGAAATCCGGATGAAGCCCGACAGATTCAAGCAGTTCATCGGCCATCATCAGCCGGGCTTTACGTGTATTGTAAAGATTATGGATTTCCATCGGCTCCATAATAATTTCCCGTACGGTCAAACGCGGATTTAACGAGGCGTAAGGGTCTTGGAAAATCATCTGCAGCTTGCGGAAGAGGACGGACCGCTGTTCTGCCGCGGCACGGTGTATGTCCGTCCCTTCATATGATACCGACCCGGCCGTCGGATCATACAGACGGAGAATAACCCTTCCGAGCGTCGATTTACCGCATCCCGATTCTCCGACGAGTCCGAATGTTTCCCCTCTTTGAATGTGAAAACTGACACCGTCGACTGCTTTGACGGCTTTCTTTCTTCCGGCGTCAAAATGCATTTTCAGCCCGCTGACTTCAAGGAGCGGAGATGCCGTCATATTCATTCCCCCTTTTCGCTTATACAGCGGCGTACGGTGCATAATTCTTTTTCATAGACGGTTCCTTTCAAACGCAGCACTTCGATGGCTTTTCCCGTTTTCGGGGAGTGCAGCATCCTGCCGTCTCCAAGCGCCAAACCGACATGGTGAATCGCGCCTTTTCCTTCTTCATAGGCGAAAAACAAAAGGTCAGCCGGCCGGATATCGTTTACTTCTGCGCCGCGTCCCGCTTTTGCCTGGTCCCGGGCATCTCGGGGAAGGGTATAGCCGTTTGCTTTAAATATCGAATACATCAATCCGGAGCAATCAAACCCAAAACCGCTCAGTCCTCCCCATAAATACGGAAGTCCAAGAAACATCATTGCCGTTTCGATGACATCTGCGGCCCGCCCTTCTGTATGCCGAAATTCGTCTGCGTCAGCTTCATTTATGAGCCGTTCCCCGAGCGGCGTCATCACACGAAAAAAGCCTTTTTCACGTCCTGATGCCGGAAGACGCGTTAAGAAACTCACTTCCAAGTCCGGTTCGCCGTTTGTTTGATATAAAAAAGCTGTCGGTTTGGTAATCCAGACGGCGGGAGAAGATGTTTGAAAGCCGGATGCTGAAAGCTGGCTTTTCTTCATCCAGCCCGGATATCCGCGCGCGTCCTTTTTTGAAGGCTGACCGGGAACGGCAACAAAAGCCCATTCTCCTTCTTCTTTGAGAATGATCACCTCTTCCCCGAAAAGCACTTGCGTTTGGACAAGATTGTCCGTGCATAATCGGAGCCGCTCTTCATATCCCATAGCCGCCAGCCATTTTCTGATCTTGGGCGGGTTTTCGAGCATCGGCGCATCATGCGAACGGGGAGATGACGGCAGCGTCCATATGTTGGCTGCCGCCGCTGTTACGGCTGCCCTCATTGTTTCGCCTCCTCTTGCACCGACACACCGGTAATGCCGAGACCCGGTTCATCGGGGATCGTAATCTGGCTGCCGCTGTATATGATGCCGCCTTTAATGAGATCATTTTTCAGCATAAGCGGCGCATCAAAATCAAACTTTGTCACATTGCGTTTGCCCGCTGCAAAATGGGCTGCGGCGGTGATGCCGAGCTTGGTCTCAATCATGCTGCCGACCATGCATTCCACCCCGCACGTTTCCGCCATCGCATTGATTGTTTCCGCCTGCTTGATGCCGCCCGCTTTCATCAGCTTAATATTGATTAAATCGGCGCTTCTTGTCTGCAGCACGCAAAAGGCCTGACGGGGCGTAAACACGCTCTCATCCGCCATAATCGGCGTGTCTACGGCATCGGTGACCTGTTTCAGCCCGCCGATATCGTCTTTGTGAACAGGCTGTTCGACCAGCTCAATGCCGAGTCCGGCGTCTTCCATCTTTCGGATCGCGGCCACGGCTTCTTTCGGCGTCCAGCCTTGATTCGCGTCCAGTCTCAGTTTGACGTTTGCGCCGACACGTGATCTGACCGCCTGAATCCGCGCCACATCGTCTGATATGTCACCTATGCCGACTTTTATTTTTAAAATACGAAACCCTTTATTTACATAATGGTCCGCGTCCCCCGCCATCTCCTCTGGAGAATTGACGCTGACGGTAAAATCCGTTTCCAGTGTATTCCGATAGCCGCCGAGCAGCCGGTAAAGCGGCTGCCCGTGCATTTGCGCCCATCCGTCATATACAGCCATATCTACAGCGGCTTTTGCGCTTTGATTTCTTTCCAACAGCCGGCTGATATCATACAGCACAGCTTCCATGCCGGAAAGGCTCCGCCCTAAGAGAGCGGGCTTCAGCACATCGCAGACTGCGCTTTCAATACCGGCCGCGCTGTCGCCTGTAATCACAACCGTCGGCGGTGCCTCGCCCCATCCGGTCAGACCGTTGTCAAATGTGAGCTTCACAATGACAGATTCAGCATAGTAAACCGTGCGCAAAGCGGTCTTAAACGGCTTTTTCAGCGGGACGGATATCCGCCCCGTTTGAATATCTGTTATTCTCACGCCTGATCACTCCCTTCCGGAAACCCCCGATTCAATCGTTACCGCTTTGGCCGCCGTATCCATAACCGCGCGGGCTCCGATCGGAACGGCGAAGCTCGGTGAACAATGACCGATTTTAAAGCCTTTGAGCGCGGGCTTTCCTGATTTGACAATGTAATCGTTCAGCACTTGCTCTAAAGTAAGAGACTTTTCTTTATTCTTCGGTTCGCATTGGTGAAAATCACAGACCAGAATTCCTGCCGCGTCTGACAGTTTTCCGGCCATTTTTAATTGATTCAGCATTTTGTCGATTTGATACGGCTCCTCATCAATATCCTCGATAAACAGCAATTTGTCTTTTGTATCAACTTCAAACGGCGTGCCGAGTGTCGATGTAATAAGGGACAGATTGCCGCCCGCAAGCTCTCCCTCGGCTCTTCCGTCTGTCAGCACCTCTAATGGGGAAATGTCCTCCGTATAGGTGAATTCCGTTTCTGCGAAAAGCTGGTGATATGACGCCTTTGTCAGCGGATCAGCATCATCAAGCCCGACATCCGTACTCAGCATCGGGCCGTGAAATGTGACGAGCCCCGTATTTTGATGAATGGCGGTATGTAAAAACGTAATATCGCTGTATCCCCAGAAAATTTTCGGATTGCGGCGGATTAAGCCGAAGTCCATATCAGCGGCAATGCGGCCCGTGCCGAATCCTCCGCACGCGCATATCACTGCTTTGACTTTCTGATCGCTAAACATGTCATGAAGATCATCGAGACGCGCGCGGTCCTCTCCCGCCAAATAGCCGTGACGGGCTTTCAGCGCCCGGCCGAGTTTCACTTGAAGACCAAGCTCATCTTCTAAAAAAAGCAGCGCGGTTTGCAGCGTCCTGCTCTCAGGCGGGCTCGCAGGGGCAATCACACCGACCGTGTCGCCTTTTTGCAGTGCTTTCGGTTTATGGTTCATGGCTTTTTCAATCTCCTTTTCCATGGATTGAAAAGTGAAACAGACCGCTCCTTTACCGTCAAAAGAGCGGTATTTGTTTCCGTTGTGATATCAGGACTTTTCCGCCCATTTCAGATCAATGTAACCGACGGGATGCCGGACAATGCCTTTCACGCCGCTGTTTTGCAGATGCACCTGATTGTAAAAATAAATCGGAATGATCGGTGCCTCGTTCATGAGCAGCTTTTCCGCTTTATGCATGAGCGCAAAACGTTTTTTTGCATCGGCTTCCTGTTTTGCCTGCTTGATATATTCGTCGTAATCCGCGCTGCCCCATCCTGTGCGGTTCATGGAATTCCCCGTCTGGAAAGCTTCAAGAAAACTGATCGGATCTGCGTAATCCGGTAAAAATGAGCTTTGAGAGAACTGGAACTTCAGTCCTTTCTGCTCCTCTAAAAAGACGTTCCATTCCATATTGGCGAGCTTAATGTCTATACCGAGCACACTTTTGAGCTTCTGCTGTATCGCTTCCGCTATTTTCTTATGCTCCGGTTTTGTGCTGTATGTCAGTGTGACATCAGGCAGCTTGTCATAATGCTCTTCTGCCATGCCCTTTTCCAGCAGTTTTTTGGCTTCTGATTCATTCGGGGTTAATAAACTGCCGCCCGCTTCGCGGAAATCTTTCCCGTCAGGCTGCGTAAATCCCGGAGATACGAAAGCATGCGCCGGCTTTTCCCTGTTTTTGGTCACATAATCCGTGATTTCTTTTTGATCAATTGCTGCAGCAAACGCTTTTCTGATCTTTTCATTTTGGAACGGCTCCATTTTTACGTTAAAGCGATAGAAATAAAGTCCGGCCTGATCCCACGTGCGGACGTTTTTTCCGCCCATCAGCTGCTCACTCAGCTCTGCCGGCACGAAAGCGGTATCCAAATCCCCCGACTGGAACATTTGATAGTCTGTATTCCGGTCACTGACCATCGCCCATGTGACTTGATCCAGTTTCACCGTCTTTTTATCCCAGTACGTCTCGTTTTTGACCATCGTCATGCTGTCATCATGCTTCCATTCCGTCAGCTTGAACGGTCCGTTGCCGACAAAGGTTTTCGCTTCAGTGAACCATTTCGGATCAGCCTTGGCGGCCCTTTCATTAATCGGGAAATACGCCGGATTGGACACGACGCTCAGAAAATAATCCTGCGGTGCCGCCAATGTGACGACCAGTGTTTTTTTATCTTTTGCCTCAACTTTCACGTCTTCTTTTTTGCCTTTTCCGCTGTTAAATTCTTCTCCGCCCTTGATCATGTAGCCGAGAAATGCGGAAGATGCGCCCGTTTTCGGATCAAGCATCCGTTTCCAGGCGTAGACGAAGTCATCCGCCGTGACGGGATCGCCATTTGTCCATTTGGCATTATCACGGATATTGAAGGTATATGTCAGCTTATCAGCGGACACCTTCCAGCTTTCCGCCATGGCCGGTTCGGGCTTATTATCTTTTCCAAGCCTCGTTAAGCCTTCCATGATGTTATTGAGCGGCTGCCAGGAAACATTATTAAATCCGATCGGCGGATCAAGTGAGGTCGGCTCATTTTCGTTATTGAGCCGGAGCACCGTTTCGCCCCCCTGTTCTTTTGCTTTGCCGGGTTCTGTCCCCGCCTGCTCATTGGCCGTACAGCCCATCAAAGCAAACGAAACAACAGCAATCACTCCGATCGCCCATTTCTTTTTCATTTGAATCCCCCTTTTTCCTCTGCTGCCGTCAGCTGTTTGTGCTTCAGCCGCTCTGCACGGTGATCCTGAAGCCAGCAATTGACGAAATGGCTTTTGGATTTCACGGTTGTTTCCGGATATACCTTTTCACAGACGATCATCCTGTCCGGACAGCGGGCGGCAAACGGACAGCCCGGCGGCGGATCGAATAAATCAGGCGGAGTCCCGTCAATCGGCGAAAGCTCACTGTCCTCCATATCCAGCCGCGGCACTGAGCGAAGCAGCCCCTTTGTGTAGGGATGAGCCGGCCGGTAAAAAATATCATGCCTCGTGCCGATTTCGGCGATTTTTCCCGCATACATGACGGCGACCCTGTCAGCGGTTTGAGCAACAACACCGAGGTCATGCGTGATCAGAATTATAGATACGCCTGTTTTTCTTTGAATCTTCTTAAATAATTCAAGGATTTGCGCTTGAATCGTCACGTCAAGAGCCGTTGTCGGTTCATCGGCGATCATGATTTCCGGCTCACAGATCAGCGCCATCGCGATCACGATCCGCTGCCGCATGCCCCCGCTTAATTGGTGAGGGTACTGCTTCAGGCGGGATTTCGAGTCAGGGATTCCGACCAGATCCAGCATGGCGAGAACCTCGGATTCAGCTTTTTTTCTCGTCATGGCGCGGTGTTCCAACAGCGCTTCCGAAAGCTGATCTCCTATGGTCAACGTCGGATTGAGCGCCGTCATCGGGTCCTGAAAAATCATAGAAATGTCGCGCCCCCGAATTCCCCGCATTTCCCGCTCCGTCATTTGGCAAAGGTCTTTCTGTTTAAATTGTATGCTCCCGGATTCAATCTTTGCCGAATGTTTCGGAAGAAGACCCATCACGGCTTGTGACGTCACGCTTTTTCCGCAGCCCGATTCACCGACGATCGCAAACGTTTCACCTTTATATAAATCAAAGCCGACGCCTCTGACGGCTTTTACGGTGCCGCCGTATGTCGAAAAAGTAACATGCAGATTTTGAACTGAAAGAATTGGCTGCGTCATTTTTCCTACCTCCTCAGTTTCGGATCTAACGCGTCCTGCAGGCCGTCTCCAAGCACGTTAAACGCGTACATCGTTAAGGAAATGAAAAAGGCGGGGAAAAACAGCCGCCACCAATGGCCTGATAAAATCGCCGGAAGCCCGTCGTTTGCCATGACGCCCCAGCTTGCAAACGGCGCCTGAATGCCGAGTCCGAGAAAACTTAGAAATGATTCCGCAAAAATCGCCGCCGGCACCGTCAGCGTCATCTGGACAATAATAGCTCCCATCGTATTCGGCAGCAGATTTTTCTTAATGATCCGAAATGTTTTCGCTCCAAACGTTTTCGAAGCAAGCACGTGTTCATCATGCTTCATCCTCAGCACCTGCCCTCTGACAATCCGCGCCATGCCGACCCATCCCGTCACGGTCAGAGCGACGATGATGGAACCGAGCCCCGGCCCCATCATCACCATTAACAAAATGACAACGAGCAGATACGGCAAGCCGTAGAGAACCTCGATGATTCTCATCATGGCGCTGTCTGTCCGCCCTCCTTTGTAGCCGGCGATGCCGCCGTAAATGACGCCGATCAAAAAGTCGATCAACGCCGCCATCACACCGACAAATAAAGAGATCCTCGCTCCGTACCACGTTCTTGTAAACACGTCCCGCCCAAGCTCATCGGTTCCGAACCAATGTGAAAAAGACGGCGGAAGATTCTGCTCGGCGAGCGTCTGCCTCGTCACACTGTGCGGTGATATCAGCGGACCGAACACAGCCGATAGAAACAGGCAGCATAAAATCACAAGGCCGGCCATCGCCAATTTGTTCTTTTTAAGCCTCCGCCACGCATCCTGTGTGTAAGACAGACTCGGGCGCTTCACCGACTCGGTTTCACCCTTTCTTTCCAGGCCCGGCTGAAACCAGTCATCTGGCACTTCTGTGTGTTTTACCGTTTCTTGCGGGAGACTCATCAGACTCACCCTTTCTTATGAAGTTTTATGCGCGGATCCAGCAGGCCGTATGCCAAATCAACCAGAAACAGCATGACGATCAGAATCACACTGTAAAAAACGGTCGTTCCCATAATCACCGGGTAGTCACGCTGATTGATGCTTTCCACGAAATATTTGCCCATTCCCGGAATGGCAAAGATTTTCTCGATGACGAAACTGCCCGTCAGGATACTTGCGGCAAGCGTGCCGAGTACTGTCACAACGGGCATAAGAGCATTTTTCAAGGCGTGTTTGATGATAATTTTGACAGGGGAAAGACCTTTTGCTTTTGCCGTGCGGATATAATCCTGAGTCAGCACTTCGGCCATGCTTGACCTTGTCAGCCTCGCGATAATGGCCATAGGGCCGACGGCAAGCGCAACAGTCGGCAGCACCATATGAATGGGGCTCGTCCAGGTGGCTGCCGGAAACCATTTCAGATGAACCGCAAATTGCTGAATCAGCAGTGTCGCCATAATAAAATTCGGAATGGAAATCCCCAGCACCGCAAGGCTCATGGCTGCATAATCGAGAAAGCCGCCGCGTCTGAGAGCGGCCGTTATGCCGAGCGCAAGTCCTGAAATAACAGCGACAATGATCGCCGTTATGCCAAGCTCAAAGGAAACGGGAAATCCGCGTTCAAGCATGGCGTTTACACTGTCTGACGGTTTTTTGATTGAAGGACCGAAATCAAAGGCGAGAATGGATTTTAGATAAATGGCGTATTGAGTGATAAGAGGTTCGTTCAGATGGTAGTAGGATTCGAGATTTCGCTGGACCGCTTCGTTTGTGCCCCGCTCCTCGTTAAAAGGCGAGCCGGGTATCACTTTCATCATGACAAATGTCAGAGTGGTGATGACGAGCACGGTCACAATCATGGCGATAAAACGTTTGATAAAATACCGCAGCATGCCGTTCACCCCTTTAACAGAATGTTGTTCTCATGGCGAGTTCTGTCATGACGAGCATGGCCTGATAAGCTTCCGGCATGTCTTTTGCCTGAAATTGAACGGTTGTCGTTCCCGGTACAATTTCTGTGCCCGGCATTAAATGGGCCCATTCAGCCTGTCCGTAGTTGGCAAATTCAATGCCTAATACAGGTCGATCAGGCGGTGTCAGCGGCTTGACCTTATCTTTATTTTTGAGCGCATAAGCTGTTTTTTCCGTCAGGAGCCGCCCGGCTTTTTGAGGAGACAGGCATTTGACAGCGGTTCTTGAAATGGATTGTTTGACGGCGGCAGTCGTCACATTCGGTATCAGCTCCTCCGCTTCTTTTGCGGCGCAATCGTCTCCGGCTGCCATGATAACCGGGACGCCGTAAAATCCGGCGAGGTAGGCATTCAGCCCCAGTTCACCGACCGGCTGATCATTTATGTAAAAATGGCGCACGCCGAAAATCATGCTGTGTGACATGACGCCCGGCATCGAGGCTCTTGCATGATAGCCGATAAACATCACGCCCGAATATGATTCATCAAGCCCCTGCATCATAGAAAACGGCTTGACATCCCCCGTGATCAGCTCTGCCTCAGGATGAAGTTTTTCTGCAAGCAGATTATTCATCTTAGAGTGGCTGTCATTCACAGTCACTTCCGTGCATCCGTTATTAAACGCTTCAGCGATGCACCAGTTTGCTTCTTCAGTCATCAGAACCCTGCCGCGCTCATAATTGTGCATGCGGGAATTGACAAATGTTTCATCCGGCAGTCCGGAAATCCCCTCCATGTCTACAGATAGATACAGTTTCATATAATGCCTCCTTTTTTATTTAAATTCCGATATTAAATTATGAATATTCTAACAAATTATATTAAAAAAGGATGAAACATGCAATATACCATTATGCCTTTATAGGAAAAAACAAACCCTTTTCACAGGGAAAAGGGTTTGTTGATAGAAAAAGTTACATACTGTTTTTGTTTATAGGGTGACCCTGAAACTGTCTGACCGCACTTCTGTATTCGCGATCGGGAATGACCTGATGCCTGATCGGTTCAGGAGCCTGCGGCGAAGGCTCTTCAGCCGCCTGCCTGCGTACGGCATGCGGTTTATGCGCCAGCTTATGTCCCATGCCGGTCGCATTCATGACAAATGATAAACACACTAAAAGCAGGCTAAAGATAAAAGCAATTAGAAACAGATCGCTGTATGTCCCCATCAGCTGGTCATGCGGCGATTGTGTGCTGCGCGCGCCCCAAAGCGTGCCCGAAGCATCTCTTTTCGTAAAATACCCGATTAATACAGGCGCGCCCATATAAATGAACAGCCGTAAAAACTGAACGGCCGTCATGCGTTTCACCAGTTCCGGAAGCGGTCCGCCCAACGCGGCGCCCATCAGTCCGGCCGCCACGATAAGCCCTGTCCCTGCCGCCAGCATCACGAAAAGACCCGCAAATAGAATAAGCGGCAGATGATGATCCGTCGTCATCCATTGAAAATTCACGAACACCAATATAACAGAGCCTGTTATGCCGAGCATGCCCGGGCCGACTTTATCATATGCTAAAGCACTGATGACAGCGGCAACGGCCACGCCTCCCAAAAGGCTCGCATATAAGAATATTAACTGGGTTTGTGACAAATGGTATGCGGTCTGAAGCTCCCCGTGAAATGCAGAAAGACTGACCGCTATGGAAATGCTGCCCGCAGCGATCATGAAAACACCCAGAATCGGCTTTGGAATAAGCATAAGTTTAATCGAAATCAGCGCATGTTCGTTTCTGTACTGCATAATCAGCAGGATCAGCAGAATGACGAAGCTTCCGCCAAATCCCGCCAATGTATGCCAAGACGAAAAGCCCCATTTCGGCAGATGAATAAACGTATAAGCGGTCAGCACGGCTGATATACCGGCCAAAAGAAAACCGATGCCGTCAAATGGAGATTTTTCAGCATTTTTATGAGCATCATCCCGCAGCCACATATAACTGAAAATCAAGCCGAATAGAGACAGCAGGCAAAAAATGATAAACAGCCAATGCCAATGGCCGGCGCTTGCCGCCGCCGTGCCTAATACGGTCCCCATTATGACGGCTCCGTAAAATCCGCCGATTAATACAAATAATGCGTAATTGCGCCGCTCAATCGGAAACGAAAGCACCAGCATCGGAATCATAATCATCAGCATAGTGCCCGCCGCAGCTCCCTGCAGCAAACGGCCCGCAGCGAGCAGGTAAATATCATTCGTCACAGCAGCAAGCAGCGCACCGATGACAGCTGCAGCCATCGAAATCATATAGACAGGCCGGGAGCCGAACCTTTTTCTTAAATACGGCCCAGCCGGCACAAATAAGGCGAATGCCATATTACCGATAATAATCGGATGAAAAGAGTCAAAGTTTTCCCCGCCGACCGTCTGCCGGACAAGGCTTTGGACAGCCGCAAGAGCGGTGTTCGACATCAGTCCCGGCCCGACCGCCAGCACAGCAAGCAGAGAAATAATCCAGTGATGTTTTTCTTTCATTTGACAGCCCCTTTCTAAAATTTGACAAAGTGAAAAAGCTAACAGATTTCCCCCATTAGCTTGACAGAATTTTCATATCTTTTCATGTGAAGGATTGAACATAATATCTTATTTATTATTTCAAATCCGATGGAAATTGTCAATATAGAGCGCAGCCATCCGATTACGTCTTTTTCACAATTTCCCACAATCTTTTCATTATTATCCCACATTTTTTGTTTAAGATGGAGTCAGTAATAATAGGCAAATCATGCTATGATGAAATAGAGAAACGGAGTGAACATGATGGATAACTATCGTGATGAAAATCGGACAGACCAAAAAGAACAGGAAGTCCTTTTAGTAAAAGAAAATCAGCAGCCGGCGAGATATTCCGCGTCGGACGATGACAAGAAAAAACGAAGCTTCGGCTGGTTCAGACCGCTTCTCGGCGGGGTGATCGGCGGGGGGCTCGCCCTCGGCATCTATACATTTACGCCGCTTGGAGACCATCAGACTCAAGATACTTCAAATCCGGCTCCCGCTCAGGAAACGTCTTCAGTAACCGCTAAGCAGACATCTTCTGATTCCGGCAGCGGCAAATCGGCAAACAGCTCATCCGCAAATTCAAGCAGCATTTCGAATATGGTGGAAGACATTTCACCGGCGATCGTCGGAATCACCAATCTGCAAAAGCAGCAAAGCAGTTCAGATTTATTCGGATTCGGTTCAGATTCGAACTCAAATTCATCGGGTGAAGATGCGGAAACAGGCTCAGGTTCAGGCGTTATCTTTAAAAAAGCAAACGGCAAAGCGTATATTATTACGAATAACCACGTGGTTGAAGGCGCCTCTTCTCTTAAGGTGTCATTATATGACGGGACCGATGTAACAGCTAAACTCGTCGGCCGTGATTCGCTGACAGACTTGGCCGTGTTAGAAATCAGTGATAAACACGTAACAAAAACGGCAAGCTTCGGCAGCTCATCCGCTCTCAGAACGGGTGAATCCGTGATCGCCATCGGTGATCCCCTCGGCAAAGACCTTTCCCGCACCGTCACACAGGGGATTGTGAGCGGCTTAAACAGAACGGTCTCGATTTCCACGTCAGCCGGCGAGTCAAGCATCAACGTCATTCAAACCGATGCCGCCATCAATCCCGGAAACAGCGGCGGACCGCTCTTGAATACAGACGGCAAAATCATCGGCATCAACAGCATGAAAATCAGTGAAAATGATGTAGAAGGCATCGGCTTTGCGATTCCGAGCAACGATGTAAAACCGATTGCCGAAGAGCTTCTCACGAAAGGACAGGTGGAGCGCCCTTATATCGGGGTGAGCATGATCGACTTGGAGCAAGTGCCGCAAAACTATCAGGAAGGCACACTCGGCCTATTCGGCAAACAGCTGAATAAAGGGGTTTACATTCGCGAAGTGGCGCAGGGATCCCCTGCAGCCAAAGCCGGATTAAAAGCAGAAGACATCATTATCAGCTTGAAAGGGAAAGAAACTGACACGGGCAGCGAACTTCGCAATATTCTCTATAAGAATACGAAAGTCGGCAGCACCGTTGACGTGAAGATTATCAGAAACGGCAAGGAAATGACGAAAAAAATGAAACTGACTCAAAAAGAAGAAACATCGTCTTAACAAAAATCCAAGGCAGCGGCCTTGGATTTTTTTACATCAATAATGAAACTTTAAAGCGCAGACCGTCCGTATGAAAGATTGTACAAAGGAGGATACATACCTATGAAACATACCGGACTTTTGCTGGTCGTTACCGGCCTTATCTTATTGCAGCTGAGCATTCAGCTTCCTCAGCAAAACGTTGCTTGGGGCGTGACGCTGGGTGCAAGCATTTTTTTGAACCTGACGGGAACCGGCTTGATCATGCGCTCTCTGCACATCCAGACCGGCCGCAGATGAATGAAAAAAGCCGCGGGACACTCTGTGTTCTTGCGGTTTTTATTTTTGACATAAAAGCACCCTGCCCGGGTGGCCGGACAGGGTGTTTCGGTTAAGACATATGCTGATCCCGATAAACCTTTTCGTTTTTAATGCCGTACGCTTTTTGCACGATATAGAGCGGACGGTCTTTTGCTTCATCATAAATCCTTCCGATATATTCGCCGATTATTCCGAGCATTAAAAGAACGATGCCGCTGAATAACAGCTGTATCACAATCAGAGAGGACCAGCCCGTTATGGTGCTGTCTGTAAAGAGTTTCATATATAAAACGATAAACATATAGAGAAAACCCGCCCCGGACATCATCATTCCCGCGTAGCTTGCCGCCTTGAGCGGTTTATGGGAGAACGTTGTGATACCGTCCATGGAAAGCTTCAGCATTTTTTTAAGCGGGTATTTCGTTTCTCCCGCAAGCCTCTCATCACGTTCATATTCAACAGCAGTCTGCTTAAAGCCGACCCAGCTGACGAGCCCTCTGACAAAAGGATTTTTCTCTTTTAATCTTTTCATTTCGTCACAGACTTTTCGGTCAAGCAGGCGGAAATCTCCGGTATCGAGCGGAATATCAATATCAGTCACGCTCCGAAGCAGCCGGTAAAACATAGAAGCCGTCTGTTTCTTGAAAAAGGTTTCTCCCTTTCGTTTTGTTCTGACGGCGTACACGACATCGTAGCCTTCTTTCCACTGTTCAATCATATCAAGGATTAGTTCGGGAGGGTCCTGCAAATCGGCGTCAATGACGACGATTGCATTTCCCTCTGCGTAATCCATGCCCGCGGTGATCGCGATCTGGTGTCCGAAGTTTCTGGAAAAATCAATTATTTTCACTCTCGGATCAATCAGACTGTGTTCTCGTAATATTTCAATACTGCGGTCTTTGCTTCCGTCATTAACAAAGATTAATTCATAATGGTCTTTTGTTTGATCCATGACTTCTTTCAGACGCTGATAGGTTGTCTGAATGACGGGTTCTTCGTTATACACCGGGACGACAATTGAATATTGAATATGTCTGCTCATATTTTTTCCTCCTATTCATCAGATTGCAGTTCGTATAATGAAGCTGACTGATTCATTCCGCCGGGGCCGCCGCCCATCCGGCTGTTTTCACCTGAGGTCTTGCTGCGCTTTGTATCAGCTGCATCATGATTTTTCGTTTTCTGATCTGTGCTTGTTTGCCATTTATCTGAAGATACTTTCTTACCGTTATTCTCAACCCATTCAACAATTTCGTTGTTTCCGCCTTTGCCCATTCCGGATGTTAAGAAGTATTTTACTTTCCCTTCTTTTACGAGCTTTTTAAATTGAGTCAGCGTGATGGCCGGATCAGATCCGCTGAATCCGCCGATCGCCATGACCGCTTTTTTCGTTTTGATAATGTAAGGCGCCGCGGTGTTGGAATCCGTTGTTGCAAATAGATAGTCCGCTCCGGCGTTATGTTTCTCTAAATAGCTGATCAGTTTTTTATTTACAGAGGCGTTATTCATTCCCATGCCTTTCCCGCTTGTTGACGCAAGCTGGGGGCCTGTTTCAGGCAATGAGCTGTTGCCCCCGTACAGAAGCGGTGTGCTCGCCCAATATAACGGCATCACCAGCAAGACGAGAAGAGCGGCAAGTGACAGATAATAACCGAACGGTTTTTGGCGCTGTTTGAACACGGACAGAGCGATTGCAGACAAAGCTCCGATAACGCCAACACCGATGCTCCAGCCTGCGCCGATTTGATCAATCCAGTTTCTGAGGATAAACAGCTCAAATCCGGTTGTCACAAGAATGGCGGCCGGCAGAAGCCAAGACTTCCAGCCTGTCTCCGTGCGGTACAGATGAACGAGGGCGACCCATCCCGCACCGGCAAGAGCAGCAATCGGAGGGGCCAGCATAATGAGATAATAATGGTGGAAAAATTCCGCCACACTGAAGAATCCGGCAATCGGCACTAGCCATGCTGCCCAAAAGATCGTTTCCTTCTGTTCTTCTGACAATCTTCTTCTTTCTCTCGCTCCGGCGATCAGTAAACCGGCCATTCCAAAAATCGCAAACGGCAGGAGCCAGCTGATCTGATCAGATAATTCTTGTTGGAAGAGCCGCAGCGGACCGGGGGTTCCCGTCCCGAACATTCCTGAACCTGATTGCATTTTTGAGCTGGTGCCTGCGCCTCCTTTTCCTCCGCCGCTTGGAGGGCCTCCTTGACCGCCGCTTGGCATTTGCCCGTTAGATGGAGGTGCCGTCATGTTGCCGTTTTGAGATTTGCCTTCGTTTGAAGACTGTCCGGGCGGCGCCTGCAGTTGTGAAGAACCGGCGGAAGAAGCCTTTTCTTTCGAAGCGTTTCCGTGCGGCATGCCCTGACCGCCGCCCGAACTTTGGCCTGTCAGCCGCTGAATCCCGTTATATCCGAAAGCCAATTCCAATACGGAGTTGGTCTGGCTGCTTCCGACATATGGCCGTTTGCCGGCAGGGATATTGTCAACAATGAGCGGCCACGATAACGAAACAGCCGCTAATACGGCCAGCGCGCTTACCAATGAAATGATTTTTTTCTTAATGGTTGTGTTTGCCGCAATCATATAGAACAGCAAGAAAGCCGGTAAAATCATATAAGCCTGAAGCATTTTTGTATTAAAGCCTACCCCGACGACAAAGAACGCCGCCAGAAGCCAAATCAGTTTTCCTTTTCGAATCGCTTTAAAGAGGAGCCATGTGGCGAACAGCAGGAAAAAGACAAGTAAAGCATCGACATTGTTTGTCCGCGCGACCGCTGCAGCGATCGGGGTGCATGCCATGACAAATGAGGCGATGCGGGCCGCCGTTTTTCCGAACGTCGGCTTTATTAATAAGTACATGAATAGAACCGAGCCTACACCCGCCAATGCCTGAGGCAGGATGACACTCCACCCGTGCATACCGAATATCAGCGCGCTGATCGTTTGAATCTGGTATGTAACAGGCGGTTTATCTACCGTGATAAATCCGGCTGCGTCAAATGAAGCGTAAAAGAAATTATGAAAGCTTTGTAGCATACTCGTTACCGCTGCGGTGTAATAAGGGTTCACCGTATCGTCATTCCAGATGTTGTACATATTCAAGAATGCGGAAACGAGTAAAATGAGGATTAAGACTGCGTCTATCTCGCGTTTTTTCATTTTCACCTGTATTTCACTCCTTTGGTTGAACTTTGAACAAGTGTAACAACCAAATGTGAAAAATTTATTAATAAACAAAGACAATTATTTTGCCGTTGACAAATGGGTAAAAAGAATGACAAAACGGTTTTAGAAAGCAAAAAAAGATGCCTCCCTCAAGCCGCGGGAGGCATCTGTCATTATTCCTGATTTATTGAATCGGTTTCAGCCGCGCTTCTATTTCAGAACGGCGGTGTTCGAGATAAGGCGGAAGCGCCACCGTTTTGCCGAGCTCCTCAGGTTTTTCATCAACCATAAATCCCGGACCATCCGTTGACAATTCAAACAGAATTCCGTTCGGTTCCCGGAAGTACAGCGCTTTGAAATAATAACGCTCTACGATGCCTGAGTTGCTGAAACCTTCTTTTGTAATGATGCGGTGCCATAAAGCAAGCTCCTCTTCATTCTGAACGCGGAAGGCCACATGGTGGACGCTGCCTTTCCCCGGACGCTCTCGCGGAAGATCGTTTCTTTCAATCAGATGGACTTCCGTGCGCGCGCCTCCGTTTCCTGATTCCAGCACTGTAACTGTGCCCCGGTCTTCATGGGTTTCTTTTCCGATTTCAGTGAAGCCGAGCACATCGGTTAACACACGCAGCGTCGGCTCCGCATACGGGACAGTCAATTCAACGGGACCAAGACCGCGGAAAGAATATTCTTCCGGAATGCCGCTTTGTTTCACCGCTTCACCGATGTCTTTTCCTTTTTCGTCAGCCGTCAGTACAAGCCGCTGTCCTTCATGATCCTGAAAAGCGAGTGTCTCTCTGCCCGCTATTGTCACGATGTCGCCATGAGCGACCTGATGCTCTTCGAATCGTTTTTTCCAATATTGCAGCGCTTGTGCATCCGGGACACGCAGGCCGATTGAAGAAATACTGTTTGTTCCCGCATGAAACGGCGCAATCCGCGGAATTTCGAAAAACGTCAATTCAGATCCCGGATTGGCTGTTTCATCACCGTAAAACAAATGATACATCGTCGGTTCATCTTGGTTTACGGACTTTTTCACAAGTTTCAGTCCCAGGATGTCCCGATAGAAATCTAAATTTTTCTGCGCATCAGCCGTCATTGCTGATACATGGTGTATTCCGTTAACTTTCATTATGTTATCCTCCACTCAATTATCTCGATTTCGAGATATTTTATATATACAATTTATGTTATCCGGAGCATAAAGTCAACACATCTGCTTTGCCGACGGTCTGCAGATTTCCGTCTTCAAAATAACGAACTATAGAAATTTTAAAACTCTTAATGTTCGTTTTTAAAATAAGATATTTTTCTTATCAAAAGCGAAAACCTTTGTTTTTAAGCCAAAAGCCGAAATCAGAAAATTTATTTTATTCGTGTTTCAGCAATTAGGGTTTACAATATGGAAAATAGTTTTTTCAGCATGACGATTTTACATCTGGAGGGAAAGGATATGCAGATTGAAGAAAACGGACTAAAAAAAGAGATCGGCCTTACCATCGCCCTCTCACTTGTTATCGGCACCATCATCGGTTCCGGCGTATTTATGAAACCAGGCGCCGTGCTTGCCTACTCCGGTGATGCAAAAACCGCGCTTATCGCGTGGCTGTTAGGAGGCATTTTGACGCTTGCAGGCGGCTTGACCGTTGCGGAAATCGGCACTCAGATTCCGAAAACGGGCGGACTCTATACATACCTTGAAGAAGTGTACGGCGAATTTTGGGGCTTTTTATGCGGCTGGGTGCAAATCATCATTTACGGACCCGCGATTATCGGAGCAATCGGCTTGTATTTCGGCTCTTTGATGGCGCACTTGTTCAATTGGGATTCCGGCTGGTCTAAATTGATCGGAATTGCAGCCGTTTTGTTTTTAAGCATCATTAATATTATCGGAACGAAATATGGCGGCATCGTCCAGGGAATTACGACGGTCGGCAAATTGATTCCGATTATCTGCATGATTGTGTTCGGCCTTTGGAAAGGCGATCAGCATATTTTCACAGCCGTTACAAGCAGCATGTCAGAAATGAATTTCGGCGCTGCCATACTGGCTACCTTGTTTGCCTATGACGGCTGGATTCTGCTTGCGGCTCTCGGCGGTGAAATGAAAAACCCGGAAAAGCTTCTCCCGAGAGCGATGACGGGCGGACTCTTGGTTGTCACCGCCATTTATCTTTTCATTAACTTCGCACTGCTGCACATTCTTCCCGCGACCGACATTGTCAAACTCGGTGAAAATGCCACAGGCACCGCTGCCGGAATGCTGTTTGGCGGTATCGGAGGAAAATTGATCAGCGTCGGGATCATCGTCAGCATTTTCGGCTGTTTAAACGGAAAGATTCTCGCTTTTCCGCGTGTCTCGTTTGCAATGGCGGAACGGAAACAGCTGCCGTTTGCCGGACAGATTTCACGGGTGCATCCGACGTTCCGCACTCCTTGGATTGCCGTGTCATTTCAGATCGCGCTGGCTATTATTTTTATGATCATCAGCAACCCTGATAAGCTGTCTGAAATCTCTATTTTCATGATTTATATTTTTTACGTCATGGCCTTTTTCGCCGTTTTCATCCTAAGAAAAAAAAGCGGCGGAAAACCGCGCGCCTACAGCGTGCCTCTGTATCCGGTCATTCCTGTTTTGGCCATAGCGGGTTCACTGTTTGTGCTGATCAGCACGATCATTACAGATACACTGAGCTGCGGGCTTTCCATCTTGATCGGTCTTGCCGGACTCCCGCTTTATTTTTGGCTGAAAAACCGCAGAAATGACTGACAAAAACGGTTCCTTTTACGGGAGCCGTTTTTTTTCGGCAAAATCACGTGCAAAAGTTGACAGCAAATTCACATCTTTTGTTATACTTTTTAAGCAAGATGTCTGAATTCGAAGTATGTTACGTTTTTTTGGCAAAGTGGGTAACATAAGAAAAACAGGATGAGACACGTTTTTACGAAAAAATCAAGAGGCGTTTTTTTCGACTTCATCTGTTTTTTTTCGACAAAAGGCTATATAATAATTTGATGTGTGCATTGTCTCATTCAAACAATGGAGGGTTTTTAATGATAAAAAGAAAAAAAGATAAGTTCTCACTCCTTTTAACAGAAATCGCAAAAAATATAGATGAAACTGCAGAGTATTTTGTGAACTTTAAAGTCACAAACCAAACAACACTTAAAGAATTTGCAGATACGTTAAAAGAATACGAAACAAAAGGTGACAATCATGTTCATGTCATGATTAAAGAGCTTAACAAAGCATTCATCACTCCTATTGAACGCGAAGATATCCTTCAGCTGACAAACAGCCTGGATGATGTGCTTGACGGAATTGAACATTTCTCTGCCATGATGGAGATTTTCTCAATTACTTCATCAGACGAGCATATCGACAAATTCAGCGGATACATTAGAGAATGTGCGAAAGAAATTTTAATTGCAACTGAGCTGTTGGCAGAAAACCGCTTAAAGGACATTCAGCCTCACGCCATCAAAATTAAAGAGTATGAGCACAACTGTGACAACCTGCACAGAAAATCATTAAAAAATCTGTTCGGCACAGAAACCGATCCGATTAAAGTGATTCAGTACCGCGAGATTTACGAAACGCTTGAGGAAATTGCCGACTCTTGCCAAAGCGTTGCCAATAACCTTGAAACCATCATTATGAAAAACGCGTAACGAGGGGTTATAATGGATACTCTATTACTTTTAACGATATTAATTGTCATTTGCGCTTTGGTATTTGACTTCATTAACGGATTTCACGATACCGCCAACGCAATCGCCACCTCAGTTTCGACAAAAGCGCTGAAGCCGCGGCACGCGATTATCATGGCCGCCATCATGAACTTTCTCGGAGCCATGACGTTTACCGGTGTGGCGAAAACCATTACGAAAGATATTGTGAATCCTTATACATTAGACAACGGATCGGTTGTCATTCTTGCTGCTTTACTCGCCGCAATCGCCTGGAACTTGATCACATGGTATTTCGGCATTCCGAGCAGCTCTTCACATGCGATTATCGGAGCGATCGCCGGTGCGGCTATTGCAGCATCAGGTTTTGCGACGCTTAATTATAAAGGGTTCATTAAAATTATCGAAGCACTTATTTTATCACCGATCATCGCCTTTGTTCTCGGCTTTATCGTATATTCGATCGTGAAGCTGATTTTTAAAGACAGCAATCTGGCGAAAACAAATAAACGCTTCCGCAGAGTGCAGATTTTGACGGCTGCCATTCAGTCCTATACACACGGAACAAACGACGCGCAAAAAGCGATGGGTATCATTACGATGGCGCTTATGACGGCCAATTTACATAAAAGTGATACGATTCCTTTCTGGGTGCAGCTCTCCTGTGCCCTGGCAATGGGTCTCGGCACATCCATCGGCGGCTGGAAAATCATTAAAACCGTCGGCGGTAAAATTATGAAAATCCGTCCGGTAAACGGCGTATCTGCCGACTTAACCGGCGCAGCCATTATTTTCGGGGCCACGTTTATTCATCTCCCTGTCAGCACGACGCACGTCATTTCGTCTTCCATTCTCGGTGTGGGCGCTTCCCACCGCGTAAAAGGCGTAAACTGGGGAACGGCTAAACGGATGCTCATTACATGGGTCATCACCCTGCCGATTGCAGGCACACTCGGCGCCATCGCCTTTTTCATCTTAGATCTCTTTTTCTAATGACGGCATCCGCTTCTTTACAGAAGCGGTTTTTTTGTGACAGGAAAATGATGTCATGACATAGAATGAACATAGCAGACCATTTTTCGAATTGTGAGGGATGCTCATGCTCATGTTTTTTCAGATCATGGTGTGGACGATGGCCGCCGCACTCATTTTATATGTGTACGCATCCTGGCGGTTTGAGGCAAAGGTAAAAGAAAAAATGTTTGCCATCCGTAAAACGTGGTATTTACTATTTGTACTGGGCTCCATGGTCTATTGGACATATGATCCCGAATCGCTCTTTTCCGCATGGAGACAATATTTGATTGTTGCCGTCTGCTTTGCTCTTATTGATGCGTTTATCTTTTTGAGCGCATATATCAAAAAGCTCGCCGGCAATGAATTAGAGACGGATACGAGGGAGATTTTGGAAGAAAACAATGAAATGCTTCACTCCTACCTTGAAAAACTGAAAACCTATCAATATCTGTTGAAAAATGAACCGATCCATGTATATTATGGAAGTACAGAAGCTTATGCAGAAGGCATCAGCAGACTGCTGGCCGCTTATGCAGAAAAAATGAATGTCACGGCTTCATTGTGCGACTATTCGGCACAGTCGGATAAGGACCGCTTGACGGAGCATATGCCTGATGCGGCAGACGTTCAGTCCCGCCTTAACCGAAAAGACGTCTACTATGATCAAAAGGGCAGGCTTGTGCTTATTCCGTTTACAGTCCAGGACCGCCATTATGTGATCAAACTGACGTCAGAAAACCTGTTGACGGAATTCGATTATTTGCTTTTCACATCGCTCACGAGCATTTATGATTTAATGCTGCCAATAGAAGAGGAAGGTGACGAATAATGGAGCAGGCATTTCAAAACGGGCAGCCGGAACAAAGAGCGAAACCGTTCAAAATGTTTAAAAAACGCTCAATGACAAGTATCGCAAGTTACCAGGTCAGCCCTCATACCGCCAGAATTTTCAAAGAAAACGAACGGCTGATTGACAAGTATAAACAAAAAAAAGCTTGATTACACTAAGGACAGGAGACACGGCTCTTGTCCTTATTCCTTTTTTCCTTATATTTCATATAATAAAATCAACAAAGAGATGCGACAGGTGATGATGTGAAGAAAATTGTAAGGCGCGTAAAGTTTGTGGATTACGGACGGTTCGGGCTTTCCGCTTATTCTCTGAGGATGCGGGCGAGGAGTCTCGGGCTATTGAACCGATTAAAAAAGAAGAAAGGCTGAATCCCGTAATGTGATCGGGACCCAGCCTTTTATTTTTTAAAGCTGCATCAGAATTTTCGCTTTTACAGCGGGACCGTAGATGCCGTCAGACGGCAGTCCGTTTACAGATTGGAATCGGGCCACGGCATTTGCGGTTTTCGGTCCGTAGATGCCGTCAATGCCGTTATTGACAGCTCCTTTTTCAGGATAAAAATAAAGCGTGGCGAGCGCGTTTTGCACCTGGTATACTTTTTCACCGGACGTGTACGGCTCTGTCAGCTGAATCACCTCATCTGGAAGAGGATACAGTGCTTCAACCGGCGGGCTGACAAACAGCACTTGTCCGACTTTAATCAAATTCGGGTCTGCGATGTTATTCCATTTCTGAAGATCAGCCACACTGACGCCGAATTTTCGCGCGATGGCCGACAGCGTATCTCCTTTTTGAACAGTATACGTCTGTCTTTCCTCAGAACCGATTCCCGCTTTAAACTCGTCCCATGTATCCAACAGTCTTCTCGGACAAAGCTTTCCTGACCAATGTTTGTGCGCAACGACATTTGAAAGCGGGATGCCGTGCGACGTCATTAATGTGCGGATGAGCCATTGGGCGTTTGCCACGGCCTTTGAAAAGTTGCCATCGGCGTTTTCACAAATTTCAATACCGATAGATTTGCGGTTGCCGTCCCCGTTTCCGTCTCCGGCATGCCATCCGCTTTCGTTGAGCGGAAGATGCTGATAAATTTCCGTATCATCGACTGTGAAATGCCAGCTTGTCGGCGTATCGGGGTTTTTCACATAGTTTGCGTGACTTTTGGCGTTAGCGCCGGCTGCGGTATTGGCCGTATTGTGCACCGTAATGTAAATCGGTGTCATTGCATAGCCGGGGCGGTTATTGTTTCCTGCCGGGATAAAATCCTGTGTGATTTTTACCATGTTCTCATCTCTCCTATTTCGATAAATTGTTTATTTTTAATAAAGCCTGCTGTTTTTTCCCTTTTGCAGTGACGTAATTGTTTTTAAACCAGGCTGCGGCTGTCGTTACGATCGTAAAAACGGCCGATCCGGCGGCATACAGTGTATCTGCAAGCTGGCTGACCTGGTCCTCCTGAATATCAAGCGGCGATTTGCCGAACATCAGCAAAGTCTGGTTTAATAAAGCAAGCAAAAGAAGCACCGTCCTGACGACCGTGCCTTTGTCCGCGAATTTCATATCGGTTTTCCCCCTTACTTTTGCAGCAGATTGTACATGATGGCGATGGCTCCGCCAATGACGCCCGTGCAGATTGCTGTCACGATCGCTCCTGTAATGGTCCGCTTAATCCATGTTGTGTTTTCGTCAATTTTGTTCAGTTTTTCATTCAGCGTCATGATTTGCTGATCCTGCCGGTCGGATACCCGCTCTAATGCGGCCACCCGCTGTTCAAGCACCTTTTGTTCACCTTTAATGCCTGCGAATTCTTTTTGCACCGCTTGTTCATCCAGAAGCACTTCCGCTCCCCCCTCTTACATTGTTCTCACCTCCCTTCGGAAGCTTCATTCTTAAGAAAATGCCGTGCCTTTGACAGACAGGCTGCCGCCGGAAATGCTCTTGATTTCCATGACGATTTCTTTAAAGCCGGCAATATCAAATAACCACACTTCTCCTGTGCCTGACGTGCCGGCGGCTGAGGTTCCGTCGTCAGATCTGATTCCCCTGATCGGCACATTTTTCCCCGAGATAGACCTTCCCCAAAACGCGACATGGCCCGACTCAGCCGTGCCGGTGATTTCGACGAGAAGTTTTTTCCAGGCGCCCGCTGAGAAGATGACCCCCTCGCCCGCCTCTGCTGCATCTTCATGAAAAATCACGTCTGTATATGAAAACGCCATATCACCGCCCGTACCGACGGATTGGTATAAAACAAATTCGGACTGCTTTTGATTTCCATTTTCAAAACGGAACCGGTAATATCTTTTTGTCAGGCAGACCCACCCCGAAGCGGTCAGCACTCCGCCTTTGACTGTGACAGAATGTGAAGCTGTCCACGAATTGTTATCTTCGCTCTCTTCGATAAAAAGAGTTCCGCTGCGGTCCGAATAAGCCCAACCCTGTGCTCTGTCTATTAAGACGGCCCCTAAACGGTCTTGTCCGAATTGGCTGTAAACTTCAATTGCCTGCAGCGGCGTGTTGGTAAGCAGCTCTGCCATTCCGGACAAATCAGCAACCGGTGTGGCATAATCGTTTTTGTTACCGCGATAAGCTTTTACGGCGCCTGGCCTGCCAAGTTGATCAGCGGGAAATTCAAATGAATGCTTTATCATTGGCCATCCTCCTTTTTTAAAAATGACAAATAAAAAAAGCCGTTTGGCTTATGACACAGCATTTTTATAGTTTGCGTATGTTTCACCCGTTATTTCTTGAAATTCCTCAGGCGTGATATAGTGCGCGGCCACCCCTTCAGCCAGATCTTCGGCAGAACAGTCATTATAGCCCATAGCCTGTTTGACCATTTCTGTTGAGGCCCACTTATAAAACAAAGCGTAAACCCAAAAGTTAAGTCTCTTCATTTTTTCATTCTCCTTTTACGTTTAAGAGTTCCAGTTTTAAAGATGCTATTTGCACGCCGAGTGACTGCTGTGCTTGTTCGGCTGCTTTTCTGGCCAATTTCTCATTTGCCAGCTGCGCGCCGAGGCCCGCAAGCTGGTTTAATGAATTTGCATCGGGGGCCATATCTTTTTTTAAACTGTTTTTATATGCTTCATCAGCCGTTTCCACCCATTCTTGTTTTTCCTCATCAAAAAATGGGCGCCACATGCCTTCGCCGTTTATTTCCGGCGGAAAGTCCGCAGCGTTAGCCGGCATTATATAATCTCCTGTCTCAGAATCCGGATAAAGCTCAACCGGACTGCCTGTATAAATGTTGTCATTGTCATACGGAAATATTAATTTCATATTCTCGCTCCTTTACGTGAGGGCCACAACAAGATCAATGTAATAGCCGTTAACATTATTTTCTATATTGGCCATAATTCCCGTCAGCTTCATATCTCCATTAGAATAAATAACAATCTTACTGTAACCGGTGGTGCCGCTGGCTGCGACCATAGTCACAACGCCTTTTGCCGGCGCACAAGAGGATGGCACACTGCCGAATACCACTTCTCTGTCCGTAAGAACGTGTCCGTTCAGGTGAAGGGTGTTTCCCACTTTGCGATATTGAAGCGGCCTGTCTCCTGACTTAGCGCCATTTTTATAAGGAACATTTATCCAAGGAACATTTTCAGTATCAAGTTCGGTAACGATCCGCCTCCAGCCCTGCCAGCCCAAGTTCAAATCCAAATAGTTCGTGAACATATTATTTTTATAATCGATGGCAATGACATACCCAAACGTTCCCTTTCCCTCACTGTCAATAGAGGTAAAATGAAACATGCCGCGGGTCGAAGCATTGCTCGGACTGTTTGCCGCTTTGCCGGTTGAATAAAAGGTGCCGAACGCCCTGCCGTTTTTCACAATTTTTTCAAGAAAGTTATCTTCATCACCAATCGCGAGAAGAATGCCGCCGCTGTCGTTTGTGATTTTGGAAAGCTGCCCGCCGTTCCACATATTTTTATCCGCCTGTGTGACATGGATGTCTTTTTTATTGGCGTGAGCGTCTACTAGTTTTTGTGCACCTTCTGTGCTGTCCAACTCAACCCAATCACTCCAAACGTTATTTGCCAAAGACTTACGAAATGTTCTGTTGTCATTTGTCATGGCAAGAACATGACCATATGACTTTCCGACGCTGCAGGTCCAAAACCCGCGTCCGCCTGCAGGCGGGGTATTCGCCGCAGTTTTTTCATATGAGAAATAGGTTAATGACGGATAGTTTAACAATTCAGCATGAAGATCAGTTGTGACATTTAATAACGGCTGGCCGTCATCATTCGAAATTTTATTTAACTGCGAATTGTTCCATTTGTCTTTATCAGTTTTTGTTACGTGAATATCTGTTTTATTAGCATGGGCATCTATCTTTGATTGCACATCAGTTGTAGACTCTATAGGATACCAATTGATTGCTGTTTGATTAGAGTTATAGTAAAACCACCATGCATTACCTTTCACGTCTACGGCATAACCATTACCTATTCCAGGCTGCCCCACTAACTGCATACCGCGCAGGCTCGTATTTGACGGGTTGTCTGTTACTGCATTGGTTCCATAAAAAGTTACAGAACCAACGTCTTTTAACGAGTCATAAAACGAGCCGGAAGTTAAATTGATTTTCTGAGTGCCATTATCGGCAGTGATTTTAAACAGCTGTCCTGCATTCCATTTATCCTTATCAGCTATCGTCACATGCCGGTTCTGATCTTGATTGTGCTGGTCGAAATCTTTTTTTGCTGCCTGCTGGACATTATCCACGTTTCCGAGGCCGATTTGGGCCTTTGTCGTTTTGTGCGGGTTGTTCATGTCATTTTTATGGGCCGCCAGATCCGTGTGTGCGTCTTTTATGCCTTTTTCCCAGCGATTGACGTCATCTTCGTTAATCGGGTCGTCTGGAAGCCAGTCTGTTTTTTCTTCGTAAGCCATCGTTACACCACCTCAAAAGTAAATCTTAAATCAAGCGTTCTGTTATTGCTGAGGTCCAAATTTGTTTTTCGTTCTGTGATGATGCTCCCTGTTTCGTCAAGCATCTGCACGGTTTCAATATGTTTAATGTCTTCTTCCCTGCGTGTGAGAACGGTGACTGCGGCATCTTTTACAGAAATGTCCGCAATCGGTGTTTCTTTGCCGTTTAACAGCACTTTTGTGATCCTGTTTTTCAAATCGGCTGCGGCACGCTGTCTGTAAGCGGCTGATATCATGGTAAGACCACCTCGTTATTGTTGAGTGTGACGGAATAACCGACCTTCAGTTCACTGACTTTTCGGTATCTCCGATTGTTGAGAATGACCCGGTCTTTGATTTCCAGTGTTTCGTTTAATGCAGCTCTCAGTGTATACGCCAAATGAGCGGGTTTGATTTTTTCAAGCGTTTCAATCAGGTCGTTCATGTACTGCAGGTCATCAAGCTCCATATCGGCATAAAAACGATATTCCCCCGGAAACATCCGAACATAAGCTGACGGATGTTTTAAAAAACGGTTTAGCGCCTGTTCGATCGCTTGATGGGTGATGGGCGGAATATTCGACATCTTCGAGATCAGCCTGAGCCGTCTCATGTCTTCTGTGTCACCTGACTCCCGCGGTATTTTTAATATTTTTTCCCAGCGGTCAAGCCCCCACGTCGCCGTCGTAATAAAAAGCTGGTCTGTCAAATCGAAAATATCGTTATTCTGCCGCTCAAACTCGGGAGCTTCCGCCTCAAGAATTTCCGCCATCTCTTTTAATTGAGTTAAAAACGGCGGGAGATATGCCGTCATCTCATCGAGTCTGCTCAAGGATTGTCACCCCTTTGAGTTTAGGAATTTCCACATCACTGAGCACAAGATTTTCCGCCGCACCGTTCATTTTGATATCTGCGTAGTCACTGACGGATGCCGCGTTATAAACGATGTTGTTAATTTGTGATAAGCGGACGGTGTTTTCTTCGAAAGCCATTTTCTTAAATAAATTCAGGATGCCTTTTTCAATCTCCGCTTTCACGTCATCGATCGAGCTGTTCAGTTCAGGCAGCACGGAAGCGGAGATTTCGATCTCTTTCCATACCGCGCTTTCCACTGTTACTGCAGCTCCGATCGGCGCCTGGCCTTCTCCCTGGCCTTCATCGGGATCAATATAATCCTTTACTTTCTTGATCAGAATATCTGATGCCGGTTCCAAATTCGCATTTGTAATGACAACTTTCACCGTTCCGTCTCCGTTCCAAAGCGGGAAGATTTTCGCTCTGCCGACACCGTCCACTTCTTCAGCCCACTGTTTATAATGCTGTTTATTTGCGCTGACTGCCTCCCGGCGGACTCGGGTAAAATATCGTGTCCTTAAGCTGCTGTCATCTTCTTCCTCACGGCCGGGAATTAATATATCGCCCATGACCGCTTTCTCAAGCCCGGGAATCGTATCAAGCGGCAGCAGATTTTGACCTGTAATGCCGGCATTCCCCGCTTCTCCGGCCGTTTCACATTCGAGCGTTCCATCCTCTGTATATTGAAAATACAGGTTGTCGACGAAAAAACGGGAGCCTGTCGGAATGGTGATGCCCGCTGTGAATTCTCCGGCTCTGACCGCTTTTGTGGCAGATGTTCGTTCAATTCCCGCTTCGGCAGCCCGCCTGTCCAGAAATTCTCCTTGAGCCGTATCGGAAAAAACAAGCTCCAGCACGGTATCAAGCCAAATATAAGACTTTGCGAGCTCAGCGGCCGCAGGCGCGAGCGCATTGTAAATGACGCTTCCTTCTCTCGTATCAATATCCGCCGTAATGCGCGCCAGCATTCTGTCCATAATGCCGTCAAACGTCTGAGCTTCAAACATCCTCTCCCAGCACCTCCTCTATCTCAAGCATGCCCTCATCCGCTTCAACGGTAAAAGAGGCGATGAAGGCATCATCTTTTTTCTCAATCTCAAAATTGGCAACAGCCAAAATCCGGTCATCATACAGCAAGGCTTCTTCTATCAGTCTTGGAATCTCCATTTTTTTATAAGCATCCGTCGTGTTTTGATCAGAAAGCACTTCCTGCAGTTCATTCCCGATATCATGGCTGAAAACAGAATATGAATACCGTTCTGTGTGAAGAGCGATATAGACGAATTGTCTGATGGCGTCCAGTCCGTTTATCAGTTCATTGGTAATCCGGTTGTTTTCAAAATCAATTCGGTAGGTTTGTGAAGTTTCAATGGCCTCACTCGCATCCTCCAAATCTTCAAATTCGATTTCCGGTGTCAGGGCCATTGCACCCGCTCCTTTTTGATTTATTCATGTAAAAAAGCCCTCTTCAGAAAAAGAAGCGGCTTTAACAGGCTGATATCTTTAATACATTTCTGTCCAGACGGATGAATTTTCAAAGTCACACTCCCGGCATTCATCGAATGCGGTTAAATTTTATCCAGCACAAAAAAGGACTGTCCTCCTGTTAATGCGGCGGTCATCACCCGGTCTCCTGCCTGGAGCTGATCATCTCCGCCGGATTTCAGCCGCTTCGGCACAATGAGTGCATCAGACGGAATCAAAAGTTTGTCGTGATCTTTCAGCTTCAGCTCGAGCGGCGAAACCGAGGTCACTTCCGCCGTCATCAGCTCCACCGGCGCTTCGGCGTCAACCGCCCCGACGGCTAAATGTTTAATAGCATCGCTTAATCTCATCAGGATGTCCCCTCCGGAAGTGAATTTTTCTCCGTGACATCAATCGTCATGGTATGCTTTGTTCCTTGGAATTCATGGCGGTCCGTATCTACATAATAAGTTTTCTTCAGCCCGATTTCCGGAATTGAGATATAGACCGGCAATCCGCTTTCTAACCCCGGAATACCGATCGCCTGTATATTTTTCAGCTCTTTCTTAACGCCTTTTTTCTCAGCCTGCTTCACTTTTGCGCGCTGTTTCAGCTGGGCTTCGTTAATGTCGTCAGAAACCGTTTCGGTATACTGTAAAACGCCGAATGTTTTCATGCCCGCGC
Source organism: Bacillus siamensis KCTC 13613 (assembly GCF_000262045.1). GTDB lineage: Bacteria > Bacillota > Bacilli > Bacillales > Bacillaceae > Bacillus > Bacillus siamensis. The sequence continues at coordinate 659,460 of NZ_AJVF01000013.1, forward strand.
TGTCTGACGCGGAAGCCTTCACGGTTTTATCGTCTTTTTGCAGCCGCATGACGACACGGGTTGCGGTATCATCAATTGAAGTGCTGTATTGATACCCTGTAATATTAACTCCTGTTTCCAGCACCCAAATGTCAGACGGATCCGGCCATTCACGCAAGCCGAGTCTGCCTTTTTCTGAATAGAGCTGATAATTGCGGCCCGTCTGGCTTTTTGTCTGTTTTAACGCTTTTAACATCATATCGTAAAGACTTGTATCATTTTTGAAAACGAGTGATTTAATGGTATGCCCTGTGTTGGCAATGGATGTCACGGGAATTTGAAAATCGCTGGCGATCCTTTTTAATATTTGATCGGCGCGCTTGTTGGAAAACACATAAACGTCCTGGTTTTTCACAAGGTATTGGAGCATATCGTATGCGGTGAAGGCGACGGTATGCTCATCCGGCGTTCTTGCAAAGACAATGCCGCGGAACAGCTCTTTTCCGTTCCATTTGAACAAAACCGTATCCCCTTCTGATACGCCGTAATACGTCTGGCTGCCCTGCTTTACGACAATTGTCGCTTCGATGGAGCGGGGCGCCTGATATCTGTGTCCTTCCAGCGTTACGCTTTCCGTGACAAGCTCGAGCCACTCCGTTTCTTTTATAACAAATAGTTCAATCATCTTCTCACCCGTTTCATTGCGGTATCTTCAGCTTCTGCCCCGGGAAGATCCAATGCCCCGGCTGCCGGATATTCCGTTTGCTGCGCTTAATCATGGCGGTTTTATTCGCGTTCCAGATTTTCCGCCACTCCGTGTGGTTTCCGTAAAACTTGCCGGCGATGTCCCAAAGCGTATCCCCTTTTTTGACGGTATATGTTTTGGGTGAAGCTTTGGATGGGCGCTTCGCTTTCGTTTTTTTCTTTTGTTTAATTTTTCTTGGCGAAGCAGTTTTATATTCTTTCAGTACGATATCAAAATTCCGGTCGCCGATTTCATTGTCACCTTCGCTGTAATTGAAACTTTCAATACTGCATGTAACATTGATTTTTGTTCCTGTAATTAAAAACTGAACGGGTTTTTTCGCTTTCATCCATGTTTCAATAGCTGAAATGGCTTTTTCCGGCGAAGGGATGCTTTGATATTCGGCAATCGGGGTGTATCGTTTCGGAAAAAAAGAAGAGAACGAAATTTCTTTCGCTCCCGGTTCTTCAATAAACGTCACCTCTCCAAGACCCGTGACTTTCACGGAATCATTCTGCACGCTGTTTGCGATATCAATCGCTTCAGGGAGAACGGGAAGCCGGAGCTTGTCCTTCCCCTGTGACAGCCAAAATTCGTAAACAGATTTAGTCAAAAGCAACGGCCCCCTTTGCTCCGGTATAAATGTCTTTTTGCAGTTCATCAATCAGCGCCTGTTTGATTTTGGCGGCGAGGCTGTCGGCGTCCTGTCCGTTATGGAAATGCTGATCGCCGCTGAATTCGATTTTGATCTCTTTTGTTCCCGTTTTTTGAACGGTTTGTCCGCCGCCTTTAACGGCTGCGGAAACCGTGCCGGCTGAAAGTGCCGCGGTTTCCGTCTGGGACGGATCAGACACTTCCATGCCGAGCGCTTGAGCCGCTTTTTGAAGCAGATAACGGCCGCGGATGCCCCGTTCTTCAGGGATGATCCACTCCCGTTTGTTCCCTTCGCCGACACGGGCGATCTGCTCCTTCGTAATCAGGCCTCCGTTGGCATAACCGACGTATGGGCCGCCGTGCGCCATACTCTTAATCCCCGGCACATTGTTGATCGAGCCGTATCTGCTTTTAATATAGCCGATGGCGGCAGCGGCGTTGTGGATTGGATTTCTGATATCATTCATTCCCGGCGCTTTGTGAGATTCAAAAGTGCTCGGAATTGTCTGCATTAAGCCCTGTGACGGGTGTCCGGCTTTGGCGTTGCTGTCCCATAAGTTAATGGAATTAGGATTGCCGCCTGATTCATTCTGTGCGATCGTCATTAATCCGGGAAGCCAGCTGATCGGAGTATTGGTCGCTTTCATTGCGGCCAACAGCCACTCTTTGACGCTTCCTCCCGCTGCACCCATGCCGGAAAAGGCCGCTGCAAGCGAGCCTGCCTGTTTTTCGGCGTATTTTTTCACGTCAACTGAGCTGAGCCCTTTGACGACGCCGACTGAAGCAAAGCGTCCGAGACTCATCATGACACGGGAAGGAGAGTGAATATCAAGCTCTTCCCTGAATGCTTCCTCGACTTTTTTGGCCAAATCTTTGGCCGCCTGTTTGACTTCGCTTCCCTTCGCATTCATCCCTGATACGAAGTGTCCGATCAGGCCTGACCCCCAGCCGTTCGCAGAATCTCTTGATTGCACAAACGGTTTATTGATGTGTGTGCTCACGTATTGTGCGGTTCCCGTATCTTTTGCATTCTGTCCGGCCGAAAATCCTTTAACTGTAGCGGTGCCCCAGGAGGACGATTGATTGACCGCCGATTGATAAGGTGTTTTCACCTTTGTTTTTAAAAACGAATCGGTGCCCGTCTGTGACGTATTCTGACCTTTCGCATAGCCCGCAACGACTTGCTTTCCGTAATCGGGCGAAGACGAAATGAGGGCGTTAAACGGCGTGCCGATGTTTTTCTCTTTCCAGCCGTCCATATCCACCGCTTTATTGCTGATCCCGCTGTCAAAGCCTTCTGTAAACTGTTTGCCGAGTGATGAAGCCGTCCCGGCAAATCCGGAAGCATCCACAGACGCAGCGGCCGATACAGACGCCGAAGAAGAAACACCGCCTGCTCCCGCCGGTGCAGCGGAAGACTGAGCCGAAGCCGCTCCCATATCGTCGACGACACGCATGCCGAGCTTAGACGCAGCTTGTGAGAGCAGCATTTTCCCGCGGCCGCGGTTGTTGTCAACGGGAATAACAAATTCTTTACCGGCTTCACCGATCCACGAAATGGTCGGCTTTGTAATGAAGCCGCCTGTGGCGTTTTTGTCCGGTTTTTTCTTTTTATCTCCGCCGCCTGTGACGAAGTCCATTACGCCTGAAATCAATTTGCCGCCGGTTTTATCCCAAATCTTTTTCACCCAGTCGAATGCTGCAGAAAAAGCATCTGATATGGCTGTTCCCACTTTTACAAGAGGTTCTTTTATATTTTTCTCAAACCAGCCGCTTAACCCTTTCCATATATCCTTTACCGTATCTAAAGCAGTCGTGAAAGCGTCTGATATTCCTTTTCCGACTTTTTCCACCATGTTTTTCACCGGGTTCCAGACAATATCCATGAACCAGCCGGATACCGTACTGAAAACAGATTTAATTTTATCCCAAGCTCCTGTGATCTTACTCCAAATGGACGTCGCTACTCCGACTACAGCCGATTTTACGGGCTCCCAGACAGTGCTCATAAACCAGCCGGATACTGTGCTGAAGACACCTTGAATCGTCGTCCACGCATTCACGATATTTGACCAGATGCTTGTCGCCACTCCGACTACTGCCGTTGAAACCGGCGTCCACACATTCTCCATAAACCAGGATGACACCGTGCTGAAAATCCCTTGAATCGTCGTCCACGCATTCACGATATTTGACCAGATGCTTGTCGCCACTCCGACTACTGCCGTTGAAACCGGCGTCCATACATTCTCCATGAACCAGGATGAAACGCTTCCCCAAGTATCTTGTATTGTTGTCCAAGCACTTTGTGCCGCTTCGGAAATATCATTCCACGTGTCTTTCAGAGTCCCTGAATCAAAGGCCTCTCCTAAGCTGGAACCGCCTAAACTGCCGGCGATGCCGCCTACCGCGCCGCCAATTAATGTGCCCACTCCGGGAACAACGCTGCCTATTGCCGCGCCGGCCGCTGCGCCGGCAAGACCGCCTCCCGCCGAGCCGACTTTCTCCCCTGCATTATCTTTATTGATGCCGGCTAAATCAGTAAGTGACAACAATTCACCTATGCCTGGAATTCCTTTAGCGGCACCTTTCAACCCTTTCATACCGCCTTTCAGCGCCTTTGAACCTCCCAAGTCTTTCAAAAATGCGCCGATTCCTTTACCTGCCCCTTTTGTTTTCGGCGTGTTTACAGATGCCTGTTTGCTTTCCTTTACAGAGGAGCCTTTTTTCGAAGATTTATTTCGCCCTTCGACTTTACTGCTTTTGCCCATTGTCACTCCGGTACAGCAGCAGCATCCCCCAAAAGCCCCGCCGGTTTTTTTGGCTGACTTTCCTGAAGATTTTGTCGCTGTTGCCGTGCGCTGTGAACCCTTTGTCAGATCAGGACGCTTCGGGCCGTTGGCGCCGCCGGCAGAAAGGCCGCCCTTACTCTTTTCTTTTTTCGTGCCGCCGCCTAATAATCCGCCGATATTGAGTTTGCCTAATTTTTCGGCGATGCCTGCGAATATTTTTTCTATTAATTCCCCGGCTTTTTCGATGATTTTGTCCGGGCTGAATTTCTCAAATTTCTTTGCAATCTTACCGACAATTTTATCAACAAATGCCTCAGCTTTTTCGATGATTGCATCAGGACTGAACTTGCCGAACTTTTTATCAATGCCTCCGAACAGTGAGGATGTAAACTGCTCCACTTTTTCCAGAATCTTATCCGGATTGAGAAAATCGAATTTCTCAGAAATTCGGTCGATCGTGTCATTTACAAATTGTTCGGCGCGGTCGATCAGCTTATCAGGACTGAATTTACCGACAACGTCGTCGACTTTCTTCATAAACGAATCAGTAAAATGATCCAGCTCTTTCAATATGGCTTCCGGACTGAATTTGCTGACAACGTCATCTATCTTTTTCATAAATGAATCAGTGAATTTATCCAGCTCTTTCAATATGGCTTCCGGACTGAATTTACTCACGATTCCGTCTACCTTTTTCATAAACGAATCAGCAAATTTATCCAGTTCGGTTAAAATCGTTTCCGGACTGAATTTGCTTGCGATCTCGTCCACTTTTCCCATAAATGACGTCGTGAACTTGTCCAGCTCGGTTAAAATCGTTTCCGGACTGAATTTGCTTGCGATCTCGTCCACTTTTCCCATGAATGATGTCGTGAACTTATCCAGCTCGGTTAAAATCGTTTCCGGGCTGAATTTGCTTGCGATTTCGTCCACTTTTCCCATGAATGACGTCGTGAACTTGTCCAGTTCGGCTAATATTGTTACCGGGCTGAATTTGCTCGCAATCTCGTCCACTTTTCCCATGAATGACGTCGTGAACTTATCCAGCTCGGTTAAAATCGTTTCCGGACTGAATTTGCTCGCGATCTCGTCCACTTTTCCCATGAATGACGTCGTGAACTTATCCAGCTCGGTTAAAATCGTTTCCGGACTGAATTTGCTTGCGATTTCATCCACTTTTCCCATGAATGATGTCGTGAACTTATCCAGCTCCGCTAAAATGGTTTCCGGACTGAATTTGCTTGCAATTTCGTCTGCCTTTTTCATAAAGTTTGCGGCGAATTTGTCCAGTTCCGCGATAATCGTTTCCGGATAGAACTTGGATGCGATGTCATTGACTTTTTTCATGAAGGTGTCTGCAACGGAATCAAGCATTGAAAAATCGGTTTTCGGCGAAGCAGGAGCAGCAGATGCAGAAGCTTTTCCGAAGTCCGGCATATTCTTTTGCATTGCAGCCAGCTGTGCTGTCACCTTTTCGTTTAACGATAATTGAATGACATTGTTTTTTCCCGTCAGCGAATCAATGCCCGATGAAATTCGGCCGACTGTTTTCATGACATGATCTATGACGCGTATAGTGACGGAGTACCCGTTTTTTAACGCAGATTGCATGTAGCGTTTGATGCGTTCCATGGCAGGGGTCACTTCGTCTGACGCATACAGTGAAACGGTAAATCCTTTGAAACCCGCAGCCAGATTCCGCAATCTCTCAAATGCCGCTGTCGCGCTGTCTTTTGCTCCTATTTTAATGGTTAAAGACGCAGGCAGACCCGCTAATTGGGCTTGCACCTTTTGAATGACGGCACTGGCTCCGTCTTCAGCTGAAATAGAGATCGTTTGTGCGCCCAGCTTTCTTTTCATAGAGCGCTGAATGCGGTCAATTGTTCTTAAAACAGATTTACTCTCTTTGCGTATATCAATTTCACTTTGGCGTTTTGTCATTTTCCTGTATTTCTCAAGCGCTCTGAAGCCATTTTGGATTTTCCTTATTTTCTTTGAAACCCGATCTTCCAATTCAAAACGGGCGGTCAGCTTTGCCATGATGTCGCTCCCCCTTTCTTCGCTTGTTTTTCAAGAATGTCCAGCTTGTAACCGATTAAACCGTACAGCAGCGCCTTAAAATGCCTCGGTGCTTCATATAACTCTTTCAGTTCTGATGGAGAATAATGAAGCTCGTGCATCGCGTAATAAAGATACACGGCTTCCTTATTCCCATCTTTTATCAGTTTTTTGCTTCTTGCTCCAGATCTTCTAATTCATCTTCAAAACCATTGATCTCAATCGCTTTATTCAGCCAATTTGCATATTCGCCGCCGACTGAAAGAACACGTTTTGCGACTTCGACCGGATCTGCCGTTTTGTAGGCATCACGGAGCTCCTTAGACCGGAAATCAGGGTAAATCGTAGATTCAACTGCGATCCGCGCATAAAAACGCTGGCTGTCTAAGTCTTTTACGCGGCCTCTGCCTTTTACATTTTTATAAGTCGTGCTTTCCTTTTCCAGTTCATCAATGCGTTCCGTCGTAATGGCTTTAAAAATAAAAGGCACGATGTTTCCTTTTTTATCGACAAAACGCTTTGAAAGCGGAACGCGGATCTCCTCAGCTTCGACTGTTTTACCCGGCATAAAGAATGACAGATCATATACTTGTTCGTTTTTTTCGCTCATGATGAAAACTCCCTTACTCTTTTTTTTATAAAAAACAGGCCTGTACAAGGCCTGTTTCATTCATACTGATTTTGATTAAAACGTTTCAGAAAGCTTTTCCGGCACATCGAAATCTTCAAAGGTAAACGGCACTTCTTCTTCAAGCGCCTCTGAGTCTACGTCCAGTCCAGCGATTTTTGCAGAATCAAAGTTGACGTCATACAGGGTGACGCGTTCTGTTCCGCGGCCTGATGATTTGTCGTCAAGAACGGCTTGCAGCGTAAAATACGGGTCGCTGCCTTTTTTCACGTAATCCATCATAAGCACGGCGAATTTGGATGTAACTTTATAGAACGTCGCCGTGCCCGTTCCGTTGGCGCCAGTCGTTTTATGCCCCGTCATGCGGCGTCCCATGATGTTTACTTCTGATTTGTTTTTTTCTACGTTTGCTTCAAAGGTTTTAATATGCGCCATCTCTTCTCCATCGAGAAATAAACGGCCTTCTTTTCCTGAAATTGTGTTTTGCGCTTTTAATGCCATCTTAGTTTACCTCCACATTAAAGTAGAATTTTTCTGCTGCATCCACAGGCTGCACGGCGAGATCAATTAAAAAGCCGTCGCGGTCTTCATTAAGGCCGATTGTAATGTCTTTATCTGAATCAAAGTTAGCGATGCCGCCCGCATCCTGAAGCGTTGTCAAATATTGAATAATCATCGTTTTGACGAATTGAAGGCCGTCGTTTGTCGCTGGAAGATCGCTTCCGGTGCCTTTTTTCGATTTAATTAAGGCTTTCAGTTCACGTGTCAAATCGTTATTCACCGCATCAAGCACACGGACGATTTTATTTTTCGCGAACTTTTTGTTTTTCTCTGCTGTAAATGTCACCAATGAGTTGATATCTTTTTCTACGCTGACTGACTTATCACGGGCGTCATAAGAGAAAAGGAATTCACCTTTGGAAAGGCGTTCGATTACTTCATCATGAGTCAGGCGATGCAGCACATCAACCGCGCCTTCGTATTCAACGAAAGTTAAGGATTGGTTAAATGCAGCGGCGGCACTTGCACCTGCCACCCACGCGGTCGCATCTTCAGCTTTAATTTCGGTTCCGTCTTCAAGCAGGACGCCCTCAGTCACATTGATGATACCTTCGTAATCTCCGTTGTAATGGGCAGTCACCCCTTGCACTTTCTGTCCCTGCGCATCGCGAAGGCGTTTAATGAATGCGGCAAATGTCGCTTTCAGCTGATCGTTATCCGCGACAGGAAGAGCGATGACATCGAAATTCTCCGTTTCAGCCGCAGCTAAAAAATCCGTATAGTCTGAGTTGACCGGCGCTTTATCAGTTCCTCCCGCAAGACGGATGCCTGCCTGAGGATTTAACGTTTCTCCGGACTCTTCGTCAGTGCCTGTCAGCGGGATGGAAGCCGACAGCTCGCCCGTTCCCGTGAATGTGACATAGCCGTTCGCTTTTAACTCCTCGGCCTTTTTCACCGTTTGTTTGTCAACTTCCGCTTCATCCATGTATGTGGTCACATCGAAAGCAGTCTGGTCAAGGACGTTCTCACTGATGCGGATGATGATGTCATTTCCTTTTGAACCGCCGTACAAAGCGGTTGCTTTTACACCTTGCGAAAGATCGGCGCTCGCTCTGATTCCCTCTGTCAGACGGTACATCAAAACGGTTTTTGCTTTCTTTTTCGCCTCGCGCAGCAGAATCAGTGACGGATCTTCAATGCTGAGCCCTACTTTTTTATTCAAATCTTCAATGCTTGAAATAGAGACGAATGTTTTCGCTTCCCCCCAGTTAGATGCGACGGGAAGGGCGACAATCCCCCGTTCACCGATTGTGACCCGCTCCTGGGCAGTTGTCTTAAAGTTAAAATAGATCCCGGCACGTTCTTTTTCTTTTCCTTGCGTAAATGTTCCGCCGTTCATTATTGCATGACCTCCTTGGTTAAAAATGCTTGAATGTAAGTCTGGGCTTGCGCTTTTGTCATTTGTTTCTGCTTCACGCCGAATAAAGCCCCCTGGAGAATCTCAGGTTTTACGCCGAAAAGCTCCTTCGCGTGCTTTGTTAAATCTGCCGTGTCAAAAAGAACCGCTCTTTCTGCCGTTGCGGCATTTTTCTTTTTATGTTCTTTCACTTTTGTTTCACCCCGCTGTTAATGTCCACATCCCGCAGTGCGGGAGATGTTTGTTTCTGATAGTAGTAGCGGCTCGTCCAGCGGATGGTGATCACTGCCTCGCCTTTGTCTCCGACTCTTGTTTCGATACGGCTGATGCGGACGAAATCACCCGTATCCTCTCCTGATTCCGTAAGCAGCGGAATGATCTGTCTTGATTCTCTCACCGCATCAGCGATCCGGTCGGCTGCAGAGAGCGCCTGCACCGAGTCAGCATGAAACAGCTTCACATTCAGACTGTATGTCTTCTTAAAGGTAGAGACTGTGTCATTCTCGTCAAAAACATACGGGGGCGGGATGTAAAGGGACGGCACCTGAAATTGTTCAGGCAGTTCATTTTCATATACGGGCACGCCGCACTGCTGATACAAAAAAGCGGCGATTGAACCGGTCTCGCGATTCATCCGTTATCTCCCCCTAACGTGTTGAGCCACTGATTGAAGCGCTTGTCCAGCGAACCGGCGAAGATGGTTTCATACATAAGAAGGGCTTTGTCCCAAAACCCATTCCCGCTGATCCACTGTTTTTTGAGCGCCATTCCGGTTGAAGCTGACGGATCATAGATGAACCGGGAGCCTTGAAAATACCCGGGCACCCATCTGACATTTTCATCTGAGACGGTCCAATGTCCGTCATTTATGAATGAGGCATACTCTACATTAGTACCGATTTCAAGGGTCAGTCCCCCGTTTTCAATGATCCATACATGATCCTGCGCTCCTTTTCGGAAGGAAGACAGCAGGTTTTCTGTATCAATCCCTCCCGAATGCATGAGCTCCTCCCGTACCAGGTCGAGAAATTCCTCCCCTGATTGTTCCAGCCATCGGCCAGCCTGACGGGCAAATTCTCCGGATGATGCCTTTTGCAGCGACCGATTCCATTTTTCCAGGCTTTTTTTGCTCATAGTCTGTCATCTCTCACAGCAATGGCCTCCCAATGGTGCTGTCTTGCTTTCTTCGGCATTTCCAGAATATACGCCTGTCCTTCCCAAATGATTTTGTCATTAACACGCACTGCAGCCTCTTTCGGAAAATGAACGAGAAACCGCTGATATACTTTATGATCAGGCGCAAGCTGAATAAGCCGCTGCTGTTTTTCAACAAACAGGCACGGCACGTCTTCAGCGTCGGGAACGTCCGGATAAGTAAAAACAGGCTGGAGCTTTTCAGCGGGAATGCCGAAGCGCCCGGCCTTCGGAACTGACACCGTCTCATGATAAATATCGCATCTGTCAGTGAGCAGCCGTTCATAGCTCATAACGGTCTCACCTTAGCGCTTATAGAAACCGGGGAATAGCCCGGCGCGATATATTCACAGAGCAGATGGTATACCGCCGGTTTTCGGATTCCGCCTTCACCCGACACTGTATAGGAATAGTCGCCTATCTTTTCAGATTGATAGGCGGAAGCGGCGGCTTCATTCTGATTGATCAGCGCAAAATATTGAGAAAGCTTTAATAACGCAAGCTTAACCTTCTCGGGAAGCGGTGAGTAAACAGGATCAGTGAACGAGTGCCCCGCCATTCTGGCCGCTTCCGCTTCCGCCTCCAGAATGTCCTGTATAAGCAGCGGCTCCGGCCTGTTTTTGACTTCATCATAAACTGAATATGAGACAACGTCAGACGGCTGAATTAACATAACTGCCACCCCCGGCTTATTCTTTAACGTTTACGATTTTGGCGCTTGCATCTTCTTCTTCAAATTTGCTGTCAAGTTTAGCCGTCAGTACGATAATAAATTTTCGGCTGCGGATATCTTTATCTACTTCAATTCGGATATTCCGTGAAAAACCGAGAATGATATTTTTCGGATGAGTCAAAATGATGTCAGACGCATCGTACTGGGAATCACCTTCTCCGACTGAGTACGGCTGCAGGTTGGAAACCCCCTTGACCGGAACACCGAATGCTGAGGATAAACCGCCCTGCACCGCAAGATCCCCCAGATTGGTCTGACGGTCAGCCACACGGTCTTTCCATTCAATCTCCATGCCTTGAGACGTGTAGAATCTGAATTCCTGAGGCAGGCGTAAATATTTTGCCGGAATGGCTTTTAAACCTTTTTTAAATGTAGCTCTGGACAGTTCTTCCCCATTTCCGTCGATGACGTGAGACACAGTCTGTTTACGGATTCCGTCAAGCTGTGCCAAATACGGATCAGAAGAAGATGTATCGCCGTTTACGACAAGCTCTTCAATATCAACTGCCGCCCGCTCCGCTAAAATCTGCATGATTGTCTGCTGCAGACCGTCTTTTTCAATGTTGTTTTCAAGCGTGTCATAGGTGATGTTAATTTCCGCAATGACTTCTTTCGTATTCAGCTGCACCGTACTTGTTGCCGGGACGGTCAGCTGATCGTCCGTTAAGGCTTTACCTTCCTCAGCAGCACGCAGAATACGCTGGCCGAAACCGATTTTTTCAAATTTCTGCGAGTCGTTTTCCATTTGAATCACACGTGATTCGCTGAAAATGGTCGGCGTGTTCTGCACCATGCGGATAAATGCTGAAGCTTGTGCGGGATTCATTAAACCGCCGCTTTTTAAAGCGGAAAGTGACATTTCCGCCTTTCTGATGATATCTTGATTTCTCACTAACAGTTCCTCCTTCTGACTGGGCTTAAAGCAGTCCGCTCCAAATGGATTTTTTAACAGGTTCTTGGCCGCCCGTCTCTTCTTCCGGCTGCTTTGAAGCGCCTCTTGCTTTTTCAAGCGCTTCGATGCGTTTAATAATCGGCGCCAGCATGTCCTCGACAAGCGTTTTCAGTTTTTCTTCATCAGACTGTGCAGGCGCCCCGTCTTTGTCTTCCGTATTTTGCTCCATACTGTCAAGCCGCTTTAAGAGCGGGTGCAGCGCGTGTTCAATCGATTCTCTTAAATCATCTTTTCTCATCTTGTTCAAGTCCTCTCCCTTGCGGTATCTTGATTTGCGGTCACGGTCGAGAAATTGCTTGACCGCGCCGATTAAGCCGGCTTGCTTTTCTGCCGGCTCCTCGTAAACATCAGCGGTTCCCGCCATGCTGTAGCCTGTAATGACACCTGCTTTAATCTGATCCCATACTTCATCGGAGGCTTTGGTGACAAGCACCCAAGATCCTTTCCGGATCACAGCATTCCCGATTTCAAAGTCATCCGGGGCGACGTACGACTCCACCACCTCGCCGGTTCCGCCTTCAAAATTATGATTTGTATCAATGTTGCGGGCGTCCGCCAAAAAACCGTGAGCGGCCTTTTCAATCTCTTCGGCCGTCATATAATCGCCATGGGCATCCGGGACATTAGGCTCGTAAACGATGCCGTAGACAAGCTTCTGCTCATCGGGTTCGCTTTTTGTAAACACCTGCACCTTTTTTTCAAATGACGGAAGGCCGGCTGCTTTTGTGAAAAAAAATTCCGTTTGGTTCGCCGCTTTATCGACATAGCTCACAAAACTGATGACGGCATTTCTTAATTCTCTCGGCACGAGATGTTTTCACCCCCTTTCAGGATTGCTCTTTTTTCCCTTTCAGCACCGGCCGGCTGTAGTACTCTTCCGGCCATTCCTCAAGCGTTTTGCCGAGCACTCTTCCGGCCAGATCACGGAGATCATTAGGAGAAACGGCACCGGCGGAGATAAATGGCGTAAGCACCTTCGCAATTTCAAGCGGATCGCGAAAATCTGGCCCTTTTAATGTGAGCTGTACATCGTGAAGCCCCAGTTCAGGCAAAAATAGCGTATTAAGCTTATTAATCAGCGTTTTCCGCTCCGGCTGAAACACCTGCTCCTCCGTAATTTTGCGTGCCGTATCGGCTGTTGCTTTGTTGTATTCCTGCGCCTCGCCCGTATAAAGCGGCGGGAGACGAAACGCGGAGCGGAGTTTATTTCTGCTTTTGTCGTCATATTCAAGAAACAGCGCATCCTCCTGCAGAATTTCCGCAAGTGATTTAATTTCCACAGACACAGGCGTAATGTCTTCGCCTCCGTGAAGGTCTTTTTCCTTCGCAATGCCTTCCGCCTCAATCAGCAGAAATTTGTGGGCGTTTTCCACCCCTTCAAGGTCATTCATATAATCGTGAAGCTCTTTGTACGATGCTTCTGACAGCATACCGTTTTCAACCGTAATGGCGGCCGGCACGTGACGGCCCTGTTTGAAATACATAAAATTCAGTTCTTCCGCTTTCCGGGCGCCGTACAGATTGACGATATTGCCGACCCAGCGCGGAATACCGTACGTTCCGCTTCCGATTTTCAAGTGAACGGCTTCATTTGCCCTGAACTTTTCAGGCAGGGTTTTTACGTATTCGCCGGTTCTCATATCCATCATGCGGGGATCACCGTATTCCTTGAAAAACACTTTCCGTCCGTTCAGCATCTGAACATATTTACGGAACCGTTTTTGCCTTTTAATCGTTTTGGATGCGCCGTTGTCTTCATAGGAAAACGTGACCTCAACAGGATCAGTCACACCGCATACCCGCATATGCTTTACATCCAGATATTCAATCCCCGCCGGTTTTCCCAGCCCGTCCCGGAGCACCTCGAGAAAACCGTTGCCTGTTTTTTCACGGTCTTCTATCGCATATCCAAGGATCGTCTCAGCTGATTCATCAAAATGAAGACATTTGTAAAAGCTCTCCAGCTTCATCCAGTTTTTTTCGGCCCGCGCCTTTTTGCCCGGGGAGCAATCTGAACTATTTACGTCAAAGGTATATTCCACATCGAATCCAAAACCCGTAATATTGACCCGGTATGCGTCGATGCACTGCTGAAGAATGGTCGAGTATTCAGCGATCGTTTTCAGCTCGATCAGATTATAGGGCGGTGAAATGATATCTTCTCCGTACAGATCGGCAAATTGATCTTCGTGCATCTGCCTTGCCTGCGGCGCGGCCATTTTTGATTTAATGACGGTGGCTCTAACGTTTTGATTGTTGGGCAACGTTTACCTCCTCCTTTCCCGATTCGGACGCATCCGTTTTTGCGATGACTCTTTCAGATCCGCCGCGTCATAATCATCCAGCGCGTACCAAATGGCTGAAAGTGTGTGGGGATCAATTGAAAACTCATCTTCCGACAGAGCGCCGTTTTTGTTTTTCGCATATGTTAAGTTCTGCAATTCGCGGATCGTATTTTCACAGCTGTCTGAGCAATAGATGTGTCTGAACCGTTTCAGCTTTTTCGTATACTGGAGCCTTGAGCCGGGAAATTTTTTGGCCGCGACCATGCAAAAGCCCTGCCTGCGGAAATATTGGATGCTTTTCGGCTCGGCCGAATCCGCTTTGATCAGCTCTTTTTGATCCGCCAATTCCTGAAGCTCTTCAGCTGTCTGGTCATCGGTCATTTTGTTTTTGTAATACTCCCAGAAAATATAAAGCTCTTTTTGATCGGGATCGACGGCAAGCCGGATGACCGCATTGTATGACTCTTCAAAACCGAAATCCATGCCCGTCCGAAACAGAGGGCGCCTGATGGCGGCAATCCTCTCTGTTACTTCGTTGTGCTCCAGGACCTGAAATTGCGGAAATACACGGATGCCGTTCACGCCGAACTGTCCTTTGCGGGCGATCCGGTACAAATCGGGATCGTATTGCCGTAAGCTGTCCAGCTGCTTAATATAGCTTTTCGGCAAAAACAGATTGTCGCACGCTGTGGAATGATGGTAATACGTATCTCCCTTAACGACGGTGCCTTTTTCATACAGCATCTGATCATCTAAAACGAACCGTTTTTTTTGCTCATCACGAAAAAAATGCCGGTACGTCCAATTGGAAGTGCCGACGGGATTTGTGGTGCATATCATATGAAGCGAAAGCTCGGGATGGCGCAGACGGCCGATCAGCTCCTTAAAGCCTTCATATTTCACTTCTGAGCATTCTTCAATCCAAATCAGAGAAATATGATGAATGGATTTCAATTTGGCCGGGTTGTCCATCCCCTTAAACATAATCCGGCTTCCGTTTGAAAATCTCAGCTGCATCGGTGAAGACACGGCCTTTACGGCATGTCCCAGCTTAAGCTCTTCGATAATGTCCTCAAACAAGGCAAAGGTAGAATCTCTGTGCGTATCGAAAACTTCCCGCACCACAAGCGCCGTCCGCTTTTCACGAAGCAGCTTCAAGATGATTTTCAGCGCGGTATGATAGCTTTTTGACGACCCATAGCCTCCGACGAGAAATTGGTACGTTTCATTCCAATTGAATAAATAATCTTCAAAGCGCGGGTTGACCGCTTTTTCAATCATGGCCGTTCCTCTTTCCGCGTAATGACAATGTCAATCGGCTTTTGGCTGTCTTCTGATTTTTCCAGCTTCTGCTGCGCCAGCTTTAATTTTTCATTTTCAATTTTTTGTTTAAATTGATCTGGGAAAAGGTCAAAGTACAAAGACAGCTTTTCAAGAGCTTTCATTTTGTCGGCAAGCTTGATTGCAATGCCTTCTTTCCCGAGTTTTGCCTCCGTAACGATCGTTCCGTCCAGCAGATTCGAATCTTTAACGTCAACGTAGCTGATCTCCTGCATAATCGGATTATCATTTTCGTCAAAGAGCGGCCCTGATTTTCCGAAGGCCTGAACCTCTTTTTTTCCGAAGGTTACATAATCGGTAATGTCGGCAAAAGCGATTTTCACATAGACTTGAAGAACGTCCATCGCTTCGACAAACACTTTATTGACCATTTCCTTTTTCATGCGGCTGATTTCTTTGGCGACTTTTTCGTTTTTTAACAGCCTGCTTCCCGTGACATGCGCGCTTTCCGGTGAATACCCGGCTTTTATCGCAGATTGGGTGGCGTTAAAGCTTTTCACATAATAAAGACAAAACAGCCGCTGCCGTTCGTTTAACTCATCACTTTCGGCCGGGGCGATTTTTCCGCCGCTTTCCGCGTTCTTATCGAGCGCCTCGTCCCAGCGCCCTTCTTTTTTCCATCTGCCGATCGTTCTTGCGGATACGCCTGATTTGCCGGCAAGGGCGCGATTTGTGATGCGGCCTTTATGAGACTGATAGATTGTAAATGCCTGTTCTCTTTTTGCGTTTTTCATGCTACGGCATCACCGCCACCTCCGACATGGATGTCTATAATAAAAAGCGGCTTCTTTCGGGCCGCTTTTTTGTAATTTGTCTGTTCACTTCTAAGTGGCAAACGTATGACAACATTTTAAGCAGGCGACTGATTTCTTTGTTCCTGCTGTTTTTGAATTTTTAGAAGCGCCCGTTTGACCGTCGTCTGTACGGTTGATTTTTTTACATTCAGCAATGCGGCGATCCGTTCATACGAAAAGCATTCCGCTTTGTGGAGCAGCAGTATTTCTTTTTCTCTTTCCGTTAAAACGGCTAATGCTTCCCGCAGTCTGATTCTGTCTTCTTCAGTCACATTCCCGGAAGGTTCGAACATCAGCGCCTGTGAATAGGTATCTATGATTCTAGGATCTTTAATCAGCATCCTTTGATAAGCGTCTCTGCGGTCTATTGCTCTTCTTATGCCGGGCTGCCGGCCTTTTTCAAGCCATTCGGTGACATATTCCAAATCTGTAATGATCGTTCTGATGATTTTTTTATCTTTCAGTTCTTCTGAAGTCAGAGCCGCTTCGTCAGCTTCCCCCAGCTGCTTGTACCATTTTTTCGTCTCTTTCAGCGTGCGTTTATATTCAAATAGTAAGTCTTCCATCATAGATCCTCCTCTTTTTCGGACAAAAAAAGGACACCAACCAATGCGCAGCATATGCGCGATTGATCAGTGTCCGCAGGCTTTCCGTCTTGGACGTATTCTGTTTTTTCGATTAATTCAATTTAAAGCCGATTTCATATTCGACACGGGTCAGGTCGCCTTTTCTCGTTTCGACAAGCGTTTTGCCGTGCTCCGGCGCCTCGGCGAGCCAGGCTTCATTCTTCAGCCCGTCTACAATAATCACCCGCACCTTGCCTTCTTCCAGCTGGCTTTTTAATGTTGTATGTTCAATGTCTGACAGTTTTTTAGGATTCATGTTTTACGTCCTCCGTCTTTTTCAGGATATTTACTTCATGTATGAGGCTTTCGAGATTATTTATGAATGCTTCTTTTTCTTCAGCACTTTCTCCCCGGAGCAGGCGGAGAGCCGTTTCGGCCGCCTCAAAAAGTTCCGGGGCTTTCGCCATCATTGCCGCGTTGATCCGCTGTGAGTATGAACTTAAGTTGAAAACGGCCGCGATAAGCCTTCCGTTTGAATAAGGAAATTTCTCTTTTTCCGCTTCGCTGTAAGCAGAATAAATGTAAATGGGTTTTTCTTCTCCGCTGTGTACGGCCCGCCATGGAGCGGGGCTGTTGTTTACTTGCAATGTTTATCCTCACTTTCCATCAGCCTCATGCCATGCTTCAATTTGCTTTTCGATCCGTTTCGCCCTGAACAGCAGGCAAAAAAGCCATTTGATATATTTATACACGTGCATCAAGCCTCGCTTTTGCGTCTTGAACCATTCGCTCAAGACGTTTAATGACCGGCGTTAAATCAGTTCCTGTTTTGCAGTTCGGGCAAGGGTGAAAGACAGCGCCGAAACTTGTTTCCGTCACAACGACCTTCTTTGGCCCGCACAGTTTACACATTATCTCGCCCCCTCTAATCTGTGGTTGACTTCGTATGGGTTTCCATTAATGATGACTAAATAATCGCTGCACATCTCATACATTCTTGTGCCCAATGCTTCATCAACCTGCACCAGCTCGTCACACGCCAGCTCACTCGAGATAAGAAGCGGTTTATGATTTAAATAGCGGTAATTCACGACGGCGTACATTTGTTCAATCTGCCAATCGGTCGCCCGGGGTTTTCCGTTCAGCGGTTTGAACAGATCGTCAATAAAGAGCACATCCGCCCGTTTCATACGGGTCAGTTTTGTATCGAGCAGATCAAAATCATTTTTTAAATCTGTAAATCCCTCCACAAAAGGAAAATACAGCACCGGTGTCTGCTTCTGTCTCATGACATGATTGCTGAGAGCAGTCAGAAGGTGGGTTTTCCCCGATCCCGGACGCCCTAATAGGGCAATGCTGTTTTTCCGGCAGTTTTTAATCTTGTCGAAGTTGTCAGCAAATTCAAGGGCGCATTCATATGCGTCAACGATCGCCTGAGGCTTGCCCTGCGTAATAAATCCTTTGAAATCCAGCTTCCGAAAAGCGCCTGTAATCTCACTTGCGCTGAGGATGCGCTCTGCTTTTCGTTCCGCGGCGCAGCGGCACTTGACCCACACATCCATTCCCAGCTGTTTTTCGAGATAACCGCCCTGATCCTTACAGAGCGGACAGTCAAAGCGGCTTTCGTCTGATTCTTCCGGTCTGTCCGCCAGTAATGGACGTTTTCCGTTTTTCAGGTCGGCCAGTATCTGCTCGATCGTTCGTTTTGTCATGTATCGTATTCCTCTCTTTTTTTGTTGTGATTGTCCTTCCCGCAATTCGTGCATTCAAGCGGTCCTCCATAAACTTGGCGCAATAGCTGAAAGCCTTGATCGTTTCAGCTGAAGAGGTGCGCCGCTGTTCAAAAGCTGTAAAGCATTCGCCGAGCCATTTGATTGCTTCTTGTGCTGACGCACCGAGGGAAACAATACGGGCGATGGCCTGATAATCTCTTGGCGACGGGTATACGCTCCGCCCCTCCTGTGCAGACCTTAATCTGATAAAATGGGCGGCAATTTCGGTAATCGCTTCTTCAGCAGTATGATTTTTTGTTATATCTATTTCTCTCTGGACATTTTTGTCCCGGTGATCTGCCGATATTGTCCGGTCAGTTGCTTCCGGGCGGGGCAATGTCCCTTTTTGCGTGAATCTTTTCGAGTGTTTTACGGAGATGATAAGTCCGTAAGGCGCGCGGACGGTTTTGATATATTCATGCTGTTCCAAGCTCTCGAGCCACCGCCTGACGGTTTTTTCACTGACTGCGAATACATCGGCCATTTCTCTTGCTTTTACTGGCTTATGTCCGAGGACAAGCCCCCACTTGACGCCGTCTTTTACGTGTTCCTTTGTCGTTGAACTGATGAACCATAAAAACAGCCATAAAGCGGAACCTATTTTGTCATAATGTTCAGAATTCAATAATCCGGAATAGATAAAAAACGGGTAGCTTTTACGATTCATAACGGACATCTCCGTTTTTCAAACTTATATAGTGTTCATACTGCAATCGGTTATCAAATCGGAACACCGGAAGTCCGCAAGCGGTAAAAGATATCGACCCGCCTGCTTTTCCTAAACTTCTTTGGTCAGCCGGATTGCTGCTGAAACGGATGATAATCGGATGCATCTCTCACCCTCCTGATCAATTTCTTATCATTTTTCGATACATTTTGTATCCCTGTGATGTTGATTATAAACGATACTTTTCGTATCATCAAGACCTTTTTGATACTTTTTTTATCATCGCTTTATTTTGATACATTTTGTATCTATAATGATAAGTAACTTAGGGTGTTGAAAAAAGAGAGGTCGTTCGGATGATAGGCGGAAGATTGAAAAGTCTCAGAGGAAAAAAAACGCAGGAAGAAGTCGCAAATCATATCGGTGTCTCGCGCGCCAGATATTCTCATTATGAAAACGGCCGATCTGAACCCGATTATGAAACGCTGCAAAAGCTTGCGGATTATTTCAAAGTGTCGACGGATTATTTGTTAACCGGAAAAGAACCTTCAGATGAAGACATGTTTGCCGATCCCGACCTGCAGATCGCATATCGGGACATGCAGGACTTTTCACCGGAAAGCAAACAGCAGGCCATTGAATTCATTAATTATTTAAAAGAAAAAGAGAAAAACCGCAGGCCGAAACATAAATAATTCGCTCTTTTCCTTAAAATGCTTAACGTTCAGCCGATATAATATCTGAATGTTTATTTTTGAAAGAAAAGGGAATTGATTCAAAGTCCGATCAGGGCTTTTCTTTCTCGCTTAAAAAAGAACATATGTTCGAAAGGGTGTATTCAATTGGGCGATTTTTTAACACATCTTGAGGAATACGTCAAAAACTTATATTGCCGCATGGGAATGACCGCCCCCCTCCATATTGATATGCAAACGATTGCCAAGGAGCTTGACATTTGGATTCATTTTGAAGATACGCACAGCATGATGCTGAAGCGGGACGGCATGTACAGCATCGTCCTGAACCAAAGAAAGTCACCTGAGGAGCAATGGGAGGATTTTGCACACGAACTATGCCATGTGCTGAAGCATACCGGGAACCATTTCCACATGAACAAGCTGTTCAGGGAACTGCAGGAATTCCAGGCCAACCATTTTATGTACCACTTCTGTGTACCGACCTTTATGCTGTTAAACATGGAGCTTCCTCAGCGGAGGAACCACGCCGTCATTTTAATCGCAGCCGCTTTCCGGGTGACGGCGTCATTTGCGGAAAAAAGGCTTGAGCTGTTTGAACGGCGTAAAGCAGGTATTCAATTTCAGAAGCGGCTCACTTGTCTGCTATCCGACAAGCGGCCGAATGTGTATTACGAAGGCAGGCAGACACACTTGCATGCCGCTGAAGAAAAATCGCCGTATTTTATTGAAAACTAGCGATTCTCTGCCGGCTGAAAACGCAGCCGGCAGAATGTCATCATTTTGACATCGGAGGAAAGGTTTTTGCATTATGAAGCTGTTCTCACCGTGCTGCCAGCCAAGCACTTCTTGCTCCCCACAGACCCAGTGAACCCTGTTCATTTATCATAAAAACCGAGTTTGACGGCATCTACATACCGAAAAAACAGATCCGTTGGCGTGTATTCTTCTCCCCTGCAGCCAAAATTGCTGAACAGCACGTTTCTCTGTGCCGTGCTTACTTCCAATTGCAGCCCCATTTTCCTTTTTGTCCGATTCACAATATTCCCGGGGTTTACACCTGCCAGCCGGTCGTTCATGTCCGTCAGCTCGGCGCTAAAACCCGCTTCACGCAGCAGATCACAAATCAGTCTGGCCTTTTCCAGATCCGCGCCCCCGACGAGCGTATTTGCCGTTTCCCGATCATGGTACCCATGAAAAGCCAATGCATAATGATGAGCGGTCACTTTTTCTAAAGCCAGCGGTTCATCAAAGCGTGTGCTTGTCAAGTGGAGGGAGCGATTGCCGCATTGCTTTGTGCCTTCAAATAAGTAAATTGAGCTTTGGTCAGAAAATGCCCGCACCAGTTCACTGACACCGGGCTCAATTCTGCCGCCGTGGGGAGCGAGGACGATATGTTCACTTCCCTCATTTTCTTCATAGATAATTCTGTATTCCGATTCAGCAGCGGAAAGAGCTGCGAAACTGTCATATCGATCTTTCATGTTTAACATGCTCTCCTTTTTCAGTCAGCACCAGTTTACTCTACTCGTCTAGGAATGAAAACCTTTTTATAGTATGATTTGAAAGAATACGTATCAGGGGGGATCTATCATGGGGTTTATCAATAGATTGCTGGGTAACGCGTCGACAATATCGACGGCTGAAGCAAAAGAAGAACTGGCCCGTATTCTGCTGGAAGGTGAGAATGTCAACGCCGCGTTTAAACTCGTCCGCGATATCATTGTCTTTACGGATAAGCGTCTTATTCTTGTTGATAAACAGGGGCTTACGGGTAAGAAAACAGAGATTCAATCCATTCCGTACAAAAGCATTTCCAGATTCAGCGTAGAAACCGCCGGCCGCTTTGACTTAGATTCAGAGCTGAAAATTTGGATTTCCGGCGCGGAAATTCCCGCTGTCTCAAAGCAGTTTAAAAAAGATGAAAGCATTTATGATATTCAAAAGGCTCTTGCCGCAGTTTGTATGTAAGAAAAACGGAAGCCCGGGGAGCTTCCGTTTTATTGATTACAGCCTTTCCTCGATTTTTGCCTTCGTTTTCGGGCCGTAAATTCCGTCTGCCGTTAATCCGCTGACGGATTGAAAACGTTTTACGGCATTTGCCGTTTTCGGACCGTAAACGCCGTCAACCCCGTGATGTTTTGCGCCTTTATCAGGATAAAAATAAAGGGCGGATAAAGCGTTTTGCACTTGTTTCACGTTTGTCCCTTTCGTCAGCGGGTTTGTCACTTTAATCACTCCGGACGGGAGCGGATAGGAAGACGCAGCCTGACTTTTCGAGGAAGATCCCGTCTGAGACAGCTTGATCACCTGCCCGGCTGTAATGTGATTCGGGTCGGTGATATGGTTTAAGCTTTGCAGCGATTTTACACTGACACCGTGTGATGCGGCAATCTCCGACAAGGTGTCGCCTTTTTTCACATGGTATTCAGATACCGACGGAGAAACGGCAGCCTTTTTTGCAGGCGTACTGCCGTTTAATTTCTTTTCAATTTTCGCCTTCACTTCATCCCAGCGGCCTTCAGACAAAATGCGGTGCGGGCAGTACTTTCCGTTCCAGTCCTGGTGCTTTCTGATTCTGTCAATCCCCCATCCCCGCTCCTTCAGAAGCTGAGCGGCAAACTCAATCGCCAGTTCTTCTGCGGCTCTGTACCGTTCGCCGCCTGACTTGCTGTAACAGATTTCTATAGCAATCGACTTCCGGTTTCCGGTGCCGTTTGTGCCGTCTCCCGAATGCCAGGCATTCCGGTCCAGCGGAATGCCCTGAATCACTTCTTTGTCATCGACTGCAAAATGATAGCTCGTTGATTCGCTGTTCCCCGTCATATAGCTGATTTCATTGGCGGCGGATGCGTCGTTTGCCGTGTTATGGATGGTAATATACTCCGGCGTCATTGGATTCGGACATTTTAACGCATATTTATCAGCCGATACGAGCCGTTTTTTCACTTCAATCCCCACTCTTCATCTCTCCTTATGCCTTTTTCATAAATAGGTGGCATTCGTAGGACAGACGCCTTGAGTATATAGACCCTGCAATCGGATAAAAGTGGAATGTTTGTGCTTAGGCAAAAAAAAGACCCTTCCTAAGAAGGGTCTTTACTTATGTTTGGTTGCGCGCGGCAATATGAAATGTGCCGTCCGCTTGGTTTTCCAAATGGCTTTCATGGCCGATTCCCTGTGTAAAGCTGAACCCGACAGCAACAAGCAGCAATCCTGACAACAGTTTAGATTTCATATAGACAATCTCCTCTCTGGATTTGTTTTTGGGCGTGCACCATTTTTTCATAAAACGTGAGCGCTTTTTCAGGCTGTCCATGCTCCATGTAAAATTTGGCAGCGTCATGCGCCAATTCTTCAACATACGGATACAGCATGTGTTCCTCCAGAAACTCAAAGGTGTGCCTGACGCATGCGTTATCCATCTTGCCATATAACGCATGTAAAAATTGAAACAGCTTGACAAACAATTCATCATTGTATTCGCGGGCGATACTAAGCCCGAGGCGGTATTGCTTCTCTGCTTCGGCAGTGGTGTTCTGTTTATAAAGGACCTGTGTTAATGAGTAAATAGAATGCGGAAGATTATCGAACTTTTCTGACTTGCAAATGGAAACGGATGTCTCAAAATATTCGGCTGCTTTAGAGAGGTCTCCCATTTTTTCATAGCAGTTTCCGAGATTATATAAGGCTGAACTAATAAGACGGGGATTGCCTTCTTGTTTCGCAAGATCTAAAGCAAGTTCTAAGTGGGGCAATGCTCTTTCTGGATACTGCATGTCATCATAATTCCCTGCAATAACGAATTCACATTGGATTCTGCGGACGTTGTACGTCTCATACGATTGGTACGTTTCAAGGGCTTGTACGGCATAACTCATGGAGACGTAGGTTTGTTTCAGGTTGTAAAATATCTCGGCCATTTTAAAAGCAAACTCAGCTTTCTCGATGTCATCAGAAACGAGTGCAAGGTTTTTTTCAGCCCGTTTGTAATACATCATGGCGTTTAGGAACATCTTCTGTTTAAATTCATACATTCCTCGAAAAAAATTAAAATAGTAATCAAGCAGTCCTGTCAGCTTATACTGGCTGCCTTCAATGTCTTCCAATAATTCTGAAAACTCAGGCTGAGAAGGGTCCTCCTTTAAGGGCTTAATGTAATCCAGCATGACGCGGTGTCTGAATTCCATTAATGAATAATACAGCAGCAGATCCTGATCTTCTTCCATATCCTCGATCTCTCTCTCTACTTCACGTTTGACGCGCTCCGCCTCAAGGACGTGAAACTGCCGGATATGGGTATACCATTCATTAATTTTGAGCCCGACAAAAGAGGACGGAATAGTCTGCTTCATCCTCAATTAATCCCCCCTTTTGGAATGACCGAGATATGTCATATTTTATCATATTTGCTAGAAAAAGAAGAACGCAAAAAGACCGCAATTGTCGAATTTCGGAAATCCGCAACGATTTATCTTCATCAAGAGCTTATTGCTTGTTTCTTCCGTGCCGTTGATATAGCATATCCTTGCATCATTTTAATTCTTGATCAAATGGGGGTTTTCACATGACAGCACAAAATCAATTGGTCAGCCACTTTCTGTCACATCGAAACGTGACGATTGAGCTGGCGGAAAAAATCAGCCGCGAACATTACGATTACAAGCCGGCAGAGACATCAATGTCCGCTCAGGAACTTGTAAAACACATCGTTTATTCTTTTCTCATGTTTGCAAACGTCATTAAAGACGGAGACGGATCAGCCATCCAGAACAAGCCGAAAGAAGAAGCGGAAACAGACCTCGTCAAACTGGCGGAAGCATGTACTGAAAAAACGACAGACATCCTGTCACAGCTGACTGAAGAGCAGCTGAACCGCGAAATTGACCTGACTGCCTCTTTCGGCAGAAAAATTACCGGCTCCGCTCTCCTTCAGCTTGCGATGGAACATGAAATTCATCATAAAGGCAATCTTTTCGTGTATGTAAGAGAAATGGGCCACACGGAACTTCCGTTTTATCAGCAAAAATCATAATCCGGCCATCCGCCGGTCTGCGAAATAACAGCAGGCTGGCGGATTTTTTTGTTCTGTATAAAATTTTCCGAAAATTTAATTGATAATCGCCCCTTAATCATATATAATCTGATAAAAATAGTAGGATTATTCAGGGGGCACACAGATGACTGTAAGCATTGTGTTTATGGGGTTCATTGTCGGAACGCTGGTCGGATTGACGGGTGTGGGAGGAGCGGCGCTTTTGACTCCTTTACTGATCGTTTTGGGAATCAACCCGTCAATTGCCGTCGGCACGGACCTTTTATATAACTCCATCACCAAACTGTTCGGTGTCGTTTCTCATTGGAAGCAGCGCACCGTTCATTTTAAACTTGTCGGCTACTTGGCGCTCGGAAGTATTCCCAGCGCAACAGCCGCCATCGGCATTCTTCACCTGTTTCCCGCTTTTCACCAGCATCAGGAGCAGATTATCAAACAGGCGCTCGGCTACGTGCTGACTCTTGTCGCCATTTCCATTATCGCCCGCCTTTTTTTCGATAAAAAACTGCGGCCGAACCGCTGGCAGCAAAAAACGCTTGAAGAAAAACGGACACTTATGATACTGATCGGCGTCATTTTCGGTTTCATCGTCGGCCTGACATCTATCGGGTCCGGCTCATTATTCGCGATCGCCATGCTGTACCTGTTCAGAATGAAAACTGCAGAAGTGGTGGGAACAGATATCGCACATGCCTTTCTGCTCGTAACGGCCGCAGGTCTGTTAAACGCAGGCTTCGGCAGCGTCGATTACCTGCTCGTATTGAATCTTCTGCTCGGCTCCGTACCGGGTGTGCTCCTCGGCAGCTTCTTTTCGCCGAAATTCTCTCCGCGCCCGCTGCAGTTTGTGATGGCGGCGATTATTTTGATCAGCGGAATAAAATTAATATAAAAAAAGCGTCCTTTACAGGAACGCTTTTTTATTTTTCGATATCACCTTACACTTATTAAAATATAAACAGCAAACGCGACAATGTATACCAGAAATGATCCGGTCATAAATTTTACGGGTTTTCTTGAGAAGTTTAATACTCCTCTTAATCCGTCATTCAAAATCATTCCGAAAAATGTCACCAGTGTAACTCCTAAAGCGAGCATTGAAATCACAAAAATAACCTGCTCCATGTCAAATCACCCTCCATTTACATTCTATTTTTTCAAATATGCCTATTAGTCTGGGAAAAAGATAAGACGATTGCGACCGGACATTTTCATTACCAGAAATGAAACGTTACGAGGTTCATTGCAGCAGAAAAAATGTCGCTATTAAAAACCATTCCGTTTTGATTGCTCTTTACAGCGTCATTCCAAATTATAACTTAATCAAGTATGCAGTAACACTTTTCTTCTGCCTGCATTTTCGCACTTCCCATTCTCACAATTCATTCCAAAACAAAAAAGCAACCCTTTCACGGATCGCCTTTTCTCTTATAACGTCACACCAAACTTAAAAATCGATCTGCCGGACTGATAAAGCCCGCAAGAAATTGCCTTCACCGAACTGAAGGACTTTTTCAGGATATTGAATGTATCTGCCGCAAGCTGTCCGCCTCCTGCTGTATTTATGCACACGTTAACATTTTTTGTACAAAAAAACTGGATATTCAGACGAGGCAGTTTATGTGAGTTTTTTGATTGAATCTCTTATTATCACCTCAGTGTTTTCATATATTTTTCCCGCCGCCGTATTCGGATCAGCGATAAGCGCCAGAATCTTCTCTGCGCCGAGGATACTGATTTTTTCAACCGGGCGTTTTACGGTCGAAAGTCTCGGCGTCATGTATTGTGAAATGCCGATGTCATCAAACCCAATGACGGATATGTCTTCGGGAACGTTCAGACCTTTGGCGAAAATGGCGTTCATCGCTCCGATCGCCATATCATCATTTGAACAAAAAACAGCGGTAGGCGGTGATTGAAGCGCCAAGAGTTTTTCCATCGCCTGACTGCCGCTCTCCATATCGTAGTTGCCTTTTACACTGTATTCTTGCTTAATCGGAATAGCATGATCAATTAAAGATGACAAATAGCCTTCTTTCCGCTGAGAAGTTGACCTGAATCCTTCTTTTCCCTCAATGATCGCGATATTTCTGTGTCCGTTTGCGATCAGGCAGTCGACCGCCTGTCTGGAGCCTTCTTTATCGTTTGACAGGATATTCGTGAAGCTCCGGTCATCAATGTCCCGGTTCAGCACGACGAGCGGGATGTTTTTCTCACGGATATGATAAATAAAGGAATTATCACTGTCGCTTTGGCTCATTAAGATGATTCCGTCATATCTCATGGGCGTAATGGTTTCAAAGCTTTTCAGGTCGTCAATAGCGCGGACGAACAAATTGTAATCCTCGCTGATTGTGCGGTTTACCCCTTTGATGGTATCGGAAAAAAAGCTGTGTGAAGTTCCGTTTGTGATGCTTGTAAAAAACAGTCCGATCGTATGGGACTTTTGCATGGCAAGGCTTTTTGCATTTACATTCGGTGTGTAATTCAGCTGTGAAGCGAGCTCTAATATCTTCTGTTTTGTATGCTCTTTAATGTAGGGGCTGCCGTTCAGTGCCCGGGATACCGTTGTGTGGGATACGTTGGCGAGTTTTGCGATATCTTTTATGGTTACCATCGGTTTTCCTTTCTCCCTGTATACTGTCATTTATTTCTATTGTACCATTAACGGACAGTCTCTAAAATCACTAAAGTTGAGGTTTTGCATGATGTAAGTCCTGAACGGGCTCGGCATGCTGCCTGTCTGTCAGCTTATCTGTCATACCGATAATCAGCATGGCGCACAGCAAAAGGAGCCTAAAACGTGTCTTTCGTCTGAGATGTATTTGGGATATAGCCGGTATTGATCAGCCTGATGCCTGAAAGAAACCCTGATGACGGATGACGGAAGACAGAAATTCAGCACATCAGCCGCAGTGCTGACTGTTCACGTTAACATTCAGACATAAAAAAACACTGCCGAGAAAGTCGGCAGTGTCATTTGAAGGATTAGTAAGCCAGGCTGAATAATCCTTTGATATGTGTTAAATAACGTACGTTACTTGCTTCTTTCATTAAAGATGCCGGAAGACCTTTCAGCGGAGTAGAGTTCGCTCCGATGATGGCAACCGCGTCTTTACGTCCGAGACTTGCAAGCGTACCAGAGTTTACAGGCTTGAATGTTTCAAGCGTTTTTCCTTCTAAGTAAGCGAACAGGTTGTAACCGACAAGTTCACCCATCTGCCATGCGATTTGCGCTGTAGGCGGGTATGGACGGCCGTCCGGCGCAAAGTATACTGCGCTGTCTCCGACAACAAATACATCTTCGTGAGAAGTAGATTGTAAGAAATCATTAACAGTCGCGCGGCCGCGATTCACTTCAAGACCTGATTCGCCGACTAACGGGTTGCCTTGTACGCCGCCTGTCCATACAAATGTGTTGGCAACGACTTTTGAACCGTCTTTCAGATCAATGACGTTTCCTTCCACGTTTGTAACAGGAAGACCTGTTAAGAACTCAACGCCGCGTTTTTCAAGGCTTTTTGTCGCGCGTTCGATAAGATCATCAGGAAGAACAGGAAGAATTTTCGGACCTGCTTCAACTAGTTTCAGTTTGATTTCTTTATGGTCTACACCGTATTTTTTCGTAAGGTTCGGCATGATGTCAGCAAGCTCACCGACAAGCTCAACGCCTGTTAAGCCGCCGCCTCCGATAAGAATCGTTGCATCAGCTTCGTTTTTCGTTTTAGAGTATTCACGCACACGATCTTCCACGTGTTTGTATACTTTGTTGGCATCCGCAGCAGATTTGAGCACCATGCTGTTTTCTTCGAGTCCAGGAATGCCGAAATAAGCCGTAACTGAACCAAGTCCGACAACAAGCGCGTCATAAGTCAGCTTAGAACCGTCAGAAAGGGCGACTTCTTTTTTATCAACTGAGAAAGAATTGACTTCTGCGATTTTAATGTCAACGTCTTTTCCTTTAAGAAGTTTTTCAAGCGGCATAGCAACAGCCTGTTCAGACACGTTGCCGGCTGCAAGGCGGTGCAGTTCCGTAATAATTTGGTGAGTCGGGTATTTGTTCACAACGGTTACGCGTGCTTCATCTTTACTGTAATGTTTGCGAACGGTTAAAGCAGAAAGAACTCCGCCGTAACCAGCGCCTAAAATGACAATATGTTTTGACATCGTATATCCTCCGTCCTTTATATCAATTTGAATCTGAGATTATTTTTGTTTTTCGTTCATGATTTCAAGATAGCTGTTAGCAAAACGGAACAGCTTTTGCGCTTGAGGATCTTTCAGCATGCGCAGCAGGCCGAAAAGTCCGATCGTGTCATTGCTTGCATCCGCGCGGTCTTTTGCTTCGATCGCAGTAGCCGCAATGTCTTTCGCTGTTTCTTTCACAGGCTCAAGAATTTCTGTAAGCGCACCCACTGTATCGCTCTTCAATACTTCGTCTGTCGCTACAGACTGTGCAAAATCATAAGACTTCGTTAAAATATTTACTAACTCAGTCAGTTTTGGTAGCTGATCCACTAAAACAGTCAGTGATTCTTGAACTTCAGGTTTTAGCAGCTGATCAATAAGATCGCGTTGGCCTTGGCTGACAGATGCATTTGTTTGATCGATTGTTTCTGGCATATCCGATTCTCCTTTACTATAAGCAGTGTGCTGATTTTTTTGGAAAGGGTAGCCTTTCCCCTCTCATGCAGAAAAGCATGAAAAAGCAAGATTGTGAATCCGTGCACAATCAGTTACAAAAATAAATGTTTACTACCCAGTTTTTCACTTTGCCATATTCAGTATTATTTTTATATCAACAAAAACAATTGAATAAGTCAAAATTTCTTTTTCCTCTCTGAAAATAGCAAACATAAAAAACCCCAATTTGAATTACTCTTATATAATAACACTTTTTGAACAAAATTTGAACGTGAATTGTTTCGTTTATGAAATTATTTATATGGCCGGGGTGTAATAACGTTTCTTTTAGGCTATTTTTT
This sequence comes from Bacillus siamensis KCTC 13613, assembly GCF_000262045.1. GTDB lineage: Bacteria > Bacillota > Bacilli > Bacillales > Bacillaceae > Bacillus > Bacillus siamensis. The sequence continues at coordinate 689,271 of NZ_AJVF01000013.1, forward strand.
TACAGACCATCCGCTTTTCCCCTGTCATTTCTCCCACAATTTTATAAGCGGGCCCGTTTTTCCCGTAAAGGGATCATATTCCGGGAGCGGGACACGGCTGATTTCTTCTGAAGTTCTATCATTTTTCTCCGTTTTTGTGTCGTACTGCCGGCCGCCCGGATAAGCCCCGATCACGGTGAAATCAGAACTGGCCGACAGTTTTTTATGTCCGGTGCCGGCCGGAATGACCGCTGCGTCTCCAGTTTGAAGAACGGCGTCTGCGCCTTGTTCCCCGCCGAACCTCAAAACCGCGTTTCCTTTTACCGCGACGAGAACTTCGTGGGTGGTGCTGTGAAAATGGTGATACGGAAATACTCCGCCCCTCCAGCTGTTCGACCAATCGTGCCGGCGGAGGACGGATTCCGCTTTCTGTACCGTTTCTTCATTAAATACCGCTTTATAAATGATAAGCGGGAGATTCGGGTTATTCGGAATGCGGCCGTCATCTTCAAAATAAAGAACTTCAATATCCTCTTTCTGCATTGTGTTCACCTCCGTATATGTCTGTTTCCCATTCATCAGTTGTTAAAACGCTATTTTCACATATTCCATTGCGAAGCCTGCCGGTGAATAGTATAGTATAAAAAAATATGTGTCAAAATGAGGGATTTCATGAAAGCCATCATATTCGGAATATTGGCATCTCTGTTTTTTGCAGTCACATTTATTTTAAACAGGGCGATGGAGCTTTCCGGCGGAAACTGGATGTGGAGCTCTTCCCTGCGTTTTCTTTTTATGGTTCCGTTTTTATTTCTGATCGTTTATGCGAAAGGAAAATGGGTGCCGCTCTGGCATGAAATCCGGAAAAAACCGTTTTTTTGGCTGAAGTGGAGCTTTACCGGCTTCGTGCTTTTTTATGCCCCGATTACCTTTGCGGCGGCATACGGGCCGGGCTGGCTGATCGCCGGCACGTGGCAGGTTACAATTGTCGCGGGTGTGCTCCTGTCGCCGTTTTTCTATGAAACAAAAGATTCACCGGCGGGCCCGGTTCCCGTCAGACAAAAGATCCCGCTGATTTCGCTGGTTACTTCCGTCATCATCCTGATCGGAGCAGGCCTGATTCAGCTTCAGCATGCGGGCTCTCTGTCCGGGCGCACGATACTATTCAGTGTTGTGCCGGTCGTCATCGCCGCATTTGCCTATCCGCTCGGCAATCGAAAAATGCTGGAGCAATACGGCGGTAAACTCGACACGTTTCAGCGCGTGCTCGGCATGACGCTCGCAAGCCTTCCGTTTTGGCTTCTGATCGCCGCTTTCGGCTGGCACAGAGACGGGCTTCCGTCAATGGGGCAGACATTTCAATCTTTTATCGTCGCGCTCAGCTCGGGTGTTATCGCGACAGTGTTATTTTTCCGCGCCACCGATATGGTGAGGAATGAGCCGCAGAAGCTCGCTGCTGTTGAAGCGACGCAATCCGGAGAGGTTCTGTTTGCGCTGATCGGCGAGATCGTCTTTTTATCCGCAGCGTTTCCGTCACTTCTTTCGTTTGCCGGACTGTTCATTATTATTGCGGGAATGGTCATGCATACATTCGCTTCACGGCAGGCAGACCCGAAAACGGCGGAACAAACGGCAGCCGATCTCACCGGTTCCTGATTTTTTTACGAAAGGTGTCATCCTGTATGAAAGAAGAAATTCCGGCAATATCTTTTTTGTCGGCCGGCAAACGTTTCAAACAAAACAATACGTCCTTTGATGTCCTCAACCAGGTAACCGGACATATCCAAAAAGGCTCTATTACGGCGTTGATAGGGCCGTCCGGCGCGGGGAAAAGCACACTGCTGTCACTGTGCAATCTGATGAATACACCTGATGAAGGCGAAGTGCTTGTATTCGGAAAAGAAATAAGGCGCTGGGACATCGGAGAGCTCAGAAAAACCGCGGGCCTTGCATTCCAGTCAGCTCCCGTCATCGACGGCACAGTGCGGGACAACCTTCTGCTCGCAGAAAAACTTCACGGGACACAGCACTATACGCCTGAAGAGCTCGCAGACTTCACTGATCTTCCGCACGGGCTTCTGGATCAGAATGCAAAAGAATTATCCGGCGGACAGCGGCAGAAGCTCTCGTTGGCGAGAACCCTCGCCAGCCTGCCGTCTATCCTGCTGCTCGATGAAATTACATCGGCCCTGGACCCCACATCTGTTCTCATCATCGAAAAGCTGATTACAAAGCTCCATCGGCAAAAACAGCTGACGATCCTGTGGATCACTCATAATCTTGAACAAGCGGAACGGATATCCGATACGGTGTGGTTTATGGCCGAGAGCAGGCTTTTAGAGATCGCGGAAACGAAAACGTTCTTTAAAGAACCGAAACACGAAAAGGCCCGGGCGCTTTTACAAGGGAGCGGGTGCTGATATGGATTATCTTTCTCTGTTATTTACAAGTGTATTTGTCATTATCGCTTTATTTCTGTCTAAATCTTTTAAAGCCGGCGTAGAAAAAGATATGATCATCGCAACCGTCAGGGCCGTCATTCAGCTTCTCATCATCGGCTATGTGCTGTCGCTGATTTTCCACGGTGATCACCCGGTGTTTATCCTACTCATGGTGCTTCTTATGCTCACGGCCGCTTCGCATAATGTCGCCAAACGGAAAAAAATGCGGATCGGTTCATTTTGGCGCGTTTATCTGACACTGGCTATTGTGGAAATCGTGACACAGGGAATTTTACTGGCCCTTCATATCATTCCGTTTACTTCAAGATATGTCATTCCGATAAGCGGCATGGTCATCGGAAACTCCATGGTGCTTTCAAGCCTGTTTTTAAACCGGCTCAGTTCGGAAGCGGATCTGCGGAAGGAAGAAATTCAGCTGATTCTCTCTCTCGGCGGAACGCCTAAGCAGGCAGTCCGCCATATATTGACGTCCAGTATGAAACTCAGTATGATACCGACACTGGAAAGCCAGAAAACATTAGGTCTCGTTCAGCTTCCCGGCATGATGACGGGACAGATTTTAGCAGGGGCTGATCCGATACAGGCGGTGCGCTTTCAGCTGTTGATCGTTTTTACAACGATGGCCTCCGCTCTTCTTACATGTATCATACTCAGCGCCTTAACGTATCCATCCCTTTTCACGGAACACTGGCAATTAAAAAAATTCAGCAGGGAAGCTTAGGCTTTTCCCTGCTGAATGATTGTTTATGACAATGTCAGAGATTCATAGTAACGGGATAATTCAATAATCATCGCTCCCATCCGCTCAATGTCCGGAGCAAGGACTCTCTCCACCCCTTCATCCTTGATCGCTTCAGCCGTCACTTTGCCGACTGCGGCGGCAAGAACATGGTTTTCGAATGCTTGCTGCAGTTCTTTTGCGGACCCTTTTTCTTTTGCATAATCAAAGAGAGAACGCACTTGAATGGCTGTCGTAAAACAGACGGCGTCAACCTCGCCGTTTAACAGCTCTCCCAGCAGTTTATCAACCGTCTCCCTTTCAGGCGGAATATGCTGATAAGGCAGAACGGGGAATACCTCCGCTCCGTTTTTCTCGAAGAATTCCGTTAAAACGGGCGCTTTTTCGCCATGAAGCTGTATCATGACTTTTTTATCTTTAAAGTCAAACCGTTCCAAGGAGCGGATCAGCCCTCTTGTTGTACCGTCTTCATCAGAGGCATGCGGCGTGATGCCGAGCTTCTTTAAGGCCGCATATGTTTTATAGCCTCTGCAGCCGATTTTCGCTTCATGTACGGCCGCTAGAAATTCTTCTTTCAGACCTATTTTTTCTGATACGGACAATAACGTTTCCGTCCCGATGCCTGTGGTGAATATCACCCAGTCGGCTTTTTGCTCAGTAAATGTTCTTACGTCAGGTTCTATCTGATCCTCCGCCAAGTATACGGTTCCTTGGAGGGAACGGGTGACTGCCGTTCCGCCCTGCTTTTCTATTAATCTTGTGATCTCTTCTGTTTTCCGCGAACCGCCGATGGCAATCCGTTTACCGTTCAATCCTTTTCCCATCGCTGTTTTTTCTTCCCTTCAGATGCCGGGCGCCCCATGGCAGGCCGTCATTTATTTCTATTATTGTTACGCAATCAGCCGGGAAAATCAAGATATGCTCCGTTGAATCCCCCGTGCAGTTGCTGTATCATTAACCGGGCAGAATGATTTGATTCGCGGAGGGACTTTCAATCATGGAAACAAAAAAAGAGTTCGAAACAAAAGGTTACGATACTTCGGTCATTTATGAGTTCAATGAATATCCTGATGTTCACAGCGGCCGATGTGATAATTGCGACTATACGCTGTTTAAAAGCTCAGTGAAGGGCGGAAAATTTTTGCGGGAATGCCGGAGATGCGGCATGAAGAAAAATATATAACAAAACAGGCAGCCGTCCGGCGCTGCCTGTTTTTTCAATCAATTTTCGACGGACGCCTCTTTCAGAAATTCTTCAATGGCACAAACAGCCTGTTTGGCGCCGCCGGTTTCTTCTATTTTCTGCTGCATGCTTTTCACACGGCTGAGGATGTTTTTATCACCGTAAACTTTCTGAACGTCTTTTTGGAGACGCGCCGCAGTGACTTCCTTCGGCGGCAGATGCACGCCGAGCCCCAATTCATCCACGCGCTTTGCAGTGACCTCTTGTTCGTGCATTTGCGGAACGACAACGAGCGGAACACCCGCATTCATCGCCTCCATTGTACTGTTCATCCCGCCGTGAGATACGAACAGCTTTGCTTTCTCCAGTACATCAAGCTGCGGAACGTGCTGGCGGATAATAAAGTGATCGGGCACATCCGAAAAACTGTCCGGATCAATTGTTGTGCCGACTGACATAATAACCCGCCAGTCTGAGTCCCGAAACGCATCGATACACATTTGGTAAAATTCAGGCCAAGCGTTAAACGCAGTTCCAAGAGAGATGAGCATAAGCGGACGGTCATCAGCCGCATCAATTTCCAAACTTCCCGTATTTGTGCGTTTCCCAAGGGACGGACCGGCAAAACAAAACCGTTCATCAAAGGTTTCCTGTTTCGGCTGAAAGGCTCTTGGCATAAAGACGATATTCAGTTTTTCAGGCATGAAAAACTCTTCCATCGTCATCCGTTTCAGTTGTTCATTTTCAATTTTCTCCTGATATTCTTCTATCGCCTGTTTGGCGGCTTCCATCGTTTCTTCGTCTCTTCCTAATTGAAAATACTCATTCATTGCATAGCTTGGGCAGAACTTTACGGCCGGGATGCCGCCATTATCCGCAAATAACTTTCCGGCAAGCGCTAAAAAATCAAACAGGACGATGTCGGGAAGGTCGTCTTTGTACAGCTCTTCCAGCTGCGGAAGCACTTCAACCGCTTCTTCCAGAAACATCACAAACGCGTCATTTTTATTTACCCGTTCTTTTATCGTCTTCGGATCCGCCTTAATGCTTGTGCGGTATAAAAGAGGAACGGCACCCGTTTTGGCAACGGAAGCCTCGAATTCCTCAGTCGTAGCGAATGTCACTCTGTGCCCGCGATTGACAAGCTCTTCGGCTACGGGCAGCGTGGGATTGACATGGCCGTGAGCGCCCACATTAATAATGGCGATGTGTGTTTGTCTCATCTTTGTTTCTCTCCCTTATTTTCGTTTATCTCCGCTTCTAAAGACTCCAGCCCGTACATGACACTGTTTCGGATCGGCTCAATCCGGACGGGCTCCAGGTGTGGAAAGGACTTTACAATTCCTTTTAGCGCAACTTCCGCTTCAAGTCTGGCAAGCGGGGCTCCTAAGCAGAAGTGTATACCGAACCCGAAGGAGAGGTGCGGATTTGACCGGCGATGAATATCAAATACGTCAGCCTGCTCAAATTTGTTTTCATCACGGTTGGCAGATGCAATATAGCAAAGAACGATATCCCCGGTTTTCAGACGGCGGCCGCACAATTCAGTATCATGCCGGACCGTCCTTCTGACAAATGGAGCGGGGGCGCGAAAACGCAGTGTTTCCTCCACCGTTTGCGCGATGAGAGAAGGGTCCTGCCTCAATTCTTCATAAAGGCCGGGCGTCTCTAATATACTGTAAACCGCATTTGAAATGAGATTAGTCGTTGTTTCATTTCCCGCTACTAAAAGCAAATTGCAAAACGGAATCAGGTCTTCTGCCGATAGCTTCTCCCCCTCTTCTTCCTCTTTGATCAAAATAGAAATAATGTCTCGGCCGGGCTGTTTTCGTTTGCGTTCTATTATTTCCGCAAAAAACGCCGCCAGCTCCGCCTCACATTGGTCACGCTCCTGCTGATTTTTCTCCGCCGCTTCAGGACTCGCATCTTTCGGCATGCTGACGAGAATGTCCGACCATTTTTTAAACTGCTCCATGTATTCGGACGGGACGCCTAATAATTCTGAAATCACCGTGACCGGCAAAGGATAGGAAAGATCTTTCACGATATCAATCCGCCCTTTGTTCTTTGCCTGTTTCAGCAGATTTTCTGTAATGTCTTCAATTCTCGGCTCCCATTCCTTCAGTACGCGCGGAGTGAAAGCGCGATTGACGGCCGATCTGATTTGGGTATGCTTCGGCGGGTCCATATTCAGCATGGACTTTGCAATCGAGCTTTTCACGTCTGGCATAAGGCTTGAGAAAGTCTCTTTATCACTGATGACCCTTTTGACATCATCATATAAAAACACACTCCATACCTTAGTTTCTTCATCAAATTGAATGGGGCTTTCCCGTCTCATTTTTTCGTACCAAGGAAAAGGATTGTATACGTCCAGACCGTTTTTTCCTTTCATCAGGGTTCTTTGGATGGCTTGTCTCGGGCTCCTCAGCTTACTCATGTTTTATCACTCCTGATTGTTTCATATTTGAACAGTTGACCTACTTTGAATTTTATCCTAGCACATATTTTCAATTTTTTTCTATTCATAACCTTAACTATTAACATAACACAACAAAAGTCATGAATCCCGAGGTGAAATTTTTCCCAAGAAAGCAGCGTGAACGCACAAAAAACCCGAGCCGTATGAGAGGCTCGGGGGGTGATGTTCACTCATTCGTCTGCGGTTCCTGATGGTGCTTTTGGTCTTCAGGAGGCCGCGTATTTCTCTCCATGTCGCTTGTATCAGCACCCATGCCTTTCAGGAAAGAAAACAGCAGCGTGACGGCCTTGTTGATTTCCGGGTCTTTTAAAGCGCGGACGATATCAAAATAACCCGTCTTTTTGCTGCTGTCTTTCTCCTCAACAGCCTTTGTGACGCCCGCGTTGATTTTGACGATAAACGGCTCAAGCTGTTTTACATCAAGCATGCCGAGGACGCCGGTTAACAGCAGGAGATTTTTCAGCATATTGGCCGTTTCCGGCGTATTCGCCTTCTTCACGAGGATGTCCATCACTTTGTCGCCCTGGCCGAAAAGTCCGCGCAGAAGCGCCAAAACGCCGCGCTCATTCATGTGCTGAAGAATGTGCAAAGACTCCAAAATCGCGTCTTTATTTTGCAGGAGAGCCGTCTCAATCTCTTCTAAATCCTTTCTTCGTTTGTCTTCTTCCGTGACGGTCTGTTTTCGGATGGTGCGGGTTGCTTTAGCCATTTTGCTGTTTCCCCCTTTTTACCGCGTCTCCCGGAAATACATAATCTTTTCGCGCCCATTTCCGCTCAACCTGGACACCGATCTGCGGCTGCGGGTTTCCGTAACGGAAATTGATTTTCGGAAGCGGATTAATGCCTTTTTTTTTCAAAATCTCCATCTTCGCTGAGGTTTCTTTATAGGCTGGTGTATCCGTATCCTTATCCGCATAGCTGCTTGTTAAAAGGTTAATGGCGGCATCTTTTGAATCGTTCATCGGCAGATAAACCTGTTTGCCTTTTACCCGGTCTGTAATGACGCATTTGACTTTCACATTTCCGTACGGTGATGTCAGGCGGACAAGCGTCCCGTCTTCAAGCCCTCTTTCTTCAGCGAGTTCGGGTGAGACCTCCAGAAACACACTCGGTGTTTTTTTGGAAATTCCTTTTGACCGGTAAGTCAGGTTTCCTTCGTGAAAATGCTCAAGCAGCCGCCCGTTATTCACATGGAGATCATACTCTTCATCAAATTCTTTCGGCTCGGTCCACTGAACGGGATAAAGAACCGCTTTGCCGTCTGAAAACGGGAACTTCTCCGTAAATAAAAGCGGTGAATCGGTTCCGTCCGCCGCAACGGGCCATTGCAGTGAATTGTAGCCTTCGAGACGTTCGTAAGTGACGCCTGCGTAGAGCGGTGAAAGCATCGCCGCTTCTTCCATAATGTCTGCCGGATGTTCATAGCGCCAATCAGCGCCCAGCCGGTTGGCGATGTCCGTAATGATCTGCCAGTCAGGCTTTGAATCGCCCAGCGGTTCAAACACTTGGTAAAGGCGCTGCACCCTCCGTTCCGTATTCGTAAACGTGCCTTCTTTTTCAAGGCTCGGGCTTGCCGGGAGCACCACATCGGCGAACTCGGCCGTCCGCGAGAGAAAAATATCCTGCACAACGAAGAAATCAAGCTTTTCAAAGGCGGCATGAACATGGTTAATGTTGGAGTCGACAAGCCCCATTTCTTCTCCTTTTAAGTACATCGACTTCAGTTTTCCCGAGTGGATGCCTTCGATCATTTCATGATTTGTCATTCCGATTTCTTTCGGCAGGTCTGCTCCCCAGCCCTGTTCATACTTTTTGCGGGCTTTTTCATCCGTTACTTTTTCATAACCGGGGAAGCTGTCAGGCATGCTGCCGAAATCACTGGCACCTTGCACGTTATTATGGCCCCGAAGCGGATATGAGCCTGCCCCGGGCTTGCCGTAATTTCCGGTCACAAGCAGCAGGTTGGAAATGGCCGTGCTCGTATCACTTCCTCCGATATGCTGGGTAACCCCCATTGCCCACAGCGCACACACACTGCCGGCTTCATGAATCATCCGCGCTACTTTGATTAAGGTCTCCTTGTCCACACCGGTATGTTTTTCAGCATATTCCATCGTGTAAGGTTCAAGGCTTTTCACAAATTCATCTAATCCGTTCACTCTTTCATTCAGAAATGCGGTATCCGCCAAATCGTGATCAAGCAGATACTTCGATACGGCGTTCAGCCAGACAATATCCGATCCGGCACGCGGCTGGAAAAACACGTCGGAGCGCTCGGCCATTTCATGCTTTCGCAAGTCCGCCACGACGAGCTTCTGTCCGTGCAGCTTATGGGAACGTTTAATACGTGTAGACAGAACGGGGTGAGAATCAGACGTATTTGAGCCGATAATCAGTACGAGCTCAGCTTGTTCTATATCTGTAATCGATCCTGAATCGCCGCCGTAGCCGACCGTTCTGAACAAACCGGCCGTAGCCGGAGACTGACAGTAGCGTGAGCAGTTGTCGACATTATTTGTGCCGATCACGGCTCTGGCAAGCTTCTGCATCACGTATGATTCTTCATTCGTGCATTTGGAAGATGTGATAAAAGCAAGCGCGTCCGGGCCGAAATGTTCTTTTATATCGGTAAATTTATCGGCGATCAGCTGCAGCGCTTCATCCCATTCCGCCTCCCGAAACGAATCCCCTTCCCGTATAAGCGGTTTGGTAAGGCGCTTTTCACTATTGACGAAATCCCAGCCGAATTTCCCTTTTACACACGTCGAAATTCCGTTTGCGGGCGCCTCGGCCTGAGGTTCTACCTTTAAAATGTCTCTTCCTTTCGTCCATATATCAAAGCTGCAGCCGACACCGCAGTATGTGCATACGGTTTTCGTCTTTTTGATTCTTTCATCACGCATGGCCGATTCCATGTCCGATATGGCTAAAATCGAGCCGTAGCCGGTTTCGACGCCTTTTGTGATGTCAATCATCGGCCGAAGCGTCTCTTCATTGATGCCTGTTAAATAACCCGCTTCGCCTTCCATGCCTTTTTCCATCATGGCATTGCACGGACATACGGTTGAACAATGTCCGCAGGAAACACATGATGATTCATTAATCGGCACATCCTGATCCCAAATGACCCGCGGGCGTTTGCGCTCCCAATCGATACTTAACGTCTCAGTTACCTGTACGTCCTGACAGGCTTCGACGCAGCGTCCGCATAAGATGCACTGATCGGGATCATACCGGTAAAACGGATTTGATTCATCTTTAGGGTACGGTTTTTGATCGAACGGAATGCTTTGGTGATTGATTTTCATTTCCTTTACGGTATTATGTACTTCGCAGCTCCCATTGTTGTAATCACAAACTGTGCAGTATAATTCATGGTTGTGCAGAATGTTGCCCATGCCGATAATCTGCGCTTTTTTCACATCGGACGAAAGCGTATCAATGACATCTCCGTCCTTTATTTGCGCGGAACACGAACGGACGAGTTCCCCGTTAACACTGACGATACAAGTATCGCACGTTTCAATCGGACCGAGACTCGGATGATAGCACACGTGCGGCACGTCAATTGAACTATTGTTCAAAAGCTGCAAAACGGTTTGTCCGTCTGCGGCTTCCATTTCAACGCCATTGATTGTAACCTTCTTTGTATCAGCCATTTTCTTTTCCCCTTTCTGTTCCCCTCTATACATCCTTTATGATTCCCAGCCGGCCTTTCACTAAAACATCCCGTTTAACTGAGGAAACATACGGGTATGAGCGGTAAAAAGGAGGCATTCACATATGCTGAAGAAAAAAACACTCATCACGGGATTGTCGGCCGTGATGCTCACAGGCGGCGCATTCAGCGCAGAAGCAGTTTCGGATACACAGTCCGTTCATGCCGAAGCCGCTTCAAAAACGGAAGATCAACGTGCACAAGAACTGGTGAACAGCCTTTATCAATCGGCGTTTCAAGGGGAAATGCCGCAACAAGTGAAAGGCCTGAAAATCAACCAAAGCACGAGACAGGATGTTTACGATAAAATCGGCCAGCCGGAACAGAAAGCGGACAGCCGCAATCCATTTGATTTATACAGCTGGAACATGGGAAACCCCGGTTATGGATTTTCCTATCATAAAAACGGCAAAATCTCAGAAATCCGCTATTTCGGGACAGGGGTGGAACGGCGTTTAAACCTCGGCAGCGTCACACCTGACGTTTTAAGCAAACAAATCGGCAGCGCTGACAAAATCCTGACAGTGCCGAAAACGGGCGAAACAGATTACGTCTATCATACGGGACAGTATGAGCTTCGCTTCGTTATCGGCAGTGATCAAAAAGCAGACCATGTCAACCTAAAAGAAAGATAATCCGAAAAAGCGGCCTCCCGGGCCGTTTTTTTCATAGACAGCTTCTCCGTCATTCCTTACAATACATGGGAGTACAAAAAAGGGGAACAGTGTGAAGTGAACAGACATCGATTGACATACGGGGCATTGACCGTTTTTATCATCGCCCTCGGTTTACTATCCAGAACCGCCTGCATTACCAACCTATTGCCCGGCATGATAACCGCTTATTTAGGAGACGCCCTGTGGGCGGCAATGATTTTTACCGGATTCGGTTTTTTATTTCGAAACATCCGGACGGAAACAGCCGCTATCCTGAGCCTCTCGTTTTGCTGTCTGATTGAATGCAGCCAGCTGTATCATGCGCCGTGGATTGACGCGATCAGAAGCAGCACGCTCGGCGGGCTGATCCTCGGCTGGCAATTTGTCTGGAGCGACATTTTCGCCTATACCCTCGGAGTATGCGCGGCCGCACTTTTAGAATGGGCCGTTAAAAGAAAACGCCGGCTCTCTTCATAATCGGAGCACGCCGCCGATATGAAGGGATAAGGAGGTGGAAGCTATGGATATCCCTGCGTTATCAATCGCTATGCACCAGGCACCTCTGGCGCAGAATGTAAATATCGCGTTAACAAAAACGGTCATGCAGAATGCCCAGGCCGCTGCGGAAGAAACTGTGAAAATGCTGCCGGCCCAGCACCCGACTGCCGGACATTCAATTGATGTAAAAGTGTAAAAAAAGATGCCGGATGATAACCGGCGTCTTTTTTTCTGCCCGGAGTACGCACACCATACCGGGCATACAGGAATATGGTAAACGGAATAACTCTTTCAAAGGAGGTTTTCCTCTTGTACGATCCTTTTGATCATGAGTACACAGCCGAGAGCCACGAGCGGGTGCCGTATCATTATCCGCGGCCGCCTTATTATTTCCCCACACCATATCCATACTATCCGCGGCCGCCTTATTATTTCCCCAGACCGTATCCATACTATCCGCGGCCGTATATCCCGTTCTATCCTTGGTATTAATGTTTGAAAAGAAATGACCGCAGAAAGGGGAGCTTCCCCTTTTTGCTATTCAACTTTGACGGACAGGATATACGGGAGGGATTGAACTTTCTCCATCACCGCGGCTTTTCCGCTTTTGCTTTTCACCCTTCCCTTCACTTCAAGCACCGCCTTATTCAATTCATAGGACGTGATGAGAATTCCCTTTGCTTCAAGCGAAGTTAAAATTTCATGCATAACGGCCTTCTCCTCAATCTGGAAACTGACAGACAGAGAATGCGCCGCCGGTTTAAACAGAAAATTTAAAAGTTCAAGCCCGATTAACGCCAATATCGTGCCGCTAATACCGATGACATACATACCCGCCCCGATCGTCAGACCGATCCCGGACGTAGCCCAAATCCCCGCGGCTGTCGTAAGCCCCCGCACGACATGCCGCTGCAAAATAATCGTGCCGGCCCCTAAAAATCCGACACCGCTGACAACCTGCGCCGCCACCCGGCTCGGGTCAAAGGACGTATGGCTGTTGGATAACAAATCAAAAAATCCATATTTGGAAACAATCATCATCAAGGCGCTGCCGACGGCCACTAGAAAATGCGTCCTCAAACCGGCCTCCTTCGCCCTGAATTCTCTCTCCAATCCAATCAGGGCCCCAAGCAGCCCCGCAACCGCCAGACGAATCACAAAATCAAGTTCCATCCGTCTCTCTCCTTTCCTTATCTTCTTACCCGCTTTTACAACCCAATCATACGGTGTATCTTTTTTTAAAATGCACCGACTAATTGACATAAGGAGGTTTTATGAAATATATTCTGTGGTTTTTTATATTATTGTTATTTAGCTTATTTATTTTAGGAGGATATAAAGCATCCGTTTCTCACCCGGATTTCCCGGTGCCATTATTCGCTATGCACAGCAAAACAAAGGAATATGAAAAAGGAAAATACGTTTCAAACTATACATACCGTTTAGCAAAAGAAGAAGAAGGTCCGAGCGGTTTATACCAATTGGAAATATCCGAAAAAGGCTGGAAACTTAAAAATCAGGAAGGACTTATCAGAACCTATGAAAAGCGAGGAGAACGTGTTTCACTTTTTTTCGGTACGGGGGAAATAAGCGTCATTGAAGAATGATCTTTCTCAAAAGACAGGCTGACATCCGCAAACGGCATATCTTTTTCAACTTCCTTTATCTTCTCAATTAAGGCGAACACCTTTCTGATCCAAAAAATGCCGCCTCCGATGAGAAAATCATTATAAAAACAAAAGCGCAACTGAAAAAGGATAAGCACCTCATAAAAAAAACCCTCTTTTTTAAAAGAGGGCTTGCTAAATAGGACTTTTTCTACCTTCAACATTGTAAACCCTATTATGAAGAACAGCTGTTGAAGTGTTTTGCAAAGCTCTTAAAATTTTTTGCGATTCCACCTATCCAAAGCAGATTCATATTCTAAATATATTCATTTAGAACTCATCAAAAACTTCGGTTTCTGTTGCACATATATTAATAGGGAGCGTTTTTTACACTAAATTTTGGATAATACATCAAAAGATCTTACATAAAGGTCACCATCAATCCAACTGCATCTCTCAAACAGAATGTCCGGCAATCACCTCAAAAAACGAGGTGAAATCTGTCAGTATCCCGTCATCCGCCAGATGTTTTTCTTCAAATAACGCGCGGTTTTTTCCGAACGGGTCAATGGCCACAATCTTGCCCGCACCTGCTTTTTTCGCCGCTGTGAGCCCGGAAAAGGCATCTTCAATGACTAGGCACTCTTCAGGGTTAAGGCCTAATTTTTCCGATGCGATGATAAAAATATCCGGCGCCGGCTTTCCGGGGAAGCTTCCGTCATCAAACGTGACTTTGTCAAAATCAAACCACTTCCCCAAATGAAAGACATCAAAGTAAAACTCGACATTTTCCTTTACCGTAGCCGTGGCGATGGTCATCGGCATTCCTGACTTTTTCAGATGGTTTAAGACGCCGGGCAGGCCCTTCGTCAGCTTTAACTCCGCTTTGTTTTCAAGGCATAATTCTCTGTAGTAGGCTTCTTTTTCAAAAGACATCTTCTTGATTTCTTCATTTGTTAAATCGTTGGAAATAAAATGCGTCAGGATTTCACTGTTTGTTCTTCCGTGAATGTTAATGAAAATATCTTCATCAGAAATCGCTTTCGGAGAGTAATGTTTCACCATGTAAAACCACGCTTTTTCGTGGAGATGTGAATCTTGAAACATCGTGCCGTTGAAATCAAAAATAACCCCTTTCATCGAACCGCCTCCCCTTTTTATTTTTTTACGATTTTGACATCCACATATTGCTCATAATGGATCTGAACATCTTTCATCACTTTATCATCCGTAATCAAATAATCCATATCGTGTAAGTTGTAGAACACGTAAAAATCTTCCCGGTTGAATTTTTTATTGTCCGCCAGCAAAAATTTCGTCCGCGAATTATTCAGCGCGATTTGATGGGCTTCTCCTTCTTCAATGCTATAAGAAGAAATCTCATCATTATGTATGCCGTTTGCGCTGATGAAGGCTTTCGTAAAATTGAATTTCTGCAGGTTGCCGTTTACAATAGGGCCGACGAATGCACCGGTGTTTTTTCGGAAGTCGCCGCCAATCAGAATGGTATCCGCAGTGTCGCCATGCTTTAAAATATCAAACACGGGGTAGTTGTTGGTGATAATTCGGATCCTCTTATGCAGCAGGTGTTTCGCTAAAAGTTCAATTGTCGTGCCCGGTCCTAAAAAAACGGTATCGCCATCATTTACATATGAAGCCGCGAGTTCCGCGATTTTCCCCTTCTCCTCCATTTGAACATCCAGTTTTTCATTATGCGATAATTCGTGGTCAATGGAATAAGAAATGCTCTGTGCGCCTCCGTGAATACGCACGATTTTTCCGGCCTTATCCAGCTCATCCAGATCTCTTCTCACCGTCATATCAGAAACTTCCAATTCATCGATAATATCACTCACCGTAATAAACCCCCGCGAGTTTACGATATCGATGATTTTTAAAAGACGCTCTTTTTTTAACATACTCAATCATCCCCTCAACTTTACACACAATCTAACATACCACGCCAATCTGGTCAACAAAAACAAACAATAACAAACAATATTATCAACATATAAAACATTGAAAAACTTGTTTCACCCTTGTAAACACAGTTATTATTTCCTTATGAAGCTATTGACAACAAAAATGTATGCGTTTACTATTAAACAAAAGATAACATTTACAAACATTAACAAACTTCAATTCACACATTGGCAAAGGAGGATTCAGTAATGCTCAAATTACCTCATGACTTTATTTTCGGCGGGGCGACTGCGGCATACCAAGCGGAAGGCGCCACAAAAGAAGGCGGCAAAGGGCCTGTAGCCTGGGATGAATTTCTTGAAAAACAGGGAAGATTCAGCCCTGATCCGGCAAGTGATTTTTACCGGCAGTTTCCGGAAGATATCAAACTATGTGAGAAATTCGGAATAAACGGCATCCGCCTTTCTATAGCATGGACGAGAATTTTCCCTGACGGCACGGGCGAAATCAATCAGGAAGGCGTGGATTACTATCATCGTATTTTCTCAGAGTGCCAAAAACGCAGCGTCACCCCTTTTGTCACGCTTCATCATTTCGATACGCCGAAAGGATTATTTGATCAGGGAGATTTTCTCAACCGCGCCGCAATAGATGCGTTCGTCAAGTATGCGGAGTTTTGCTTTAAAGAATTCAGCGAAATCCGATATTGGAGCACGTTTAACGAAATCTATCCTACAGCCACCAACCAGTATTTACTCGGCGTTTTCCCGCCATCTGTTAAAAGTGATATCACAAAAGTCATTCAATGCCTCCATCACATGATGGTGGCGCATGCGATGACCGTCAACCTCTTTAAAGAAGGCGGCTATCCGGGAGAAATCGGTGTCGTCCACTCACTGGAAACAAAATACCCCGCCAGTGACTCGGAAGAAGACCGCCATGCCTGCTTTCTCGATGACGCGTTATCAGTGAGATTCCTTCTGGATGCCACCTACCTCGGCTATTATTCTGAAGAAACCATGCGTGCTCTGGATGAAATCTGTGAGGCGAACGGCGCTTCATACGAGTTTTCAGACAGCGATTTTGACGTGATGAAAAAAGCTTCAACGCGCAATGATTATCTCGGCATCAATCATTACCAATGCCATTTCGTCAAAGCGTACGACGGAGAGACCGTTATTCACCATAACGGAACGGGCGATAAGGGCACTTCGGTCTATAAAGTAAAAGGGATCGGCGAAAGAATTTACAAAGAAGGCCTGAAACGGACCGATTGGGACTGGCTCATTTATCCTGAAGGCATGTATGACATGCTGATGCGCATCAAACGGGACTATCCGCAATATAACAAAATTTACATTACTGAAAACGGCATGGGCTATAAAGATGAATTTGAAGACGGCATCATTATGGATAAGGCAAGAATCGACTATTTAAAAGTATATTTAGAAGCCGTCAGCAAAGCGATTAGCGACGGGGTCAACGTAAAGGGATATTTCTTATGGTCCTTAATGGATTTATTTTCATGGACCAACGGCTACAACAAACGTTACGGTCTTTTTTACGTCGACTTCGACACCCAAAAACGGTATCCGAAAGAATCGGCCTACTGGTACAAACTTGTAAGTGAAACAAAAACAATCATTTAACGATCATACATGGTGAAAAGAATCTCTTTTCATCATGTGTGCCGTCTTTAGGAGGTTTTTTCATGACAAAGGAAGAATTGCAGATGCTCGGTTTTGAAATCGTCGCCTATGCCGGCGATGCCAGAAGCACTTTATTGAAAGTCTTGAAAGAAGTCCGTGCGGGAAACTTCGAAAACACGGAAGCAGCATTAAAAAGCGCAGATGAAAATCTAACCCTCGCCCACAATGTGCAAACGAAAATGTTAGCTGAAGAAGCTGACGGCAAGGACATGGAATTAGGGTTTATTTTCGTTCACGGCCAGGACCATTTAATGACAACCCTTCTGCTCCGTGATCTTATTCAGGATTTTATAGAACTCTACCGAAGCCGCCGATAAGGAGTGGAAAAATGAACGGTATCATCAAGCAAATCGAAAAGGGAAAACCGTTTTTTGAAAAAATCTCAAGAAACATTTATTTAGGCGCGATCCGTGACGGCTTCTTAACGGCCATGCCTGTTATTTTATTCGCCAGCATTTTCATCCTCACCGCGGCTGTGCCGGAAGTGTTGGGTTTCACTTGGCCTAAAAATGTTTCTGAATGGCTTTGGAAAGTTTATAACTATTCAATGGGCGCCCTCGGCCTGATTGTTGCGGCAACAACTGCGAAATGCCTGAGTGAATCAATGAACCGGAAAATGCCGAAAAACAAAGGGATCAATCCCGTTTCAGCGATGCTTGCTTCAGTCGTCGGGTTTCTCATTTTAAGCGTCACTCAAATCGACGGCGGATTCTCGACGGAATATCTCGGAACAAAAGGCCTTTTAGCCGCTTTTGTATCCGCTTTCATAACAGTGAACGTATACAGATTCTGCGCTCTGAAAAATATTACGATTAAAATGCCGAAAGAAGTTCCGGGAACCATTTCGCAAACATTTAAAGATGTTTTCCCGTTCGCCTTTTCCGTTTTGGCCATGGTGATCATTGATTTATTGATCAGGAATACGCTGAACGTATCGTTCGCGGAGGCTCTCTCCTCTCTCTTATCGCCGTTTTTTACCGTTGCAGACGGTTATCTTGGGATTTCTGTCATTTGGGGAATGATGGCGCTGTTCTGGTTTGTCGGCGTTCACGGGCCTTCTATTGTGGAGCCGGCTATCGCGGCTATTATTTACGCAAATGTGGAGGCGAACCTGCAGCTTCATAATGCCGGTGAGCAGGCGTCCAACGTGCTGACCGTCGGACTCGGAAATTTCGTCGGCACTATGGGAGGAACCGGCGCAACCCTTGTTGTTCCGTTTATTTTTCTTCTTTTCGCGAAATCCAAGCAATTGAAAGCAGTCGGAAAAGCATCCGCGGTTCCGGTGTCTTTCGCAGTAAACGAACCTCTTCTCTTTGCTGCGCCGATCATTTTAAATCCTTATTTTTTCATTCCGTTTGTTGTAACGCCGATGGTGAATGTCTGTCTGTTTAAATTTTTCGTTGACGTCATCGGAATGAACAGTTTTATGTATGTTCTTCCGTGGGCTGCCCCGGCTCCCGTCGGCCTGATTCTGGGGACCGGGATGGGGCTTTCGGCTTTTGTCCTCACAGCTGTGTTAATCATTGTCGATTTCCTGATATACCTGCCATTCTGTAAAGCTTACGACAATGTATTAGCGGCGAAAGAAGCTCAACACACCGAATCTGAAACCGCGCCGCAAACATCCCGGGAGATACAGCCCGCAATGGCCGGCGCCTCAGAAGACGCGGCCTCGGTCATCAGCACAAATCTTCAGGAATCCTCATCCGCCTTGGAACACGGCACCAATGTGTTAGTGCTGTGCGCCGGAGCGGGAACGAGCGCCATGCTTGCGAACGCACTGACAGAGGGCGCCGAGGAATATAACGTGCCGATCACCGCCTCAGCAGGCGCCTACGGATCCCATTACGACATCATGAAAGACTTCGATATGATCATTTTGGCTCCGCAAGTCGGCTCTTATTACGATGACATTAAAGAAGATGCAGACCGCCTGCATGTGAAACTCATCGCAACGAAAGGAGCGGAATATATCGGCCTCACCAGGAATTCGCACAAAGCCATTCAGTTCATACTGGAGCATACCTCAAAATAGAATCGGAGGGTTATCATGGATGACAAACGTTTGAAATCAAGATTTAAAGACGTTTTCCAGAGAAGTAACGGGGAACTGTTTTTCGCACCCGGCCGGATCAACCTGATCGGGGAACATACGGATTATATAGGCGGCCACGTTCTTCCCTGCGCGATTACGATCGGAACATATGCCGTCTGCGCAAAACGCGGAGATCACCAAATCCGGTTATTCTCAGAAAACTTTCCGGACAGCGGCATTGTCTGCCTTGATCTCCACGATACAGCATACAAAAAAGAAGACGGCTGGACCAATTATCCAAAGGGAATGATCCGTTACCTTCTCGAAGCCGGCGGCCAAATAGACAGCGGAATGGATATTCTTTTTCACGGTACGATTCCAAACGGCGCCGGATTAAGTTCCTCCGCTTCTATTGAAATGTTAACCGGTGCCATTTTAAGAGAGTTATTCAGTCTGAATGTTTCCGATACTGAACTGGCGCTTATCGGAAAAAGAGTCGAAAATGAATTTATCGGCGTGAATTCAGGCATTATGGATCAATTCGCAGTGCAAAAAGGCAAACAGAACATGGCCATTCTTTTAAACTGCGATAAGCTTGAGCACGAAATGATTCCGGCTGCTTTTAACGGATATAAAATCGTCATTATGAATACGAACAAGCGCCGGGAACTGGCAGCTTCAAAATATAATGAACGCCGCAGTGAATGTGATGAGGCTCTTTCGGAACTGCGGCAATATCGGAATATCGCATCACTTGCGGAATTAACGGCAGAAGAATTCAACAAACTCGAACACCTTCTCTCCCGTGAAACATTGCGCAAAAGAGCCCGTCATGGAATCAATGAAAACGAGCGGACCCTCTCAGCCGCGGAAGCTCTCAAATTGAATGATTTGAAAACGTTCGGGGAGCTGATGAATGCGTCCCACCGTTCATTACGCGATGATTATGAAGTGACCGGTGCCGAATTAGACGCGCTGGCTGAAGCAGCCTGGAAGGAAGGAGCGCTCGGGGCGCGGATGACGGGCGCGGGGTTCGGCGGCTGCGCCATAGCCATTGTGGAAAGCGGAGAAACCGCCGGCTTTATCCGGGCTGTTTCATCTCACTACCGCAGCAGGACAGGTCTTGAAGCTTCTTTCTACATCGCGGATATAAGCGATGGCGCGGCTGAATGGAGGGAAAAATAAATCATGGCGATTCTCGTTCTCGGCGGAGCCGGCTATATCGGTTCTCATGCGGTTGATCAATTAGTAAACAAAGGATTTAAAACGATAGCTGTGGATAATCTCCAGACAGGCCACCGGAAAGCCGTTCATGAAAAGGCAGTTTTTTACCATGGAGATATCCGCGACAAACCGTTTCTTCGCTCTGTTTTTGCGAAGGAGAACATAACGGGCGTTCTCCATTTTGCCGCTCAATCCCTTGTCGGCGAATCAATGAAAGACCCGCTTTCATACTTCAATCATAATGTGTACGGCACACAAATTACACTGGAGGTCATGCAGGAATTCGGGGTGAAACACATTGTATTTTCTTCATCCGCCGCTGTATACGGCGAACCTGAAAAAGTGCCCATCACAGAAGACATGCCGGAAAAGCCGGAAAGCGCATACGGCGAATCAAAACTCATGGCAGAAAAAATGCTGAAGTGGTGCGATGCCGCCTGGGGCATAAAATATGTCTCCCTTCGATATTTTAACGTGGCCGGCGCGAAAACGGACGGTTCCATCGGAGAAGATCACCATCCGGAAACCCACCTTATCCCTATCCTTTTACAAACCGCGCTCGGTCAGCGGGACGAGGTTTTGATATTCGGCACTGACTATGATACTAAAGACGGCACGTGCATCCGCGATTATGTTCATGTTTCTGATTTAATCGATGCCCATATTCTCGCTCTGGAATATTTGCAGAACGGCGGAGACAGCGGCATTTTCAATTTAGGCTCAAGCAGCGGATTTTCCGTATTAGAAATGGTCAATGCAGCCCGGCAAGCAACCGGGCGAGGCATAAAAGCAAGAGCGGCCGAAAGAAGACCCGGTGATCCGGGCACGCTCATCGCATCAAGCGATAAAGCGCGGAACATTCTCGGCTGGAATCCGAAACAAACGGACATAACGGAAATCGTTGCATCAGCATGGAATTGGCATCTGCGTCATCCAAACGGATACAAAGACAAATGAAATGGAGGCGGCGGTCATTGAAGTTTTTGAATCAGTGGCAGGGTTTCTGAAAGAGAGCACTGTCTTAGGCGACATAAATGAAACAGATGTGATTTATACAAGAAACAGGCTTCTTGATCTGCTCGGACTGACGGATTATGCAGAACCGAAGCATATCAAGAAACAAAACAGGCTTCACTATTTGGACGAAATGGTGAAAGACGCGGTAAAACGGTCAATCATCAACGACACGCCGGCTGAAAAAGACATGCTGGAAAGCAGGATCATGGATGTAATCACACCGGCCCCTTCTCTGATCAATGCCACATTCAGCGAATTGTTATCAGATGGCCCGAAAAAAGCAACAGATTATTTTTACCGTCTGAGCCAAAACAACGACTATATGAAGACGGGGGCCATCCGAAAAAATATCGTGTACCGCTCACCCACACCTTTTGGCGAATTGGAGATCACAATTAATTTATCAAAGCCGGAAAAAGACCCTAAAGACATCGCCCTGGTTAAAAACAGTCCGGAAAACCGTTATCCGAACTGTCTGCTCTGTATGGAAAACGAGGGATATGCCGGGACTTTACATCACCCTGCCCGTTCAAACCACCGCATCATCCGGCTTGACTTAGCGGGAGAACAATGGGGTTTTCAATACTCACCTTATGCGTATTACAGCGAGCACGCCATCTTTCTTTCAAGCGTGCACAAGCCGATGAACATCAGCCGCGGCAGCTTCAGAAGACTTCTGGCCATTACGGAAATCTTCCCGCATTATTTCGCGGGATCAAACGCAGACTTGCCGATTGTAGGGGGATCCATTCTTTCACACGATCATTATCAAGGCGGCGCGCATGAGTTTCCGATGGCAAAAGCGGACGCCCTTTATCCTTTTCGTATGCGTCATTTTCCAGACGTTCAGGCTTTTGTCGTGAAGTGGCCGGTATCAGTGATCCGCCTGCGGGCAAAAGATCCGGATTTGCTGACTGAGGCGGCTGCATATGTTTTTGAAAAGTGGCGGGAATATACAGACGAAACTGTCGGCGTCATCGCAAAGACGAATGAATTCCATAATACCGTCACTCCAATTGCCAGACGCAGGGGAACGGATTTTGAAATCGATCTCGCCCTCAGAAACAACCGCATCTCCGAAGATTATCCGGATGGCATTTTTCACCCGCATCAAGACGTTCATCACATCAAAAAAGAAAATATCGGTCTGATTGAAGTGATGGGGCTCGCCGTTTTACCTCCCCGCCTGAAAGATGAGCTGGCAGAAGTGAAAAAGTATTTACTGAATGAACCTCATGACATCAAAGACATTCATCTTCCGTGGGCTGAAAACATCAAAGCGGATAAAGACGTGACACCAGAAAATGCAGCCGCTGTTTTACAAAGAGAAACCGCGAATGTATTTTTACGCGCGCTGACCGATGCAGGCGTTTTTAAAATGACAGTCGAAGGCATTCAGGCGTTTCAGCGTTTCACGACGTTATTGGAGAATGGCAGCTGAAACATTCAGAGTGAACTCAACCAACAATCTTTTTTATCAGGAGGTATTGTGATGTTCAAAAACCAGGTGAAGCGTGTATTTGTAAATATCATCTGTCTTTCCCTCATTTTCACCGCTTTTACATTCATTGAGAAGTCTCCTAAAGCAAAAGCGGCTGCCCCGTTTGCCTATGGCGCTGATATAGGTTGGCTGAAACAAATGGAGGATGAAGGTGTGCGTTGGCTGGATGACGGCGGGAAACAGAAAGATGCCTTGCAGATTCTTAAAGATCACGGAATAAATGCCGTGAGACTGAGAGTATTTGTGAATCCGCCAAGCAGCTATTATTGGCTGAAAGACGGCACAACATGGACCATGCTCGGCTATAGTGACAAAGCGGGCGTACTTGCGGCGGCCAAAAGGGCAAAAGCGTTAGGAATGAAGGTCATGGTTGACTTCCATTACAGTGATGTGTTCGCCGATCCCGGCCATCAGATCAAGCCGAACCAATGGACCGGCTATTCAAACAGCCAGCTGCAGGGAGCGGTGTATAACCATACGTACGACGTCATGAAAGAACTTAAAAATAACGGCATCTCCCCTGATTGGGTGCAAGTAGGAAATGAAATGAATTCAGGAATTTTACTGCCCGACGGCAGCACGAACGATTTCAGCAAATTGACCGCCTTATTGAACAAAGGCTATGACGCCGTGAAATCCGTCAGCCCGGCCACCAAGGTAATCAGCCATTTGGCACACGGCACGGACAACAGCCTATTCAGATGGTGGTTTGATCAATTCTTTAAAAATGGCGGCAAAACCGACATCATCGGCGTTTCGTTCTACCCCTATTGGGAAGGTAAGCCGTACTGGGAGCTCACCGGCCAATTATCCTCTAATTTAAATGACATCGCCTCCCGCTACAACAAGGAAGTCATGGTGGTTGAACTGGGCGGAGATGAAAATAATCCTAAAGATTCCTACTGGACCATAAAAGACACCATAAAACTGGTGAAAGCGGTTCCGAACAGTAAAGGAACCGGCGTATTTTACTGGGAGCCCGAGGCTCACTCCAGCGTTCTGTCAGACGCATATCCATTAGGCGCAACCGCAAAAGTGTCTAAAAACGTCTTGAAATACACAACCGCAATCGACGCTTTTTATGACGCCGCAACAGGAAAATGATTGATGCGAATCTAAGCAGGCTCATTGCGCAGCCTGCTTTTTTATAAGGCTGTAGAGTTGGCCTGTTATGAAAAAGAGCAAGTAACGAATCCGGAAAGAAACATACCCAAAAAACCACGTTTCGGTTAATTCTCAGTTCCTAAAACAGCTTTACGATTGTTGAAAAAGAAACAAAAATTTTATACTATTGTGTAAGCACCACCGAGCAGGAGGACGGGCCATGGACAAAAAAGAACAGCTCCTCACGAATTTCAGGGACTTTTTTAACAAGATGGTGTGGCTGAATAGGCTGAAGATGGAAGAAAGCCTTAAAGGGCATAAACCTTCTGAAGTGCATTGCATCGAAAAAATCGAAAAAATTGAAGACGCCAATGTGACTAAACTTGCGGAGTCCCTTTATATGACAAGAGGCGCCATCAGTAAATTAACGAAGAAGCTTATCAATAAAGGCCTTATCGAAAGCTATCAGAAGCCGCTTAACAAGAAAGAAATCTATTTCAGGCTTACCGAGCAAGGAAAAGTCATTTATAAAATTCACGAGGAATTGCACAAAGAGTTTCAAGAACGGGACAAAATCGTGTTTGAACAAGTAACTGATGAACAATTTGACACGATGCTGAACTTCGTGGAAACATACAGCAGACATTTGGATTCAGAAATAAAGAAACTTGGTGCAGACATAAAATCGGAATAAATATGAATAAAACAACAGGCAGCCCTGCTCCATGAAAACGGGCTGCCTTTTTATACCCCTCTTATTGTTGACAAAGAAACAAAAACACTCTATTATTTTGTTGACAAGGAAACAAAGACAGCAATTTTGAGAGGAGAATAATATGTCAACACATAAAAGAAATGAACTTCGGCTGCCAAAAGAAGTTCTCACTGCCGCCTGGGCTATTGCACTGGGAGCAATCGCTCCAATGCTTGATTCTACGATGGTAAACATCGCTATCGGCAAACTGACTGAAGACTTCCACACGACATTGGATACCATTCAGTGGTCCGTTACAGGCTATATGTTAGCACTTGCGATTGCAGTACCCGTATCCGGCTGGCTTATGAACAAATATAACGGCAAGAAAATCTTCATCGGCTCAGTCATCGCCTTTGGTGTCATTTCTGTTTTTGCGGGAATGAGCCGTGACGTTTCCAGCTTCATCTTCTTCCGTTTGCTTCAAGGATTCAGCGCCGGCATTATCACTCCGCTTATGTCAACACTCTTGGTTAAAACGGCAGGTCAGGAAAACCTGGGAAAAGTGATGGCAATCGTCAGCACCCCTATGATCTTCGGCCCTATCTTAGGACCTGTCATCGGAGGCTTCATCGTCCAAGGTGCTTCATGGCATTGGATTTTTTACATCAACGTGTTCATCGTTTTGATTGCTGCACCGCTTATGATGAAAACCATTCCGAACTTTGAACCATTCAACAAAGATCGTAAACTCGATATTTTCGGGATTATCAATTTGTCATTAATGAGCGCGGCATTGATGTACGGTATTACGAAAGCGGCGGCTCATGCATCATTTAACAATAGCGACACGATCTTATGGGTGGTCATCGGTCTTGTTTCAGCAGCGATTTACCTCGTATATAACCGGATCAGAAAAAATCAAACCGTGCTGCCGATGAATTTGTTTGCTCACAAGAGCTTCTTAGCATCAGCGATCGGGTTGTTCTTAGCGAATGTTGCCATCATGGGGCCGATGTTAATACTTCCGCTGTTTTTTCAAAACTTCCGTCATTTCACGGCAGTCGAAGCAGCACTCGCTTTAATCCCTCAAGGAGTCGGAATGCTCGTGACCCGTCCGCTGACCGGAAAAATGATTGATAAGATTGGTGCGAAATACGTCGTTATGGTCAGTCTTGTTCTGTCGCTGATCGGATCTGGCCCGCTGATTTTTATCACCGATAACACAAGTATGATTTGGATTTCCGTCATATTGTTTATCCGCGGCACCAGTTTTGGAGGAATTATGCTCCCATTGATGAGTGACGCTTATACAGGTCTTGACAGTAAACAGCTTCCGGAAGCGGGTGTCGGTATTCATATGATTGAAAACCTCGGTTCCAGCTTTGGGTCAGCTGTGATCGCAACCGTTACCGCAACTGTCATACAAGGATTGCAGCCGACGATTTCGAACAGTTTAAAAGGCTACCATGCCGGATTTTTAGTATCCGTCATCATCCTTGCGGCCATCTTCATTCCAAGTCTGTTCCTTACCCATAAAAAGACTGCAGTATAAAGAACTTTTCAAAGTAAAAAACCCTTGCGCAGCAAGGGTTTTAGTGAATGAAACTGATGATTGTTGCTGACAGAGTCGGCCAACAACAGACAAAGCCTTTTACTCATTCACATTGCTTTTCATTAACCATTCTACTTCCGTTAATTTTTGTTTTTGAACGTCTTTTGTATGCTTTTTCGTGAAATGGACTTTAACAGCTTCTTCGTTTTCCCAAATCTCCCAAAGCATGACTTTGCGTTCTGATGGTTCAAGCGGATAAGCATGGAACTGAATACAGCCTTCTTCTTTGTTCGTTTCTTCCTCAAGTTTTTTGAATTCCTTCATTATTTCATTAAGGTCTTTATCGCTGATAATTTTTAAGCATGCTGTTATGTAATGCATCACAATTCCCCTTCTTCCCATTATTTTATGGCTCTTCATTATCACATTTATCGAAAAAAATACCGCGTTCTCAACATATAAAAAACCGGTCATAAAAATGAACGGCAATGTTTATTTAAGGCCATCAAGGGCGGCTTTTGCAGCCTCCGAGATAAGAGCATTATGATAATTGGCATCTTCCGTAAACCGGTTTGACAGGATTGCCAAAACAATTGGAGCTCTGTCAGGCGGCCAAACGATCGCAATGTCGTTTCGTGTGCCGTAACTTCCGGCTCCGGATTTATCGCCGACTTCCCATCCTGCAGGAGCGCCTGCCCGAATCAGTTCGTCGCCGGTAGCGTTGCCCCGCATCCAATCTGTTAAAATCGTGCGCTTGTCAGCCGTGAGAGTATTACCCAAAGCGAAAGTCTTAAGGTCAGTTGCCAGTGCTTTTGCGGTGCTTGTGTCACGACGATCCCCGGGAATCGCAGAGTTTAAATCCGTCTCGAATCGATCAGCTTTCGTTACATGATCCCCGATCTGTTTCAATGACTTTTCGAAACCTTTAGGGCCGCCAAGCTGCTGCAGCAATAGGTTCCCGGCGGTATTATCGCTGTAACGGACAGCGGCTTCGGAGATTTCTTTCAGGCTCATGCCTGTATCCAAGTGTTTTTCTGTGATTGGAGAATATGTAACAAGATCATCTTTGGTGTAGCGGATGATGTCATTAAGTTTTTCATTTGAGCTTGTCTTCAGAACTGCAGCTGCGGCCAGCACTTTATAGGTTGATGCGTAAGCAAACCGGTCATTCGGCCGGTAGGCGATTGTCTTGTTTGCCCCCGTATCAATCGCATAAACCCCGAGCCTGGCATCAAATTTTTTCTCAAGCTGAACAAATTTTTTGTTCGTTGTACAGCTTGTCATTTTTGTGTCTTCTATGGATTTCGCTTCAGCATGCGCTGAGCCGAATAAAGGGCTGAAACCGGTAAAGCTTAAACATAAAAGCCCAATGCATATTCCAACCTGTATTCTCGCTTTATTTTTCACATCCAGACCTCCTCATTATAATAATTTTGTATACTCCTTCTAATAAACATCACAAACAGGAAAACAGTCAATATTTTTCCTGTGAAATGTTTTCCGTGACAGTTAGGAAAGCAGCTAAAAAACGCCTGCTGACGGTAAACAGCCAGAGTCAATCAATCGAGCAGAAATGTTTACTGCCTCCTGTGAAGGCGGTCAAGGCCCGCACTCATTTACTGAGCCCGATAAAATGCGCCGCCCTCTAATGGAAATAAAACCAGAACCCTACCCCCTCAGCCCCAAAACTATTCTCAGCGCCATCGAATCCCCCTTATTTGATTTGACAATTGACTGATTCAAATGTTCCGGTGGCATAGGTCCCCTTTCCAGTCTTATTCCGGATTGTTTTCACGTTGAATAATTTCAGAGGCGTTGCTGTTTTAAAGCTGCCTGCTGTGCTTCTTGTATAAGTCGCGGCATCCGTGAACACCCGGATTCATTTTGCAGCCGGACCAAGCCGCGGAAGCAGACGGCGCAACGACCGCCGCTCTCGTAAGTAATACCGCTGATAGAAATTCCTTGTTATTGCTTCTCCTGCTTTTTGTATTCTGCGATTTCCTTAGGGGTGGCCCTCCGGATTCCGTCTGTGTCTGTCCTGTTTGCCGCTTGAACGCCCTCCATGTTTTTCACCTCGCCGACTACTCCCAAATGCTTTAAATACACATGATCACCAATCTTGAAACGATTCTGTTTGGCCCGCTCCTCGATCACGCTCCTGTATTCAGTTGCGGCTTTCTTTTTTAAATCAGCCAGACACTTTTCACAAAGTGTTACTGTTACAGAATTGCCGTTAAAATCAGTAAACGAAACCGCTCTGACAGATTTCTTTTCCGGATGCATCGTGCATGTTTTCTTCATAGGCGATGGCCGTGTAAATTTAATCATTCCGCTTCCTCCTCAAAACATGTCTTTTCGTCCCTCTGACATAACAGCGGATGAATGGGAAGGTCCATTCACCCGCATACGAACCGTCACGACACATGGAGATTGCCTTTCCTTCGCCGGCTGACGGATATTCATACATCCTTCATAGCTGTAAGCCTATATTTCTTTATATTCCCAATGCTCACCGCATTTCCCTGTTATGATGAAGTTTTTAAAGCTGTTGACCAGTTGCCCATGTTGGTTCCATGCGAAAAGCAGTTTGGACGTCGTAGCCTAATTCATTCGGGTAATTTTCAGCCCTCTAATATGTGTGTATGCTTTTTAAAGGAGATGCATCACATGATGTTCTAACAACCCATTCAACTTAAACAAAGTGATTTAGTCGACAAAAAGATTGTCAGGAGCAAAAAGAAAGGTGAATCTAAAAGCAATTGATCTTTTTGAATATGGATTGTAAGTCAACGCATTTTCCAAATTAATAAGAAGCCCCCCTCAGTTAATGGTGGGGGGGCTTGATAACGTGGCCGAATATTTCTTTATTGAACTCAAATGTCTGCATTCCAATATCGCCTGCAGGTATCCTTTGTCTAGATTGGAATAGCATGAATAAGGATAACAACTGAAATATACGAAGATTATGCAAAAATTGATTGATGAGGTGATGATTTTGCCGCCATGTTAATGTACAAATATTCAATTAAAAAGGAAAAGAATTAAACAAGGGGTTAGATGTTTCAAATTAAGGTCCTTCAGAGCGATGGAGAAGAAACATAAAGAACTTGCTTAATGCTGATTTTTTATCCTTTAATGCTCCGCTTTATTTTTCACTTTTGTTATTAAGATAAGAGAACCACAATAAACTTATGAACCCAGCAGCTCCTATAATTGTAGATATAATGTAAGTCCAATTAAGTAAATCCATAAACTTTCTCCTCTAAGAAAAAATTTCAATACGTCTAAATAAAATGATTATTTCATAACTGTAAGGAGTTTTAACATTTTATGTTTTTTCCTGATTAATAAATCGCCTTATTCTTCCTCAAATTTATTTATTCTGCTTAACATTCTCCTATCATTTTCCGAAGCTCTTTTCAGTGATTTTTTCTCATATGATTCACCTTTATTTATCACCACAAAATCAGAATTATTTTGCACGTAAACTTGAGAGTCAGATGATTCATAGTAACCCGTAACGTTTTCTAAAACCGTCTTGGAATTGTCTTTATTATATAGATCATAGTTGACCGGCGGTCTGCTGATTGCAAATTTCCCAAAAACAGCAACATCATCCTTACCGGGAGTATGGCTCGCTCCTTTAATAAATATTACGCTAAATATTAAAATCAAAAAAATTGCAATTAAAGTTCCTGCAAACATAAATTTTTCATTTCTTTTCCAATTCAACATAAACAACCCTTTTCTTTATCATGCCGTGTTGATATAAGTAAATCTCACAATTTATGTACTAACAAATTTAAACAAGCAGCTTTCATTCAACATACTTAAATCGTGGCTGCTGATAAATGTCTCCCAGGATTGATGCCCATTTCCCCCAGCCTTCCGCAACAACAATGTTTTTTCTCTCTATCCTCAATCCATTCACTTCAAAGTTACTCACTCTTCCGAAATTGTACAATATTTGAAGTGAAGGGAAGAACTAAAGATCAGAGCAAATAATACGCTGAATAAATATATCTCATAACTCGCTAGTATAGACCCTATTGGGTTATAAGGTTCAAAGAGAACCGCCATGATTAGCCATGCAATAAATGAAAACACTGTGTATATTAAGAGATATTTAAAATTGAACCTTCTAGCTTTTCGGTTTAAGAAAAGCTGCAATGGCAATTCAAAAATTGAATAACATGTCAACATGATCCCGCTAATTATAAGATAAGGGACATATTCAGCTTGATCCAAGGTGATAACATATACCAGTGCAGAGCATATGGCCGACAAAATAAGGACAGCTACGTATCTTACTGCCATCAAATCTATCTCCCCTTACGGTTAAAAATCAAACATGCTTGCAATTGCTATTTTTCGTAATAATAAGATTTGACCCAAGGATAGCTTCTGCCCTTATTTTCACACCATTCAACAAATCCCTTTGATTGTTCTTCTTTAAACAACAACCAGTCATTCAACAAATCTTGATAATAGTTAAGCTGTTCGTTATTGCTTTTTCTTGTTTGTTGACATTCTATCTTATTGTTCAACTGCCGGGACTTGGTAAGAAGTGCTTGATCTTCTTTAATATCGCCTAAGTATAAATCTTCGGATATGTGATGAAATGAATACCACAAGGCGTTCAAATGAATATCGATTAACGTTAATAAAGATAATTGTTCATTACTGCCACCTAGTCTAAGTGCATTATTTAAGTAATCGACACGGTTTTCAGCATTTAAAAACACACCATACCACCTGTATGGTCTTGGATCTTCGGGGTTACTCTTCATCCATGCTTCAAGCAAAGGCTTTAAAAGATCCATTTCTAAAGGGTGAACAAGTATATGGTGAATATCATCTGATGTTTCTAATAAAGCAAATAGCCAACAAGCAAAATTCTGTTGTGCATGATTATCCCACGTTTTGGCTTCATCGATAAACGAAGATAATGCTTTAAAGGATTCTTTACGTAACCCTTTTTCTTTGAGAGAGCAAAATTTTTTAAATAATGGATATTCATCCAGTCTGTCATTTTTTAAGATATTAGTTAAGACATCTATCATGATTCACAGCTCTCTTTGCCTGGAGTAAACTTAAACGATTTGAAACACGACATACAATGCAACTTCAGCGACAAGCAAATAAATTATATATCTAGCATAATTTAATACTTCTTCATCAGTATTTTTCTCTTTTTTAAAAGTCCATGCAAATAACCCTAATACAGTTGCCACTAACACGATTTCAATTATTGTTAAAATTGACATACCTTCCTCCTAAAAAAGAACAGGATAAATAGGTTAATTTTCATTGAATTAAGTCTCTTCAGTCAGGATGTACCTTATGAAAAATTTCCATTTCTTCATGTTCATTACCTTCAATGAGTTCAAAGCCGCCCGGTACATTATACATTATTTTCCGTTAACATATCAATTCCGGTTAATAACTCACCTTTATCCTGAATTACACCATTTTCATCTTTTACACACTACAATTCATTATCTAATAATACTTTCTTTTCAATGAAATTGTTTCATAATTATTTCTCCTTATTAAAGTAATATTGTCTTTAATAAGACTGTTCCAACCTTTTTACCCCGCTTACTCTTTCCAATTCACTTAATTAGGTCAAATGATTCATTTTTCCATTTTAGATAGTACATTGACCTTATTACTCATTCCTCCATGGTAAAATCTTGTTGAAATATTTCGAGTGAAAGGACATGGTCATGAAAGTTTTCGAAGCAACCACCCTGCTGTCCGCTGCCAAACAGCGCGCGGGTGAATATAAAAAACTGCGCGGTCAGATGGTCAACCTGAAAA
>NZ_AJVF01000014.1 GCF_000262045.1 Bacillus siamensis KCTC 13613
GCTCTTCAGCGCCGATGGTAGTCGGGGGTTTCCCCCTGTGAGAGTAGGACGCCGCCAAGCGATCATAACGGTAAAGGCAGCTCATCATGAGCTGCCTTTTTTGTTTTGAATAAAAACAATACAAACACCGAAATACGGCAACGCCCATATACTAATTGCAAACTTCAAAAAGGTCCAAATTGTGTATACAATCAATGGCTTCAGGGAAGGCTATTCATACGGAGGTGGGCACAAATGAATGAAACGTCCAGCCATGAAGAAACATGTATTGTGTGTGAAACTAAAAAAAGCAGGGGTATTCATATTTATACGAAATTTATATGTTTAGAGTGTGAGAAGAAAGTAGTTTCAACTCCAACCTCTGATCCGAATTATGAATTTTTCGTTCGTAAACTGAAAAGCCTTCATACACCGACATTATATTCTTAACCCTGAAAAGGGTCTTTTTTTTGCTTTAAAATAAGGGAGTAGTTTTTTCACTTTTTATAAAAGAACTGATACGATAAGAAGAGGAACTTGTTTAGAAATGGAATGTAATAGATAATACTGATAAAAGTGAATAAATAGGAGTCGATCTAATATGAAACCGTTTATTCAATATATGAAATGGATGCTTTGCGGCAGCGCGGTTTTTGTATTAGCGGGAACAGCCGCTTTTACGATAGGGCATCAGCCTTTTCTGTATTCGCTTTTATACGGAGCAGCAGGCGGAACTGCCGTCAGTATGGCCGGACTGTGGAATGCGAAGCGCCTCTTTTTAAAAAAACACCGGCTGACAAGAAAAGAATATACTTATATCAAGGAAAATCTTGAGGAAGCAAGAAATAAAATCGTTCGATTACGCAGGGCGCTTTTTCGCTCTAAAAGTATACAAATGCTGAAGCAGAATGCAGAGATACTGCGGATAACCCGGCGGATATATCTGCTCACAAAGCAGGAGCCGAAGCGTTTTTATCAGGCGGAGCGTTTCTATTATCAAACGCTTGATTCTGTTGTGGAGCTGACTGAAAAGTATGCTCTGCTCTCATCACAGCCGCGAAAAAATAAAGATTTATCAATGTCCTTGAGTCAGACAAGGATGACTCTTGCGGAGCTTGCCAGGCGGCTGGAAGAGGATCTTCATGAACTGATGAAGGAAGACATCGATGATCTGCATTTTGAATTAGATATGGCAAAGCAGTCACTGAGAAAGTAAGAAAGGGGGAAGGAAATGGCCAAAGACCGTTCCGATGATATCATGGGCGCTCAAAATGATCAGGCTGATCTAAAGCTTGCAGATACGCTGCCGGAAGAAAAAAGAGAAGCGGCACTTCAGCTCGCTGAAAAACTGGATCCCGGGAACATGCAAAGCATTGTTCTATTTGGTTCACAGGCGCAGGCGAATCTTCTTGAATTTTCCCATACGATGATAGAGCATGTGCAAGGAAAAGATGCAGGAGAGATGGGACAGATACTGTCTGATTTGATGAGAAAGCTTGACCAGGTAAACCCCGATGATCTGCAGATGAAAAACAAAGGATTCTTTGCCCGTTTGTTCAAAAGGGTATCCGGCTCTGTACAAGAAGTGCTTTCGAAATATCAAAAGACCAGTGTGCAGATTGACCGTATCAGCAGAAGGCTCGAACTTTCTAAAAATGGGCTGTTGAGTGATAATAAAAGGTTAGATCAGCTGTATGCCCAAAATAAACGATACTTTTCTGACTTAAATATGTATATAGCAGCGGGTGAATTAAAGTTAGATGAGCTGAAAACAAAGCTGATTCCCGAAGCGGTAAGAAAAGCTGAATTAGGGGAACACAATCAAATGGCCGCTCAGGAAGTTAATGACCTTCGCCAGTTTGCCGGCCGTCTGGATAAGAGAGTGCATGATCTGCTGCTGAGCAGGCAGATTACGCTTCAGAGTGCGCCGCAAATCCGTCTGATTCAAAACACGAATCAGGCACTGGCAGAGAAAATTCAGTCCTCCATTGTTACGGCTATTCCTTTATGGAAGAATCAAGTCGCCATCGCCCTGACACTAATGAAGCAGCAGAGTGCGGCAGATGCGCAGCAGAAGGCGGCGGATACGACGAATCAATTGCTCCTGAAAAATGCGGAGCTTTTGAAAACAAGTACAGTCGAGACCGCCAAAGCCAATGAGCGCGGACTTGTTGAGGCAGATACCTTAAAAAAAGTGCAGGAAAGTTTAGTCACCACACTGGAAGAAATCATGTCTATTCAAGAAGAAGGCAGGATGAAGCGCAGGCGGGCCGAGGAGGAGCTCATGATCATGGAAGGCGATTTGAAAAAGAAACTGCTTAATATGAAGTCCGGCCGGGAGAATGGCTAGTTGGCAAAAAGTCTTAGCTTTAAGTTGGCTCACAGGCACGATATAATAAGAAAGACAGGCAAAGGATTTGTTTAAAATATGGACACACCTTTATATACAGCGCTGCTGAAGCACGCGCACCGAAATACGTATTCTTTTCATGTTCCGGGACATCACAATGGAGATGTCTTTTTTGATGAAGCCAGATCTGTATATCAATCTCTTTTATCTATTGATATGACTGAGATTACAGGGCTTGATGACTTACATCACCCGACGGGAGTCATCAAGGAAGCACAGGAATTGTTGAGCAGGCTATACGGCTCTCAGGAAAGCTACTTTCTCGTCAATGGAACGACTGCCGGCAATCTGGCGATGATTTTAGCTGTTTGTGAACCGGGCGAACCCATTCTGATCCAGCGTAATTGTCACAAGTCTGTTTTCCATGCGGTGGCAATGGCCGGAGCCAAGCCGGTGTATTTAGCGCCGGAAATTGATAAAAACATGCATGTGCCGGCCCATGTAT
Source organism: Bacillus siamensis KCTC 13613 (assembly GCF_000262045.1). Lineage (GTDB taxonomy): Bacteria > Bacillota > Bacilli > Bacillales > Bacillaceae > Bacillus > Bacillus siamensis. The sequence continues at coordinate 2,835 of NZ_AJVF01000014.1, forward strand.
CCCTTCCGGTCATTGAAAAAGCGTTAGCGTCATATCCGAATGCGAAAGGCCTTGTTCTGACTAATCCGACTTACTACGGTCATGCTGCCGACTTGACCGCGGCAGTTAACAAAGCCCATTCATACGGCGTTCCTGTACTGGTGGATGAGGCTCATGGCGCTCACTTTGTGTTAGGTGAACCGTTCCCGCCATCATCATTAGATATGGGAGCGGATGCCGCTGTTCAATCGGCTCACAAAACGCTTCCGGCTATGACGATGGGATCTTACTTTCATTTAAACAGCACCCGCATTGACAGAGATCGATTAACCTATTATTTAAGCAGTTTGCAAAGCAGCAGCCCGTCATATCCGATAATGGCCTCTTTAGATACGGCGCGCGCTTATGTTCAGGATATCGCTGAAAAAGGGACACTCCCCGGTCATATGGCGCATATTGAACAAATCAAACGAATGTTCGCATCAATTTCTTCTATTGAAATGATCGAACCTTCCGGATTTGGGCTCAGGGCGGACCCGTTAAAATTCATTCTTCGGTCAAAGCTCGGACATTCCGGCTATTCATTACAAAGTATGTTGGAGAGTGAAGGCATTGTTGCCGAGCTGGCTGACGAGTACCAAGTATTGCTCGTCCTGCCGATAGGCGGCCGGCGGATGATAGAACAGGAAACCGTTAGAAACATACAGAGGAAACTGGAGAATACACCGCCCGATAAATTGCCGGATACCGTGAATTGGACCTTTCCGTCCATTTCGACACTTGAATATCCGCAAAATGAGATGCGGAAGTTTACAAAAGAGCTTACGGATATAAATAAGGCGGCCGGGCGCTTGCACGCGGGGAATATTATTCCCTATCCCCCGGGAATTCCGCTGATCATGGACGGAGAACGGATAACAGAAGAGATCGTACAAAAGCTTTCCCGTTTAATCGGCATGGACGCGCATATTCAAGGCTTGTTAAACGGGGAACAACTACTTGTTTATACAGAAGAGGAGAAATCATGAGCGGTTTATTTATTACATTTGAAGGTCCTGAAGGCGCAGGGAAAACGACTGTGCTTCAGGAAGTGAAAGAGATTCTGTCGGCAAAGGGGCTTCCGGTAACAGCGACAAGAGAACCGGGCGGCATCGACATTGCGGAACAGATCAGAGAAGTGATCTTAAATAAAAACAATACACTGATGGATGCAAAAACGGAGGCGCTGCTCTACGCCGCTGCGAGAAGACAGCATTTAGCCGAGAAGGTGCAGCCTGCATTGGAAGAAGGACGCATTGTGCTGTGCGATCGTTTTATCGACAGTTCGCTGGCTTATCAAGGCTATGCGAGAGGGCTCGGCATTGATGAAGTGCTTTCTATTAACCAGTTTGCAATCGGCGATACGATGCCTGATGTCACTATCTATTTTTCTATCGATCCGGAAGAAGGGCTGAAACGGATTACGTCGAATGATTCAAGAGAAAAGAATCGTCTTGATCTTGAGGCCCTGCACTTTCACACGAAAGTACGGGAAGGATATCAAAAGGTGATGCAGCGTTTCCCTGAAAGATTTCATACAATCGACGCATCGAAAAAGAAGGAACTCGTCATTCAGGACGTACTTCAGGTGATAAATGAAACATTGAAAAAAATTCAGTTGTGACCTGTTTCTCATAAGTTGATATAATGAATGTAACGACCATGTTCTTTCCAACCTAAAGGGGGCCTATAGAATGAAATTAATAGTGGCAGTGGTGCAGGATCAAGACAGCAACAGACTTTTGAAAGTATTAACCGACCACAACTTCAGGGTGACGAAGCTTGCGACAACAGGCGGATTTCTTAAATCAGGCAATACGACGTTTATGATCGGGGTGGAGGATATCCGTGTCGATAAAGCGCTCAGCCTCATTAAAGAAAATGGCTGTAAACGTGATCAAATGATTGCCCCGGTATCCCCGATGGGCGGGAATGCGGATTCTTACGTTCCTTATCCTGTCGAAGTGGAAGTCGGCGGAGCGACGGTCTTTGTCCTTCCGGTCGATGAATTTCATCAATTTTAAGGATTTGACGACGTGAAAATAAATTCTGACTTACGCACATTTATTGAGAAAAAGCAGCAGCCTGCTTATAAAGCGGCAGAGCTCTCCGGGACGTTTAAAAGTTCAATGGACAGCCAAAGCAGCAAGCTGAAATTTGACCAGCTGAGCAGGTTCTTAACGGATATAGAAACGTTCGGGAAAAGACTGACGAAGTCGAGGAACTTCAAAGACTTAGCGAAATTCAAAGGATTGGTAAAACGTTTTGTGAAAGAGGCCGTTGACAGCGGATTATCGCATGAAACGACGAAAAGCTTTGACCTGTACGGCAGCAGCCGGACCCTGGGGCTTGTGAAAGAAATAGATGAAAAGCTGCTCCAGCTGACGGAAGAGATGTTAGATCAGGAAAAACCGGCAATTGATTTGCTGGATCGAATCGGAGAAATAAAAGGTTTATTGATTAACCTTTACACATAGAGAGTGATACAATGGCAATATCATGGAAGGAAATGACCGGGCAGCAGCCCAGAGTGATGCGTCTTTTGCATAATAGCATTGAAAAGAAAAGGCTTTCTCACGCATATCTGTTTGAAGGCAAAAAAGGTACTGGCAAATTGGATGCCGCACTGCTTCTCGCAAAAAGCTTTTTTTGCCTTGAAGACGGGACTGAGCCTTGCGGGGAGTGCCGGAACTGCAAGCGTATTGATTCCGGAAACCACCCCGACCTGCATGTGGTTCAGCCCGACGGATTATCCATTAAAAAAGCTCAGATCCAATCGCTTCAGGAGGAGTTTTCTAAAACAGGACTGGAATCGCATAAAAAGCTGTACATTATATCCCATGCGGATCAAATGACGACAAATGCGGCAAACAGTCTGCTGAAATTTTTAGAGGAGCCGAGTCAAGACACTATCGCTATTCTGATTACTGAGCAGCTCCACAGAATATTGGATACCATCGTTTCGAGATGCCAGGTTCTTCCGTTTCAGCCGCTTCAGCCGAAAGCAATAGAAGAAAGGCTGGTTGAACAGGAAGTAAGCCCTCACATGGCCAGACTCTTAGCAAATATGACAAATAATATTGCGGAAGCAGTCGAATTAAGTCGAAATGATGAGTTTGCAGAGTCCAGAGCGAAAGTGATAAAATTGTATGAAGTCTTACATCAGCGGAAAGGACATGCCTTTTTCTTCATTCAGGATCAGTGGGTGCCCTTTTTCAAAGAAAAAACCCATCAAGAAATGGGTCTTGATATGCTCTTATTGATATACCGTGATGTATTATCCATCCAAATTGGAAATGAAGATAAACTGATTTATCAAGACTTATTCCAATCAATAAAACAGCATGCGCTGCAATTTACACAAGAAAGCGTTACGAACCAAATTCTCGCTGTTTTAGAAGCAAAAAAACGGCTTCATTCCAATGTGAATACACAGGGATTAATGGAGCACTTGGTGTTAACGTTGCAGGAGGGATAAGCTTGTACAACGTAATAGGCGTCCGCTTTAAAAAAGCGGGGAAAATTTATTATTTTGATCCGAACGGATTTGATATAGAACAGGACAGCTGCGTCATTGTTGAAACTGTAAGAGGTGTCGAATACGGGCAGGTTGTCATCGCAAATAAACAAGTGGACGAGCATGATGTTGTGCTTCCGCTTCGAAAGGTCATTCGCGTTGCTGATGAACGCGATCTTCTCATTGTAGAAGAAAACAAACAAGAGGCCCTGTCCGCCTTTGAAGTCTGTCAGAAAAAAGTAGCTGACCACGGCTTAGATATGAAACTCGTTGATGTTGAGTTTACGTTTGACCGCAATAAAGTCATTTTTTACTTCACGGCTGACGGACGGGTTGATTTCAGGGAATTGGTCAAAGACTTGGCTTCTATCTTTAAAACAAGAATCGAGTTGCGCCAAATCGGTGTGAGGGACGAGGCGAAAATGCTCGGCGGTATCGGCCCGTGCGGGAGAATGCTTTGCTGCTCCACGTTCCTCGGTGATTTTGAACCGGTATCCATCAAAATGGCAAAGGATCAAAATTTATCGTTGAACCCGACGAAAATTTCCGGTCTGTGCGGCCGTTTGATGTGCTGTTTAAAGTACGAAAATGATGAGTATGAGACGGCAAAAGAACAGCTGCCGGATTTAGGCGAAATGATTACGACGGCAAACGGCCCCGCAAAGGTTGTCGGTCTTAATATTCTGGAACGGGTGCTTCAGGTGGAACTGAAGAATCGTGAAAAAGTGATAGAATATACTTGGGAAGAGCTCTTGGAAGAGGGCGTCGTATCCGCACAAACCACAGATTAACGAGGTGTGGAACCTTGGATAAAAAAGAGTTATTTGATACTGTCATAAACCTGGAGGAACAAATCGGTTCGCTGTACCGTCAGCTGGGTGACTTAAAGCAGCATATCGGCGAAATGATTGAAGAGAATCACCATCTTCAGCTTGAAAACAAGCATTTGCGTAAGCGGCTTGATGACACGACAGAGCAAATTGAGCAATTCAAAGCCGATCAGAAAGAAACAAAAACACAGAAGGCAGAGCAAAGTGATATAGGAGAAGGCTACGACAATCTGGCCCGGCTGTATCAAGAAGGCTTTCATATTTGCAACGTCCATTATGGGAGCGTCCGCAAGGGAGATTGCCTTTTTTGTCTGTCCTTCTTAAATAAAAAATGAGGAAAAGGCTTCCGCTGATGTCGGAAGCCTTTTTCAAAGAGTGCCGAAAGGAATAAGATTATGGTTTCATTACGTGATGATGAAAGATTGGATTACTTATTAGCAGAGGACATGAAAATTGTACAGAGCCCGACGGTTTTCGCTTTTTCATTAGATGCCGTGCTGCTGTCTAAGTTTGCATACGTTCCGATTCAAAAGGGAAACATCGTTGATTTATGTACGGGGAATGGAATTGTGCCGCTTCTGCTCAGTACAAGGTCAAAGGCGGATATCACCGGGGTTGAAATTCAGGAGCGTTTGTATGATATGGCGCTCCGAAGCGTGGAATACAACGGGCTGGGCGGTCAGATCAGACTCATTCATGATGATCTGAAAAATATGCCGGAAAGACTCGGACATAATAAATATGATGTTGTCACCTGCAATCCGCCTTATTTTAAAACACCGAAAGAGGCTGAGCAGAACCTGAACGAACATCTCAGAATCGCAAGGCACGAAATTCTTTGCACGCTTGAAGATGTAATTTCCGTCAGCAGCAAACTGTTGAAGCAAGGCGGGAAAGCGGCGCTCGTTCATCGGCCGGGCCGGCTTTTGGAAATCTTTGAATTAATGAAAGCGTACCGAATAGAACCAAAGCGGGTTCAGTTTATCTATCCGAAACAAGGAAAAGAAGCGAACACTATTTTGGTTGAAGGAATTAAAGGCGGCCGCCCTGATCTCAAAATTCTTCCTCCGCTGTTTGTATATGATGAACAAAATGAATATACGAAAGAGATCCGCACGATTTTATATGGAGACAAATAGTCATTTCTTTTATGTGCTGCTGTGCAATGACAACAGTCTTTACGCCGGTTATACAAATGATCTGCAAAAACGGCTGAAAACCCACAATGAGGGAAAGGGCGCGAAGTACACAAGGGCGCGGAGGCCGGTTTCGTTATGCCATGCGGAATCATTTGACACAAAACGGGAAGCCATGCAGGCGGAATACCGTTTTAAGCAGCTAACTCGAAAGAAAAAAGAACAATATATAGAAGAAAAACGAAGCAACAAGGAGGCTGTATATGTTAAGTCGCCAGATGAGTTTTAACGGAAAATCTGAAATGGGAATCCTTTATCTTGTTCCTACACCGATCGGCAACTTGGAGGACATGACCTTTCGTGCAGTGGAGACGCTGAAATCGGTCGATGTCATAGCTGCCGAAGATACGAGACAGACGAAAAAGCTGTGCCACGTCTATGACATAGAAACATCTCTTACCAGTTATCATGAACACAACAAAGAAAGCAGTGGCCATAAAATTATTGAATGGATGAAAAACGGAAAGAATGTGGCTTTGGTCAGTGACGCCGGTATGCCGACAATTTCCGACCCGGGGGCTGAGATTGTAAGAGATTTTACCCAAATCGGCGGTTATGTCGTTCCGCTTCCCGGTGCAAATGCGGCCTTAACCGCGCTGACCGCATCAGGCATCACCCCGCAGCCGTTTTTCTTCTACGGATTCTTAAACAGACAGAAGAAAGAAAAGAAGAAAGAACTCGAAATCCTGAAAAAACGCCAGGAAACGATGATTTTTTACGAAGCGCCGCACAGATTAAAAGAAACATTAACCGCCATGCATGACGTTTTAGGAAATCGAAACATCGCCGTCACGAGAGAATTAACGAAAAAGTACGAGGAATTTATCAGAGGAACGGTCGCCGAGGTGCTTGAATGGGCAAATGAAGATCAAATCCGCGGTGAGTTCTGTCTCGTTGTCGAAGGCAATCAAGCCACTGAACCGGATGAAGATGACAAGCCTTGGTGGACGGAGCTTTCTGAGAAAGAGCATGTGGAGCATTACATAAACGAAGGAGCATCTTCCAAACAGGCCATAAAACAAACAGCGGTAGATCGGAACGTTCCGAAACGCGAGATTTATGACGCTTATCACATTCAATCATAAAAAAAACCGTTCTTGTATCGTAACAAGAACGGTTTTTGTATGAAATAACTTATTTTTGGTTTTGAAGCTGATTTTGAATTTCAGAGATGATTTGCTCAGCGCCTTCTTTGCTGAGTACCAATTTGCCGCCGGCAAGTTTAAGGTTATCATCAGAAACTTCACCAGTAACTTGGCAAGTCATGTTTGGTTTATATTTTTTTAGGATGATTTTTTCATCATCAACATAAATTTCAAGAGCGTCTTTTTCTGCGATGCCCAGTGTACGGCGAAGTTCGATAGGGATAACTACGCGTCCAAGTTCATCAACTTTACGTACGATACCAGTAGATTTCATTAACAGTCTCCTCCCGAGAGATAATTATTTTGTAGTTTATATTTTTCTTCGTCATTATTCGACAAAATTCCTTACATTCCTAGCATAACAAGGTTTCCAATAATCGTCAATCTTTTTGTTTACTATTGATTGTAAGAATTAGTTCTTATAGTAAGTAAAGCCTTGGAAATCCTGAAATAACAGGCTTTTTGACTGCTTTTTCGAACCTATTATCCTACTGAAAATCCTTTTAAATCAAGACTTTCGAACCAAGATGTTTTATATTAGTAGATTATATACGACAAATTTCGACATGTTAAGACTTTTTTTAATTTCAATAAAAATTTTTAATTTTATTTACTCTTTTACGCGCAGTACGTATATATCCTTGATCTTAAAGGCTAAGATGGTATCATAGATAGAGGACAAATATCAATATTGTATATCAAATAAAACCGCTCTCGTCCTTTGGGCGTGAGCTTTTCGACATTCTGAATGGGAGGTTGCAACATGCCGCAAGACAATAATACTTTTTATATTACGACCCCGATATATTATCCGAGCGGAAAATTACATATCGGCCATGCTTATACTACCGTGGCCGGCGATGCGATGGCGCGTTACAAAAGATTAAAAGGATTTGACGTACGCTACCTGACAGGAACGGATGAACACGGACAAAAAATCCAGCAGAAAGCGGAGGAAGAGAATATCACACCTCAGGCTTATGTGGATCGTGCCGTGGCTGAGATCCAAAAACTATGGAAGCAGCTCGACATTTCTCACGATGATTTCATCCGGACGACGGAAAGCCGGCATAAAGAAATTATTGAGAAAGTGTTCCAAAAGCTTCTGGATAATGGTGATATCTATCTGGATGAGTATGAGGGCTGGTACAGCATCCCTGATGAAACATTCTATACTGAAACACAGCTGGTGGATGTGGAACGAAATGAAAAGGGTGAGGTTGTCGGCGGAAAAAGCCCGGACAGCGGCCATCCAGTCGAATTAATCAAAGAGGAGTCATACTTCTTCCGCATGAGCAAATATGCAGACCGCCTGCTGAAGTTTTATGAGGACAATCCTTCCTTCATCCAGCCTGAATCACGCAAAAACGAAATGATTAACAATTTCATTAAACCGGGGCTTGAAGATTTGGCCGTTTCCAGAACGACGTTTGACTGGGGCGTAAAAGTGCCGGGAAACCCGAAGCATGTCGTGTATGTATGGATTGACGCATTATTCAACTATATTACGGCGCTCGGTTACGATACGGAAAATGACGAGCTTTACAAAAAGTACTGGCCTGCTGACGTCCACCTTGTCGGTAAAGAAATTGTCCGTTTTCATACCATTTACTGGCCGATTATGCTGATGGCGCTTGATCTCCCGCTCCCTAAGCAAGTATTCGCGCATGGCTGGTTATTGATGAAAGACGGAAAAATGTCGAAATCAAAAGGAAATGTCGTTGATCCGGTAACATTGATTGAACGCTACGGCTTGGATGAGCTTCGCTATTACCTGCTTCGCGAAGTGCCATTTGGTTCAGACGGTGTCTTTACGCCGGAAGGTTTTGTAGAACGGATTAATTATGACTTGGCAAACGACTTAGGAAACCTTCTGAATCGTACAGTCGCTATGATCCAAAAGTATTTTGACGGTGAGATTGGTTCATATGAAGGAAATGTGACTGATTTTGATCAAGAGCTTTCTTCTGTAGCCGGTGAAACGGTTAAAGCATATGAAAAGGCAATGGAAAACATGGAGTTCTCAGTGGCTTTATCAACGCTATGGCAATTAATCAGCCGTACGAACAAATATATTGATGAAACTGCTCCGTGGGTGCTGGCAAAAGATCCGGACAAACAAAAAGAATTACGCTCTGTCATGTATCATTTAGCTGAATCATTGCGTATTTCGGCCGTACTGCTTCAGCCTTTCTTAACGCAGACGCCTGAAAAAATGTTTGCTCAGCTCGGGATTGAGGATCAGTCTCTTAAAGCTTGGGACAGCATCCAGACATTCGGCCAATTAAAGAACGCGAAAGTGAAAAAAGGGGAGCCGCTTTTCCCTCGTCTTGAAGCTGAAGAGGAAGTAGCTTACATCAAGCAAAAAATGCAAGGGACTGCTCCTGTGAAAGAAGAAAAAACAGAAGAGCCGCAAGAAGCAGAGCGTCTTCCGGAAATTACGTTTGATCAATTTATGGATACAGAACTTCGCGTCGCAGAAGTCTTGTCCGCAGAACCGGTAAAAAAAGCGGACCGTCTGCTGAAGCTGCAAATTGATCTGGGCTTTGAACAGCGCCAAGTCGTATCAGGTATCGCGAAGCATTACACACCGGATCAGCTTGTGGGAATGAAGATCATTTGTGTAACGAATCTAAAACCGGTAAAACTGAGAGGCGAGCTTTCTCAAGGGATGATACTGGCAGGAGAATCTGACGGCGTCCTTAAGGTTGTAGCTGTCGACCAGTCATTACCGAAAGGCACCAGAATTAAATAATAGATGCAAAAGGTGTTTCACGTGTAACATTTCGTCGAACACCTTTTGTTTTTCAACAAGAAAGGAGTTTTTATGATGCTTTTTGATACACATGCACACTTAAACGCCGAGCAATTCGACACAGACTTAGAAGAAGTCATTGCGCGTGCAAAGGCTGAAAAAGTTGAACGAATCGTCGTTGTCGGATTCGACAAACCTACCATCACGCGTGCAATGGAGCTGATTGAGGAATATGACTTTATATACGCTGCGATCGGCTGGCATCCGGTAGACGCAATTGACATGACAGAGGAAGATTTATCATGGATTAAGGAACTGTCTGCTCATGAAAAAGTCGTGGCAATCGGAGAAATGGGCCTTGACTATCACTGGGACAAATCACCGAAGGATATCCAAAAAGAGGTATTCCGGAAACAAATCGCGCTTGCCAAAGAAGTGAACCTTCCAATTATCATCCACAACCGTGATGCGACTGAGGATGTTGTCACGATTTTGAAAGAAGAGGGAGCGGAAGAAGTCGGCGGCATTATGCACTGCTTTACGGGCAGCGCGGAGGTTGCGCGGCAGTGTATGGATATGAATTTCTATATCTCATTCGGAGGACCGGTTACCTTCAAAAATGCGAAGAAACCAAAAGAAGTGGCAAAGGAAATTCCGAATGACCGTTTGCTGATCGAAACTGACTGTCCTTTCCTGACACCCCATCCTTTCCGCGGCAAACGAAATGAGCCAAGCTACGTGAAATATGTTGCTGAACAGCTCGCGGAATTAAAAGGACTGACGTATGAAGAAATTGCTTCGATAACAACCGAAAACGCAAAAAGACTTTTCCGCATGAACTGACAAAATGCGCTGTCGTAACGTGTAAAGGCTTGTCCGATTCAGTGGATATGTAAAACGGTTCTACAAGCTTCCTTCTTCTCATAAGATAGGTTGTCGATATGTCTCTCTTCCTTTTTTTGCTTTGTTTTTGCATAATGAGGGATACGCTGAAGGTTTTTGATCTTCGAGATGGGAGGGTTGACAGCATTTTAGATACTCTATATAATCTCTCCGAGGAGAAGGAGGCGTTTTTCATCACACAAAAAATGAAAAAACTGTTTTCCGTAAAGCTTGGTAAAAGCAAGGTTATTCTTATTGCAGCTATTATTCTGCTGGGCGGAACCGGGACTGCATACGGGGCACATGAGCTCTCAAAACAATCAGTCTCTGTTTCTATCAACGGCAAGAAAAAGCAAATACGCACTCATGCAAAAACGGTTGGGGAACTTCTGGAAGATTTACATATAGAGACAAGAAATGAAGACCGGATTACCCCGTCTAAGCAGACAGCATTGGCTGAGAACATGAATGTCGTATATGATGCTGCAAAGCAGATCCGTGTGACAAGAGGCGGAGAAGAAAAGACTTTATGGTCAACGGCAAAAACAGTCGGCGCATTTCTGAACGAACAGCATACACCTGTGAATCAGCACGATAAAATAGATCCAGCAGCAGATACGAAAGTGACAAACGGCATGAAAGTCACGGTCGACCCGGCTTTTCAGGTCACTGTAAATGATGCGGGAAAGAAAAAGAAAATATGGACGACTTCGACTACGGTCGCTGACTTTTTAACGCAGCATAAGATGGACATGAAAGACGAAGATCAAGTAAAACCGGCATTACACGAAAAGCTCACAAAAGATCAGGCCGGCATACAAATCACTCGTATCGAAAAAGTCACCGATGTAGTTGAGGAAAAAATAGCGTATCGAGTGAAAGAAAAAGAGGATGCGTCTCTCGACAACGGGAAAGAAAAGATCGTTCAAAAAGGAAAAGAAGGCAAGCTTAAAAAGCATTTTCATGTTGTCAAAGAAAATGGAAAAGAAGTATCAAGAAAGCTTGTCAAAGAAGAAACATCTGAAAAAAGCAAAGATCAGATCATTGCGGTCGGCACAAAGCGGCACAGTCCCAAGATTGAGCAGCTCAGTGCACCGGTGAAGGCTTCTTCGGGTGAAACCGGATCTTCCGGTAAAGTGATTACCGTGTCTTCCACGGCATATACCGCAAGCTGCAGCGGCTGTTCCGGCCATACGGCTACAGGCGTTAACCTGACAAGCAATCCGAATGCCAAGGTCATTGCGGTAGACCCAAGCGTCATTCCGCTCGGCACAAGAGTCCACGTAGACGGATACGGGGATGCTGTGGCCGCAGATACGGGCTCAGCCATTAAAGGAAGACGGATTGATGTCTTTTTCCCTGAAAAATCTTCGGCGTACCGCTGGGGAAAGAAACAGGTCAAAATAAAAATTTTAAATTAATTCCGATTCATTCAGAGGGTTTTGCGCCCTCTGTTTTTTTCGTTATAATAGGTAAAGTGTATTTTCAGTATATTAGACGTGACATGTAAACAAAGGTTTCGTTTTGGATATAAAAAGTTTTTTTGGAGGAAGTAATGAAAATTAAAGAAATTATTGTAGTCGAGGGACGCGATGACACTGCGCGCATAAAACTTGCCGTTGATGCGGATACGATTGAGACGAACGGTTCGGCAATCGGAGACGAAGTCATCAGGCAGATTCGGCTGGCGCAGGAAACGAGAGGAGTCATCGTGCTGACGGACCCGGATTTTCCGGGGGAAAAGATCCGGAAAACCATTTCCGAAGCAGTACCCGGCTGTAAACACGCATTTCTGCCCAAACATCTTGCCAAACCGAAGAACAAGCGCGGCATCGGCGTTGAGCACGCATCCATTGAAAGCATCAGAGCATGTCTGGAAAATGTGCATGAAGAGATGGAGGCAAAGCCGAGTGAGATTTCGGCTGAAGATTTAATACAAGCCGGTCTGATCGGCGGGCCGGCTGCCAAAAGACGCCGCGAACGATTGGGCGACCTGCTGAAGATCGGCTATACAAACGGCAAACAGCTTCAAAAACGGCTGCAGATGTTTCAAATCAAAAGAAGTGATTTTATTGATGCGCTCGATGCTATGATGCAGGAGGAACAGGATGAACAATAAAGATATCGCGACACCTATCAGAACGAAAGAAATTCTGAAAAAATACGGTTTCTCTTTTAAAAAGAGTCTGGGACAGAATTTCTTAATTGATACAAACATATTGGACAGAATTGTGGACCATGCGGAAATAACGGATCGGACCGGAGTCATTGAAATCGGACCCGGAATCGGCGCGCTGACAGAGCAGCTTGCCAAACGGGCGAAAAAGGTCGTCGCGTTTGAAATTGATCAGCGCCTCCTGCCCATTCTCAATGATACGCTGTCTCCGTATGACAATGTAACGATCATTCATCAGGATGTGCTGAAAGCAGACGTCAAATCCGTCATTGAAGAGCAGTTTCAGGATTGTGATGAAATAATGGTGACGGCGAATCTTCCGTATTATGTAACGACACCGATCATCATGAAGCTTTTGGAAGAGCATCTTCCCTTAAAAGGAATTGTCGTCATGCTGCAAAAAGAGGTCGCTGAGCGGATGGCGGCTGATCCTTCCTCTAAGGAGTACGGATCGCTTTCCATCGCAGTTCAGTTCTACACGGAGGCCAAAACGGTCATGACCGTACCGAAAACGGTGTTTGTGCCTCAGCCTAACGTCGATTCCGCGGTCATCCGTCTCTTGCTTCGAGACGGCCCGGCGGTTGACGTCGATAATGAACCGTTTTTCTTCCAGCTGATTAAAGCAAGCTTCGCTCAGCGCCGGAAAACCTTGCTGAACAACCTTGTGAACAATCTTCCGGGCGGAAAAGAGAAGAAAGCTCAAATCGAAGAAATTCTCCAAGAAACGAATATTGACGGAAAGCGGCGCGGTGAATCCCTGTCTATAGAAGAATTCGCGCTCCTGTCCAACGGATTGTATAAAGCCCTTTTCTAAGAAGGGCTTTTTGTTTTGCGTCACCACTTGGACTGCCGCTACATAGGCTAGAGAAGAACCTTATTCATTCAACTGCAAGAAAAGCTTGAAACATCAAGCGCCGCAGCGGAAAGAGGTGCATTTGATAAGGCTTCTTTCATGATGAGGCTTAGTCTATTTGTGGAGTGGGTAACGTGCAATTTCAAATAGGAGATATGGTAGCCAGAAAATCCTATCAAATGGATGTTTTATTTCGCATTATCGGCATAGAGCAAACAAGCAAAGGAAATTCAATTGCCATCCTGCATGGTGACGAAGTCAGATTGATTGCGGATGCTGATTTTTCTGATTTGGCGCCTGTAAGAAAAGACGAACAGGCCGTGAGAAAGCAGAAAGATGAAAGCAGGATGAATGAATCTCTCGAGCTGCTCCGCCAGGATTATAAGCTGCTTCGGGAAAAACAGGAATATTATGCGACGAATCAATATCAGCATCAGGAGCACTACTTTCATATGCCCGGCAAGGTATTGCATTTGGACGGCGATGAGGCTTATTTGAAAAAGTGCCTGAACTTTTACGAAAAAATCGGTGTGCCGGTGTACGGGATTCACTGCCATGAGAAAAAAATGCCGGCATCCATTGAGGAGCTGCTCGACAAATACCGGCCGGATATTTTAGTCATCACCGGCCATGATGCATATTCCAAGCATAAGGGAGACGTGAACGATTTAAGCGCCTACAGGCATTCTAAACACTTTGTCGAAACGGTTCAAAGAGCGAGACGAAAAGTCCCCCACTTGGACCAGCTTGTCATATTCGCGGGTGCCTGCCAATCCCATTTCGAGTCTTTAATCAAAGCGGGCGCGAATTTTGCAAGTTCACCGTCACGCGTCAACATTCATGCGCTTGACCCGGTATATATTGTCGCGAAAATCAGCTTCACTCCGTTTATGGAGCGGATTAATGTGTGGGATGTCCTGAGAAATACGCTGACGAGAGAGAAAGGGCTGGGAGGCATTGAAACGAAGGGTGTGCTGCGTGTCGGTATGCCGTATAAATCAAATGGATGAGTGAAAAACCCGCATGAAATTCGCTATGCGGGTTAATTATTTTACATATTGATACATAAATTTCCGGAACTTGTGAAAAATAATGCAGAAATCAATAGAATTTTGTCAAAATAATTTTGTTGACAATGACTTATTAACGTTGATATAATTTAAATTTTGTTTGACAAAATTGGGCTCTTGTTGTACAATAAATGTAGTGAGGTGGATGCAATGGCGAAGACGTTGTCCGATATAAAAAGATCGCTTGATGGGAATTTAGGTAAACGGCTTACGTTAAAAGCAAACGGCGGCCGCCGAAAAACGATTGAGCGTTCGGGCATTTTAGCTGAGACGTACCCTTCTGTTTTTGTGATACAACTAGATCAAGACGAGAATTCGTTTGAAAGAGTTTCATACAGTTATGCTGATATTCTGACTGAGACTGTTGAATTGACATTCAATGATGATGCGGCAAGCTCAGTAGCATTTTAATGGGCAGTGAACCTTTTGTTTACTGCTTTTTGTTTTGCCTTCTAAAGCTCTTCTAATTATTCCCTCGAAAGTTTCAGCTGATTAAACGGAAGCTATAAGTGTCACATGTTTTATCGTGGCGTGCACGAATGGTGATCAATTCTATAAAAGGGGTTGTTTCGTTTGGGCAGACGTCGTGGAGTTATGTCAGATGAGTTCAAGTATGAGCTGGCAAAGGACCTTGGTTTTTACGATACGGTGAAAAACGAGGGCTGGGGCGGCATTCGGGCGCGCGATGCCGGGAATATGGTAAAGCGTGCGATTGAGATTGCCGAACAGCAGATGGCGGCTCAGAACCAAAATAACCGATAATGCAGTGGCCCGGGGGACAATCCGTTCCCCGGTTTTTTCTATCGGCTGTCAAAATCGGCGTCAATTTCGGATAAGTACCTCCGGGTCTCCAAATGTGATACAATGTTCATACTTATGTTTAGATGGAGAAGTAGGTGAAAGCTATGCGTATTTTAGAAAAAGCGCCGGCCAAAATCAATCTGTCCCTCGATGTGAGGAGTAAACGCCCGGATGGTTATCATGAAGTGGAGATGATCATGACGACAATTGATTTGGCAGATCGGATTGAACTGACAGAACTGCCCGAAAACGTGATCAGAGTGGCGTCGCATAATCGCTTTGTTCCGGATGATCAAAGAAATCTGGCTTATCAGGCAGCCAAACTGCTCAAAGAACGGTTTCAAGTCAAAAAAGGCGTTTCCATTATGATTACAAAGGTAATCCCTGTAGCGGCAGGGCTTGCCGGCGGAAGCAGCGATGCGGCAGCCACACTAAGAGGGCTGAACAGGCTTTGGGATTTAAAGCTTTCTGTCGAAGAGCTCGCGGAGCTTGGCGCTGAAATCGGTTCAGACGTGTCCTTCTGTGTTTACGGAGGCACTGCCCTGGCAACCGGACGCGGTGAGAAGATCAGGCATATCAGTGCTCCGCCTCATTGCTGGGTCGTGCTCGCCAAACCGACGATCGGGGTATCGACCGCCGAAGTGTACCGCCGGCTGAATTTGCAGCAGGTTCGGCATCCGGATGTACAGGCAATGATTGACGCAATTGAAGAAAAAAGTTTCCAAAAGGTATGCAGCCAACTAGGAAACGTATTGGAATCGGTTACGCTCAACCTTCATCCCGAGGTGGCGATGATCAAAAATCAAATGAAACGCTTCGGCGCCGATGCGGTGTTAATGAGCGGAAGCGGACCGACTGTATTCGGTTTGGTTCAATACGAATCAAAGGTGCAGCGGATTTATAACGGGTTAAGAGGCTTCTGTGATCAGGTGTACGCGGTGCGGATGATCGGCGAACAGAATGCTCTTGATTAAATCCGTATGTTAAGTTATATTGTTTTTAAATTATTCGGATTTTGGGGGTAAGTTCATGAAGTTTCGTCGCAGCGGCAGATTGGTGGACTTAACAAATTATTTGTTAACCCATCCGCATGAATTAATACCGTTAACGTTTTTCTCTGAACGGTATCAATCAGCAAAGTCATCAATCAGTGAAGATTTAACGATTATTAAACAGACCTTCGAACAGCAAGGCATTGGGACGCTGCTTACAGTGCCGGGAGCTGCCGGAGGCGTCAAATACATTCCGAAAGTGAAACAGGCTGAAGCAGAAGCGTTTATACAGGAGCTGGGACAGTCTTTAGTAAATCCTGAGCGTATCCTTCCGGGCGGTTATGTATATTTAACGGATATCTTAGGCAAACCATCTGTCCTCTCTCATGTAGGCAGGCTTTTTGCTTCCGTTTTTGCGGAGCGGGAGATTGATGTGGTGATGACCGTTGCGACAAAGGGAATCCCTCTCGCTTACGCAGCGGCCAGTTATCTGAACGTTCCGGTTGTCATCGTACGAAAAGATAATAAAGTGACGGAAGGCTCCACGGTGAGCATCAATTATGTATCAGGGTCGTCTAACCGCATTCAAACGATGTCACTTGCGAAAAGAAGTTTGGCCACGGGGTCGAACGTTTTGATTATTGACGACTTTATGAAAGCGGGCGGCACTATAAACGGCATGATCAGCCTGCTTGATGAGTTTAATGCGAACGTCGCGGGAATAGGCGTCTTGGTTGAAGCTGAGGGAGTGAATGAACGGCTTGTCGATGAATACATGTCGCTGCTCACACTTTCAACCATCAATATGAAAGACAAAACGATTGAGATTCAAAACGGCAATTTTCTGCGATTTTTTAAAGAACAGCATTTAAAGAATGGGGAGACAGAAAAATGACAAAAGCAATCCATACAAAACACGCGCCGGCAGCAATCGGGCCATATTCACAAGGAATCATCGTAAACAACATGTTTTACAGCTCAGGCCAGATTCCTCTTACTGCTGAAGGAGAAATGGTAAACGGTGATATCACAGAACAAACGCATCAGGTGTTCAGCAATTTAAAGGCTGTGCTGAAAGAAGCGGGCGCTTCTCTCGAGACGGTTGTAAAAGCAACGGTGTTTATTGCTGATATGGAGCAGTTTGCGGAAGTGAATGAAGTGTACGGACAATACTTTGATGTACATAAGCCGGCAAGGTCTTGTGTGGAAGTGGCGAGACTGCCGAAAGACGCTCTCGTGGAAATTGAAGTCATTGCGCTGGTGAAATCTTAAATCTCAGAAAAGTGGTTCCGGTCTCCGGAATCACTTTTTTTATGCAGTATATGATCCCCCGATATGGTTTATCACCTAATTGTGTATGTATATCCTATATTTTCAAAAAAACTTTTTGAAATATGCAGGAATTTAAAAAGAATCGTGGAATTGTTAGACTAATGCTTTTATATAGGGAAAAGGTGGTGAACTACTGTGGAAGTTACTGACGTAAGATTACGCCGCGTGAATACCGATGGTCGCATGAGAGCGATTGCATCCATCACGCTGGATCACGAATTTGTCGTACATGATATTCGTGTGATTGATGGAAACAATGGTCTTTTCGTTGCGATGCCGAGTAAACGCACCCCTGATGGAGAATTCCGCGATATTGCTCATCCTATTAATTCCAGCACGCGGGGCAAGATCCAGGATGCTGTTTTAAATGAGTATCATCGTTTGGGTGATTCTGAAGCATTAGAATATGAAGAAGCTGGGGCTTCTTAAACATAACAAAATGTAAGGACTGCTGATAAAGGCTGACACAAGGCCTTTTCCGGCAGTCCTTTTTTAAATCTGATTTTTCAGTAATAAAGCGATTACATAGAAAATTCTTGCACTTTTTGATGTCTTCTTGAAATCAACAGCTATTTAGGATATATTTTTCTATGGATAAAAGGGATATTGGAGGCCATTAAATGGATAAGCGGTTTGCAGTGATTTTAGCTGCCGGAAAAGGAACGAGAATGAAATCTAAGCTTTATAAGGTCCTTCATCCGGTATGCGGAAAGCCTATGGTAGAGCACGTCGCAGACGAGGCTCTGAAATTATCTTTAGCGAAGCTTGTCACCATCGTAGGACATGGCGCCGAAGATGTGAAAAAGCAGCTCGGACAGAAAAGCGATTACGCTCTCCAAGCAGAACAGCTCGGTACGGCTCATGCAGTCAAGCAGGCAAAACCATTTCTTCACGGAGAGAAAGGTGTCACGATCGTTATTTGCGGCGATACACCGCTTCTGACGGCGGAGACGATGGAAGCCATGCTGAATGAACATACAAACAAAGGCGCAAAAGCCACGGTGTTAACGGCCGTTGCCGACGATCCCGCCGGATACGGAAGAATCATCCGGGGAGAAGACGGCGCCGTTCAAAAAATCGTGGAGCATAAGGATGCTTCGGAGCAAGAACGTCTTGTGAAAGAAATCAACACGGGAACGTACTGTTTTGATAACGAGGCTCTTTTTCGTGTCATCGAACAGGTTTCGAATGAAAATGCCCAAGGCGAGTATTACCTGCCGGATGTAATCGAAATCCTCAAAGACGAAGGCGAAACTGTTGCCGCTTACCAGACTGGTAACTTCCAAGAGACGCTCGGAGTGAATGATAGAGTCGCTCTTTCTCAGGCTGAAATGTATATGAAAGAGCGTATTAACAAACGGCATATGCAAAACGGAGTCACTTTAATCGATCCGATGAATACGTACATCTCACCTGACGCACGTATCGGACAAGATACAGTTATTTATCCCGGAACTGTGTTAAAGGGACAAGCTGAAATCGGCGATGAATGTGTCATCGGCCCTCACACTGAGATAGAGGACAGCTCGATCGGCAGCCGCACTGTGATTAAACAATCCGTTGTCAATCGGAGCAAAGTTGGGAATGATGTAAATATCGGTCCTTTTGCTCACATCAGACCTGATTCCGCAATCGGCAATGAAGTGAAGATCGGAAACTTTGTGGAAATCAAGAAAACACAATTCGGCGACCGAAGCAAAGCATCTCATTTAAGCTATATCGGTGATGCCGAAGTGGGCACGGACGTCAATCTCGGGTGCGGCTCCATCACGGTCAATTATGATGGGAAGAACAAATATTTAACCAAAATTGAAGACGGCGCGTTTATTGGCTGCAACTCCAATCTGGTCGCTCCTGTCACAGTGGGAGAAGGCGCATACGTCGCTGCGGGCTCAACCGTAACTGAAGATGTGCCGGGCGAAGCGCTTGCCATTGCCAGAGCAAGACAAGTAAATAAAGAAGATTATGTGAAAAATATTCATAAAAAATAATCCTAAAATCGGAGGTTTACCATGTCTAACGAATACGGAGATAAGAATTTAAAGATTTTTTCTTTGAATTCAAATCCAGAACTTGCAAAAGAAATCGCGGATAATGTAGGAGTTCAATTAGGAAAGTGCTCTGTTACAAGATTCAGTGACGGAGAGGTCCAGATCAACATAGAAGAAAGTATTCGCGGCTGTGATTGCTATATCATTCAGTCTACAAGTGCGCCGGTCAACGAGCACATCATGGAATTGCTGATTATGGTGGACGCTTTAAAGCGCGCTTCCGCGAAAACAATCAACATTGTGATTCCGTACTACGGTTATGCGCGCCAGGACAGAAAAGCAAGATCACGTGAACCGATCACGGCAAAACTTTTTGCAAACCTGCTTGAAACAGCGGGTGCGACACGCGTGATCGCGCTTGATTTACACGCGCCGCAAATTCAAGGTTTCTTTGATATTCCGATTGACCACTTAATGGGTGTTCCGATTTTAGGCCATTACTTTGAAGGTAAAGACTTGAAAGATATCGTCATTGTTTCTCCTGACCACGGCGGTGTGACGCGCGCCCGCAAACTTGCGGACCGTCTGAAAGCGCCGATCGCGATTATCGACAAACGCCGTCCTAGACCGAATGAGGTGGAGGTGATGAACATCGTCGGTAACGTGGAAGGAAAAACTGCGATTCTGATTGATGATATTATTGATACCGCCGGCACAATCACACTTGCCGCAAACGCGCTGGTTGAAAACGGAGCCGCGGAAGTGTATGCATGCTGTACGCATCCTGTATTGTCAGGCCCTGCGGTTGAGCGGATCAACAACTCTAAAATCAAGGAGCTTGTCGTAACAAACAGCATTAAGCTTCCTGAAGAGAAAAAAATCGAACGCTTTAAGCAGCTTTCTGTCGGACCGCTTCTGGCTGAAGCGATTATCCGTGTTCACGAGAAACAATCTGTCAGCTATTTATTCAGCTAAACCGAAACTTTAAGGTTTAAATCCCAGTTATTGTGGGTATTGTTCTAATAGGACGATAAAACGATAATTAGGATGGTGCTGAATATGGCAACTTTAAAAGCAAATGAAAGAACAGATTTTAAACGTTCGACGCTTCGGAAAATCCGTCATTCAGGACATGTTCCAGGGATTATATACGGGAAAGAAACAACGAACACGGCTGTCTCTTTAGACAGTGTCGAATTGCTTAAAACATTGCGGGACGAAGGAAAAAACACGATTATCACAATTGATGTCAACGGAAATCAGCAATCGGTTATGGTGACAGATCTTCAGACAGACCCGCTCAAAAACGAATTGACGCACGCCGATTTTCAAGTCGTGAATATGAGTGAGGAGCTGGAGGCGGAAGTGCCGATTCAGCTGACGGGAGAGGCGAAAGGAGTCAAAGACGGAGGCGTCATCCAGCAGCCGCTGCATGAGCTTTCGATCAAGGCTAAGCCGAAGGACATCCCTCAGACAATCAATGTTGATATTTCCGGGCTTGAAATGAATGATGTGCTGACCATCGCAGATCTGACTGCCGACGGCAATTATACATTTACAAACGATCCGGAAGAAGTCGTGGCTTCCATCCTTCCTCCTAAGCAGGAAGCATTCGAAGAAGATGCAGAACCATCTCCTGAGGAAGAGCCCGAAGGAGAAAATCAATAAGCGCTTTAAGACGTAACCCGCCCGAGGTTACGTCTTTTGTGCTAGAATGAGAAGAATTACAGCGATGTTGAGGGAGGATTTACGATGCTTGTGATTGCCGGTCTGGGTAACCCGGGAAAAACCTACGAGAACACGAGACATAATGTCGGCTTTATGGCCATTGACGAGCTTTCTAAAGAATGGAATATTGAATTGAATAAAACGAAATTCAACGGACTTTACGGAATCGGTTTTGTTTCCGGAAAAAAAGTTCTACTTGTTAAACCGCTTACATATATGAATTTATCAGGGGAATGTTTGCGGCCGCTATTGGATTATTATGATGCCGATCATGAAGATTTGAAAGTCATATACGATGACCTGGATCTTCCGACGGGGAAAATCAGGCTCCGGACGAAGGGGAGCGCAGGCGGACACAACGGAATTAAATCGCTTATTCAGCACCTCGGAACCCCTGAATTTGACCGGGTCAGAATCGGAATCGGCCGTCCCGTCAACGGGATGAAAGTCGTTGATTATGTGCTGGGCGCTTTTACGAAAGATGAAGCGCCGCATATCAATGATGCCGTCTCAAAAACCGTAAAAGCCTGCGAAGCTTCCTTGACGAAACCATTTTTAGAAGTTATGAACGAATTTAATGCAAATGTATAAGATAAATAATGGGAGACCATACTAGGGAAAAATGATTTTTTCACATCAGGAGGTCCAATGTATGGCTTTGCATTATTTCTGCCGCCACTGCGGTTTTAAGGTAGGGAGCCTGGAGTATTCGTCGGTGCCGACACAGTCACTTGGATTTCAGCACTTAACAAATGAGGAAAGAAACGATATGATTTCATATAAAGACAATGGAGATGTCCATGTTCTTACAATTTGTGAAGACTGCCAAGAAGCGCTGGAACGCAATCCGCACTACCATGAACACAACACATTTATTCAATAATGAGCTTTGGTGTAGATTCTAGACCAAAGCGTTTTTCTGTTCTTGCAGAAAATAGAGAGGAGGGGCCCATATGGACAATATTCAAACCTTTATTAAAGAAAGCGATGATTTTAAATCCATTGTTAACGGTTTACATGAGGGGCTGAAGGAACAGCTGCTTGCGGGTCTGTCAGGTTCTGCGCGTTCTGTTTTTACCTCCGCCCTTGCACAGGAAACGAAAAAGCCGATTTTCTTTATCACTCATAATTTATATCAGGCCCAAAAAGTGACGGAAGATCTGACGGCGCTTCTCGGGGATCAATCTGTTTTTTTATACCCCGTAAATGAATTGATTTCTTCAGAAATTGCGGTGGCGAGTCCTGAACTGCGCGCTCAGCGGCTTGATGTCATTAATAGATTAACAAACGGAGAAGCGCCGGTCGTAGTGGCACCCGTTGCAGCACTGAGAAGAATGCTTCCGCCGAAAGAACTGTGGAAAAGCAGCCAAATCACCATATCACTCGGAGACGATATAGAACAGGATCAGCTGTCTGCACGCCTTGTAGAGGTGGGGTATGAGCGTTCCGATATGGTTTCTGCACCCGGTGAATTCAGTATTCGCGGCGGAATAATCGACATTTATCCGCTGACGTCAGAACATCCGGTGCGGATTGAACTGTTTGATACGGAGGTCGACTCCATCAGAAGCTTCAACTCTGATGACCAGAGATCAATTGAGACGCTAAAAACGGTGGCCATCGGACCGGCGAAGGAACTGATCATCCGGGCGGAAGAAAAAGCCCGCGCGATGGAAAGGCTCGATAAAGGGCTTGCCGACAGTCTGAAGAAGCTGAAGCAGGACAAACAAAAGGAAATGCTTCATATCAATATCTCACATGATAAAGAACGGTTATCAACGGGACAGACTGATCAGGAACTTGTGAAGTATCTCTCGTACTTTTACGAAAAGCCTGCTAGTTTGCTAGATTATACACCGTCAGACACCTTGTTATTGTTAGACGAAGTTAGCCGGATTCATGAAATGGAGGATCAGCTCCAAAAAGAAGAAGCCGAATTCATGACAAGTCTGCTGGAAGAAGGAAAAATTCTGCATGACATCAATTTATCCTTCAGCTTTCAGGAGATGATGGCCGAGAAGCGGCGTCCTGCCATTTACTTTTCATTATTTTTGCGTCATGTTCAGCATACAAGCCCTCAAAATATCGTGAATGTGACAAGCCGGCAGATGCAGAGTTTTCATGGGCAGATGAATGTGCTCGCCAGTGAAATGGAGCGCTTTAAGAAATCAAACTTCACCGTCGTCTTTTTAGGCGCAAATAAGGACAGAACCGACAGATTGGCGTCCGTGCTGGCTGATTACGAAATTGAAGCCGCCAAAACGGACAGCTCCAAAGCGCTTGTACAAGGACAGGTCTATGTCATGGAAGGCGAGCTGCAATCCGGTTTTGAACTGCCGCTGATGAAGCTGGCCGTCATTACGGAGGAAGAGCTGTTCAAAAACCGAATCAAGAAGAAGCCGAGAAAGCAGAAGCTGACAAATGCTGAACGGATCAAAAGCTACTCTGAGCTTCAAGTCGGTGACTATGTCGTCCACGTCAACCACGGGATCGGTAAGTATTTGGGGATCGAGACACTTGAAATCAAGGGCATTCATAAAGATTACCTCAACATTCATTACCAGGGCAGTGATAAGCTGTACGTCCCGGTAGAACAAATCGACCAGGTGCAAAAGTACGTCGGCTCTGAAGGAAAAGAACCGAAGCTTTATAAACTGGGCGGCAGTGAATGGAAACGGGTGAAGAAAAAAGTTGAAAACTCCGTTCAGGATATTGCCGATGATCTGATTAAGCTTTATGCGGAACGCGAAGCAAGCAAAGGCTATGCGTTCTCGCCGGATCATGAAATGCAGCGTCAGTTCGAGTCTGCTTTCCCTTATCAGGAAACAGATGATCAGCTCCGATCCATTCAGGAAATTAAAAAGGATATGGAAAGAGAACGCCCGATGGACCGTTTGCTTTGCGGAGATGTCGGTTACGGGAAGACGGAGGTAGCCATCCGTGCGGCCTTTAAAGCGATCGCCGACGGAAAACAGGTCGCGCTCCTTGTGCCGACGACCATACTCGCACAGCAGCATTATGAAACCATTACGGAGCGTTTCCAAGACTATCCGATTAACATCGGTCTTCTCAGCCGATTCAGAACGAGAAAAGAATCTAATGAAACGCTCAAAGGTCTGAAAAACGGAACAGTAGATATCGTGATCGGAACCCACAGGCTCTTATCTAAAGATGTCGTCTATAAAGATCTCGGCTTGCTCATCATCGACGAAGAGCAGCGCTTCGGTGTTACGCATAAGGAAAAAATCAAACAGATCAAAGCCAATGTCGATGTGCTGACTCTGACGGCGACGCCGATTCCGCGTACGCTTCATATGTCCATGCTCGGTGTGCGGGACTTATCTGTTATTGAAACGCCGCCGGAAAACCGTTTCCCTGTCCAGACATATGTCGTGGAATACAACGGCGCGCTTGTACGAGAAGCCATCGAAAGAGAACTGGCGCGCGGAGGACAGGTATATTTCTTGTACAACCGCGTGGATGATATCGAGCGGAAGGCTGACGAAATTTCCATGCTTGTTCCCGATGCGAAGGTGGCATACGCCCACGGAAAAATGACCGAAAATGAATTGGAAAGCGTCATGCTTAATTTTCTGGAAGGGGAATCAGATGTCCTCGTCAGCACGACCATTATTGAGACAGGCGTAGATATACCGAACGTCAATACCTTGATCGTGTTTGACGGAGACAAAATGGGACTGTCTCAGCTGTATCAGCTGAGAGGACGGGTCGGCCGCTCCAATCGTGTCGCGTACGCGTATTTTACGTACCGCAGAGACAAAGTGCTTACTGAGGTGGCGGAAAAACGGCTGCAGGCGATTAAAGAATTTACCGAGCTGGGATCAGGGTTTAAAATTGCCATGCGTGACTTGACGATCAGGGGAGCGGGGAACCTTCTCGGCGCCCAGCAGCACGGTTTCATCGACTCGGTCGGTTTTGACCTGTATTCGCAAATGCTCAAAGAAGCCATTGAAGAGCGTAAAGGCGATACGCCGAAAAGCGAACAGTTTGAGACAGAAATCGATATCGAGCTTGATGCATATATTCCTGAAAACTATATACAAGACGGCAAGCAAAAAATCGACATGTATAAACGTTTCAGATCAATCGCTACAATTGAGGAGAAAAATGAGCTTCAAGATGAAATCATCGACAGGTTCGGCAGCTATCCTAAAGAGGTTGAATGGCTGTTTACAGTTGCTGAGATGAAAGTGTACGGCAAATATGAACGCGTCGAACTCATCAAGCAGGATAAGGACGCGGTCAGATTCACTATTTCGGAAGAGGCCAGCTCCCAGATTGACGGCCAGAAATTGTTTGAACTCGGCAATAAATACGGCCGGCAGATCGGACTGGGAATGGAAGGGAAAAAACTGAAAATCTCAGTGCAGACGAAAGGCCGCAAAACCGAAGAGTGGCTGGAGACCGTACTCGGCATGCTGAAAGGCCTTCAAGATGTGAAGAAAGAAACAATCGCGTCCTCATAAAAATTGTTACTCTCTGGTGTATATTACATTTGATGTGACGGATACTAATTTCAAGCGAGTGGCGGAAGCTACATAAAGTAAAGAGCTTTAGTACTTTCCCTTAAATATCATCACATGAAAGAGAGGCACCAGAGAGATGAAAGCTACAGGTATTGTACGTCGTATTGATGATCTAGGACGGGTCGTCATCCCTAAGGAAATTCGGAGAACACTGCGAATCAGGGAAGGAGACCCGCTTGAAATATTCGTTGACCGCGACGGAGAAGTTATATTAAAAAAATATTCTCCTATCAGTGAGCTTGGCGATTTTGCGAAAGAATATGCGGATGCATTGTATGACAGTCTCGGTCATTCCGTTTTGATTTGCGACCGTGACGTGTATATTGCCGTTTCGGGCAGCTCCAAAAAAGAATTTCTGAATAAATCCATCAGCGATTTGCTTGAAAAAACGATGGACCAGCGCAGCTCGGTGCTGGAAAATGACGTAAAATCCGCACAGCTTGTTAATGACATTGATGAAGACATGAGCTCCTATACAATCGCTCCTATCGTGGCGAATGGCGATCCTATCGGTGCCGTGGTCATTTTTTCTAAAGAACAGGCACTTGGAGAGGTAGAACACAAAGCGGTAGAAACGGCAGCCAGCTTTTTGGCGAGACAAATGGAACAGTAGGTCTTATTACCATTATTGAAATAAGAAACGGGGAAAGAACAGCTCTTAAACAAGTGCTGTTCTTTTTCATATGTGCTCACTATCGGTTCGGCCGTTAGGATTGTGATATAATAAGCTCGTTTTATAGACGTAATTTTTTAGCGGCTGGAAGGAGCTTTTGGATGAACGATTCAGTTGGCGTCAAACGGCAATCGGCATGGAAAGGTGCTTTTGTGCTTGTTGTTGCGGGCATCGTGACAAAGATATTAAGCGCCGTGTACAGAGTTCCTTTTCAGAATATTGTCGGTGACGTCGGATTCTATATTTATCAGCAGGTGTATCCATTTTTAGGCATCGCGGTCATGCTTTCAACATCCGGATTTCCGGTGATCATCTCAAAATTAATGAACGATTATAGCAATCATAAACAAAAAATAATGAAAATTTCCGCCCTTTATGTCACGGCGGCCGGACTTATACTGTTTGTGCTCATGTATGCCGGCGCGGCGCCGTTGGCCGGTTTTATGGGTGACGCCCGCCTTGAACTGCTGATACGGGTAGCGGCGTTCGCTTTTATACTGTTTCCGTTTACGGCGGTTTTTCGGGGGTATTTTCAGGGCGTGCATGATATGATGCCGTCAGCCTTATCCCAGATCACCGAACAGCTTCTCCGTGTGGCGGTGCTTCTCGGTTTATCTTTCTGGCTTTTGAAAAGCGGCCGTTCATTATATGCGGCAGGTGCGGGGGCAGCCTCGGGATCAATTGCCGGAAGCTTGGCGGCTCTTTGCGTATTGGCCTTATTCTGGTACAAGCGGGAAGACAAGAAGACAGACATCGGACAAATCGAAACAGGTATCATTGTAAAAAAGCTGCTGCTTTATTCAGTCACTATCTGTATCAGCAGTGTATTCATGCTTTTGATTCAGCTCGTAGACGCCTTAAACTTATATTCACTGCTGTCAGACGGAACAAAGAGCCATGCTGCGAAACAGCTGAAAGGCATATATGACCGCGGGCAGCCGCTTCTTCAGCTGGGAACTGTGTTTGCCGTCAGTATCGCCGCATCTCTTGTTCCTTCCATTTCAAAAGCGGTGCATGGGAACAAGCCGTTTATCATAAAAGAGAAAGCGACCTCTGCCGTTAAGCTCTGCCTTGCGGTAGGGATCGGCGCATCGGCCGGACTTTTTTGCATTTTAGAGCCGGTGAACATCATGCTTTTCCAAAACAGTGAGGGGACGCAGACCTTACAAATATTCAGCTTATCTATCTTTTTTGCTTCGATTGCGCTTACGGCAGCCGCGATCCTGCAAGGCGCGGGACATACCGTCTTCCCCGCCGTGTCCGTCTTGGCGGGAGGGGTGCTGAAATGGGTGCTGAATGTTTGGCTGGTCCCGGACTGGGGTATTACAGGAGCGGCGCTGGCGACCGTCTTGGCATTTGCCGCAGTTGCGTGCCTGAATCTGCAGAGAATTTGGTCGAAGGGCTGGCTGACGAATATCGGCGGCATGATTGCCCGTTTGTGCTGGTGCACTCTGCTGATGGCTTCTTTTCTGCTCGTGTATACGAAGCTTTGGCAGTTATTCGTTCCCGTCAGCAGAACCGGAGCAGTATGTGAGAGTCTGTCTGCGTCAGTCCTCGGGGGGCTTTTGTTTATTTATTGTATGATGAGAATGAAGATATTTACGGACGAAGAGCTGAGCAGCCTTCCTTTCGGCAATGCTTTAAGCAAATTGAAAAAGAGGAGAGAAAAACATGGCAGGTAACATTACGGTCGTCGGCCTCGGCGCCGGTGACATGGATCAGTTGACAGTGGGCGTACATAAGCTGCTGACTCAGGCGAAGCATCTATATATAAGAACGAAAGACCACCCTTTGATTCCGGAATTAGAGCAAGAGGCTGCAGCGGATATCCGGTATTTTGATGATGTTTATGAAAAGCACGATCAGTTTGGAGCGGTCTATGAAGAGATCACGGACATTCTGTTTGAAAAAGCGAAGCAAGAGGATGTCGTCTACGCTGTACCCGGTCATCCGTTTGTCGCTGAGAAAACCGTTCAGCTGTTATTTGAACGCCGGGAAGAACAGCAGGTGACGGTTCATACCGCCGGAGGACAAAGCTTTCTGGATGCCACCTTTAATGCATTGCGGATTGATCCGATTGAAGGGTTTCAATTTACAGATGCGCAAACAATGACGCCGGATGAGCTTGAGCTCCGCCATCACCTGATCATTTGCCAGGTTTATGACCAAATGACGGCCTCTGAGGTGAAGCTGACGCTTATGGAGAAATTGCCTGACGATTATGAAGTGGTCATCGTAACGGCAGCCGGAAGCAAGGGAGAAAAGATCACCAAAGTGCCTTTGTTTGAACTTGACCGCAATGTAGAGATAAATAACTTAACAAGTGTGTATGTTCCGCCGATTAAAAAAGAAGAACTCCTTTACCAGGAATTTTCCGCATTCCGAAGAATTATTCGTGAGCTTCGCGGGCCGAATGGCTGTCCGTGGGATCAAAAGCAGACACACCAGTCATTAAAGAAATATATGATTGAGGAATGCTACGAATTGCTCGAGGCCATTGACGAAGAGGACACGGATCACATGATAGAAGAGCTCGGGGATGTCATGCTTCAGGTTATGCTTCACGCCCAGATCGGAGAAGACGAAGGGTATTTCTCAATTGATGATGTCATCAGAGACATCAGCGCCAAGATGGTCAGACGGCACCCGCACGTGTTTAAGGATGTTAAGGTTCAGGATGAACATGATGTCGTCGCCAACTGGGAAGAAATCAAAAAGGCGGAAAAGCAAACAACATCCTCTTCATTGCTGGATGACGTACCGAAAACACTGCCTTCTCTTGCAAAAGCGGCCAAACTTCAGAAAAAAGCCGCAAAAACCGGCTTTGACTGGGATGACGTTCAGGATATATGGAATAAAGTAAATGAAGAGCTGAAGGAATTTTCTGCAGAGGCTTCCGCCGAATCAGCAGATGAAATCAGCTTAAAAGCTGAATTCGGCGATGTTTTATTTGCATTGGTCAATATCGGCCGATACTATAAAATTGAGCCAGAGGAAGCGCTCGCCATGACAAATGACAAATTCCGCAGACGCTTTGCTTATATTGAGAAAGAAGCGGCGGCAAAGGGTCTTGAATTGACCGCAATGTCACTTGAGGAAATGGACAAATTGTGGGATGAAGCAAAAGAAATGGAGAGGAGATTCTAAATATGAGACTTGATAAGTTTTTAAAAGTATCCAGATTAATTAAGCGCCGCACTTTGGCGAAAGAGGTCGCCGACCAGGGGAGAATCACCGTTAACGGGAATCAGGCGAAAGCCAGCTCAGACGTAAAAGCCGGCGATGAACTGACGGTTCGCTTCGGCCAAAAGCTTGTCACCGTAAAGGTAAACGAATTGAAAGAAACAACAAAAAAAGAAGAAGCCGCGGGCATGTATACAATCGTCAAAGAAGAAAAACTCGGCGAATAGGCTTGTTCTAAACAAAGCTCCCGCCTCATACAATGCAGTAATAATGCTAAAAGTATCGAGGATATGGGGGCTGAATAGATGAATTCATATTATGAGCAAAAAGGTTCTTCTTCTGTTCCGGAACAGCATGATGTGACGATGAAAGGGAGAAAGCATTTAGACATTTCGGGCGTCAAGCATGTAGAAAGTTTTGACAACGAAGAGTTTTTGCTGGAAACGGTTATGGGAATGCTTTCCGTCAGAGGCGAGAACCTGCAGATGAAAAACCTTGATGTGGAAAAAGGGATTGTATCTATAAAGGGCAGGGTGTTTGACCTTGTATATTTAGACGAGCAGCAAGGGGATAAAGCTAAAGGGTTTTTTAGCAAGTTGTTTAAATGACGCTGACGACCCAATTTTATACGATGCTGGCAATGACCGGTATGGGCGCCTGGCTCGGAGCGTCGCTTGATACATACAGGCTGTTTGTCAGCCGCGCCAAAACGGCCAGATGGCTGTTATTCATTCATGACCTTCTTTTTTGGATTGTACAAGGTCTGCTGTTTTTCTATGTGCTGCTCAACGTGAATGAAGGTGAACTCAGGATATACATTTTCTTGGCTGTCTTACTGGGAATTGCGACGTACCAAAGCCTGTTTAAACGAATGTATATAAAAATACTGAAATTCGCCATCCATCTTGCGGTATCTCTTTATCAATTCGCAAAAAAGCTCATTCAGCATGTGCTGTTCCGTCCGGTGGTTCTGCTTTTTAAGCTGCTCATCGGGCTGATCACGTTTATTTCTTTATACTCCTATCGGGTGAGCGCCTTTTTTGTGAAGTGTCTTTTTAAGATCGTAACGTTTTTGCTGCATCCGCTGTTCTTCCTGTTGAAACAATTATTGAAACTTCTTCCTGAAAAGTGGCGTCTTACTTTCAAACGATATTTTCAAAAAAGTGCAGGATTTTTACAAAAGAGCAAGAAACTAATCATAACAATCAGATCGACCATGATACGTATTTTGAAAAGATGAAAGGAGGACCGTCTGGTTTGAATCTATCTAGAGAACGTACAATAACTGAAATTCAAAACGACTATAAAGAGCAGGTTGAACGGCAATCCCAGCTTATGAAAAGAAGGCGGAAAGGGCTTTTCAGACGGTTGATCGTATTCGGCGCCCTTGTGTTGTTGACGGCTATTGTCTTAGCGGGTTCTCTGTGGTCACAGACCTCTTCCCTTAGCGCAAACGAAGAAAAGAAAGCTCAGCTGGAAAAACAAGTGAAAGAATTGGACGCGAAACAGGCTGATTTAAAAGATGAAATTTCCAAATTAAAGGATGAGGATTACGTCACAGAGCTTGCCAGAAGAGACTTGTTTATGTCAGGAAATGGTGAGATTCTCTTTAATGTAGAAAAGAAGAGCAAGTAGCCTTGTTGACACTTAAAATTTTATTTAGGTATAATTAAACAAACGATCTTTTTATAAGCCTAAGGAGGAGCACTTTTTTTATGTCGATTGAAGTTGGCAGCAAGTTGCAAGGGAAAATAACAGGTATTACAAATTTCGGAGCATTTGTTGAATTGCCTGGAGGCTCAACCGGTCTCGTTCATATCAGTGAGGTAGCCGATAATTATGTGAAAGACATTAACGAGCATTTAAAAGTCGGCGATCAAGTTGAAGTGAAAGTCATCAACGTTGAAAAAGACGGGAAAATTGGTTTATCAATTAAAAAAGCTAAAGACCGTCCGCAAGCCAGACCTAGAAATGATTTCCGTCCGAAAGAATCTTTTGAACAGAAAATGAACAAGTTTCTTAAAGATAGCGAAGACCGCTTATCATCTTTAAAACGAAACACGGAATCAAAACGTGGAGGGCGCGGAGCAAGAAGAGGATAACTTGCTGCTTTCTATAAATACATTGGAGCATCCGTCTATCCCGCGGGTGCTTTTTTTTGTAAACATCCATGTAGTCAGAAAATTAAAACTTCAAAGTTTCTGTTGACGGAATGAAGAAACCTTTGTATTATATAACTTGTGCTTATAAGCACTTATATGGCGGTGTAGCTCAGCTGGCTAGAGCGTACGGTTCATACCCGTGAGGTCGGGGGTTCGATCCCCTCCGCCGCTACCATATATTTTTGGCCCGTTGGTCAAGCGGTTAAGACACCGCCCTTTCACGGCGGTAACACGGGTTCGAATCCCGTACGGGTCATCAAGCGAATCGGCTTCTGTTGCAGAAGCCGATTTTTTCATATTTAGACAACTTTTTGAGAAATGTCGGAGGAAATAAGAAAGGAAAGGGGAACAAGGGAGAAAGCGTCGAAGAGTTCTTTGGAATCGTTACCTTCTTTTGACAAAATCCTATCTGTGCTTTCGTTTATAATGACAAGCAACGAATAAAACAGGTGGGGGATGAGAGCAATGGAAAAAGCGGAAAGAAGAGTGAACGGGCCGATGGCGGGACAAGCTCTGGAAAAACTGCAATCGTTTTTTGAAAAGGCTGCAAAGCTTGCGGTTCATCAGGCGCATTCATTTTTTTTCTATAAGGGTTTCATTTATGTCGTGATCGGTTTTCTGCTTGGACGGGCTTTTATATTATCTGAGGTTCTTCCGTTTGCGCTGCCGTTTTTCGGGGCGATGCTTTTGATCAGAAGAGATAAAGCCTTCTATGCTTGTCTGTCATTACTTGCAGGCGCGTTAACCATTTCGCCGAAACACTCTTTGCTGATTCTCACAGCTTTAGCCGTCTTTACTCTATTTTCAAAAATCGGTACATATATCATGCAGGACCGGGTGAAGATGCTACCGATCGTGGTGTTTTTCTCTATGGCTGCCGCGAGAATCGGTTTTGTATATTTTGATAGCGGCGCTTTTACCACTTATGACTATGTGATGGCTGTTGTCGAGGCTGGCTTGGCCTTTATTTTGACGCTGATCTTTTTGCAAAGTCTGCCGATCTTCACGATCAAAAAAGTGAAACAATCATTAAAAATAGAAGAAATCATCTGTTTTATGATCTTGATCGCATCCGTTTTAACAGGTCTTGCAGGCGTTTCGTTTCAGGGAATGCAGGCCGAACACATACTGGCCCGTTATGTCGTTCTGAGTTTTTCCTTTGTCGGCGGAGCAAGCATCGGCTGTACTGTCGGTGTTGTGACCGGGCTGATTCTCGGGCTTGCGAATATCGGCAATCTCTATCAAATGAGTCTGCTTGCGTTTTCCGGGCTTCTTGGCGGACTGCTGAAGGAAGGCAAGAAAGCAGGCGCCGCAGTCGGATTGGTGATCGGCTCACTGCTGATTTCATTATATGGAGAAGGGTCCGCCGGGTTAATGACCACCCTTTACGAATCTTTGATTGCCGTTGCCTTGTTTTTAATTACGCCCCAGTCGATTACGAAAAAGGTGGCGCGATACATACCGGGCACTGCTGAGCACAGTCAGGAACAGCAGCAGTACGCGAGAAAAATCAGAGATGTCACTGCCCAGAAAGTAGATCAGTTCTCCAATGTGTTTCATGCCTTGTCGGAGAGCTTCGCCACCTTTCATCAGACGTCTTCCGATGAGCAGGCTGAAGAAGGGGAAGTGGATCTCTTTTTAAGCAAAATCACCGAGCATTCCTGCCAATCCTGTTATAAGAAAAGCAAATGCTGGGTTCAAAACTTTGATAAAACATATGATTTAATGAAACAAGTTATGCATGAAACAGAGGAAAAACAGTATGCCTCAAACCGCAGATTAAAAAAGGAGTTTCAGCAGCACTGTTCCAAATCCAGACAGGTGGAAGAGCTGATTGAAGACGAACTTGCCCATCATCACGCCCATCTGACCCTGAAGAGAAAAGTTCAGGACAGCAGAAGGCTTGTTGCCGAGCAGCTGTTGGGGGTTTCTGAGGTCATGGCGGACTTTTCTCGGGAAATAAAACGGGAGAGGGAGCAGCATTTTATTCAGGAAGAACAAATGATAGAGGCGCTTCAGCATTTCGGAATCGAGATTCAGCATGTCGAGATATACAGCTTGGAGCAGGGCAATATTGATATTGAAATGACAATCCCGTTCAGCGGAGGGCACGGCGAGAGTGAGAAAATTATCGCCCCGATGCTGTCTGACATTCTTGAGGAGCAGATACTTGTCAAAAGCGAACAGCACTCGGCTCATCCGAATGGCTACAGCCATGTCGCGTTCGGTTCGACCAAGTCTTACCGGGTATCGACAGGCGCGGCTCACGCGGCAAAAGGAGGGGGCCTTGTCTCCGGCGACAGCTACAGCATGATGGAACTGGGGGCGAGAAAGTATGCAGCCGCGATCAGCGACGGCATGGGCAATGGGGCGAGGGCCCATTATGAGAGCAATGAAACGATTAAACTTCTCGAAAAAATTCTCGAATCGGGGATTGATGAAAAAATCGCGATCAAAACGATCAACAGCATTCTGTCTTTACGGACGACGGATGAAATCTACTCAACTCTCGATCTTTCTATCATTGATCTTCAGGATGCAAGCTGTAAATTCTTGAAGGTCGGTTCAACGCCGAGTTTTATCAAGCGGGGAGATCAAGTCATGAAAGTGCAGGCCAGCAATCTGCCGATCGGCATCATCAATGAATTTGATGTGGAAGTCGTAAGTGAACAGCTGAAAGCGGGAGATCTGCTCGTCATGATGAGTGACGGTATTTTTGAAGGGCCGAAGCACGTAGAGAACCACGACCTGTGGATGAAACGGAAAATGAAAGGGCTGAAAACCGAAGACCCGCAGGAAATCGCTGATATATTAATGGAAGAGGTCATCAGAACACGTGCAGGCCAAATCGAAGACGATATGACGGTCGTTGTCGTCCGGATTGACCACAATACACCGAAATGGGCATCCATACCGGTGCCGGCGGTTTTCCAAAATAATAAGGAGATTTCTTAATCCTTTCGTATAAATCACATTTCTTCTGGCGAAGATGGGACTAATCGTATCACCGGGAGGAATGAATGTGAATAAGGGACATTTAAATCAAGTTCTGCTGATTACAGATGGCTGCTCCAATCATGGTGAAGACCCGATCGCAATGGCGGCTTTCGCCAAGGAGCAGGGGATTACGGTGAATGTTATAGGAATTATGGAAGAAAACGCGATTGACCAAGAGGCAATGAAGGAAGTTGAAGGGATCGCCATGGCCGGAGGCGGCGTCCATCAAGTTGTGTATGCGTCTCAATTGTCTCAAACGGTTCAAATGGTGACAAAAAAAGCAATGACCCAGACACTTCAAGGTGTCGTCAATCAAGAGCTTAAACAAATTTTAGGGAAAAACGTTGAAATGGAAGAACTTTCTCCGGAAAAACGCGGCGAAGTGATGGAAGTGGTTGATGAACTCGGCGAAACGGTTCATCTGCAAGTGCTTGTGCTGGTTGATACGAGTGCGAGTATGGCGCCGAAACTGCCGACGGTGAAAGAAGCGCTGATTGATCTTTCCATCAGTTTAAATTCCCGGGCCGGTCACAATGAATTTGCTATGTGTATATTTCCCGGGAAAACCCAGGAAGTTGAGCTTGTGCTGAATTGGACGCCGAAGCTTGAATCGCTTTCCGCTCTCTTTGCGAAGCTGTCAACCGGCGGTATCACCCCTACGGGTCCTGCTATCCGGGAAGCGGCGCAGCAGTTTGAAAGAATCCGCTCAAGAAGGAGCATGTTGGCAGATGATGAACGACGCTTTAACGAGTTTGGCATGTAGTCTGGCACCGGGAACGGAAATCCGTGGCAAGTGGAACGGCAAATCCTACAGATTGCTCAAACAGCTTGGCAAAGGGGCTAACGGTATTGTATATCTGGCAGAAGCATCAGGCGGACATGTCGCTTTGAAAATAAGCAGCGACAGCATGTCTGTTACCTCTGAAGTGAATGTCTTAAAATCCTTTTCAAAGGCCCGGTCGCAAACGATGGGGCCTTCTTTTTTTGATGCGGATGATGCCTTTATACCGCAGCTGAATAAAAATGTCTCTTTTTACGTGATGGAGTACATAGAAGGGCCGCTTCTTCCGCAATATATCAGCAGTAAGGGAACGGAGTGGATTCCGGTGCTGATGGTGCAGCTTCTTTCCAGTCTGTCTGTCCTCCATCAGCAAGGATGGGTCTTTGGCGACCTCAAGCCGGAAAACCTCATTGTAACCGGACCTCCGGCTGCCATTCGCTGCATTGATGTAGGGGGAACGACAAAACAGGGGCGCGCGATTAAAGAGTATACGGAGTTTTACGACAGGGGCTATTGGGGGTATGGAACAAGAAAAGCGGAACCATCCTATGACCTGTTTGCTGCAGCTATGATCATGATCCACTGTGTTCAGAAGAAAGAGTGCAAAAAGACAGGACAGCCGAAAGAACAGCTTCGTTCTATTATTGAAGGCCACCCGTTTTTGAATAAGTATAAGAAGGTTCTGTTTTCTGCTTTAAACGGGCAATATCCGTCTGCTGAAGCGATGAAACATGACATCCTGACGGCGGGGCAGAGCACGGGGGGCAAAAGGAAAACCGCCGCCAAGCCTAAGGCGCAGCAGGCGAAACCGCGGCAGGGTACTGTTTCTCAGACGCGGTATAAACCAAAACAAAAGCCCGCAAAACACAATGGTTTGTTTGAAACAACACTTATTCTAATCAGCGTTCTCGCCCTTTATTTCGCTTACATCGTCTTTTTTCTCATCTAATGCCGGCCGGACGCCGATGTTCATGCTTCTTCTTTGCTTGGAGGGAATGAAAGTGATAGGATATGTATATCTTTAAAAAACCTGCTCATCGTGAGGGGGACATTGTGAAAAGCGTGGAAGATTTTTTCAAAACATATCATCTTCAGGCGGAGGGAGAAACGATTATAGCCGGAGTCTCCGGAGGCCCTGATTCAATGGCGCTTCTCAGCATGCTGAATAAGCACTTCGGGCATTCCTCCGTTATCATTGCGGCGCATGTCGACCATCAGTTCAGAGGACCTGAATCTGAAGAAGATATGAAGTTTGTGCAGTCATATTGCGAGGCGGAACACATCCTTTGCGAAGCGGTACAGATTGATGTTTCCGCATATGCAAGGAAGAATAAGCTGAACAAGCAGGCTGCCGCGCGTGATTGCAGATATCAGTTTTTTAAAGAGCTGATGGCAAAACACCAAGCAAAGTTTTTAGCGCTGGCTCATCATGGCGACGACCAAGTTGAGACAATGCTCATGAGGCTTGCGAAAGGTACGCTCGGGGCGGGGCTTGCGGGAATGCAGCCTGTCCGCGAATTTGCATCCGGCCTGCTGATCAGACCTTTCCTCTATACGGCAAAAGATGAAATTCTTGAATATTGCCGTCAAGAAGGGCTGTCCTACAGAACGGATGAGAGCAACACAAAAGACGATTATACAAGAAACAGATTCAGAAAGACCGTGCTTCCTTTTTTAAAACAAGAATCACCTGACGTTCATAAAATGTTTCAAAAGGTGAGTGAAGCACTGACAGAAGACGAACAATACTTGCAGTCATTAACGAAAGAACGAATGAATAAGGTTATTACAAGCAAGTCTGACACATCAGTTGAAGTCAATTCCTCTCAATTGCTTGCCCTTCCGATACCTTTACAAAGAAGAGGAGTTCAACTAATATTAAACTATCTTTATGAAAACGTTCCATCGTCGTTTTCCGCCCGCCATATCCAGCAGTTTCTTGAATGGGCAGAAAACGGAAGCGCCTCAGGAGTGCTTGATTTTCCGAAAGGGCTGAAGGTGGTCAAATCATATCAGACATGTTTGTTTACATTTGAACAATGGCAGTGTGAAAAGATTCCCTTTGAGCTGCAGCTGCAAGGAGCAGAAGGTGAGACTGCTGTTCTGCCCAACGGCTTTATGATAGAGGTGGCCGATCAGGCCGACCCTCATATCAAAAATGGGAATGCTGTTTTTATAACAAGCAGAAATAAGGTGCAATTTCCTTTAACAATCCGGACGAGAAAAATCGGCGACCGGATCAAACTTAAAGGGATGAATGGCTCGAAAAAGGTAAAAGATATATTTATTGATCATAAACTGCCTCTGCGTGATCGGGACGAATGGCCGATTGTAACGGATGCAAGCGGTGAAATTATCTGGCTGCCTGGCTTGAAAAAATCCATCTTTGACAATCTTGTGATTTCAAACAGTGACCGCATTGTATTACAATATAGACAGCATGAAAAGTGTAGGGGGCAAGCATTAACATGAAACAAGATATCGAAAAAGTGCTGATTTCAGAAGATGAGATCCAGCAGAAAGTAAAACAGCTTGGAGAACAATTAACAAGCGAGTACAGCGACACGTTTCCGTTGGCAATCGGTGTGTTAAAGGGAGCGCTCCCTTTTATGGCTGATCTTATAAAGCATATTGATACATATTTGGAAATGGACTTCATGGATGTATCAAGCTACGGAAATTCCACGGTTTCTTCCGGAGAAGTCAAAATCATCAAAGATTTGGATACATCTGTAGAAGGCCGGGACATCTTAATCATTGAAGATATTATCGACAGTGGGTTAACCTTGAGCTATCTCGTAGAACTCTTCCGATATCGTAAAGCGAAATCAATTAAGATTGTTACCCTGTTGGATAAACCAAGCGGAAGAAAAGCGGACATTAAAGCAGACTTCGTAGGCTTTGAAGTTCCTGACGCGTTTGTTGTGGGTTACGGACTTGATTATGCCGAACGCTATCGCAATCTGCCTTACATCGGAGTGTTGAAACCGGCGATTTATGAAAGCTGATCGGCTGCCTGCTTCCGAGATGGTTATCGGTTGTATTGGAATGATTTTCTATGGTACTATTGAACATAGTTGTGCTTACTGTGGGAGGAGGTAAGGAATGAATCGGGTCTTCCGTAATACCATTTTTTATTTACTTATTTTATTAGTAGTAATCGGGGTTGTGAGTTACTTCCAGACTTCAAACCCGAAAACAGAAAATATGTCGTACAGTACGTTTATCAAGAACCTCGATGAAGGGAAAGTTGATAGCGTATCGGTTCAGCCTGTCAGAGGTGTTTATGAGGTAAAAGGACAGCTGAAAAAATACGACAAAGACCAGTACTTTTTAACACATGTTCCTGAAGGAAAAGGAGCAGACCAGATATTTGACGCAATTAAAAAGACGGACGTAAAAGTTGATCCCGCACAGGAAACAAGCGGGTGGGTGACGTTCTTAACGACGATCATTCCGTTTGTCATCATCTTTATTCTGTTTTTCTTCCTGCTCAATCAGGCTCAGGGCGGCGGAAGCCGTGTCATGAACTTCGGAAAGAGCAAAGCGAAGCTGTATACGGAAGAAAAGAAACGCGTGAAGTTTAAAGATGTAGCCGGCGCGGATGAGGAGAAGCAGGAGCTTGTTGAGGTTGTTGAGTTTCTGAAAGATCCCCGCAAATTCGCCGAGCTTGGCGCCAGAATTCCTAAAGGCGTGCTGCTGGTCGGACCTCCGGGAACCGGTAAGACATTGCTTGCGAGAGCATCAGCCGGTGAAGCCGGCGTTCCTTTCTTCAGCATCAGCGGATCTGACTTCGTTGAAATGTTTGTCGGTGTCGGTGCTTCCCGTGTGCGTGATTTATTCGAAAATGCGAAAAAGAATGCGCCTTGCCTGATCTTCATTGATGAGATCGACGCGGTAGGACGTCAGCGCGGCGCCGGTCTTGGCGGCGGGCATGATGAACGCGAACAGACGCTGAACCAGCTGCTTGTTGAGATGGACGGTTTCAGTGCGAATGAAGGAATCATTATTATCGCTGCGACAAACCGTGCGGACATTCTTGACCCTGCATTGCTCCGTCCGGGACGTTTTGACCGTCAGATTACGGTAGACCGTCCGGATGTCATCGGCCGTGAAGCCGTATTGCAGGTCCATGCGAGAAACAAACCGCTTGATGAGACGGTGAACTTAAAAGCAATCGCTTCAAGAACACCTGGTTTCTCAGGCGCAGATTTAGAAAACCTTCTTAACGAAGCGGCACTTGTTGCTGCCCGTCAAAACAAGAAGAAAATTGATATGCGCGACATTGATGAAGCAACGGACCGTGTTATTGCGGGTCCTGCGAAGAAGAGCCGCGTCATCTCGAAAAAAGAACGCAATATCGTGGCATACCACGAGGGCGGTCACACCGTTATCGGACTTGTGCTGGATGAAGCCGATATGGTTCATAAAGTAACGATCGTTCCGAGGGGGCAGGCAGGCGGATACGCGGTCATGCTTCCGAGAGAAGACCGCTACTTCCAGACAAAGCCTGAGCTTCTCGACAAAATTGTCGGTCTTCTGGGCGGACGCGTTGCCGAAGAGATTATTTTCGGTGAAGTCAGCACCGGGGCTCACAATGACTTCCAGCGGGCAACGAGCATTGCCAGAAGAATGGTGACGGAGTTCGGTATGTCAGAAAAACTCGGACCGCTCCAGTTCGGTCAATCTCAAGGCGGTCAAGTATTCCTGGGCCGGGATTTCAACAACGAGCAAAACTACAGTGATCAGATCGCTTACGAAATCGATCAGGAAATTCAGCGCATCATTAAAGAATGTTATGAGCGTGCGAAAACCATCCTGACTGAAAATCGCGATAAGCTTGAATTGATTGCTCAGACATTGCTAGATGTGGAAACATTAGATGCGGAACAAATCAAGCATCTCGTGGATCATGGAAAACTCCCAGAGCGCAATTTCTCAGATGACCATCTTCAAAAAGACGATGTGAAAGTAAACATTCTGTCTAAAACAGAAGACGAAAAGAAAGACGAACCGAAAGAATAGTTCGCTTTCCGATATGAAAACCGCCGGCTTATACCGGCGGTTTTTTTACTGGTTCCGTTTTGTTTACAAAAGAGCTGCAGATCGTGTATGGTATTGTAGAATGTTGAAAAAGTTATGATTAGAAACTATTCAAAAGTGGTGATAGAGGTTGTTACTGGTTATAGATGTGGGGAACACCAACACCGTGATTGGTGTATATCATGATGGTGAATTAGAATATCATTGGCGTGTAGAAACGAGCAGACACAAAACAGAAGACGAATTCGGCATGCTGCTCCGCTCCTTATTTGAACATTCCGGACTCATGTTTGAACAGATCGAAGGAATTATCATCTCATCCGTGGTGCCGCCGATTATGTTCTCTTTAGAAAGAATGTGCACAAAATACTTTCACATCGAGCCGCAGGTTGTCGGCCCGGGGATGAAAACAGGTTTAAATATAAAATATGACAATCCGAAAGAAGTGGGAGCAGACAGGATTGTCAATGCCGTCGCGGCGATTCATCAGTATGGCGGCCCCTTAATTGTCGTTGACTTCGGAACGGCGACGACGTATTGCTACATTGATGAAAACAAACAATATATGGGCGGCGCGATAGCTCCCGGCATTACGATTTCAACGGAAGCGCTGTACTCGCGCGCGGCCAAGCTTCCGAGAATTGAAATCGCCCGACCGGACAATATCATCGGCAAAAACACGGTAAGCGCCATGCAGTCCGGCATCCTTTTCGGCTATGTCGGACAAGTTGAAGGCATTGTCAAGCGGATGAAATGGCAGGCCAAACAAGAACCGAAAGTCATTGCGACAGGCGGTCTTGCCTCATTAATCGCAAATGAATCAGACTGTATTGATGTTGTTGACCCGTTTCTTACTTTAAAAGGGCTGGAAATCATTTATGAGCGAAATCGCGTGGGTCACGTATAGGAGGTTAAACGATGGATTATTTAATTAAAGCAATTGCATATGACGGTAAAGTTCGGGCTTATGCAGCCAGAACGACTGATATGGTAAATGAAGCGCAAAGAAGGCATGACACATGGCCGACGGCATCAGCCGCAATCGGCCGGACGATGACAGCGTCTCTGATGCTCGGAGCGATGATGAAGGGTGAAGATAAGCTGACCGTCAAAATAGAAGGCGGCGGGCCGATCGGCGCCATCATCGCAGATGCGAATGCAAAGGGCGAAGTCAGAGCATACGTAACAAATCCGCACGTTCACTTTGACCTCAATGAACAGGGGAAACTGGATGTGAGACGGGCGGTAGGAACGGATGGAACACTTAGTGTCGTAAAAGATTTAGGCTTGCGTGATTATTTTACGGGACAAGTAGAAATTGTCTCAGGTGAACTCGGTGACGACTTCACATACTACCTTGTTTCTTCTGAACAAGTCCCTTCATCCGTCGGTGTAGGAGTGCTTGTGAACCCTGATAACACGATTCTCGCTGCCGGCGGATTCATTATTCAGCTTCTTCCGGGGACTGATGAAGAAACCATTTCAACAATTGAAAAGCAATTATCTCAAATTGAACCGATTTCAAAATTGATTCAAAAAGGCCTGACACCGGAAGAAATTTTAGAAGAAGTACTGGGCCAGAAACCGGACGTACTTGAGAATATGCCGGTCAAATTTCACTGTTCTTGTTCTAAAGATCGTTTCGAAGCAGCCATTTTAGGACTAGGCAAAAAAGAAATACAAGATATGATAGAAGAAGACGGAAAAGCCGAAGCGGTTTGCCATTTTTGTAATGAGAAATATTTATTTACAAAAGAAGAACTGGAAGAGCTTCGTGACGAAACAACCCGCTAGCTCTTTAGCGGGTTGTTCTATTTTAAAAAAGGGATGGGGTAGATTTTGAAACCGAGAACACTTTTGACGATTATTGTAGCGGCGCTGTTAGTATGCAGCGCGGCAATCGCGTATCATTTAACAAAATCCCAAGCTGCAGGGTCATCTGAAGAATTCATCGCGACAATCGGTGATAAACATATCACGCGGCAGGACTGGATGAAAAAGATGGAAGACCAATACGGAAAATCAACCTTGGAAGACATGATTAATACACAAGTAGTGGAAGAGCTTGCGAAAAAGAATAAACTCACAGTTTCAAACAGCGAATTGGAACGTGAATTTCTTTTAATCAAAGCGGTGAATAATTCATTTTATGAAGACGATCATATTACGGAAAACGAATGGAAAGACCAGATCCGCTACAACATTCTTCTTGAGGAACTGCTGACGAAGGACATCGATATATCGGATAAGGAAATGCAATCATTTTATAATAAAAATAAAGAACTGTATCAATTTGATGATTCTTACAGAATCCGGCACATCGTCGTCAAAAGCAAAGAAGAAGCGGACAGGGTGCTTGCTGATTTGAAAGGCGGTTCCAGCTTTGAAGCCGTCGCCGCAGAGCGTTCCACTGACAGATACACGTCTCAGTATGGCGGAGACCTCGGCTTTGTTACGGAAAACCAGGAGAATATCCCGCAGGCATATA
This sequence comes from Bacillus siamensis KCTC 13613, assembly GCF_000262045.1. Lineage (GTDB taxonomy): Bacteria > Bacillota > Bacilli > Bacillales > Bacillaceae > Bacillus > Bacillus siamensis. The sequence goes on from NZ_AJVF01000014.1 coordinate 45,995, forward strand.
TCACAGAAGCCAAAAATCTCAAAGAAAATGAATGGTCCGCTGAACCGATTAAAGTTTCTTCAGGATACGCCGTCATTCAGCTGAAAGAAAAGCTTAAGGCGAGAACTTTCTCATATAATGAAGTGAAGAGCCAAATCAGACGCCAGATCGCGATGGATCAATTAGGTGATAAGGCGACAGTCAAAACGCTGTGGAAAGAGGCGGATGTCTCTTGGTTCTACGGGGAAAAAAGAACTAAATGATTGACAAAAAATTTTGAAATTGATAACTTATATTTATAATACCAATAAATTTAGTCGGAAATTGAGGTGTCCAACATGGTGCGTATTGCAAATTCTATTACTGAACTAATCGGAAATACTCCTATTGTGAAATTGAATCGCCTGACGGATGAAAACAGCGCAGATGTATATCTGAAGCTTGAATACATGAATCCGGGCAGCAGCGTAAAAGACCGTATCGGAGCAGCGATGATTGAAGCGGCTGAAAAAGAAGGCAAATTAAAAGCCGGCGACACAATCATTGAACCGACAAGCGGAAATACAGGAATCGGTCTTGCGATGGTGGCAGCGGCAAAAGGTCTCAGAGCCATTCTCGTTATGCCTGATACGATGAGCATGGAGCGACGCAATCTGCTGCGCGCATACGGAGCAGAGCTTGTGCTGACTCCTGGCGCAGAAGGAATGAAGGGCGCCATTAAAAAGGCGGAGGAGCTTGCAGAGGAACACGGTTATTTTGTGCCTCAGCAATTCAACAATGCGGCAAACCCGGAAATTCACCGCCAAACGACTGGGAAAGAAATTGTAGAACAGTTTGGAGACGACCAGCTCGATGCGTTCGTGGCCGGTATCGGTACGGGCGGAACCATCACGGGAGCGGGTGAAGTGCTGAAAGAAGCATATCCATCCATCAAAATCTATGCGGTAGAGCCGGCGGATTCTCCAGTTCTTTCTGGCGGAAAACCGGGTCCGCATAAAATCCAGGGTATCGGAGCGGGTTTTGTCCCTGAAACATTGAATACGGACATCTATGATCAGATCATTCCCGTCAAAAATGAGGATGCATTTGAATATGCCCGTAAAACGGCGAAAGAAGAAGGGATTCTCGGCGGTATTTCTTCCGGAGCGGCCATTTACGCGGCGCTGGAAATCGCGAAAAAACTGGGGAAAGGCAAGAAAGTGCTTGCGATCATCCCTAGTAATGGAGAACGTTACTTAAGCACCCCGCTTTATCAGTTTGAATAGAGACATACACACGGCTCCCGGCTGTATCCGGGAGTTTTTTTGTGCCTGAAGCATCGGAAATCCAAAAAACGTTTCGAATTTTATGGTTGGAAGAGAAATTCACTTTTTTCACCAGTATGATTGCTTTAAAATAAAACTACAGAAAAACGAAGCAGAGGATTGATACGATGGCACAACGCAGACCGGCAGGAAGAAAGATACCTTTTAAGAAGCAAGCATTTTTACAGCAATATGAAAACCTTTCGAAATCGAGAAAACGGCATGTTCTGCTCGAAAGCGCGAGAGGGGGAAGATTCAGTATAGCCGGTCTAGATCCGATTGCGTCCGTCAGAGGGAAAGACGGAATCACAACGATCAAGCATGAAGAAGAAACGCTGTTTAAAGAAGGAGACCCGCTGCGGGCTTTTCATGATTGGTTTGAGACGCTTGGGACGGAAACAAACGATGAGTTCCCGGATTTTCAAGGCGGCGCGATTGGATTTATCAGTTACGACTATGCCCGATACATTGAGAATTTTAAAATGCTGTCTTTAGATGATTTGGAAACACCTGATATATACTTTCTCGTTTTTGATGATGTCGCCGTTTACGACCATGAGGCTGAGGCGTTATGGCTCATTACCCATACCGAAGCGGAAGAAGCGGAGCTTGTGGAAGCAAAGCTGTCCGGATTAGAGGATATGTGGCGCTCCCGTCAAACGCGGGACGAGCCTTTTTCTCCGCTGAGCCGGGAAGGAGACGGATCGTATGCCGCTCCGTTCACTGAAGAAGGATTTTCACAGGCCGTAGAACAAATTAAGCAATATATCGCGAGCGGCGATGTGTTTCAGGTTAATCTGTCCATCAGGCAATTCCAATCCTTATCCGTTCACCCGTATGAGGTGTATAAACATTTGAGAAACGTCAACCCGTCTCCTTACATGGCTTATCTTGAGACACCGGGTTTTCAAGTGATATGCGGGTCGCCGGAGCTATTGGTGACGAAAAAGGGGAAGAAGCTTGAAACAAGACCGATCGCGGGTACGCGTTCAAGAGGAAAAGACGATGCAGAAGACAAGGCGCTGGCTGATGAATTAATTCACAACGAGAAAGAACGTGCGGAACACGTCATGCTTGTTGATCTGGAGCGCAATGATCTCGGCCGCGTATCGCGCTACGGCTCCGTGCGGGTTAACGAGTTTATGGCGATCGAAAAATATTCGCACGTCATGCATATCGTGTCAAATGTACAGGGGGAGCTGCAGGACGGATATGACGCGACAGACATTATTCATGCGGTTTTCCCGGGTGGCACCATCACCGGAGCACCCAAAGTGAGAACGATGGAAATTATAGAAGAGCTTGAGCCGACAAGACGGGGGCTTTATACTGGATCTATAGGCTGGTTCGGATTCAACGGAGATTTGCAATTTAACATTGTGATCCGGACGATCTATGCAGCCGGCGGACATGCTTTTATGCAGTCCGGAGCAGGAGTGGTCATTGACTCGGTTCCGAAGCACGAATACAAGGAATCGTTCAAAAAAGCTTTTGCCATGAAAAAGGCGTTAGAGCTGAGCGAAGAAGAGACAAAAAATTAGATGAGGTGAGCAGAGATGATTTTAATGATTGACAATTATGATTCATTTACGTACAACTTGGTTCAATATTTGGGTGAGCTGGGGGAGGAACTGATCGTCAGACGGAATGACGGGATTACGATTGAAGAGATAGAAGAGCTGGCGCCGGATTTCTTGATGATTTCACCTGGGCCGTGCAGTCCGGATGAAGCGGGAATCAGCCTCGAGGCCATCAAACACTTTGCCGGCAGCATTCCTATTTTCGGCGTATGTCTCGGACATCAGTCGATCGCACAAGTGTTCGGAGGAGATGTCGTCAGAGCGGAGCGGCTCATGCACGGCAAAACGTCAGACATTATGCATGACGGACAGACGATTTTTAAAGGCCTGCAAAATCCGCTGGTCGCCACCCGGTACCACTCGCTTATTGTTAAAGCGGACACATTGCCTGACTGCTTTACGGTATCCGCTCAAACCAAAGAAGGAGAAATTATGGCAATCCGCCATAATGAGCTGCCTGTTGAAGGTGTTCAGTTCCATCCGGAATCCATCATGACCTCCTTCGGCAAAGAGATGCTCAGAAACTTTATTGAGACACACCGTAAGAAGGAAGTGACGGTGTGATTATATATTTGAATGGTCAATATATAGAGGAGAAAGAAGCGGCGCTTTCTCCTTTTGACCATGGTTATCTGTACGGGATCGGCGCGTTTGAGACGTTCAGGCTTTATAACGGCCGGCCGTTTTTGTCGGATGCGCATGTCGCCAGGCTCAACAGGGCGCTTCGGGATTTGCAGATTGCGTACGAGGTGAATAAACAGGAGCTGCTTGATATGCTTGCAAGCCTGTTGCTCCTCAATGACATCAAAGACGGCAGCGCGCGTGTCCGGCTTAACGTCTCGGCAGGCGTCAGTGATAAAGGATTTACCGCCCAGACTTATGAAAAGCCGACCGTCCTTTGTTTCGTCAGCCGGCTTAATCCGGAAGCTTTGCCTCTTGAAAAAGAAGGCAAACTTCTCTCTGTCCGGAGAAATACGCCTGAAGGATCTTTTCGGTTAAAGTCCCATCACTATTTAAACAATATGTATGCTAAACAAGAAATCGGCAATGATCCGAATCTTGAAGGGATTTTCCTGACCCGAGAAGGAGATGTCGCGGAAGGCATTGTCTCCAATGTGTTTTGGCGAAAAGGAGACAAGGTCTTTACGCCATCCTTGGATACAGGCATTCTCGACGGGGTAACGAGACAGTTTGTCATTGATGAATTGAAACGGCAGGGGACAGAGGTTGCCGAAGGCCGATTCCGTTTTCAATCAATGCTTGAAGCGGATGAAGCGTGGATGACAAACTCCGTGCTTGAAATTATCCCGTTTTTTAAAATAGAGGAAGTGCCGCTGCCCGGAGTGAGCGGAAAAACGGTGCAATTGCTCCGTAAGCAGTATCAGCAGGAAATAAACAAAATGAATGTAAAGGAGGAGGAACAAAATGGCGCAGCAAACGATTGAACAGCCTAAACTGATTCATACAAAAAAAGGCGCTTTATCCTATAAGGAGAAGACACTCGTTATGGGAATTTTAAATGTAACGCCAGACTCCTTCTCTGACGGCGGAAAATACGACAGTACGGAAAGAGCGCTTCTGCATGCGGCGAAGATGGCTGAAGAAGGGGCGCATATCATAGATATCGGCGGCGAATCGACAAGGCCCGGCGCATCACTCGTGTCGGCTGATGAAGAACTGTCACGTGTAATCCCCGCTATAGAACGGATCACAAGCGAACTGGACGTTCCGATTTCAATTGATACGTACAAAGCGTCCGTGGCAGACGAAGCGGTGAAAGCGGGCGCCTCTATCATCAATGATATCTGGGGGGCGAAAGGTGACCCTGACATGGCGCCGGTAGCAGCCAAACACGGAGTTCCGATTATCTTAATGCATAATCGAAAAGAAAGAAATTATAACGATCTTATTCCTGATATGCTTGCAGACTTAATGGAAAGCGTAAAAATTGCCGCGGACGCCGGCGTTTCAGATGAAAATATGATTCTGGATCCGGGGATCGGCTTTGCGAAAAACTATGAGGACAATCTGGCTGTCATGAACAAGCTGGAAGTGTTCAGCGGGTTAGGTTATCCGCTGCTCCTGGCGACATCAAGAAAAAGATTCATCGGCCATGTGCTTGACCTCCCTCCTGAGGAACGTGCCGAGGGGACAGGGGCGACAGTATGCCTTGGCGTTCAGAAAGGCTGCGACATTGTGAGGGTGCATGATGTCAAAGAGATCGCAAGAATGACTAAGATGATGGATGCTATGTTGAACAAAGGAGGCGCGCATTATGGATAAAGTATATGTAGAAGGTATGGAATTTTACGGATATCACGGTGTGTTCGAAGAAGAAAACAAACTCGGCCAGCGTTTCAAAGTAGACCTGACTGCCGAACTGGACTTGAGCAAAGCGGGACAAACGGATGACCTTTCTTACACGATTAACTATGCGGAGCTGTACAGTGTCTGCCGCGGCATCGTTGAGGGCGAACCCGTCAATTTGGTCGAGACGCTTGCGGAGCGGATCGCAGACACCGTTCTTAAGAAATTTGAGCCGGTGCGGCAATGTACGGTAAAGGTTGTTAAGCCTGATCCGCCGATTCCCGGCCATTATAAATCAGTAGCCATAGAAATGACGAGAAAGAAATCATGAACAACACGGCATATATCGGTCTCGGGTCCAACATGGGCGACCGTGAACGTTACTTGCGGCGCGCAGTGGCCATGCTCAGCCGGCATGATGGCGTGACGGTGTCAAAGGTATCCTCCATATATGAAACAGATCCCGTGGGTTACGAAGATCAAGATCAGTTTCTCAATATGGCCGTTGAAGTGAAGACGTCATTGACTCCTTTCGAACTTCTTGACGTGACGCAGAGCATTGAAGCTGAATTAGGCAGAACGAGAGAAATCCGCTGGGGGCCGCGAACGGCAGACCTTGACATTTTGCTGTATAATCGTGAAAATATTGAAACAGAGCGGCTGGTTGTTCCGCATCCGAGAATGTACGAGCGCTTATTTGTCCTTGCGCCGTTAAAAGAAATTTGTCCGCATGCGGATCATATCACGATAAGCGATGAAACAAACCAAGAAGGTGTAAGCGTATGGAAGCAGAAATCTGGGGTAGACGAATTCGTGCATTCAGAAAGCTGAAGGGGTATACTCAAGAAGGGTTTGCAAAAGCGATAGGTATTTCAGTTTCCATTCTCGGCGAGATTGAACGCGGAAACCGTTTGCCGTCAGCTTCGATCATTCGTGACGCTGCTGATGCTTTAAATATAAGCGCGGAGGAATTGGCTCCGCCTGAAAATGCAGGAAAGGAGGACGAATAGTGTTTAAAATCGGTGATATTGAATTAAAAAACAGAGTAGTTCTTGCTCCGATGGCCGGAGTCTGCAACGCCGCATTCCGTCTTACCGTTAAAGAATTCGGAGCGGGACTCGTATGTGCGGAAATGGTCAGTGACAAAGCCATTCTGTACAACAACGCGAAAACAATGGGAATGCTCTACATCGAGGAGAGAGAAAAACCTCTCAGCCTGCAGATTTTCGGAGGGAAGAAAGAAACCCTTGTAGAAGCGGCTAAGTTTGTCGATCAAAATACGACGGCTGATATTATTGATATTAACATGGGATGCCCTGTGCCGAAGATTACAAAATGCGACGCGGGAGCAAAATGGCTTCTCGATCCGAATAAAATTTATGAAATGGTATCCGCAGTAGTAGATGCTGTTGATAAGCCCGTCACGGTGAAGATGAGAATGGGCTGGGATGAAGATCACATTTATGCCGTGAAAAACGCCCAGGCTGTTGAGCGCGCCGGCGGAAAAGCTGTTGCGATGCACGGACGCACAAGAGTGCAAATGTATGAAGGCACTGCGAACTGGGATATCATTAAAGAAGTAAAGCAATCCGTCTCTATTCCTGTTATCGGAAACGGGGATGTCAAAACGCCTCAGGACGCGAAACGCATGCTCGAGGAAACCGGTGTTGACGGCGTCATGATCGGCCGTGCCGCACTCGGCAACCCGTGGATGATTTACCGTACGGTTCAGTACCTTGAAACCGGTGAGTTAAAAGACGAACCGAAAGTCCGTGAAAAAATGTCAGTATGCAAACTGCACCTTGACCGCCTGATTAACTTAAAAGGTGAAAAGGTAGCGGTAAGAGAAATGAGAAAGCACGCTGCATGGTATTTGAAAGGCGTAAAAGGCAATGCGAATGTTCGCAATGAAATCAATCAATGTGAGACAAGAGAAGAGTTTGTACAACTTTTAGATGCATTTACGGTTGAAGTTGAGACGAAAGAACTTCAAAACGCAAAAGTAGGATAATACTCACCTCTATTTGCTGCTCACTGCTAGTTTTGTGCTGGCAGTTTTTCTGCTTTTTTCATGAAACAATATCTGTAATGGAGTGATAACAATGAGTCAAGAAGAGCAAAATCATGAGGAATTGAACGACCAGCTGCAAGTCAGACGCGATAAAATGAACCAGCTGAGAGAAAACGGCATTGATCCTTTCGGCGAACGCTTCGAGAGAACACATCAATCTCAGCAGATCATTGACGCCTACCAAGAGCTTTCTAAAGAAGAACTGGAAGAAAAAGCGATTGAAGTTACCATTGCAGGCCGTATGATGACAAAGCGCGGTAAAGGAAAAGCCGGCTTTGCCCATCTGCAGGACTTAGAGGGTCAAATTCAAATTTACGTAAGAAAAGACAGTGTCGGCGAAGAACAATATGAAATCTTTAAATCTTCAGACCTCGGAGACGTTATCGGCATCACCGGGAAAGTTTTCAAAACAAACGTAGGTGAGCTGTCTGTCAAAGCGACATCTTTTGAATTGCTGACAAAAGCACTGCGTCCGCTTCCTGATAAATATCATGGATTAAAAGATGTTGAACAGCGTTACCGTCAGCGCTATCTTGACCTGATCGTAAACCCTGACAGCAAACAAACGTTTATCACACGCAGCAAAATCATCCAAGCGATGAGAAGATACTTAGATGACCATGGATACTTAGAAGTCGAAACACCTACAATGCACAGCATACCGGGAGGAGCGTCTGCGCGCCCGTTCATCACGCATCATAATGCGCTGGATATGCCTCTTTATATGCGTATTGCGATTGAGCTTCATCTGAAACGCCTGATTGTCGGCGGGCTGGAAAAAGTCTACGAAATCGGACGCGTGTTCCGTAATGAAGGTGTTTCTACACGCCACAACCCTGAATTCACGATGATCGAACTGTATGAAGCGTACGCTGATTATAAGGACATTATGAGCCTGACGGAAAACCTCGTTGCACATATTGCGCAGGAAGTGCTGGGAAGCACCACGATCCAGTACGGTGAAGAGCAGATTGATCTGAAACCTGAATGGAAACGACTCCATATGGTAGATGCGGTCAAAGAAGCTACAGGTGTAGATTTCTGGAATGAGATGACTGTTGAAGAAGCACGCGGCCATGCAAAAGAACATGGTATCGAGATCACAAACTCAATGACGGTGGGCCATATCATCAATGAATTCTTCGAACAAAAAATTGAAGAAACACTCATTCAGCCGACATTTATTTATGGCCACCCTGTAGAGATTTCTCCTCTTGCTAAGAAAAATCCTGAGGATCCGCGCTTTACAGACCGTTTTGAGCTGTTTATCGTCGGCCGTGAGCACGCTAACGCATTTACGGAGCTGAATGACCCTATCGACCAAAGAGAACGTTTTGAAGCGCAATTAAAAGAAAGAGAAGAAGGAAACGATGAAGCGCATATGATGGATGAAGACTTCGTTGAAGCTCTTGAGTACGGCATGCCGCCGACCGGAGGATTAGGTATCGGCATCGACCGACTTGTCATGCTGTTAACAAATGCTCCGTCTATCAGAGACGTTTTATTATTCCCTCAAATGAGACATCGCTAATAAAAGGGAAGGCGCCGTTTCTGCATATCGCAGTACGGCGCTTTTTTAGAAACAAGCCGTTCATAAAGCTTTTTTGATTTTCTTTTAAAAAACTATTGCACTATTATTTGTGAGGTGGTATATTATTATTCGTTGCCGCTAAACAAGGCGCTGACGAAAAAAAGAAATTTAAAAAGTTATTGACTTCAAGAGATTGATAAGATATAATAATAAAGTCGCTTGAACGAAAGACAAAATGATCTTTGAAAACTAAACAAGACAAAACGTACCTGTTAATTCAAAGTTTTAAATAA
>NZ_AJVF01000015.1 GCF_000262045.1 Bacillus siamensis KCTC 13613
CTCCGGCGAGCGTTCAGCGAGCACGCCGACCATGCTTTCTTTGCGGACGCCTTTTTGGCGGAGGCGAACAGCGAGCCTGTCTGTGTACCGGTCAAGCTCGGCGTACGTCAGCATACCGTCTGGGAAACGTAGCGCCGGACGATGCGGCGAAAGCGCAGCGCGGCGGGTAAACAGCCCGTGAAGCGTAGGAGCCGGCAGTTCAACCGTTTCTGTACGGTTAAACGCAGTTAACACCCGTTTCTTTTCTTTTTCATCCGCCATATCAATATGCCGAATCAGCCGGTTTGGATTTCTAACGGCATTTTCAACGATCGTCAGCAAATGAGTTTGAATCCGTTTTATCGATGTTTCAGTAAATAAAGCGGATTGATAATCAAAATTCAGCTCAATCAATCCCGTATCTGTCCGCTCCTTAATTAAAATGGACAGCTCATTTGCCGTATGCCCGCTGAAAAACATCGCCGTTTCATAATCGAAACCCTCCGCCTGACGCCATGCGAGAGGCTGGTATTGCATCGAAATCCCGATGATATTTTGCAGATCGTGATGAACCTGCCTTAATTCATTGACAAAAAGATTGTAAGGATATTTCTGGTGCCGCATAACAGACAGCTGCTGTTTTCCTACACTGCGGACAAAAGACAGGAACTCCGCATCCGGATCTGCCGTCATTCTGATCGGCAGCGTGCTGACAAACATGCCGAGCATATCCTTTTCGAGCTTGGAACCCCGGTTTCCGTAATAAGTACCGATGGCAATATCCTTTTTAGCCGTCAGACGGCTGATGCATATGTATAACGAAGCCATAAACAGAGAGATGATGCTGACATTATGATCTTTGCAAAAACGCCGGATTGATTGTTCTAAGGAGTGGGAAAGAGTGATTGTATCTCTTGAAGCTGCAGTGCTTTGTCTAAGATGAGAGGTTCGTTCCGCAAGTGAAAGGTGTTCAGGAACAGTTCGGTACGTTTCAGTCCAAAATGAACGATCTTTTTGAAAACGGGAAGATTGTAAATATTGCTGTTCTTTTTCCATGTAGCTGAGATAGGATGGGCTTTGATGGTCGGCCAAATCCTCGCTTCGCATGATTTTTTGATAGATTTCAATGAGCTGATTGCCGAGCAGATTGAGCGAGATACCGTCCATGATAATATGGTGAAATTTTGAATAAAGCCAAACTTCTTCGTCTGACATGACAAGCAGAGTAAATTGATACAGCGGTGAATGAAACAGCTTGAACGGAACACGCGTCTGTGTGTCAATCCATGCATCCCGCTCTGATTGATCAATATGAGTAAAATCAACGGTCTCTAAAGAAATCGGCCGATGCCCCGCCAGATACAGCTGGGGTTCTGAGCCGTCCCCTTCCGTCAGTTGAAACCTGAGCGAATCATTTTGCAAGATAGAGAAATCTAAAGCACGGCGCAATACGTCAAAGTCGATATTCCCCCTGAATTTGACGCACGCCGCGAGATTGCAGATACTTGTGCCCGGCTCGAGCAGCTCTGTAAACCAGACTCTTCTTTGGGCGTGAGTTAAAGAATAAACAGTGTTCTTCAATGGAATCCCTCCATTTCAATTTAAGAGGATAAGAAAGTGAAATAATTACAATTAAAATTCGACATCATATGACTAAATCATCCATATAGCATTATTTTAAAACATATTTTAGAAATCACAATAAAAAATTAAATTTTCTCTAACATTTTTTAGAATATAGTATATTGTACTTACTTATATCCTTCATTTCTATAATTTTTATACCATGTAAAACGGTATGTATGCACATCACAAACTGGTTCTTAAATACTATAACAAGGAATAAAATGTATAATAAATCGCATCTTTAAAAAGATTTTGCCTCCCGGAAAAAAGTTTTTATAATAAAAATGAAAAATCGGTGACACATAAGATAAGAAAGTGTCAAAAAGTCGGAATATTGAAGATATTACTTTTTGAAGAGATTGTTTCATAATAGCAATATAATATTCGTTTTCCATCAAAAAAAGCCGGATCCTATAAGGATCGGCTTTTTTATTGATTTGCCAGCACGACTGCGATTTTGTCTTCAATGTCCTTTCCGTCATCTTCGTCAAGCAATCCGTTTTGAAGCACGGAAAAAATAAGCGTATCCCCTGTTTTTGTTTCCGCATAGCCGGCAATTGAACTGACTGAGGTTAGTGACCCGGTTTTCGCTTTAATTTTGCCTTCTGCCGGAGTATTCTTCAGCCGGTTCCGAAGTGTGCCTCCCGTCATTCTGTCACTTGCACCGGCGACAGGGAGCGAACGAAGGAAAGCCGGGTACCACTTTTCTTTCTGAACGGCATACAAAAGCTCTCCGATTTGTTCGGCGGATACGCCGTTAATATGAGAAACGCCGGATCCGTCTCTGGCAATCAATTCATCCGGATTCAGCCCGAACGATTTGAGCTCCGATTTCATCACGTCCAAACCCTTTTCCCAACTGCCCTCGCCTTTTTTCACTTTCCCCATTTCCTTGATCAGAATTTCGGCGTGCCCATTGTTGCTCAGTTTCATAAACGGGATCAATAATTCCGAAAGAGGCATGGATGTCCGTGATGTGACTGGCTGGGTGTGATGCGGCATGCGCCCGGCTTTGGCCTTCCCTTTTACAGTGATGCCCTGTTTAGTAAGTGCTTGTTTCCATAAATCTAACGCATAGGACGACGGATCCCACACTGCCGCCCATTCTCTTGCCTTTGCCGCGCCCGCCGGCATGGTTCCCTTTACCGTAATCACATTGCCCCCATGCTCCCGTTCAACCGTCAAATCTTTCTTTTCATCAGAAGCGACGGTTTTCACTTCATTTTTCACACGTACGACGTCCGTATGGGGAGAAATCGTAATACGCGCCTTTTTACCGGGCTGTTCCGCCGGGCTGATTTCCGCAATCACCGTTCCGGTATCATAATCCTCATTCGGTGAAGCGGTAAGAGCTGATACTTGCGCGCCATAATATTGGCCTTCATCACTCCACGGAAGATCAACTGAATACCTGATATCGTCATACCGTGAATCATCCCCGACCAGATCTCCTTGAATGACACGGATGCCTCTGGCTTTGACTTGTTTAGCCATCTTCTCAAAATCAGAAGCCAATAGGGTCGGATCGCCACTTCCTTTGAGATAAAGGTTTCCGCGCAGCTGTTTTCCTTTCACGGCGCCGTCTGCCCGTACTTCTGTTTTAAAGGTGTAATCTTCTCCAAGAACGGAAAGCGCCGCAGATGCCGTCAGCAGCTTCATCAGTGATGCAGGCCTCAGTCTCATATCTTCCCGGCTGCCAAACAGCACCTCCCCTGTTTTTGCCGATCGGACACTGACGCCTGCCGCGGCGCCCTTTAAGGCAGGTTCTTCATTCAGAATGTGTTCCAGCTCTTTTTGCAACGCATTTTTTTGTTCGGCCGCTTGGGCGGAATCATCAATATAAGGAACGGCGGCTATGACCAAAAGGAGAAACACCGCGGCCAAGCGTTTGACATATGTTTTCAATGTTATCCCCGCCTCTTTCTTATTCTTCGTCATGCAAAATGGTGATCCGGGATGACGCGGCCGCTTCTTCGCCCGGTTTCAGTATCTGTAGCCCCGTCAGTGATGCAGGCTGATTCAGATTAAATGCATCTGTAACGGAGGTATAAGGCTCAAGACTGACAAACCCTTGCTTTCCGTCACCGTTATATACCACCCAATGCTTGAAAGACGTGTCTGCCTGATACAAAACGGATAGCTGCTCATCAGGATGATAAATAACAGCTTCGTTATTGCCGCCATTCCGTCCGGAAGAAAGAAAAACATCGTCAAACTGCTTATTTTTCAAAGACATTCCGTTACGGAACGCTTCTTTATCAGGCACATCCAATAAACGGCCCGTCGGCACGAAACGTTCATTTAATTCCCACATGCGGTCAGCCGTCAGAAAAAGACGTGATCGCTCTTCATTGAAAACAAAAGTTGAATGATAGCCCAGTCCCCAAGGAAAAGCCTCCGTTCCTTTGTTGATAATCAGCGCCCGCTGCGTAAACACATTGTTTTTTAATGTATAAGTCATCCGGACAATGACATCGTGCGGAAATTGTTTATGGACACGAGGAATTTCTGTAAGATCAATTTCTGTTTCGACTGTCAGTTCATCCGCCTCTTCTTTCGCCGCTGCCAACTTCCAATGCTGGTTGTGAAGAAAGCCGTGAATATGATTATGTTTATCCTCTTCGTTTATGTCAAATTGATACGTGCGGCCGTCAAAACGAAACGTCCCGTCCGTAATCCTGTTCGGCGGGAATAAAACGGGAATACCGTACAGCATCGGTTTTTCGCGAAATTGTTCCGCGGTTTCCGGTTCTCTCAGAATCTGCATACCGGTTCTTTTATCCCGGATCGAAATGACATGTGAGCCCCATTCCGGCACAATGATGCATTCAGCCTGTTCAGTTTCCGCTTTTACGGCCGAAGCCCCTAAATAAGTCGTATGTTCAATCGTCATAAGCACCTGCCCTTTCCTTGTTTTCTAGCATGTATAGGAATTCCATTTTCTAAACTCATTTTCCTTCTCTGAAAAAAACATCGCCCGTATGAACTGAGCGATGTGCGGTAAAACCTTATTGAATCAGCCGCGTAATCTGTTTTTTCTTCCATACAAACCGGTAATAGCCGTACTGCAGCAGCAGGCTGATGACAAAAGCTGCCGGATAACCGACCCAAATGCCGAGAATGCCGAGTTTCGTGTAATGAGATAGTATAAAGGCGATAGGCACCTCAATTCCCCAAATTGCAAAAATGCTGATAACAGTCGGCCATAATACCGTACCGCTCGCCCGCATTGTCGCTGAAACGATCTGAGCGTGACCGAAAATCAGATAGCTCCAAAGTGTAATCATAATAAGATTGCGGGCAATATGAAGCGTATCCTGATCGGTTAAAAACAAAGCCAGTATCTGCCGGGAGAAGGTGTAAATCAGCACAATCAAAACCCCGCCGATCAAATAATTCAGGCCGATGCCGACTTTGATGACCTGCTTCAGCCGGCCGAATTGATTGGCTCCTATGGATTGGGCGGCAAAAATTGAAACGGCGATACCGAGGCTTACCGCCGGCATCTGCACATAACTCGCCACTTGGTTGACAACCCCGTAAGCAGCCGTCGCATTTGATCCGTAATGATTCACAAAAGAGATGACCGCGATTTCAGAAAGCGATACGAGAATCATATTGATGCTCGACGGAATACCGAGCCGCAGTAAAAGCGCGAGCAGCTTTTTGTCCATTTTAAGAGAGCGGAACGCAGTCTGGTCAAATGCAAGCGGGTGCTTCTTTTTCCGCAAATAAACCATCAGCACGATAAATGTCACGATGTTTGAAATGACCGTTGCATACGCTGATCCGTAAATGCCGAACTTCGGAAGCCCGAAAAGTCCGAGAATCAATAAAGGCAAAAGCCCGATGTTAATGACCGTACTGACGATTAACGTATAAAACGGGGTCTTTGAATCTCCCGTTCCGCGTAAAAATGTTGTATAAGCAAAATATAAAAACATCAGCGGCATCGCGCAAAACAGAATGCGCGCATATCGGACACTGACATCTATTACGTTTTCCGGCGTTCCCATCAGCCGCAAAATATCAAGCGTAAACACACTGCCGACAACTGCCAGAACAATACCGAGCATAAAGGTAAACGTCAGCGTAGTGCCGACAATCGCTTTCATTCTCTCTTCGTTTTTCGCGCCGTAAGCCTGCCCGATCAGAATGGAACTTCCTGAACCGATTCCGATTGTAAAGGAAATCAGCAGGAAAAACAGCGGAAAAAAAGACGATACGGCGGCAAGCGCATCGACTCCGAGCCACCTCCCGACAAACACCATTCCGACCAACTGGCCGACAGATTGCAATACGTTGCTTAATAGCAGCGGGACTAAAAATAATGACATAGACCGCCAGACAGACTGGCCGGGGCCTTCCGCTGTCTCCAGATTATCTTGTACCTCCATATGTAGGACTCCTTTTTTGATTTTCTTCCATTTTATTATTCAGCAGACAGCTTGTAAAAACCTTTTGTTCAATGAAACTCTTTATCTTTTTCGTCCGTCTTACATGGAAATAAATCATAAAAATAAAAAGTGCGGAAAATATTTCTGAAAAGGTATTGTAATCTTACCGTAATTATTGTAACATTTGTAACATAAGAGAAAGAGATTCGTTGAAGGAGAGATTATATCATGAAAAAATGGCTATTATTCCTCACTACTATTACATTGATTCTATCACTGGGCACTGCGGCGACTGCCAAAAATACGCCTAATGACCTAACACAAAAACAAGCACTTCAGCTGGCTCTGTCAGCAAGAGAACATTTTTGGAACACCATGAGCGGAGGAACGCTTAAGTCAAAAGCAAACTGCACATCCGAGCAGTTCGAATATCAAAATCTTCAATATGTATTCATGTGCAAAGAACTCGGAACAAAAGCGAAAGCCGTAAAATATCTGACACCCGCTTTTACAAAGCAGGCGATTGATAAAGGGCTTAAAGAGTACCACTTCACCGTAAAAGACGGCAAATTGGCTGTTCCGGTCGGCGACGGGGATAACCTCCTGAATTGGAAAAAAGCAAAAATGACCCTTCTTTCTAAAAAAGGAAGCGTCCAAACGTACCGCTTCACTGTACCGACTCTTGACGGTTCTCCGTCAGCAAAACGCGACGTTACATTCGTAAAAGAAAACAACATTTGGAAAGTCAATCAATTTGATGCTGTTATATAAAGAAAAGCCCGCTTTTAGCGGGCTTTTTTGAATGATGCAATGGCGTGGAAAGGCTTTTCATGTCACGAAATATTTAGAGCATATGAGGGATTAATTATTATTTGAGTGTAATTAAAAAACTACGTGAAGAAGATACACGAAACACCCTTTATCTGTTTGAAAAAATGCCTGACGTGTAAACATCTGTTTAAAAATGTGCAAAATTTGTGTAAAAAAATAAAATTGCATCGTTTTTCAGTGGGTTTTCACAAAAATAAAAAGCTTACAAAAACGACAAAAACCCTTGTGTGACAAGGGTTTTTCTGTTCTACCGACATTATTAATCTGCACCTATCTTATGCCGAAAACGCTCTAGGAGAGATTCGAACTCCCGACCTGCAGTTTAGGAAACTGCTGCACTATCCGCTGTGCTACTAGAGCCTGCTTATATAGTAACGCTGGCGGCCGTTTTTTTCAAGCCTACAGCCCGCCGAACACTTTATAAGCCGCTCTCGTCGTATCCTCATCTATTCCGATATAACGCATCGTAATAGACGGAGAAGAATGATTTAATATCCGCTGGAGTTCGGCAATATCTTTCGTCCTCTGATAAAAATGATACCCGAACGTCTTTCTCAGCGTATGCGTCCCGATCTCCTCCAATCCGCACGCAGCAGCTGCTTCTTTTAATATTCTGTATGCCTGAATCCGCGAAATAGGCTTATTCGTCCGTTTCGATTTAAACAAATAGTCATTCTCTTTCATATCTTTTGTATATGCGTATATGTCGGCCTTTAGAGATTCCAATATCAGAATTTTTCTTTTCTTTCTCGTTTTGCTCTCAGTCGCCCATACATGATCTTTGTTTCTGACATCCCTTACGCGAAGCGGCAGAACATCAGAAATCCGCAGTGCACTGTTCATGCCGAAAATAAATAAAAAATAATCACGTTCACTTTTCTTCATTAAATACTGTTTGACTTCCTGGATCTTCTCCAAACTTCGGATCGGCTGTACGATATGCATCAAAAAACCCCTTATAATTGGTAAAGTAACATATTGAGGATTATGTTACTATTATAGCTGAAACCCATTGAATGATAAAGGATAAAGCCTCTTATGTAACATAATATACATAGTGTTACATAAGGAGAATAAGATACCCGTGTTCAAAAAGGTCCTCAAAAACATCATTTATATCCCCGTGACGGGATTTTGAGGAATCGGAGTCTCTTAGTATTCAAAAAAGAAAACAGCGCCCTTAAAACGAAATCTGAGCATCCGATTTTTTTGTGAACTGCTGATGAAATGCAAAAAAAAGACACAATATGAAATTGTGTCCTAATCTTCGTCTTTTACATCAATGTCTTCAGGGAGCGGTTCATTTAAAAACTCTTGTATCATTTCTTTATATTTCTCCAGCTGTTCAAGATGGGTTTGAAATTGTTCTTTGTTGATTAAATATTGCTGCCCGTCATGGACCGCTCTTATTTTATTCGTCAAAATAAGATTGTGTACATATTCTTCAGGAAGACTGGTAAACTCCGCTGTCTCTTTAATGGTTAAATACATGGCTCACGTTCCTTTCATATGTCATGTGAGTGAATTCTGTTTTGTTTATTGTAGCTTATTTTTTGCCTTAATGCTTGTTTCACAGCTTTTTCTGTCCGGTTTCCCATTTATCCCATTTCCGACTGATTACATTCACACAGAAACCCCGGCTTTTTGCACACCGGACTATTCCGTTTGTCACTTGTGAAAACAGCACATTTTACTTACTCTATAATTGTAAGCGGAAAACAAAGGAGGCAGACTATGAAAAAGAAAAAGTTTATGAATCTCTGTTTTATCGTTCTGCTCAGTACTTTGCTCGCAGCCGGAAGCATCCCTTATCACGCTCAGGCTAAGAAACACCCGTTTTCCTATGATGACTACAAACAGGTAGATGTCGGCAAAGACGGCATGGTCGCCACCGCCCATCCTCTCGCTTCACAAATCGGTGCCGACGTGCTGAAAAAAGGCGGCAATGCAATTGACGCCGCGGTGGCCATTCAATTTGCATTAAACGTAACCGAACCGATGATGTCGGGTATCGGCGGCGGCGGATTTATGATGGTTTATGATGCGAAAACGAAAGACACCACCATTATCGACAGCCGGGAACGCGCACCGGAAGGCGCAACCCCGGATATGTTCCTGGACGAAAACGGCAAAGCCATTCCTTTCTCTGAGCGGGTTACAAAAGGGACTGCAGTCGGTGTTCCGGGAACATTAAAAGGACTTGAAAAAGCGCTCGACAAATGGGGCACCCGCTCCATGAAACAACTCATCACCCCTTCCATTAAACTTGCCTCAAAAGGCTTTCCGATTGATTCGGTTTTAGCTGACGCCATCTCAGATTATAAAGACAAATTATCACACACTGCTGCAAAAGACGTGTTTCTTCCAAACGGAGAACCTCTGAAAGAAGGAGACACACTGGTCCAAAAAGACTTAGCCAAAACATTTACAGCTATTAAGTACAAAGGCACAAAAGCGTTCTATGACGGAGCATTCTCCAAAAAGCTCGCGGAAACAGTGCAGGAATTCGGCGGCTCAATGACAGAAAAAGATATTAAAAACTTCAATGTAACGATTGATGAACCGATCTGGGGAGATTACCAGGGCTATCATATCGCAACTGCTCCTCCTCCAAGCTCCGGCGGTGTTTTCCTGTTGCAAATGCTGAACCTTCTGGATGATTTTAAGCTTTCCCAATATGATATCCGTTCTTGGCAAAAATATCAGCTTCTCGCAGAAACAATGCATTTGGCTTATGCTGACCGCGCCGCATTTGCCGGGGATCCAGAATTCGTCAACGTACCTCTCAAAGGTCTCTTGAATCCAGATTATATCAATGCCCGCAGACAGCTGATAGATATTAATAAAGTGAATAAAAAACCGAAAGCCGGTGATCCTTGGGCTTATCAGGAAGGCGCTGCAAACTATAAACAAGTCGAACAGCCGACTGATAAACAAGAGGGTCAAACGACTCACTTCACAGTAACCGATCGCTTCGGCAATGTTGTATCTTATACCACAACGATTGAACAGCTGTTCGGTTCCGGCATTATGGTTCCCGGATATGGCGTTGTTTTGAACAATGAATTAACAGACTTCGACGCAGTACCGGGCGGCGCAAATGAAGTGCAGCCGAATAAACGTCCGCTCAGCAGCATGACTCCGACCATTTTATTTAAAAATAACGAACCCGTCCTGACTGTCGGCTCCCCCGGCGGAGCAACGATTATTTCTTCCGTTCTGCAAACGATCCTGAACAAAGTCGAGTACGGTATGGATCTGAAAGCGGCGGTCGAAGAACCGAGAATTTACACAAACAGTATGACGTCCTATCGTTATGAAAAAGGAGTGCCGGAAGAAGCCCGCGCAAAACTGAACGAAATGGGGCATAAATTCGGCAGCAGTCCGGTTGATATCGGAAACGTGCAAAGCATCCTGATTGATCGTGAAAACGGCACCTTCACCGGCGTTGCCGACTCCAGCCGAAATGGAGCTGCAATCGGCGTAAACTTGAAGAAATATGAAAAATAACAAGACAAAAAGCCTCATTTCTCAAACTGAGAAACGAGGCTTTTGTTTATTCGGCACTGTATTCGGATGAGGTTTTTTCAGACATTAACAACATAAGTGAAAGCACACCGCACATCGCAATGACAACACCGCCTGCACCAATCCATGTCACTGACGCAAGAGACAGATGAGTGACAACAATGCCCCCGATACCTGCCCCGGCCGCCATAGCCAGCTGCATCATAGACTGGTTGAGGCCAAGTAATACACCTGATGATTCCGGCTCCATCGTTGCCAAATGATATTGCTGAGCCGGCCCGGATGACCAGGCGGAAAAGGACCAAAAAATAAGCACTGCCGCCGCTCCGGCAGCAGAATGTGTAACAAAGGGCAATAACATGAGCATGATAGCATGAAGCGCCATTCCGCCGGTCAATGTGACACGCGCCCCCCATTTGTCTGCACTGAAACCGCCTGCTTTAGAGCCGGCAAGACTTGCAACCCCGAAAATAAGGAGCAATGTGCTCAGCATTCCGCTGCTGATATGAGTAACGTTCAGTAAAAACGGCGAAAGGTACGTATACGCAACCGAATAGCCTCCAAGCCAAAAAAAAGTGATGGCCAGGCCGACAGCCACTTTTCGTTTCTTCAAAAAAGAAAGTTGCTGAATGAGCGGCACGGGTTTATCTCCTTTTATCTCAGGCAGCGCGAAACGTATAATCAGCATGGCAATGATTCCGAGTGCCGCAATACCGGCGAAAACCATCTTCCAGCCGAAAGCTTCAGACACGGTTCTTCCGATCGGCACACCGATAATGAGTGCCGCCGTAAATCCCATAATGACTGTCGCAAGAGAGCTTGCCTGCTTTCCCGGAGGAGCAATTTTTGCTGCAATCGTAAGCGCGGTTACCACCACGCTTCCCGCTCCAAGCGCCATGATCACCCGTGCTCCCGCAAATAAGCCGAATCCCTGCACAAGGAAAGAAATGATATTTCCGATAACAAACAGCCCCAGAGCATAGATCATAAGCTTCCTTCTGTCCAGTCTTGCTGTCAGAACCATCACGACGGGCGTTCCGATTGCATAAACGAGTGAAAAAATTGTAATCAGCTGCCCTGCCGCTGCCACAGTGACGCCCAAAGAACCTGCAATTTTATCAAGCACCCCGGATATCACATATTCAGAGGTCCCAACTAAAAAGCTGATAATCGCTAAAATGTAAACCTTCCATGTATTTTGCATCTGATACACTCCTTCATTGATGATTTATATAAAGATATATTGGGATATATCGATATAAAAGATTATAAACAGAAACAAATCGCAATATGTCGATGTGTAATCAGAAAAAGAAACTGAATCCCTCTTCAAAGGATTCAGCCCTACATTTCGCGCTGAAAATAATCGGCCATCGCCTTTATCGCTTCTTCATCTCTTTTATAATAGGTATATTTGCCGATCCGTTTCGTTTGGATAAGGCCCGCCCGCTGAAGGATGGAAAGATATTGAGACGCCGTTGACTGTGTCATCTGAAGCTTATCGGTGATCTGACTCACACATACTCCGATTTCATTCATATCAATGCCATCATGCGGGGCGAAGTGACGGTCCGGCTCTTTCAGCCATTGTAAAATCTCAAGCCGGGACTCATTAGACAACGCTTTAAAAACATCAATAGGTTTCATACGTTTTATTATATCGTGATTTTGCGATATGTCAATGTCGATTTACTTGATTCTCTTGTTTTGTTTCATTTATGATCCGGGAAACAAAATCACTCACACTCTCTTCAAATGTGTCGTCCCGTCCGTATTGTCTTACCTGTACAGATTGATGGCGGCACTCGTGATCCCCCACAACAGCAATATACGGTATTTTTTTCATTTGTGCTTCTCTGATTTTATACCCGAGTTTTTCATCGCGCAGATCAAGCTCAGCCCTGATCCCCGCGTTCTTCAGCTGCCGGTGTGCCTGCTCTGCGCAGTCCCGGTGTGCGGTATTTGATACAGGGATGATTTTTGCCTGTACCGGAGCAAGCCATAAAGGGAACGCTCCCCCGAAATGTTCGGTAATGATTCCGAAAAATCTGTCAAGAGATCCGAATACCGCCCGGTGAATAACAACAGGACGGACTTTTTGATTTTTTTCATCAATATATGTTAAATCAAATTTCTCCGGCATTTGAAAATCGAGCTGGACAGTAGCGCATTGATGGCTTCGATTCAGCGCATCTTTTATATGAATATCAATTTTCGGGCCGTAAAATGCGCCATCCCCCCGATTAAACCGAAAACGATATCCCTGTTCTTTTAACACTTTCTCTAATGCGCTCTCCGCCCGGTCCCACAAATGTTCGCTTCCCATGTAATTGTCCGGTCTTGTTGACAGCTCAATATCATAGGAAAAACCGAATGCAGTGTACACCTCGTGAATCAGCTGAAGCGCTGAAGTGATTTCACTCTCGATCTGATCGGGCGTTACAAAAATATGCGCATCATCCTGACAAAAGGACCTGACGCGAAGCAGGCCATTGAGCGCCCCGCTGAATTCGTGACGGTGCACCTGGCCGAATTCAGCCATCCGAATCGGAAGATCGCGATAAGAACGAAGCTTTTCTTTAAAAATGAGCATGTGGCCGGGGCAGTTCATCGGCTTTAACGCGAAGCGCTGCTGATCGGCTTCTGAGAAATACATATTCTCTTTATAATGATCCCAATGGCCTGATTGCTCCCAAAGACGCTGGTTCATCATCATAGGGGTGCGCACTTCCTGATAATGATAGGCATCCTGCTTTGAACGCAGAAATGATTCAAGCGTATTTCGGATGAACTGACCGTTCGGCAGATAAAAAGGCATACCCGGCGCTTCTTCTGAAAACATAAAAAGCTGTAATTCTGCTCCCAATTTTCGATGATTTCTCTTCTCCGCCTCTTTTATCAGCTGAAAATGCCTGTTCAGCTCCTTTTTTGAAGAAAATGCCTTCCCATAAATACGCTGCAGCATTTTTTGATTGCTGTCGCCCCGCCAATAAGCCCCTGACACATGAGTGAGCGAAAAAGCTTTTATCTGACCGGCAGACGCCAAGTGCGGCCCCCGGCATAAATCAATGAAGTCGCTCTGACGGTAAATATTGATTGTATCCTGCTGCGGAATATCGGCTAAAAGCTCGAGCTTCAGCGGCTCGTGAGCAAACAGATGCTCTGCCTCTTCTCTGGAGATTTCTTCTCTGATGATTTCCGGATTTTCTGAAATGATTCTGTTCATTTCTTTCTCAATGGCGGCCAGGTCTTTTTCTGTAATCGTTTCATCCATGTCAAAATCATAATAAAAGCCATTCTCAATAACGGGACCGATCCCTAAACAGACCTTTGGATACAGACGTTTTACCGCTTGCGCCAATACATGCGCTGCTGTGTGTCTCATCACTCCCAGCCCCTCTTCAGATTGAAAACTGCACAGTTCAATTTCAGCGTCTTCATGAATGCTTCTTCTAAGGTCATATAACGATCCGTTTACCTTGCCGGCGGCTGATGTCTTTTTCAAAGCCGGACTGATTGATTGGGCGATCTCTTCTAACGTAACGCCTTTTTGGTATTCTTTTTGTTTCCCGTCAGGAAAAGTAATCACAAT
Source organism: Bacillus siamensis KCTC 13613 (assembly GCF_000262045.1). GTDB lineage: Bacteria > Bacillota > Bacilli > Bacillales > Bacillaceae > Bacillus > Bacillus siamensis. The sequence goes on from NZ_AJVF01000015.1 coordinate 13,954, forward strand.
GTGCGGTTTCTTCACGGTCTGATCTCTCCTTTATTTTTAAGAAAATAAAAACACACTCATCCCAAAGCAAGGGGCGAGTGTGTGTCAGACCCGCGGTTCCACCCAAATTCCCGCCACTTCAAGCGGCGGCTCATTGTTGCCGTAACGCGGCTGTACGGTATCGGCTGCTTTCGTTCACCGATACAGCTCAAAAGGCGGTAAGCTCATTCTTTGTGCCGGGAAGGTCTCAGCCTTGCCTCCCCTCTCTGTATGGCCGGTTAAAATGACTCATGTCCTTATCATTGCAGATTCATTATCCGAAAAAAATTTCTTTTATTATACATAAATTTCCGTGAAAAGAAAGTTTTTTTAAAAAATCGGTAAAAAATTCGGCATATTCAGCTGTCCTGTTACGTCACCTTCCATTCGGTAACGCTTTTAATCCATTCAGCAGTTCTTCAAACGCCGATGTCAAAAATAAATCACGCCGGTAGATGAATGATATATTCATATCCCGAAAACGTTCAGGGAGCTGATGATGAAAAAGATTTTCCCGGTTTTTAAAATAACGGGCGGCTGACGCAGGCAAAAAGGAAACACCCAACCCTGCCTGCACCGCTCCAATAATGGCTTCCAGCGTTCCGAATTCAATGATTTTCTGTGCAGGCACTGCCTCTTCTTTCAATATGTTTTTTATTTTACGGCGGTGCGAACAGCCGGCGGCAAAAAACAGAATCGGCTCTCGCAGCAGGTTTTGCAAGCTGCCTTCCCGCACATTTGAGACCACGATCAATTCTTCTTGGAATACGGCGGATTGTTTAAGGTCTTCGTGTTCGACCGGCCCATAAACAAAAGCCCCGTCCAGCTCATACTGCAGGACGCGCTGCACTAAGGTATGTGTATCACCGGTTGACAGTGACAGCTGTACTTTCGGATATCGTCTGCAATACTCCGTGAAAAAATGAGGGAGATGGACGGCTGCCGCCGTTTCTAAAGAACCGATGCGGAGCGGGCCGTTCGGATGCCCTGCCTCTTGCGCATTTTTTTGCGCCTCATATAGCAGCTGCAGAATTCTGTCTGCATCTTTCAATAAGCTTTCACCTGCTGGCGTCAGCGTCATTCCCCGATTCGTCCGGTAAAACAGCTGTGTTTGCAATTGCCGTTCCAGCTGCTGAATCCGGTTTGTCACATTTGATTGAACATAATGCAGACTTTCCGCCGCCTTTGAAATACTGCCTTTTCGGGCGACAGCCTGAAAAATCTTTAAGTCTCCGCTTTCCATGTAAGGACACCTTCTTGCTATGATTTTTATTGATAGCCGGCTATCAATTTTCCTTCATTTACTGCAGCTGTTACAGCCTGTAAAATTTTTCTCATCAACCATAAAGGAGAGAAAAATAATGGATGCCATTATCATACACGAAAATAGCTTTCATTTCAGGCAGATACCTGACAAACATCCGGGGAACGGAGAAGTCAAAATAAAGCTGAAAACAGCCGGATTAAACCATCGCGATTTATTTTTGATGAAAAACCACGAAACCGGAAACCGTGAATTTATTCTCGGTTCAGACGGCGCGGGAATCGTAACTGAAATAGGACACGGCGTCCGTTCTCATTTACTGCATGCGGAAGTCATCATCAACCCGGTGCTGAATTGGAAGACTGTTGAGGATGTACCAGCCGTCCCTGATATTTTAGGCGGTCCAAGCGACGGAACTTTTTCACCTTATGTCATCGTTCCTGCAGAAAATGCCATTGTAAAACCCGATCATCTGACATGGGAGGAAGCGGGCTTGCTGCCGTTATCAGCATTAACCGCTTATCGCGCCTTATTTACAAAAGGACAATTGAAAAAGGGCGAACACCTTATCCTTCCGGGCATCGGGAGCGGCGTGGCAACATACGCCTTACGAATGGCAAAAGCAATCGGAGCGACAGTCAGCGTCACCTCCCGCAGCGAAAACAAAAAGCAAACCGCACTGTCATACGGTGCAGACCGGGCAATTGACAGTTACGGCGACTGGAAAGAAGCGCTCAATGGCCAAAAAGCAGATATCATACTTGATGGTGTCGGTCCCGCTTTATATCAACACTACCTTGACATTATGAAACCGAATGGCCGGATCGTAACATTCGGTGCCAGTTCAGGTGATCAGCTCGGATTTCCTATTCGCTCGCTGTTTTTTCCGCAGATTCATATTCTCGGTACATCAATGGGAAGCAATGAGGAATTCGCGCAAATGCTGGAATTGATAAAACGCTGCGGCATCCGCCCCATTATTGACCATATGTACCCTCTAAGAGAAGCAGCCGATGCCATTAAGAGAATGCAGGAAGGACGGCAGTTCGGCAATATCGGCTTTCATATAGATGTCTAAAAAGAGGAGCGGACCCCTCCGCTCTGACATACTCTTGATATATTTCTATCAAAAATATAAAAAAGTGTTTTCCCGGTTTTTAAAACTTTTCGATGATGCCCGTCAATAAAATGCACAGCAAAAGTGTCTTTAAACGGCGCCGCCCGAGCTTGCACAGCGCTTCCAGATATCTTTTGTCAGCACAATCCTTGAAGTAACGTTTTGCGGCAGCTATCAAAACAGGCCTTCTAAACGTTCACCGATTTGAAACTGCTGAACGGAAGAACAAATCATACGGCGCTCTGTTTCAGAAAGCAGATCATGCTGACAGTTCAGTTCCATGACATATGAAAAAACCGGCTGATCCCAGCCGGTTCTATAATTAATCCCCTTTATTTACGGTAAAACAGTGCTCCCCATTAAATAACTGTCGACTTCGCGCGCTGCTTCCCGGCCTTCATTAATCGCCCATACAATCAGGCTTTGGCCTCTTCTCGCATCCCCTGCGGCGAAAACACCGTCAACATTCGTTTTATAATCCCCATATGCCGCCTGAATTTTATGATTTGCCGAATCGACACCAAACTGCTTCAATAATGGCTGTTCAGTTCCTTCAAAACCGATGGCGATAAACACCAGCTGAGCAGGCCATACTTTCTCCGTTCCGGGCAGTTCATGAAATTCATACTTACCGAATTCATTTCTGACTTTTTCCATTTGGATGGTGTGGATCTCTTTTAAGCGGCCTTGTTTATCGGCCACCATTTTTGTCGTCTGAATTGAATATTCTCTCGGATCTTTGCCGAACTTTGCCTGTGCTTCTTCATAGGCGTATTCAAGGGTGAAGACGTGCGGCTGTTCAGGCCACATATTGTCATTCGTGCGCGTCTGAGGAAGTTTAGGGTGTTTCCCGAACTGATGCACGCTGCGCGCTTTTTGGCGCAGCGCGGTTGCTACGCAGTCAGCTCCTGTGTCTCCCCCGCCGATCACGATGACGTCTTTCCCTTTAGCGTCTATGAATTGTTTATCTTTGAAGTTGGAATCTAAATAGCTTTTCGTCGCCAGTGTTAAATAATCCATTGCGTAATGGACGCCTTTTGCTTCCCGGCCTTCAATCAGCAGATTGCGCTGCTTTTGGGCGCCTGTGCACAAAATGACGGCATCAAATTGTTCTTTGAGCTCATCAGCCGTTATGTCAACGCCGATTTCGGTATTTGTCACAAAATCTATACCTTCCTGCGTCAAAAGCTTAATACGGCGTTCGACGACATTTTTCTCAAGCTTCATGCTCGGAATGCCGTACATCAGCAGGCCGCCGGCTCTGTCAGCACGTTCATAGACCGTTACGGAATGACCGGCTTGGTTCAGCTGATCAGCGCTTGCCAGACCTGCCGGGCCTGAACCGACGACAGCGACTTTCTTACCTGTGCGTTTCGCTGGAATTCTCGGCTGAATCCATCCGTTCTCAAAACCTTTGTCAATGATCGTCCGCTCGATGTTTTTAATTGAAACAGCCGGATCTGAAATGGCCAGTGTACAAGATCCTTCACAAGGAGCGGGACAGACCCGCCCTGTGAATTCAGGAAAGTTATTCGTTTTCAAAAGGCGCTTCAGTGCTTCTTTCCAGCGCCCCCGATAGACGAGGTCATTCCATTCCGGTATTAAATTATAAATCGGACATCCGGATGTAAAACCGTTAATATCAGCGCCGATTTGGCAAAACGGTGTGCCGCAATCCATACACCGCGCCCCCTGCCGCTTTGACGCTTCATCTGAAAATGGAGCCGAATACTCTTTCCAATCTTTTAAGCGAGTGAGAGGGTCCCGCTCAGCCGGTTTTTCTCGTTTTTCTTCCATGAATCCAGTTGGTTTCCCCATGTTCCTCTCCCCTTTCTTACTGCACTACCGCTTGTTTTTGATCTTTGGCCGGCGTTTTGTGAGCCTTTGTGTTGGCTTCAAAAGCATACATAATGGCGTCTTCTTCTGATAAACCCGCCGCTTTTTGTTCTTCGATGCTGAGGAGCATTTGTTTATAGTTTTTCGGAATGACTTTGATAAAGGTCTCTGCGGCGTCTTCCCAATGATCTAGGAGGTCTGCGGCTTTTTTGCTGTTTGTCAGCGCCGCATGCCGTTTGACCATTTCTTTCACTTCTTTGATCTCCGTTTCATCCGTCAGTTTTTCAAATGAAATCATTTCCATGTTGCATTTGCGTTTAAATGCTTTGGCATCATCGCTCAGGACGTATGCGATACCGCCTGACATCCCCGCTCCGAAGTTTTTGCCGACTTCACCGAGGACGACAACCCGGCCGCCTGTCATGTATTCACAGCCGTGATCTCCGATACCTTCTACAACGACATTGACTCCGCTGTTGCGGACCGCAAAACGTTCACCGGCTCGCCCGTTAATGTATGCTTCCCCGCTTGTTGCTCCGTAAAAGGCGACGTTCCCGATAATAACGTTCTCATGCGTTTCGCAATTGAAGGCATCAGGTGCTTTCACGATGATTTTTCCGCCTGACAGCCCTTTTCCTACGTAGTCATTTGAATCCCCGGTCAAATGAAGCGTCATCCCTTTAGGGACAAATGCGCCGAAACTCTGTCCGGCTGATCCGGTGAAATGGAGCCTGATCGTATCATCCGGCAGTCCTTCCGCTCCGTAGCGTTTGGAAATTTCACTTCCCGTCACGGTTCCGGCTACGCGATTTGTATTATTGATCTTGATTTCCGCTTCCGCTTCCTGACCGGCTTCAATTGCAGCCTGCACCGCCGGAAGAATTTCCGTCATATCAAGTGACTGACCGATTTTATGATTTTGCGCAGTCCGGAAAGTGCGCACGCCTTCAGGCTGATACAGCAACGTAGACAAATCAAGCTGTCCCGCTTTCCAATGCGCTTTTGCACGTTCGCTGACATGAAGAACGTCTGTGCGGCCGATCATTTCATCCAGCGTTTTAAAACCTAACTGCGCCATATATTCACGCACTTCTTCCGCGACAAACAGCATGTAGTTTACGATATGATCAGGATCGCCCATAAACTTTTTGCGAAGCTCCGGATTTTGCGTCGCGACACCTACAGGACATGTATCTAAGTGGCAGGCGCGCATCATGACGCAGCCTAGAACGACGAGCGGCGCTGTGGCAAAGCCGAATTCTTCCGCGCCTAGCAAGGCGGCCATCACGACGTCGCGCCCTGTCATCAGCTTACCGTCCGTTTCCAATACCACGCGATCCCGTAAACCGTTCAGCATCAGCGTTTGGTGTGCTTCTGCAAGACCAAGCTCCCACGGAAGACCTGTATGTTTAATACTCGTTTTCGGTGAAGCACCCGTTCCGCCGTCGTACCCGCTGATGACGATGACATCGGCCGTACCTTTTGCCACACCGGCCGCAATCGTGCCGACGCCGGCTTTTGACACGAGCTTGACGCTGATTCGCGCGTTTCGATTTGCATTTTTCAAATCATGGATCAGCTGAGCCAGATCTTCAATTGAATAAATGTCATGATGAGGAGGCGGTGAAATCAGCCCGACACCTGGTGTAGAACCGCGGACATCCGCGACCCAAGGATATACTTTGTTGCCCGGAAGCTGGCCGCCTTCTCCCGGCTTCGCCCCTTGCGCCATTTTGATCTGCAATTCATCCGCATTGACGAGATAATGGCTTTTTACGCCGAAACGGCCGGATGCGATCTGTTTAATTGCACTTCTTCTGTCGTCGCCATTTTCATCCGGAATAAAACGTTTCGGGTCTTCTCCGCCTTCTCCGCTGTTGCTTTTTCCGCCGAGCCGGTTCATCGCTATTGCCAAAGCTTCATGCGCTTCCTTGCTTAATGAACCGAAAGACATCGCCCCTGTTTTAAAACGTTTCACGATCGACGCAGCTGATTCGACTTCTTCTAATTTTAAAGGTTTGCGGTCTTCTTTGAAGGCGAACAGATTACGTAAAAATCCGATTCGTTCTTCATCCGCTGCATGAGAATATTGCTTAAACAGGCTGTAATCATTCTTGCGGCACGCCCATTGCAGGGTATGGATGGTTTTCGGATTGAAAGCGTGGTGCTCTCCCCCGTTTCGCCATTGGAATTCACTACCCGGTTCAAGAGTTTGGCTGTAATCATCCTTGTAAGCCGCTTGATGACGCTGTTTTGCTTCTTGCGCGATCGTTTCGATATCGATTCCGCCAAGCTGGGATGCAGTTCCCGTAAAGTATTTGGAAATGACGTCTTCACCGATGCCGACCGCTTCAAAAATTTGGGCGCCTCTGTAACTTTGCACAGTTGAAATCCCCATTTTTGACATCACTTTCACGACGCCTTCTGTCACGCTCTTTCCGTATTTGCTGACAGCTTCTTCATACGGAATATCAAGCCGTCCTTCATCGATTTCCTGCTTATACGTAGCATAAGTCAAATATGGATTGACAGCATCGGCCCCATATCCGATGAGAGCCGCAAAGTGATGAACTTCACGCGCTTCGCCTGATTCAACGATAATGCTTGCTTTAGTACGCAGACCTTGACGGATTAAATGCTGATGCAGCGCACTGACGGCCAAAAGCGGCGGAATCGGTGTCAATTCTTTACTCATTGCCCTGTCAGATAAAATTAACAGAGATACGCCTTCCTTGATCGCTTTTTCCGCCTGCTGAAACAAATCCTTCAGGCCTTTTTCCAGGTCATCGGAAAACAGCGTGCGGATGTTCTGGCTCTTAATGTCAGGATGCACAAGTGTTTTCAGCGCATAAAACTGTTCGTTAGATAATACAGGAGTGTACAGTTTAATGCGGCGGGCATTTCTTTCACTCGGATGTAGCAGATCGCCTTCAGCTCCGAGCCATGTCACCGTGGAGGTCACCAGCTGCTCGCGGATCGCGTCAATCGGCGGGTTTGTGACTTGCGCAAACAGCTGTTTAAAATAATGAAACAGTGATTGGGCACGGTCGGATAAAACGGCGAGCGGCGAGTCATTTCCCATGGAGCCGAGCGGGTCTTTGCCTTCTTTAATAACAGGAATTAAATATTTCTGAATATCTTCATACGTATAGCCAAATGCTTTTTGCCGGACGAGAAGATCATCGAATTGTTCCTCTTCCCGGATTTCCGGATCAGGATTCACTTGAACCAATTCCTCTTCAAGCCATTTTTGATACGGGAATTCATTGGCGATTTCCGTTTTTACTTCTTCATCTGAAATAATCCGGCCTTCCTCTAAGTCAATGAGCAGCATTTTTCCGGGTTCCAGGCGTTTTTTATGAAGAATGTTTTCCTGCTCCACTTCAATAACGCCCACCTCAGATGAGAAAATAATATGGTCATCTTTTGTCACATAGTAACGTGCCGGACGCAGGCCGTTACGGTCAAGGATGGCGCCGATTTGTTTACCGTCCGTAAACGAAATGGCGGTCGGTCCGTCCCACGGCTCCATTAAAGAGCTGTGATATTCGTAAAAAGCCCGTTTCGCTTTAGACATGTGAGTGTTTTCGGTCCATGGTTCCGGGATCAGCATCATTGCCGTATGTGCCGGCTTCCGTCCCGCCATCACGAAAAATTCAAACGCATTATCAAGAATGGATGAGTCACTGCCCTCAGCATTTAAAATCGGCAGCACTTTATGAAGATCGTCTCCGAAGCTTTCTGAAACAAACTGCTGCTCTCTCGCCCGCATCCAATTGATATTGCCCCGGAGCGTATTGATTTCTCCGTTATGGATCAGATAGCGGTTCGGATGGGCACGTTCCCAAGTAGGAAAGGTATTTGTGCTGAACCGTGAATGTACGAGTGAAAATGCAGATACGAAGGTTTCATCCTGCAAATCCAAATAAAACGCGTCAACCTGCTCAGGCGTTAACAAACCTTTATAAACGATAGTCTGGCTTGACAGGCTTGCGAAGTAAAAATCAAGCTGTTCTTGGACGCCCCAATTTTCCGCCTGCTTCCGGATGACATACAGTTTGCGTTCAAAAGCAAGGCTGTCTTTCAAATCGTTTGCGGCACCGATAAATACTTGGCGCACGTACGGGCAAGTACTTTGTGCCACTGTTCCGATTTTTCCGACATTAACGGGGACGGTTCTCCAGCCGAGAACGGTCTGCCCTTCCTGCTCAATGAATGCATTCACCTGTTTCTCGATCTTTTTTCTTTCCTCTTCATTTTGCGAGAAAAAGACCATTCCTACCCCGTAACGGCCTTTTTCAGGCAGCTTCATTTCTCCGCACTCCTTCTTAAAAAAAGCATCAGGGATCTGAACCATCAGGCCGGCGCCGTCTCCCGTATTCGGGTCACTGCCCTGTCCTCCTCTGTGATCCAGCTGGCAAAGCATCTGCAGTCCTTTTTTCACAATGTCATGTGAAGGTTTCCCTTTTAAATGGGCATACAAGCCGATTCCGCATGCATCATGCTCAAATTCCGGACGGTAGAGACCTTGTGCTTTCGGCATTTGATTGTAAGTCATAATTCCTCTCCCCCGATCAGTTTCCGTTAATTATCGGTCATAAAATCTGACAACTTTAAATTAATTGTAAGTTTTCAAAACAATATAAACAATATATAATTTAGATCAAATACATCTCAAAATGAGATAGATAGGTGTGAACGCAATGGAATTACGCCAGCTTCGGTATTTTATGGAGGTAGCAGAACGGGAACATGTGTCAGAAGCGGCTGATCATCTTCATGTCGCCCAATCCGCCATCAGCAGGCAGATTGCAAATCTTGAAGAAGAGTTGAAGGTCACTTTATTTGAACGGGAAGGCAGAAATATTAAGTTAACGCCGATCGGCAAACAATTTTTAGAACATGTTAAAACAGCGATGAAAGCAATTGATTACGCGAAGGAACAAATCGATGAATATCTTGATCCTAATCGTGGAACCGTCAAAATAGGATTCCCGACGAGCCTTGCAAGTCAGCTTTTGCCGACAGTGATTTCAGCATTTAAAGAGGAGCACCCGAACGTTGAGTTTTTGCTCCGCCAAGGATCTTATAAGTTTTTAATTGAAGCCGTGAGAAACAGGGACATAGATGCGGCGCTGCTCGGCCCCGTTCCGACGGAATTTCCCGACATAACAGGCAATATCTTATTCACAGAAAAGATTTACGCGCTTGTTCCGCTGCATCATCCGCTTGCCAAACAAAAAAATATCCATTTAATTGATCTGCGCGGCGACCAATTTGTTTTATTTCCTGAAGGATTTATTCTCCGCAATATGGCGATTGACGCTTGCAGACAGGCTGGCTTTGCGCCGCTTGTATCAACGGAGGGCGAGGATTTAGATGCCATTAAAGGATTAGTCTCCGCAGGCATGGGCGTTACTTTATTACCTGAAAGCACCTTTGCGGAAACCACACCTCGGTTCACGGTCAAAATTCCGATTGAATTCCCTCAAGTGAAGCGCACCGTAGGCATTATTAAGCCAAAAGGCAGAGAACTGGCTCCGTCTGCGAATGATTTCTATCATTTTGTCATTCAATTTTTCTCCAAACTTGAACAATATCAATAAAAACAAACCCGAGCTTCAAAACGAAGCCTCGGGCTTTGCCATGTTTTATTGATTTTTCTCAGCCGATCGGGATGGACAGTTCAACGTGGCAGACAAACGCTTCCGGATCAATGACTGATTGGCCGGTCTGTTTATGCGGCGTTTCTTTATATGTCTTCAGCTGAGCTGAGGAATAATTGACGATGCCGAGCCCAAGCTCCTCTCCCTGCTGATCAAGCAGTCTGACAACCGCCCCGCTGCTGAATCTGCCGTTAATCTGTTCGATATCCTGCGGTGACAGCGCCACATTTCCGTTCGCTATATCGCGGCTGCTTTTCTTCTCCATCACAATCTCGCCTTCGGGGCCGGAATTAAATGCAAGCCATTGTTCTTTGTGGTTTAACGGGAGGGTTCCTTCCGCTTCAAAATAAGTTCCTTCAGCCGCCTCTTCTACCGCTTGAAGCAGAATGTCCGGGGCGTTAGCCTGCCCGAGGAAGCCTTTAATACCGGAGGCCATCACAATTTTAAAAGCATCCAGCTTTGAACGCATTCCGCCGGTCCCTATCTCACTCCCGGCATCTCCCGCGCTTGCTTCTATTTCCGGGGTGATGTCACTTACATGTCTGATTCGTGCCGCTTCCGGGTTGCTGCGCGGATTATCATCATATAAACCGTCGATATCTGATAAAATCACAAGCATGTCGGCATCAATTAAGCCTGCGACCTTTGCCGCGAGTGTATCATTATCACCGAATTTCAGCCGATTGACTGTGACGGTGTCATTTTCATTAATAATCGGAATAATGCCTCGTTCTAAAAGGACATTCATCGTATTGCGGACATTATGATAGCGGTATTCATCAGAAAAGTCGCTTCTTGTAATTAAAATTTGTGACGCGACATAACCGTGAGCTAAAAACAGCTTTGAATAAGCTTCCATTAATAATCCCTGCCCAATGGAAGCAGAAGCCTGTTTTTCGGGGAGGCTTTCCGGTTTCTGAATAAAGCCGAGCTTCCGATAACCTGCCGCCACTGCGCCGGAAGATACTAAAATCACTTCATAACCGCTGTCTTTCAGCTGTGCGATTTGATCCACCAATGTCTCCAGTTTTCTTCTGCTGATTTCTCCGTGCAGGCTCGTCAGTGAGCTGCTGCCGATTTTCACCGCGACTCTTTTGATCTCCGTCCGAGAAGTCACTGTATCACTCCTGTTTTTATTTTATAGTGCTGCTGTTTTTTCAATTGTTTTGCTGATCTCAATAGAACGTTCGGTCGCATGTTTAATGGCTTTGGCAATGGCTTCCCCGCCGCCTTCAGACCTGAGCGCATCAAGGCCGGCTGCAGTCGTGCCGTTTGGAGAGGTGATGTTTTCTCGCAGCACATCCGGTTTTTCCCCCGTCTCCATCAGCATTTTTGCTGCGCCTAATAATGTTTGCGCGCCAATTTTGCGGGACAGTTGTTTATCTAAGCCGGCTTCTTCACCTGCTTTTTCGATAAACTCCATTAAATAATAAAAGTACGCCGGTCCGCTGCCTGCGATGCCGGTGAAAATGTCCATCTGATCTTCTTTGATCACATATACTTCACCGAGACATTCCAGAAGGGATACCGCAGTTTGTGCTGAACTTTGAGAGATATGGTCTCCGAAAGCCGCAGCTGTTGCCGATTCGCCGATCATGCTGGATGTGTTCGGCATGACTCTTACAACCGGCTGATTCTCATGTAATGATTGTTGTATAAATGAGGTTGTTATGCCTGCCAAGACAGACAGGATGATTTGATGAGGTTGAATACGCCGTTTCAGCGTCTCCAGAGCGATTTCAGCATCCTTCGGTTTCATAGCTAAAATAAAGACATCAATGTCTTCGGTTTTCATGCTGTCAAAAGCTGTGCCTTGAATTCCGTATTGATGTTCCAATTCAGCGAGTCGCTCTGTATTTCGGCGGTTTGTCACGCAGATGTTTTGATTGGGAATTTTTTTTGCGCGGACCATGCCTGATATCATTCCTTCAGCCATTGATCCTGCTCCTATAAAAGCAACTTTCTTTTGATCTAAGATCGGTAACATCTCCCTTGTTCGTATTTTGTTCGCATTTTTCACACGTTTTTTATGTTATCATGTCAGGAGTCAATGTCAAGTTTGAAGGTTTTATTGATATGTATTGTTCCCTGTCTGCTATTATGTATAATGAATCACAGAACACACCGCCTGAGCCCGGGCGGCGGGGTGTGTTCCGGACAGATTTAAAAATTATCGGAAAGGGCTTTTTCTATCAGCTTTTTGCAGCGGTCAAGCTCTGTCTTAAGCTGTTTTTTGTAAAGTTTCGCAGCTTCATAGTCTTTAAATTGATAGAGAACGACTTCCTGGAGTTTGGCTCCTTCTTTTTTGACCTTTACCTGTTTTAAGATCCCGTCATCCAAGAGTTCGTGGAGTGAACGGTATACCTCAGTATGATTCGGCTTAAAACCGATGGGTTTAAATTCGGAGCGCAGCACCTCGAGAAGCTTCAGTCCGTAAAGCCGTTCCTGCTCTGTCATTGTAATCATGTAAAGCTTTAAAAAAGCCCTTTGTTTCACTAAAAAACCGGTTGAACTTCTTTTTTCTTCTTTCATTATGTGCACACCCTTCCATCTAACAAATTATTCCATGTACTAAATATTCTCTTTATATTCCGTTTCCCCTTTTATTGTGCGGACAGTTTAATTTGTATTTATTTGTTTTTTAGAGCGGCGGGAAAAAATATAATTGAACATTTGGTACATAGTTTATTTAGTTTAATTATAACTGATATCGGTTTCTGTTTCATTCCTTTTTTCGCACAAATCCTTTATATCTGCTCATTCAGTTTTAGGAAACAAAAAAAAGACCTGTCTAAAAAGACAGATCCCGTTTTTTAAGGATTGGTTGACCATAAACCGGCAGTTTTGATGAAAATGCGCGGATGTAATTTCAATTGAGCAACCATATATTCTGCAAGATCCTCAGGCTGCATGACTTTTTCCGGATTGCCGTCTGTCAGATTTAATTCAATTGACATATCGCTGGCAACCGTGCTCGGAGTCATTGCGCTGACACGGATATTGTGTTTTCTGACTTCCTGCATGAGAGATTCAGTCAGACCGAGAACGGCAAATTTCGAAGCGCTGTACGCACTTGTCGCCGCGGCGCCTCTTTGGCCGGCCGTAGAGGAAATATTAATGATATCTCCTGATTTTCTCTCAATCATTTCAGGAAGAACGGCGCGTGTCACATGGTATACACCCATTACATTAACTTGAATGATGTCTTCCCACTCTTCTGGCGTAAGATCTAAAAATCCGCCGAATTTGCTGATTCCGGCATTGTTTATCAGGATGTCAATCTCACCGAGATCTTCTTTAATAGAAGCGACGGCTTGTTCGACCTCTTTTTGGCTTTTCACATCGGCAGCAGCGAATGATGCCTTTACACCAAGGGCTTCTACTTCTTCTGCAACCTTTTTCACATTTGCTTCAGTGCGGCCGATTAAACCGATATTGACTCCTTCTTTCGCTAAAGCAATAGCGGCGGCGCGGCCGATTCCTCTGCCCGCACCCGTGATAAGAGCCGTTTTGTTCTGTATATTTTCCACGTCTTTCACCCTTTCTGAATGTCCTTATGTACGATTTCACATTATAAGCAGAAAAAAAACAATTAGCAAATAAAATGATTCATCAATCTCTATAAAGGGTATCAACTGAAAAAAAGGAGTGAAAAGCAGATGATTATCATTTTGTATATCAGTGCTGCCGTTGCGGCTGCCGCCTTGGTTTATTTAGCCATATCAGCCGTGCGTTTTAAAAGAAACACAGCGCCTGATATAAAGAAGATTAACGTCACGGCAGCGTCCATGCAGACATCCGTTGAAGAAATCAAAACAGAAACCCGTCGGTTATCACAAAAGCAGAAAGAACTGCAGGAAGACTTTCTCACTAAAAAAACAGCCGTGCAAACGACGGCTGCCGAAGCAAAAGGAACGCCTCATGTCCTGAAGATGCTCTGGAACGCCGGTAAAAGCGATTTATGAGCCTGCATGTCATCCGCCGTTTTTGCTGACACTAAGAGAATGAGCGGGTTCAAGGAGGCATAATATGATTTGCAATCGTGAGCGGCTTGCACATTTTTTGCGCCAGCTTAAAGCATTATCATCTTCGGGAGAATTTACAAAATCGGATTTGCTGACTCCGGAGTTCCATTTAGCGAAGGACGGAGATCTGGATATGTATTATTCGCCTCATAATGAGTATATCAACCCTCATGCTGCAGTTGTCATCTCCGGAATTACACCCGGTTTTTTTCAGATGCAGCGGGCTTACAAAGCAGCGGCACAGCTTTTAAAAAACGGCGAATCTCTTGAGGTGGTAGCATATGAGACAAAAAAAGCGGCCGGGCTTTCCGGTTCCATGAGGCAGCACATGATCGAAATGCTTAATGAATGCGGTCTGCCGGCCGCGCTCCGAGTTGAGAATTCATCCTGTTTATTTGGTTCAAAACGGGAGCTGCTTCATACGACATCCGTTATCAAACACCCTGTTTTTTATAAACAGAAAAACTATACGGGACATCAGCCGCTAATCAGCAGGTCAGCTCTTCTCAGCCGTTATGCGCTGAAATATTTTCCGGACGAAATAGAAATAATGAAAAAGGACATTCTGCTCGTCCCTCTCGGTAAAGCAGCAGAATCCGCCTGCCGCATGCTGAAGAAGAACGGGAGGATGAATCATGCGGTCATTTTGGAAGGCTTCCCGCATCCGTCCGGCGCAAACGGACATCATTTCAAACAATTTCACGAAAACAAACAATCGTTACGTGAACAAATTCAGCGCTTTGCCGAGTTTCTTCAGAAGCTGTAAAAAACGCCCCGAGCCTTCGGGGCGTTTCTGTTAAGAAGCATATTCAGGCAATGATTTATCGTGTTTTGCCGTTTTTTCTTCAGGTATTTTGATTTGATTTGTCAGGATTGCACTTGCGAAATAGAGCGCCGCGAAAATCCATACTACGCCTTGTGCGCCGACAAGCCCGATAAACGCCCAGGCAAGCGCGGGGCCGGCAAATGCCGACAGGCCCGCGGCCAGATTTAACACAGACATGGCAGCACCTTTATCGCTGCCGGCCGCCGTCGGCACGATAGCTCCGATCGGAACGAATCCGGCCAGAAGCCCTCCCCAAATAAAGCCGACAATGCTGACGAAAAGCAAGTTCCCATGTGATACAACAGGGGCATAATATAATAAAAGGGTAAAAATGCCGCAGCCCGCTCCTCCGAACCACATGACAGTCTTTTTCCAGCCGAACGCATCGCCGACTGCACCGAAGATTAAGTTAAAGACGATATTGCCGAGAAAGATCGTGCCCCAAATCTGCAGCCATACATTTGTAGAAATGCCGTGCTGCGCCATATGCATTGGGAGAAATACCGGAAATCCGTATGTTCCGATACTGTTGATGATCCGAACAATCCCCCCAGAAAGCACACGCGGATTTTCAGCAAGGATGGTGATTCCTTTCATTAATTCCTGCACCTTTTCCTGTTTACTTGCTTTTTTCTTTTCAAAGCGGTCCCTATTTAAAATCAAAGCAAAAAACGCGCCGAGGCATACCCAAAAAATCGAACTCCACAGCGTATTCAAATAGCCGAAGGATTTGATGGCCCAGCTAGAATACCAAGCACCGAATACAAACATGCCGCAGCAATAAGCAATCCAGAACCAGCCGACCGCCGTACTGAGCTTGCTTTTCGGCGACCGGTAAATCACCCATGTCAAAAAAGAATAGGCAAACAGCGGATAGCCCAGCCCTTTAATAAAATACGTGACATACATTACCGGCAAATTAAGATTTTCAAATCCGTATGCGATAAACGCGGCTGTTCCGATAACATAAAATAACAGCCCCATAAACATCGTCCGCTTTGCGCCGAAGGCTTCGAGACAGACGCCTGAAAACCAAGACGCTATTGCGAGAGAAATACCGTAAACCGTAAACAAGGATGCTGATTGCTGTACCGTCAAGCCGTTTTCAACTAAAAACGGGCTGAGCCAGCCTTGTTCAAGGCCGTCCCCCATCATAAACAGCACGACCCCTAAAAATCCCCAGGCAAGCTGTTTCGGAATTCCTATTTTATTAAGCATTTTTTGTTCCTCCTCAGCAATCTTTCATGTTGTCATCTCATCCCCAAGTCAGGCTTTCACCGCTGGGCTGAAAATGCGCAAATAATTTTTGCGTATGTTTCCATTCTTCATATAGGAAGAGATCCGTCTGATCCGATTCCGGTTCAATTACCTTTGTGCGGTTCGAAAGTTCTTCTTTCACACCGAGAGCTTCGTTGCAAATCATCGCCGCCCCCATTACGGATGCCTGGCTGAAGCCTTCTCTCTTATAAATCTTCTTTTGCAGAAGGTTAGCAAGAAACTGTGTCAACGCATCACTTTGGAAACCGCCGCCGCACACCTTCACATCATTTTTTGAAAAGGAAGTCACTTCTGTTAACGCCTCATAGTTCCATTTGATTGAAAAAGCGATTTCCATCAGAGCGGCTTTGACAAAATGCGCTCGGCTTAAACTTTGGGATAGCGGGGCATCAAAAATAAATCCGCCTTTTGCGAGTGCGTTTTTTTCAGGCGATAAATAGGAGCCTAACGCAGAAACACACGCTTGATCATGTTTCGGCAGACTGGCGATTTCCCGTTCCATGACGCCGTAGGATTCATTCGGATAAAAAATGGATTTTAATTTTTGATAATTGAGTCCTGTTACACCCGGATTAGTTTCAAGAAGCCATTGACCTTCTTCTGTATGGCAATTCAGCCATGCATTCTCTAAACTTTCGGTTCCGGGCTCCGCTGTTATCTTTGTAATCGGCGTCGTCGTACCGGATACGATGACGATATCTCCCGGCTTTGCATCTGCACTTTTAATGGCAAGCTGTGTGTCTCCTCCGCCTGCAATCACAGGCACTCTTTCAGAAAGACCGAGAACAGCCGCTTTTTTAAACGTTAACATTCCGACAACCGTCCCAGATCGGACGAGTGAAGGAAGAATGGCAGAAGGCACCCCGAAGATGCTGCATAATTTCTCTGACCACGCCTTTTTCCTTACGTCAAACAGCAGTGTTTCAGCGGCCTGTGACGGTTCATAGCTTAAAATTCCGCTCAGCTCAAATGTCACCCAGTCACTGATGCTTGTGATGTACTTCACTTCTTTCCATAATGACGGCTGTCTTTTTTTTAACCCGACAAGTTTCATGGCGGAAAATAAAGCGCTCGGAAGGCGTCCGGCGCACTGATGCACTTCTTCTTTTAACTGGATCTCTCCCTCCCATTCGCGCCCTCTATTATCAATGTTGGGCAGACCGAGAAACGCCTTTTTATCTTTATTAATCAGAACAATTCCCTGCCTCTGGCTTGTTGAGGTGATTCCGATTAATGTAATATGAGGGCTTTTAGCAATAGCCTTTTTTGCTATAGCGCTGATTTGCATCCATAATCTTTCCGGCGAGAAATAACGGCCGTCCGGATAAAGCGGATCCGTCACATATTCAATGTCTTCCCTTTCCAGTGCGGTCACGTCGCCGCCGGCAGTCACAACCGCGACTCGCGCATTCCCTGTCCCGATGTCAAATACAAGGTAGCCTTTTTGTTCAGCCATTACAGCCTCCTCCTTTTTCTATCCTTCCATCTCAAGTTCTCTTTTGTTATAAAGTTCACGTATTGAGCAGAGCTGATCTTTTTTCCATTTGAAAAGCGCCTCATTTAAAATCCTCACATGATGATCCTCCACCTCAAATGTTGCGCCCGCTAAATGGGGAGTCGCGAACACATTCGGCAGTGAGATCAATTCATAATCAGAAGCTTCAGGCGGTTCGTGATAAAACACGTCAAGGATCGCTCCTTTAATCCGCCGTTCTTTCAGCACCCGCAGCAGCTCTTTTCGGTCTGTAACCGCTGCTCTTGATGTATTGACAAAAACAGCTTCTTGCTTCATCAATTGAAAATGCCGGGCGCCGATTAGGCCGATGGTTTCTTCGGTGCGCGGCAAATGAACGGAGACAATATCACTTTCAGAAAATACCCGTTCAATCGTCGTTTTTTCATACTCCCGGTTCTCATGATTAACAAAGGGGTCATAGTACAGCACCTTGCAGTCAAAAGCCGACAACATCCGGGCGATTCTCTGTCCGACAGCTCCGAAACCGATAAGGCCGACTGTTTTCCCCGTCAGCTCATTTCCCCTGAATTTGACGTAAGCCTGCAAATAATCACCATTCCACTTCCCGTCCTTCAGCCACCGATGAGAAGAATACGTGTGGCGCAAAAATGAAATGACATTTCCGATAAACATTTCAGCAACAGCCTGGGCATTTCGGGCCGGTGTATAGAAGACAGGAATTTTTCTTTTAGTCGCCGCCGCGACATCCACATTAGACGGCATCCCTCTGCAGACGCCGATAAAAGCGGAATCCGGCAATATATCAATCACTCGCTCTGATACCTCATCAAGTTCGGTAATAAGCCCCGACGCGTTTGTCTCTTGAATCATCCGGATTAATTCATCTTCCCGATAGGCCCGGCCGTGCTTCTTCCACGGCAGGTGTACAGTCCGGCCGAACAGATCTGTCAGCTCCTTCAGCCCCTCGTCGTGATATGGTGCGGTAATTAAAACCGTCATGGTGCAAAACATCCTTTTCACATAAATTTTTTCACAAAAAAATCTCTTTCCCCGAAGAAGGAAAGAGATTCATATACCGTCTTTATCCGCTTGCAGCGCACAAATATGTATAGACCATTCTTTCCTATCTTTCAAGCATACGCTTGCTGGAATTGGCACAATAAATGTTGCCGAGGTTTCATAGGGCCAGTCCCTCCACCTCTCTTGATAGAAAATAAAATGATGAAATTGTCAGGCTTTTAAAAAGAATAAACTCATCATAGATAAGTCTTTCCGTGATGTCAACACTTTTTTTCTGAATTGACGATCTATTTCGAAATGTTATAATGCTTACAATATAAAAAAAGAGGGGAAATGGCTATGAATTCTGCTGCGAAACAGCCAAACGGCGTCTTTAAGTCGGTGTGCTCACTGGACTGTCCCGATCAATGCGGCTTACTTGTGACAAAAAAAGACGGAAAAATCGTTAACATTCAGGGAGACCCGGATCACCCCGTCACATCAGGGAATATTTGCAACAAAGTCCGGCACATGGCTGAGCGCATTTATGATGAAAAACGTTTAACCGTCCCGTTAAAACGGATCGGCGAAAAAGGCAAAGCTGTGTTTGCGCCTATTTCATGGGACGAAGCAATCAATACGATCAGTGCGCGCTGGAAAGAGCTTATTGCCGAAGAAGGAGCGGAAAGCATTCTCCCGTACAGCTTTTACGGCAATATGGGAAAACTGGCGGCAGAGGGAATGGACCGCCGTTTTTTCCACCGACTCGGGGCGAGCCAGCTCGAACGGACGATCTGCAGCAAAGCCGGATCGGAGGGCTATAACTATACAATGGGAGAAGGCGCAGGTACTGATCCGGAAGAGACCATACATGCAAAGCTCTTTATTTTCTGGGGAATCAATGCCGTCAGCACGAATATGCATCAGGTCATGATTGCTCAAAAAGCCCGGAAAAAAGGAGCTAAAATTGTCGTTATCGATGTACATAAGAACCAAACAGGCCGGCTTGCCGATTGGTTTATTCCCATTCGCCCCGGCACAGATGCCGCACTCGCTCTCGGTATCATGCATGTTTTATTTGCCGAGAACCTTCACGATGAAGCATTTCTCACAGAGTACACCGAAGGCAGTGAAGAATTAAAAGCGCATGTCAAACAGTATGATCCTGAAACGGTTTCTGTTATAACAGGCGTTAAAGCAGACGATATCAGACGACTTGCGAGAATATACGGCGAAACCTCCCCTTCCCTTATCAGGATCGGAAACGGCATTCAGCACCATGACAATGGCGGAATGATCGTCCGCACCGTCGCCTGCCTTCCGGCTGTGACAGGACAGTGGCTCCGCACCGGGGGAGGCGCAATCAAGCACAACAGCGCGATATTAAACTATAACAGACAAGCGCTCCAGCGGCCTGATCTGCTTTATGGCAGGAAGCCAAGATCATTTAATATGAACAGGCTCGGAAGCGTTCTTTTAGAAACAACACCGCCCGTGCGCTCCCTGTTTATTTACGGTACGAATCCCGCAGTGGTTGCGCCGGAAGCGAATAAAGTCAGAAAAGGCCTGCAGCGGGAGGATTTATTTACAGTCGTTCACGATCTGTTTTTAACGGAAACCGCCAAATATGCGGATATCGTGCTCCCTGCTTCATCCGCCTTTGAAAACACGGATTTTTACACGTCTTACTGGCATCATTTTATTCAGCTGCAAAAACCGGTGATCGAACCATATGGGGACAGCAAATCGAATACGGAAGTGTTCCGTTTGCTTGCCGGGGCGATGGGCTTTACCGAGCAGGAGCTTCAGGATTCCGATGAAGAATTAATCAGACAGGCGCTGGACTTTCCCGCCAATCCGTATATCGAGGATATTGATTATGATTCGCTTTCATCTCATTCTTTCATGAGAGCCAATCGGAAAAAACCGCTTTTTCCTGGCAAGCTCAAGACACCGAGCGGAAAAATTGAGTTATATTCTGAAAAGATGAAACAGGACGGTTATCCGGCGCTGCCGACGCACATCCCTCTTGAGAGCGATGATGATTTCCCGCTGTTATTTGTCCCGGGACCGAATCATAACTTTTTAAATTCGACATTTTCCAATAATGAAAAACACGTAAAACTGGAAAAAGCGCCAAAGCTTTTTATTCATACAAAAGATGCTGAGCGCCGGAACATCGAAGACGGGGAAACCGTGAGAATTTGGAACAACCGCGGCGAATGTGAATTGACAGCTTCAGTCGGCGAACAAGTGCTTCCCGGCGTTGCAGTCAGCCAAGGGCTTTGGGCAGACGCGGATGATAAAAAACAGCTGGTCAATTCACTCACTCCCGATCGGCTTGCAGATATGGGCGGAGGCGCTGTTTTCTTCTCCGGAAAGGTACAGGTGGAAAAGATCGGAAAGCAAAAATAAGCTCCCCCGGTCTTACTGAAAGTGAATCCTTTCGGCGGATTTGACCGTATAAAACATAATGACTTTTATTGGAGGTTTGCTGTATGGATATTATTACCGGCATTGGCATCGCTTTAGCCGGATATTTCATAGGAGACGGATTAAAAAACTTTAAATCACCTGATCCTCATGAACACACTGACCAAATTCTCATCAAAGAAAAAGATCTTCACTTCTACATTGGCTATTATTTAGGAGTGACTAAGGAAGAAGCAAAACAAATCGTGCCTGACACTTCCGACATTCCGCATATCACCAGAAACGGAAAGCGGTATGTACAGAAAACTGCATTACGAGAATGGCTGACTGCCATGCTGGAAAAAGAATAACAGCTGCCGTGAATAGCGGGAAGAGAGTTCTCCTCTTCCCGTTCATTAAGATTTGCCGCCCTGCCTCTCTTCAACCCCAAACATACGACAGATATCGTTCTTACTTAACGAAACATCCCCTTCTTTGGATTTCAAATAAAACCCTTTCGTATATAACCGTATGACTTCCTCATATGCAAGCTCATGACGAAGGAGCGCCATTAAACGCCCGTCTTTTTCATACTGTTCTGACCAATTCACTTTCTGCATGCCAAACACCTTCTCGCATTTATTATATTTATTTCACCTTTTGAAAACACTCCGACTGCCTGTGACATTTGTAAAACAGCCGTACCTCCCCCTTTTAGTCACCATATTGACTTATTTCCCATTTCAATGTATATTATAATTGTCAACATGGTGACAATTTAGATTGGAGATAACTTATGGATATTAATTTACTAATGAAAGAACTGCATTTTATGCAACAAAGTTACGCATCACTGTTTTCGGTTGTCAATAAGGTGCAAACTCGCGGAGACGAATACTTAGAAATGTTGACTTCCCGACAGCACATGACTCTTATCGCTATTGCCCATTTACCGACGGAAGATACCACACTTATGAATATCGCTAAAAAGCTGGGCACAACAAAACAAACCGCTAACAAGCTAATTTCAAGCCTCGCGAAAAAAGGATATGTTCACACTGTGCCAAGCAAACTGGATAAACGTGCAATCAATATTGAGATTACCCCTGAAGGAAAAAAAGCGTTAGTTTCCTGTTCAGAAAAATCCACCTATTTTTTAGCGGATATGTTTCATGAGTTCACAACTGAAGAAGTTGAAACATTCTGGAGGCTATTGCAAAAACTTTATCGTTTTGATGGTGAAGAACAGGATGGTTTTGAAGAAAAAGCACATTTGAAAGTTGAAGACCAGGCTCAATTCATCTCAGATAACTATGAGGAAAAAATCATGGCTGAATTTTCAAAACGGCGATACGGGAGTGGAGACGATGAATAATATGCTTTATCGAAAAGTAAAAGAGGCAGAGAATAAGATAAAGGAAAAAAGCTATGAGCTGAAAGATAAAATTGATCAATTTATTTCTCATGCCAAATATAAAATTCATCGCAAACGCAAACTGGACCGAGCCGGCAATTATATATCAATTGCCATTGGACTCTTTATCCTAACTGCCTCGTGGCTGACCGAAACACAATGGCTGCTTTGGATAGGTGCGGCGAGTATTTTGAGCAATGCCTGTTTGCTCATTATAAATCCTGTTAAAAAATTAAAAACCTGAAAAAAGCTCTCTAAAAGAGAGCTTCCTTTTATTAATCGTCCCAGTCTTCATCTTCTTCCCAGTCATCTTTCGCTTCCTGAATCTTATTATAAAAAAATTCAATAAAGCTTTCTGCAACAGTATCTTGATAACCAATTACCCTATCCCATTCAACTACAGGACATTCTCCGTCTTTCATTTTATTCGTATCTAGACAGTAAGCAAAGTAATCAACATCTTCAATAACCACAAGTCCATCAGTAAGGCCATTGTGTTCTTTATATTCATTAGTTCTATTTACAACTGATGCATGATCAAAGTTGTAGCCTAAAACTAAAACACCGAATAAACCGCCAGCACCGTATTTTTCTAAAAACCATTTATAACTAATAGGAAGTTGGCATTGAAGTTTTTCTTCAATGCGAGTTATGTTTTCATGGCTTGCACCCTCTGTGAATATAGCATTTTGTTTGTTTTCATTAATAAAGTTTTCAACCTTCGAATAAATCATTTAATTTAAACACCTCAATTCTCATTCTCAAATTGTTTCGCTCTCCACTTCCAATATCTCTTTCGAAAGCTTTCATACTGTGCTTTTAAAATCTTATCATTTCTAAAACTTTCACCATCAGTCTTAAGCTTATGAATCACATCACTATATTTTGTATGTAAACTGTTTGGGATTTCAAGCATTGGGCCAGGTTCTTCTTGAATCAAGTGATGTAAATTAATCTGTGTGCCATCTTTTGCATAAGGAGCATTGCCGTTTTTCATAAGCTGAAGATTTGTTGCGCCAAATTCTGTTTTTTGGTTAATATCAATATCTTTCATAGTATACACTCTGCGGCTTATGTCTTTAACTTTTCCTTTTGCTTTTACCTTGCCCTTAACCTCAAAGGCACCGTACTTTTCTTTATTTAACCAAGGAAGGTTTATTTCTTGACCGGTAAACGGCTTTCTCGTTCCATCCGGGATTTTCTTTGCATTGGTCAAAAGTTCATTTTTAAGGTTTTGGCTGTCAACCACATTGTATGGTACGTTATCAGCTAGAGCAAGTTTATACTTCGGGTTATAGGGAAGCAGATCTGGAAGGTTTACATCCTTAAGTTTCTTCCCTGCCTGTCCTGCCTTGTTTATGACCTTCCCCGCCGCATCAGCTTTGTTAACGGCTCCTGCTCCTTTCGTTCCGACGACGGCCACAGCCACTGAACCGACCGCATATGTCACCCATCTTGACCTGGAATACGCATCTCCGTTCACCATATCTTTTTGATACGATTCTTCTATTGCTGTTGCAATAGCATCGTATGTTTCAACTGGATGAAGCACTGCATTCCCCAGTGCTGACAAGGTTTCTCCCGGATCGGTTATGAAATCCCATAAACCGGTTACCGTGTCTTTCCCGACATCACAAAGACCGACGCCAGCTCCTTTTAAAATATCCCAAGTCACTTCTCCGGCTTCTTCCATCTGTTTTGCTTGTTCAAGCTGAATGACATATTGCTGCTGGGCAGGTTCAAGATTCTCGTAACCGATCTTCTTCGCAATTTCCAAGTATTCCTCCGGATCGGTCACACCGTCAGCGAGTTTTTTCTTCAGATCCTTGATTTCCCGCTCTTTCACTTCTTCCTTTTTAATCGTCAAATAAGCATCCGAATGTCTTGCAATCTCGTCTTTTTTCTTATGTATGCCACTTTCTCTGTACGCCTTGGCGTTATAGTGAAGTGGTGTTGCGTTTTTCCCTTTACCCGTGGCATTTTGGAGCTGTTGAAAGTCGGCTTGAATGAACTGTTCATTCGCTTCGGTTTCTGCGTATTCTTTCGTTAGATCATAATCAAGCTTTCCGAGCTTGTGTATGGTATTGTCCCGTTTCTTATCTGCTGACTCAAGCTTTTGATCGACACCTTCTGTAGAGAAAACATCAAGATGAATGATATCGCTGATTTCATCAAGGATACCTTTCATTTCATTGCGCTGCTCCTGCATGATGGCTTGTGTTTTATTCTTCGCATGAATCAGCTCGTGTTCTAAAAATGACTCTTCCACAAACGAATCGGCCAATCCGGCATCAGCTACTTTTCCTGAAAGACTGTTAAGAAAAGCAATCTTCATATCGATCAGATCAAGCCAGCTGTCTGTGACACTAGCGTGATCTTGGAAAAAAGCTTTAATGTTGTCAGCGCCTTTACCTGAAAACTCACTTTCATCTAGATCAGCCATTCCCTGAAATGCTTTTCTGAGATTGATAAATTGTTCTCTAATCTGATTGTATTGTTTTGCCCGCTTTTCTGCAGCTGAGATTAACGAGTCTGCTTCAAATACCTTCATTTACGTCTTCTTTCCGCTTCTTTCCGTCTAAATTTTACCATAGGATATAAGATAAGCTGAACCTCTTTCATTTGCCGCACTGTTTTATGCAAGATCATAGAATTTGAACAAAACCTTACACCAAGTAGTCATGGTGATCGGCAAAACAAAGCCAGATATAACATATATTAAAATATCTCTTGCATTTCTACAGCCGACATGCTATATTCATATAGCGATGAGCTGAATTGTGTAAGCCGATGCACATGCCCTTGCGGCGCACACGAATGTGGCGTGTGGTGTATCGCCTCAATACGCAAAAGACGTTTGCTTCTGCAAACGTCTTTTTTTATTATCCGATTTTCGTTCCGTTCGGTACAGTCTGCTCGGGCGTAAGCAGGACGACGTCTCCTTTTTCCGGGATGCCGCCGAGAACGAGAACTTTTGACTTGAATCCGGCGATCCGCCGCGACGGAAAGTTGACAATAGCGGTAACCTGCCTGCCTGTCAAATCACCTGGCGCATACCGTTTTGTAATTTGGGCGCTTGATTGCTTTATGCCGATTTCTCCGCCGAAATCTATTGTCATCTTAATGGCCGGGACCTTTGCTTCCGGAAACTCTTCTGCTTTTACGACCGTTCCTATTCTGAGATCAAGCTTCATAAAATCTTCGATGACTGCCATGTCAAAAACTCCTTTTTTACAATCATGATACCAAAAAAAGACACAGTTTATTTAACCGATCTTTGGGCTTATTTATCTGTTTGAAAGGTGTTTCGATAGGCGCGCGGTGTTATTCCCTTATGTCTGACAAACCACCTGGTAAAAGAAGACAAATTTTGAAAGCCGACCTCATGACTGATGTCTGTCAGCCGGCATTTTGTTTCAATAAGCAATTGTTCCGCTTTCTTCAGACGGAGCTCGGAAATATAAGCTTGCGGGCTTTTCCCCGTCTTCCTTTTAAACCAGTCTGAATAATAAGCCGGATGGTAATGTTCGATTGCGGCAAGCTCTTTAATAGTAAAAGTCTTTGAGAGATTTCGGCGGATATACGTGATTGAATCATTTGTATGGCTTTCTTGTATCTTTCCAGCAATATATTCTGCGAGCAGACTCAATGAATGAGACGACTGCTGCTTTGCCTCTTCTGTCAGCAGAAACCGAATCGAAGTCCAAAAGGAATCAAGCTTATTGATCACACCGGGGTCAAATGAGCCTCCTAAAAAATATGCCGGCATGTCAAGAACGAGACATTCATTTCGCTCCAAAGAACGGAACCGGTGTTCATGTCCTGGCGGAATATACAGCATTTGATCCGGTTTTAATCTCACCTCACGTCTTTCTGTTTCCAAGTCCAGCTGTCCTTCGAGAGGAAAGAGCATTTGACAGTATGTGTGAACATGGGAATCAAAAATATGTGAATAAGTGCGCCGCTCACAAACGATGTTCTGTAATGAATCCATTTGCCCCTCCTTTTTGGATAATCTGTTTCGTTTTTAGTTTACATAATAATATTATTGTTTATTTAATTGTAAACCCCTTAAAAAAGCAACAACGGCAAACTTCCGGCTTTCCTTAATTGATTCAGTCAATTCAAATGCACTCTGTTTCCTCAGCGCAGCAAAACCGTGAAGCAGGCTTCTCAGTCCTCTTGCGGCATGGATTGCGTTTTCGGGACGTGCATAACCGTTTGCTGTCAGCAGCCTGACAACAAGATTCACAAGCTGGCTGGACAGATTCTCCATTCGGCCGTCTTTTATTTTTTGAAATGTTGCTTCATATAATCCGGGATTGGCTTCAGCGAAATTGATATAGGCATCAGCAAGTGAAAGCATGACCCTTTCACCTGTCAGTCCTTCTGAGGATGCCGCCATGTTTTCATATAACATGGTTAAACCGGAGACGGCCAGCTCTGTCTTAATTCCTTGAAGACCATTGACAAAATTATAAAGGGAAGGCGGTTTTACGTTTAAGGACTTTGCAACGGCCGCAAGCGTCACTTCATTCAGCCCTTTTTCGTCAGCGATGCCTGCTGCGGCTCTCAATATCATGTCCAGGCTCATTCCGACTCTCGGTGACATTATAATCGGCCTCCCCGCAGGCTTCGTTCGGCTTCATCAGCAGCCTCAGCCATCATTTCAGCAGGATGATAGAGAACATTTCCATGACCGGCGGCCAGACAGCTTGGTTGATGAGCGATAAGCGTTCTTGCTGTTTTTACAGCTTCTTCTTTATTCCAGGTAGCAAAGGCGGGAAACGGAAATCTCCATTTCAGCTTTCCTGAAACCGCAAGGCCTCCCCGTACTTGAAAGGCATCTCCGACGATCAGCATATCATCTCTCAAATCTTTAAAAGCAAGACTCCCCGGCGTATGACCGGGAGCGGGGATGACAAGCAAAGATCCGATCCGCTCGCCGCCTTTCAGCAGGCGATCAGGTTCGGTCTGAATATTTTTCGGCACTCCTCCCTTTATCGGCGTTTGTGCTTCATGCTCAAATAATGAAGTGTCACCTTTCAGCAAGAAAGAATCACGTTCAGAAATACAGACATCAGCATCCGGAAATTCCTCAGATAATGAGTCAAGCGATCCGATGTGATCTCCATGCGCGTGGGTGAGCAATATGGTATTCAGCGGTTTCCCAAGCTGCTGCAAAGCTTGTTTGATTCCTTTATGGCTGTTGGGAAGGCCGGCGTCAATCAGGGTTACCCCTTCTTCCTCCTCAACCAAATAACAATTCACCGGGAAAAGCACCGGAAAAAAGGTCAGCTGCCAAACGTTTCCGTATTGTAAGGTTCTCATCAATATCCCCCTAAAACTAATGTTATTAGTTTTATTATAACTAATACCGTTAGTTTATCAAGCGTTTTCTGTTTAAATCTTAAAAAAGACGCGGGCGCTTCTCTCATGCCAAAAAAAGAAACGCGCATACTGTGATAAAAGATGCTTTCAGCCTGCGAATAAATCAGACTACTAAAACCAGACGGATAAGCATACACTACTCAACGGAGGGGGAGTTCCACATCATGCATATCACACTTCAAAGCATCTGCCCTGTCTTAATGATTGCCTTTTTTCTGTATAAAAAGGTGAAACGGTCCGTCGGCTTTCAGCCTTTGAAACCCCGCTGGCTTTATACAAGAATGATTTTATTTTCATTGCTGGCCGCCGCTCTGGCGTTTTTCAGCATCACACACCCGGCTTTATACGGGTATCTTATATTCGGCACTTTTTGCGGCTGGCTTCTGGTTCTGTTTGCCAAACGAAACATTTCTTTTGAAGAGCGCCGCGGAAAAATGTATTTTCGGACTCATCTGTGGATTGAACTTATTCTATTAACGTTATTCCTATCGAGATTTGTTTATCGGGTTATTGAAATTTACCGGGTCACAGCGGATTTTACCCATCCGGAGGCATACAGCCAAACGGTCGGCGCAGATCCGCTGACCATCAGTGTCTTTTATTTCATCGCTGTTTATTACAGCGGCTTCTCTTTTTATGTTTTAAAAACGAGCAGAGACCAGACAAATAACAGTCAATACGGCTGACATCCCTGTCTAAAAGCAGGGATGTTTTTTAATCGTGCCGCGTATGGTGAATCATTTGCTGAAGCACATCTAACACATGTTCATCCTCAGGAGAATAATAGATGGATGTTCCTTCTCTGCGTGATTTGACGAGGCGCAGATTTTTAAGAAAACGCAGCTGATGAGAAACGGTAGACTGCAGTAAATTCAGCTTTTCTGCGATATCATTTACCGCGTGCTCACCCTGTGACAGCAAATGGAGAATTCTGATTCTGGTCGGATCAGACAGCGCCTTAAAAGTCTGGGCAACCAAAAATAATGTTTCCTCATCTAAATCGACAGCGGGGTCATTCATGTTTCCGGATTCGTGAAATTCAGTCATATACCTCACCCTTCTTTTCTCAAGTAGCCCAATTATACCAAATGTCAATTGATGCAGATACATCCTGTGCCTGACAAAAGAACCGTTATTTTAAATTTATGTTTCAAATACGGGTTTCTGCTTGGTTTCGCGCATTCATCTGTGTCATAATGAAAAAGTCATAATGCTCCTGAAATTGAGGGTGAAACACAGTGGAGAAAAAGAAAAAAGGCTGTTTCGCTGCTGCGGGTCTTATGATGATATGTGTTTTTGTCATGGTGTCCTTCTTTCTCATCCTGTTATTTTCAAATAATGAATTGCTCAAAAGTCTTCCGTTTGATGTCAAACCGATCGTGCTTGAACGGCTGACGGATTACAAACCGCTTGTGGAGGACGAGCTGGATGAAAAAGGGCTCACTAGATATACATCGCTGGTACTCGGCATGATATATCAAGAGTCAAAAGGAAGAGGAAATGATCCCATGCAGTCTTCAGAATCTCTGGGTTTAAAGCGAAATCAAATCAAAAACCCTCAAACCAGTATCAAACAGGGAATCAAACAATTCACTCTCATGTACCAAACAGGCAAGAGAAAAGGCGTAGACTTGGATACGATTATACAAAGCTACAACATGGGAGCCGGCTATATTGATTTTGTGGCTGAACATGGAGGATCTCATACTGAGGAACTGGCAAAACAATACTCCGAGCAGCAGGTCAAAAAGAATCCGAAACTTTACACTTGCGGAGGGAACAAAGGCAATTTCCGTTATCCCTACTGCTATGGTGATTACACGTACGCAGAAAAAGTAAAAGCAAAAACAAAAACCGTTGAACAATCCTTAAATGTAACAACACTTGAAACGCTTGAAGAGTAAAAGGCGCCTTGTCTGAGGCGCCTTTTTTCAATAGAAAAAAACCGCGCGAAGCACGGTTTTTTTTTAATAATACGGCGATATCATTAAGTATACAATGACACCCGTCAGACTGACATACAGCCAGAGCGGCATCGTCCATCTGGCGATTTTTTTGTGGCGCTCCACCTGCATGCTGAAACCTCTGATCAGCGTAAACAGCGCAAGCGGCACAATGATGGCGGAAAGGCAAATATGCGTAATCAAAATAAAGAAATAAATCCCCCGAATGATGCCGTGGCCGCCGAATAAAGTATTCTCAGCTATTGAGTGATACACGACATAGCAGATCAAAAACAGCAGAGTCGTCGTAAACGCCGCCAAAATAAAGCGTTTATGCGCTTGAATATTTTTTTGCTTAATCATAAAGAGCGCTGCCAGCAAAAAGATAAAAGTAAAGCTGTTAAAAATGGCATTTAACATCGGCAGAATATGAATATTGGCAATGCTGACCTGACCCGATTTCGGCATAAAAAACAGCACCGCAATTAACCCGTTGATCAAAACGGTCAATGTCAGCACGATACCGGTATAACTTTTAGGTTTGTTGTTTTCTGTCTGATTCATCTTATGACCTCTCTCAATTTTACTGACTATCCAAATGGTATGAGAATTCAGCTTTGATGTCAACGGTTTCGCCCGCTTCGTCAGAAATTAGACAAACTTAAGCCCTAAAAAGACCGGGTGTTTGAGACCCGGCCTTTCGTCATATTATGCTTCCTTCAACAGTTCTTCTATCACCTTATGTTCGTTTTCATTCAACAGATTTTTTGGAATGACCCGATCAATCGGTTTGTTCATATGCTGATCGAGAATATCGGCTGTTTCCTTATCTCCCGCGATTACGAGGCGCTCCCATTTATGTGATGCGGCCTTTTGATCAAGGTTTGAAGCCAATCGTTTATACAGCCTGTTTTGATTTTCTTCGACGTGGGCTTTGGCAGCATCTTCGGCCATTGATGCGGAGCTCTCGCTTACATCCTGCGGTTTCCAGGATTCATTGATGACGTCGTATTGATAATGCTCCACCCCTTCAATTTTTCCGAGTACGATTTCGATAATCTTCACTTCATTTTGCTGGGTGAGAATAAAAGCCGTGCTCGGATATTGTTCACGGAGAAGTTCCAATTGGTCAAGAACGGCCGTTTCTTCCCAATAAAACCGTGTTTCGACAGGCACCTGCAACTCAATCGTCTCCCAGATACCGCTTTCTCCCGATGCAAAAAATACGAGACTTCGCGGCATTTCTTTACCGAGCCCATCGATATATTGATAGACACGTTCCATGATGCGGACGAGGGATTTTTCTTCTTTTGGATCACTGACAGACAGATACTCCTTTAATCTCCGAAAACCGGTTTTTAAAGCGATTTTCCACTCTCCCCCCTGCTGATCCGGATTTCTCATATCCGTATTTACATATAAGGAAAGCATTTTATCAGGAGATTCCGTCATTACGTACTTCAATTTGCCGATGAGTGATTCAATTGCCATCATAGATTCCTCCTTTTTCCGCTTCTCCCTGTTCCTTTCCCTATCCCGGCCTCCTTAAAAACGTCAATCTGCATATATACGGCAGACTTTTCTAAAAAAGTTTTTGCAAAACCCATTTACAAACCAAGACATCATTTACTACAATGGATACTTGTGTTTGACTATGACGTTTTACGCTGTGAAAGGAGTATGATTTTGTTTACTGCAGAAGAAAGAGATCAGAAAGAGCTGGAAAAAGAGCTTCATAAGCTTGAATTTCAGATTTTCAGAATGCGGGAGAATCTGATAGATGTATCAAAAGACGCGCGAGTGCTTGGTATTGATCAATCGAACAATGACGATTGGATCATTGTTTCCTCGATTGATGATGGCCAAACATGTAAGATTATGCTGACTGACTGTGAATCAGCCTACCGGGGAAGAGGATGTTTTTCACTGATTGCTTCCTATTATGAAAATGCCATTCATATCGGGGACATTAAAGGCCCGCCGAACCACGGCTACGGTTCGATCTGCATGAAATTTTTAAAACATATCGCCAGGGAGCAGAATATCCCGAAAGTGACGGGCGACATCGCTAAGCGTGATTGGGATCATGTCGACAGACTCGTTCATTTTTATGAAAAGCATCAATTTGATGTCTGGATTGACAAGGATACACAATCAGGCGGCATTAAATGGGTCGACCTGTAAAAAAGTGATATAAAAACCCCCTTTTCTATGGTGTAATAGATAAAACCATATAAGGAGGGGTTTTTTTTGTATCCGGAAAAATTGAAAAAAGGTGACGGCATTCGTATTGTTTCTCCGGCAACGAGCATGTCCGTTATGACAGATGAAAATATAAATGCCGCGAAGACAAAATTGGAGGAGCTGGGTTTTTGTGTCTCTTTTTCAGAGCATTCGAAAGAAATAAATGAATTTGATTCATCATCCATTGAATCGCGTGTCCGGGATCTGCACGAAGCTTTCGCTGATCCTGACATCAAAGCGATTTTGACGACACTCGGCGGGTTCCAATCAAATCAGCTGCTCCGTTATCTTGATTATGAAACATCAAGCGGCACCCGAAAATCCTTTGCGGCTATTCAGATATTACCGCCCTTGGCCATGCCATTTATCAAAAAACCGGGCTTGTCACATATTCCGGCCCCCATTTTTCTTCATTCGCCATGAAAAAAGGATTGGACTATACGATTGACTCTTTCTTAGCCTGCTGCGCTTCTGATAAGCCGTATGAAGTAAAGCCTTCGGCCGAGTGGAGTGATGATAAATGGTATATGAACCAGGAGGACAGACGTTTTTATCCGAATCCAGGTCCGCTCGTTATTCAACCCGGTTATGCGGAAGGAACACTGATCGGAGGAAACCTCTGCACCCTGAATCTTCTGCAAGGCACGGAATACTTTCCGGAGATGGAACAAGTGATTCTGTTTATAGAAGATGATCATATGTCTGACATTCATATGTTTGATCGGGATTTGCAGTCACTCATTCATCTTCCCGCTTTTTCAGCCGTGAAAGGAATTGTCATCGGACGGTTCCAGCATGCTTCAAATGTGTCTAAGGAGGCTCTGCGTGCCGTCATCCGTACAAAAGAAGAACTGTCATCCATGCCTGTTATCGCAAATGCTGATTTCGGCCATACCTCCCCTTTGATGACATTCCCGATCGGAGGAACATGCAGGATAGAAGCCGGCGCAGAAGGCGGACGGATATGGATCGACCGGCATTAACACAAAAAGACGGGAAAACAGCCCCGTCTTTTATTATTTCGGTGTCTTATGCCGCGGCGTTCGCGGAGCGATCATAATTCGTCCGCCAGCCGCTGACGTCACCCATACGGAAGCTCCTTCATAAAAATGGCTGATCTCTTCATTATATACGGCGTGTGTCAGTTCACGTTTATCATGCGTTCCGTCTTGGTTTTTTACGTTTAAAATAAGTACAAGCTCGTGTCTGCCATTATTCATTACGCCGGTATGTCTCACCTTTTCAATAACGGCTGGCCTTCCTCTCCCTCTGTCAAGCGCCTGAAACAGCCTGACAGCAGGCATAGACAGTCCGATAACGAGCACAATGGCGCAAGCGGTGCATATTCCTGCTTGAAATATCGGTGATTCTGTGAAGGCATTCCACAAACATATAAATTCCGGCTCCATCAGATTCATACATCCCTTCAGATTCCGTTTTCACATCCATTCCTTATTATATTAGAGAAACGCTTTTTCTTTTTCAGCATATAACGATTATACACAGACAAAAAAGGGAAGAAAAAAAGAACACAAAGCATTTCGCCTTGTGTTCTTCATCTCTATATGAAACTAGTCTAACACTTTAACATTTACTGTTCTGACGCCCCAGTTGTTAGCGTCACTTTTCTTTGCAACAAATACGTCAATTTTATTTCCTTTAATTGCGCCGCCTGTATCTGCTGCTGTTGCCACTCCGTAACCTTCAACATAAACCTTGGAGCCAAGCGGAATGACACTAGGGTCTACCGCGATGACTTTTGCATCAGGGTTTTTGTTTAGGTCAACACCGGTTGCCGTTACACCGGAAATGCCGCCGTCGTTAGCGGAGTAAGCAGTTGCAGTCATTGTCAGCTGCTTTTTAGGCTCTTGTTGGTTTGTATTTGATTGAACAGGCTGCTGTTTTGCTTCGACAGCCTTCACTTCTTGTTTAGGTTGTTGTTCTTGAACAGGTTCTTGTTTAGGCTGCTCTTTTTGGACAGCTTCTTGTTTCGGCTGTTCTGTCTCGGCAGCTGGTTTTTGTTCAGGTTGCGGCTGGCTGGCTTGAGCCGGCTGTGCAGCCTGCGCCTGACCTTTCACCTTTAATGTTGTGCCTGCGTAAATGATATCTGATTGCAAGTTATTCAAGCTTTTCAGATTACCGACTGATGTTCCGAATTTCTGAGCAATTTTCCAGAGGCTGTCGCCCTGCTTCACTGTGTACTGCCCAGATGTGGTTGTTTCTACTGAAGAAATAGTCAGTTTCTCTCCTTCAATGATTAAATCAGAAGATAACTGATTCCATTCTTTTAAGTCCTTTAGGTTCACTCCGTTTTTTTGCGAGATCCCCCAGAGCGTGTCACCCTTTTGCACCGTGATTTCTTTAGCAGAAGCGTGAGCTCCGAATGCAGTTGTTGAAATTGCTGCAACTGCGACAAAGGACATAATCGTCTTCTTCATAAGTAAATCCTCCCTTGTTAGCTTTTTATTGGCGGCTAACAGGTGATATCGTAACATATGAAAATGTCAGTTCAATAACAAAACGATTTGAATTAGATTACAGTTCCTTTACATGAAACATTTCTCTCACTTGGTAAGTCTTGCTGAAACCTTGATACAGCAAGGGTTTTCAAGCTTCTGATTTTTCCGGCGCAGATGAAAAACACAATGTGCAAATTTCTATAAAAACTTTTTTTCACTCTGTTTCTCTTACATAATTTCGGATTTCTTCTAAAAAAAGTGCTCCGTATTTCAATCGTTTTTGTTCCCCTACCCCCTTTACGGAAAGAAGATCATGATCCGTTTTCGGGAGTTTCGCCGACATTTCTTTTAACGTCTGATCCGAGAACACGACAAATGGAGGCACGCCCTGTTCCGCTGCGATCTCTTTGCGGAGACGCCGGAGAATCTCAAATAATTCATCATTTTCGGTGACGGCGGCGGCCTGTAAGGCTTCTTTTCTCTCGACTGCGCGTTTTCCAAGCAGAACGTCCCTGCCTTTTTGGGTGACCATAAGCGTCGGAAAAGTCCCGTCTGCCATTCTGATGTATTCATCTGAAATAAGGAATTCGATAAAATCACTGATTTCCGCTGCGGTTTGATGCTTCATAATGCCGTAAGTGGACAGGCTGCTGAAGCCGTTTTCCAGCACTTTTTTATTTTTCGACCCGCTAAGCACTTGCGCCACCATCGTTTTTCCGAAACGCTCATTCATTCTGATGATGCATGACAATACCATCTGCGCTTCTTTAGTGACGTCATGCGCGCTTCTTGTATCAGTGCAATTGCCGCATGCTCCGCAAGCTTCCGCCTCATTCTCGCCGAAATATTTCAGAATAAACCGCTGCAGGCAATCTTCGGTATGACAGTAATCCACCATCTGCCTCAGTTTTTTGAGATCCTGCTTTTGTTTTTCTTCTCCGGCAGCCGATTGATCTATCAAAAAACGCTGCACCATAATATCCTGCGGCGAAAACAAGAGCACGCACTCGCTATTGAGGCCGTCGCGTCCGGCTCGCCCGGCTTCCTGGTAATAGCTCTCCATATCCTTCGGAATCTGCGCGTGCAGAACGAATCTGATGTTGCTCTTATCGATTCCCATTCCAAAAGCGGACGTAGCAACCATCACTTGTATCTGATCGTTAAGAAACCGCTCCTGCTGATCTTTTCTGTCATCATCCGCCAATCCGCCGTGATAACGGCCGGCATTGATGCCGCTGCGTTTTAATTTCTCATATAAACGGTCCGTTTCTTTTCTTGTTGCTGTATAAATAATGCCGGCTTCGTGTTTATTTCTTTCCAGGTACTGCTCGATAAAACGGTCTTTGTTTTCGCCCTTTACGACTTTGAATGTTAAATTCTCTCTGGCAAAACCGGTATACACAGTTTGTTCTTTATTGATGTGAAGCTGCTTGCAGATATCATCATGAACCTCAGGCGTAGCCGTCGCCGTTAATGCGATGATGACGGGCGGCTCTTTTAATTCATTAAAAAGGATTTCGATATTCCGGTAACTCGGCCTGAAATCATGCCCCCATTGCGATATACAGTGAGCTTCGTCAATGGCGACAAGAGGAACCGTAATATTCTGCAGGATGTGAATGAATTCAGGAGAAGTCAAACGCTCCGGCGTGATGTAAAAGAGCCGGTAAGCCCCTTCCTTCAAACCGGTCAGGCGCTCATGAATGTCACGGCTTGTCTGAGTGCTGTTAATATAAGCTGCCGCGATACCCGCTTCTTCAAGCGCGTCGACTTGGTCTTTCATTAAGGAAATAAGAGGGGAAATAACGATTGTGGTTCCTTCAAACAGCAGTGCGGGAATCTGATAGCAGATTGATTTTCCGCCCCCCGTCGGCATAATGCAGACCGTGTTTGTTCTCTCCTCTGCAACTGATTGTATCGCCTGTTTTTGCCCCGCGCGAAGGCTGTCGTAGCCAAAATAATGCGCCAGAAGGGATTCGGCTTTATCCAGCATATGTCGTAAAACCTCACTTTGTCTTTGATTCTTTTATTTTATCATACTGATAAAGTACGCTGCTCAAGGTCAAAATAAAAAGCCATCTCCGCAAGGGAAATGGCTTTCGCTACGTATGCCGTACGCAAGTAAGAAAGTTTTAAACCACCACTCCTCAAAGTGGGTGTTTGCAGAAGCGTTCCTGTCGTCCTCTGCAATGGAGGCATGACATTCCAGCTTCGATATAAAACTCCCTATTACAGCTTAAAGGTTAAAACTTAATTAACAATACGAACAATGTAGCTTCTCTTATATCCTACACCATCAGTCGTATTTTGGCAAGGGGGTTAATTCTTTTACAGAAAACCTTTTTTCTGTGCAAAAAATGCTTTTTTCTCCATAAAAGTTGTTTTTTCGACAAAATATCAATATATCAATATAAGATTGCTGCGAAAGCTGTCACCAGTTTCTTCTATATATAATAGAAAAAACTCTCACACCCTAAAGGGGTGTGAGAGTTTTCGGCAATTAGATTAGAATTTTGCAGCCAGATCTTTCGCTTCTTGCAATCCTTTTTCAACGATCGCTTGAGCATTATCAGGCGCAGCATTATGGCCTTCAACGACAACAGTGTGAAGATCTTGAACTCCCCAGAAGCCGAGAACAGTTTTCATGAAGTTTAATGACATTTCAAGAGATGCCATCGGTCCTTCAGAATATACGCCGCCGCGTGCGTTTAAGAGCGCTACTTTTTTATCTCCCATCAGACCTTTAGGGCCTTCAGGCGTGTATGTGAAAGTAACCCCTGCGCGAGACAGGTAATCAACATAAGTATGAAGCACAGCAGGCACTGTGAAGTTCCAAAGCGGGAATGCAAACACGACTTTGTCAGCTTTGACAAATTGGTTTAAGTAAATGTCAGCTGTTGACGCTTGTTTTTTCTCTTCGTCTGTCATTTCAATTCCTTTTGAAGCTTTGAATGTTCCGTTAATCATATCTCTTCCGAGGTAAGGAAGGTTTTCTTTATGAAGATCAAGTTCAATTACTTCATCATTCGGATTGTTTTCTTTATAAGCAGCGAGAAACGCTTCATATAATTTTACTGATACGCCTTCTTCAGCCGTACGGTCACTTGATTTTACAAATAATACTTGAGACATTCTAAATTCCTCCCGGTAATCTTTTAATATTCACTTACAAATAGTATGTTACTTTCTTTTTTATATAAAGTCAACGTTTTTATTTCGATTCTGAGATTTTTTTATGGAATAAAAAAACAGGTACATGTGAATGTACCTGCTGATATTATTGTGAATCCTGCTCGCGATCCAGAATTTCGTAAGTTTGTGAGTTTTTTTGATCAACGGTTTCTTTATTTGAGAGGTCTTTCACCTGCTCATGAAATTCCCTTTCATATGAAGGGGCGTCTGTTTTCACATCCCCCTCTGCTTCCCGTTGCGCATCAACGGTCATTCTGGCGTACGGAACGGCTTCAAGCCTTTCATAAGGGATTTCTTTTCCCGTTTTTTCGCATATTCCGTATGTTCCTTTATCCATCCGCTCAAGCGCGGCATTCACCTCATCTAAAAGATTCTGATCGACTTCATCCAAAGTTTGGTTCGTAACCCTGTCCAAATAAATGCTTCCGTGATCAGCTAAGTGATTATCTACTCCGTTTGACAGTTCTCCCGTGTCTTCCCTCATTGAATGTTTTTCTTTTGATTCTCCTTGAAGACCGTCCTTTAAATCGATTAATTTATGATAAAGGCTGTCCCGCTGTTCTTTTGATAATGACATATTCAGCATCTCCTTTTTCGTCTGTATTCCTGCTGCTCTCAGTTATTACATACCCTCGAAAAAGGCGGCTGAAACAATGGGTCTCAATGTGTTCTCCCCCTGATGTTGACACTCGGTGTCTGCTGTTTTGTCTGTCTTTTTTCTTTCACAGAATCATTATCCTGGTTGTCCCTAAATTCTTCAGCGCCGGCTTTTTTAAGCTGGTGCTCCGGCGTATGGTATGTGGCGCCGATATTCAGCACACCGCTCATCTCTGTTATACTCAGCTTTTCAAAGTCAATGTTGTATTCCACTTTGTCCACTTTGACGCTCTCGATATGGACATACGTTTTTTCCCCTTCAACCGTTTGCGGTTCAGAATGACATTTATTCTGCAGCTCATCAAGCTGCTGTTCCACTTTCTGAAGCCTGTCTAATTCTTCTTCACATACTTTTTTGAAAAGCTCTTTCATTATTTTTTTCAAAGAAAATCACTTCTTTCCCCGTCACTCTTGGAAAGTTCTAGGCGTCCCGTATTGCGAATATATAAACATGGTATACAAAAAGGAGGTGAATGATGATGTTTTTTCCATCCGTTATTAACTTTGAGCATATAAAAATAAACGGAATCAGCAGCGGAGCGGCTTTTAACACCGGTTCTTCCGTTATACTGAGGCGCACTGCCGCTAATAAAAGAAATGAAGGATATGGTGAACAAAGCGGAGATTGCACTGTTGTCGCTATCCCCATCATGAGTATTGATGATTCAGATCTGATAGACGGCACCGCAAATAAGGTCAGCCTTCGATAATAATATGGCTTGCATCCCCCAAATGTTTAGCAATTGATATATATAAAATTCCGTCTTTGAATACCGCCTGCATCCCCTTCGTTCCCTGAGCGGAATGAGGAAGGTCGAGTTTTTTTTCGAAATCGCCGTATTTTCCGGTCTTCTGTTTAAAATCCTGTTCATTGAAGAAGGATTTTCTCGTGCCTTTTACGACAATATATTCTCCGTAAGACAAAAGCTGAACATCTTGTTTCCGATAGCCGGGCAGATACAGCAAAAATTGGAGTTCATCATGGGTTTCCACTATATCTATAAGAGGAAAAGCATCCTCATTTCTTCTCATTTGCCCATCTCCCTGCTGAAAGGGAAAATGAGAATGACCGTTTTGAAATGATTTCAATTGTTCATCATCAAAAATGTTTTTCCAAAAATCACCGCCAGACATGTTTTGCGCCATTTCCATCCATTGCTTCATCTTGTCGAAATCCATTTTTTTATCGTCCTCCTGTCTAAGCATACGGTCATAACAGCCGGCATACACCTGTATTAAAGGAGGTTTGCCTGTGGTTCAACCAACTCCATATATCAATATTAATATTTTCATGTTGAAAATTAATTCCTTTGAAAATGCTTCAGCGGTGAATGTCGGACAGAATTTACTGGCGGAATGGCAGAATTCCGATAAAAAGAATCAGGGGTACGGACAGAATTTCGGGGATGCTAGCGGCTTTTTCGGCACGAATGGGAAAGTGGATGACAGAGATCAAATTGATGCTCCGTCTACCTTCGAGTCAGCATGCGGCAAAATCCCCGCCGGGAAAGGAGACCCATTATGATGTTTTCGCCGGTTTTGGTAAATGTAGGGGGCTTTAAAGTGAATGCGGTCGACCGCGGCTCTTCCATTACGATCGGCCCGTATCAGCAAATCGATTATTTTTTATCCAATAAGATTAACTATGGCTTCGGTGAAGAAAACGGTGATTTGGCGCCGATTTATATCCCCATCAGTTCTATTGCTGATCCGGATCTCATTGATTCGAACTCCGGAAAAACAAGCATTATCTAATAAAAAAGCCATCCGCCTGCATTCGGATGGCTTTTATGTCATATTTAGCTGCATAAGTATTTTGTTAAAATGGCTTGAACCTCGGTCAAGTCCGTTTCTTTTGCAAATTCCAATTCGAATGTTTTTCCCCTTGTCATTAATACGAGGCCCGTATCAGGATCAAACATCCCTGCTTCTTGAATGGCGAAGCTTTCAATTGTTTTATATGGAAGGAAGACGCGCACTTTCTTTTTGGAGAACATTTTATTATCAAAGAAAATCACTCGTTTATTTGTAAAGCATATTTGGTCAACCCGCAGTTTATAAATCGTTTCAATCCGTTCTCCCTCAACGAGCAAAGCCTCCAGCTTTTTTGTGTCGGTTGATCTGCTGACAGAAAAAATTCCCAATGAAGAACCCCACTTTCTGCTTCTATACTATATTTTATCAAATACATAAAAAAATAAGTTCTTTATCCCTATATAAGAATACGACATAGACAGCATTTAAACCATTACGAACAGATTACATTTTCAGAACGTTCATCGGATAAGCCTTTTCGCGAAAGGTGCTCTGTTATGAAGTAATACGGTTTTGCAGAAGAAAAGGTTTCAAGAAAACCATATTTTTTTCGAAAAGTCAGTTTTTTTCTTATCGCCGTAAAAAACCGCGGCCTCTGAATGCCGCGGTTTCAACAAAACATCAACGATCTGTATCTTCAATTGTTCCTTATTTGTCTGTGCCTTTTTCCGAACATGCTGAAGCAAAATTAATTCATTCAGCTTTAGACTTCTTCAAAATACTCTTTGTAGAAGCCGCCGACTTTATTTGTGTTGTCCACGACAAAAATAAATTCTTCTGTTTCATTTTTGACTTCATACTCTTTGCCGGGCGTCAGTACGTTTTTGACAATGTATTTTTTCGCATCTGTATGTACGCATTTTACCTTTTTAACACTTTCTTTTGTCTGCCAATTATTATGAATCATCTGTAAAACTCCTTTTCTTCATCGATAAGCTTATTGTAGCCGTTTTTTCTTGTGAATTGCAATAACGGTTATCAATTGATTTTACCTGGGTCTGTATTATAGAATGACTGTATGCGCTTACTTTGCGCGGACATCAAGATGCTCAAAACAGACCATAAAAAATTTCGGGAGGTTTGTTACGAATGAGTTCTTTAACGATGCAGATCACAAAAAGGCTGGAAACATTTTTGCAAGGCACGAAGAAGCTTTATATTGACGGAAAATTTGTTCCGAGCGCTTCAGGATCAACCTTTGTCACATCGAATCCGGCAACCGGAGAAACTTTGATGACGCTTTACGAGGCACAGGCAGAAGACATTGACAGTGCAGTGAAAGCGGCACGCAAAGCCTTTGATCACGGCGAATGGCGCACAATGCCGGCCGCTTCCAGAAGCAGGCTGATGTATAAGCTTGCTGATTTAATGGAAGAGCACAAGACTGAACTCGCGCAGCTTGAAACACTTGATAACGGAAAACCGATTAATGAAACGACGAATGGAGACATTCCGCTGGCAATTGAGCATATGCGTTATTATGCCGGGTGGTCCACAAAGATAACCGGACAAACGATTC
The DNA here is from genome assembly GCF_000262045.1 of Bacillus siamensis KCTC 13613. GTDB lineage: Bacteria > Bacillota > Bacilli > Bacillales > Bacillaceae > Bacillus > Bacillus siamensis. The sequence goes on from NZ_AJVF01000015.1 coordinate 55,506, forward strand.
CTGTCGCCGGCTCATATTTTAATTACACCCGCCATGAGCCTGTCGGCGTCGTGGGGCAAATCATCCCTTGGAACTTCCCGCTCCTTATGGCGATGTGGAAAATGGGCGCCGCCCTTGCCACAGGATGTACAATCGTTTTGAAACCGGCGGAGCAGACACCGCTGACCGCCCTCTATTTAGCTGAATTAATTGATCAGGCGGGCTTCCCTGACGGCGTCATCAATATTGTTCCCGGGTTCGGCGAGACGGCCGGGGAAGCGCTGACCAACCATGACGATGTCGATAAACTCGCTTTTACCGGTTCTACAGAAATCGGCAAAAAGATTATGGAGAAGGCCGCGAAAAGTATCAAGCGCGTAACGCTGGAGCTTGGCGGTAAGTCACCTAACATCATTTTGCCTGACGCCAACTTGAAAAAAGCCATTCCCGGCGCTTTAAACGGGGTCATGTTTAATCAGGGGCAGGTATGCTGTGCCGGCTCCCGTGTCTTCATTCACAAAGATAAATATGATGAGGTCGTAAGCGAAATGGTTTCATATGCGAAATCGCTTCGGCAGGGAGCCGGTCTTCACCAAGATACGCAAATCGGTCCGCTCGTCAGTAAGGAACAGCATGAACGCGTGCTTTCTTATATTGAAAAAGGAAAAGCAGAAGGCGCCAAAGCCGTTACAGGCGGAAGCTGTCCGTTTGAAGAAGGGTATTTTGTCTCCCCGACAGTATTTGCGGACGTGGATGACAGCATGGCCATCGCAAAAGAAGAAATTTTCGGCCCGGTTTTAGCCGCTATTCCGTATGATACGGTAGATGAAGTCATTGAGCGTGCGAACCGCTCGGAATACGGCCTTGCAGCCGGACTTTGGACTGAGAATGTGAAAAACGCCCATTACATTGCTGACCGTCTCCAGGCCGGCACCATCTGGGTCAACTGCTACAATGTATTCGACGCGGCCTCTCCTTTCGGCGGCTATAAGCAATCCGGCCTCGGACGGGAAATGGGCTCTTACGCGCTGGATAATTATACAGAAGTGAAAAGCGTCTGGATCAGTCTGGAAGATTAATAAAACGAGAAACTGCTGCCTGCCAGCAGTTTCTTTTTTGTGTCATGCCGCCTTTTGCATATGAATATATATGCTTCTGAAGGAGTTGAGCGAGTGTGAGCACAATTCGTGAAAAAGTCAGAAGCCGCCAAAAGAAAACCATCTCCCTATTAAGAGAAAAGCAAAATGCTGACGGCTCATGGTCATTTTGTTTTGAAGGCCCGATTTTGACAAACGCCTTTCTGATCCTCCTTCTCACTTCTCTCGGAGACAATGATAAAGAACTGATCGCTGAGCTTGCAAAAGGCATCCGCGCAAAGCAGCGTCCGGACGGAACATTTGCCAATTATCCCGATGAACGGAAGGGAAATGTGACCGCCACTGTACAGGGCTATGTCGGCTTGCTGGCTTCCGGCTTATATAACCGTTCTGAAGCGCATATGATTCAGGCCGAACGTTTTATCATCTCTAACGGCGGCTTGCGGAACGTACATTTCATGACAAAGTGGATGCTTGCGGCAAACGGCCTTTATCCGTGGCCCGCACTGCACCTGCCATTATCTTTCTTAGTGATTCCCCCGTCTTTTCCGCTGCATTTTTATCAGTTCAGTACATACGCGCGGATCCATTTTGTGCCGATGGCTGTGACGCTTAATAAAAGATTTTCACTGAAAAATCCCAACGTTCCTTCTCTCGCACACTTAGATCCGCATATGACCAAAAATCCGTTTACATGGCTTCGTTCCGATCAGGAAGATGACAGAGATCTCTCTTCTCTATTTGCGCATTGGAAACGGCTTTTACAGATTCCTGCCGCTTTTCACCAGCTTGGTCTCCGTACGGCCAAAACGTATATGCTTGACCGGATTGAAGAAGACGGCACATTGTACAGCTATGCGAGCGCCACTATTTTTATGGTGTACAGCCTGCTCGCTCTCGGTGTATCACGCCACTCCCCCGTTATCAGAAAAGCGCTTGCCGGCACGAAAGCTTTACTCACGTCTTGCGGCAATATACCGTATCTGGAAAATTCAACATCGACCGTTTGGGATACGGCGCTTCTCAACTATGCGGTCATGAAAAGCGGCATTTCAGATAACGATCAGATGATAACAAGCGCCGCCCGCTTTCTGCGTGAACGGCAGCAGACGAAAGTGGCGGATTGGGCCGTCCACAACCCGCTTGCAGAGCCGGGAGGATGGGGTTTTTCAAACATCAATACGAATAATCCTGATTGTGATGACACAGCGGCAGTGCTCAAAGCCATCCCGCGAAAACTTTATCCCGGCTCATGGGAACGCGGACTGAGCTGGCTTTTGTCCATGCAAAACAGTGACGGGGGCTTCTCTGCTTTTGAGAAAAATGTCAATCATCCGCTGATCCGCCTGCTCCCGCTTGAATCGGCTGAGGAAGCGGCCATTGACCCTTCAACAAGCGACTTAACCGGACGGGTGCTTCACTGTTTAGGGGAAGCGGGGCTTTCTTCTGATCACCCCCAGATTGAAAAAGCCGTCCAATGGCTGTTCCGCCATCAAGAAGAGAATGGTTCATGGTACGGCAGATGGGGTGTCTGTTATATTTACGGAACATGGGCTGCGCTGACGGGCATGAAAGCTTGCGGTGTCAGCCAAAACCACCCGGCCGTAAAAAAAGCGATCCGCTGGCTGAAGTCTATTCAAAATGAGGACGGAAGCTGGGGAGAATCCTGTAAAAGCGCAGAAATCAAAACTTATGTCCCCCTTTCTTACGGAACGGTTATACAGACGGCATGGGCTGCGGAAGCCTTGCTGCAATACGAAAAACCACATCACCAGGCCATCACAAAAGGCATATCTTTTCTTATTGAAAACCGGCATTACGAGGGAGCTCCTTTCAGCTATCCGACTGGAATCGGCCTTCCGAAACAATTTTACATCAAGTATCACAGCTACCCGTATGTATTTTCTTTGCTTGCGCTCAGCACTTTTATGAAAGTGAGTGAAAAGGAGGAAGAAAAATGAAACGGCACGCTTATCAAACCGAGATGCTGAATTGGTGTGAAACCTTGAAGGAACAAGTCATTCAGCAAGGCCGGTTCGATCGCTTCGCGGCACAAATCGACCGGATTTTTCACACTCTTCAGGATGACGGATTAACGGAGGCGGAATGGTACGAACAGGCATCAGGACTTTACCGGGACATTACCCAATCGGAAGAGCCGGATGAGCCCAGAGCTTTTGTGCCGATCGGCAAGCATGTACTGCCTAAGCTGCCTTACAGTTATTCCGCACTGGAACCGTATATTTCAAGGGAAATCATGAAACTTCACCATACAAAACACCATCAGAGCTATGTTGACGGTCTGAATCATGCTGAACTGGAGCTGAAAAAAGCGCGGCAGATGAAACAGTACGACTTAGTGGCGCATTGGGAGCGGCAATTGGCGTTTCACGGCGCCGGCCATTATTTGCACAGTATTTTCTGGTTTTCCATGAACCCAAACGGAAAAAGACGGCCGACGGGCGCTCTCTTTCAAATGATTGACTCATCATTCGGGAGCTATTCTGCTTTTAAAGAACAATTTTCTCAGGCAGCTAAAAAAGTCGAAGGAGCCGGCTGGGCTATCCTTGTCTGGGCGCCGCGCTCGGGGCGGCTGGAGATTTTGGCAGCTGAGAAGCATCAGCTTTACAGCCAATGGGACGTCATTCCTTTGCTCCCTTTAGATGTGTGGGAACACGCCTATTATTTACAATATAAAAACGACCGTGCGGCTTACGTGGATCAATGGTGGAATGTTGTTGACTGGCGGGAGGCGGAGAAACGGTTCGAGCAAGCGCACCGCGTAATGTGGCCGCTTTATTAAAAAAGCCCCCGTTTTGAACGGGGGCTTGCTTCTTTTGATTTAAAAAATACCGAGCACATGCAGAAAAACAATAATAATGGCTACAGGAGACACATAACGGATTAACAGGAGCCAGACTGCAAACCATTTCCGTTTAATGCCTGAACCGCTTTTCAGTTCATCAAACAGCGCCTGTTTCGGAATTTTCAGCGGGACGAAAACAGCAATTAAAAGCGCGCCAAGCGGCATTAAGACATTGCTGACCAGAAAGTCCGCGGCGTCAAAAATACTGCGGTGAAAAATTGAAACATCACTCAAAATTCCATATGACAGCGCAGAAGGCACGCCGACAATAAAGATGGCCAGTCCCCCAATCCATGCATACCGCTTTCGTTTTGCCGAATCGCCTTTTGACAAAACGGCAACCAAAATCTCAAGCATTGAAAAAGCCGATGTCAGCGTCGCAAATAAAAACAGCAGCAAAAAGGCGAGTAAAAACACGATACCGAACGGCATATGGTTAAAGACGGTCGGAAGCACGTTAAACAAAAGCTGCGGGCCCTGATCCGGCTTTAGGCCGAATGAAAACACCGCCGGAAAAATCGCCACGCCCGCCATCACGGCAACAAGAACATTTAATACCGTCACTGATACAGCGGATTGAACAATATTTTCTTCTTTTTCTAAATACGCACTGTATGTAACCATTACGGATACTCCGACGCTTAACGAGAAAAATGACTGTCCCATCGCATATAAAATGGTATTGGCGTCCATCGCGCCGAAATCGGGCATGAAGAAGAATTTTAACCCCTTCGCTGCATCATGAAGCGTAACGGAGCGGATCATTAAAAGAATAAAGAGAATAAACAGAGCAGGCATCAGCACCTGACTTACTTTTTCGATGCCGCTGCTTACCCCCTTTGCAACAACTAAAATCGTCAGCACGATAAACAGCAGCTGGCCGAAAACCGCTGCATAAGGGTTTGAAATGGTATCGATAAATAACGTATCAAATCCGGATGTGAGCGATAAACCGCCTGTAAAGCCCTTTATAATGTAGATTAATATCCATCCCCCCACTACGCTGTAGAAGGATAATAGAATAAAACACGTAATGATTCCGAGATATCCGATCCAATGCCACTTTTTCCCCGGCGCAAGCGCCTTATAAGATTCAACGGCGTTTTTTTGCGTTTTTCTGCCGATAATAAATTCAGCAAGCAGAAGCGGCAGTCCGATTAAAATCGTAAATAAAATAAAAACGAGCAGAAAAGCGCCGCCTCCGCTGGTTCCCGCTACGTAAGGGAACTTCCATATTGCGCCGAGCCCGATTGCAGAGCCGGCCGTAGCTAAAATAAATCCCAGCTTAGATGACCATTGATTAGCTTCTTTCACTTCAGCACTCCCAATTCATTTCAGTATAAAAATCAATTGTAAGAATATATGTCTGAATAGTCAAGAAGATATTAGTTGACATAATATAATTATAAAAAACTTATATTTAATATTGAATTATTCAGAATATTATTTATAATGGAATACAGAAAAGTCAGTCAGATTTTCTGACTTGATTGATTGGATGAAAAAGGAGCTGTGTTTATGGAATGGATGAAAAAAATAAGCGGGTTTGCGGGACAAACTTTCGGCTTATGGGTGATCGTCTTTGCTGGTTTAGGATTTGCCTATCCTGATTTGTTTTCTTGGATCAGTTCTTATATGACGGTTTTTCTAGGTATTATTATGTTTGGAATGGGGCTTACTCTTCAAACAGACGATTTTAAGGAATTAATCAGGAAACCTTGGCATGTCATCATCGGGGTCGTTGCTCAGTTTACGATTATGCCGCTTACGGCTTTCTGTTTATCAGCCGGGCTCCGCCTCCCCGCAGAAATTGCAGCGGGCGTCATTTTGGTCGGATGCTGTCCGGGCGGCACCGCCTCAAATGTTATGACCTTTTTGGCAAAAGGCAATACGGCGCTTTCAGTTGCGGTCACTACAATCTCAACATTGCTTGCTCCTATTGTAACGCCGGCACTTATAATGCTGTTTGCAAAAGAATGGCTCCCTGTTTCTTTCGGCTCACTTTTTGTTTCCATTATGCAAGCCGTGCTTTTACCGATCATCCTCGGTGTAATTGTGAAGCTGCTCTTCAAAAAACAAGTCGGCCAAGCCGTTCACGCGCTTCCTCTCGTGTCGGTAATCGGCATCGTAGCGATTGTATCCTCTGTTGTAAGCGTAAATCGTGAACATCTGCTCCAATCAGGGCTGCTGATTGTGACAGTCATCATCTTACATAACGGAATCGGATATTTGTTAGGATTCCTGACCGCAAAGCTGTTCAAAATGGATTATGCTTCGCAAAAAGCGATTGCGATCGAAGTCGGGATGCAAAACTCCGGACTGGGCGCGGCGCTTGCGACAGCACACTTCTCCCCTCTGTCAGCCGTACCGAGTGCGATTTTCAGCATATGGCACAATCTGTCAGGATCTGCTCTTGCCACCTACTGGTCTAAGAAAAAAGGGAAAAACAGCGCAGAAGAGGATGAAACGGCAAAGATTCCGCTTTCATAACTGAACAAGGATAGGGCGGCTGCCGCTCTATCCTTGTTTTTTCTGCAGATCACGAAACAGGCGCAAAAGCGCTTTTTTTACATTCCCCTGAAATAAACCTCCATGATAACAAATCAATTGGCTGATATCGTAATCGAGCAGCCGCTCCACGGAACGGACCGCACCTCCCATATGTAACGTATAGCCGGGATGAGCAAGGTTCAGCTTTCCGTCTTCAATAACGACCGCATCGCCTGTGATCATTATTTTTTCGGCAGGCAGATAAAGGCTGATATGGCCGGGTGTATGACCCGGCGTGGCCACAATGCGAATGCCTCCGCACCAAGGAAGCAGCTCGCCGTCAGTAACTGTCCGGTGAACCGGAGCCGATTCGGCTGATTGAAGCGAGCGGATGAACTGTTTTGCATGAGGTTTTGCTTCCTCTGGCAATGAACAAAACGTTGATTCAGCCTGTTCAAGCCGTAACGATTTTTTGGAGCCGTCAATATACGGCGCTTCATGTTCGTGTGCTGTCACGCTGATATCCGGATACAATCGGAGCAATGCAGCGAGTGAGCCGATATGATCTATGTCGTGATGCGTTACAATGATTTTTGTCAATGAATGAAGCGGCATACCGTGCCGGGCAGCAGCATGTTGAAGATGGTTTGTAAAACCGGGATATCCGCAGTCTATTAAAATCGTGTCATGTTCGTCTTGCAGAAGAACCGGCGTGATAGAATGCCCTTCTCCATTATGTTCAAATTCAATCTCAAGCGGATAACAGTTTTTCATCTGCATTTCTCCTCTTCCTCAATAAAAAAAGTACACCGCTTGTAAAAGCAGTGTACTTTTTATCTGACACTAATTATCCTTCCAGCAACAGCTGTTCCGGATCTTCAAGCAGGTTTTTAATGGTGACAAGGAATCCGACCGCTTCTTTGCCATCTACAATTCTGTGATCATATGATAAAGCGATGTACATCATCGGACGGTTTTCAGAGCGCTCGGCATCAATCGCTACTGGGCGCAGCTGAATTTTATGCATACCTAAGATTCCGACTTGAGGGCTGTTTAGGATTGGTGTTGACATAAGCGAGCCGAATGTACCTCCGTTTGTGATCGTGAAGGAGCCTCCTTGCAGCTCACCTAATGTTAATTTATTGTTTCGCGCTTTCTTCGCAAGCTCGCCGATTTCTCTTTCAATGCCGGCGAATGTCAGACGATCAGCGTCACGCACGACTGGGACGACAAGCCCTTCTTCAGCCGCGACAGCGATACCGATATCATAAAACTTTTTCACGATCAGCTCATCGCCTTGAATTTCAGCGTTAAGGAGCGGATATTTTTTCAATGCTGCCACGACAGCTTTTGTGAAGAAAGACATGAAACCAAGTTTTACTTCATTTTGCTCAAGGAATTGGTCTTTACGGCGTTTTCTTAAATTCATAACGGCCGTCATATCCACTTCATTAAACGTCGTCAGCATTGCAGAAGTCTGCTGCACTTCAACCAATCGTTTCGCGATCGTTTGTCGGCGGCGGGACATTTTTTGAACTTCTACAGGTTTGTCAAAGCTTTGCTGTGTTTTTTGAGCCTGCTGTTTCGGCTGTGCCGCAGGTTTTGGAGCCGGCTTTTCATAAGCTTCCACATCATGTTTGCGTACGCGGCCGAGCGGGTCCCCCGTCGGAATTTGTGAAAGGTCAATTCCTTTTTCCCTTGCCAGCTTGCGTGCAGCCGGAGACGCAACCGTTTTTGATTTTGTTTCTGATTGTGCTTCCTGGCTGACTTCTTGAGCAGCCGGTTCAGCTTTTGCTTCCTCTTTCGTTTGTTCATTGGCTGAAGCACTTTCTGAAGGGGCAGGTGCAGAACTTTCGCCAGCGCCTTCTGTAATGGTGCCGATAATTTCTCCTACTTGGACGGTATCACCCGAATCTTTCAATACCTCTTTTAGAACACCCGATTCTTCTGCTGTCAATTCAACATTTACTTTGTCCGTCTCCAGTTCAAGCAAATACTCACCCTGTTCTACATAGTCACCGGGCTGCTTTAACCATTGGGCTATCGTTCCTTCTGAGATTGATTCTGCTAATTCAGGTACCTTAATTTCCGCCATTTTTACATTTCCCCCTTAGTTTTTGCGAGTCAAGCTATCAGATACAATGCGTTCCTGTTCTTTTTTGTGGACTGTCGGATCTCCTTCTGCTGGACTGGATCGTCTTCTTCGGCCGATGTATTGGACATTTACTCCTTTTGGCGCAATTTCCGTCAGATACGGGCTGATATAACTCCATGCCCCCATGTTCTGCGGCTCTTCCTGAACCCAAACGATCTCTTGCAGGTTCGGCAGTTTGGCGAAAAGTTCTTTCGTGTCTTTTGCCGGGAACGGATACAGCTGTTCGATTCTGGCAATATGAAGCCAATCTTTATCGCCTTCCATTTTGTTAAAGTGATCGCTGATGTCAATTGACACTTTTCCGCTTGATAACACGACGCGAGTCACTTTTTCGTAAGCGTGGGAAAGACCGGACTGCTCATAGACCGGCTTGAATCTGCTTTCGCTCAGTTCCTGCACTTCAGATACCGTATTCGGATTGCGCAGCAGGCTCTTCGGTGTCATGATCACAAGCGGGCGGATTTCCTCACGAAGCAGCATTTTCGCTTGTCTTCTTAAAATATGGAAATATTGAGCCGCACTTGTCAGGTTGGCCACCGTCCAGTTGTTTTCTGCCGCCAGCTGCAGGAACCGCTCGACGCGGCCGCTGGAGTGTTCAGGCCCCTGTCCTTCGTAACCGTGAGGGAGCAGCATGACTAATCCTGATTTTTGTCCCCATTTTGCCCGTCCTGCAGAGATGAATTGATCAAAATAGACTTGAGCCGCATTGGCAAAGTCCCCGTACTGCGCCTCCCACATCACGAGCGTTTCAGGTGAATACACGTTGTACCCATATTCAAAGCCGAGAACCGACCCTTCAGAAAGCGGGCTGTTATGCACCGTAAATGAAGAAGCACAGTCGTCTAAATGATGGAGTGCAACAAATTCTTCTCCTGTTTCGCTGTCATGCAGCACAAGGTTTCGCTGAGCGAACGTTCCGCGCTCTGAATCCTGTCCGGTCAGCCGGATCGGCGTGCCGTCTTTCAAAATGGAAGCAAACGCAAGCGATTCAGCCAATGACCATTCCACTTTACGATCATCATCAAACGCTTTGGCGCGTCTTTCCAAAATTCTTTTCAGCTTGCCGAACACGTTAAAGGATTCCGGCCAGTTGATGAGTTCGCCGTTCAGCTTGCGGAGAACATCAAAATCAATGGCTGTGTCAACGTCAGGAAAACCGTTGGACACCGGCTCCGGCAATTCGATTTCCCGTACGGCGTCTTCTTTTTTGGCGGGCACCTTTTTATAGGCGTCTTCAATGCGTTTTGTCACTGCCGTTTCAATGTTTTGCGCTTTTTCCTCGCTGATCAGGCCTTCACTTACGAGTTTTTCCGCAAAGATCCGCTTGACAGTCGGGTGTTTTCTGACGGCGTCATACAGCATCGGCTGTGTCGTGGACGGCTCATCCATTTCATTGTGGCCGTACCGTCTGTACCCGATTAAATCGATTAAGAAATCTTTATTGAAACGCTTCCTGTATTCGACCGCAAACTTAACGGCTGACAGGCATGCTTCAGGATCATCCGCGTTGACGTGAACGATCGGGATTTCATAGCCCTTCGCCAAATCACTGGCATATTTTGTAGAACGGGATTCATCGCTTTCAGTTGTAAAGCCGATCATATTATTGGCAATGATATGAATGGCCCCTCCGACCTGATAGCCTTTCAGAGAGCTTAAGTTCAGCGTCTCAGCGACAATTCCTTCTCCCGGGAACGCTGCGTCACCGTGTATTAAAATGGCGAGCGATTTTGTTTCATCTTGAACCGGGTACCCCTTTTGCGTTCTTGTTTCCTGTGCCGCCCGCGTGCTTCCTTCAATAATCGGATTGATGAATTCCAGGTGGCTCGGGTTATTCGCGAGCGTAATCCGCGCGCTTTTGGTTTCAGCATCCTGAAGCTGTCTGTCTGCACCGAGGTGGTATTTTACATCTCCCGTCCAGCCGTAGCTGATTCCGATCGAGCCTTCAGACGGTACAAGATCTTTATTCGGCGCGTGCTGGAATTCTGAGAAAATAATCTCATATGGTTTTCCGAGCACATGCGCGAGGACATTTAAACGGCCTCTGTGCGCCATTCCGATATTGACATTGGTTGTGCCTGCTTTCACAGACTGGGAGATAATGTCGTCAAGAACCGGCACAAGCGCGTCTAATCCCTCAATTGAGAAACGTTTCTGACCGACGAATGTCCGGTGTAAAAATTGTTCAAATCCTTCTACTTCCGTCAGTCTTTCTAAAACGGCTGACAGTTTTTCCGGTGAATTTTTCCGGAAGAGTTCTCCGGATTCGACCATTTTTGTAATCCATGCGCGCTCTTCAAAATCATGCACATGGTCAAATTCAAAGGAGATGGTTCTTTTATACGTATTGCGTAAATGCTGGATGGCTTCTAAGCCGTTCGTTATATTGGCAGGTGCGTCTTTACAGATGACAGACGCGGGTATTGCTTTCAGTTCTTCTTCTGTAAGCCCGTACTCGGATAACGGAAAGAGCTCGCTCTTTATTTGATCCTTTCTGAGCGGATTGACGGAAGCGTTCAGATGGCCATAGGTTCGAATATCTTCTGCAAGTTTAACTGCTGCTGCGATCTTTTGAATCAGATCTGCGGTGACGCGTCCCTGTTCCTTTGTTCCCGATGCCTCTTTTATCTGGCTTGGCGGAGCGCCGAGTTCGTCAAACATGTCTTTCAGATCCGGATCAATGCTGTCTGGATCTTCAGCATATTGGTCGTACAGCTCCAGTGCGTAGCCGAGGTTCGGTCCGTAAAAATCTTCCCAATTCATTCTTTGTTTCATATTATTTTGAAACATTTGAATATTACCCCCAACCTAGATAATCAAGTGATCATTTCACTATCTTGAAATAACTTTTGAACACTGTGCCCAAAATTATGTAATAAAAACGCTTCCAAGGATATTTTACCACTGATTGTGTTTGGATTCTACCTTGATTGTTCACAAAATAGTAAAAAAAACAGATCCATAACGAAAAAATTAAATCATTTTAAAATAAAAAGCGAAAAAGCATAGGAAAAAGCTTATCCTATGCTTTTATGAAGCAGTTTTTTCAAGAGCGGATACAGCACATCGGGGAGCTGATCGACATCCGGAACAAAAATACTGTACTTTCCGTACATATCCTGAATGGTTTTCATCTGGGATTCTTCTATCGCGGTATTGGACAGAAAAACATTTATGACTTCGATCCCTCTTTTTCTCGCTTCGATGACAGCCTCGCTCGTATCGACGATGCCGTTTTGCTCGTAGCCGAACGCTGCGGGCTCCCCGTCTGAAAACACGATTAAAAATTTTTGTGCCTCACTCCGCCTCATCAGCTGTTTTGTCATTTGTCTGATGGCATATCCGTCTCTGTTATCTTCCTCCGGCGCAAGCTGCATGATCAAAGGACCCGCCGCCTGCAGCAGCGACTCTTCAAACGGAATCACCGTATTGAAGAAGTTCGGCTGGCTCGTTTCGGTCGCTTCGTTTGTATCCTCCCAAAAACCGACGATCTGGTGCGGAACGGACACTGATTTCAATGCTTCATGAAAAAGGACGATCCCTCTCTTTGTTTCATCCATTTTGTCGAACATGCTGGCCGAACAATCGACAAGCAATGTAAACACAGCGTCAATTTCTGAAGACGGATCCTGCTTTTTATAGAAAAGGCGCGGATTCCGTTCCGTAAAGTAGCGGAGCAGCTTGCGATTCAGCCTGCCTGCATGAAGATCGGTCCGCGGGAGCGTTTTTTTGTGCTCAAGTGTTTTTTGTATCATCTGCTTCAGGCGCTTTTGATATGATTCTATCGTTTTCGCCTGCTCTTTATAAGACTGTTCATCTTCCAGAGACGCTTTGTGCGGTGTTTGGTAAACCGGGAAGGCAAATTTGTTTTCTTTTCCGTCAGCCAGTCCCGCTCCCCCGTGTTCATCCTGTCTGGATTCAAGCGCTTCCAGTTGCGAATAATCCTCTCTTTTCGTCTGGCGTGCTGAGCCTTGAACGGAGCCGAGCGCCTGATCACCGTCATCGCCTTCTCTGGCGGCGTCATTCCCAAGGTCTGATTTCGCGCCGTGTTCAATATCAAATTGAAGGAAACTTTTTGACGGCGCTTCAGTTTCCCGGTGCCACGTATTCATTTTCTCTTCATGGATATCTTCATCTCCGTCGGAAGACTCAGGAAGCGTGATATCGTCGCTTAATGACGGCGCTCTTTTGATGCTTTCGAATAAAGGCTCTTCAGCCGCTTTCTCGTAATCAAGTTCCGGCAGAAAGAAATAGGTGTTCAGCATATCTTTCTCCAGCACTTCATCAAGGCCTTCCATGAGGTCTTCTGTTATTTTTGCGATCTGTTGCGTAGATTCGGCCTCATAAACCCGGATAAGCTGTCGTTCAATATACGGTATCATCATATCAATATCTTCCTGCATGGAGGGAATGCCTTCAAGCGGAGACTCAGCCGTCAGTTTGACAAACATCGCGCAATACAAAGCGTCGGTGAAAATACTCCGTTCCAAGTTCAATGTCAGCTGTGTTGTGAAGTATTTCCTGTACATTTCTCTCCGCTTCTGAAATACACGTTTCGTTCCCGGCCGCTCTTTTTTGATCAGCTCTTCAATTCTGATATCTTCAAGCAGCATGAACAGCTGCTTGGCAAAGCTTTGGCGGGTAAAGTGCCGGCGGACATCATTTAAAAACCCTGCAAATTCACGGAATGAGCTGCTGCGTGTTCCGACAGCGCGCAAATACACATCGCTTTTCAAGCCGGCTTCCATATCCCCGGCTGATCTGTCTTTCCAAAAGTGGCTCATGTAAATTTTCTTTTCAAAGGGATTGTAGTAAGACTGCACACCGTATTCTACTTCCACTTCACTGCTTCTGGTCAGTGTTTTGGCCAGATCAGTCAGCATCATGAACAAAAATGAATCGATCGTGCTGTCGTTAAATTTGATAAACTTCATTGTATATCCCTCATTCGAACAGCGTTTCTGCAATATTTCTGACAGCGGCTTTCTCTCTGTCGTCATCAAGCTTTTCCACGATGCCTCTTTCAATCGCCCGTTTCGGCGGAATATACGCAGCCAAGTCGCACGTATCAATGAGAGCCCTGATTGACGCCGCTTCCTCTGACACTTGTCCGTTATGCGCTTGTGCGATTAAATCAGAAGACAATGTCATGAAACGTTCAATTAATTTCTCATCTTTTAAAACAGACTGAGAAGTCAGAACCTGCTTCAGAAGGCTTCCTTTAATATACGGAACATCAATAATGACAAAGCGGTTTTTAAGGGCTTCGTTCAGCGGCACGGTGCCGACGTAGCCTTCATTAATTGCGGCGATGACACCGAATCCTTCGCTCGCCTTAATCACTTCTCCTGTAAACGGATTCGTCATCATTTTTCTGTAATCAAGCACGCCGTTTAAAATCGGAAGGGTTTCAGGCTTTGCCATATTGATTTCGTCAATGTATAAAAAATGCCCCTCGTTCATTGCCGTTGTTACCGGTCCGGGAACGAATTCAATTGTCGCCTTTCCGTGTTCATTTTCAATCGTTTTATAACCGACAAGCGCTTCTGCATCAAGGTCTACGGAGCAGTTGACGCTGTGCATCGGTTTATGAAAATAGTTCGAAAGCGTTTCCGCCAATTTTGTTTTCCCTGAACCCGTAGGTCCTTTTAATAAGATATTTTTTCCCATTGTCAAAGCGATGATCGCATCGAATATAATCGCTTTATCTTCGGCCTCATAGCCCGATGATCCGATTAAATCCTGAAATTCTTGGGAAACGGGATGATTCTGATAAGCTTGCAGTTTGTTTTGTATATCTTGGGGCAGTGATAAGTGCTGTAATTCTGAAGTCATAGGTGATGTTTCCTTTCCATTCATATTCCATAACCGAGTATACTAAAAAAGCCCTTGTATACTCAATACAAAAGGGCTCATTCCCTGCGGGCGCTTTTTGTCAGAGGAGCGCAGGCGATTCTGGCTCCGGAATTTCCGCTCGGGTTTGTTAAATAATCATCCGTATGTTCATGAATGACAAACGCGCTCCCGTCCCGGTCAAGCAGGCTGAGTCTGCTTCCTTCTTTTAAAGAAGTCTGCGGCGCGTTCATAATGACATCCACTTTACCGTCAGCCCCCACTTCAAGATTGGGGAGATCCCCGGCGTGATGCCCCATCGGATTGTTGAAGCCGTGCTCTTTGTTCAAAGGGTTGAACGGGCCGCCGGCTGATTCGAAATCAGGTGTCTGGCACACCCCTTTATCATAAATATGAAACCCGAGAGAAGCGCCCGGCGGCAGATGTCCTGCTGATATATGGATGTCTGACCCTTCCTCATCAGAATCTTTCACTTCAATATATCCGATGTTTTTACCTTTTTGATTGATGAGTCCGGCATGCTCGCGGTATGCTGACGCCTCCAATGCGCGGCTTTCTTCATGTTTTTTGGGCGGAACTGGAGCGGGCCTGCCTCCGCAGCCGCCAAGCGTGATTGATGCGAGCATGAGAAAAAGCAAGAGACGGTTCATGCCTTCTCCCCCTTATTTTTACCCATCAGTCTTGTCAAAACATAAATTTGGTAAACAAAAAAAGCCCCGAAAGGCTTTTTTTAAAAATAACTGCGCGCTCCTAAATAAGCTTTTTTCCAATATGGATTGCTTAAGTTTGAAATTTCAACCCCGGAGGAACTTGCGTGAATGAAATCTCCTCCGCCCAAATATATTCCCATATGAGAAGGACCTGATTTATATGTCGTAAAGAAGACGAAGTCTCCTGCTGACGGCTGGCTGATTTGTTTCATTGTATTCCAGTATCCGGCGGTGCTCAGACGGGAAACAGAGCTTACCTTATTTAAAAGGTAATAGATATAGCCGCTGCAATCGAATCCCGCAGGCGTATTGCCTCCCCATCGGTAAGGCACGCCGACATATTTTTTTGCTTCGCCTATCATTCTGTCAATCTTCGACCCTGTCACCGGAGGTTCGGGAGTATGAGGTTTGTTTGGCTTTGCCGGCTTGTTTTCCGGCTGGCGCACAGGGTCTTCTGTTTTTTCCGTCCCGTTTATCACGAGAACTTGTCCGATTTGCAGCACATCAGTTGTCAGTTTATTTTTTTCTCTGATGAGCTGGGCGGTGATGCCGAACCGATTGGCAATTTTCCAGAGGGAATCGCCTGCTTTTACTTTGTATGTGGACGGCTTCTCAGAAGGGTTTGGATGAGATGGCGGTGTCGTGCCGCTGTTTCCGTTATGTGGAGAGCCTTTGGTTTTTAACACTTGGTTCGGATACAGCAAGTCTGACGTTAATTGATTCAGCTTTTTCAGTTCAGCGATGGTGATGCCGATTTGATTGGCGATTTTCCACAGCGAGTCACCCGGTTTTACAGTGTAAGTCCCTGATGCGGCTTTATCAGGTTTTGTCTGTTTGCCGCCTCTGTCCGTGCCGGGGGCAGACCCTTTAATTTTCAGTTTTTGGCCCGGATAGATGACATCTGAGCTCAAACGGTTCAGGCTTCTCAGCTCCGAAACACTCATGCGGTATTTTTTTGCGATCACCCATAAGGAATCTCCGTATGTAACCGTGTAAGCGCCCGTGCCTCGTTTTTCCTTTTGATTTGTTTTATGTGTGCTGCTGCCGTCTGGAATGTTCAGCCGCTGTCCGGGGTAAAGTATCGTTGATTTCAATTTATTTTCCGCCTGGAGGGCTGAAATGCTTGTATGATATTGCCGGGAAAGCTTCCAAAGAGAATCGCCGCTTTTTACTTGAATGGTTTTTGCTTCAGCGGGATGCACGGCGAAGGTTGAAGTCATTACTGCAGATACAGCCAGACCGGCTGCGATTTTTTTCTTCATATAACGAAAAACCTCCTATTTATCATTGCTGAAAGGGGCGTTCCTTTTCTTCAAACGCCGCCTGTTATACAGGATTCATGCAGAAGTCGACATCATTTCCGTTTCATTTACACCTTAAATCATCACTAATGCCACACATTTTACATAAATAGAGACCATTTCACAAAAGACTTTGGAATCATTTTCATAACATGGCTTATTTCCGCGACATTCCACCTTTCTTGTCTGTTTTTCATACAATTCTCTTTACGGCAGGAAAAATCCTCCCGAAAAGCAAGCAAAAAAAGCCCGCTTCCTTTAAAGGAAGCAGGTAATGAGCGATTACAGCACCCGGGTCACGGCAGTTTTCACGTCTTCTAATATCAATTCCGCTGCACGCTGTGCTCCGCCGGCCGCTTTCAGGGATTCTCCGATTTCATCAGCTTTTTTCTGGTATTCAGGATTTTCACTCAATTCTTTTATTGCTTCAGTAAGCAATTCCACTGTCACATTTTCTTTTTTAAACATCTTGCCCGCTCCCGTGTTTTCCACTTGGCTTCCGACGGCGAACTGATCTGCGCCCATCGGAATGACGATCATCGGGGTTTTGTAATAAAGCCCTTCGCTCGTACTGTTCATTCCGCCGTGCGTGATAAATAAGTCCGCTCTCTTTAAAATCTCAAGCTGCGGAACATAAGGCTTTACAATGACATTCTCCGGAATTTCATCCAGTTCAGCCGGGTCAAGATGTTTGCCGATTGACATGACGGCTTTCCCGTTAAAGCTTCTGGCTGCTTTTAAGCATTTATTAAACAATTCCTTCTGGTTGTTAAAAATCGTTCCCATTGAAATAAACAGGACGTTTTCCCCTTCAAGCTGTTCAAACGGGAAATCATGGGACGCCTCCCTGTCGGTTATGGACGGACCGACAAAGAGATAAGAATCTCCGAACTCTTCTTCTTTCGGCTGAAATGCTCTTGAAGTAAACACAATGGTTTTTCTGCCGTCATTTGAGAAAATATCATACGGCGTATTAATGTCTGTGCTGAATTCTTCGTTGAGCTGGCTGACCGCTTCGGTATAAGCCGGATAATGGGATGATTCCTCTGATACGAGGTTTATATTTGAGAAGACTTCTTTAATAAATGCTTCATTCATCGCAAATGTCGTACAAAGTGAATATGCCGGCAGTTTCAGCATGTTTCTCACAAGCCTGCCTGCCAGAAAATGATGATCGTATATGATGTAGTCATAGGATTCATCTTTTACATCCTCAAGAATGCGGAGTGCGGCTTTTTTGGAAGTCTCAATCATTAATAGTAAAAACTCTGTAGCGTCCCGCTGTTCATCACCCGTTGCGTTTTTTCCGAATTCATCTTTTCGGAAATCCTCATATTCACGGAATTCCGCTCCGCTTGACACGATTTTATTCTCATATTCCTTCACGCCGTAATATACGACATGTTCCCCTTTTGCCTTCAATTCTTTTACGACGCCTAAAGACGGATTGATATGGCCTTCTCCCGGAAAGCCGATCATCAATACATGTGCCATCTTCCCACTCCCTATTCTTTTAAATTTTATGTATATTTAAACGATAACATCAATACAGAAAAAGGTAAAGATGTTCACCTTATTAATATTAAATGGGTACAATATTCCCATTTTCTTATTATTTCGTATGAAGCGCCCGCGGCGAAACAAGCGGATACAGCCCGCCGTCTTTAGCAAAGGACATTTTCCCCGTTTCTTCTGAAACAACGAGCACGAGCGCATCAGTCACGGCCGAAAGACCCATCGCGGCCCTGTGGCGTGTCCCGTATTTGACGCCGACATTTTTTGTTGTGAGCGGAAGCACATTGGCCGCCGATATAACCCGGTTTTCTCTGACCAATACGGCCCCGTCGTGAAGCGGATTACCGGGGTAAAAAATACTCTCAATTAAAGCTGAACTGATTTCAGCATGCAGACTTGTCCCTTTTTGTATCATTCCGTCCAGCGGATCTGCCCGTTCAATCACAATCAGCGCTCCGTGCTTCTCTTCTGCCAGGTGCTGCACGGCTCTCGCCAGCTCTGTATAAGAAGGCGTGAAATGTTCAATATATGTCTGCAGGTAAAATGACGAAGCGACAGCCTGCATTTCCTGAAACGTATGTCCAAGTTCATCTAGTTCGCAAAGCAGGCATTGATCTTTTTCATCCAATGTCCGCAGTATCATTGCGGCATCCTCCGTAATTTGTTTCAGATACGTTTGGACGGCAGCGGTAAACGCACTTTCCGTCATTTGAGTGTGGCGCATGTCACATCAGCTCCTTTTCCTTATTTTCTGCATCGCGCGCATGGATATGCGCCTCAATGCGCACGATAATCAAGAAAGGAGGCGGGATTTGTATGGAACTCACAAGGCTGCTGCAGTATATCTGCACCTTTTTAGGTGTCATTTCACTTTCATTCATTTATGCCAAAATGTTTAAAAAGCCGAAACCGGATAAAAAAGAGTAGGCCGGGTTTCATTGCTTTTTATACATAAAATGTTATAATTTCTCTCGTTAAAATAAAGAAACGGGGAACCTAACTTGAGAGAAACGAACACGATCGGCCAAAAGGTCAGACAGCTGTTACATATCTTCATTCCGATTTTGATAACACAGGTCGGTCTTTCTTTGATTACCTTTTTGGACACGGTGATGTCAGGGAAAGTGAGCGCCGCGGATTTAGCCGGCGTTGCAATCGGTTCAAGCCTGTGGACACCGGTTTATACGGGACTGGCAGGAATTTTGATGGCCGTTACGCCCGTTGTGTCGCAGCTGTTAGGAGCAGGCAGACAAAAGGAAGCGCCGTTTTCCGTCATTCAGGCCGTTTACGTAGCGGCCATTCTCAGTGCGGCGGTCATCCTTATCGGCTTTTTCACTGTTGATGTGATTTTGGGACATTTGGGCCTGGAACCTCGTGTCCGGACGATCGCCAAACACTTTTTAGGGTTTTTATCCCTTGGCATTTTCCCTTTGTTTGTGTACGCCGTTTTGCGCTCGTTTATCGATGCACTGGGCAAAACGAGAGTCACTATGCTTATTACGCTCTGCTCACTGCCCATCAATTTTGTCTTGAATTATGTGTTTATTTTCGGGAAATTCAACATGCCGGCATTGGGAGGAGTCGGTGCGGGGCTTGCTTCCGCCCTGACTTACTGGTGTATTTGCGTTATCAGCTTTTTTATCGTCTCAAGATTTGAGCCGTTTGCCGGGTACTCTGTATTTCGGAAACTGTACCGGTTTTCTCCGTCTGAATGCAGAAAGCTTTTGAAAATCGGTTTGCCTATCGGTTTTGCCGTATTTTTTGAAACGAGCATTTTTGCGGCTGTCACACTGCTTATGAGCCATTTCCAGACGGTGACGATTGCAGCCCACCAAGCGGCAATGAATTTTGCTTCCCTCTTGTATATGCTGCCGCTCAGCGTATCCATGGCGCTGACCATATTAGTCGGCTTTGAAGCAGGGGCAAAGCGCTACAGGGATGCCCGGTCATACAGCTATATCGGCATTGTGATGGCCCTTTGTTTTGCTTTATGCACGGCTGCTTTCATTTTGCTGTTCAGACCGCAAATCGCCGGAATGTATACATCAGAACCGGACGTGCTTATGTTGACGCAGCACTTTTTAATCTATGCTTTGTTTTTCCAGCTTTCTGATGCCGTGGCAGCTCCGATACAAGGCGCTCTGAGAGGATATAAGGATGTCAATTATACACTCGGTGCGGCTTTTGTTTCGTATTGGATCATCGGGCTTCCTCTCGGTTACGCAGTCGGCACTTATACGAGCCTCGGGGCATACGGCTACTGGATCGGTTTAATTGCGGGACTCGCCGCAGGTGCTGTCGGATTATTCTTCAGACTGCTCAAGCTGCAAAAGCGTGATGTGAAAAAAATGATGATTTCATAGAGGAGGAACAGAATTGCCAACACATAAACTGCTGTACGATTATTTAACCGAACGGGCGGAGGAAATCAGTCAGACATGGTTTGATACCCTTCATGATACGGATCCTGATTCTGTTTATGCTTCTTCTGACCCGGCGGTAATCACGAATCTGAAAAAACAAAATCTGACGTTTAATTATCAAATCAATCGGATTTTTTCTGAGAAGAAGGAAGTTTATACAGCGGCATTGGAGAAGTGGGCGTTCGAAGCCGCACAGGATAAAGAACATTTAAAAACTCCTATCCATTACATCATTCGCGAGTTTATCAGAGTTCGTGATTTGTATGTCGGCCATGTAAAGCAGTTTACCAAACTGCATTCAGACACCGTCACAGAAGAAGATGCTGAAGATATATTCCATACGCTGATTAAATCATTTGATGTGGTCATTCATATTTTCATAGAAGAGATGTATAAAAACACACACATTCAGCTTGAAGCGCAAAAGGAGTTGATCACCGAGCTGAGTTCGCCTGTCATAGTGCTTTTTGACAATGTCGGACTGCTGCCGCTGATCGGGGATATTGACACGGCAAGAGCCAAAATGATCTTAGAAAATACGCTGCACCAATGTTCAGAGAAACGGATCACGCAGCTGTACATTGATTTATCAGGCGTGGCCATGATTGATACGATGGTTGCCCAACAGCTTTTCACTTTAATTGAATCACTCGGAATGCTCGGCGTGAAAGCGACATTATCCGGAATCCGGCCTGAAATCGCCCAAACCGCGGTGCAGCTCGGCCTGAGTTTTTCAAATTTATCAATACGGTCTTCGCTTGCAGAAGCGATCGCTTCCGATCTGACATAAAAAAAGGATAAGGCTGAAACGCCTTATCCCTTTTTTTATCAGTCTTTCCACGGATATGTCCAATACACTTCTTCTTCAAACCAGGTTTGGAGAACCGGCTCGTTATTTTTTATTTTTTCTTCCAGCTCTCTCAGCATACCTTCTGTTTGAGTGCGATGCGCTTTTAAGGCATTCATTTTAATATCGGCGACCTCTTTAATATCAAGAATGACATCAGGCTTGCCGACGGCTTCCTCCCTGTTGCGGGTGATGGCCATGCAAAGCGTGCGCGGGCGGTCCTCTTTTTTCTTTCTGTAAAGCGCTCTGATGACCGCTTCGCCGCATGCATCATGATCCGGATGGACACCGTGTCCCGGATAGAATGTGACAATCAGACTCGGTTTTACATCGTCGATAATCTCTTCCATCATATCCGCAAGCCACTCGTCATCTTCAAATTCAAGTGTTTTATCACGAAGCCCGAGCATTCTCAGGTCAGTGATGTCCATTGCTTTACATGCGTCTATCAGCTCTTGCTTTCTTAACAGCGGCAATGTTTCACGGTTTGCGAAAAAGGGATCCCCCATGTTTCTGCCCATTTCTCCAAGCGTTGCGCATGCATACGTAACGGGAATATCTTTTTGTCTGTGTAAAGCAATCAGCCCTGCCACTCCGTATGATTCATCATCAGGGTGAGGCAGGATGACGAGTACGTGTTCTTTCATGATTTTCACCCTTTTCTTTAAACTGTAAACGGCTTTTCGCTGATTTGAAGCGAAATCGCCAATTTTCCGCCCGGCAGATGCCCTGCCATTAACAGACGGTCTTCGTCATCTACTGTATATTCAGTCAGGCCTTCTGCATAAATCCAGCCCTCTTCAGTTTTCAAACCGACGCGGTACGGGCCGTTCCCTTTGATTTTCGCCTGATGGTACGTCACTTTTGCATTGCGTATATAGGCTACAACCGTCATGTTTTTCTCATTCAGATGCGCTGAATAAGAACCGGTCGTTGTTTCCAAATGGATATATACAGGACGATCGGCAAATCGTTCTAAAGAAGTTTGCACATCTTCTTTTATGATCGCTTTCATAGCTGCTCCCCTCTTTCTTCTTTTAAAAATTGCAATCGCTTCGTATGTAGTTCAACCAATTCATATTTCTCAATCGGCTGCAGCCGGGAATCTACAATTCGCTGCACCGCCAGAGCAAATTTTTCCTCGGGCGTCTTTCGGAGCCTCGGATGTGTTCTTTGATCAAGCAGTTCCAGATCAATTGCCTTCTCCGCTTCTTTAAGGGTTGAAGCCGGGAGTGTGCGATTGTTCCACAGCGCCTGATAGGCTTTTACGATGTGTTTATCAGTGCCCATTGTACAGCTCCTTTACATACTCGTAATGATTATACATAATTTAAGCTATCACTGGAAAGCGAAAGGCTTAGCGGCTTTTTAAAGGCCGTTTCCATTTTATCTGTGAAAAGGTAAACAAGAGCAATGCTGCCCATATACAAATGAAGGTAAACGCTTTTTGCCCGGAAAACGGCTCATGATATACAAATACGCCGAGCATAAGGGTAATGGTGGGCGATATATATTGCAAAATGCCGACTTGATACAGCGGCAGTCGCTTTGCCCCTTCTGCAAACAGTAACAGCGGCAGGGCTGTAAATACGCCTGCGAAAAAAAGGAGCGCCCATGTTTCTGCACCCAAGGACCCGGAAGTGCTCCCGTCAGCCGCATAACCTAAATAAATAAGAGCAGCCGGAGTAATCAGAAGCGTTTCCAAAGTCAGTCCGATTGTGCTGGACATGCGGGTTCTTTTTTTGCAGAGGCCGTACAGGCCGAAACTGAACGCGAGCAGCAACGCGATATAAGGAACTGCGCCATACTGAAACGCCGATATGATCACGGCCGCTCCGGCAATCGAAACAGCTGCTGTTTGCAGTCTGTTCAGCTTTTCTTTAAAAAATAGGATGCCCAAAAGAACGGAAACGAGCGGATTAATATAGTAACCGAGACTTGCTTCAAGCAAAAAGCCGTGGTTAACTGCCCATATGTACACAAACCAATTAATGGATATTAAAACAGAAGCGAAAAAAAGCGCCAGCAGGCCCCCTTCAGATTTTAAAAGACACAGTTCACGCCATCCGGTTTTCCACTTTTTAAGCACAGTTAAAAGCACACACATGAAAACAAACGACCATATAATTCTGTGAGCTAAAATGTCCAATGCGGGTATATGTTCAAGCAGCTTCCAATAGACCGGAAACAGCCCCCACATGGCAAATGAACAAGCGGTATAAATGATCCCTTTTCTTGCGGTATTCCCTTGCACGGCCTTCCCCTTCCTTTCTGTAAACAGATTATATTATATCACGGGAAGGTTACGGCGGGCATATACTATGTTGTCCGTTAAGAAAGGGTGAGATGCCGTGTTTGATTGGAACAGATATTTTCCCTTCCAAAATCAGTTCTCTAAAGAAACGTTTAAAAATGCAGATCCGAAAGATGTGGAGACATATGTCAACCGAGTAATGGAAAGTGTATTCGGCGCCGGTTATGCCGGGCAGTTCCCTTTTCGCGACCCGATGTCCCAAAAGGCCGAGCCGGTCGAAGCAGAACCGCCCAAGCCGGAAATTGACCTGTTTGAAACATCCGATCATGTTTTTGCGAAAATTCCCGCTGAGCAGGATGAACTCGACCGGATCAGGATTAAGCATACGTCACACAGCCTCGTGGTAGAGAACAGCAGTCTGGCGGAAGGAAAAAAAGAAATTGTTCTTCCGAGCCTCGTCAAACGGAAAGGAACAAAGGCAGTCTATAAAGACGGGATGATTGAAGTCATGTTTTCAAAACTGGAAGACTACAATTTATCGGAAGTGGAGATTTTAAGATAAAAAAACGGCCCGCGTGATGCAGGCCGTTTTTTCTTTAATAAAATGGCGGGTAACCGCCGACTCCCGGCCCGAAACCGCCATATGGGCCTCCGTATCCGTAACCGGTGAAACCGTACGGATACCGGGGTCTCGTAAAACCTGTGGCAATCACGCCTCCTAGAAGACCGCCTAAAAATCCGCCGAATAAAGGAGCGCCGAACAAAAAAGGACTTCTCACCGGAAATCCGGCAGGTCCGAAATTCCCGCGATACAATGCATGACGAGGGTACATGTTTTTCCTCCTTTATGTCTGCTTATTCTTAAAGGTATTCATAAAGTGCGGAAATTGATTGGGCGATAGTAAAAGTGATGGATGTTGGTTAGTGAGTTGTAATGCGGATTTAAAGGATTAGAGAAAAATCCTGTTTGCAATGGCGTATATCATAAAACATTTGATATTTGCTCCTGCTGCGGGTTTGAGTTCGGCTACAGTGAAGACCATGATGTAAGATTAGGGTTTATTGTAACGCCTGATCATTTACTTGAAGCGGCATTTCAATTGTACCGGAAACAGTGGATTGAAAGAGGGATGAAACGATTTTCTCCAGATGATGTTCCGGCGGAATGTAAAAATAGTCATTCCCTTACATTCGATGCTTTATTGAGGCAATTAAAAGGCTTAAATCTCGATCTGAGCAATTTTGACATCAATGATTTTGACAAATATTGACTATTTCATTAAGAAAAGGCTGCCTTAGGCAGCCTTTGTTATTCATGACATGATTCGTCTTTGACAGGTCCCCCGGGCTCGCAAAAACTGTCTGCCCATTTTTGCATTTCCTGAAAAACGGCTTGCAGGGCCATGCCTTTATCAGTCAGCTTATAAATGACTTTGACAGGCGTTTCAGGCAGCACCTGGCGCTCGACGATTTCATTTTGTTCCAGCTCTTTGAGCCGCTCCGCGAGCATTTTTTGGCTGATCGTCGGTATGGTTTCGGTCATATCTTTAAAACGTTTCGGCCCGTCTATCAGTACATGGATAATGAGGCCGTTCCAGCGCTTTCCCAAAAGAGAAAAAGCGGATTCCATTTTAGGACACATTGTATATCCCATGTGAGTTCATCCCTTCATCTATGAATTGACAAGTTTTCTGTAATCCATTAAAATTAGTTCTCAAGTTACATTTAGTAAGCTTCTAACTTTTCTATTATAATAACACGTTTATCCGAAGGAGGAAACAAGATGACATCCGTATTAGACGTTTTGAAAGAACGCGCATCCGTTAAAGAATACGATAAAGATGCGGTGATTACAAAAGAGGAATTAACAGAACTTCTGGACATTACAACGCAAGCCCCTTCCGCCTGGAATCTTCAGCATTGGCATTTCCAAGTATTCCACAGTGATGAGGCAAAAGCTGCCCTGCTTCCGGTTGCCTTTAATCAAAAACAGATTATTGACTCTTCAGCTGTCATTGCCGTATTAGGCGACTTAAAAGCAAACGAAAATGGTGAAGACGTTTATGCTGAACTGGCTGAGCAAGGCAATATTACAGAAGAAATCAAACAGACGCTGTTAAGCCAGATTAACGGTGCATACCAAAATGAACAGTTTGCCCGTGATTCAGCATTTTTAAACGCTTCTTTAGCGGCGATGCAGCTGATGATTGCTGCTAAAGCTAAAGGCTATGACACTTGCGCGATCGGCGGATTCAATAAAGAGCAATTCGTGAAGGAATTCGACGTGAGCGAACGTTTCGTTCCCGTCATGCTGATTTCAATCGGTAAAGCCGTTAAGCCTGCGCACAAAAGCAACCGGATCCCTGTATCACAAGTGTCAACTTGGCTGTAAGATGAAAAAAACCCTTAGTCCGCATAAACGGACTAAGGGTTTTTTATAGGAATCGCTCACTGTACCAGGTTCGTGCCTGCTCGGCTTCCTGCTGTGTGAGCTGATGGCCGCCCTCCTGCCAAACAAGAGAAACGGATGCACCAGCAGCAGTCAGATATTGATAAAGCTCCTCCGATTCTTCTTTTGTACAAAGCGGATCCCGCTTCCCTGCACCGATAAAAACAGGCAGCCCTGCCATATCAGGGAGCTTCACTCCGCGAATCGGCACCATCGGATGATGAAGAACCGCCCCTTTCAGTACATCTTTATAATGAAACAAAAGACTTGCCGCAATGTTGGCGCCGTTTGAATAGCCGGCAGCAATCACGTTTTCTCTGCTGAATCCGTACATTTGCGCCGCTTCATCAATAAAATTCTTTAATTCTTCCGTGCGTTCAATTAAATCTTTTTCGTCAAATACGCCTTCTTTCAGCCGCTTAAAAAAACGGGGCATGCCGTTTTCAAGCACCGATCCTCTGACGCCGAGCAAGCTTGCTTTCGGATCTATAAAACGTCCGAGCGACAGAAGATCGTGTTCATTTCCCCCCGTTCCGTGCAAAAGCAGCAGAACATTTTCTGACGTTCCCTGTTCAAATACATGTTTCATCATCATTCTCCTTTCTCCATTTTGGGAAGAATAGCGGTAATTTGACCGCGGTGCTCTTCCAGCCATTCCGGAAGTTTCAGCTCTGTACCGAGATTTTCAAAGGATTCATCCGTCATAAATCCCGGTTCGTCGGTTGCCATTTCAAATAAAATGCCGCCGCTTTCTCTGAAATAGATTGATGTAAAGTAAGATCTGTCAAGAATGTCAGATGAAGCAAGATGAGAATCAGCAAGAATATTCTTCCATTCCGCCTGCTCTTTTTTAGTGGTGCGGAAAGCGACATGATGAACTGTCCCGTAACCGCCGACACCTGCTTCTTTCGGTGCAAGGTCAACATCAATGATATGTCCGATCCGTGCCTCCGATTGCAGTCTGACAATCTGATTTTCTTCCCCTGTCTTTGAATAGCCGAAGCGTTCCATTAGAAATTGAATGGTCGCTTCAGGACGGTACGAGTACAGAAGAACACCCCTCATGCCTGTAATCGCTTCTTTTTCAGTAATGCCCGAAGCAGCCCATTCACTCTGTCCGCTTCTTTCATCTTCCATTATGGCAAGCGGCAGGTCTTCTGTATCATCAAAGAGAAGCACTTGTTCAGAAAGCATAGTCTGCTCTTTTACAGGTATGCCGTTTTCTTCAAGCCGGCGCTGCCAAAACGCGAGTGCTCCTTTCGGCACAGAGAAATAAATTCTTCCGGCCTGCCCTTTTCCCACGGTGCCCGGGCGGCTGCCCTGGAAAGGGAAAAATGTAATAATCGTGCCGGGTTCTCCATTTTGGTTGCCGAAATAAAAATGATATGTGGCCGGGTCATCAAAATTAACGGTTTTTTTAACGAGCCGCAAGCCCAATATTTCAGTATAAAACCGCAGATTTTCAGCAGGATCTTTCGCAAATGCGGTAACATGGTGCAATCCTTGAGTATTCATTGTATTCACTCCTAAATATCTTGACTTCGAGATATTAATTATTCTAATTTACTATGAATGAAGTTGCAACTAAAGTGTTTCGGTTAAAAAAGTAATAGAATTCTTTTTTTTCTGAAAAATATCTTGTGATCTTATCTGACAACTGCTATGATAAGGAGCATTATCAGGTTTCAGGAGGAAAGTAAATGGTCAGAAAAGCACTAATTTTCATTCTTATTTTAATCCCTTTCAGCCAGCTGGCTCTTTTGTCAGTCGCTAATCGGGTTCATCCGATCATCATCGGGCTGCCGTTTTTTCATTTCTGGCTGCTTTTATGGATCGCAGTCACTCCATTATGTTCGTTTCTTATTTATAGACTGCAGAAGAAACAAGGAGGACTGGACTGATGCCCGCAAATATAACAGCATTGATCATTACAGCCGTCATCGTTTTAACCGTTGTCTGCATCGGCTTTATAGCCGGGAGAGACAAATCATCACGCACTTCTGTTGAAGAATGGTCTGTCGGGGGCAGACGGTTCGGCGGGCTGCTCGTCTGGTTTTTAGTCGGCGCGGACCTCTATACGGCTTATACGTTTTTAGGCTTGACAAGCACCGCCTACACAGGGGGAAGCGTAGCTTTTTTTGCAATTCCGTATTCTGTTTTGGCGTATTTTATTGCTTATTTCTTTCTGCCGAAGCTGTGGAAAGTGGCAAAAATCCATAAATTAACGACGCTTGCCGATTACGCCCGTGAGCGCTTTGACAGTAAGCTTTTGGCCAGTCTTGTCGCCATTGTCGGCGTTCTTATGCTCATTCCTTATATCTGTCTCCAGCTGAGCGGCATTCAGGATACGCTTCAAGTGGCCGGAACAGGTGTCATTAATGTTAATATGGTCGTTATCATCTCCTTTATTCTTGTAGCGCTGTATACCTTTTTCAGCGGAATTAAAGGACCGACGTTTACGGCAATTATTAAAGACATTCTGGTATGGGTGATTATGCTGTTTATGGTCGTGTCGCTCCCGCTGATCCATTTTCACGGGTGGACACCGATGATTCACACCTTGGCGGAAAAAGCGCCGCAAATGCTGACGATCCCAGACTCGGGGCCGAAAGGAATTCCTTGGTTTATCACCGCTTCCATCGTATCTGCCTTGGCGCTCTTTATGTGGGCGCATGCGGCAACTGGTGTATTCACGGCAAAAAGCGCGGATGCCGTCCGCAAAAACAGCATGTTTCTTCCGCTTTATAATATTGTTTTAATTCTTGTTATTTTTCTCGGCTTTATCGCATTTCTTGTCCTGCCGGAAGATACTAATCCGCGGCTCGCTTTATTGAAGCTGATTCAAACGTCATACGGCGGGGTCGCCCAAGGCTTTGCTTATTCCACGATCGCTCTTGCGTCTTTGATTCCCTGCTCTATTATGGCGATCGGAGCATCAAACTTATTTGCGAATAACTTATATCGGGATTTGATTCACCCGAATGTGTCACCAAACAAGCTGACGATGATCACCCGTTCAATGGTATTTGTCGTCATCGGGCTCGCGCTTTTATTCGGCATGCTGTTCCCGACTGCGCTCGTTACGCTTCAGCTTCTCGGCGTTTCCGGCATGGTGCAGATCTTTCCGGCGATCGCCGTCAGTCTGTTTTGGAAGAATCAAACGAAAGAAGCGACAATTATCGGCCTTCTCGTCGGTCTTATCGTGACATTCACGGTAAATATTACCCAATCCGCCCACGGTATATATGAAGGCTTTTGGGGTTTGACCGCTAACATGGCAGCCGTTATTATCCTTAACCCGTTTTTTGTAAAAAAAGCGGCTTTAAACGCCGTCAAAGACGGCTTATTCAAAAAAGCGCCCTCTGATAAACTGAATCAAAAAGGCGCTTAACAAAAAAAGCCGGCACATCAATGTGCCGGCTTTTTTACTTTTTGTGCTGCCATTTGTAGGTGGCGACGGTTTTTGCCGGGATGACGGCTTCAAACTGCCGATTCCCTGAAACAACGTGGAATTTTTGGTCGGCGGATGTCTGGTTGATTACGACTGTTACAATAGATTGATCAGGATTAAGGAACGAGACATTCGTGACGCTATTTTTGGAGCCGTAATTACTTTCTATCCGTTTGGCTCCGCGCTCGACAAATTTTGAAAAATTGCCTGTCATATGATAGATCGGGATATTCCAATAGCGGTCAGGGTTTTTAGCATCCTGAATAAACAGCGTCGGGTCCGGGGTGCCTATCCAATGGTGCGTCTTGATTTGACTGTCGAGCATCGTCACCCACGCATTGTAGCTGGACGCGCCATTGCGGAAATACTGCGCGATCCGGTCCGCCCCTGCCGTCCCCCAGACGGACCGCTCCGTTAAGTGAATGGATTTATCGGGGTACCTTCTTCCGATTTCCGACATAACGGAAAGGTCTCCGTCATAATCATGGAAAGCAATGCCGTCTGCCGCCTGATTTCCTTTTTTATCATCTAAAATCGGCGGAATATAGTTCCACGCCCCGCTTGCATTGTGATCATAAATCCAAATTTTCGTGTCAATTACGTGTTTTTTCAATTCTTTTTTCACGGCTATCGCCAGTTTTCGCTGCTGAGACGGCGGCATGTACATGCTCGGATAGTCGATTTCCAGCAAAGGTTCATTTTGAAGGGTCATCGCATAAATCGGGATTCCCTGCTTTTCGTATGCTTCAATAAATTTGCGGAAATAAACGGCCAGCTCACCGATATATTGATTTTTC
Organism: Bacillus siamensis KCTC 13613; assembly: GCF_000262045.1. Classification (GTDB taxonomy): domain Bacteria; phylum Bacillota; class Bacilli; order Bacillales; family Bacillaceae; genus Bacillus; species Bacillus siamensis. The sequence goes on from NZ_AJVF01000015.1 coordinate 85,693, forward strand.
AGCTTTCCCCTTTTGAGGTTTTCATTCGTTTTCATCCATGCCGGCGGGCTCCACGGTGAGGCAATGATTTTCAGCTTCGGATTGATCGCCAGCGCTTCTTTGATTGTTGATGTAATGTGTAAATCAATATCCTTTTGAATCGAGAAATTTTTGAGTTGTGGATCTTTTTGGCCCTCAGGCATATCGTCATATGTGTAAAATTCCTGTGCCGTAAAATCTGATGTCCCTATCGTTATGCGCATGACGTCCATGCCGATGCCTTCATTGGGATCAACCAGTTTTTTTAACACTTCTTTTCTTTTTCCGGGAGACATTTTCGATAAATTATGGATGGTCGATTCTTCCAAAGATGATCCTATGCCTAACACACTTTGATAACGGTGCGATGGATCAATATACACGGCAGCGGAGTCAGAAGGCTTCTTTTTTGTCAATGTCAGGGGTGTTTGTTCGTCTAAGGCATAATTCACTTCTAGCGGCCCGTCATACCACGTACGGGAAGCCGGATCTTTTTCCGAGCTGTACCACACCCTGACTTTATTTTTGTCCGGAGCATTCCGATCAGCCGCATGTGCTTCGGTTTCCAAGCTGCTTGAAAATAGAAAGGAAAGCAAAAGAAAAGCAACCGTAATGGACAGACTTTTTTTAAGAAACATTATCATCATTCCCTTCCTGGTTTATGAATGCGCTTTCAAATATACTGATAAACAGAAGGCTTCACACAGTTTGTAAAGCCTTCTCTTTTAACATACACCTTTAGGATACAAATGAGCCGTTTGTTTCAATCACTTTTTTATACCATTCAAATGAGTCTTTCTTGAATCGCTTCATTGACCCATTGCCTTCATTATCCCGATCAACATAAATCATACCGTAGCGTTTTTTCATTTCACCGGTTGTAAATGATACGATATCGATAATTCCCCATGGCGTATACCCCATTACATCCACACCATCATATGTGACCGCTTTTTCCAAAGCTTTTATATGTGACGCTAAATATTCAATTCTCGCTGCGTCATGGATTGAACCGTCCTCTTCTAACGTGTCAATAGCGCCGAATCCGTTTTCCACGATAAATAACGGTATCTGGTAGCGGTCGTATAAGCGGTTTAATGTGTACCGTAAACCGGTCGGATCAATCGCCCATCCCCAATCACTCGCTTTAATATAGGGATTTTCCACACCGTTTGGCAATCCTCCGTTTACGACATCTCCGGTATTATCGTTTATCACGTCACTTTTTACGGTAGTGGACATGTAATAACTGAATCCGAGATAGTCCACCCTGCCGTTTTTCAAAATCTCTTCATCACCGTCTTCAAAGCGGATCCGGTAGCCCTCTCTTTCAAACTCTTTTAACGCATAACTCGGATAATATCCGCGAACCTGCACATCCGGGAAGAAAAAGCGCTGCCTCATCGTTTCCTCAGCCAGCATCACATCTTCCGGATTGGATGAGTAAGGATAAATCGGGACATGTGATACCATCGCTCCGATCCTGAAATCAGGGTTGATCTCCTTTCCCTTTGAAACAGCCAATGCACTTGCCAGCAATTCGTGGTGGCCGGCCTGGTACATGACTTCTTTTGCGTTTTCGTTTTCTTTGACGGCGACACCTGAGTTCGTCCATAAAAAGATCGGATTATTCACATCCATCTTGTTGTTGATTTCGTTAAACGTCATCCAATACTTCACTTTATGTTTATAGCGTTCAAAACACACTTCAGCGAACTTTACAAAAAAGCCGATTGTTTTTCTGCTTCTGAAACCCCCGTATTCCCTCGCCAAATGCAGCGGCATCTCAAAATGCGACAACGTAATCACCGGTTCAATCCCATACTTCAGCAATTCATCAAACACCCGGTCGTAAAAAGCCAATCCTTCCTCGTTAGGCTCCGTTTCATCACCTTTAGGAAAAATTCTGCTCCAGCCGATAGAGGTTCTTAAACATTTCAGTCCCAGCTCGCTGAATAATGCGATGTCCTCTTTATAACGATGATAAAAATCGATGGCTTCATGATTCGGGTAAAATTCCCGCTCTTCAATTGTATCTGTTATTTTCCGGGGCACACCATGCGCGCCCGCCGTCATAACGTCCACTACACTCGGCCCTTTACCGCCTTTGTTCCAGCCCCCTTCAAATTGATGGGCGGCTAGAGCGCCTCCCCATAAAAAGTCTTTTGGCAATGTTCCCATCGTTCATGTCCTCCTTTTTTGACCGCCGCTTGTTACGCCGAATAGATCCGCTTTGCAAGATTGGAAGAATGCTTTGCATTTACATGAAAAGTCAGTTTTCTCATTATACATTAACATTATAATTGTACCGGTACAATTTATCAATGCATAAACAATCATATTTATTTCACAAAATGGCTTTTCAAAACGATTATGCTATAATTCTGAAAGAAGCGGGACAATAAATGAATGAGGAATGTATATGTTAAAATACCAGCAAATCGCGATGGATATTGAAAAATACATAGAAGAGCATCAGCTTCAGCAAGGGGATAAACTTCCTGTGCTGCAAACCTTAATGACCCAGTTTAACGTGAGCAAAAGCACGATCACAAAGTCCTTGGATCTATTAGAAAAAAAGGGAATTGTGTTTCAAGTCAGAGGAAGCGGCATTTTTGTCAGGCGGAATAAAAGAAAAGGGTATATCAGCCTGCTTTCTAATCAGGGATTTAAAGAATCGCTTGAAGATTTTAATGTCACCTCCAAATTATTGGCGCTGGAAGTGAGAAAGCCCACACCTGAGGCTGCGCAAAATCTGAATATGCCGTCTGACGGCGAGGTGTATTATGTCAAACGTATCCGGTATATTGACGGGAAGACATTATGTATCGAGGAGTCATTTTATAACAAATCGATTATTCCGTATTTGAATAAAGAGATCGTATCAGAATCAATATTTGATTATATTAGGGAAGGTCTCGGATTGAAGCGCGGTTTTTCGGATCTATATTTGTATGCGGGGATGTTAAATGAAGAAGAAGCGGAGTACTTAGGACTGTTTACAGGAGCGCCCAAGCTTTGCGTTGAAACGATTTTTCATTTAACCAACGGCCAGCCGTTCGACTTTTCAAAAGTCACCTATCACTATGAACAATCGCAGTTTTTCATTCAGGCGAACAGCTACCTTTTTGAACAGGAAACGACGTAAGCAGGATTGCAAACAGAAAACACCCAATGCGTGACAGACGCACTGGGTGTTTTTTTACTTCTTCATGTTCTGATTTAATGTTTCAACGGCTTTTTTCATTTGTGTATCGTTGTCTGCAAGCTGTTTTTGCAGATCTGTCATCAATTTTGCCGTTGTGTCTCCTGTTAAAATGCCTGTTTCTTTCAGTTTCTCTTTTGCCTGAAATTGTTTGACGGCTTGTTCAAATGCTTTGTCATATGTGCCGTTTACATTCACGCTGTATCCCAGCGCTTTCAGCATTTTTTGCGCATTGGTGACGTCCGTTCCGGAATCCCCGTATTTGTACGTTTTTTTCGCATCTAAAAACGGCAGGTTCGCATAATCAGGCAGCTTAACCTGATATTGCGGTTTGATGCCTTTTTTATGAATCCACTCTCCGTCCGCTGTCAGCCATTTTGCGATTGTCAGTTTAACGGTTGAACCGTCGCTGTAATCTTTTGCCGTCTGAACGGTCCCTTTTCCGAACGTTTTCTCTCCGATCAGCGGAATCCCCGATGATTCATGCAGCGCAGCTGACATGATTTCCGCGGCGCTCGCGGTGCCGTCATTGACGAGGACGACTGTCGGTTTTGTCACTTTGCGCTCTTTCGTTGCTTTCATGACCTCTTTCGTGCCGTCTTTGTATTCGACCTGCATAATATTTTTCCCTTTATCGATAAACATGTTGCTCATTTTGATGGCTTCATCCATCAGGCCGCCCGGGTTGCCTCTTAAATCCAGAATGTATCCTTTCGCTCCTTGTTTTTCGAGTTTGTCAATGGCTGAATTCAGCTCTTTTGCCGTCGATTCGGAGAAAGATGTGATTTGGATTTCGCCGATGTCTCCTTTTTTCATTTCAGAGTACACCGTTTCAACCGGAATGGTGTCACGTTTGATCGACAGGTTCAGATCGCCGACACCCGCTCTGTGCAGCACAAGCTTGACGCTTGTCCCTTTTTTTCCGCGGATTAACGCGACGGCTTCGTTTACATTCAGGCCTTTGACGCTTTTGCCGTCAACCTTCAAGATCTGATCATTCGGTTTAATCCCCGCTTTTTCCGCAGGAGATCCTTTGATCGGCGATACGATCAGAATGCTGCCGTCCTTTTCTTCCACTTGTGCGCCGATACCTTCAAACGAAGCGGAAATTGTTTCTTCAAACGACTTTCCTTCCTGAGGGTCCATATAAGAAGAATACGGATCATCCAGGGAACTGATCATGCCTTTTATCGCTCCGTCTACTAATTTGCTGTCATCTGTTTTTTGATAGTAATCACTTTTAATCTGCTCATAGGCTTTATTGAATTTCTCAAATTTGCTGTTCGTCAAAGCAGCCGAGCCTTGTCCGAAAATGGTCGTATTGCCCGTAATAAACAGCGTAAGCGCCGAGGCTGCGACCGCAGTGATCAATATGATAAAAAACAGTTTAAATTGCCGCTTCAAGAAAACACCACCTTTTTATTCTTACATTATTATCATAGACGAACGCTCATTCGTCAACTTCAAACGTGAGGCGCCCTTCTTTCCCGTTTACCCAAACCTATGCTTTTCTCCCAACATATGCTGAGGAAGAAAGGAGGATTCGGACTTTGAGCAAATATTTAGAAATGCTGTCCTTATTCGGAGTCGGAGGGGCTCACCCCGGCGGACTCGCTTTTTCTAAAGCTGTTCTCGCAAAAGCGGCTCCTCCTCCTGGCGAGCCGATCCTTGACGCCGGCTGCGGAACGGGACAGACGGCCGCTTATCTCAGCCACCTGCTGTATCCCGTCACCTGTGTTGATAAGGATCCCCTTATGCTTGAAAAGGCAGCAAAGCGATTTGCCGCTGAAGGCTTAACCATTCAAAGCTATTTGGCGGAGCTTGAGCGGCTTCCGTTTACTGAAAATCAGTTTTCTGCCGTTCTCTCTGAATCAGTTCTCACCTTTTCAAAGCTTGATTCATCGCTGTCTGAAATACTGCGGGTCCTTAAACCAGGGGGCATGCTGATCGGCATTGAGGCAGCTTTGAAAAAACCCCTGCCGGAAAACGCTGTCACGCAGTTAAAAGACTTCTACGGTTTTACCGTATTGCAGGATGAAGCGGCATGGAAGCAGATACTGCTTCAGCAAGGCTTTCAAAAAGCGGATTTCATTCCCGCTTTCTATGAAAACAATGCGCAGGAACCGACTACAGAAATGGATTTATCGCCCGTTATCCAGCCGGTTCACTACGATACGCTGACGGCTCATTACGATCTTATGCAGAAGTACGGTGAATATATGGGACACTGCGCTTTTGTCGCTTACAAGTAAAACGGCGATTGTCCTCCTGTTTTCGTCCAACCTTTTTTACGCACTCTATCATAAGCTGACATAGAAAGATAGGTTGGATAGGAGGAGAAAAGATGCAAAACTATTATCATCTTTGCCGGCAGCACCATGGAAAAGTAGCAAGAATTACAGAACGAAACGGCAGAGTCCACGTCGGAAGAATCGTACGGGTGACAAAAAGTAAAGTGTATATCGCCCCTGTCGGCGGCCGTCACAGAGGGTACGGATTCGGTTATTGGGGAGGAGGCTGGGGAGGCTGGGGAGCAGCCTACGGTATCGGCCTTGGTTTAATTACCGGATTTGCGCTTGGAGGTTTGCTCTTCTGGTAATAAAGAAAGCCCGCTACATTTATTTTTTAAAAGCGGGCTTTTTCTTATTATACTTTCTTTACTTCATTAAAATATTCTTCAAGAGTTAACTGATGGTCATGGATGGCTTTTGCCGCTTTTTTGCCTACATAACGCAAATGCCATGGTTCATACTCATACTTTGTTACATTTTCTTTGCCTTTAGGATAGCGGATGATAAAGCCGTATTCATACGCATGGTCTTTCACCCATTTGCCGTCAGCCGTGTTTCCGAACGCTTCATTCAGCTCATATCCGTTGCTTTTGCTGGAAATATCCATGGCAAGCCCCGTCTGGTGTTCGCTTTGCCCGGGGTATGCGACGGCTTCTTTCGCTTTCTTTTCACCTTTCAGACTGACTTCATTATCGAAAATCACTTTTTGTCTGTCATAAGAGCGGTATCCTGAAACCGCAACCAGGTCATAGCCTTCTTTTTTCCCCGCGTTGAACAATTCCGCCAAAGCATTGGCGGCAGGTTTGCGGATATATCGTTTCTCAATTTTCTCAGTGAAAGAAAATTCAACTTTCGGGATGACGAGATCCTTCGGTTTATAATCTCCCGGCAGCGTGTAAGTCTTATTCACGAGCGCAAGTGTATTTGTCGGGTTTTGAATGGTTTCAAGCCCGTTCACTTCTTTAATGTCATTAAAATATTTGCTCTCCAATACAAAATCGCTGTCTTCTGTCTTCGTTGTTTTTTTGCTTGATGTGTCATCTGATTGTTTTGTTTGAGCCGTTGTTTTTGTGTCCTTATGGCTGTCGCCGCCTGAAATGCTGCAGCCGGTGCCCACGATTGCGGTTACGCTGAGAGCAGCAGCAAGCGAGAACCATTTAGTGGATTTCTTCATTTTACCCTTACCTTTCTTTTTTCGAATCAGAGCGGTGCATAAAGAAGAGGGCTGCTTTTATCAGCATGACCCTCATCTCAAGTTTACGATACAGTATGCAGCGCCAGTTTTATCATATCATGAAAAGTCGTTTGACGCTCTTCTGCGGTTGTCTCTTCTCCCGTTAACACGTGATCGCTTACAGTCAGGATAGACAGCGCTTTTTTGCCGTATTTTGCGGCAAGCGTATATAAAGCAGTCGTTTCCATTTCTACGCCGAGGACGCCGTATCTCGCAAGCTTTTCAATTTGCGAGTCTTCATTGTAAAACTGATCGGCGGTGAATACGCTTCCGACGGCTACAGAAAGGTTATTTTTTTGCGCTTCCTGGTACGCTTTATGAAGAAGGTCGAAATCTGCGCAAGGCGCATAATCCACACTTCCGAAAGCGACTCGGTTCATCTGTGAATCGGTTGAAGACGTCATAGCCAAAATCACGTCGCGCACCTTCACGTCATTACGGATGGCTCCGCATGAACCGACTCTGATCAGGTTTTGAACATCATAGCTTTGAATCAGTTCATTCACATATATAGAGATAGACGGAACACCCATGCCGGTGCCTTGCACTGATATTTTTTTACCGTTATATGTACCCGTAAATCCGTACATTCCTCTGACTTCATTATAGCATTCCACATTTTCAAGGTAAGTTTCCGCAATAAATTTCGCTCTCAGCGGATCTCCCGGCAAAAGCACTGTATCCGCAATCTGACCTTTTTCTGCGTTTATATGTACACTCATTTCCATTTCCTCCTGCCTATTCAAACTCCCACCCATTGTACACTGAATAACGGTAAGAGACAATCATCAGCATTGATCAGAGCGATCTTGGGCAGAATATGCGGGATGACAGCCTAAGGAAAAGGAGTGAGCATAAATGGGCAAAAAACAGCGCAACCGGGTGACCGGCCAGAAAAAGAACAATCACGTACCCGTTTCAGACGTGATTGCGGCTGATGAAGCGCATGGAAAAGAGCATTCCGCCGCTAAACGGAAGCCTTAAAACAAAACGGAAGCCGGCTGAAAATTCAGCCGGCCCCGCCTTACCTCGGCTGGACGAGCAAACGGTTGATTTTGCTCCATCCCGCAGGGTTAAGCCTGTAGTAGGTCTTTCCTTTTCTTCCTTCGTCTATGAGTATGACATCTCCGGTCGCTATGAATCTGGCTTGATAGTCATTTGGAACCGTATCAGGCACATTAAAAACAGAAAATGCCCTTTCCAGTGCGTCTTGATGATTGTCAGCGGCCAGCTCTGTCCGATAGACGACCCTGTATCCCTTTTTCTCGCCGTAGCGGGGTGTTTGAAAAATCGTCACATCATAGGCACAAGTCTTTTTTTTAAACACGGGCAGCGATAACAGCATCAAGATCCCTCCCTCTTATTTCTTAATAGTATTAGCGTTTTTTCTTATTTTTCCTGTCTCTATTTTTGTCGAAACGGGTGATACTTTTCGTCAAAGAGCGCAAATAGAGAGACGAGGCAAAGTCCGAGACTGAATCCGGCAAGAACATCCGTCGGAAAATGCGCGCCTAAATAAATTCTGCTGAGCCCGATCAGGATGACGAGAACTCCGGTAAAGACGGAGACGGCCCGCTTTCTTTTCGTGAAGAAAGGAACGTGCTTGATTAAAAAGTAAGCGATGACGGGATACATCACTGCCGAATTCATGGAGTGGCCGCTCGGAAAGCTGTATGAGGTTTCATGGACGAGCGGCTCAAATGCAGGTCTGGCTCTTTCGATCAATTCTTTTATTTTTATGTTTATTATTCGTTCAATGAGGAAGAGAAGCGGCAAAAACACAACATCAGGCGTTTTTTTGTACATATACAGGGCCGCTCCCGTCAAAAGAAGAAGCGGTAAAAGCACCGCAGTCGTGCCGAGCTCTGTTATCCATAACATCAATTCATTCAGCCAGGCAGCCCTGATCCTGACCGCCGCTTCTATCACCCTCTCGTCAAAAACCCGGACAGCATCGATCCGGATGGCTGCTGCGAGCAGAATAAACAATGCGAAAAGACCTGCTGGCTTGTACAACGTTTTCCCCCCATTTTTCATTCTCCCGAGCCGATTGAAAAAACCGAAGCTTTTTTCACTTCGGTTCCGCAGTTTCAGTCTTCATCAAGCTCTTCGTCTATCATACATTTTTCTAATAAATAATCAAAGGTGATGTCGGCTATTTCAAAGATCTCCTCTTCACTCGGTATGTACCCGCGCATAGCAAGCTGACTGTAAAAAAAATCGGCTATCTCTTCTGTGTCAATCACAAGATCTATTTCTTTCATGCAAACACCGCCTCCTTTTTTATGTTTTATGAAAAAAACCTTCAAATTATACCCGAAAGTTCTAAACGCTTTGTCCGCTCATATACTTTTTAAAAAACAAGCCCCCGGAGGGAGAAAAGATGATGACGAAAATGATGGCTTTTTTGGACGGAGATGGATTTGATATCGTATTGGAAAAAGTGCTGAAAGGAATGTCATTTGTAATCTTTGCCGGCTGTCTGCCCTGGTTTTTATATGTCACCGTCCGTTTTTTTTCCGGCTAGCTGAAATGCTCCCGCAGGCTTTCCAGCACAAAATTCATCATATCTTTATATTCTTCGTCACCGAACATATCATAAAGAATCTTATAATCGTTATAAATATCAAGGAGCTCATCTACAATCGATACCGCCAGCACATGCAGGGTATCAAGATCATCAGCATCGCCTTCAAACTGAAGAAGAGCAGACGCGGCGGTATCCTCGCCGATCTCATGAGATGCTTCCCCAACATAGTGGACAAACAGCAGCTGATGCACAAACTGATCCATTTCATATTTTCTCAGAACCAGCGTGAGATCCTCTTCCTCCGTTTCAAGCCACTCTCCGTCTTTCAGCCGAGTCAGCTCATAAATAATATCCTCCCAGCCATCCTCTAAATATCTCCATATTTCAGTTCTGTGACCGATGATACGGAATAATTCTTTTCCGTAGTCCTTTACATATACGACGTCGCCGATCAGAAACTCATATTCAATATCCAATTTTTCCATATCAACAATTACGCCCTCATAATCTTTATAAAGCTGGATAGACGATTCAAAATAAAGCACTTCATTATGGTTGACTTCGTAAAGATAATGTTTATCAATTTGATGAACCTTCGTAATGGTGCCGACGGTTCCGTACATCACGACGACCACGATATCTCCCACTTGAAATTTCGGTTTATTTGGCTTCATGCTGTCTCCCCCTTGCCGCGGACTGTCATACGCTATCGTATGCCGGCCGTCATTATTTCGCATGGGCATGAAAACCACAGGAAATATCCATTTCTGCACCTGTTCAACATGTCAAAAAAACCGCACAATGTCATGTGCGGTTTTTCGTCAGGCGTGATGCACTTCGGTCTCATATTTTTCCCAAGCCTCATCAAATGTCGACATCGTTTCTAAATAATCTGCGCTCAGTTCTAAATACGAACTGAGCTCATGATAATCGCTTGACGTTTTCGGAAAGCCATGGTCTTCATATGCCTGATTCGCAAATCGGCTGATCGCGTCCTGCGGCTTAGGATGCCTGTATTTCATTAAATAGTGGTAAAAGGATTTCATGGGTTTCCCCTCCTGATGACTGTCTTTTGTTGTACTATTATACATTTCAAAAGTGAAATTACAACAAAAGAAGACTAGGAGAAGTCAAAATAATTCCGTTTCAATATCCGTTCTGTCTGCATCAGCTCTTGATATGTGAGTGTTTCCGGTAATTTTTTGGCGTCGACTAAAAAAAGCTGATTTTCGATTTCGCCTATGACCGCTTCCTCCTGATACGTCATCCCGCAGGAAGAACAAGCGAACGCGGGTGTGTCTGTAATTTCTATGGCCCTCGTACCGTCAGGAAGCTCCCAGTATACAGCCGACTGACAAGCTGACGCCTTCTGATTGCCGCACCACTCGCATGGCTTCACGGCGATTCACCTCCGACTTCCGAGCCTTCTTTTTGTTCTTTTTTCTGCTGTGCTATAAATTTCTTTTCTTTTAATTCATCTCTCTTTTCCCTCCGGTCTTTCAGCGTTTCATGATCAGGGTTAGACGTAAACGCTTTCCTCCTGCTGATTCTCGATACATTTTCCGGTGTGAAAGAGACCTCTTTATCCGCGAAAATAGCGCTTAGTCCGACCGGCTCGCGTTTGACCATCGTCCCCGGAAAAACAGATTCAAAATAGTCGTCGGCTTGATTCGGGATATAGTTTTCCGGTTCGGGATAAGATGTAATCACCCCTTCAAAGTTTCTGATCACAACTTTCTCCGGACTTTGGGAGAGCAAATAGTTCGGCTGCAGGGCAATTTTTCCGCCTCCGCCCGGGGCATCGACGACAAAAGTCGGCACGGCAAAACCCGTCGTATGCCCCCTCAGCCCTTCAATGATTTCCAGACCTTTTGACACGGGCGCTCTGAAATGACCGATTCCCTCTGACAAATCACATTGATAAATATAGTACGGGCGGACGCGGATTTTCACTAAATCATGCATGAGCTTTTTCATAATCGGCACCGAATCGTTAATGCCCGCCAAAATAACGGCCTGGTTTCCGACCGGAACACCTGCGTTGACAAGCTTTTCACACGCCGCAACCGATTCTTCCGTCAGTTCGATGCTCGTATTAAAATGAGTGTTCAGCCAGACCGGATGATATTTTTTCAGAATCTGACAAAGGTTATCCGTTATCCGCTGCGGAAAAACGACAGGCGCTCTCGTTCCGATCCGGATAATTTCGAGGTGAGGAATGTCGCGAAGGTTTTTCAAAATATATTCGAGAATCTGATCGTTAATTAAAAGTCCGTCACCGCCGGAAATGAGACAGTCACGTATTTCAGGCGTTTCCCGAATATAAGCGATCGCCGCATCAAGCTGTTTTTTCGGCACGCCCATCCCGATCTGCCCGGAAAAGCGCCTTCTGGTGCAGTACCGGCAGTACATCGAGCATTGGTTTGTCACGAGAAAAAGAACGCGGTCGGGATAGCGGTGCGTAAGGCCGGGCACCGGCGAATCTTCATCTTCAAACAGCGGATCTTCGAGGTCATATTTCGTTTTGTGCATTTCTTCTGACAGCGGCACGGACTGCATGCGGATCGGACATCTCGGGTTATCGGGATCCATTAAGGAAGCATAATAAGGCGTAATGTTCAGAGGAATCGTTTTTACAGACATTCTGACGCCTTCTTCTTCCTCTTCGGTCAAATGAATGACTTTTTTCAGGTCATCGACGGTTCTTACAGTATGAGTGAGCTGCCACAGCCAATCATTCCACTTTTCTTCCGGCACATCCTTCCATAATTCAATCTCCTTCCAATGACGCTTCGGCTGAAACCACTTATTTGTCAAACGAATTCCTCCTTATGAATGGCTGAAACGTAATGTCTTGCACCATATATTCATATTTTCGAGCCCTTCTGAAATCCGGCAGTTGTTCACAAGCCTGCCTCTGTAGCCGTATCCCGCATGATACAAAACGGCATTCATCCCGTAAGAAGCTGCACGGGCCAAGGAAAAAAGATGAATGATTCCCCGGCCCGAAAGTTCCTGCTCCAAGGCTTTAAACAGGTGTGCCGTTACGGAATTTCCTCTGTAATCTGACAGAACTGCGCAATCGGTCATTTCAGCGTGCCCCAATACGGGATTGAGAGCCGCGCTTGCAGCGCCGATAAGACGTTCCTGATCGAAGGCGGCATAATAGATGGTGTTTTCTCTCATTGTTTTTTTTATATAAAGGGGGTTAAAGACAGGAGTCGGATAGGTGAGAAAAACATGTTTATATAAGTGCGATAAGCGGTCTGCATCATCTTCATCCGCTTTTCTGAATATGAGCTTGCTTTCTGTCTCGGTCAGTTTCCGCCGTTGTGTTTCATATAAACGGTCAACAGTCGAATCTTCCGATACATATGAATCTGACTGTCTCCGTTTCTCTGATAAATAACGCACCATCACAGCAGCCTCATTCCCATTGTAATATCCGTCTATGACCCCCTCCTGAATAAAGAGATGCTTGACAAGTTCCGGCTCATCGCCGCGCTTGGCAAAGAAAATCACCTTTTGGGCTCCTTCTTGCTTCGCTTCTGCCAAAACAGCCGGGATAAGCACCTCTGGCTGTCCGTCATAACGAATGACCCTGATCCGCCCGTTGAAACGGTCTGCATCAATCTCGGCCGATCCGCTTTCAGCCCTCAGTTCCTTTATCAGCTTTGCCACCCCCATCTGCCACCCCGCACCATTCCATCATAAAAAGAGAAATGATTTTGACGGCATCAATTAACGCCCGGACTTCAATATATTCATTTGCCTGGTGCGCCGCTTTGACTTCTCCCGGCCCGAAAACAATGACCGGCGTCTGCCCCGCATGATGCAAAAGCCCCCCGTCCGTTCCCCACGGAGACGCTTCACGTATCGGTTTTTCCCCTTTCATTTTCTCAAAAGATGATTCCAAAGCGGAAATCAGCGGATGGTCATCCGGGAGATCGTTCGGAAGCCACTGAGCTCCAAACCATTCAACTTCCGCCGGATGGTGTTTAAACCACTCATCCCGGTACTCCAAATCTTTGAGCCAGCTTGCGAGCTCTTCTTTTACGGCTTCAGGCGTTTCATCCGGAGCTATCCCGCACCTGCCTTCTATCACGACACGGTCAGCTACCGAAGATGGCCACGTTCCGCCTTGGACGGTGCCGATATTAATGGGAACCGGAATCGGAACATCCCGGTAAAGCGGGTCAGTGATGCGGGCGTTGCGGACGTGTTCCAGCTCTTTAAGCGCTGTGATGACATGCAGGCTTTTTTCAATCGCGCTCACCCCTTCATAGCGGGTGCCGCCGTGTGCGGACAATCCTCTTACCGTAATGCGGAACCACATAGACCCTTGCTGCTTCACAAACAGCTTTAAATTAGTCGGTTCCGGAATAAGCGCCCCGTCAGCCTTATAGCCTCTCATAACCGTCGAAAGCGTTCCTGCGCCGCCGCACTCTTCATCTACGACACTTTGAAACAGAACATCTCCTTTTAATGTAACCCCGCAGGCTTCAAGCGCTTCTAATGCAAACAAGAGAGCTGTATTGCCGCCTTTCATATCCGTTGAACCGCGGCCGTAAATTTTGCCGTTCTTTTCAACAGCGGTAAACGGTTCATACGTCCATGCGGCGGGATTTCCTTCCGGGACAACATCAATATGTCCGTTCAGTATCAGTGATCTTCCGCCGCCGGCTCCTTTCTTTACAGCTGTGATATTCGGGCTTTCAAGAAAGTCTTTGCGTTCCGATACAAAATAAGGATGCTCTTTCAATTGTTTGACATTCGGTTCCCACACATCAATATCCATGTCAAACTGTCTCAGTTTTTCTAAAACGACTGCCTGTGCGTTAAATTCATGTCCGAACGTGCTTTTTTCCCCGATCAGCCGTTTCAGCAGACTTACCGCTTTTGCCGCATTTTCTTCCGCCCACTCAGTAATTTTCTTTTCTAATGGATCCATGGACAGGCCCCCTTTTAAGAAAACATTCTCCCAATCTGATTTCGGCATCCGTTGTTTGGATGACATCGTCTATCGTCGAGCCATTCAGCAGTTCCTCAAGAACAAAAGTCCCATCCTCTATGCTGATGACGGCTTTCTCTGTAATAATGAGGTCTGCACAGCGCGAAGCCGTAAGCGGCAATGAACAGCTTTCGACTAATTTCGGCCTGCCCTTCTGATCGGTGTGGCTCATGACGACAACCACTTTTTTCGCACCTTGGGCAAGCTCCATTGCCCCGCCCATTCCCGGCACTTTTTTCCCCGGGACGAGCCAGTTGGCGAGATCACCTGTCCGGCTGACCTGTAATGCGCCTAAAATGGTAATATCAATCAGCCCTTTTCTGATCATGGCAAAAGACAGAGCTGAATCAAAATATGAGGCTCCCTTTACCGTGCTGACGGGAAATCCGGCGGCATTGCATAAGAGTTCATCCTCCGCTCCGGGCTCGGGACTTCCTCCTATCCCAAGAACGCCGTTTTCCGCCTGCAGCATCACCTCCATGCCGGCCGGCAGAAAGTTCGGCACTAAAGAAGGAATGCCGATCCCCAGGTTGACAATCATGCCTGAGGTAATTTCACTGGCGGCCCGCCTTGCGATACTCTCTCTTTCCGCTATTCCCAAGCCCATTTCCATTTCACTCCTTCACTTTGCACGACACCCTCCACAAAAACGCCCGGTGTTACAATATGCTCGCTGTCAAGTTCGCCGGCCTGCACAATCTCTGCCGCCTCAGCAAAGGTTCTTTCAGCCGCAGCCGCCATCAGAGGATTCATGTTGCGCGCCGTTTTGTCATATGTCAGATTCCCGAATTCATCAGCAGTATGTGCCGACACAAAAGCAAAATCAGCCGTCAGCGCTTTTTCAACTAAATAGGGCTTTCCGTCAATCGTTACGGTTTCTTTGTTCTCGCAAACGGTTGCGTTATCAATCCCGATATCCGTTAAAATACCGCCAAGCCCCGCTCCGCCTGCGCGAATCCGTTCGGCAAGCGTCCCTTGAGGCGAAAATTCCACCTCCAGCGTTCCGTCAGTCATTTGTCTGCCCGCTACAGGGTTTGAACCGATATGGGAAGCGATCAGCCGTTTCACCCGTTTATGAACGATAAGCGGGCCGATACCGATTTCCGGAAAGCCGGCATCGTTGCAGATGACGGTCAGCTCTTTAACGCCGCTTTCTAAAATCGCTTCGATTAATGACGGAGGAGAACCCACTCCCCCGAAACCGCCGAACATGATGACAGATTCGTCCTTGACATCGGCAATTGCTTCATGAATATCGATTTTTTTATGAAAAATAGACATGTCAGTTCAATCCCTCTTCATCATTTTTTCTGCTTCTTCTGCAGCTAGTGAAAATAGATCTGACAGTTCATCCAGCTCAGCATGGGAAGCCGTCAACGGCGGCGCGATGATGACGGCGTCTCCTTCGCCGCTGTCAATGCCGGGCTTTGCAGGGTAAATCAGCAGCCCCCGTTTTTTTGCTTCTGTTATCATTTTTTCTGTAAACGCCTGTTTTTTCGGAAAAACTTCCTTTGTCGTTTTATCTTTGACGAACTCCACCCCGATCAGAAGGCCTTTACCGCGGACATCCCCGATCACCCCGCTGCGCTCTTTGATTTGTTCTAATTTCTGCCTCAGTATTGTGCCTTTTTCCTCTGCCTGCTGAAGCAGCCCATGTTTCTTGACATAGCGAAGCACCTCAAGCGCCGCTCTTGCACAGTATGGATTGGCGCTGTACGTATGCCCGCTCATAATGGCCCCGGAGCCCCGCTTGATTGTTTCAATGATGTCATCAGAGGCAACGGCTGCCGCAATCGGAGCGTAACCGGCGCCTAACCCTTTTCCGAGCACCGCGATATCAGGCACGATCCCCCAATGCTCAGAAGCAAGCATCCGTCCTGTTCTTCCGAGCCCCGTCATGACTTCATCCGCGATAAACAAAATACGGTGCCTGCGGCAGACATCCTCAAGCGCTTCATAGTATCCTGCCGGCGGAGTGATGGCAGCCCCGGCTGCTCCGACAATCGGTTCTGCGACAAAACCGGCGATAAATGAGGCGCCTATCCGTTTAACAGCCGTTTCCAGCTCCTCTGCCGCAGCTTTTACAAATTCCTCTCCCTGCAGCTCTGAACGGTACATATTCGGCGCTGAAACGGCAGGAAACCGTTCAAGCAGCTGGGTGAAACGGTATCTCCGTTCATAAAACCCCGATAATGAAAGCGCTCCCAAAGTAATTCCGTGGTAACTGCCCCATCTTGATAAAAAGACGGATTTTTGGTATTGGCCTTTTTCCTGCCAATATTGAACGGCCATTTTCATCGCTGTTTCAACTGCCTCTGAGCCGCTGTTTACAAAAAATGACCAATTCAGCCCGCCCGGCAGATGATCAGCCAGAAATAAAGCCAGCTCCTCTGCCGGCGCACTGGTGAATTGCGAGCGATACACAAACGAAACGGAGTCAAGCTGCTCTTTTAAAGCTTGTATAATATCCTCCGTCCCGTGGCCGATATTGCAAGTGACCGCTCCCGATGCCCCGTCAAGATACTTGTTCCCCTCCAGATCATACACATATGATCCTTTTCCATGGCTGACTGTCGGATAGATCCCGTCAAGCTCCGGTTTGATTAAATAACTCCCCATATCTTTCCACCTCGAAAACCCATTTGCTTCATTGTATGAACAGATGAATAACGGCATTCTTATCCTTCAGAAAGTTTTTTTGCAGTAATTACCTTTCTGTAAAACAGGCTGCCGGGAATGTCTCGACAGCCTGAAGAGCGTTCTCAGTTCTGCTATTTATCTGCTCAGCTCATCACCACCGCAATTTTGATCGGAATCGGCATAAGCAGAAGACGGAAAATTCCCGTCTTCTTTATTGTATGGAACCAATATTTCACACAAATGATCATTCACTTTTTGTAAGGTGTACCTTTCGATAATGGGCTGTTCTCTTACGATTAGATTATTTTTTTCGATCTCTGAAAAAACAGTTTTCCAAAATCCACTGACTGCCTCTTTCGTATGATCAAGCAAGAAAACAGCGTATCTGCCTCCGGAAGATGTACCGATCCGAGCCGATTCAGGCACATGATCTTGATGAATAACAGCACAAACATCATAGCGGCATTTCTCTTTAGGCGTACGATTCGGATGATCTTGCGGAATTCCTAAAATGACAGAATGATCAAGCAGTCCATTCATTGCGCCCAATTTTTAAAAGACTCCATAAGTTCTTTATTTTGCTTTCTGCCATACTCCCGGACGTTTCGGAAATAAGCAATTCTTGATTCAGGTCATTCTTCAATCGTTATTTTCACATTTTCGCCCCCTTCTTCAGAAAAGTAATATGTATTAAAATGTTTTTCAAGCTGACTTTCAACATGAACGTAACAAAAAGCCTGCAGGAAGTGATGTTCTCTGCAGGCTGATTTGCATTATAGGATTTTTTCAGTCTAACAAATAAAAGCCGCACCGACGATGATTAATAAAATAAACAATACCACGATCAGCACGAATGTACTGGTTCCGCCTCCGCAGCCGCCGTATCCAAAGCCATAACTGCCGCATCCCCCATATCCGTATCCGTACATACGAATCACCCTTTCTTCTTACGATATACGGCATTGTATGCGGGCCAACTCCCAATTGTTTTATGCGAATGCCCATCTATGTAAGAAAATAATGAAAAATTGTATGCACACGCCGAAATCTTTTGAAGCCGAGTTTCTCATAAAAGCGGTTTACACCGTCCATCCCGGACGCCACAAGGTATACGGTTTCCATGCCGTTCAGCTTCGCCGCAGCCATCAGTTCGTTCATCAATATCGTCCCGTAGCCTTTCCGCTGGAATTGATCCAGAATGGCAACTTCTTCAATTTTGGCGGTTTTATCCACTTTGTTGATGAAAAGCTCTCCGCAGCCGATCGGAATCGTTCTGGAGGCATCGCTGTAGCACACGACAAGCAAAACCGTCCCGTCCTTATACAAAGGATATTTCCGCTCAAGCTTTTGTTCGGCCGCCGCCTCGCCAATGTAAAGGGCATCATAAATGTTCATAATAGATGACCCGTCAGCAAGACTTTTTTCCGTTCCCCAAGCGGTGAGAGGATGTCCGGCCTGCCGGTCCCCATTTTCCAGCTTCCTTGCAAAAAACAGTTCATCCTCCACTACGTATCCCTGCTTTACCAATGTTTGTTTCAGAAGAAGCGGAAATGTGTGCTCCGGTGACGCTTTCACATGAATATAATTGGTTTGAAGCATGTTCGGAACAGACGCAAAAAACGGAAGCAGTCCGTCTAACGGAAATGTACGGTGCAGCTGAACAAAGTTATGTGAAAAAATCTGCGGCAGCAAAGGGTCTCTATACACAGTGTAATGCTCGAACCTCTGCATGCCGGAAGTAAGCTCAATATATTGTTTCTCGGTTTTAGCAAATTGATCGGTCATAAAAGCTCTCCTTTTCCTTACACATCCAACTGCATCTCTCATCCTTTTGTGATATTGAGATTTCTTATAATTTCATCGTACATCGGATAGAACGGCTTTCCAATTGGTAATTGTTTAATTTGCTGAAAGGAAATGGGTACCGCCTTCTGATTCGCAAAAAAGCGTTTCACTACATCCCGACTGATCGGATGGAGAATCCCTCTCAAATAAACATAAAATTCACGTTCAATGCGAAACAGCATTCTTCCGGGAAGATGCTGAACACAGCCCGATCTCTCCCATCTGATCGGCGGACCGTCCGGCAGCGCTTGGATTTCATCCCGTTCTAAAGCCAGGATGCCGGGTCGTTTAAATTGGTAAAAGCGAAAGGCATTAAGATCAATCAGCCTTTTCGTCCCGTCTTCTACAAAATAGATATGACACTGATCCGTGACGAGCTGAAAATTCGGAATACCGGCAGCGTTCTCTTCCTCGTATTGAAATAAAAAAGGATCCGGAATGACGACGGCTCTTCCTTCATATAACGGTCGCCAGCGCTCATTGACAAGCTTTCTTTTATTCCGGTCAAGCTGATATACTTTCTGATCCGTCCCCTTTACAAAAGACCCGTCAACCAGCTCTGACGGAAGCGATTGATACGTGTTCTGGAATGAGTGGGGTGTTTTATAGGTCGTATCCAACACTTCTTTTATCGGCAGAAATGATGTAAATGTGTTGAGCCTGCTCCAAAAAACAGAGTCTCCGTGATTCCAATGCATGACATCTTCGTCCCAAAAACTGCCGTACTTCTCCTTCACACGCCGAAGCAATGACTTCCTGTGCATCACTGAACAGTGATCAACGAGAAAAGCAGCCTGGTCAAGCACGTCATCAGCAAAACGATAAAAGTGGAATTGCTCTGTTCCGCGCTCGTTTACATGCACCACCTTCTGACTGGAATAGACGGCATCAAATTCGGTGCATTGATTAAGCGTTTCCGCCATGCGGCTGAGTCTATCCGGATGATATACGGTGTCATCCGTCAGATAAGTGACGTATTCACCTTTAACCCGTGAAAGCGCATCATTAATCAAAACGGCATACCGGGTCGATTTCAGCCGTTCAGCCGGATTGATAAAACTGTTGTAATAGTATATGCGGTGATCTTTTATATACGTACTGATGGCCGCCGAGGTTTCTTCATTTGAATGATCATCCATTACAAACAGCTCCCAATTGCTGTAGGTCTGTTGCAACACACTTTCAATCGCCTGTTTCACGAGATCCGGTTTGTTGTAACTCGTTAAGATAATCGAGATCTTCTTTTCCATCCCATCACCCCTTCTGAACACATAAAAAACGGCTCCGAAAATGACAGAGCCTGATATCTGGTATTAAAAAGCACCCCAGCTGACGATGCTTGAAATCGCGACATTTGATCTCGTATTATTGAGAGGATTTTGAAAAACGGCCAAATCTGACAGCACTTCTTTGACAATCACGTTCTGCAATGTGCTGCCGTTAACCAGATTGACACGTGAAACAGGAACTCCAAGCTCTTTTGCCATCACAAGCTGACGCCGCAAATCTGATTGATCTCCTGACGGCTGACGCGATACCAAAAGAAGAAGCAGCAGTAAAAGATGAAATTCCTCATCAAAACCCCCGTGTTTTACAGTTTCTTGCGAATCCAAATTAATTCCTCTCCTTCTTTTTTTCATCTATACAACGTATGTCGCACTCTTGCAATCCGCATAGGCAGATAAAGCCTGATTCTAAATTCAACGGTTTTATTAAATATGAAAAAAATACGGCAAAACGGCATTCGACTTATACCAATCACACCAATCAGGAATATGAATAAACGTGAGGTTGAAATAGTTAAAGGAGGTGTATGATCCCATGAGTGAGGATCGTTTAGAGCTCAAAAAGAAGCTATTGAAAACTCTTTTGAACCCTATATTTGACAACAGCGCTTTATCTAGCGGCACAGATGGAGGAGATAACGTGGAAAACAATATAAAAGATTTATTAGAATCGGCAATTGATGCAAAAGTGGATGAAGCAGCTGCGCAAGACAGTCTCAGCGCTCAATCTGTTTTAGGAAGCGGCATTTCATTAGCAGCGAGATGGATTTTTGCGAGAGTTCAGCCCGGCACTGTTATCAGCATTGTGATGGATTCAGGAGACATGATCGGTCCGGTTCAATTTGTTTTCTTTGACGAAGTTCACGGAATTGTTTATGTTACGCAGGAAAATTCCGTTACACCGGCAGGCTCTGCTACAACATTGCTTGACGTTGACAAAGTCGAAAGTGTCACCTTCACTTCGTAACAGCAGATGAACGTTCTATATATCCGTTCAGGATATAAAGGCATTTACACGTATTTTGACCGCTGGATCGAGGAAGTTTTTTTACAGTCTTCCGTCCGCTTTTTTTCTGTTTCTGAGCTTCAGGAAGATACAATCAGCAGCATACGGGCATTCAAACCTGACATCAGTCTGATGATGGCGGGCGACCGTATTCCGTCAGAATGGCTTCAATGGCTGAGAACAGAGCAGATTCCCGTCTATCTATGGCTGACGGAGGACCCTTTTTATTTTGATGTGAGCGCGAAAATCGCCCCGCTCGCCGATGCCGTTTTGACCATAGAACAAAACGCTCTTGATGCTTATCGGCAAATGGGCTTACAGCACGTATATTATGTCCCGATTCCCGTTAATCAGCGGATTTTTACGAAACAAGCGCCTGACGCTTCTCTTCACACCAATCTGCTTCTGATCGGATATCCGTATCCGAATCGCGTTGAACTCGTGAAAGCAGCGGCGAAGCTTCCGTATACGCTTCGTATCATCGGGAAGGGATGGCGCAGACATCTGCCTAAAACAATCGCCAGACAGAAAAATGTGCTCATAATGGATGAATGGATTGAACCTGAACATGCCGCATTGTATTACAACAGCGCAGACGTGGTCTTAAACCCGCACCGTTCTTACCGGTTTGCGCTCAATCAGAATGGACGCGGCATCCAAAATATCAGTTTAAATACGAGAAGCTTTGACATTGCGGCCTGTCAGACATTTCAGCTGACAGATCTATCTCCCGCGCCCCCTTTTTCATCCTTTGTTTCTTACAGCGGGCTTGCGGATTTTGCGGATAAGATCCTATTTTATATGACAAACCCAACTGAACGTGAACGAATTGCGGCACTTAATTATCAAGAGACAGTGCCGGCTTACACGTATGACCAGCTTCCGGCCGTGCTTACGGCTATTCGCTCCGATACTTTCTCATGAAACGCTCTTCACATGAAAAAGCAGCTTATCCAAGCTGCTTTTTGTATGTTTATTTTCCGCTTCTGTCGGTCAGTTTTCGCGGGTCAACCTGCTTATTGACCTGCGGGCGGAAGCCGATTTTATCAGCAATTCTTTCCCATGGCACTATTTTAAAATTTTGATTTTCCTTTTGGCCGTGATCTATATTTTCCCCATCCTGTGCGACAAAAAGACCGAACGGATATTTTGCCCCCAGCCCGAAGCCCAGAACGTCAATTCCGTCCGTATCGCTTGTGCCGTCTGTTTCAGGCCCGTCTGTAATGCGAAAATCCGCCTCATATTTGTTCTGTCCTTGTCTGTCATAAATGGCATAGCTGCTGTTTCCCTGACTTGATGCCAGCAGATAGCCTTTACCGTCAGCAGCGTAGTAAATCGTCAATCCTTCAATGTCAGGCGTTAAATGCCTGCCGTCGGCTCGGTCGATAACCGTTCCGTTACTGCCGCCGTCCGGTTCGGCGCTGAACTTCCAAATGGCTTCATCTTCTTCCGCGATATAAAGACTGCCGTATTCATCGTCTGCTGCCATCCCTTCCGTCTGAGAATTCATTTTAAATGCCCGTACCTTCTTGCCGGATATGTATCCATTTTTGCCCGCCTTTAATTCATATTGCTCAAATTCGCCCTCTTTCCCTGTCACCATCGCGTAATATTTTCCCGTTTTTTGACTATGGTACAAGCTGAAACCGTATACTTCATCAATTGCTGATGCAATTGGATTTTTTGGATCTGTAATGCTTTGCAATGTGCCGTTCTTTCCGTCAATGGCGTAGATCTCAACTGTATTTTTCCCTTCAGACCGGTTGGATGCTGCCGCAATATCGACTTTTTTTCCGTTAAACGGAAAATCATAGCGGATATCGACATTGTTCAGTTTCCCGGTATTATAGGAATGAAGCATCTTACCATCGAGACTGTAAACGACTAAGCCTGATTTTTTATTGGTCGTAATCAATTTGCTGTTCTGAGGAGTTTTGGGGTCCAGCCAAATCGCAGGATCGTCCGCCGCATCACCGGCTGTATCAACAGGTTCCGTTTCCGCCGCCGCATTGACGGTAAAATGATAAGGATCAGACAGCTTATGCTTGGCCTCAGAAGAAACGGCACCGCATGTGAGCATCAGTCCGGCTGCCGCGGTTAACAAAAGTGTTTTTGAATGATTCATTTTACTTCCTCCTTTTTTAAACCTGCACTTCAATTGTAAAATACATACAGAATCATCAGTGTTAAGTTTTTGTGAAAATTGTAAGAAAGTGAAAATTCGTGTTGAGAGAAGAAAAAAAGACGGGAGCAGAATTACAAGTGAATATTTAGTACAATGATTTGTTAGTAATTCTTTTTCTATTAATTGGCTCAAGCGAAATGAAAGCGCATCAGATTAATGATTTTCTCTAATTTTTGAATTATTGGTTGCTTTCATTAACTCGCTGAAATTGTTCAACATATGATGCATGGTAGAGAAACGAGAGTTGGAGGATAAGCCATGCCTAAACAGCAAGCAGTAGAGCTAAAACCATTTTTTCACGATAAAACTGTTCTCGTCACCGGCGGGACAGGGTCAATCGGAAGCCAAATTGTTAAACGCCTTTTGCTCTTAACGCCTAAAGAAGTCATTGTATTCAGCAAAGATGACAGCAAACAATATGTGATGAAACAAAAATACGCGGATGAACAAAGACTGTCATTTGTGCTCGGCGATGTACGTGACTACAGAAGAGTAAACCAAGTGATGAAAGGTGTTGATATTGTCTTTCACGCCGCTGCGCTGAAGCAGGTTCCGACTTGTGAGGATCATCCGTTTGAAGCCATTCAAACCAACCTTATCGGCGGACAAAATGTCGCAGAAGCCGCTTTGCTGCAAGAGGTGGCGCATGTGATTAATATCAGTACCGATAAAGCCGTTTATTAGGATACTGACTACAAACAAATCAAAAAAAGAAGCTTACTCTGCACTCCTTTCCAAAGCAGCCTCCAATAAATGCTGAGCAAATTGTTTATAAAATTCATCTAAATCATTACTTGCTTCATCCTGATTTATATAGCGGATACCGTAATTATCTTTATGGACAACCTTTATTGTTTTCTTCTTTAATTCCTCATAACGTTGGTAAGGTTCCAAAGCTACACCCCCGCTTTCACAGGAGTATTATATGTATGTAATGGTTCGTCTCTTGACTGTTCTTTCTTTATCAAAGCCTCGCAAAGCTTGTTCAAATAATATGTATGGTTTACTTTTTTCTTTATCCAGCGTTCAGTACCGTATGGGAAAGCAGCTTTGTTCACGGTACTCAGTAATTCAAAAATGTGTTATTGGCATCCGCTTTCCTATGGTCTTTTTCAATTACTCTCCAATTATCATTCAGCCTTGGAATATATAAATGTGCCTTCTCATCATCTGAGTCAACAATCCACAAATAAACGTTGTGGCAGGAATGCTTCATATATAGAACCAACGCCAATAAATGCTACTTCTTCACTAGTATCCATTGAACTCTCACCAGCTTTAACACAATCGTCAACAAAAGATAAGCAAATGAAGAATGAGGTCAGATTTGAAGACATTATTTCTGTTCAATATGATATTTCTTCGTGTTTATCTCTAAGCAGTTCAAAATTTATTAAGGATATGTTCAGCTTGTTCTTGAAATACCAGATTGCTTCATCTTGCTCTTTACTTAAAATGTAAATTATTTAATCAAGCACCCGTAAGTATAATGTTTAAGTGTTTTTATATGGAGAAATATGTGTAAGGAGGTGGTTCATTTGGGAAACAATCAAAAAATAACGCTAAACTCTTCTTTCGCGTTATCCACTCTTATTATCTTACTTATTGTATTGTTCCCGGCCTATTCCTCTTGGCTTGTCACAATATTCTTTTTAGGATTTGCACTCATATACACATTTGAAAAAAATAAGAGTAAATCCTCAAAATTAATTGCCATTATTTCATATCCATTGTTTGTTGTAGCATTAGTTTACAGCATAATAAACAGCATATAATAATCCTCCCACCTAAGGGAGGACTATTTTTTATCCTTTACATTTCAGCAACTTTTGGGCCGCCTTTGTCTGTGATGATAAAGCTGTCACTTCCGATTTTTTTCTTTCGATCCTTATCTTCATAAATCGTTACATGGTGCTTTGTCATTAGAGTTGCTCCTGCCATCTTAAATTCCTGCTTATCCTTAAAGTAAACAATTTTATATTCACCTAGAATAATCATGTTAGCTAGTCCAGCTAAATAAGAAGACCATCCCCCTGTTGGCAAATTTAATGCAAATCCTAATGTTTGAACGACTGCAGCAGTCGAATACTTGTCAAACTTGGTATCGCCGTATGTAGTTCCGGCATCTTGCCAATCATCTGCAGTTGTTGAAAAACTTGGATTCTTAATATTTGAGGCGGTCTTAAGTACATTGATTGGTTGGTGGTAGTTGCTTTCAGTATCAGTCCTACTTTGATTGAGCTCTTTGGCATTTACTCCTGCCCCAAAATCACAAAGCAAACCACTTACTATTTAACTTCTTTTTTGTTAAAACTACAGTTTTAATGAATCTTCTCCAGGGCATAAAATGGGCATTCCCAATGAGACTTTCGGTTCTTTTTAAAAAAAGTTGTGTCTCGTATAATAACAAAAGTATGTTTTTAAAATTTTTGTTCCTTCTTTTATAACTGAAAATTCTCAAGGAATATATTGACCTTATTACAAATATTTAATATATTGTAAATATATTAAACTAATGGTTATTTAAGGATGATGAAGAAGTGAAGAAAAAACTTATTTCATTTATCATGGTGTTCACATTAGCTGTGCTGGCTTTATCAGTTGTTTCTCCTGGCTATGCAAGTGCAGCAGAAAGTAAAAAAGCACCTGTAGTTCAAAATAGCGGACAGGCTCCTTTAGCTTCAAATTCTGAAGTACATACACAGGGCATTCCTTTCGCTAAACAAATATTAGTAAAAGCACTTAGGGTTGGTGGCCCCGCTTTAGGAAACCTTATTAAAAAGATCCCTTATAAGTGGGCTCAAAAAGCTGGTGATGCTTGTTCTAAGTGGGGGCACAAAGCGGCGGACGTTATAGATGAACTTACAAATTTCGGAGAAACAGCTGTTACTGTGGCATTAGTGAAAGCCGGAATTCCATTAGCTGATGCTCAGTTAATTGCGAAGGTTGTTGTGTTCTTTTTGGTATAACTATACATTAAAAACAAGAGAGTGAGGCTTACAACCTTCACTCTTTTGTTTTAATTAGGTAAGGAGAGATCACCATGAATCTGCTTTTTATGACGTTATCAATTTATCTTTTATCTCTCATCGTCTTTTTTATTTTTATGTACAGAGGAGAAAAGAAAGAAGCTGCAGAAAAAAACACAAATGAAAAATTTTTATTATCTACAGTAATAGGAGCTTTGGTTTTATCACTAATTCCTACTTTAGTCATAATGGTGATAATCTTATTTACAACAGGATCAGCAAATGTGCTTGTAAGCTTCTTTGAATTAGAAATAGGATTTAATCATATAGTTATTATGAGTGTGTGTATGGTTGTTTATTCTTTTACTTTTGATAATATTTTTGTAGCTGTCGGAAGGCACCTCATTGGAGATAACTTTTTCAAGTTTATATTCGCCTCGTTGTTTAGGTTTTTATTTATTTATATAGTGGGTATCTTATGTTCAATTGGGAATATCGACAATTTTAAACTATCATTAGGATTAACTTTATTTTTTCTTTTGTTAGAATGTATTTTTCCTAATAAGTCTGATCGTACCCAGAATTTAAAATCTTAAGGGCGGACAATCGCTGAGAACTTAATGCATATATAAAAGGTAAAATGTTCAATAAAGCAGGCTTAATGTCTGCTTCATTGAATTAAAACCCCTCTTCATAAAATGCTTTCTCTAAGCAATTCAACTCCTCAAGCTCACACTGAACCTTCCAGCTTTATACTGGTCACAACAATAAAGTAACAAGAAAGTTCCCAGGACTCTCGAATCTTGATATGCTCAATGGTACTGTTTTAGATGGTGAAATCATTGCAGCAGCCCAAGAAAGGAGTGTTTAATTTGAGAAAGTTGTTTAAGTTTATCGTTTGTACCACGGTGACCATTCTTTCTCTGAGCATTATCACTACCGCATCTGCTGAAACCGACAATTATAGGTTTTCAACTAAGCTTACTAGCTCTGCTGAAGGTAAAATCTAAAGCTTTTTGTCTTAACCCTCCTAATTCAAATAGTGGTATAAATCTTACGAAAAACAAATTAACATTTGCTGGACAAGCAACTGGCAATGCATTGTATTCAAGGTAAATCTTCGATAAGCTATTCAATTACAAACAATAAATGATTCCGACATCTATTATTAGTCTGTTGCCTGAAGTGCCATCAATTTTGCTAAAGGCTACTTCTTTATTGTCACCAGCATAAAGCACCTCTTTAATTTATTCATATTGGTAAAGTAATCAGTTTCCTAGTGCTCCAGCTGCATTATGAGTTCGTCCTGTATTTATTGCATTGTATTTAATATCAATAATTTCAATATTATTTGACTCGGCTCTTATGAAACCATTTATTAGTCTATCAATTTCAACCCACTCACCATTGCATTAATCATCTTGGAATAGCCTTATATTTTAATCATTGTCTAACCCTTCTTTTAATAAGCCTGCTTACTTGCTCCCCTTTTTGAGAAGCGAGCATATTTCAACCCCTTTCTTAATGAATCACATTTTAAGTTAACTTTAAACTGCATTATGTTGAGAATATCATCTTTAATTGGTAAGCTGACATCTAAGGAAATACTTATACAAAGCAGGTGATATATTGAACAAAATAATCGGAATGACTGGGTTAATTATCTCCTTACTTGTGCATGAGTTTTCAGCAAGTGATTCATTGACTCAAAAGATCGCCATGGCTTGTCTGTTTTTGTTCTTATTGGTTTATAATTTTGAACATACTAAGGAGTTCTCTAAAAAGTCTCTGGCTATTATAGGCGCTTCCTTTATTGTACTAATGCTTGGAATTTATCAATTGCTCTTTTTTACTGGTGATTACTTTGAAAGTCGCGGTTTAAATTTTGGATTTATCCTTTTACTTGAAATTGTTTTAGTTATTGGATTAGTGACTGCTGCGCTTAGTTTAATTAAGCATATGGCAGACCGCTTAAGGAAAACACCTGATGGTAAAGAGCATTGACTCTTTGCCTTTTTTTAGCTAACCATTTCTTTTTATGCCGTCTTCTATGTACATAATCAAACGCAATATCGACTTTTGCAGACTCTCTTCTGTCAATGATGAATTGATTCAGAACGATTCTTAATTCCTCATCATTTATACCGCTGTGTTTTGCACTCCATCTTAATGAACTCTTCTTCATTTTTTACCAAAACTCGATCCATTACCTTTTTGACACTTTACAAAAGATCCAATCGCATTGCTCTCTTTGATAAGAGCTCTACATTTCTAATACAAGATTGAATATTGTTTGTTAATACACTTGGCCCCTACTTGTGTCTTAGAATTTGAAAGGCGTACTTGCACTATAATATTTGTCATTTCAGCCGATATGGAATCAACCCTCCAGAAATCAGGAGTTTCTCTTCCTTGGGGGTTGGATATAGTTTAAATCGCCAACTGATTTCCCCTGTTCGTTCTCGCAGCACTTGGCGGGTATAACTGCACTTTATAGATTAGTGCCACACCCTGGGCGTTTTTTGTTTTTGATTCACCGGTTCCGAATACTGTGCACTACAAGGCATTGGACTGGCTTTCATTTGAGTTGGAGAGGCAATAACAGCAGCCAGTAAGGGTATAACCAAGATAAATCGTTTCAATTAAATTCCCTCACATTTTTTTGTTAATTTCCCTTACTCCCGCCTTGAATGTTCATCATTGTTAGTGGAGCTACTGGCGCTGCCGGTAAAGATGGAAATCAGCATATGAATTAGCTGTTCAACAAGGATTCACTGGAACATTAGATAAGTGGCTTGCTTCTCTGAAAAAAACAGCAAACTGATCACATCCCTTCTCTAACGAGGAGGGGATTTTTTCGTTTTTCAAATTAGAAAAACCCAAAAGCTCTACATCCTTTTACAATTTTTTCAATGACTATGTTATGATTATTTTCAAGGGATTTTTGAAATTTTCAGAAAGAGGGGTTTGGATGAGCAAGATCGCTTCTGAAGTTGTTGCTACTACACTGAATGATTGGTACATTGCTATAAAAAAACAAAAGGTAATTGAGTCAATAAAATATTACTCAGAGATAAAGAGTCTGTTCGATGACATGGAAGAGGATCAAGAAGTTCTTGCATATTACAGTTTACTAGAAGAAAGACACAAAATGTTGCTGCATTCTTCACGCGGAGAGCCATTACAAAAGCACACTTATTTCACTGAAGAGAATGAAAATTTCATAAAAAGAACGAATGATAAATTGGAATATAACTTTTATTTATTCGAAGCAATGTACGAAGCATACAACAAAAATTATGATCGCGCAATTAACTTATATGGATTAGCTGAGAAAAAGCTTGCAGAAATTCCGGATGAAATTGAAGCAGCTGAATTCTACTCCAAGGTCTCCTACTTATACACTCTTGTTAAACAAAGTATTGTGGCACAACACTATATCAAGAATGCAATTACAATATATAAGCGACACCCTGATTATAAATGCAAACTGGCAACTTCAACAATGATTGCGGCTGCAAACTATTCCGATATGAAACGGTTTGAGGAGTCAGAAGCATATTATTTAGAAGCAATAGAAATTGCACAAGAAACAAAGGATGAATATTTGGAAGCTCAGTTATATCACAACCTTAGTATCGTGTATTCTGATTGGGACAAACCTGATAAGTGTATTAATTCTCTCGAAAAAGCTATTGGAAATGAATCTTGGATGAATTCAAATTATTATATAAATTCTTTATTCATGATGATTAAGGAACTATTTAAAATTGACGAAAAAATGAAAGCCATTAATTTCTACAATAAAGCACAGGAAAGACTCATATTAATGGAGAATAAGATATACGAAGCCAAAATTAGCATTCTATATAACCTTTATTGCGGTGAATTAAAAAACAACTTCAATAATTGCATCCGTTATATTGAGTTTTTAAAACAACAAAATGACCTTGAAAGTGTAGATGAATTGTCCTACATAGCTGCAAAAAGGTTTGAATCAATAGGTGCTTTTGAAGAAGCAACCAGCTTTTTCAATGAAAAAATTTGGGCTGAACAGAAAATGAATCAGGTGGAGGGAATCTTATGAAAAAAATTGTGCTTTGCGTATCTATTTTAACTGTAATTTTAAGTGGGGTAGCTTTAACGCAATTGAGTACAGATTCACCATCTAACATCCAGGTAGCTGAAAGGCCAGTCGGAGGTTGAAAAATTAATTAATTTAGCCCTACTCATATGAGTGGGCTTTTTATTTTATATAAAAGATAAGGAGCGTTATATGAAAAAGTCTTATGTTTTATATGGGATTTCAGGAGTTCTAATTGGTGCATTAGTTATATTGTTAATCAATGCATTCTTTATAAATAAAGGTGAACACTCTGTAAGTACTTCTAAAATTAATCCAACCGAGGATAAAATCTTTTTTATCTATTCAAATCCACTCATCAAGAAAAGCGTACTCATATCCACATCACAAGGAGAAAAATTCAATAAACGATACTTTAAGGTACCGGATATACCATATATCCAGAAAAAAAACCCCTCTTCAGACGATATCGTCTTGTTAGCTGAACATGAACCATATTATTACACATTAAAAAACAACACCATTAAAGAACATAAATTATCCAATCCATTTGCTTTTTGGTATCAAGGAGAGGATATTTCTGTAAAAGCCTATAATGTCGACACCAATGGAAATGAACTGAAAGTAAATGATAAAAAGTTCAATAAAAAATATAGCCTGACTTTGCCCTCCCTAGTAACCATGGGAGAAAGCGATGATAAGTATATTTACGTCATTCAAGGAATGTCTATGTACGTCATTGATAGAAAAACAGAAGAGATTATTAAAACGATTGGATTAGCTTCCTATGGAGATTTATTTGATCACTCTGAAAAATATGTTGTAGCTAGCTCAGAACATGAACTAACTGTAATCGAAAAAGGATCATGGAAATCAAAATTCATAAAATATCCTGATGATCTCAAACAAGCGGACACTGTGTATTACGACAAAAAAAGCGGTAAATTTTACGTTACATATATTAATAAATCCGGATACGCCTGCTTACTTGAGTACGGTAAAGATTTTTCTTTTGAAAAATTCGATTTAAAATTTCCGTATATGAATGCAAAGTTTAAAGATCAAAAACTTTATGTGATTTCACAAGAGGAAAACAAAAAAGGCATTGGTGGCTATATGGGGATTTTTGATATCCGTACTAAAATAAAAAGAAGCTTAATGAATTTGATTTGCCTGAAGAAGAAACAAAAGTGCAAGACTTTATGGTTTTAGATTAAACATAAAGAATAAGCAGGGAGGGGCTTTAATTTTAAATTAAATAGATGTTTTATATGCGTTAATTGCCTGATTTCTCAAAAGCATATTATCTTTCGTAACCATTCCAAGATTGTATGCTTGTTTGATGATATCCAACACTTGATTATCAGTTTCAGTTACAGCTCGTCCACCCGTTATTCTGGACTTCCAGTAATCAAACTGGTAATTTAACTCTGAACTGCTTTTAAGATTTTTATTATCAACTACTTTGCCATTCTCCAGCGCTTCTTTGAATTCAGTAAAACCAATTGAACATTGCTGATTCGAACTAATTCCTGCACCTTCTGTCGCTAAACTGCAAAACGCTAAAAACTTCGGATCTTTCGTGTTATTGTAAGAGTTATTTAGACCTTCCATAACATTCACCCTCTCTCGAATTTTACAACGTTGCTATAAATGATTTTCATGTTTTTCCCAAGACCTTCAACTTGAATCTCATTTGAAGGAAGTTCGTTCATTGGAATTTCAATGTATTTGTCCCATCCTATCACAATTTTGTTTTGTCCAAGTATAGGGTCATATTTGTATATGTTCGCTTCACCTTTGTATAACAAATTTCTCCCATCCTTTGCTTTAATGACGGTCGAATTTGTATAGCCCATAAAACGAACTTTAATATGCAGCTTGTCACCTTTCAAAACATTTGTTGCATTTGGCTTGCTGCTTGTAATAGGCTCCCATATAAAGTCGTTTCCATCCGATGTGACAGAAAGAATCTGAAGACTGTAAAGCGGTGTTGCTTCAACTGCTTTTGCTTTCGATGTGTGAATGGAAAACATCGCTGTAACAGCAAGAAGTGTAACTGTTACTAAACTAAGAACTTTTTTCAATTCCTTAACCTACTTGGTATTATTTCACATGTTATTTATCGGTAATTACAGCGAGATATTTAACTTAAATACAAAAAAAGAACCTATTTCTAACATGGTTCTTTTCGTTTAGGTAACTGTATGAGGTTTTTAACGACATATAAATGGGACTAGTGTATAAAGTTTCCTGTACATTAAAGCATGCTCACTCAAGGGAGTCTTGCTCATCCCCTTTGGAAATGAAACCATTGAAATGATTTGCAAAACTTTGTTTATGAATAAAACCATTATTTTTATTTGGTTTCGATAAGCATCTTCAATGTATTAATATGCTTTATTACTTCCCAAATACTTTTCATGCTGTCTTTCTAAAATATTAATATCCTTTTTAAGGATCTCAACTTTATATTCTTCTTTGGCTTCCTCAGATAAATTGTCGTTTAAATAGCGCCGTAATTCTTCTTCACTTTTTGTTTTATCCATACCAATTGATATGACTGGGTCTGTTTCTCCAATCCCATAGCTAAATAAGCCAAATTCATCCCATGCACTTTGTAATACTTCCTCAGTGGATCTTTGATTTTTAAGAGGATGTGAACCTATGCTATACATGAGCACAGAACAAACAATAATCAAGACTCCAATTAATTTCTTTTTCATTGTCTCATCCTTTTTATTTCGATAATACCACAAAAACACAAAATAGAAATTATTTTCTATAAACTAACAGTATCTTATTTCATTACAGACTGGTTTTGAGAGGATAAATGCTAATACGCCTCTTAAATAACGACTCTAATTAGATTAGCATAAGATACGGTCTGTCACCGTTTGTGAAAGTAACCTCCCATACATTCACCATAATTCTCGTGAATTTTATTTTAATTCTTTTAGGAGTTTTACATATTCACCATATTCATCTTCACCAAGAAATAATACGGTTGTAAAACCCTTCTTTTCATATAGATGCCTTGCGTTTAAGTTATCTGTATCTACACCGAGTGTTATTTCCTCATATCCAAGTTGTTGAGCATAATCAATCAAATAATCAACAATAATGCCACCTATCCCCCGATTTCGATATCCTTCTTTAACAATCATACGAGAAAGATAAACGCGTTTATTCAGAATGGTATAATCTGGGTCATCGTTTCGAAAAACTAACGATCCTTCTCCTATAAACTCGTCATTCACTAAGTAAATAAAAGTAATTCTGTTGCCGCTTACTAATTCGTCATAAAACACCTTAGCCATTTTCTTTTCCATGTCCCAAATATTATTACACTTATTGTAGTCTTCGGGTTTTAATTTCTTTATTTGGTACGAAACCATAACCTCTCCTCCTCTCTTTTAAAGAATTTCCGGCATAAAATACCGACCTCGCTGTGCAGGGGTTACGCTTTTTCGCTTTCTCTGTTCCGTGTTGAAGCTGTTGAAAATCGGCCTGGATGAACTGTCGTTCGCTTCGGTTTCTGCGTATTCCTTCGTTAGATCATGATCGAGCTTTCCAAGCTTGTGTATGGTATTGTCCCGTTTCTTATCTGCTGAATCCAGCTTTTGATCGACATCCTCTGTCGAGAAAACATCAAGATGAACAATATCGCTTATCTCATTAAGAATATCCCTCATTTCATTCAGCTGCTCTTGCATGATGGCTTTTGATTTATTCTTCGCATAAATCAGCTCATGTTCTAAAAATGACTCTTCCACAAACGAATCGGCAAATCCCGCATCAGTTACTTTTCCAGAAAGACTGTTAAGAAAAACAATCTTCATATCGATCAGATCAAGCCAGCTGTCTGTGACACTAGCGTGATCTTGAAAGAATGCTTTGATGTTATCAGCACCTTTGCCCGAAAACTCACTGTCATCTAGATCAGCCATTCCCTGAAATGCTTTTCTGAGATTGATAAATTGTTCTCTAATCTGATCGTATTCTTTTGCCCGATTTTTTGCCGCTGAAATAAACGAGTCTGCTTCAAATACCTTCATTTACGTCTCCTTTCCACTTAATCTTATCTGATTTTTACCATAGTTTTAGATTCTTCGATTTTCAAAATCAGATGTTTACCTAAAATCAAATTTACAATATTCGGTTTTATATTCATAATCAGGAAGGTTTGTCCGATATAGAGACAGAAAAAACAAATTTGGGGGAATTACATTGAAGAAATGGTTGTTAGGTATTAGCGCATTATCTCTAAGCTTTTCTTTGGCGGCATGTGGGTCTGATTCTGCTTCTACAGATAAAACAGATTCAGACAAAGCTAAAACAACGCAGCAAGAAGAAAAGAATGCAAAAGAGACAAAGACCGACACTCAATCAAACGACAAAAGTACTAATGACAAGAATGAAAAAGTCGAAAATGCTTCAAAGAAGGATTCGTCGGATAAAAAGACATCTGACAATAAGAAAAAGCT
Organism: Bacillus siamensis KCTC 13613; assembly: GCF_000262045.1. Classification (GTDB taxonomy): domain Bacteria; phylum Bacillota; class Bacilli; order Bacillales; family Bacillaceae; genus Bacillus; species Bacillus siamensis. Next base: position 120,484 of record NZ_AJVF01000015.1, read on the forward strand.
GGTCGATGTAACACTAAACAGAACGGTTGACGGAGACACGATTAAAGTTAACTATAAAGGCGAAGTCAAAACTGTTCGTTATTTACTTATTGACACGCCTAAAATTAAGAAGCCAAACTCTTGCGTACAACCATATGGTGAGGATGCTTCAGCAAGAAACAAACAGCTGGTGAACAATGGTAAGCTACAATTAGAATTTGATAAAGGTGACCGTACTGATAAGTATGGAAGAATGCTGGCTTACGTTTATGCAGATGGCAAATCAGTACAAGAAACACTGCTTAAAGAAGGATTAGCACGAGTAGCTTATGTGTATGAGCCAAACACGAAGTATTTAGACACATATAAGAAAGATGAGCAGGCTGCGAAAGATAAGGACTTGAAGATTTGGAGTAAAAATGGCTATGCAACTGATAAAGGATTTAATGGCTGCGTAACGAAACCGAAGCAATCAGTAAGTGTATCTAAGCCGGCTCAAAAGTCAGTTACAACACACCAATCCGAGACACATCAATCGAACTCAAGCAGTTCAGCATCAAGCAGCTCTTCTAACTCTGCACAAGCTTCCCCTTCTGCCGGGGGAACTGAACACTTTGCAAACTGCACAGAGCTGAGGAAGAAATATCCGCATGGTGTACTAAGCACTCACCCTGCTTATACATCTAAAATGGATCGGGATAATGACAACTTTGCATGTGAGAAGAATTAATTATTTTGAAGTCCTCTGGGGCTTCTTTTTTTATTTGGATACATTCAAAAACCACAGAGCGTGTGAGGGACTCTGTGGTCTATAGTGGCTGATTAAACCCCTATGATACATCAATTAGGATTTTATCAAAATTTTTCTTTTAAAGATAACATCATCTCCGTCTCAAATAATGCCTGCAGCAGTTCATCTATATTAATTTCCCCCTGCCTGTGATTATGCTTTTCATAAGTACGAATAATCTCTTCATATTCTGATCGATGCTCTCCTTTAAGAGAGCTAATTCCAAGCTCTTCACCATATCGGTTAATGAATAATTGCTTACTCATTTCTTTCGCTTTATCATTTTCATAATTACAAAATGCAGCTGACAACTGGACGAGAAAAGTTTCATCTTCAGAATTTAGGTTATTCTCGTTACACCAGTCTACAAAACGATTTCCAGTCATGTTATCACCTTTAATTTTAAAATTTAAAGAACAAGATAATCTGCAGCAAGGATGATATATTCTACTGCCATGCCAATTGTTTCAGCAACTCCTGCCCCAACAGCACCTTTAATTGCTGGTGGGATTTGTTTTCTTGCCATAGCAGCAACCTCTTTAGGAGCTCCGGTTATATCTTCGAGAACTTTACAAATTTTGTTTGTATTTTTAATAATCTTATTTACCGTAGATTTTCCGAACATTGTGCCTAATATGTCTTTTGCCCAAGCATTATTTGCCAGTCCTCTAATAACCTTAATCGCTTCTTTAGCGGCAGCGCTTTTAGCTCCCATAGTACTCATTTGATCTTGTGAACTACCATTTTCGAGACCTTTTAATTCTTCGGCCGCATTTAAAATACCTTTTTCTTTAACTGCCGGGACTGAGTATTCTTTAGCAAGTTTTTGAAGCTCGGTTGGATTATAAGTAAATTGCATGTCCTGTTTAGAAGTACTCGCTTTTTTCACTTCTGAGGCCGAAGCTCCAACAGTCGGGATGGCTATAACCGCTGCTAGCAACATAAAAAGAATTTTAGCAAATAGGCTTTTCAATTTGAACTCTCCTTTATCCCTAATTTTATTGTTTAACACATTGAACACCATACCATAAAACATTTATATTTTTTCCTGTTATTATTATATTCGTTTAAAAAAGGTAAGGCAGTCCTACGTTTGAAACCGTTCAGAAATCACTACGGTGAACAAATATTTATTCACAATTTAAGATATATTTACTACACAAAAAAGACTGTTCTCAAAAACAGTCTTAGATGCTTTTAGAATTAATGCATCCGTTAATATATCTAATTCTTATTCTGATTTTTAAACGCCAAGTGCTCAATTCCTTGATCCTTAAAAACTTGACGGATATAGGGAGGCGAATAGGCATATTTCCGGTCAACTTTTTTTAGACTCATTTTTTTATTGAAATGCAAATCGTATAGCAGATCAAAGTCCTTTGCTCTCACCTCTTTGACAATTCAGGGTAAGAAAGCTTGTCCACTTTTTTTGCCTTAAATAGATTCAGAATACTCCAGTCTGGGATATTAAGTTCCTTTGATATGTCCCCCACCGTTTTAAGTTCTTTGCTTATTTTATTTAGTGTTCAAGTTATAGTTTCTCTTAAGCGCTTCCATATAAGGATTAAATGAACAAAATAAAAACCCTGTTAATGACAGTCGGCGTTTAATTAAAAAATGAATACGATTAGAATGGATCTCAAAGAATACAGCCCTTACAATTTATTAGGCTATTTTCGTATTCAATGTCAGACAGAATATTGTACGAATACTTCTGTTTTTACAGTAAATACAATAAAGAGGAGGTGCTGATTTTTTGGAGTTAAAAAACATCGTTAATTCTTACAACATTACAAATATTTTGGGTTATCTTAGACGCTCTCGTCAGGATATGGAGCGAGAAAAAAGAACAGGCGAAGATACGCTAACTGAACAAAAAGAACTCATGAATAAAATACTGAAGTCGATTGAAATCCCCTATGAATTAAAAATGGAAATCGGGTCAGGAGAAAGCATTGAGGGTCGCCCTGTTTTTAAAGAATGTCTTAAAGACCTCGAGGAAGGCAAGTACCAGGCAATTGCTGTTAAAGAATTAACAAGACTCAGCCGCGGTAGCTACAGTGATGCTGGACAAATAGTTAACCTTCTTCAAAGCAAGCGATTGATTATCATTACACCATATAAAGTCTATGACCCTCGAAATCCTGCAGACATGCGTCAGATTCGTTTTGAATTATTTATGGCCAGAGAAGAATTTGAAATGACCAGAGAGCGTATGACAGGGGCTAAATACACATATGCGGCACAAGGGAAGTGGATTTCCGGACTAGCGCCTTTTGGATACAGGTTAAACAAAAAAACATCCAAACTAGTCCCCGTCGAGGAAGAAGCAAAAGTCGTTCAATTCATCTTTAACATCTTTTTAAATGGATTGAATGGAAAAGATTATAGTTATACAGCGATTGCTTCTCACTTAACAAAATTACAAATACCTACTCCATCAGGAAAAAAGCGCTGGAATCAATACACAATTAAAGCAATTCTGCAAAACGAAGCGTATATCGGAACTGTTAAATATAAGGTTAGAGAAAAAACAAAAGACGGTAAACGAACAATTAGACCTGAAAAGGAACAAATTGTAGTACCGGATGCACATGCCCCCATAATAGATCAAGAACAATTTCAACAATCACAAGAGAAAATTGCAAACAAAGTCCCCCTGCTGCCTAATAAAAATACATTGGAATTAAGTGAATTGGCAGGCGTATGCACTTGTTCCAAGTGCGGTGAACCATTATCTAAATACGAAACTAAGCGAACGCGTGAAAATAAAAACGGCACCAAAAGTGTCTATCACGTTAAATCACTCACTTGCAAAAAGAATAAATGTACGTATGTGAGATATAACGATGTTGAAAATGCCATTCTGGATTACCTCTCTTCTTTAAACAACTTAGATAATAAGACTTTAACAAAACATATCATTTCAATGATTTCTAAATACGAAGACGGAAATAATAATGTGAAAACAAAGAAGCAAATATGTGAACATCTTTCACAAAAAGAACAAGAATTAAAAAACAAAGAGAATTTTATCTTCGAGAAATATGAAAGCGGCATTTACACTGATGAACTTTTTTTGAAAAGAAAAGCTGTTTTAGATGAAGAATTTGCAGAACTCCAGATTGCCAAGAATGAGGTCAATGGAACTCAGGAAGCGCAAACAGAAATAGACAGTAATACAGTCAGAAACAACATCAATAAGATAATTGATCAATATCACATTGAATCAAGCACAGAGAAAAAGAACGCGCTATTAAGAATGGTCTTCAAAGATGTTATCGTTAATATGACACAAAAAAGAAAAGGGCCAATTCCAGCTCAGTTTGAAATCACCCCCATCCTAAGGTTTAATTTTTCGTTTTCGATCTCACCGTCACTGATAGTCCCTCAAAATGCAGTAAATATCTTAAAAAACCGATAAAGCCGTTTCTCCGGTAAACACAATGGGAGCTACGAAGCTGTTGTCCGAGAAGCTGTTTCATCAGGCTAATCATCATGTTCAAAACCGCGGTACGGTGTTTTGTTCGGTCCGCTTCGGCAATGTCCTCGGTTCACGCGGTTCTGTTATTCCTATATTATTTGAACAGCTGATGGATGGCGGCCCGCTCACCATTACGGATAAAAATATGACGAGGTTTTTTATGTCGATTGATGACGCAGCAATGCTTACCCTGCAATCTGCGGCGATTACAAAGGGCGGAGAAACGTTTATTTTTAAAATGGAGTCCCTGAGGCTTGAAGAACTGCTTCACGGGTTTGAGGAATATGCGATCCGGCACGGACTGCCGCGCCCCGCCGCTGTTGAAGTAGGAAAACGCCCCGGGGAGAAACTTCACGAAGAACTGACCTCTCCTCATGAAACGGAATCTTTATATGAATGGGGCAATCTTTACGCGATATTGCCGGACCCCGCCAAACACCCTGAATTCAGGAAGGTCAATCTCCCCAGATATCAATCCGATCAAGCGCCGCTCATCACAACAGACACAGTCGTAAAGATAATTGAACGATTACATGAAGAAAAAAAAGCATAGAAAAAAGGCCTGTCTAAATCGGCAGGCCTCATTGCTGAGCTCTATTTCTCAAATAAATGCTGATAGGTTTCATAGCCTTCTTCCTTCAGCTTATCCTTCGGAATAAAACGGAGTGCCGCAGAGTTAATGCAATAACGGAGACCGGTCGGCCCAGGGCCGTCATTAAAAACGTGGCCCAAGTGGGAGTCCGCTGTTTTGCTTCTCACTTCCGTCCGGACCATCCCGTGGCTCGTGTCCAGTTTTTCGTCAACCTCTTCTTCCTCAATCGGTTTGGTAAAACTCGGCCATCCGCAATGAGAATCGAATTTATCCAGAGAAGTAAACAGGGGTTTTCCTGAAATGATATCAACATAAAGCCCCTCTTCTTTGTGATCCCAAAATTCATTTTGAAATGGCGGCTCTGTTCCGTTGTTTTGCGTGACTTCGTATTGCATGCGGTTTAATGATTTGATTTTTTCTTCTTTATTTAGAGCCATCCTATCTGTCCCTCCAATGTTCATCCAGAAATCCTTGACGTCCGGAGCCTACACGGTAGCGCCCGTAGTGATCAGGATTTTTCTTATAAAAATGCTGATGATAGCCTTCCGCTTCATAAAAAGGCTCAGCCTTTAAAATGTCTGTCACGATCGGCTTTTTAAAGATGCCGCTGTCTTCAAGCCGTTTTTTTGAGGCTTCAGCTATCTCTTTTTGTTCATCATTATGGTAATAAATCGCCGCCCGATATGAACTGCCGCGGTCCGCAAACTGGCCGCCTGCGTCAGTCGGGTCGATCTGCTGCCAAAACAGCTCGACAAGCTTTTCATACGGGAAAATGTCTGGTTGAAATGTGATTTGAACGGCTTCCCTGTGGCCGGTCGTTTCACTGCACACTTCTTCGTAAGTCGGATTCTCAGTATGGCCTCCTGTATAGCCGGACACCACTCTTTCAATTCCAGGCTGTTCGTCAAACGGCTTCACCATGCACCAAAAACAGCCGCCTGCAAATGTGGCGATTTCTTTTTTTTCTGACATACGGGTGCCCTCCTTTGTTCATACGTGGTATTATTATATTATAGCATGTATAAACAGAATAAAAATAATTCTGCTTTCTTCAGGGGAAGCATAAGCCGAATACCGCGCTGACTACATATTGGAGGTTCATGATTTGAAAGTAAGAACACAAATGATGTATGATATGGAAGCTTTGCTTCGAAAAGTGTTTAAACAAATCAGAAATGAAGTTAATGAAATTCTAGATAAAGAGCTGTCCAGGAACGAATTCACCATTTTACGGATTCTCAGTGAACAAGGCCCTAAAAAAGTTACGGAATTCGCTCCCATTCTTGAGGTCTCCGCAAGCCACATTACCGCAGTGACCGACGCTTTAGTAGAAAAGGAATGGATCACCCGCATCCGTTCTAAAGAGGACAGACGAATTATCAGAATCCATATTACGGAAGACGGGGAGAAAATTGTCGATCATTTCAACCAGAAAAAAACTGAATACTTTTTTAAACGGTTTGACTGCTACTCTGATGAAGAGCTCGCAACGTTAATCAAACTGTTCAGCAAGCTGGATAAAAAACGCTGAAACGTAAAAAACACAAATCCCAGAAAGGATCTGTGTTTTTTTTATGAAAACTTATTGCTTCGGATGATAATAGGAAAATTCAATTTCATCCGTGTCGAGATTGATTTTATCAGCCTTAACATACATACCGTTGTCTAATGGCATTTCCGACAGACGGACCTCAATGCTTTTATCACTTGGATGAACGTGCACAAATGACGGCAGTTCGTAAAAGCTGTCCATATAATTCAGCACAAAGCTGATCGGAAGACTTAATTCACCTAATGAAAACTTCGTCACTTTCAGAACCACATCTCCGTTCTTTTGTACGGACGGTTCAAATGTGACAACCGCATTAATGGATGTTGAGAACGCCTTGATTTTACCGGCTACGTGCACGTCGTTATTGATGTCCACTTTGTAGTCAAGCTGATTCGATGCCTTCTCTTTTAAGTACGAATTCACAAACCTGGCAAGTGATTCTTTGGAGCTGGTGATATGAAAGCCGTACTCGCTTTTTGTCTCATCTTGTATTTTCGCCTGTTCTCCCGGCATAACCATCAATGTCACGATTACCGCGGCGGCAATCACATTGAGTGCAAGAAGAATAAAAAACAGCGATTTCCATTTCTTCATCATTTCACCCTATTCTGCTGGTAACCCTTGTTTTTCAATAGTGCCGTACAATCGATCGGCGATGAGTGCATACCCTTTTGCATTCGGATGAAAATCATCATCCTTTGAAATGCGGCTGCTGCCGCTTTTTTGACTGAACAAGTCTTCAACATTCACCGCGGCGGCGTGAGGATCTTTTTTCAGCTCTTTTGCGGCGATCTGGTTCCAATCAGTCACAACCCCGTTAATCTCTTTTAACTCAGGCAGCGTAAATGTGAACGGATTGTACATGCTGACATACACCAGCTCAGCGTTTTGATTGTATTTGCGTATTTTTGAAATGATCGCCTTGAACCGTTTTTCAAAAGGTTTCTCTTCCTTTTGGAACGGCTGAACCGTCAGCTGCATAACGTTCTGGCGGAGCACCTTCATTAAATCATTACCGCCGATGGTAAAAAAGATATAATCGGCGCCCTTCAATGATTTCTGCACTTTTTTATCATCAAGCTTTTTAAGCAGGTCAGACGTCTTGTCGCCCTGCACCGCATAATTTTTAATATCTACCGTTTTCACATGTCCCTTTTTCTTAAGGGAATCCGCCACCTTGCCGACGTATCCTGAACCGTCAGAATCTCCTACTCCTTCAGTCAATGAATCTCCGACCGCAGCTATGACAATATGATCTTTCGTTTTCGGTTCTTCAGCATCAGAACCGGTGCGCTGGACAGAACAAGCTGATAAAAGCAAGGCCAGTCCGGCGATCAATGAGAACATTCGCAGCTTCAATCTGGTTGCTCCTTCCCCGTCTACTAGTGGAAAGTGTAACATGTTTTTTCAGATTTGAAAATGTCTAATCTGCCAGTTTACTTGAGCTTCTCAGCCGCTTTGACATCTGAGAGGATGTCATCATACGGAACTTTCTGCACGCCGTCATAATCTTTAAGCACCTTGCCGTCAGGTCCGACTAAATAAAAAGAAGTTTTATGTATGACCTGATCTTCCCCCTTCGGCTTGTTGACGATTGCTTTAAAGCTGTTCAGCGCAAAATCTTCAATGTCCTTTTGGCTGTAACCGGTCAGAAAATCCCAGTTGCGAAGTGAGAGCGGATATTTGGAAGCAAATGCTTTCAGCTGTTTAGGCGTATCATTTTCAGGATCTACACTGAACGACACAATCCGCACATCCGGGTTCTCAGCCTTCAGTCTTTTTTGCAGTTCAGTCATATGGGCTGTCATCGGCGGACAGACGGAATTACAATTTGTAAACATAAAATCCGCAATCCAGACATGCCCCTTCAGGCTTTTCAGTGACACTGTTTTTCCGTCTTGGTTCTGATATGAAAACGGCTCAATCTGATAGTTCAGCGGGTCTTTTATCGTCTTCCCCCCGCAGGCGCACAAGAGCAGCAAACAGATGACGGCAGCGAAGCTTTTCATTTTTTTCATTTCCATTCCCCCCATGGATAAAACGCTTACAGCATTCATCATAAAAAAATCCCCGCACCCTCCCTTATCAAAAGGAGGGCGCTAAGGAATGCGCGCCGTCATGCGTTATGTTTTAATATCTCTTGGTTGAAAACGGCCTCGTAATCTTTCCACTTCATACGGCGCTTAACATATTGTCGGAATGAATACACTGTTCTCACACTTCGTGAAGCAAAAACTTCTCTCAAATAAAGCTCAAGGTGCCGATGAATTTGAAAAAAATAATGTTCACCTTTCGTGACAACCGGTATTTCTGTCACTTTCACCTGAATCCCGTCCTGTCGTTTGAACTCTAGGCTTTTGAGTAACAAGATATCAATCCTTCTTTTTCGATTGTTTTCTTTTTATTATATACAATCTGAGAAAGCGTGTCTGTCATTTTGCGCGGCCGTTCTAAAAAAAGTCAGATTAACAGGTGGAACAGGTCCTGATCTTTATTCACTTCTACGTAATGAAATCCTTTTTGGTCCATCCGGGCAATGAGCGCGCCGTAATCTTCCCGATGTTTCAGCTCAATACCGACCAATGCAGGTCCGCTGCTTTTATTATTTTTTTTCGTATATTCAAATCGGGTGATGTCATCATCAGGCCCGAGCACTTCATCAAGGTATTCGCGAAGCGCTCCCGCCCTTTGCGGGAAATTAACGATAAAATAGTGCTGCAGCCCCTCATAAATCATGGAGCGTTCCTTCATCTCCTGCATTCTGCCGATGTCGTTATTCCCTCCGCTGACCACACAGATGACGTTTTTTCCTTTAATCTCTTCCTTGTACAGATCAAGTGCCGACACGGACAATGCTCCCGCCGGCTCAGCTACGATGGCGCATTGATTGTATAATTCGAGAATTGTGCTGCACACTTTTCCTTCCGGGACAAGAAGAATGTCATCAACTACGGTTTCAAGCGTCTGAAAAGTTTCCGCGCCGATTTTTTTTACAGCCGCCCCGTCAACAAATTTATCGATTTTCTCAAGTTCAATGACTTGTCCGGCTTTTTTCGATTCAAAATATGTAGCTGCGCCCTTCGGCTCCACCGCTATGATTTTTGTTTCCGGCGAAATGTTTTTCATGTACGTGCCGAGACCGGAAAGGAGTCCTCCTCCCCCTACACTCGCAAAGAGGAAATGCGGCTCAACGTCAATGTCATTTAAAATTTCAATGGCAGCCGTTCCCTGCCCCGCCATGACGTCCGGATCGTCAAACGGATGAATAAACGTGCGGTTTTCCTTTTCACAGCATTCCGCAGAACTCTTATATGCATCATCGAAAGTGTCACCCGTCAATATGATTTCAACAAATTCTTTTCCGAACAGCTCCACTTGAGATACCTTTTGTCTCGGTGTGGTTGACGGCATAAAAATCTTGCCGTGAATGCCGAGATGTTTGCATGAGAACGCAACCCCCTGCGCGTGGTTTCCCGCACTGGCGCAGACAATTCCGTTTTCAGTCTGCTCTTTTGAGAGCTGTCTCATTTTATTATAAGCCCCTCTGAGCTTAAATGATCTGACCACCTGAAGGTCTTCTCTTTTCAAATAGATATTGCAGTCATATCTCTCAGAAAGTCTGTCATTCCTCTGCAAAGGCGTATGTATCACAACGTCCTTTACGTTTTGGTGCGCTTTTAAAATGTCTTTTACCTGGATGAGAGAGTCTTCTTTAAGTAACGGTTTCATTTACAGAGTCCTTTCTTATTTAAATCCCTATTTAATATGCCATTATAACATGAATATTCAAATAATAAGATAATTATTTGAATTTCGTAAATAAAATTAAATAAACCGATTCATAAGAAAAAGATATTTTCAAAGGTGAAAACATGTTATACTTAAACCAATTAGAACCAAAAGGAGCCAATTCATGACTGTAATTGAACAATCTGATCCCTTTCATCAGCTAGCCGGCGAACATAAATCCTTTTTAGAAACGAAACGATTGGCCGCCAAATTCGCCTTATCGGATCTGCCGGTCTTCATCACGGGTGAAGTCGGAACCGGAAAAAAACAAATGGCCGCAGCGATCCACCATAAATCCCGCAGAAACAGCGAACTATTTATTACCGTTCACTGCAGCCAAAGCGAAGAGCGGCTCAATCATGAACTGTTCTGTGCTGAAGGTGCATTAAATAGGGCCCGCCGCGGAACATTATTCTTATATGAAATCGGAGACATGCCGCTGTCGGTACAGGCCAGCCTTCTTTCGGAGCTTGATGCCGGGCTTTCCGCCCGCATCATTGCAAGCAGCACGGCTGATCTTGCCGATACGGAAAACACGTTCAGCAAAGATTTATTTTACAGGCTTCACGTGTTATGCCTTCAGCTCCCTGCTCTATCTGAACGAAAAGGCGACATACCGCTCCTTCTTCAGCATATGCTGGCAGCCTCTGGGCAGCAATTGCATCTCGATCCGTCCGTTTATCCGCTGTTTGAGCGGCACACCTTTAACGGCAACATCAGAGAGCTTCAAAACGCGGCGCATTATATGGCTGCGGCAGCCTCCGGCGGTACGATTTATCCCGAGGATGTCCCGCCGTATATCAAAAACAGCCAGAAAGCGAAAACCGCCAAGAAAAAAGAAAAGCGCCTGACATTGATGGAGAAAGAAGAATTTTTGTTTATTTTGGAATCAATCAAAGGCTTAAATGCCAAAGGCGAACCCGCCAGCAGACGGAGCATATCCGAATTAAGTGAGAACGGCACAATGACATTGACGCCTCAGCAGGTCAGAAACAGGCTTGATTACTTAGAAAAGATGAACTATGTCACAAAAGGCCGGGGACGCGCAGGAACAAAAATCACAATAGAAGGGTTAGGCTTTTTGCAGTCACTGCAAAAACAAATCCTTTAAAAGGAGGACATTTGATTGTTCACGATTAAAGAAGAAATCGCAAATGCCATCACACACGGAATCGGTGTATTGCTGTCGATTCCGGCGCTGATTTTTCTCATTATCTTCGCGGTAAAATACGGATCGCCGACAGACATCGCCAGCTTCTCGATTTTCGGCGCCTCAATGCTGCTTCTGTATCTCAGCTCGACTCTCCTGCACAGCATTCAGCATAAAAAAACGAAAGACATTCTTGAGATTGTGGATCACTCCGCGATTTACGTCTTGATAGCGGGGACATATACGCCATTTTTATTAGGGCCGCTTAAAGGCGCACTCGGCCTGACTCTTTTAATTATCGTTTGGTCGCTTGCCCTCGGAGGCATCGTGTTTAAAATCTTTTTCGTGAAGCGGTTTATCATTTTTTCAACGCTTGTCTATTTAATGATGGGCTGGCTGATTATCGTCGCCATTAAACCGCTGTACGCTTCGCTGTCAGGCCCGGGATTCGGCCTTCTTCTTCTCGGCGGCTTATTATATTCCGCCGGCACCGTTTTTTATATTTGGAGAAAGATCCCGTTTCATCACGCCATTTGGCACAGCTTTGTTTTAGGCGGCAGCGCCTCAATGTTTTTCTGTATTTTATTTTATTGTGTCAAAGTTCCCTTTATCTGAAATAAAAAAGCACAGCCTCTCGTAAAGAGACTGTGCTTTTTTTATGCACGGAGCCGTTTTTGAACGGCCGGATAATAAGCGGGTTTGACATGCAATTCAATGTCAGCCGGTTTCAGCCGTTTCAATAATCTGCCCCGAAGCAGCCGGTCTGTTCCCGTTGTGCTGACCGGAACAATCGGAAGATCAAAACGCAGGGCCAGTTCCTCCGGATTGATTTTGCCGTCTTCAGAAAGAATCAGGCTTTGTCCTTTTTGCAGGCTGACTTCCGCCTCCTGACGCACGTCCCGGCTTTCTCCGTCACAAATGACACCCATCAGTCTCAGCCAATTCCCCAGAAACGGCATCCGGAAAGCTTTCTTGCCGGCGATAAAACCAGCCGGATCTTCAAGATGTCCCGCAAGCAGTACAAGATCACCCACACCTAATCTCGGATGCACATACAATACAGGTCCGTCCGGTATCGGCCGATCATGATGAATGCTGATTACCGATCCCGACAAGTCAATGCAGCCTCTCATAAACGCTTTGGGCTGTTCGTACACCCGTTTCATCTGTTTTTGAAAAGAAAGCCGCGGGTCAAGCTCTTTTAGATTGATATATTCCTGAATATTTTTCATGAACATAAATACAACGTACATCACAAGGCAGCCGTAACGAATCAATTCTTGTCCCCCTGCTCGATCTCAATTCTTTTTCTCGTATACAAGGTACTCATAATCGTAAGGGTTTTTTTCATCTTTTACTCCCTGTCTGCGGGATGTCAATTCCCATTCAGCTTCATTAAACTCCGGAAAAAAACGGTCACCTTCAAAGACATGATGAATTTTAGTCATGTAGAGTCTGTCCGCATATGGAAAGAGCGCACTGTACAGCTGAGCGCCGCCGATTACAAAGCATTCTTCATTCCCCGGGATCAATTTGAGCACTTCCTCAGCCGAGGAAGCGACCGTACAGCCTTGAAATAAGGATTCGTCCCGTGAAGTTACAACGATGTTACGCCGATTCGGAAGCGGACGTCCGATTGATTCAAACGTTTTCCGCCCCATCACAATGGTATGCCCCGTCGTCACTTTTTTGAAATATGCGAGATCGTCCGGAAGGTGCCAAGGCAGATCGTTATCTTTTCCGATCAGCCGGTTTTCATCCATCGCAAAAATAAACGAAATCATACGCTGACAGCTCCTTTTATATGCGGATGCGGGTCATAATCCTCAATGATAAAGTCTTCAAACGTAAAATCAAAAATAGAATCAACGTTGCGCGCAAACCGCAGTTTCGGCAGCGGGCGGACATCTCTTGTCAGCTGCAAATTCACCTGTTCCACATGGTTTTGATAAATGTGGACGTCTCCGAACGTGTGAACAAACTCACCCGGTTCAAGACCCGTCACATGCGCGATCATCATTGTTAAAAGCGCATAAGACGCGATATTAAACGGCACGCCGAGAAAGACATCCGCCGACCGCTGGTAAAGCTGGCACGACAGTTTTCCGTCAGCGACATAAAACTGAAACAGGCAGTGGCAAGGAGGAAGCGCCATATGATCAATTTCGCCGACATTCCACGCACTGACGATTAAACGCCGGGAATTCGGATTGGTCTTGATGTCATGAACCAGCCGGGAGATTTGATCAATCGTCTCGCCGTCCGCTCCGCGCCATGAGCGCCATTGAGAGCCGTAAACCGGTCCAAGCTCTCCGTTTTCATCGGCCCATTCATTCCAGATGCGGACTCCGTTTTCCTGAAGGTAGCGGACATTCGTGTCTCCTTTTAAAAACCAAAGCAACTCGTGCGCGATTGATTTAAAATGGAGCTTTTTCGTCGTAAGCATCGGGAAACCTTCCTGAAGATTAAACCGCATTTGGTAGCCGAACGTGCTGATCGTCCCCGTTCCCGTACGGTCTCCTTTTTTTTCTCCGTTTTCTAACACATGACGGCACAAATCTTTATATTGTTTCATCTTTTTCATCCTTTTAACGTAGTCTTTTAGTAGTGTAACACAATAAAAAATCATTTCTGCAAAATTTCTCAGAAATGATTTTTTTATTTCTTCACGTTATTACACGCTCATCCAGTCAGGCGGCGTATTCCGGTCCCAATAAATGCTGCCGAGCTCATGGTGTGATTGAAATCCGTCTTCAGCGGTATGGTAATGAAAATTAAACCAGTAGCCGTCTTGCGGAGGATGATCCCGGCGGACGTGGAATCTTAAAAGATCTTCACCCGTCAGCCTGTTATACACATGAAAAATTTTTTCGGTTTTTCCGGCCGACGGCTTGCTGGATATGACCACATCCTGATACGCTTCATCATCTTGGAACTTGGCTAAATGCCCTGTGATCACATCTTCGATTTTCGGCAGAATTTCACTTCTGTAATCATCTTCAATGACCGGAGAGATTTTGCTGCCGAATTTTAAAAATGCTTGATTTTCAGCATCACCGAGAAGCTGCTGCTGATACGATTGAAACGGTAATTCAGGCTCCCGCCCTGCCTTCTCTTCCCCCGGCAGGGAGTGTTCATCATAAAAAGCGGTGTAATCATTCTGCTCAAGACTGCTCGACTGTCCTGAAGGCTTGTCTGTCATCAGAGCAGCCGGAGGAGACACGAGCCCGAACGTTACAATGGTAAACAGAACCACAAGGGTCTTTTTCATCCACAATTTCATGATAGATAGTTCCCCTCTGTTTTATTGTCCTCTTGTCCCTATATTCTAGCATAGAACAAAGCGCGGCGTCATGTCCGGAAGCGCATGATCATACAATATGGGAAATTGGTAACTGTGACCGAGCGGCTAAACCGCTTACAATAAGAAAGAGAAAAAAGGAGGGGATGAGATGATTAACGCTTTATTTGCGACTGTATCACTTCTCACGCTGCTTTATTTTGTCGTCATGGAAATCACTGATTAACGAAAGAAAAGCTCATGATATCATGAGCTTACATGAATGACACCGAAGTGGAAAAGCGCCGTTTTTCTTTTCAGCACCTTGAAGCCGTATCGTTCAAACCGCGGGCTTTTCCAATGGTCTTTAAGCACTACAGATTTTTTCGCCGCCCGAACGGCTTGCGTGATGCACTCTTCGTTAAAACCTTCTTCTGCCAGCGCACGGAGCGGCGCAATGCCGTCTGACGTTTCAACAGGTTCGTGAAACATCGGGTCAAAATAGATGACATCTACCGATGAATCAGGAAGCTCCCGCAAATAATCGGCGCAGTCGGCACGCTTGACTTGAATGCGTTTCATGGCGGCTTGGAGCGGTTCAATACCGGTTTCCCACGTTTGAAGGCCTGTTTTAACAAGCAATGAGACAAGCTCATTTTTCTCCAGGCCGATTACTTGTCCGCTTTTTCCGACAGCCATGCTTGCCAAAATCGCATCGGATGCCAGGCCGAGCGTACAATCTAAAAAGGAGTCCCCTTCGCGTAAACCGGCTGCTTTTAACATCGGCTCGGCTTCCCCTCTCAAAAACCGCTTTGCCCGGAACATCGCTGTATTCGGGTGAAAAAAGAACTTTTCCCCTTGCTTCGTGTAAAGTTCGAACCGTTCCTTTCCAATGACCAAAAGATCGTTTGCCGCTCGTTCCAGCATTTTTTCAATGGGCTGTTTATTGCGGCTGCAATAGGTGTCACCCAGCCTGTCACTGAGAGACTGTGCTATGTGTATCGTATATTCGCTAGGTCTGTAACTGGTTGTGATCATTTATTTCTCCAAAAAGAAAATGCCCGGAATTCGGGCATTTCAGCAGTGTGCATCGAAGGCATCTGTCAGATTTTTCATAATTTCCTCCATGTCATGCCCTTCGATTTCGTGGCGGGGAATAAAGTGAACGACCTCTTTCCCTTTTAACAGCGCCATTGATGGCGAGGAAGGTTCCTGCCCCGTAAAATATTCACGCATTTTTGCAGTCGCATCTTTATCTTGACCGGCAAATACGGTAACCGTATGATCAGGCGCTTTTTCATGCTGTAAAACAGCCTGAGTCGCAGCCGGACGGGCAAGACCCGCGGCACAGCCGCACACGGAGTTGACAACGACCAATGTCGTGCCCTCAGCTTGTTCCATAAAGCTTTCCACTTCTTCCGCCGTCGTTAATTCCTGAAAACCCGCGCCCGTCAGCTCGCGGCGCATCGGCACGACCAGCTGGCGCATATATTCTTCATAAGCCATTGACATAAAAAAGCCCCCTCTAAAATCCTTATATGATGTCAAGGATACTATAGAGGGAGCCGGAATTCAATTGTTCAGGCCGCTGATTTAAATTTTCATGATTCCGCCCGTATTGGCGCTTGTCACGAGTTTGGAATACCGGGCAAGATATCCTGTTTTGACTTTCGGCTCAAAGCCTTTCCAATTCGCCTTACGTTTTTCCCATTCTTCTTCAGGCACTTGCACATCCAAAATCCGTTTTTCTATGTCAACGATAACATGGTCTCCGTTTTCGACGAATGCGAGCGGGCCGCCCTCAGCCGCTTCAGGGGATACGTGGCCGATTGAAAGGCCGCGGGACGCCCCTGAAAAACGTCCGTCTGTAATAAGCGCCACTTTGGGGCCGAGCCCCATTCCGACAATCTGAGAAGTCGGAGCGAGCATCTCCGGCATGCCAGGGCCTCCTTTTGGACCTTCATAACGGATAATGACAACGTCTCCTTCTTTTACTTTGCGGTTTATAATCCCTTCAAGCGCGGCATCTTGGGAATCAAAGACGACAGCGGGGCCTTCGTGTCTTGTAATCCCGTCTTGTACGCCGCCTGTTTTGATAATGGCGCCATCCGGAGCCAGATTCCCAAACAGCACGGCCAAACCGCCTTTTTCGGTAAATGGATTGTCAAGCGGATGAATCACGTCATAATCCTTTACTTCATGACCTGCTATTGTTTCTCCGAGTGTCCGGCCTGTCACAGTCAGCGCGTCAAGATGAAGCGCGCCTTCTTTTTTCGCCAATTCATTAAGGGCCGCAGAGACTCCGCCCGCTTCGTGCAGGTCTTCAATGAAGACGTCTGAGGCCGGCGCCAATTTCGATAAGTGAGGTACTCGTTCTGCCACTTCGTTAATGCGTTCTAATGAGTACTCGACTCCCGCTTCATTGGCAAGCGCAAGCGTATGAAGCACTGTGTTGGTTGAGCCGCCGAGAGCCATGTCTAACGCAAACGCGTTGTCAATCGCTTTTTCGGTGACGATATCGCGCGGCTTAATGTCCTTTTTGATGGTTTCCATCAATTGAGCCGCTGATTTTCTCACAAACTCTCTTCTTTCCGGAGAAGCCGCAAGAATTGTTCCGTTGCCCGGAAGCGCCAGACCGAGCGCTTCAGACAGACAGTTCATCGAGTTTGCCGTAAACATGCCTGAACAAGATCCGCACGTCGGACAGCCGAACTGTTCCAGCTCCTGCAGTTCGCCTTCACCGATTTTCCCGGCTTGATAGGCGCCGACGCCTTCAAATACTGAAGAAAGCGAGATCTTGCGGCCGTCGCTTGTGCGGCCGGCTGCCATCGGCCCTCCGCTGACGAAAATGGTCGGGATATTAATCCGCATAGCCGCCATCAGCATTCCCGGCGTAATTTTGTCACAGTTCGGAATGCAGACCATTCCGTCAAACCAGTGCGCCGAGACGACCGTTTCAACTGAATCGGCAATGATTTCACGGCTCGGCAGCGAATATCTCATGCCGATATGCCCCATTGCGATTCCGTCATCTACTCCGATGGTGTTAAATTCAAAAGGCACTCCGCCCGCTTCCCTGATTGCTTCTTTTACGATTTTTCCAAATTCCTGCAGATGAACATGTCCGGGAACGATATCGATGTATGAATTGCAGACCGCGATAAACGGCTTGCCGAAGTCTTCTTCTTTTACGCCGGCAGCGCGAAGCAGGCTGCGGTGCGGCGCTCTGTCAATTCCCTGTGTGATCATGTTGCTGCGTAATTCTGCCATGGTGATCCCCCTACTGTTTTTAGACTGTGCGATATTTTTAAAATTTTCAGTTTATTTAAGGGCGCATTCTGTATATATCTCCAGTTACAGCGTTTCCGCCCTGTCCGCTTTCGTATTCTTTTTGTATCTCGATAAAAACCCTCCAACAATTAATATTGTACTTACTATATAGAGTTTTGAATCATTTTTCAACAATATTCTAAATAATTTTTATAAAAAGTGAATTCAAATAAAAAAGGTGCATGGCGCACCTTTTTATTACTGCTGTTCTTTTTTTCTGCTTTCAGTCATTTGTTTCCAGACTGAACCTTTCGCCTCTTCTCCGTGCTCAATCCGTTCAATCGCCATTTTGACTTGCAGGCTGACTTCAAATTCCGGATCGTCTTCCGCCGCTTTTAATGCTTCCAGCGCTGTTTCATCGCCGACTTCATATAAAAACATGGCCGCGCGCCAGCGCACGAGCTTGCTTGAGTCACTGAGCGATTTTATCATTGCCGGGATGGCGCTCGCATCGCCGATATCTGACAGGCAGTCACCCGCCGTCCTTCTGACCGTCACCGTTTTGTCTTCAAGCGCTTTGTATAGCAGCGGAAGCACAGACGGCTTTTCGATCATTCCTAAATAGACGACGGCTTGTCTTCTGATCGAGGTCTTCGGATCATGAAGCGCTTTTTCCAATACAGGTAAATCGTCTTCATCCGGGTCCATTTGCTCAAGATGGGCATAGCGCTGTTTCCAGTCTTCATCATCGAGCATATCCGGTGTCACTTTATAAGCTTTCCGCTGCACTGCCGGCTTGGCCTCACCTTTTTGCTGTGCGGCCGCTTCGGTCAGGCGTTTGAGCCGCTCATCACTGTAAGCAGCCTGAAGCTCTTCTGTGACATCGTGTCCGATTTCGGTAAAATCTCCGAAGCGGACGCCTTGTTCTTTCCAGGAGCGCTCAAATACGACATTTGAGGCTTCTGAACGCAGCTTTAATATGGCTTCTTGAAAACGTTCCGGAAGGCCGAACCGTTCTTCACGTTCGCCGTCTGTCAATTTGACCTGCATCGGGATTCCGCTGAACATTTGGACGAAAACCTTCACTTCTCCGAATGATTCCTGTTCAGAACGGCTCTCAGACTGCTCCGTTTGTTCCATTCCGAAGGCTGATCGGACTTGCGGCAGAATTTCCTTCCAGTCAAAACGGGCGTTTCTCTCCACAGCCAAAAAATCAGCAACATGATAAACGCCTTTTACTCCCTCAATCTTTAAAATATCACGTACGACGGCCGGAGCATCTTCTGCCTGATCCGGCTTATAATTGTTGCTTTTGCCGGCCGGAAGCTCTTCAGTCAAGATCACTTTCATCGTGTTCGGACTCGGCGTCGGTTCTATTGATTTAATCTTCATATTGGTCCTCCTATGCACAATCTGACACTTATTCTAACACAGCCTGCACAAGCGTTCTATTGCCCCGCTTAGCTTTTTGCCATGCCGGCCTCTTTTGGAATGCGGGCGGCAAACTGCAATAGAAATTGATGCTGCTCCTCTGCCAATCCGGCTCCTGTTTTTGTATTCATTAAGCCGATACCCGCAGCGCCGATCGCATCAAGCATGTCTGCATCCTGAATAACTTTTCCTTCCAATGAAAGCGGCCGTTTTTTCAGCGGTTCCCTGTGCAAAAATGACATCCCCGTGATCATATCCGCAATCTCCTGAATGGAGTCATGCGCGATGTTGAAAGCAGCCAGCTGTTCTGTCACTCCGCCCGCCGTCAGGCTTTCTTTGGGTTATCATCAATTAGACCATGAACCAGCGCGGCCGCCTCGGTGCGCCTTCTTCTTTTGCAATACAAACAGGAAGTGTTGCGATCCGGGAATGAAGCCAGTCATGGCCCGTTCTTTCATTGATAAGCTGTTCTTTTTCTTTTCGTTCACCGTGTCACCTCTTATAGAGCCAAAAGCCTCTGTACTGTATCTTCAAGCTCCTTCGGGTTGACGTTTGGAGAAAAACGCCCGGTGACCTCGCCGTTTCGGTCCACAATAAACTTAGTGAAATTCCATTTGACCGCCTTTGTGCCAAGCATCCCCTTCGCCTTCTCCGTCAAATATGTGAAAAGAGGGTGAGCGTCTGCTCCATTGACATCCACTTTCGCAAACATCGGGAATGTGACGCCGTAATTTTTCACACAGAATTCCTGAATTTCCGCCTCGTTTCCAGGCTCTTGGTTCATAAATTGATTGCAGGGAAATCCTAATATTTCAAGCCCTTCCTCCCGGTATGTATCATAGAGCTCCTGAAGCTGCTTGAGCTGGGACGTGAACCCGCATTTGCTCGCTGTATTCACAATGATCAGCACCTTGCCCCTGTAAGCCGATAGCGTCATGTCTTCACCAGTTATGGTCCGTACGTTTATGTCGTAGATTGTCATCTGCGCCCCTCCTACTTTCATTCTTCATTTATTTTAACTGTTTTACAATGCAAAACAAACGGAAACCGCTTTTCCCTTCCATTTACCGGTAAACATTTTTTTCGAGGAACCAAACGGCTCTTTGCCCGTCATAATAAAGAGCCGCCCCGAATTTATGCCCTTTTGCCGCTTTCATCCTGTCTTTATGCGTTAATTGCGGTTTATTACGCCGGGATGGATTGAAAAATGGCTTAAAAATTTCTATAATGAAGAAAATTAACGGGGAATAACGGAGGTGGCATGTTGCCTATTAATATACCAAATCACCTGCCCGCTAAGCAGGTGCTTGAAAGTGAACACATCTTTGTAATGGATGAAAGCCGGGCTTTTTCTCAGGATATCCGGCCGCAGAAGATCGTGATTTTAAATCTGATGCCGAAAAAAATCCAAACGGAAACCCAGCTCCTCAGGCTGCTTGGGAATTCGCCTTTACAAGTTCACTTTACGTTCCTAATTCCGAGCACACATACTCCAAAAAATACAGCAAGGCAGCATTTGGATGAATTTTATACGGAATTTTCCAGCATCCGCCACAAACGGTTTGACGGAATGATTATTACCGGCGCTCCGATTGAGCACCTGCCGTTTGAAGATGTTTCTTACTGGGAAGAATTAAAGGAAATTATGGAGTGGAGCAAAACGAACGTCACTTCAACGCTCCATATCTGCTGGGGAGCTCAAGCCGGTTTATACCACCATTACGGCATTGAAAAAACGGAGCTGCCGAAAAAAATCTTCGGAGTGTTTGAGCATACCGTTCTTAAAAAACACGAGAGATTGGTAAGAGGCTTTGACGAGCTATACTATGTGCCCCACTCACGGCATACAGATATTAATACGGAGCAGCTGAAATCGGCTTCAGATTTGGATGTGCTGAGCGTTTCAGAAGAAGCCGGTGTCTGTTTAATCGTTTCTAAAGACGAAAAGCAGATTTTCTTAACGGGTCACCCGGAATACGATACTGATACGCTTCTTCAGGAGTATGAGAGGGATATAGAAAGAAAGCTTTCAAACGTAGAAGCTCCTAAGCACTATTTTGCACCCGGCGGGAAAGAACCTGTAAACCGCTGGAAGGCTCATGCGACGTTATTGTTTATGAATTGGCTGAATTATTATGTATATCAGGAAACCCCGTATGAATGGGATTAATTTTTGTTTTGAGTGATACGGTGACAAAAATATGATAAAATACTCTTGATTCAGTATGGGTATAACAGAACTTTAAAATACTGGAACATATCAATTAAATTTAGTTTAAATATGTTGCCGCGCTTATTATAAAATGATGTACTTGTGTTATGTTTATCTATAGACAATAACTCCTTACGATGCATGAAGCTTGCTTGTTGTTGATTACATTGAGGTGAATTTACTTGAATACCAATAAAAAAGTATTAATTTTGACTGCAAATTACGGAAACGGACATGTTCAAGTGGCCAAAACGCTCTACGAACAATGTCTGCGTCTCGGCTTAGATGTTACGGTTTCCAATTTGTATCAAGAGTCAAATCCGATTGTTTCAGAGGTTACTCAATACCTTTATTTAAAAAGCTTCTCAATCGGGAAACAGTTTTATCGTTTGTTTTATTACGGAGTTGACAAAATCTATAATAAACGCAAATTCAATATTTATTTTAAAATGGGAAATAAACGTCTGGGCCAGCTCGTCGAAGAGCATAAGCCGGACATTATAATCAATACATTTCCGATGATTGTCGTACCGGAATACAGACGGAGAACCGGAAAAGTGATCCCGACGTTCAACGTTATGACCGATTTCTGCCTTCACAAAATCTGGGTTCATGAAAATGTGGATAAATACTATGTCGCCACGGATTATGTGAAGGAAAAACTGATTGAAATCGGCACTCATCCGAACAACGTAAAGATCACAGGCATTCCCATCAGGCCTCAATTCGAGGAAACGATGCCTAAAGAACCGATTTATAAAAAATACAATCTTTCTCCCGACAAAAAAGTGCTTCTTATTATGGCGGGAGCGCATGGTGTGCTGAAAAACGTAAAAGAACTGTGCGAAAACCTCGTTCATGACGATCAGGTCCAGGTTGTAGTGGTATGCGGCAAAAACGGCTCGCTGAAAGAATCACTCAGCAGCTTGGAAAGCGGCAACACCGACCGGCTGAAAGTGCTCGGCTATGTAGAAAGAATCGACGAGCTGTTCCGGATTACGGACTGCATGATTACAAAACCGGGCGGCATCACGCTGACGGAAGCGACAGCGATCGGCGTACCGGTTATTTTGTACAAACCCGTGCCAGGACAGGAAAAGGAAAATGCCATTTTCTTTGAAGATCGCGGTGCGGCTGTCGTGGTCAACCGCCACGAAGAAATTTTAGAGTCTGTCACCTCCCTTCTTGCGGATGAGGAAAAGCTGAACCGGATGAAGGACAATATTAAAAGCCTTCACCTCCCCAACTCTTCTGAAGTCATTTTGCAGGACATTATAAAAGAATCTGAACTGATGGCCGGGAAGGCAGATATGGCAATGTCATAACAAAAAGCACACGAATCATTCGTGTGCTTTTTGTTCGGATAAGTTTTGCCGCTGGAAAAATAAAGATAAAAAATAGAGAGCGGCCGCTTGACGCCCGCTCCCATTTGGTGTATAGTTGAACCATCATTTAACAACGTTTACATACGTACGGTTGGATGATGACAAAATTTTTTTTAGCACGAAGGTGCTACAGTACTAGGAGGAATTAAGCAATATGCAAAACGGTAAAGTAAAATGGTTCAATAACGAAAAAGGATTCGGCTTCATCGAAGTTGAAGGCGGAGACGATGTATTTGTTCACTTCACTGCTATCGAAGGAGAAGGATACAAATCATTAGAAGAAGGACAAGAAGTTTCTTTTGAAATTGTCGAAGGTAATCGTGGACCTCAAGCTTCTAATGTTGTAAAACTCTAAACTCAATACATGTTGATCAGATGACAAATAGAGGAGAGGCGCATGCCTCTCCTATTTGATTGCCGTCTGAATCTCGATTGCTACAAGATTCTGCTTGCACCGCTGCTCGATTTCTTCAATTTGTTTCTCCATTGACGGCATTCCTTTTTTCGCCATTTCCGCTAAACTTCCCAAATCACCGTATATTTCTTTAAATGTCTGCTGAAGGATTGTTTTTAAATCTTTATCATTCACGGCTGGTTTTTCCCTTCTCTCCCAAGATACCCTGAATAATAGTAAATAAGCCCTAATTATCAGGTTCAATAGTTATATCGGCTTATTTTCTATATTTTTTTCTATTTTCCATACATATTTCTAAAAAAAATCTCCAAACTATTTGCGGAGGTGTTTTTTATGGACTCTGAATTTTTTCCAAACGGACTGACGGATAAACGCCAGCTTGAATTAGCAGTGGAAACGGCCCAGAAAACAACAGGCGCGGCTACTCGGGGTCAAAATTCAACTTTGGTTGAATCTGCTTACCAGGCGATTCAGGATGCGAGAACGATGTCACAATCCAGTGAACTGCAGGCACTCGATCAAGATTTCCTGCAAAAGCAGCGAATGCTTTTGGACGATTGCCAGCATCAGCTCGATGAATTCAAAAAATAAAACCGCAAAAGCTGCGGTTTTATTTTTTATTGATTTGTCAGCACCTTGCCGTAGGCTTTCAGTTTCTCCCCCACCGTGCATTGATTAATGCAGAAAGAATGGGCGTGCGTTTTTCCGAACTCCTTGCGGAAATGCTTTTTAACAAAGCAGTCTTTGCAATATTCATCCTGAAGCTCTGTCAATTCTTTATAAATGCTTTTTTTATCCAATATCAGTCATCTCCGTTACCTTCTAGTATTATGCGGCTTTCAATCTGCCGGCCGTCCGAAAGAATTTTTCTGGCAAGGTCATCCGCTTCTTGATTTTCCTTTCGGTTTACGGCTTC
This sequence comes from Bacillus siamensis KCTC 13613, assembly GCF_000262045.1. GTDB lineage: Bacteria > Bacillota > Bacilli > Bacillales > Bacillaceae > Bacillus > Bacillus siamensis. The sequence continues at coordinate 144,729 of NZ_AJVF01000015.1, forward strand.
ATATGTCGGTGTCAGCTTTAAGGATTCGAGCAGCGCTTCAATTTTATCGAGCCAGTCGTTTTGCGTATCATCATAGCACGGCCAGCTGCCGTCAAGCTGATGCAAAACGACGAGGGAATCCCCTTTTATCGTGATTGAATTTCTGCTTGCGCCAAGTTCCTGCACTTCCTTAAGCGCTTCGTACAACGCGGCATATTCCGCCTCATTGTTCGTCTGAAGCGTTAAGCTTTTGTTTTTCCGTATCCGGTGGCGTTTGCCGCCGAGAGAATAATACACGGCAATTCCGAGTCCGGCTAAGCTGCTTTTTTTGTCAAAGCCGCCATCGAAATACACCGTAATGTCGTCAGGTTCGTGCGCAAGCTCTTCCGTAAGTTTTTCCAGCTCTTTTAGCGTCCAGCTTGCGCCTTTTTCATCCTCAAAATAAATGTCTTTTATATATGGAAAGCGGCTGACTTCTCTTGCAAGCATGCGCGCTTTCGGAACGGTCAGCCAATCTTCAGAAAAAAACGCGACTGGGCCTGTTCCTTTTGCTTCTATTTCGATATACGGCTTAAGATTCATTGAAATCACCTTACCATTCATTAGTTGACGGGCGTGTGCTATAATCAAACCATTCTCAAATTGAAAGGAAGTCAGCAGGTTTTGTTTAATGATGTATTATGGATTTTATTTGCGATCATTCATTTTATCATTGTTCTTTTGTTTTATAAAGGATTTGGCAAAACGGGCCTATTTGTATGGATCGGTTTCGCCACGGTGTGCGCCAACTTGCAGGTCGTCAAAACAGTTGAGCTGTTCGGTCTTACGGCGACACTCGGAAATATCATGTACGGCACCGTTTTCTTCGCAACGGATGTGCTGAACGAAAAATACGGTCCCCGGGAAGCGCGCAAAGCCGTTTGGCTCGGCTTTTCCACTTTGCTCGCATTGACATGCGCCATGCAGGGGGCTCTTTTATATAAACCGGCTGCGTCAGATATCGCGCAGCCTGCCCTTGAGACGATTTTCGGTTTTCTGCCGCGTGTTGCGCTCGGGAGCCTCTTGGCTTTTATTTTCAGCCAAACGATAGATGTTTATGTATATTCCGCCATTCGGCGAATCTTTCCTTCAGATCGGCTTCTCTGGCTCAGAAACAGCGGAAGCACGGCGCTCAGCCAATTGCTGGATACATTAATCTTCACTGCCGTGGCCTTTATCGGTGTTTATTCTGCGGGAGTATGGTTCAGCATTTTTATTTCAACTTATCTGATTAAATTTGCGGTATCACTCATTTCTGTCCCATATGCATATGCGGCAAAACGAATGACACCGAACGGAGAGTGACGGATGATGCCCGCTGAAATTTATGTAGACGGTGCAAGCGCCGGAAACCCGGGTCCGTCCGGTATCGGTATTTTTATTAAGCATGACGGGAAATCAGAATCTTTCTCAATTCCGATCGGCGACCATTCAAATCAGGAAGCTGAATTTCTCGCTTTAATTGAAGGAATGAAGCTGTGTGCCGCCCGCGGATATGATTCCGTGTCATTCCGGACGGATTCAGATATCGTGGAGCGGGCCGCGGAACTTGAAGCGGTTAAAAATAAGGCTTTCCAGCCGTTTGTGGATGAAATCGTCCGATTAAAGGCCGGGTTTCCATTGTTTTTTATTAAGTGGATTCCCGGCAGACAGAACCAGACAGCCGATCAGCTCGCAAAAAAAGCGGTTCGGCTGAATAAATAACCGGAATGAAATTGCGTCACACTGTTCATCCTAAAATTGAGGTGAACAGCTATGAGAAAAGAAAATAAAGGCCGGCTGACCGGAGGCGTGAATCCTCAGGGAAATATGGAGGGAAATGCGCACAAAGACCCGAAATCAGCCCTTGAAAACAACGCAAAAAAAAGCAATACAAAACGCTAGAGGGATCAGCTGATCTCTCTGGCGTTCAGCTTTTCGAGCATCCTTTCAATTCCTTTTATCTGATGGCGTCTGAGCATTAAGGATGCTTCTTCCATCTTCAATGAAAAAATCGCTTCTTCAAGCGTACAGACTAACGGCACTTCGCAATGTATTTCAGCAAGCTGCCTTGACAGCTCCAATTCTTTTAAGCTTTGCTGAATTTTCGTTTGCTGGCCCTTCGGCAGTAAAGCGAGACTTTCTAATAACCGTTCTATGTTTTCGTATTCACGGATCAGCTTGTACGCCGTTTTTTCTCCGATTCCTTTAACGCCGGGATAGTTGTCGCTTGTATCTCCCATCAGCGCCTTTATGTCAATCAGCGCTTTTGGAGGAACTCCCGTTTCTTCTCTGAATATCTCATCTGTATATACTTTATAATTGCCGATTCCCTTTTGCAGCAGGGCCACCTGAACTTGTTCATTCAGCAATTGAAGCAGATCCTTATCGCCCGTTACAATCGTAATTTCCGCTTCACCGGAAAATAAGGCAGACAGCGTACCGATACAGTCATCCGCTTCATAGCCTTTTATGCCAATGTTTAAAAACCCGAGCTCACGCGCTGCTTCTTTCGCTAAATCAAATTGCGGAATGAGCTCAAGAGGCGGCTCGCTCCGGTTGGCCTTATAATCCTGAAACAAGTCATTGCGGTACGTTTTGCTTCCCATATCCCAGCAGCAGACGACATGTGTGGGCTGAAAAGTATCAACCGCCGTAATGAGATGCTTTAAAAATCCGTTGACTCCGTTTGTCGGAATTCCGTTTTCATTTATCATAAAATTGCGATGCACGGCCGTCGCGAAAAACGAACGGAATAAAAGCGCCATGCCGTCAACGAGCAGTAATTTGTTATTCATATATCGAAACTCCTTTTTTATTCAATGTTCCTATTTTACCATAGGAAGGCCGTAAAAAAACAGCATCCTCCTGTTTGGAAGATGCTGCCGTCACGTTACTCGCCGTGTCTTTTATTGCTTGCCATCAGCTTTTCAGCTTCACGGCCGGCATAGGAATCAAATTTCTGTCCGAAGCCGTTTTTCTTTTTGGCATTGTTATTCTGCTGAGCATTTCTGTTTCCCAGTTTTGTTCTGCCCATTGTCATATCCCCCCTTAGAGAAGATACGGATAGTATGCGCAGCAAGCGCTGCCGCCACACACGGCAGGTTCAACCATTACTGTCTGCTGACGAATTCTTTCACCATTTCTTCACTTACGAATCGCCTTTGCGGCACTATTCCCTTTTCAGCCAGCTGGTTCATTTTTGCGGTGATGCCGTTGATGGCATCTGTCGTAAACGGTTCATTCCGTCTGCATTTTACGATGGCTTCTTCAATCGCCTGTTCACGCTGATAGTCAAGCTGCACAAATGTTTTGACGTGCTGATGCTGTTTTGCGGAATGTGCTGAAATTGCTTTATGGACTTCTGACATAAAAGGTTTCATCTCGCTTTTTTCATTTTAGTCTACCACGACTGTTATATACCCGCCAACCCGATTTTTAAATTTTCAGGATTTCATCTTTCTTTTTCCATTCTTTTCCGGCCTCGTAAAGACGTTCAATTTCTCCATAACTGGTATTTTCTGAAAGCCCTTGTAAATAAGTGTCACGCTGCTCGCGGATCTGGGACAGACTTTGAACCGCCATTTTTTCCTGAAGCCGGCGCACCTGCTCAGTATAGCGCGCTGAAAGGCTTTCTTTCTCCTGCTCAAGCCAGCTTTCTGTCACTTTTTGCAGGCTGAGCCTGAGCCCCTCCACAAATGCCGCTTTTCCGTTCTGTTCAAAAAACTGTTTCGGCGATTTCACTTCTTTTACGTGATGTGTGAATGCCGAGATGTCAATGACCGGTGCGATCTCTTTCAGCTGAACGGCAAATTCGTTTTCTGCGCTGACATAAATGGAAAAATCCCCGTCTTCCATGAGCTTCTTCCGGCAGTTCTCCATCCACTCCCCAGTCATATGGCGCTCAATAAACCCGGTCATCCGGATATCGAGCGTCTTAAGCTCTTGAATGTATTCAAAACGGAATTCCTTAAGCGCCTCCTTCAGCGCCGCTGATATATTTCGTTTCCAATCGCCATTTTGAAGACCCGGATGGAAGGCGGTTTTCAGCATATCATTCGCATAAAATGACAGACGATGTTTAATGTGATAGAGCTGTTCTTCCGTATCTTTCATCACTTTTCGAATGATGACCTCAGACGTACGGCGCTTTGAAACATCAGCGAGTGCTTTTTCATATGAAGATTCCAGACGCTGTTTCTTTTTTTCTTTTTCTTCTGCCGACTGGTGAAGAGATTCATGAAGCTGTTCCACCATATCGCACAATTTGTCTGCCTCTGTTTGCAGCTGCGCGCAGCTGGCCCTCATTACATCTTCCTCAATAAAGTGCGCAAGTCCGGTTCTTACATCAGCGAACCCGTTATAGAAAGCTTTATTCTTCCCCGCAAGCTCTTCTTTACTTGAAACATGATATAATTTTGGCCGGTTAATTCCTTCTTTTGAAAGTTCAGAGCGGACATAGTCTTTGACGGTTTCCAGCTCGCTTTCCGTTTTGGCAAGATCGGCGGCGTTAATGACAAAAAACATTTTATCCATGCCGAATGATTCTTTGACGAGGCCGAGTTTCTTCAGAAAAGACCTGTCTCCTTTTGAAAAAGAATGCTGATAGTACGTCATATAAAAGAACGCGTCAGCATCTTTTATATATTGAAAGGCAAGCTCTGTATGGCGCTTGTTTATACTGCTTGCTCCCGGCGTATCAACAATGGTAATGCCTTTTTGCGTGAGAGGCGAATCATAATATACGGTGACTTCCTTCACGCAGCAGGCCGTTTTTTCTTCAGCTGCGTACGGTTTTAAATCTTCAATCGGAACCGTCAGTGTCAGCCTCTGACGGATCTGTTCTTCGTACGTATTAAACGCCTGAAGCATCGTTTGAATCACCGGCGTAAGATCATCAGGCACTTTTCCCTTTTTAATGGCATAATTCCACCTCTCGTTCAGTGACCGCCCTTTTATGTCAGCATCTTTCAGCTCTGTCAGCTGAAGCATTTCAGCGTCCAGTTCCTCTTCCGTTTTAAAAACGATTTCCGCAGATTTATGCGGTTTGCCGTCTTGCGGTTTCGTTATTTTGTTGATCGTGGCCGTTGTCGGCGTCGGTGATGAAGGAAGCACGTATTCCCCGACCAGTGCATTGGCGAACGATGACTTTCCCGAGCTGAAACCTCCGAATAACGCCAATGTAAATTGACGGTTTTCAAGCCGATCAATCCTGCTTCGAAAGGCTTCTGCCTGTTTTCCTAATAGGCTTGATGAGTCAAGAATCCCCGCCAGTTCATAGAACCGATCCACTTGCTCTTTTATAGAAAGTTCCTTCACCGCAATTTTCTCGGGCTTGTTTACTTCATGCATTACAGTCTCTATTGGTTTCTCTTTTTGGACGGGTGCTTTCGCAAGGCGTTTTTTTCGCGTATACCAGTCGCTGCTTTCCGTATCATAGGCTGATTCTTCTTTCCACAAAGCGCTGACGCGGGCAGCTTTTTCTTCGGCATTGCGCTCTTCTTCTGCCGATTGCGCAAGTTCATCTCTTATTGCGCTTTCTTTCTCAAGCCGTTTTTTCAGGCTCTCTATAAGCGGTCCGTTTTTTGCCTGCACAAAAGCGGTCAGTTCCTCAATGAGCTCTGCTGTCTGCCTTTTCGCTTCTCTTCGGATCATGTCGGCGAGATCTTTCGAATAGGTTAATACGTATTCAGCTGAAAAGGCCGCTCCCTGCTTTAGGGCTTGTGCGGTGATATCATCAGAAAGCGTTGTGCGGTACGCCTGTATTTTCTTGATCAGTTCATCAGATTCCGCTTCATAACGCTTGGCCGCTTTCGTAAATGTGTCGACAATATGCCAATCCGCTTCCCCTTCCGTTCTTTTTTTAATATCAGCAAAAAATTCAGCCTGCCTTCTCTCTTTTTCCGCTGCCGTTTTCGCTTTTGAAAAGAATAATCCTGTTTTGAACGAGGGTTGCTGTGATTCAATATAAGCAGATGCAAGCTCCCTCATCTCAAACGGTGTCAGATTTGCGTTTTGCAAGATGTTCTGCACGTCTTTTCTGATGTCTTTCTCTGATGTTTCAGCCTGTTGAACGGCATTTTCAAGTTCAGCTTCGACAGAACGGACGAGTGTTTCCTGTTTCTCAAACCGCTCCCCGCTGCCGCTCTTCGCATCTTTTACGAGCATGTCTGTATGCTCCTTGACCAAATGTTCAACTTTTTTCTCCGTTAAGGGCCATAGATTTGTTTTTGCCTGCCGTTTCAGGTGCTGCAGATGTTTTTTCAGCTTTTCAATGTCGTTTAACGGATGATCAGGCTCGGTGACAGATGTAAAGAAAAGCGATTCCTTCGGTATTCCGAGGCCTTCGAGCATCTCTTCCACCTGTTTCTGGTACTCTTCAAACTTCGTTTCGGTTTCATCATGCCTGTCAATTTGGTTGACGATCAAAAACAGATTCGGAATACGGTCCTTGACGGAGCTGAGGAACATCATATTTTCTTCTGAATGAACATGATTATAATGGACGACGTAAAATAAAGCATCAGCCTGGTGAAGAATTGATGCGGCTGATAAAAAATGCGCTTCGTCGGTTGAATCAATCCCCGGTGTGTCAATGTAGGCCGCATGGGGCTCTGACTCCTCAAAGCCGGCATAGACTTCCACCGTCTCAATCTGCTCACCGTCTTTACAAAATTGCTGCACTTGTTCTTTATCGTAACTTCCTTCTATTTCTGCATAAGCCCCGTCAGTCGTATGAAGCACGACTTTATCCGCACCATGCCGGATGACAACGAGGTTGGCGCTTGTAGGAATCGGACTTGTCGGCAGTATGTCCTCACCGAGCAATGTGTTTAATAAAGAGGATTTTCCGGCCGAATAATGCCCGGTAAATGCGATATAAACCTCTTCATCAGCCGCTTTTTTCATAATGGCCGCGAGCTGATCGGCCCGTTTTTCATCATGGTGATCCAAAAATTGTGCGTATAAAGCTCCCGTTCTGCTGAACATCTCCCTGTTACGGCGTTCTTCTTCTGTCATGTGTCTTTACCCCTTTGTGTCTGTCGCATCAAATGACGTTTTCGTTTTTAGAAAGCTCTGAAAAAAACCTCTCCCCCATTTTACACAAGAATGGCTTACTTTTCTTCTGGAAACGCAAAAAAGCCGCCGATATCGGCAGCTGATAAAGAAAAAACACCCGCGGCAGGAAAAACCGCAGATGCTTAAGAGGACATTGATTTATTCGAAACTTTTTTCAAAACAAAACCAATTAAAACACTGTATGTACAAACGGCTGCCAGTAAAAATAACATGGTCATTTTCCGCACCACCTTGAATGAGAATCATTTTCATACTTATATCTTATCACGAGTGAGAATGATTTTCAATCCTATTTTGCGGTGTTTTCTTCTAAAGCCTTCTCTTCGGCGCGAATTCTTACAGTGAGCATGCATGCATTCAAGATTGAAAAAAGAAACAATGTCCAGTACGCTCCGTATAACAGCGGCAGCAAGATAAATTCTAAAATGACGACCGCATAGTTCGGGTGTTTGATCCACCTGTACGGCCCTTTTTTGACAAGCTCCGCATCCGGCACGACAAGAATTTTCGTATTCCAATATTGCCCTAATGATAAAAGCGCCCAATACCTGATCCCCTGCACAAAGAAAATGATACATATAATGGCGGCCCACCTTGGAGAAGGCGCTTTATGAAATGCCGCCACCTCGGCTGTAAGAGAGACAAAAAAGAGCACGTGCATCAGGACGAGAAAGGGATAATGCCCTTCTCCGTATTCGACGGCGCCTTGCTTTTTCACTTTCCGCTCATTGCGCCGGGCTACGATCATCTCCGCAATCCGCTGGACGGCAAGCAGCATGATAAACAGCCAAAACATTAAGATGCCCCCTTTTCCCAGCTGAACAGCAAAAGCTCAGACGAAAATCCCGGCCCGAGAGCGCCGATCAGCCCTTTTTCGTTTTCTTTCTGCATCCCGTGCAGCAGCTGCTCTTTTATGACATGAAAAATAGTTGCGGAAGACATATTCCCGTGTTTTTGCAGCACCTTCTGAGATGCAGCAAGCTGTCCGGTGTCCATTGAAAGACTCGTTAAATAGGCGTCAATGACCTTTTTCCCGCCGGGATGGGCAAGAAAAGTTTTAATATCGCGAGACAGGATTCCCTGTTCTTGTAAAAATACATCAACATTGTCTTTCAGCCAATGCGAAACAAGGGTGGGAATGTCTCTTGAAAAAATGACTTGAAACCCGCTGTCGGTGAATTCCCAGCCCATCACATCTTCCGCATCTGGCATCATCACCGATTGAGTGGCGAATATCCGAGGTACGAGCGGCTGTTTGACGTCTTTTCGGCTCGCCTTCTCCCCTCCGATTAGCACGGCGGCAATTCCGTCCGCAAACAGGGAGGTTCCGATTAAGTTGCTTTTTGACTTGTCCTCCGGCTGAAACGTTAAGCTGCAAAGCTCGGCCGCGATGACAAGCACGTAAGCTTCAGGGTAGGCGCGGCAGTATTCGTACGCCCTGGACAGGCCGGCCGCTCCGCCTGCGCATCCTAGTCCCCAGATCGGAATCCGTTTTGTTTTTGAAGAAAACGGAAGCTGATTCATCACTTTCGCTTCAATGCTCGGTGTCGAAAGCCCGGTGCTGGAAATAAAAAAGATCGCATCCACTTTTTCATATGGAATCGGGTTTGTTAAACATCGGGGGTTTGTCAAACAATCAACCGCCGCATCCACACTGTGCTTAACGGTTTCTTCCGTATACAGCCGGTTTTTTTCTGAAAAACCCCGTGCCGTTTTATACCATTCAATCGGCCGGACAAACTGTCTTGATTCAATTTCGCCGTTTTGAAAAGCTTTTAACAGCCGGTCAATATCCTTAAATGAATTGGCAAACATCCCTCTCGCAAAATCCGCCGCCGTTTCTTGCGAGACATGATATTTCGGAATGCTGGTTCCGACTGATAACACATATGCCATGCCCATCACCTCTTCACATAAAGGTTTCCGCTTTTTTCCTGAATGTATGCATAAGTTTGAACCGAGGATTTCACTGACATGCCATTTTAATTTAAAATTGGCCCTTTTGAATGATAAGCCGTTCGACTATACTTGACCCATTCATGAAAAAAGGTTGTGATTGGGATGCTGACACCTGTAATTCTTAAAGGGTCACTCGTTCAGTTAGAGCCGCTGGCGATTGATCACTCTCAGGCACTTTGCGAAGCAGCTTCAGAAAATAGGACGGCTTATGCTTACACCCATGTTCCTGACGGCATCGAAGAAACAAAGCGATATATTGAGCGTGCGCTTTCCGATTATGAAAAAGGAATCGCATTGCCTTTTGCAGTACGGAGCCTTGAAACAGACCGAATCGTCGGAAGCACGAGATTTATGGATGTGGAGGTGTTTACGCGGCCGGCGGAGGCAGCTCCGGAAGTGTGTGAGGTCGGCAGCACGTGGTATGCCTCTTCCGTACAGCGGACCGGTGTCAATACGGAGTGTAAACTTTTGATGCTGACCCATGCGTTTGACGTGTGGCAGGCTGTCAGAGTGACGCTGAAAACCGACGTTCGCAATCAGCGCTCACGGACTGCGATTTTGAGGATCGGTGCCCAATTTGAAGGAATCCGCCGCGCGCATATTCGGGCTGTCGACGGCGGCCTCAGAAATACCGCCTACTACTCCATCCTCCGGGAGGAATGGCCTTATATCCGGCAAAACCTTTCTGACCGGCTCGGAGCATATAACTGAAAAACCTGCCGTTATACGGCAGGGTTTTTACATATTCGGATCATAGACGTATAAATTGAGATCGATCCGTCCATCTGACGTGACCTCTACCCCCT
>NZ_AJVF01000016.1 GCF_000262045.1 Bacillus siamensis KCTC 13613
GCGATTTATTTAAAACTTTGAATTAACAGGTACGTTTTGTCTTGTTTAGTTTTCAAAGATCATCTTCAACCTCATCTTGAGGCGACTTTCTCAGTATAACATTTCAGCAAGTTGCTGTCAAATGTTTTTTTGTTTTTATTTCTCCGCCGCTGTGTGCTTTTTGTCGAAGCGCATCAGCGACGTTTAATAATATAACACGCCTATAATTCAGCGTCAACACTTTTTTTGAAAGAATATCCTCGATGATATACTTCCTGCCCTTTTGTCTCTATTTGAGATACTTCAATAAAACCTTTTTCCGTCAGGTAATCAAGCATGACACCGAGATCTTGGGTGAAAGGCGCCAGCTCAGGATGCTGAAGCAATTCTCCAAACTGCCACATTTCTTTTTCACTCATAACTTGAAAAAGATGCGCAGAGCCGATTTCAGCTTTTGAATGGATGAGAAAATCATTTGCTAAGAATAATAATTCGAGCCTTTTCTCCAAACTTTCGTGGCTCTCGACAAGTTCGGAATATAACTTATATACCTGCGGTTCAATATGGCGGACCTGATTCCAGACTGTCGTTTCAGGATAAAACCCCCGGTCAATCACTTCTATGCGGGCCAAGTGGTGAAGAGCATGCACGACCGCATAATATGCATCCAGAAAATGATCAGCTTCAAAAAACGCTTTTCCTTCTACAAACCTTCTGATCAGCTTGCCGTATTCCATTCCGATCTTTAATTTACGCTCGGCGAAAGGAAAAGTGCTGAGCCGGTCATTAAGTTCAGATATATATTCATTGCGGTCAAACAGCACCTTGCCGTTTATGATCCAATCTATAACTCTTCTATTTGTCCCCAGCAGAATCCATTCCTGAAGCAGGGCATCCGTTACAATATGTAAGGAAGCGGTTTTGTGTTCGAATTCATAATGCTTTATAAAAAGAGGCTCTTCAGCCTGTTTGACAATGACAAGCATGACCGCATCAAAGTTATCTGTGATGGATGATGCTTTGCTCCTTCTCTCAATCATAAGGACGGCCAGCGTATCGGGATGACTTGCTCTTTCTTGGTAAATTGGACGGAGAAGATTGTCCATTACGATTCCTCCAATGCGATTGTTTCACAAGCTTTTGTTTCTACATTTCTATGATAAAACATGAAAGTCCTTTTTTCTAAACACATTGAACTATTATAACAAATTTCCTTTCAGCTGCCATATCTATTCTTCCCTTTTCTTACGAAAACATGAAGAATATGCCATCTGATTTGTGCTATAGTTAAACCAGAGGGGGATGGACATGGCGAAATACTCAAGCAAAATTAATAAGATCAGAACGTTTGCGTTAAGTTTGGTTTTCGTTGGGTTTATCATTATGTACATCGGGCTGTTCTTTAAGCAGTCTGTTTTGCTTGCCAGCTTGTTTATGATTCTCGGCCTGCTGTCGATCGGGCTCAGCACCGCCGTTTATTTTTGGATCGGCATGCTGTCCACAAAAGCGGTCCGGGTGATGTGCCCCGCCTGCGAGAAAGAAACGAAGATTCTGGGCAGAGTGGATATGTGCATGCATTGCAGAGAGCCGCTTACATTGGATAAAGGTTTGGAAGGCAAAGCGTTCGATGAGTCTTATAACAGAAAAAACAGTGTGAAATAAACAAAGCTGACCGTATCAAAGCGGTCAGCTTCGTTTAATGGTTTTCTTTTTTGGAGCATTCTTGGCAGACGCCGTAAATCTCCAAACGATGGTGGCTTACCTTAAACCCCGTTACGTGAGCCGCAAGCTGTTCCACTTCGTCAAGGCCAGGATAATGGAAGTCCACGATTTTTCCGCAGTTTTCACAAATGGCGTGATAATGGTCAGAGGTGACAAAGTCAAATCTGCTGGACGCATCTCCGTACGTAAGCTCCTTTACAAGCCCCGCTTCCCGGAATACACGCAAATTGTTATAAACTGTCGCAACACTCATATTAGGGAATTTCCCTTCCAAGGCTTTATATATATCGTCCGCTGTCGGATGAGCCATAGAGTCCACGAGATATTCCAGAATGGCATGACGTTGAGGAGTAATCCGGACTCCCGTATCCTTCAACGTGTCTAAGGCTTCTTTTAATTCATGTGCAGCCATCCGTCATGCACCTCTCTTCTAAAAAAGATTCTTACTTTATAATGTTTATAATTAGTGTACATCTTTTTCCGGTCTCCTGTCAAATGCAATCTGACGAAAACCCCGTGAGTTCAGCATTTGTCCATTAATTAGACGCAATTTGTTCTAATTCGCGAAGCGCTTCCGCAACATGATCTTTTACTTTTACCTTTCTCCATTCCTTCACGAGACGGCCTTCTTTGTCTAACAGAAAGGTGGAGCGTTCGATACCCATATATTCTTTCCCAAAATTCTTCTTCAGCTTCCACACATCAAAAGCTTCCGCCAGTTTGTGCTCATCATCGACGAGGAGCTGGAAAGGAAGATCGTGTTTCTGCTTGAATTTTTCATGTTTGTCACGGCTGTCAGGGCTTACTCCGATGATAACCGCATCAAGTCCCGCGAAACTTTCGTGCTGATCACGGAAATCGCATGCTTCCGTCGTGCATCCGGGTGTCATGTCTTTCGGATAAAAATAGAGCACGACGTACTTCCCTTTAAAATCTGTTAATGATACTTTTTCTCCGCTGTCGTTCACTAATTTCATATCCGGTGCTGCTTGTCCGATTTCAATCGTCATTTCTTATACCTCCGGGTTTTTTATTAAGCGTATCCAATTCGCGTTAAGATTACAACTGTTATCCCCCGCTCTTTTCTGGAAGCAAGAACCGTTGTGCTCGCATTGAAGCATGCTACAATAGAATATGATGTAAGGAGATATTAGGAGGGTCATTTTTTGTATACAAAATCAGTTGAACTTCATAAAGAAGCGTTAGAGCATATCGTGGGAGGCGTGAACAGCCCGTCCAGATCCTATAAAGCGGTAGGCGGCGGTTCACCAGTTGCGATGGAAAAAGCAAATGGCGCTTATTTCTGGGATGTAGACGGGAATCAGTATATTGATTATTTAGCGGCTTACGGTCCGATTATTACCGGACATGCCCACCCGCATATTACAGAAGCGATTAAAAAAGCCGCTGAAAACGGCGTACTGTACGGAACGCCGACTAAGCATGAGGTCACTTTCGCCAAAATGCTGAAGGAGGCCATTCCTTCACTTGATAAAGTGCGGTTCGTAAACTCTGGTACTGAAGCGGTGATGACAACGATCCGGGTTGCACGCGCTTATACAGGCCGGACAAAAATCATTAAATTCGCAGGCTGCTATCACGGCCATTCTGATCTCGTGCTTGTCGCTGCGGGTTCAGGTCCGTCTACGCTCGGCACCCCCGATTCCGCCGGTGTGCCGAAAAGCATCGCCAAAGAAGTGATTACCGTTCCTTTCAATGACATTGACAGTTACAAAGCCGCATTGGACAAATGGGGTTCAGAAATTGCAGCAGTTCTTGTCGAGCCGATTGTCGGGAATTTCGGCATCGTTGAACCTAAAGAAGGCTTTTTGGAACAGGTCAATGAATTGACCCATAAAGCGGGCGCGCTCGTCATTTATGATGAAGTGATCACGGCGTTCCGTTTTATGTACGGAGGCGCGCAGGATCTTCTCCAAGTAAAGCCTGATTTAACGGCGCTCGGAAAAATCATCGGAGGCGGGTTGCCGATCGGCGCTTACGGAGGCAAAAAAGAGATCATGGAACAGGTTGCTCCGCTCGGTCCGGCATATCAAGCCGGCACGATGGCCGGAAATCCCGCATCCATCTTATCCGGTATCGCCTGTCTGGAAGTGCTGAAGGAAGAAGGCGTTTATGAGCGGCTTGATCAGCTCGGCGCAAGACTTGAGCAAGGCATTCTCGCCCATGCGGAGACACATGGCATTACCATTACCGTCAACCGTTTAAAAGGCGCGCTTACGGTTTACTTCAGTGATGAAAAGATCGTCAATTATGAGCAGGCGGAAAATACGGACGGAGAAGCATTTGCCAAGTTCTTCAAGCTGATGCTTGAACGCGGGATCAATCTCGCCCCGTCGAAGTATGAAGCTTGGTTTATCACAACCGCACATACTGAAGAAGATATCGATGCCACTTTAAAAGCGGTCGAAGATGCGTTCAGACATATGAAAAAATAACTGTTGAAACAAGCGGAAGCCCGGGGCTTCCGCTTTTTCTTTTTGTCCGATTTGTGAGATAATGGTTTTTTCAAAAAAAGACCTTGAATAATTGGTATGATCCCTGTATATTACTTTATTGTTTAGCAAATAAACCGACAGGGAAATGTAAGTGTCAGCCGTTCGTTCGGCACATAATTTATTAGAGAAAGGAATGCACGCACAAACCAATGAAACTTGGTGCCCGCATTTTTAAAACAGGGATTGCGATTACGCTCGCCCTCTACTTAGCATCATGGATCGGACTTCCGTCGCCGATCTTTGCCGGGATTGCAGCTATATTTGCCATACAGCCCTCTATTTACAGGTCTTTTCTTATCATTATTGATCAGGTGCAGGCAAATATCATCGGCGCTGTCATCGCTACGGTATTCGGACTGATTTTCGGACCGAGTCCGATTATGATCGGATTGACCGCAGTCATTGTCATTACGATTATGTTAAAACTGAAAATTGAACACACCATTTCAATTGCGCTCGTTACAGTTATCGCGATTTTGGAAACACCGGGAAACAGCTTCCTGACGTTCGCTCTGATTCGAACAAGCACCGTTATTTTAGGCGTGCTTTCTTCTTTTATTGTGAACCTTGTGTTTCTTCCGCCGAAATACGAAACGAAACTGACTCATCATACGGTTGAATACACCGATGAGATCATGAAATGGATCAGACTGACCATGCGCCAGTCGACGGAGCACTCGATATTGAAAGAAGATATTGAGAAGCTGAAGGAAAAGATGATGAAGCTTGACCATACGTATCTTCTTTATAAAGAAGAGAGAAGCTACTTTAAGAAGACAACGTATGTAAAGTCGCGCAAGCTTGTTTTATTCAGACAAGCGATTATTACGGCGAACCGGGCGCTTGATACGCTGAAAAAGCTGCATCGCTATGAAAACGAGATTTATCATATGCCGGAGGAATTTCAGGAGACGCTGACAGAAGAAATTGATTATCTGCTTCATTGGCACGAAAGAATTTTGATGCGGACTGTCGGCAAGATTAAGCCGCATGATGACGATGCTGAAGAAAGCATAAGATATAAACAGCTTTTGACGAAGTCTTTCTTGAAAAATCAGCAGAACTGCGAGGATGAACTGCTTGATTACAATATGCTCAGCATTATGGCTGCGGTTGCGGAATACCGCGAGCAGCTGGAACATCTTGATACACTGATTACGAGTTTCCAGACATACCACCCGAAAGACAGCGAATTAGAAACAGACGATGATGAGTAACCCGGTGCTAAGAAGAACCGGGTTTTTTTGTATAAAAAAACTTATGCCGCCCATTCGGCCGGCATAAGTTTTTCGGTCAATTTAAATTCTGGATCGTAAATAAATGTCTGTACTGGCCGCCACGCGCCATTAATTCTTCGTGCGTGCCGGTTTCAATGACGGAGCCGTTTTCCATGACGACAATTTTATCCGCATGCGTAATCGTGGACAGCCTGTGGGCGACGATAAATGTCGTCCGGTTTTTCGCAAGCTTGTCCATCGCTTCCTGAATGTAGTGTTCACTTTCAAGATCAAGAGCCGAAGTCGCTTCATCCAAAATCAGCAGCGGCGGATTTTTTAAGAATACACGCGCGATCGAAATCCGCTGCTTCTGCCCGCCTGACAATTTGACGCCCCGCTCGCCTACTTTGGTCTCATAGCCTTCGGGGAAGCCCATAATAAATTCATGGGCATTTGCCGCTTTCGCAGCCGCAACCACCTCATCCAGAGACGCTCCCGGTTTACCGATGGCGATATTTTCACGAATCGTCTCACTGAACAGAAATGTATCTTGAAGCACCATTCCGACTTGATTGCGGAGGCTTCTCGCTTCATAATCGCGAATATCTGTGCCGTCAATCAGCAGGCTGCCGCCGGACACATCATAAAAACGCGGTATGAGGCTGACAAGCGTAGATTTTCCGCCGCCGCTCATCCCGACAAGCGCAACGGTCTCCCCTTTTGTCACCTTTAAGGAAACGTCCCGCAAGATCTTTTCTTTTCCTTCTTCATAGGAGAACGAAACATTTCGGAATTCAACCTCGCCTTTAATGCTGTCAGCCTTGACGGCATTCGGTTTATCAGTCAATTCATACGGCTCGTCGATAAATTCAAATATGCGGTCCATTGAAGCAATCGACTGGGTCAGCGTCGTCGATGAGTTGATCAATCTTCTGACCGGATTGTACATTCTGTCAATGTAACCGACGAACGCAACCATTGTCCCTACTGTCAGCGGGCCGTTTATGACAAAATAGCCCGCAAACGCGATAACGAGCAGCGGCGCTAAATCCGTAATGGTGTTTACGACCGCAAATGTTTTGGCGTTCCAATTCGTATGACGGATCGCTTTGTCCAGAAAATGTCCGTTTTTCTCATCAAAATTGGCTTGTTCATAATTTTCAATGGCGAAGCTTCTGATAACGGGCATCCCTTGAACTCTTTCGTGCAAATGGCCCTGCACCTGAGCGAGAGCCTGAGAACGCTCGCGTGTCAGTTTTCGGAGACGGCCGTAAAAGTATTTCACTGAAATTCCGTATAACGGAAATAAAATGACAGATATCAGTGTCAGCTTGACATCGAGTGTGAACATAATACAGATGACGATCAGCACCGTCATCATATCAAGCCAGATATTCATCAGTCCCGTTATGACAAAGTCTTTTGTCTGTTCGACATCATTTATCACCCGGGAAATGACTTCGCCTGTTCTCGTATTGGCATAAAACCGCAGGCTCAATTTTTGAATATGGTCAAACAATACTCCTCTGATATCGTAGAGCACCCGGCTGCCCGTCCATTGCGCGAAATATTGCCGATAATATTCTACCGGCGGACGCAGAACTAAAAACAGCACGAACATGATGCCCATAATCGTGAATAGTGATGACGTTTTAGCGCTTGCCGTGCCGCTCCCTTGAATAATGTCATCGACTACGTATTTTAACAGAAGCGGGAGAGCCAGCGGGATGGAGAACTTTATAATACCGATACACACTGTGATAAAGATTTGTTTTTTATAAGGTTTTACAAATTGCATATAGCGTCTGATTACGCCCACACTTTATCCCCCTCTCTCTTTAAGGCGTGTGAGCCCATGTGAAAAACCTGTTGACACCCCAACAGGTTTTTATTATATTCTTTATTTTGTATAGCGCAGATACCGTTCATACCACATATCAACAAATTCCGGAGCAAACGGTCCTTTCCGCTGATGAATCCAGTGCAGCAGCGTATTCAGATACTCCTTCAGAATGCTGTCGATCTCTTTAGGGTAATTCATTGATTTGCGGTGATCATCGTATTCATCTTCGTCAAGAATGTTATACGTCATATCCGGAAACACCTTGACATCCAAATCGTAATCAATATATTTGATGGCCTCCCCGTCATAAGCGAACGGCGAGCTGATGTTGCAGTAATAGTGAACCCCGTCATCTCTCAGCATTCCGATGACGTTAAACCACTGACGGGCATGAAAGTAGCAGATCGCCGGTTCTCTCGTCACCCACGTCCGTCCGTCGGATTCCGTCACCATTGTCCGGTCGTTAGCTCCGATGATACACAATTCCGTACTTTTTAAAATCGTCGTTTCATTCCAAATTCGATGAAGCAGCCCGTTATGCTTATAGCTGTGAATTTGAATGGTTTCTCCTTCCTTGGGATATCCCATATTTCTCCCCTACTTTCTGTAAAGCCCTGCAGTCAATGCAGCCGCAATTGCTTTCCGACAAGTCTTTTCACTATTATACCGTTACGAATTAAAAAATGAAAATAAAAGAACCACTCCGCTTCCGGAATGGCACATTCATTTCTGCACATAGGAAGACGGCTTTTCCGTGCTGCGATAAGACTGGATGACTTGCTCTGTCTGCCTTTGGAATAACTCCTGTATGCCGGCCAGATCTTTTCGCTTTGTCGCAATTTCGTCCTGTACATTGTCCAGCTTCGCATCTCTTTCCAGACTGATGAGTTCCGCCTCCACCTGCCGGCAGCGGTCGAGTTCTGACTGCAGCTCGAGAAGCTGATCCATGATCTTCATCTGTTCACTTACAAGCTTTTCAAACTCTGACATCGGGTTCCTCCTTAGGCTTTTAGGTTGATACTCCTTACCATTTCGATTTTCAGCCGGAAAACCCTTTGACTCATTCTGTAGAGGAATCACAAGTTTTGTCGTTTTGAGAAAAGAAAAAAGCACTTCCATCCGAGGATGAAGTGCTTTTTTGTTTCAGTGATTAGCTGTTTTGCTGTTTGTTTTGTTCAGCAGATTGGTTTTGCTTTCTTACCTGCTGCGCATCAGTTTCACTGCCGAATTCAGTGCCGTATTGACCTTGACCGGAAGCTGATTGCTGATTTTGTTTTTTCACCTGCTGAACGTCTGTTTTGCTGTATTTTGAGTTTGCCATTGTTATCACCTCCACGCACTTTAGAATGTGCAGGAGGTGTTAAGGCTATTCATGTTTTTTAAAAACTTATACGAGCAGAGAGCGTCCGCCGTCGATAATGATGGTCTGGCCGCGGATCATGTCCGCTTTTGAAGAAACTAAAAACTCCACCGTATCGATCATATCTTTAATTTCGACCATTCTGCCGGCCGGCGTATTTTGGCGGGCATCTTCAAGCAATTCGTCTCTGTTAGGGAAATGCTTCAGCGCGTCCGTATCAATCGCTCCGCCGGAAACCGCGTTTACGATGATATTTTTCGGAGAAAGCTCAACCGCCAGGTAACGGGTTAACGCTTCTAAAGCGGCTTTTGAGACACCGACCGTCGTATAGTTCTCAAGGTAACGGATGCTGCCGAGCGAGCTGATGCTGACGATGTGGCCGCCTCCGTTTTTCTCCATCAGCTTTGCCGCTTCCTGAGCGCAGAAAAGCAATGCTTTCGCGTTGATATTCATCGTCCAGTCCCAATGTGTTTCTTCGAGTTCCATAACCGGTCTCAGCACGCCTGAAGCCGCGTTATTGACGAATACGTCCAGTCTGCCGAATGCTTCGTCGATCTGGCGGAACATGTCTTTAATTTTTGCCGGCTGGCCGACATTGGCTTTAATGACGAGCGTTTTAACGCCGAGTTTCTCAATTTCTTCGGCAGTTTCTAGTGCCGCTTTTTTACTGCGAGCGTAATTGATGACGATGTTGTAGCCTTTTTCTGCGAGTCTGATGGCTGCCGCTTTTCCGACGCCCCGGCTGCTTCCCGTGATCAGTGCGCATTTATTTTGTTCCATTTTTCCTCAGCTCCTTGCTGCGTATAGTTCTTTTCATTCAACAAACAATAAAAGCAATATTCATTGAAAGGGGTCTTTTTATATGTATGTCGGACGTGATATGGGCGAATTGGCCATGATGCCCAAACAAGATTGGAAAGATTCAGAGCTCGCCTATTTCCACCATGCCTTCCAGCAAATTATGCCGTATTTAAACGAGGAAGGCCAGTCCAAATACCGGGAACTGATTCAGGAAATCGAAGCCCGCGGCGGACTGAAACGGAATGAGGCGGATTACAGCCACGGCACGCGCGTCAGCTATGACTGACGCTTTTTACCGGCGGCCGCTTTCGTCCGCCATTTTCCAAATCTTTTGATGGGAAACGGGAAAAGCATATTCCTCGAGTTCCTCTTTTGTGACCCGTATTAATTCTGATGTATCCGACACTTGTTTTACTTTACCGAAAAAGACCGAAATATTCCAGACGAGATGAGTAAAAACATGCTCAACGATGCCTTCCAGCTCCCCGATTTCAGCGGTTGTTCCCATCTCTTTTTCTAAAAAGGCTTCAAGCTGCTCTCTTTCGGTTTTGATTCCTTTTTGGGTTTCGGTGTTCGGAAACTCCCACAGATTGGCGAGCAGTCCTTTTGGCGGCCGTTTATGAATATAGACATTGTCCTGGTCGTCTGTCAGCACAACGGCTGCCATTGTTTTCACCCCGGGTTTTTTCTTTTTGCTTTTGACAGGCAGCTCCCGCTCTGTCCCTTCCGCAAATGCCGAACAGTGCTTTTGCACGGGGCACAGCAGACAGGACGGCGATTTCGGGGTGCAGATGATCGCACCGAGCTCCATTAAACCCTGGTTGAATTCAGATGGTTTTTCATGAGAAATAAAAGCGGATACCGCCTGTTCGAAAATGGTTCTCGTTTTCGGCTTTGCGATATCGTCCCATATGGAAAGAATTCTCGACATGACACGCATCACATTGCCGTCTACGGCCGGAACCGGCTTGTTGTATGCAATGCTGAGCACGGCGCCTTTTGTATAAGGGCCGACACCTTTCAGTCCGCCGAATTCCTTTTCCCCGTCAGGAACGACTCCCCCGTACCGCTCGTGCACTTCTTTTACGGCGCTTTGCAGATTTCTCACACGGGAGTAATAGCCTAACCCTTCCCAGGCTTTGAGCACTTTTTCCTCATCGGCTTCAGCGAGCGCCGAGACGGTCGGAAATTGCTCAAGAAACCGTTGGAAATAAGGGATGACAGTATCTACGCGCGTCTGCTGCAGCATGACCTCTGACACCCACACCCGATACGGATCCTGATTTTCTCTCCACGGCAGAATTCTCTGTTCTCTTTCGAACCATGTAATTAAATCCTTACGAAATGCGTCTATATCTTTTTGTTTCAATTTTTCTTCAAGTGCGTTCATATCTTCTCCTCAGATGTTTCGGGTCCCGCTTTTCTTGACACTGTATTTTGGTGTAAACTAAGGGCACGTTACGATAATATGTTACATTAAATAGTGATAAAGAAAAAGCGGAAACATATGAGAACGGCGGATAAACGCCATGATTGGGCAAACAGAAAATGGGGAATATCTTATAATGCGAAATATGCGGGCGACTGATGTATAACGCCTGCTAGGAGGTCACCAATGGATACTGGCACTCACGTTGTCATGGGCATCGCGCTTGGCGGAATCGCAACTCTCGATCCTGCCGTCGGCATGCATACCCCCATGTCTCAGGCAGTTATGATCGCCGCTCTTGCCGGCTCTCAGGCACCTGATATTGATACCATATTGAAGCTGAAAAATAATGCCGTTTATATTCGAAATCATAGAGGGTTCACGCACTCCATTCCCGCCGTTTTATTTTGGTCCATTCTGATTCCGGGCATTCTGTTTATGTTTTACCCGGAAGCGAACTTTCTGCACTTGTGGCTGTGGACGCTTCTGGCTGTCGTTCTGCATGTGTTTGTCGACATTTTTAACGCGTACGGAACGCAGGCCCTCCGCCCGTTTTCGAAAAAATGGGTCGCTCTCGGTCTCATCAATACCTTTGACCCGTTTATTTTCATCAGCCATTTGGCCGCGATTGCCGTGTGGTATATCGGAGGCCATCCGGGCGTGACATTTTTGACGCTGTATATCATCCTCGCGGGATATTACGCCGTCCGGTTTTTGATGCAGCTGCGGATTAAGCGGCGGCTGCGTGAGATGATTGAAGAAGAAATTGAAACCATCATTATTTCGCCGACGATGAAATTCAGGCAGTGGCGAATCGCCGTAACGACGGCGCATGCCTTTTATGTCGGCAGAAGCCTTGACGGCCATGTGGTGATATTGGATACATTCAACCGCGTGCCCGTACCGGAAACCGATGTGATGAAGGCCGCGAAACAGGATGAAAATATTGCAGCCTTTCTATCGTTCTCGCCCGTTTACAGGTGGGAGGTCGATACCTTTAAAGATCATTATGAGGTGCGTTTTATTGATTTGCGCTATCGAAGCAAAGGGCACTACCCCTTTGTCGCCATCGTCCACCTCAGTCATGATTTAGAGCCTCTTTCTTCTTACACGGGCTGGATTTTCAGCGAAGAAAAACTGCAGAAAAAATTAAAGCTCGGCTCTGTTTAAGAGCCGGGCTTCTTTTGTCTTCTCACATATATGGCGGCAAGCACGAGGCTGATGACCGATAGAGTGGCAGCCGGTTTAAAAAACGGCGGGTAATACGTTAATTGAATATCATTTTTTCCTTTTTGCGCTTTAAATCCGATAAAGGAATAATCCGCTTTTTCAATCTGTTCTTGTCTGCCGTTTATCTTCAGTTCCCATCCTTTTTCATATGGAATCGGAAGCATGATATACGGCGCGCCTGTTTTGTTTTCATACGAGATATGAAGCGTATTTCCGCGCCAGCTGAGATCGGCCGGCGGTTCTTTTTCCGCTTTTCGGTATGCATTTTTCAGTGTTCCGTACCGTTCTTCGTAAAGCGCCAGTCTGTCGAGCTGATACGTTCCTTTCGGCAGCCGGATTTGAATGTTTTTTGTTTTCGGCACTCTGACGGTGAGATCATTTACACCTGTTTTATAAATGGATTGATTCGATTTTCTCGTTGTCGTGTAATCGTTCACTTTTAATGTAAATCCCTGGTCCTTCGCTTTGTTCAATAAATAAAAGCTGACATAATAATCTCCGCCGCCAGCCTCAGCGCCGTGCGGTGTAATGATCAGGCCGCCGCCGTCTTCGTTTACCGTCAGGATGCCGTCTTGATAATCCGCATGGTCGGCCGTTACCTTGGCCTGACGGATCATATTTTTCGCTTTTGGGGTTTTTTTCGTTTTTACTGTGCTCGATTCCGTGATGATTCCATCAAGCATCGCCCGCTCCCTGGCAAGGGCGGGCGCTTTTTTCAGGTCGCCCTCGTTATATACGCGATCGGCTGTCCGGACGAACGGGAGCACATATTGATTTTGATAAACCGCATAGCGGGATGACTCCATGATTTTTTTGAATCCGTAAGGGACGCCGGCCTCGTTTGTTTTTTCCGTCATATAATATTTTCCGTAAAGCAGGCTGTGTAAATTAGCCCTGTTTCCTAATGTCGCATAGCGGCTGACGCTTTCTCTGCCCATATCAATCTGAAGGTCGTTCCAGTAAAAGGACAGCAGATTGCGGTTCAGGATGCTTGAGTATACGCTGAATCCGTTGAACCCGTAAATGATCGGAGTGTTATTAAATACTCCGTTCATCCAATCTAAACGGGCAAAGGGATCCGGGTCTTTTTCTTTCAGACGCTGAATAAGCTCTGTTTGTTCTTTGCCCTTATAATCAGGACCCGTCATAAAGGTATGCGATACCGTATAAATCTTCCCGCCTTCTGATAACGCATATTTTTCATATGTATTAGCCGTCAGCACCGCCGTGAAGAGAATGACGGCATAGACGGCGGGCACCGCGCCTTTCAGTCTTGTCTTTGCTGCAAGGAAAGCGGCAATGGTCAGCCCCAGAAGGAGCAGGATAGGCAAGTTGGCCTGATCAGAAATATCCAGACTGAACCGTCTCACCTGGCTCCAATAGAGCAGAACGGCGAGTACGGCGGATATTAGCATACTCTTCATGCTGATGTCTGAAAGCTTAGAAAGCCCTGCTGCGACTGTTCCGGCAATCGTGAAGCACAAGACGTATTCAAACCTGTTTTGCGGAGCTGAAAAACCGTTAAAGGCACTTGCCGCAAACGGACTGAAGTGAAACAGAATGTACAGCAGACTGATTCCCGCGAACAGCCGGAACAGCCGGTTTTTATATAAAGAAAATGTAAATAGAAAAAGCAAAAAAACCGCCGGCAGAATAATTATCCGGCTTGAGAATAAAATGTTGTCGGAAAAATCAAGCCATGCAATCTGCTCTGAATACGGCGGCCGCAGATTATGAAGATATCCGTATACGACAGGGATAAAGGAGACTGCGCTTATGCCGAAGCCGAGCAGGCCTGACAGAATAAACATTCTGCATTGAGTGAGCTTTTTGGCTTCATTCTCTTCAAGATGAATGATCCATCTGAATAAGATGTAAATGCCGATGAAAATCAGGTTAATATACGCGAAATAAAAGTTGTTGATCAATGTCAGCGCACAGGCGAAGATAAACCACGCCGGCTTTTTTTCTGTAATGATTTTTTCCGCGCCGAGCACGAGCAGCGGCAGCCACACCATACTGTCAGTGAAAAAGTCCCAATACACCTCATGCCGGAAGTAGATAATCGAGACCCCGTACAACACGGCGCCGACAAAAGCAGGCACTGTCCGTTTGACGAAATAACGGAACACACAGGCTGCCGTGAATATGACGAAACTCTGCTTGGCGATGCTGATAAAAACGGAGGCCTGGGCCCAAAACAGCGCATCCGCGTCACCCGACAGCTGCATTAGCTGCAGGATGCGGACAGCGGCGGAGATAAACAGAAAGAGAAAAGAAGTAGAGAAATAATAGCCGAGCTGACTGTACACTCCCCCGCCCATTCCGAACGAATAGCTGTAAAACAGCCGGCCGTTCATATATTGGTCAAACAGCAGCTTTTTGAAGACCGCCATTTGGGCGATCCCGTCTCCAGACCCCGTCATATAGCGGCCTGCCGACCACTCCTTTAAGAAAAAAATATGAGCGGCTGCCGCAGCCAGCACACAGGCTGCCGGCAAGATCCATTTATTTTTTTTCATACAACGTCTCCAGACCCTGCGCACAGCGGCGGCTGTTTAATGGTTCCACTTGCGCTTTTTTGTATAATTCGTTTCATTTTGTTCTCCGTACGTAATATTCGCTTCTTTAATTAAATAGTGCGGGCGTTTTTTCGTTTCATAGTAAATCCGGCCGATGTACTCGCCGATGATGCCGAGACTCAAAAGCTGGATGCCTCCTAAAAACAGCACGGCGGAAATAATGGTGAAGTATCCGGGAACGGACACGCCGTGTGTCAGAATATGAATAAAGGTCGTTACAATATAAACCATCGACAGAAGCAATATCAGAATACCGGTGAAAAAGCAAACCCTCAGCGGTTTGTTGTTAAAGGAGACGACACCGTCCATTCCGTAGTTGAACAGATTGCTGAATGACCATTTGGACTTGCCGTTCTGCCTTTCGACATTTTCATAAAATACGATTTTCTGGTCAAACCCGATCCAGCAGAACAGCCCTTTGGAGAAGCGGTTCCCTTCACTCAGCTTCAAAAGGGCATCAACGGCCTGCCGGCTCAGCAGGCGGAAATCCCCGACTCCGTCACGCAGATCCACTTCGACGGCTTTGTTAATAAATTTATAATACAGGGAAGAAAGCACAGAACGCACGGGGCTGTCCCCTTTTCGGTTGCGCTGCGCAATAACTTGGTCATATCCTTCTTCATAGCCTTGAATGAAGTCTTTCAGCAGATGCGTCGGGTGCTGCAGGTCAGCGTCCATCACGATTACCGCTTCTCCCTGCACGTGTTCAAATCCCGCCAAAATGGCCGCTTCTTTCCCGAAGTTGCGGGAAAAAGATATGTATTTGACGCGATGGTTTCTGGCGGCCAGTTCCTTAATCTGCTGAAGGGTGTCATCCGCGCTTCCGTCATTGATGTAGAAAATTTCATAGTCATAATGAATCGTTTGAAACTCTTTTTTTAAAGATTCATGGATGAGCTTGACGTTGTTTCCTTCATTGTAAGACGGAATAATAATTGAGATTAACCTTTGTTTCATGAAGGCACCTTCTTTTGTATTATTCTTTTTTTAGTGCGGCCTTAGTGGAATACTCCGCAAAACTTCAGTAAGGCTTTTCCTTTTTTTAAAGTCGTTTAAACCCTTTTTTCGTTACAGGGAAAGAAAAATTTTTCTGCATATGGTTATATATTTTTATTTTGTCATGTTTTTCGGCAGATATGAGAAAAAAAAGAAAAAGTCTGTACGCGGGACAGACTTTATTGCTGAAGGTATTCATGAATCAAATGGCTGACGATGCGCGGTTTTTCGTGAATGACCCAATGCGAGGCATCATCTATGAAGATTAAGTCGCCGTTTGGAATCATCCGTTTTGTTTCCGAAGCGAGCTTTTTGCTCAGCGCGCGGTCATTGACGCCCCATATTAATCGGTACGGAACAGACATTTTAAGCGGAACTGAAGGGCCTAAACCGCCGCATCTGATCGCCCGGTACCAGTTCAGCATAGCCGTGAGGGCTCCTTTTCTGCCCCACGCTTCTTTGTAGCTGTCGACATCTTCCCGTGAAAAAAGCGCCGGGCGTTCGGATAAGCCGATGGCGTGATCCAATACACGGTAATCATCTTCAGATAATCTCCGTT
The DNA here is from genome assembly GCF_000262045.1 of Bacillus siamensis KCTC 13613. Taxonomy (GTDB): domain Bacteria; phylum Bacillota; class Bacilli; order Bacillales; family Bacillaceae; genus Bacillus; species Bacillus siamensis. Next base: position 16,235 of record NZ_AJVF01000016.1, read on the forward strand.
CAGGTTTTTCCGGGAGCTGAAAGAACGCGATATAAGAGCTTTTCTTCCATTGCGGGGGGTAGAACGGTGTAACCTTCCGCATAACCGCCGGATGCGGGATATTGACCGTGATTAATTTTTCAACGTATTGCGGCCGCGTGGATGCCAAGTGCCAGGCTACAGCTCCTCCCCAATCGTGACCGATGACGACGGCCTTGTCATCTGTAAAGTGAGTGATCAGCCCGATAATGTCATCCCTGAGTTTATCAATGGTATAGTTTTCAATGCCCTCCGGTTTATCACTGAGATTATAGCCGCGCTGATCGGGCACGACAACATGGTATCCGGCATCCGCAAGCGGTTTGATCTGGCTCTTCCACCCGTACCAAAATTCCGGAAACCCGTGCAGCAGCACCGCCAAAGGGCCGTCTTTCGGGCCGGCTGAAGCCGTGTGCAGCGTCACTCCGTTTGTTTCGATCATGTGAAAAGTGATGTCATTCAATCGGTTCTCCTCCCCTTTTGTTTTAATCTTCTTTCTGTTAAGGCTATGATCAGCGCGCTGATCGCAATCAAACATACGGCTTGGACGATCAGGCTGTACGGCTGAGTGAGCGGAATGAGCAGGCTGCCCGCAAATCCGGCCGCAGCCGTCAGAAGGCCGAACAGAATCATGAGGACCGCACTGAAACGGTTGCCTTCTCTCCACTGGGATTCATCCGCCATTGAGCGTTTTGTCCGATATCCGTACAGGCTGTTAATTGACTTCGGCGGGAAAAGTGTGACTAAAATGCCGGCTGCAGCCATCAGAAGGCCGCCGATAACCATTATCATATCCGTCACTCTCCTTTTCATTTCATACAAAAGGAAAGGCGGAAAGTTTCAGAAAAAAAGCAGGCTCATCCGCCTGCCTGAATCTTTATTTTTGAACTAAGTCGGCCGTCTTCACATAACCTGCTTTCCCGCCGTATGTGACGTACGCCCATTTACGGTCAAATCCTCCGTCATGGCTGAATCCCCAGCCGAGCACATTGACGGTTTCCCCCGCTTTCACGGAGCTTTTTTTGCCGGTTTCCAAAGTCGGCGTATAAAAAGCGGTTTGTTTCGCGGTCACTGCCTTCATCGGCTGCTTCATCAGAAAATGAGTGGAGATATAGGCTTTCTGACCTTTGTAGTTAATCTCGGCCCAATCTGCCCCTTCAAGCTGTTTAACCTTTACGGCATCTTCTGAACGGAGCGTGCCGACAATCCGCCCTTGTTTATTTGGTTCTTTACGGACGTTAAGTTCTCCTGCTTTCACGATATATGTATCTGCTGCGGTGTCTATTTTTGTCTGCTGAACTGCTGCGGCATTCGCTGCCGGATCAAAAAAAACGGTGCCTGCGGCTAAAAATAAGCAAAGTCCTGCGGCCGGAATAATTGCGGTTAACCCTTTTTTCATGTTCATTGTGGTTCCTCCCCGCTATTTTATTAAGTTATTACACAATTCCACACTTTGCGGGTCATCAAACATGATTTTCCTATTTCTTTTATAAAAAGAAAAAACCGCCGGAAGACATCCGGCGGAACGCACTATTATGTTAATGCAGGAGTCCCCTGCTTTGATCCAAATAATGAGAAACGTCTTCCCGCATGCTTTGGAACATATGAAGCTTGCTGCCGTACGATTCAATCCATTCCTTGACGACGCGTTCTGTCATTTGCTCTCCTTGATACGGGCGGCCGGCTTTTGCGTAAGTCGCTTCGAAATCTCCCCATAAAAGCTCCACCCAAGTACGTGCTTGCAAATAGCTGAGCATATCATTTTTCTCAAGCAGCAAATTCGTCAGTTTGTCGATATATGTATTCATGTCTCTGTCTCCTTTCCTTGGGAAAACCTGCTGCTTTTACGCAGCTTGTCACAGGCATATACTAACTTTACGTCTTCAGTCCAGAAGGCGCAACCTTTTGATATTGGCCGAGGGGGAAAACAAATGGTCCGGAACAAAGCAAAAGGATTTCCTAATCAGAACAATAATAAGTTTGAAGGCGAACCGCGGGCAAAGGATGACTACGCTTCTAAACGGGCGGACGGTTCAATTAATTCGCACCCGCAAGAGCGCATGAGAGCTTCAGGCAGACGATAAACACACCGTAAAGAGACCGGAAATGATCCGGTCTCTTTTTTGCAAAGGACATTAACGTCAAACAAATACCGTAATATGTAAGTAAAAAACCGCTGCCCGTTACTCTCGCTGACGGCTCACCGTGATGAAAACTGAAAAAAAGCTTGCAGACGGAATATCCGCTGCAAGCTTTTTGTTATCCTTTATGCATTTGGTATTCATAGACGTCCTTCTTCTCAGACAGATGAGCGAACGTGGACAGCACAAGGCCGAGAGCGGTCATCAGCGCACCGCCGGCAAACAGCCATGAGTAAGATCCCGTTCCGCCGAGAATCAAACCGCCGATCCAGGCGCCGAGCGCGTTTGCCAGGTTAAAGGCGGAAACGCTCACCGCGGCGGCGATCGTCGTGCCGTTTTCAGAGGAAGAAATAACCTTTGTCTGTAAAAGCGGCGGCGTACCGAACGCACATGCACCGAATAAAAATGTCGCCGAAACGGCTGCGGCGGGAAAAACAGCGATATAAGGGAAAATCGCCATGACGCCGATCAAGCCGATCATCACGCCGATCATTGTGCGTGTCAGCAGTTTGAGCGGCACTTTCCCTGCGAAAAAATTCCCCGCCACTCCGCCGAGACCGTAGGCAAATAACGCGCCTGTGATGCCGACCGTGCCGAAACCAGCTGAATCTCTTAAAACCGGCTCGATAAACGTGTAAGCGATAAAAACGCCTGAATAGCCGAGAATGGTGATCGCAAAGGAAAAAATCACTTGCTTATGCTTAAAGACACTCCATTCATTCATCAGCATCGGAATCACTTTCGGTTTTTGATTCGGTACGACCAGCATCAGACCGATCAGTCCGATCAGGCCTAAAACAGAAATAATGAAAAAGACGGCACGCCAACTAAGGGCATCCCCTAAATAAGAGCCGAACGGAACGCCGAGCATCAGCGCCACGGTTAATCCTCCGTTCATCGATGCAGCGGCGGCGGAACGTTTTTCAGGCGGCACCATTTCACTCGCAAACACCATAGCGATAGCAAAAAAGGCTCCGTGAATGGATGCGGATAAAATTCTGGAAATCGCCAGTACGGCGAAATTTGGCGCAAAGACGCTCATCAGGTTGGCAAGGACGAAAATTCCCATCAACCCGAGCAGCACCGGCTTTCTCGGGAGCTTAACCGCGACAATGGTTACGATCGGGCCCGTCAGGCAGACGCTTGCCGCGTACGCCGTAACAAGCATGCCCGCTGAAGATACATGTATATGAAAGTCATCGGCAATCGACGTCAAAATACCCATGACAGCATATTCCGTATACCCGATGGAAAATGTGCAAATCATTAAAACAAAAATCATTAATTTCACTGATGGCTGTTTCATTTTGATATTCAACGCGACTCGCCTCCTTTTTAATAAAAAAACAACGAATTTCATCTTAAAAGATATCGAAATTGAATTCAATCATTTTTTACTGAAAGTTTGAAACGAATGTGTTCAAAAGAAAAAGAGGCCGGAGCCGGCCTCTTTTGTTAACTTTTTTCTTTCAAAACAGAAATCGGCAGCGCCTCTTCCCGGTCAGGCGACGATGATCTGTGCCCCCAGGCGAATACGCCGTTGATGTAATCAATGCTGAATGTGTCATCAGAACCTTCTATCTGATACACTGCGCCGGGCTGAAAGTCTTCCGGCTCCAGCATGTAGGCTTTGGCCATCGTGATTTTCCGTTCAAGCACGGCCAGTTCATTTACAATGCCCATCTGTTCCGCTTTTCTCGCTCTTTCCGTCAATCCCGCAATTTCTGTCTGTAGTTCATGAGGCGTCATTTGACTGTATCGTTTGTCCATTTCGGTTTACTCCTCTTCCTGCAAAAATTGTTCAATATCGTCAATCGAGAATCCTTTTCTGAATAAGTACTGTTTGACCTTCATTCCGCTTTCATAGCTGCCGTCATAGCGGTATTTCCTGATCGCCTTTTCCCCATGAATCTTCAGGGCTTCCATCTCAGCTTCGTCATCATTCTCATACTCCGTCTGCTCCAGGGCGGCGTTGATGACGTCGAATGGAAAACCTTTTCGCTGAAGCTGCATCTGCGCCCGCTGTCTGATCTCTTTTGTGGACAGCTTTTTGTCTTTTTTCAGGATTTTCCCGATATGTTTCAGCGCTTCTTGTATCTGCTCATCAAATGTAAACGCACTGAGCGTCTCCTTGATGGTATCGTCGTCTATTCCTTTCGCTTTCAGCTCGCGGAACAGGACGTCAGGGCCTTTGCCGTTTGTTTTTTTGTGGGTGCTTGCATAGGCTTCGGCAAATTCTTTGTCATTTAAGTAGCGGTAATCGTACAGTTTATGGATGACTTCAGGAATGACCATCTCAGGTGTTTCTTTTTTCTTCAGATGGTCCCGGACTTCTTTTTCAGAGCGCATCCGGTATGATAAAAAATCTACGGCGCGGTTAAAGGCTTTTTTCACTTCATCGCCGTGCTGGATTTCAAGAATGTCAAGCTCGTCCAGTTCTTTCCCTTTTTTCAGGTCAAAACGCACAAGTACGTCGGCGTCGACGCTGAATGCATATTTCTCATCAAGAAAGATGTTGAAGCGCTCGGTGTTTTTCTTTTGGGTCGATATTTTTGTAATAAACGGCATCCCGGTCTCCTTTCCCGCCCGATGTTCAGGCGTTTTTCTTTTTGACAAATGAGGTACAGTATATGTATCAACGTGTAAGGAGAGATGGATATGAATATCGCGATGACAGGCGGCACGGGTTTTCTCGGCCGGCATCTGACAGATGTGTTTACCCGCCGGGGACATCATGTCTATATTTTATCAAGAAAACAGAGAGAAACCGAACAAAAAAATGTGACATATGTTCAATGGCTGGCCGAAAACGCGGCGCCTGAGCGCGAGCTTCCCCCTATTGATGTATGGGTGAACCTCGCCGGCAAATCCATCTTTGACCGCTGGACGGACACAACGAAGGAACAAATCATCTCAAGCAGAATAAAAGCGACGAGAGAAGTCAGACGGATTATGAAGCAGCAGCCCCAAAAACCGCGGGCTCTGATTCAGGCAAGCGCCGTCGGCATTTACGGCACTAGCACAGAGAAAACGTTCACCGAGCAGTCCGATACGTCAAATGAAGACTTTCTCAGTTATACGGCTCATATGTGGGAGCGTGAAGGCCAGAAAATTGAAGCGCTCGGCATTCGGACGGTATATGCCAGATTCGGCGTGATGCTCGGTGAAAAAGGCGCCCTGCCGCTCATGGTTCTCCCTTATAAGCTGTTAGCGGGCGGCACCGTCGGCTCGGGACGGCAATGGCTGTCATGGGTTCATGTCGATGACGCCGCGGAACTCATCGCGTATGCGGCGGAGCATGATGACTTATCCGGCCCGATGAATGTGACATCGCCGAACCCCGTTGAAATGAAGCAATTCGGAAAGACGATCGCAAGCGTCCTGCACCGCCCTCACTGGATTCCCGTACCGGAAGTTTTTCTGGAGAAAGCATTGGGAGAGATGAGCCTGCTGATCGTAAAAGGCCAGCGCGCCCTGCCTAAACAGGCGCTGACGTCCGGTTTTCAATTTACGTATGAAGAACTTGATTTGGCTTTAAAGGATCTCTTATCTGCATAAAAACGGAAATAAAAGCCAATCCTATTGGTATTCTGTTTTGAAGGAGGGTCTTCTTTTATGGAAAAGAAGCGCGAAAAACATCAGCAGGGAGCCAATCTCAAAAAAATGCAGGAAGTCCTTTATTCCGGTGAATTCAAAAAAGCGGAAAGAGCAGCCAAACGGAAATAAACGAATAAAGATCGGGACCGGGCAGATACTATGTTTGTTTGATATCACTTTTTTCAGGGGGCGATTGATATGGGCAGAAATCATACTCACAAAAACCGTGATAAAAACAAACAAAAACTTCCTCAAGTTCCGGCTGCTTTGAAACGTGAAACAGACGGCACATATGAGGAATATTCAAGCGAGCTTGCTGATTCCGCTGACCGCGAAGCGCAAGCGCGGATGAAAGCTGCTGACAACAGAGCAAAAAGCAAAACCCGCTAATACAAAATCCCCGCCTCTTCTTGAGGACGGGGATTTTTTTACAGTTCGGTAAACAGGCTTTTTGCCGGCGTCCGTTCTTTCGCCTTAGGCTGTTCATCCGGATAGCCCGTTTGGATGATGGCGGCGAAGCGCTCATTGTCTGCAAGGCCGAAGTCTTGATGCACCTGTTTGTCATACATAATGCGGCCGCTTTTCCAAACCATGCCGATGCCGTTTTCATGCGCGAGAAGCTGAAGGTTTTGAATCATGCCGCTCAGCGCCGCAAAATCATCATTTCGCGTAAATTCATTTTCATCTTCTTTTAAGACGACCAACAAAAATCCCGGAACGGCACTGAGATTTTTTCTCATGTTCCGCTCTTTTTCCTCGTTGAAATCATCTTTTATTTTTTTGAAAAATGAAACGTAGCTGTCCGCAAGCTTTTCTTTTCCCGCTTCGCTTGCCGCGTAGATAAAACGCCATGGCTCCGTCAGTCTGTGGTTCGGTGCGTAAACGGCCGTTTCGAGCATATCTAATATGACTTCAGAAGGAACGGTTTCCGGTTTAAATGACCGGATGGATCTTCTGTTTCTGATCGTATGTTTAAGACTCTCGTTTTGCTGTAATTGTTCGGTTTTCGGCATGCCGATTCACCTTCCTATTCAATTGAAAATGATTATCATTTATAATATAACGGATAGAACCGGCTTTTGTAAACCGTTACGGAAGCTGAAGATGAATTGATTCGGCATACACGGCCGTTCCTGTCATCTCGATTTTCACCTTGCCGCCTTCCTCCGTGATCCTGATTTCCACTTTTCCGTCTTTCCCTATTTCCTGACCTTGTTCAATCGTGAGGCATTCGGCTTCAGAGCCCCCGTATTGCCGCATATAGGCCGCCATGACGCCTGAAGCGGTTCCCGTGACGGGGTCTTCGGTCGTTCCGGAGAAAGGAGAAGAAAAATGGCGTCCGTGCAGATCGCTTTCCTGATGAACGGTTTCCAGAGAAAATGGATGAACGCTCGCTTTCGGAAGATCTTGCAATACAGCGGGAAATTGCGTGTTGTCCGGCACCATATTCCGTGATGCTTCAAGTGATTTCAGCGGAACAATCAGTGTCCAGATCCCCGTTGATCCGTAAACAATCGGAAGCTCGCCGTGGAAATCCTCAGCCGTTATCCCGAGCGAAGCCGCAAGCTGTTCTTTGTCTCCCGTAAACGGCAGAAATTGCGGGGGAGCCTGTTCAAGCGTGATGTATACCCGCCCGTTTCGTTCAGCGGCTTTTACGGGAAGAATGCCGGCTTTTGTCTCAATCCGATACGTCTGATCAGCCTGAAGCCTTCCTTTTTCAATTAATGCGTAAAGAGAGGCAACTGTAGCATGTCCGCATAAATTCATTTCATGGCCGGGTGTAAAATAGCGGATGCGCAGATCGGCTTCTCCGCTTTTACAGAGAAATGAGGTTTCATTGTACCCTGCCATTTCGGCGATCATCTGCATCTCTTCATCTGAATAATCATCACCGTTAAAGACGATTCCAGCGGGATTTCCCAGATCAGGAATATCGGTAAACGCTTCATATTTAAATACAACTGCCTGTTTCATTCATCAGTCTTCCTTTCGTCTCATGGTATGTTATTCAGTATAACAAAAGAAAATTAGAATTTTTAGTTAATTACATTAAAGGAAAAAAAAGACGCCTTTTAACGGCGTCTTTTTTTTGTTTTTCCGATCAGGCGGGTGACGAGAAACATCGTGACAGACAGTGATCTGTTTTTGCGGTATGCCAAGTATTTCCCGCGCCATTCCGGTTTGTATTTTTCTTTAAAGGCCCGCAGCCCGCTGAAGCTGTACATATACCGGACGTTGTTGAAGATGACGGCTGCGATTCTTTCCGACCAGAAAGATGTAAAGGCCGTTCCTACGTTTGACAACGGCGCCATCCCCATATTAAAAGTGGTATAGCCTTTTTCCTGCGCCCAGAGAAACAGACGGATGAAAAGCGCGTCCATAATACCGTTCGGCGCGTTTTTCCGATAACGCATCAAGTCGACTGATATTTCGCCTTCCTGGTACATCGGCATCAGGTTGGCAAAAGCGATGATCTCCCCTTCTGTGTCTTTCACGTAAGCAATCGGGGCTTGTTCCAAATAGTCCCGATCGAAGAAACCGAGAGAAAAGCCTTTCTCTTTTTTCGGTCCGAGCCATTCGTCCGAAATGTCTTTCAGCTTGGCCATAAACTCGGAAGAAAACGGCGGCTCCCCGACATGAAATGTGTAGCCTTCGCGGTCAAATTTGTTGTTAATCGCCCGCAGCCCCGCTTTTTTCTTTCCTGACAGCGTAAATGCCTCCATATCCACGAGAGCTTCTTCTCCAAGCTTGAAGAAGTTATAGCCGAAATCGTGGTACAGCGCCATGTCTTCACGTTCAATCTGATAAAACATGACACTCAGTCCCTGCTTATGCGCTTCGTTCAGAAATTCCTCGATTACCAGCGGAAAAGAGTCTTTCTGCCCTGACGGATCACCGAGCACGACAAGTCTTCTCGAAATCTGGCCGAACAATAAAAGCGCTTTGCCGTCGCTTGAGAAATAAAACCGCTTATCCCCGAGAAAGCCGAGATGGCTGAGCGCATTTCCGCCTTCTTCCGCCAAAAAGGTCTTCAGCCGTTCAGGATCGGCCTCTTCCCCGATCGGCTTCAATCTTTTATGATAAAAGACCGTAAACAAAAGGAAAAACAGAGGCACGACAATAATGGCCGTCATCGTCGCATATGTAATGTGCGAATTATTATGGACGAAGTAATCGTGGCGCAGCAGCCGATTCATTTTATCCCAAATAAAACCGGCAATGAGATTATAGTTAAACAAGGCGATAATAAACAGAGCGGCCGCAAAAATCATCTGGCCGAGTGTATACGATGCCTGTTCCCTGATAAACTGCCGCTTCAGCAGCACAAGCACGACGATGACGACAGGCAGAATAAAGATCGCACTGATGTTCATTCCTTTTAAGAAACTGAACACAAAACCGCCGACCAGCGCGGCGACCGCCATTGAATAAGAGCGTTTCGTCCGTTTATATAATTCAATCGGCAGAATTAATAGAATCAAAGCCGCGCTTAGCGATAACGCGTTAAACGCAAGGAGCGCCGGCCGCGGAATATGCGGAATGACCGTCTCTCTGTCGATCGGCAATGCGACGGACGCCAGCACGACCACTCCCGACACGAAAACCAAAAGCGACAGCGAACCGTAAAGCACTCTGATTAAGATCCCGCGCTGCAATACGAGAAGCACGTTCGTCGTTTCTACGGCAGGCGCCATCTTCGGATTTGATTCCAGCCGTTTCAGCGTGTTTTCCGTTAAGTCGCCGGCCGCAAAGAACAGCCCGAACACAAACGGAATAAATGAATACACAATCCGGTAGATGACGATGGATGTCACAACCGCTTCCTGCGGAAAGCCCATATTCTGCATGCCGAGCAGAAACAGGAGGTCAAACGAGCCTAATCCGCCCGGCACAAGGCTGATGATTCCCCCGATAGCGGCTATCGCGAATACACCGAATACATGGCGGACATCTGCGTGAATCCCCATGACATGCAGTGAATAATACATAACGACGGCCGCCGCAAACCATTCGGCAAACGAAGCTCCGATATAAGAAAAAATCGGATGCCTCAGTTTTGCTTCACCATCTTCCGTTCGAGCTTTTTTATTGTTGATCCAAGCGGCGATTAAGGCCACCGGCACAATAAGCGCCACGCCGGCGATGACAGCCCACAGCCACGGCTTCTCACCTGTGATTTCGCCCACCGGCAGCACCCGGGCGACAGTCAGAATACTGAAGACCGACAGCCCGAGCAGCGCTGAAGAAGTAAGCCAGGCAATGCCTGCGACAAGTCGTTTTACGTCGTTCGTATGCTCTTTGTACAGCATCGTCCGCAGTCCGACGCCCGCCAGACCCCCGAATCCAAGGACATTGTTAAAGGAATTGGCGATAAAGGAAACCCTGAACACTTTCCAATTCGGAATGTTGAGCCGCAACGCCCGTTTCAGCACAAAGTCATAAAAGGACATCACACTGACGGCAAGGAGGCCGAGCAGAACGAGGATAAATAAATCGTACCGCTCAATCCCGTTAATAATGTACAGCGTGCGTTTAAAAGAAAGATCTGTCAATTCCTTCTTCGACTGATAAATGACTAAAAGCAAAACTGCAATAGGAAATAATACTTTTAATATCGATAAGGCATTCTTTTTAGTCAGCAATGTTCTCTCCAATCATCATAAAATAGCTTATTTATTATAAATTCCCCCAATAATCTCCAACATATTATACACTACCACCTCACATTCAAACAAAACTCGTCTGCAACTTTCTTTCTCAGATGAAAATCAGTAATATGGTATGAAGGAGTATGAATGAGGAAGTGAGACGATGGATTATAACCTGCATGATACAACGGTCTTGGGCGGCGATATTTTTTCTCCTGAGGAACGGGATATTTGGGTGCTGTACATGAAAGTGATGACGTCGGCTGGACTCGGCGATGTGTCAGAATGGATGAAGCTTGATATGAGCATGCCGCAAATGAAGGTGCTGATGCTTCTGAACAACCATGGGACGCTGAAGGTGAGTGAAATTGCAGAAAAAATGGGTGCTTCCCTTTCAAATACCACGGGGCTGCTTGACCGGTTGGAAAAATCGAGTTTCGTTACACGCGCCCCGTCAGAAGAAGACCGCCGTTCAGTCGTCGTTCAATTAACGGAAAACGCGAAAAACATTTTCCGCAGCCTTTATCAAAAAGGACATGTAAAATTGAAGCGATCATTGGAAACGCTGACTGCTGAAGAAAAACAAACGGTTAATCAAGGGCTCGCCATTTTGGCAAAAGCGCTGGAATCCTCCAAACAGGCATAGAGATGAAAAAGGCCTGCCGTATCGGCGGCCTTTTTTTATTTGACATTTAATTCATTCAAAGTGAATAATATATTTTAAGTGAATTAAAATGAAAGGATTGATCAGTATGCCGGGACGAGTGCAAACAGGAAAAAACCAGAGCTGGGCCATCACCCTTTTTACGATCGGTGTGTTCATGGCGGCGCTGGACAACGGAATTATTTCCGCTGCTCTGACGACGATTAACAGGTCTTTTGATATTTCTCCTTCATGGGGATCGTGGGGCGTGACCCTTTACACATTGGGACTCAGTGTCAGTGTGCCGATTGTCGGCAAGCTGTCGGACCGCTATGGACGGAAAAAACTGTTTATGATTGAAGTCGGACTGTTCGGTCTTGGCTCTTTGCTTGTCGCACTCAGTCAGAGCTTCCCGATGTTTTTGGCGGCGCGGCTCATTCAGGCCTTTGGCGGCGGAGGAATTTTTATTATCGGCAGCTCACATGTGCTGGCTGTTCTTCCGAAAGAAAAACAGGGAAAAGCTCTCGGGCTTTTAGGGGCGATGAACGGTATAGCGGCCGTCCTCGGACCGAATATCGGGAGTTTTTTGCTTGATATAACCGGGTCGTGGCATTGGCTGTTTTTGATTAATCTGCCGATAGCCGCCGCTTTGGTTGTGTGCGGCGGTTTGTTTATCGCTGAAACGAAAGAGCCTGAGGCGAAAAAGCTTGATCTTGCCGGCACGATGATGCTGTCTCTGGCAATCTTATCTTGCATGATCGGTATCACAAACCTCGATGGGGCAAAGCTGTCAGAAAGCATAATGGACGTGAAGGTGTACGGATATCTTCTGGGGGCGGCACTTCTCTTTTGGGCGCTGCTTAAGGTTGAAAAGCGGGTTGAAAACCGCGGGGGCGATCCGATTCTCGCCTACTCGCTGCTGCAAAATAAAGTGTTTCAATGGACGCTCATCATCGGATTTTTATCGGGAGGGCTGCTCGCTGCGGTCATTTTTATTCCTTCTTATGCGGAGCAATATTTGCACGTATCGGCGGAGAAAGCGGGTTATTGGATGACGCCGCTCGCGTTGGCATCAGGCATCGGAGCATGGCTCGGCGGGGCGGTCACGGATAAAAAAGGGCCGGTCTTCTCTGCTGTTGTATCAGGCGCTATCGCATTTGCCGGCTTCAGCCTGTTTCCGTTATGGGTGACGGATAAATGGGAATTTGTCACGGCGAGTGTCATTGCGGGGATCGGTTTCGGATTCCTGCTCGGAGCTCCGCTGAACGTGCTTGTATCAGAAACGGCGGGCCAAAACAAAGGGACGGCGCTCGGCACGCTTTCCCTCGTGAGGCAGGTCGGGCTGACGCTCGCCCCGGCCTTATATGCCGGCTTCATTACAGCCGGCTTTGACCGGATCGGAGATGACATCAAAAACCGTTTAGCAAAAAGCGGCATTCCCGCTGACCAGGTGCAATTGCCCGATATCAGCGGCGGGCTTTCTTCGTTGCAGGAACAGGTAAGCCGAATCCCCGTTCCCGCCGTCAAAAAAGCGGTTTCTGATGCGATTGAAGCGGGCATTGCCAGCGGCTATCATCATCTTTATACGGCAGCCGCCGTCATTTCGTTATGCACGATTGTGTCTGCGGCTGTTTTGGCGTTTTTCCGGAAGCCGGCATCCTCTAAGACAAACGCCAGTCCATCCGCCGGCAAAGCTCAGTAATATGGGCGATATGATGTTCAGAATGCCAGACATATAATCCGAGCGCTTGTTCCAGCGTAACCGTCTCTTTGGATACAGGATGGAAGTATCTCCGTTTGTATTGGGCTTCCGTCATAGAGCGCAAAAGAGCGGCCCACCTTCTGTGCAGGATTGTTAACAGCTCAAGCGTATCCCCGCAAGCGGCGGTTTTTGAATCATGAAGATCGGCCCAGCCGTTTTCATCATAGGGACGGATTTCCGGTTCATCTTCTGTTAAAGCCAATTTAAACCGGGTATAACCGTTCATGTGGCTGTCCGCCAGATGGTGAACCACTTGACGGACAGTCCATCCCCCTTCGCGGTACGGCGTATCGAGCTGATTGTCCGACATCGCTCTGACAGCTTGTTTCAGTTTGGCCGGAGCGTGTTCCAGCGCATTGATCCATTCTTGTTTCTGTCCGGCCGAAATCGATTCAGCCGGCTGATATTCTCCAATCGGATAGCTGAGGGTTTGTTTTTCCATTTTTGTCTCTCTCCCGTTGATCGTATTATGAAAGTATGATGGTGATGTCGCAGCCTTCCGCTTTCGCTTCACGAAAGACTTGGAGCACACTCTCGGCGCCATTTTCTGTAAGCTGCTTGCTTTGTTCAAACTGTCTCCATTCTAAAACGAGGGGGTACTCAACCCAGCCGGTCAGACAATCCCATAAAGCGTCAAGGTTTTCACCGTAGTATTCAGGAAGGGCAAGCTCCTTTTTCAATGTCTGGTGAAGGTCGCTCATACTTCTGATTTGTTCCCCGTTAATGATTGCTTTTTTCATGTGCGGCTCCTTTCTCATGATTTTATTCTATCAGTTTACCATTTTCCTCTTCAGAAGTGACCGGAGTCTGCCGCGGTTCCAGCTGGACGATGCCTTGCCCGCCGTCAACGGCCACCCTGTCCCCCGTTTTCAGTTTTGACGTTGCATTTCCGCACCCGACAACAGCAGGAATCCCCAGTTCCCGGGCGACGATCGCCGCGTGGGACAAAGGGGCGCCGACGTCCGTTATGATAGCAGCGGCTCTTGGAAAAAGCGGGGTCCAGCCTACATTGGTTGTCGAAGTCACTAAAATTTCCCCCGCCGCAAAAGAATCCCCGTCTTCCGGGACATCAAGGACACGGACAATGCCCTCCACTCTCCCGGCCGCTCCCGCGAAACCTTTTAAAGTATACGCATCATCAGTTTCCGCAGGCATAGAAGCATCGTAATAATCCGCTCTTCTGTCAGGATCCTCAGCCCATTTAAACGGATTGAATCTTCCGTTAATAACGGATGGGAACGGCGGCAGTTTTTTATAAGTTTCATAGTTTTGCTTTCTCGCTTGAATCGACGCAACCGCCGGCTCTTTCCCCGCGAGCAGATCGGTTATTTCATACAGATACAAGAAGAAAATATCGTCCTTCATGCCGGTCATTTCCGCCGCTCTGAGCGCGAATGCTCTGGCTGTCCGGTACACCCTGACAAATTCGGATCTGGTTGTTTCTCTAATATTCGCGTAATCTGACGCTTTTTCCATTTTGGCTTTGAGCCATTTGACCTTATGAGGAAACTTTTCTTCAAATCTTCGGAAGGCCTGTTCATGCGCCCGCTGCTGTTTCAAAAGCAATTGTTCGGCATCAATACCCGACTCCTTGTGTTCTTTGATCTGCTTCGTCAGCCAATCCCGGTTTTCTCCCGGATGCGGTATGGAAAGTTCGTATTCATGCGGGCCTCGGTGGCCTTGGTTCCTGAGATATTCCTCCTCGCTCATACGGCCTTTCATGACTTGATCAATGCCGATAATCGGCTCCAGGCTGGCCAGTCCGCCTTTTCCCCTCAGATTGGAAAGCAGGAGATTCGCATCTTCTATGCCTGCGAGTTTTGTTAATTGAGAGGTTAACGACGAAGAGGATTGCGCAGAATCACGCCCGCCGGATATTAACGCAAACCACGCGTTGCATAAATACGGATAGATCTCATTGTTCCATATCGCTAATAATGCCCGCTCCGTTTCGGCACGTTTCAGCTTTTCCTCAATATTCCGGCACCACTCCGGCGATTCGTCCAAGTAGGAGGACATGTTTTTTTTTGCGTGCTTCATTTTCGACAGATACGGTTTCAGTTTTTTCGAGATGATCTTCAAAAGTTCATACTTTGAGAACGGATATAAAGGAATCTTCATTTCCGCCGGGATTTCTCCCAATGTATCGCTCATCATTTTTCCTATTTTACCGCCTTTCGGATTCAGACCGAAAGCGGCGAGAACGGAAAGAGGCTGGCTCATATTGTTATAGGCTCTTCCGCAAATATTGCCAGACCAGACATAATAGCCCGGAATAATGCCCGACTCTTCATCCAGATTCCGGAGGAGCGACCATGTCAGCGGCGTCATCACATCGGGAATCGCTTCTCCTATATTTGTGTTTGTCCATAAAAAATCACCGCTGAAAGAATCATTCCATTCATAGGTTTCCAGATTTCCGGCTTGTAAGGTCGTAATCGGGCGGGATTGAAGAATATACAATGTCCCGCCCGCGGCGGCCCATTCAATATCCTGCGGCCCTCCAAGACCTTTTTCCAGCTTTTTCGCCAGTTTATAGAGCTTTGACGCATATTTACGAAATTCCCCGGGGCCGTCATATTTTTTCTTGGGCCGTGCCAGTTTAAAAGAATAGGCATCGGCTTCCCCGGAAACGAGCTGCTCCCCGAGACCGTAGACGTAATTGCCTGTCATCTCCCGCCTGCTCCCCGTAATCGGATCTGCGGTAAACAGCACTCCGGATATCTCAGACGGTATCATCAGCTGGATGACGATTGCGATTTCATGCTCATCTTCCATTCCCTGAACGGCGCTGTACGCTTTTACCCTTTCTGACTGTGCCGATCGGCGGACTTCATCAATCGCCCCGGATATGTCTTGATCTGTTTTGACATTCAACACCGTATCGAATTCTCCGGCAAAGGAAGCCTGAGCGGAATCCTCGCTCAGCGCAGATGAGCGTACGGCAAACAACGCAGATGCATGGCGGCTGCGGATGGAATTCACATATTGATCAATAGCCTCTCTCGCCTGATGGCGGAGCTGTCCGTCCTGAAAGGCTGACGGCAAAATCACAAATCCTTCAGGCACAGGATACCCGCTTTGATACATTTTAGAGAGAATGCTTCCTTTTCCTCCCGCAGAGAAATAAAGTTCGGCCGGAAGTTCTCCGAATGTTTTGACACAGTCATTCATAATGTCCCCGCTCCTTTTTAGTCGTTCATCCAAGCTCACCGTTTTTCTCTTTTTCACTTTTTTTGAAAGTATTTCCTATAAGTATACAATATATCGGTCTTCACAAGGGAGAAAATCGATGGCGTTATTTTGTCATAAATGCATCCGGTCAAAAAGGACGCAGGCGGGGGGCTTCAGCCAGTGAACGCGCTATTAAAATTAGAGATTGGCTGCCCGATACTGCTTACCTGGCATTCGCTGTCGGCTTGCCCGGGGGGCTTTGTATGCAGGATGTCCAACTATCCGTCCTCGTGCCGGATAAAGCGGACCCGCATCAAAAGGCGGCTGAAACGCCGCCTTTTTTTCAGACTGTGCGGCCTTGATGCGCCGCCGTATTTCTTTTAATCTGCTTCGGCTGATACACTTTCCCGACAAACAAGTATCCGTATCTGAAATGGTTGCACCCCCAAGATACGAAAATGGGACCGAGCGTGCAGATCAAAAATAACAGAAGGATGGCAGCCGGCAAAGGCATTGACCGCAAATAGCCTTCCAGGAGGTATCCGCTGATTAAAAAGTAGGAGTGCAGCAGATAGATTGAAAACGAATAGTTGCTGATCATCATCACAATCGCGGGCACTTTTTTGAGCTTTGAAAACAGATGAAAACACAGAAAGATCATACTGACCGCGTAAATCATAATATCCGGACGCTTAGAGGAAATGGACCCGCCGCTGACATATGAAACCGCCACAATCAATATGGCCGATACGGCCGCACTGAAGTAAACCGCATAACGGTACTGATTGATGAGCGCTAAAAAACGCCGGTATTCCTTTCCGCAATAAAATGCCAGACAGAAATAAAACAGCCAGCCCGGAAACGGAACCCAAAAGAACGGAAAAATAGAATCAAGCCCCGATGAAGCAGGCGGACGAACGATTGAAAAATAGGCCAGATAGACGGCATTGATGATAAACGAAACAGACAGCACCCACACGGGAGATGTGTTGTTCAGCCAGCGGTGCAGCAGCATATGGAGAATGTAAAATTGAAAGATCACTAGAATGAAGTACCCGATGAAGTTTCCTAAAAAGACGTTTTCTAAAAATTTACCGAATACTGAAATGAAACCGGCTCCCTTTTCTGCCACACTTTTCATTAAGATGGCATCCACCGCGGCGATAAACAGAAACGGCACGAAAATGACTTTTCCCCTTTTCTTTAAGAAACCTGCGGGGACGCCTTCCGGATAGGACCTGGCAAGCAAAAATTCCGAGATAAAGATAAACGCCGGCGTGCTGAACATCAGCAAAGTCCGGAATGCATCAACCGTACGGGCGGCGCTTGCTAAGGACTCTTCCTGAATCATCAGCACCATTGATACCACGTGCAGCAGAACGACACTTAAGCAGGACAGGCAGCGGATCACGAAAATTTCTTTTATCTGCATGCGGCCGCTCCTTTTTCACAAGCGCGGCGGACTTTGGCGTATGCCTGGCGCAGCCGCTTTTCCCGCAGCTCGGGTGTGCTCGTTTTAACTGAGGACATAAAGTTCCGTTCGGCTTTTTGAATGCCGCAAAATTGCAGAATTCCTTTTTTCAGCGTAATCCAGTCCGCGTTTTTCCGGAACCACTTTAAGTGCCTGTTCGGGGAGTCCGCCGTATAAAACACCTGTGCCGTCTCTGCCCGCAGCAGGCCTTTTACACGGCCGTTTTCAAATGTGTAGGCTTCTCCGGCGACAAGCACTTTGTCAAAAAAGCCTTTCATAATCGCCGGAACGCCTCCCCACCACAGCGGGTAGATGAAAATGAGATGATCCGCTTCTTTCATCAGTTTCCGATATCTCTTCGTTTCAGCGTCCCGTTTCATATCCGTCCGCTTTTTTTCATCTCCGGCCTTCAGCACGGGATCAAATTGATCGGCGTATAAGTCAATGACAGTATAGCTTTTGCCGCTGTCCTTCAAAGCCATGGCGACGTATTTTACGATAGCCGCATTGAAGCTGTTCTCATCCGGGTCTGCATACACAATCACCGTCTTCATATGTACCTCCCAGTATTTCTTAATTTTTACAATGATTATATCATGATGTCTTATGAATAAGGCAAAGACATGATGAAAGGGGTTTCAAATCTGTATGCGGCTGAAACCAAAATCCAATCCCGAAGTCTTTCTATGATCAGGATTTCCGCATCCGGCATTTCTGCGTTTTTTCGCAGCCGTGTGGTATACTAGCTGTCAAATGAATGGGCTTGGAGGACAACATGAGAATTTTAAAGTACGCGATTTTAGGGCTTTTAAGAAAAGGCGAATTGAGCGGATATGATATATCGAGCTATTTTAAAGAAGAGCTCGGCCAGTTCTGGAGCGCAAAGCACAGCCAGATTTATCCGGAATTGAAAAAACTGACGGCTGAGGGGTTTATTACGTTCCGCACTGCGATTCAAGGAACGAAGCTTGAGAAAAAAATGTACACGCTGACCGGCAATGGAGAACGGGAGCTTGCCGCCTGGCTGACGAAAAAAGATCCGATTCCGGAAACGGTGAAGGATGAATTTATGCTGAAGGCTTATTTCATCTCAGCTTTGACCCGGGAGGAAGCGGATGAGCTATTCACCGATCAGCTCGTAAAGCGGAAGGAAAAATTGTCCGATCTGGAAAACAGCTATCACGAACTGATGACATCGTCCGAGGATGCGGATTCATTTTCGTCTCCGGATTTCGGCCATTATCTCGTGCTGACAAAAGCGCTTGAGCGGGAACGCAATTACATTTCCTGGCTTGAAGATATTTTGGCTCTCATCAAAAAAGCATAAACAAAAAAACGGGCGGCTTTGTATCTATAAGCCGCCTGTTTACGTTCTGAGAACCGCCGTGATCAACGAATCAGCCATTAAAATAAGAAAAAGCAGGCTGAAATATACAATCGAATACAAAAACATCCCCTTCGACCATTGCGTGTCATCCGCCGCCTGAAAACCTTTGACGCTCCGGTGCAGCCAGACGGCTCCGAGCAGAAGAGCGGACGCGGTATAAAGCGGGCTGACATCTATATAGAAAGGAACGAGCAGCGAAACCGCAGTCAGAACGGCGATGTAACGCAGCATTTTCATTTTTGTGACGCGGTTGCCTTTTATAATCGGCAAAAGCGGAATACCGGCGGCACGATACTCTTCCTTTCGCCTGATCCCGATCGCCCAAAAATGCGGCGGCTGCCACAAAAACATAATCGCATATAACAAAATCGCGGGCATATCAATAAACCCGGCCAGCGCGCAATAACCGATTAAGGGCGGAGCGGCTCCCGGAAAGCTGCCGACAAATGTACTCCAGACGGATTGTCTTTTAAACCAAAGCGTATAAACGACGGCATACAGCAAAAATGCAAGCAGGCCAAGAACGGCGGTCAGTACATTAAGCGAAGCAAGCATGATGAATCCGCATGCGCCGAGACAGATGCCATACAGGATCATGACTGGCGGCGGTATTTTCCCCGTGACGCTGGCGCGGGTGCGGGTTCGCGCCATCTTTGCGTCCATGCCGCGGTCAAAGAAGTTATTAAAAACAGTGCTTGACGCCATGACTAACGCCGTTCCGATCATGGCAACCGCCATGGCGGCAAATATACCGGGCCCTCCGCCCGTCCTTTCTGACTGAAGCCACGCGATCCAAAATCCGCCCAATGCGGCGAGTGAATTCGAGATGATAATCCCGGGTTTGGCAAGGATGATAAAGTCCTTGACCGTCACCCGGTTTCCGTTATGCTTCATCGGCTGTTCCGTCTGTGCTGCATTAGAATTCATCAGTTCAGATTCTCCTTTTTCGGCTTATCATATCAGGAAGAATAAGGAAGTTCAATTCATATCGGTTATTTTTCACAAAATTGTAAATAGCATACGAAAAGCCGTATCTTCTGACAGGATACGGCTTATGGCTCCCTGATCTGCCGAATGTACACAATTTTCAATTCAGCGGAGGCCCTGAGCGCGGGCCGGCGATGGCGGGCTCCAGGCGCCATTTTTGCGCGTCACTGTGATTTTCGCTCTCCTTTCGAGAACACTTCAGAAAAATAAAAAACCTTGCCGGTGAACGGCAAGGTTTCTTTCTTACAATGTAAATGCGATATCCGCCCCTGACACAGGGTCTTTGACGAATATGCCCGCTTCTTTTTCTTCAATCTCAAAGCCGGCATCGGTCAGCGCTTTTGTCACACGTGAGAGCTCTTTTTGATGCGGGAGCACGATGGTGTAATAATCCAGTCCGCTTGCGTTTCCCGGTTTCGGCGGCGCATCTGTTCCGGCCCATATATTCAGGCCAATGTGATGGTGATACCCTCCCGCTGAAACAAACAGGGCGGACATGGCGGCGTAATTGCCGACAATGTCAAAACCGAGGATATCGGTGTAAAAAGCTTTAGCTTCCTGTAAATCCGTCACATGGAGATGGATGTGACCGATTACGGTTCCTTCCGGGAGGCGGCTTTTCCGTTCAGCTCCGGCTTCTTTCAAAAGCCCGTCCACATCGACGGGCGCCGTTTGCATGACGTAATTGCCCTCTGCATCGCGCTGCCACGTGCTGCGGGGACGATCGGCGTATATTTCAATGCCGTTTCCGTCCGGATCAGACAGGTAAAGAGCTTCACTGACCGCGTGATCCCCCTGACCGAGCGCGATGCCGTTTTCAATCAGCCGGGCCAATGCGATGCCGAGTTCTTTCCGGTCAGGCAGAAGTATCGCGAAATGGTACAGGCCGGTGACAGACCGCTCCGGGAGAATGACGGCGCTTGGATTTTCTTCAAGCATCAGCAGGACGCGTTTTCCGTCTGCTGACAGTTCTGCGGAACGATCGGTTTGCGAGATGACTTGAAAGCCGATCACATTTTGGTAAAAGTCGAGCGACCGTTCCAAATTTTTGATGGTCAATTTGACATAACCGATTGCTGTATCTTGATGAATGCCGGTCATTTGAACGCCTTCTTTCTTATGCTGAAAAAGTTTCTCCCTTTTTTGATTTGAAAAGGAGCTGGTCCAATGAAAGCAGACGGCTTCCTGAAAGCGCTAAGTGAATAGATGCAACCAGTAAGATGAAATCAAATTCCGAGCCGCCCATAAATGGTGAGGAAAGCTTCGCCGTAAAGATGGCGCCGACTAATGTGAGGGCAAACAGAACGCCGATTATGCGCGTCGCCAAACCGAAAAAGATCAGAACCCCGCCGACAAGCTCAATCGTTGCGATGACATAGACCATAAATGCCGGAAGCCCGATGCTTTGGAAAAATTGTGTGGTGCCTTCTAATCCTTGGAACTTGGATAAACCGTGTACAAAAAAGATAATACCTGTTACAACCCTTAAAAGCAGTGTTCCTGTTTCGAATGATTTATTCATAAAATCCTCCTTGAAAATTATTATCACTTACTTTATGTAAGCTAGTATATATACATAACTTATTTACGTCAAGTAATTTCGTTACATTTAACGAAAATAACTGAAAAGTACTATTTATCCTCATAAAAAAAAGACCTCCGCACTCTGTCGGAGGTCTTTGTCCCTATTTACGATTCCCGGAACTGGCTTTCATATAATTCTTGATAAAAACCATTCTGGCTGAGAAGTTCGGCATGGGTTCCTTTTTCAGCCATTTCACCGTCTTTCAGCACAAGAATCTGGTCGGCTTTTTGAATCGTGTTCAGCCTGTGAGCAATAATGACGCTCGTTCTGCCTGCCATTAAACGGCCGAGCGCTTCTTGTATTTTCACTTCGGTCACTGTATCAATGTTGCTCGTCGCCTCATCCAAAATGAGCAGAACTGGGTCCGCGAGCACAGCTCTCGCGATGGAAATGAGCTGCCTCTGTCCTTGGCTGATGCCCGCGCCGTTTTGGGTAAGAACGGTATCATAGCCTTTCGGGAGCCGTTCGATGAATCCGTGGGCATTGGCGGCTTTTGCGGCTTCCTCCACCTCTTTGTCAGAAGCATCCAGCCGGCCGTAGCGGATATTCTCCCTGATAGTGCCTTGGAAGAGAAATGAATCCTGCAGAACAAACCCCATGTTTTTTCTCAGACTGGATCTTGTCAGTTTTTTGATGTCCGTTCCGTCAATGAGAATTTTTCCTTCATTCGGCTCGTAAAAACGGGCGATCAAGCTCGTAACGGTTGTTTTACCCGCTCCGGTCGGACCGACGAAGGCGATTGACTGTCCTTTCGGAACGCTGAAGGACAGATGTTTTAAGATCAGGCTGTCTTCCTGATAGCCGAAGGAGACATCGCGGAATTCAATGTCACCCGTTTTGATCGGCTGGTGCGCCGCATGCTCTTCATCTTCCCGCTCCTCTTTTTCATCAAGCACGTCAAACACCCGTTCAGCCCCGGCGATTGCCGATAACATCGTATTGAACTGATTGGCTAAATCATTCAAAGGGCGGGTGAACTGCCGCGAGTATTCGGCGAATACGACAATGGAACCGATTGAGATCCACCCTTTCAGCGCAAACAGCCCGCCGACCGCCGCTATAATCGTAAAGCTTAAATTATTTAAAGAGTTCATGACTTTCGGAATGAAACCCGAAATGGTCTGCGCCCAAAACCCCGATGATTTTAACGCCGCGTTTTTTTCTAAAAATTGCTCCATGACTCGGTCTTCTCTTGAGTAGGCTTTAATGACCTTCGCTCCTGATACCGACTCTTCAATAAAACCGTTCAGCTCGCCGAGGTTTTTCTGCTGCTGCTTAAACAAGAGTCCCGTCCGGTTGGTGATCCATTTGATGCTTAAAAACATGATCGGAATGATCAAAAGCGTAATCAATGTTAAAAGCGGGCTCATGTACAGCATCACGGCGATTGTGCCGACGAATGTAATGACGCTCGACAGCACTTGAATGACGGATGTATTTAAAGTGGAGCTGACATTTTCAATATCATTGGTGACCCGGCTCATCAAGTCCCCGAGCCGCTGTTTATCAAAAAACGGGATCGGCAGCTCATGCAGATGGGTAAACAGCTCGCTCCGCATTTTAAACACGGTGCTTTGCGAGATATTGATCATCCAATAGTTTTGAAACCATAAGGACAACGATTGCACGAGGTAAATCCCAAATAGTATGAACAGCACCCCCGCCAATCCGTCCGTCGTCCGTCCGACGATGAAATGATCAATCGCTTTCCCGATGACGAACGGTCCGAGGAGGCCGAATACGGCGCTTATGACTACCATGATGATCACAAGAGTCAATAGCCCTTTTTTCTCTGCTACATACGACCAGATTCTGCGCAGGGTCCCTTTTGCATCTTTTGCTTTCGCACGTTTTCTGCCGCCTTCACTCGATTTGAGCGGTATTTTCGGATAACGGAAAGGTTTACGAATGTCTTTCTCCACTGTCAGCTCCCTCCCTTCCGAATTGGGATTCATAAATCTGCCGGTACAGATGAGACTCTGCCATCAGCTCTTGGTGCGTGCCTTTTGCCAGCAGTTCGCCGTCTTCAAGCAATAAGATGGTGTCAGCCTTCATCGCGGTCGTTATTTTTTGCGTGATAATCAGTGTCGTGCATTCATAGGATCTGATCGCTTTTAAAAGCTTTGCTTCCGTCTGAAGATCCAGCGCGCTCGTACTGTCGTCTAACAGCAGGAGGGACGGCTTTCTGATAAAAGCGCGCGCGATGGAAATGCGCTGCTTCTGCCCGCCTGACAAATTGACGCCCCGCTGTCCCAGCACCGTGTCGTATCCGTTTGACAGCTTCATAATCGTTTCATGGATTTGCGCGTCTTTGGCTGCTTCCATTACTTCATCTAGTGAAGCATCCTCCCGCCCCCAGGCGATATTTTCACGGATTGTGCCCGAAAACAGGAGCACTTCCTGCGGAACATAGCCGATTTCCCTGCGCAGCCCGTGAGCGGAGAATTCACCGATCGGTTTTCCGTCTATGAAAATACTGCCTGAATCAGCCGTGTACAGGCGCGGAATCAGCTGAAAGAGCGTTGATTTTCCTGAGCCTGTCGCGCCCATAATGGCAACCGTTTCTTTCGGGCTGGCAGAAAAGGAAACGTGATGCAGCGCGTCTTTTTCCATGTCCGGATAGCGGAAGGACACTTCACGAAACTCAATCCCGCCGGCAAGCGCTTGTGCCGGGTCATGTCCCGTTCCCTCGCCGCCTTCAGTTTCCAGCACCTCTCCGATTCTTTCGCCGGAAGCCTTCGCCCGGGAAAATACCATAATGAGAAATGGCAGGACGGACAGCGCGCCTGTAATCCGCGTCGCATAGTTAATCACGGAAACGATATCTCCGACCTGCGCCCCGCCCTGATCAATGCTTTTGGCGCCGAACCATAAGATAAACAAAATGCAGCTGTTCATCAGCAGCATTAAGATCGGCATCGCCGCTTCCACGAGACGAAATGCGGATACTGTTTTTTCCATCAGCTTCGTATTCGATTTCAAAAAACGTTTCACTTCGTGGTTTGCACGGAGAAGCGCTTTAATCAGTTTGATCGCCGTCAGGTTTTCCTGCATGATCGTATTGACCTGATCAAGCCGCTTTTGCACAGACCGAAACAGCGCGCCGCCTCTTTTCAGCACCCAGAGCAAAAACAAAAGCAAAATCGGCACCGTGATCAGCAGAAAAAAACCGAGTTTCGCATTGACGGTCAGCGAGAGAATAATGCCGCCCGCGATCATTAACGGCGCCCGAAGCATAAACCGGAGACTCATAAAAAGCATATTTTGGACCTGCGTCACATCGTTTGTCAGCCGGGTGATAAACGATGTGGATGAGAATTGCGCAAACGTCGAATAGGAGAAGGACTGGATTTTTTGAAATAGCCCTTTTCGCGTATCATACGCATAGCTTTGGCTGATGTGGGCGGAGTAGAACGAATTTAAAATGCCCGATGCAAATGAAACAACGGTCAGTCCGATCATCACGCCGCCCCACAGCCAGACCGTTCCGAGCTCCTGCTTTAAAATTCCTTCGTCGATGATTTTCCCGATCAGCAGGGGCTGTATCAGCTCTACCGCAAGCTCGATGAGCATGAAAAACAGAGCGATTCCCGCCAACAGAGAATACGGTTTTACATATGATAAAGCCTTTGACATGTGTAAGCCTCCAAATTCTTTGTTCAGTATGTATGTATATTTATTTTATTTGTTTGTCTTAAATGAATAAAGGATTAACCCTTGAACCCGCACCTTTTATTATGTACTTTGTGAAGAAAAAACGGAAATTATTGAAGATCAAAATTGAAGGAATGAGGGCAGATATATGGAAGCTGTCTTATCTTTTCTTTTTACCAGTTCCTGAACCGGAACCTTGATTTTAAAATGAATTAGCGGAGCCTTTAATAAGGCGTCCGCTATTCAGGATGGTCATTTATGCTTTGTCATTTCATTTAACGAATAAAAACGAGAGCGACCCCGAATCCTTTATCGGCATCAAACTCTTTGATCACTTTCATGACCTGCCAGCGCTGGTTTGGAGCGTCGGATTTCGCTGCAATCCCGTTATGGGCATGAATAAAATCTCCGGCTTTCACAGTCTCATCGCATTTGACATATACCTGACCGATAAGCCCGACAATGTTCCACTCGTCTCGTTCTTGTCTTGAAGTGTAGTCTTCTTCAGGGCGAAAGTCCGGATTTTCTTTTGGCGCCATGACCGTATGGCCGTTCGCATCTTTCTGTTCTTCATAAACATAGCCGCCAAACTCATTCTTTACGTATCGGCCCGACCAGTGAAAACTCGACTCACCGAGAATCACTCCGGCAGTCTCGGAAATAACCCCGAGCATGAGATCACCCTCTTCAGCCGGTCTGATCTTATCACCTTCAAGTGTGACAAGTGTTCCCGTCGGAATTTTCTCCCCGCTCAGGCTCTCAAAATACTCAGCGTAGTCAGAGAATATCGAGGAACCTGTTACCCCTCCGGAAGCCTTAATTGTTCCTTCTTTTGCGTGAAGCTCAATTTTTCTGTTGGCTGATGACGGAGTGCTGCCGGCACCCCAGCCAAGTGCTACAGAATCTGAATTCGGGTTAATTGTATTGTACGAAGACAGCACTGAAGATTGTGCCGCTCCGGCCGCTCTTCCCCGAACAGAACCAGCCACAAAATTATTGTTCCCTGTAGCATGAGATTCACGGGAGCCAATGACTCCGCTTCCTTTATGTTTGAATAAGAAATAAGGAGTGACTGCTCCTCCAATGTTAAAGTCAGTTTCATAACCTGAAAAATCACAATTGGATACATTAAGGTCTGGATCTGAGGAATAAATTCCAACTGTCCCGCTATTATTTTTTGGAGATCTCTGTCCCCAAACATTGCTAACAACAGACTCGTACATTCCGCTGCCGAATGCAACTCCTTTTTTTCCGGAGTCAATCAATGTGACACCATCCACCATCACTTTCCCTACTGAGTTATCCCCGCCGACAATATATAAGTCGTTGTCTGCAGTTTTAAATCCGCGGATGGTTATATTCTTTAGACTGATTAAGCGTCCTTTATAAAATACGCTGACTACCGAATTCCCCTTATAATCAATTGAACTGTCATCACAAATAGCATGGAAATTCACAACGCTCACACCATCATATCCGGAGATTTGCAACGCGTTTGGACCCGCCCCTTTGTATAGATCATTTGGTTTAGGGTTATATGAGATACAATTCGCAAGCTGCACATCATGTGCTGTCGCTGACTGAGGTTCGCTTGCTGTGTGGTGACCGATATGGCGAATACTATATCCAATGGCATTTTCATATGCGCGACAATTAACAAGCTGTACTCTCTTCGCAGCCGGTGCATAACCGTGTGCTTTAATTTCAAAGCCTCGGACTCCTCCAATTGAGATACAACTATCAATCATGACGTCTTGAGAGCCGTCATCAATTTCAAAACAATTCGTATTAGAAGTTCCGTCATTCAGCCCCATTGGATGGTAAGAGAGGCAATGACTGAAAGTCGTGTGTTTCCCAAAATGACAAGTAAAGTTATCATCGCCGGACCCTGTTGCTTCACAATGAGAAAACGTTACAAAGTTACAGCCGTTGGGCTGATAATAAGTGGGGTCGTCCATTTCTCCATGTCTGTTATAGTTCGGGCTTGTAGAATCAAAGCCGTGCAAGCCGCCGTTCCTCGCAAACACATGCTCGACAAAAGAATAGTCAACATTCGCAAAAAGCAAACAGCTTGAAGTAGGGCCCTTCGGAATCTTCCAGCCGGCAGGACGCGTATCCTTGTTCCAGTCCAGCGTAAGATGGCCGACGTAAATATTTTCATTACCGTTCGTATAATCGCTGTTGGTCAGAACAGAATGGCCGACCGGTGTTTCGTCTAATAATTTAATGACCGTTCTTTTCTTGCCTGCTCCGACAAGCATTGTATTTGACGGAACAAACAATCCGGATGTTCTGAATACACCCGCGGGAACCGTTACGACATAACCTCCGTCGGCCATAGCATCATGAAATGCCTGCGTGTCATCTGTTACTCCGTCACCTTTAGCCCCAAAATCCATTACGTTTCGCTCTGTCACATGTTCAAATCTGTTTTCATACATTTTAAGTCTTTCATTTAAATTTTCATAAGTTGACGTGCCATCGCTAAGGGCAGCACCGATTTTGCTGTCAATCGCTTCAAAGTTTTGAGCAATGCTTTCAACTTCAATCCCCTCCGTTTTATCGGGTTTGTAAAGTCCTAAAAACGTCGTATAGTTTGTCATGATCTTGCCTCCTATTTTTCAATTGCTATTTGAAACATCGCAGAAGTCATTCCGTTTTTGCATCTCCCTCTTTCACTCCTGCATGTACAGGTGGCAAAGGTATGACAAATTCATTCATACATTTTTTCAAAACATAAAAAGAGCGCCGGATTAACAAGCGCTCTTCCCATTCTGCACATAGTCTGCTGCTGCAGTATTTTAACCGTTCAATATTTTCTCGACACGCTCCCGCATTTGCGGAACGCCTAATCCGACAATGACCTGAAGCGCCTTGCCTTTTCTGACGACGCCGTGGGCTCCCAGCTCTCTGAAATCGGCATCACTTTTGACCTTTGATTCATCAGCGACAGTGACACGGAGACGGGTGGCGCAATTGGTGACCTCTGTAATATTGTCCTTTCCGCCCAGCGCTTCAATATACAAAGCGGCTGTATCCCGCTGTGTTTCGTCTGCCGCCGCTGTTTCTTTTGAAGCCTGCTTCCGTTCTCTGTACTCCTTTTTCGAATAAAGCTTTGTTTCCTTTCCTTCCTCTTTCTCTCTGCCCGGGGTGGCGATGTTGAATTTGAGAATGAGGAAGCGGAAGACGAAAAAGTAAATGGCGGTAAAGCACAAGCCGATGATGATCTGGTATACAT
The DNA here is from genome assembly GCF_000262045.1 of Bacillus siamensis KCTC 13613. Classification (GTDB taxonomy): domain Bacteria; phylum Bacillota; class Bacilli; order Bacillales; family Bacillaceae; genus Bacillus; species Bacillus siamensis. The sequence continues at coordinate 44,541 of NZ_AJVF01000016.1, forward strand.
ACGTCAAACCGTGGCTTGGCGCCAGCGGGATCCAGTTCAAGGTCGCCGCTTCAATCAAACCGCCGCCCATATTTCCGACGACGCCGGCCATATACATGACGGTCGCCATGGAAGCGGCAAGCAAAGCATGAACCGCAAATAAAAACGGCGAGATAAAAAGGAATGTAAATTCAATCGGCTCCGTAATACCGGCGACAATGGACGTCAAGGTGACCGGGATCAAAAGGCCGGCGACGATTTTTTTCTTTTCCTTTGAAGCCGTGGCGTAAAAGGCGAGCGCGATTCCCGGAATGCCGAAGATTTTCGAGTTGCCGTGAAGCGCGAAGCCCCCCTGCGGGAACAATTCTTTCAGCGGTTTGACGCTTTGGGAGTATTCTCCGAGATGCTGGGCCCAATAGGTGACGATACCGCCTTCAGCTACAGCCGGCCCGTAAACAAACGGTGAGTAAATAAAATGATGCAGGCCCGTCGGAATTAAAATCCGCTCCAAGAACGTGTAAATCCACACGCCGACCGCCCCGGAAGAAACGAGAAAGCTTTGCAGCGATCCGATTCCGGACTGAACCATCGGCCATACGTAGGCCACCGCAAGTGAAATCGGTATCATAATGAAAAAAGAAATAATGACGATGTACGAAGATCCTTGGAAAATCCCCAGGAAATCCGGCAGTTTTTTATCAAAATAGCGATTGTGCAAGTAAACGACAATAGATGAAATAAAGATGGCGCCGATAATATTCGTATCAAGCGTTTTGATCCCGGCGATCATCGTCAGCCCGCTCGTTCCGCCGGCTTCCTGATTCATATCGACATGAAAAGCCCCGCCCCAAACCGTCAGAATCGCATTGATAAAGTAATTGAATGTAAGATAAACTGTAAGCGCTTCCAAACAAGCCCGCGCCTGCGCTTTTTTTGCTAAAGCGACAGGGATGCCGATCGCAAACAGGAGCGGCATTTGATTAAAGACGGTCCAGCCGCCCTGTTCAATGACATACCAGCATTGATACCAAAGCCCGTCAGGATCAGCCAGCGGCCCCATCAGCGTTTTATTTTTAAAGAGCGTACTCAGACCGACAATAATACCGGAAAATGCAAATAACAAAACAGGCACAAACATCGCGCTGCCAAAGCGCTGGACTTTTTGCATCATTTCACGTGACCTCCCGCTATTTATCAAAATTTTCAAGCTCTTTATAATCAACATATGCACGGAATAACGCTTCGCCTACCAGAAAAAACGGGGCAAATGCGACAATTTCCGTTTTATCGCTTAACGTTACCGGCTTGCTGGTCGCATAAAGATTATACGGCGTCGTCTGCGCCAGTACGTTGTTTTTCAGATTGGTGATTGAAATGAACGGAACTCCCTTTGCGGACAAGGTCCTTGCCTGCGGAATTAATTCAGGTGTTTCCCCGGATAAAGAAATAATGATGAATACGTCATCAACCGTAAAATCATCACACATGATATCAAACTCTGTGATGTCCTGTATTAAAATCAAATACTTCCGCCGGGATACAAACATCCGTTGCAGCTCGCGGGCGCACACCCTTTGAGCCGTGCCCGATCCGTAAACGAAAATCCGTTTTGCTTCATCTATCAGCCGGCACATCTCCGTCATATCTTTTGACTTTACGTATTTTACGTTGGCTTCAATATCATCCAGCAGCTTTTCAAATGTCATATTCTCGCCTTCTTCAGGCTGATCCTCCCATTTCAGAAAAACCCGGAATTCACTGTAGCCGCTGAAGCCGAGCTTTTGGGCGAGCCGCAGGATCGAAGACCGAGAGACATTGCAGGCTTTCGCCATGTCATTGATACCGAGATGGTAGCACGTATGCTTATTGTTCAATATATATTTTAAAATATAAAAATCGTTGTCATTTAATTTCGCGTAATGCTGATTAACCAGTTCTTCAAGACTCATCCCAAAATCCCCCCGTTTTCTTTCTATTATATAGAATAACAGATGAAGAAAACGGGGAAGATTGTCATCAGGAAATATGAGACGGACTTACATCAAGCTCAGGCCAGTAATCCTTATTAGCCTCCATCAGATCTTCAAGAATCAGTCTTGCCACACGGGCATTCGGCACTGTTTTTGACAGGATCAGCGCCTGCCACAGCTTTTGAAATGACCGCTCTTCCCATGCTTCAGCCGTCAGTTTTTCGACAGATACCTGCTGTTCCATCAGGCCTTTTTGAAATTGAGGAATATTCCCGACGGAGAGCGGTTCCGGTCCGTTTGAACCTACGAGACAAGGAATCTCAACCATGGCTGATGGATCAAAGTTTGCGATCGCGCCGTTATTTTCAACGATTAACAGCATTCTCTCCCCGGTATTGTAAGCGATGGCCCGGGCAAGATCGACGATATAGGAAGCATGGTCATCAATTGTAATTTCACTGTTTTCCGATGACTGCTCGCGCGTAATCATATCGCATTGGCTGAAAATGAAAGCTTCGCGCCCTTCCATGACTTCGTTGGCTCTCGTATGATTCGGATTTGATTTTTTCACCATATCATCCGGGAATAAGTAATATTGCAGATATGTGTTCGGAAGCGTATCCGGATCGGCCGCCTGAACGTCGCGCGCCTTTTTGAAGGTGTCATTCCAGCTTGCTTCGGTCTGTTCAGCCTCCGTCTTCGGAACGTAGCCGTATTCACGGACATGCTCTTTCAGCTTCGGCATTAAATCATTGCCCTCTTGATCCGTGATGGACGTCCACCAGCCAAAGTGGTTCAAGCCGTAATAACGGACCTTCATTTCTTTTCTTGACGATAATCCGAGAATGTTCGCTATGCGATCCTCAATTCCGACCGGCATGTCACAGATGTTCAATATTTTTGAATTCGGTCTGAGGCGCCGTGTCGCTTCGGCCACAATCGCCGCAGGATTGGAGTAATTCAGCATCCATGCGTCAGGCGAGTACGTTTCCATATAATCAAGGATTTCCAGAACGCCGCCGATAGACCGCATGCCGTATGCAATTCCGCCCGGCCCGCATGTTTCCTGCCCGACGACACCGTACTTCAGCGGGATTTGTTCATCCAGCGCGCGCATCGCATATTTCCCGACGCGGATATGCGCCATGACGAAATCAACATCCGTAAAAGCCGTCTCCGGGTCATCAGTCGCCAAAAATTCAATGTCCGGCGCTTTTTCTTTTATGAATACCTCACACGCACCCGCAATCCGTTCCTGCCTTTCTTTATCATTGTCATAAAGTTTCAGCTTTCTGATCGGAAACTCTTCCAGGTGATTCAAAAGCATTAATACAATTCCGGGGGTAAATGTGCTGCCGCCGCCTGCAATAACGATTGAGAATGATTTGTCTGTCATGTGAAGCCCTCCTCTGATAACGTTTACATTTTATTTATATCATGAGAATGGCTTCTCTGTACCGGGTTTGTGGGAGTTAGATCATTTAATCATTTTTAGTTATTTTTCTCAAAAAGCGGGAAAGTTCTCACAGGAACAAAAAAGGCCTGCTGTGATCAGCAGACCTGTGGTCTCAAAAATGCTCTTGTAAATCAGAAAGCTGCACTTCCTGCTCAAATTGAGGATTTCCGATCGGAAAAATCCTGGCCGTTTCCTTGTCCTCGTTGACATGCTGAATATAAATCGGGACGCCTTCATATGTCACATACGCCATGGCAGCGGATTCAGCAATGTCTTTCGCACGCTGTGTGTTCACGTCTCAAACCTCCTTTGGGCCTCACACATAACGTGTCCGGCAGCCAAGAGAAGTATGCTTGTTTCTTACAATTGTCCGGCGGTGAGTTTGAATTTTTTGAGGCGTTTGTAAAACGTGCTCCGCGGAATTCCCGCCATTTTGGCGGCCAGCGTGACATTTCCCTTTGCCGATTCAAGCGCGTTTACGATGATGTTTTTCTGAATGTGCTCCCGGATGGAAACAGGGGGCGCTTCTTCTTGGCTAAAAGACTGAGACTCTTCTGTGAGGCCTGACGCTTCAAGCAGAGATGGGAGAGGGCGCCCTGACAGCCTTCCGTCCGGGAACATGACGGACAGACGTTCAAACACATTAAACAATTCTCTGATATTCCCCGGCCATTTTCGGTTCTTTAATAGGTCTAAAAAGTCATCAGGAAGCTCCCCCCGCCAGCCGCGATTTCGCTGAAATTCAAGGAAGAGTCCGGGAATGTCTTCGGTGCGTTCTCTTAATGGCGGGAGATGGATCGGACAGACGTGAAGCCGGTAAAATAAATCCTCTCTCAGCTTTTTGCTTTCAACAAGCTGTCTCAGATCAGTGTGGGCGGCGGTGATGATTCTGATGTCAACGGGAATTTCTTTCGTCCCGCCGATCGGAGTGACCTTCCGTTCCTGCAGCACGCGTAACAGAGCGACCTGCATGGAGTGTGATATTTCTCCGATTTCATCGAGGAAAAGCGTGCCTTTATCGGCTTTTTGCAATGCACCGACCTGTCCTTTCCTTTTGGCGCCGGTGAAGGCGCCTTCCGTGTAGCCGAACAGTTCGCTTTCAATCAGCTTCTCGGGGACCGCTCCGCAGTTCACTGCGATAAACGGGCCGTTTTTGCGGGAGCTGTTGTTATGAATCGCCTGGGCGGCAACCTCCTTTCCCGTACCGGTTTCTCCGGTCAGACAGACGGTTGCGTCCGTTCGGGCGACAAGCTCCAGCTGCTGCAGCATATGTCGGGATGACGGGCTTTCACCTGCCGCGCCATGAAATATAAAAGACGGCTTTTCTTCTCGTTTGGTTACATAAAAGCATGTGAAGCCGTTCTCCTCCCGTTTCGCCTGCTTCATCTGAAAGCCCTGTTCCTCAAGCTCGCGCAGCATATGCCCGGTTAAATGCTGGACGGGGCGGCTTGCCGCGATAATCCGATTGATCTCATTGCAAAGCACGATAGGCTCATGAGACTTGGTGAGTTCCTCAAATTTTCCGATCATATCAAGTTCTGTCATCTTCATCTTTAAGGCGAGCTCCCGTTCCGCCGTATAAGCGATGGAGGAAGCAATTCCGAGCATAAATGGCTGAGCGCGGGCGGCAGGGCAGGAAATATCAATGACACCGGCCAGCCGCCCGTCTTCATAACGGATCGGAGCGGCGGAACAGCTCCACTGATGGGAAGCGAGCGAATAATGTTCAGAGCCGTGTATCATGACCGGCTCATTCGTATAAAGGGCCGTCCCGATCGCATTCGTGCCGACCGCCGTCTCCGTCCAGCAGGCGCCTTTTAAGAAATTGATGCGGTTCGCTTCATGAATGGTGCGCGGGTGGCCGTTAACAGAATGGACAACGCCGTCAGCATCAATCAGGAGAACCATCATTTCCATTTCCCGCATCGCCGTCTTCATTTTTTCTGCATGCGGCGACGAGGCCGCCAAAAATAACGCATGCTTCTCGGCCTGCCTTTCTAAATGATCTGCCGGCATTACCTTCGGCCCCTTTTCCAGATAAGGGTTGACGTCGGCTTTTTTGCAGCGGTGCCATGAGGCTGCGATCCGCTTCTGAATACGGGATTCATCAAGCACGCCTTCTTTCACAAAGCGCTTCCAGGTTTTAAAATCATTCCGAATGACATTCATCGTATCCGCTCCCCCCTGTTCAGACCATCTTTTCATATATTGTAGGGGAAAAGTAAAGCGCTTTCAATAAAAAATACCCCTTCTCAGTCTGAGAAAGGGTATCCCGGCTAAACGGAATGCACCGCAAGTCCGGTGACATTCAGCAGAGCTTCCTGAAGCGTTTCCGAAAGAGTCGGATGCGCGGCGATCAATTGCTCTGACATATCCGCCGTCATTTCACCGTTCATCAGCATGACCGCCTGGCCGATCAATTCCGTTACGTCCGGCCCGATCATTGACACGCCGACGATTTCTCCGAATTCCGGTTCGGCAATGATTTTCATTTTGCCGCCGTGCTGATGTTTAATTAACGCTTTTCCATTAGCGGAAAATGAGCATTCTCCGATTTTTACGTCTCCGTATTTCTCTCTCGCCTGCGTTTCCGTCAGTCCGACAGCGGCCATTTCCGGCGATGTATAAATGCAGCGGGGCACCGCCCGCATATCGACTTTGCTGTCCTTTCCCGTGGCATGCGAAGCAGCGGTGATGCCTTCATGAATAGCGGCATGCGCCAGCTGCATTCCTCCGGCCGCGTCGCCGCATGCATATATATGCGGCACGTTTGTCTGCATATGGTCATTGACTTCAATGCCGCGCGGAGAATACAGGATGCCTGCCTGCTCCATGTTCAGCTTTTGCAAACGCGGTTTTCTGCCGATTGCAACCAGAATGTGATCAGCCCGGGCCTCAATTTCTTTGCCGTCTTGTGTCCACACAGCAGTTTTCCTTTCTCTGTCAATCCGCTGTAGGGCGGCTTTCGTCTGAATATCAACCCCGCTCTCTCTTAAAGAGTCTTCAAAAGCGGCCGCGATTTCTCCGTCTTCTGCCGGGAGCAGCCTGTCAGCCGATTCAATCACCGTTACTTTCGTTTTAAACCGGCTGAATAAAGATGCAAACTCGCAACCGATTACACCTCCTCCGACAATGAGAAGAGAGGAAGGAATGTGCTGCAAAGAAAGCGCATCTTTGCTGTCGATCACCCAATTGCCGTCAAAAGGGGCAAACGGCAGCTCCGCCGGTTCAGATCCGGATGCAATCAATATCCGGTCCGCTTCCAGAATGTCTTTTGCGCCTTCTTCTTCTTCAATCAGCAGCGTCTGATCTGTGAGAAATGAAGCAGTCCCGCGGATGACTTTAATCTGATTTGCTTTCATTAAGTATTGAATTCCCTGCACGAGCTGGCTGACGATTTGCCGTTTGCGCCCCTGCATGCGGGCCCAATTGAGTGTAATGTTTTGCGGGAGTTCGATGCCGAATGTATCTGCGTGCCTGATTTTATCAAGCACATTTGCGCTTTCCAAAAGCGACTTTGTCGGGATGCACCCTTCATTGAGACACGTACCCCCGAGCGGTCCTTTGTCTATCAGGACGACTTCTGCTCCCCTCCGCGCGGCAGTCACGGCTGCTGCATATCCGGCCGGCCCGCCGCCGATAATGGCTAGTTTCATTTCTTCACCTCTCTCTATAAAATCAATCCGGCAGGCTCTTCAAGCAATGTTTTGACTGTTTTCAGGAAGTCCGCAGCCGGGGCGCCGTCACATACTCTGTGATCAAAAGTAAGGCTCAGCGGCAGGATGGTGCTTTTGACAAGCTCATCTCCTTTGAACGCCGGCGTTTCATAGCTTGCGCCTACTCCGAGAATACCGGCTTCAGGCGGATTAAGAATCGGGGTGAAATGCTCAATTCCGTAACCCCCGAGATTTGTAATAGAAAATGTCGATCCGCGAAGGTCATCGCCGGAAGCATTGCCTTCCCGCGCCCGCCGTGCAGATGTGCTGATGTGATCCGCAAGCTCAAGGAATGAAAGCTTTTCCGCATCCCGGATCACCGGCACGACAAGGCCGTTTTCAAGCGAAACCGCCATCCCGAGATGGACATATGGATAGGTGATGATCCGCTCCTCTTGATAAGAGCTGTTCAGTTCAGGATGCTGTTTCAGCGCAAGCACCGCCGCCCGGGATACGAAGTGAGTGACTGTCAGCTTAACTCCGCTCCGCTTTTTCGCACTGTCAGCGAGCTGCCGCTGCCATTTCAACAGCTCTGTAATGTCGGCTTTCATGGTCAGCGTCAGCTGGGCGCTGTTTTGCAGGCTTTTGTGCATTCGGTCTGCAATCACTTTTCTCATCGCTGAAGCCGGTTTTCCCTCCGGCTGTGCCGTCTGAACCGAAGACTGCGGTTCAGCTTCCGTCTTCATGGCTTTAATGACGTCAGCTTTTACAATTCGGCCTCCGGGACCCGTCCCGTTCAGCGTATCGACTTTCAACCCGGCTTTCTCGGCCATTTTTCGGGCAACGGGAGATATTTTCACACGGTGTTTACGCTTTTGCCCGGCTTTGGGAGCGGGTTTATTTTCAGGTTCAGCTTGCGGTTTCCCTTCATTTTCAGGCGCCGGTGTCTCTTTTTCCCGCACTTCTTCGCCGTTTTCCCCGATATAACAGATGGCCGTTCCCGGCGGGACCCCCTCTCCCTCTTTGACTTTAATATGAAGAAGCGTGCCGCTTTCAGGCGCTTCAATGTCCATTTCTATTTTTTCAGAGTTGATGCTGGCGATGCTTTCTCCCTTTTCAACCGGGTCGCCGACTTTTTTATTCCAGACGGATACTTCACCTTTCTTCATCGCCATTCCAAGCTTCGGCATCACTACTTTTACAGCCATTCTTTATCCCTCCTTTAATACGCCAAAGGTTCTCCTAAAAGCTCAAGCGTCTCATTTACGATACGGGCCGGCGCCGGAAGATAAATATCTTCTAAGACCGGTGAAAACGGAACAGGCGTATGCGGGGCCGTGATTCGTTTTATCGGTGCGTCCAGCAGGTCAAAGCCTTTATCCGCAGCAAGCGCCGCGATGTCTGTCGCAATGCTGCAGCGCGGATTGGCTTCATCAATAATGATCAGCCTGTTTGTTTTTTCAAGTGACGCAAGGATAGCCTCTTCATCAAGCGGGGACAGACTGCGGGGGTCAAGCACCTCTGCTTCGATCCCTTTTTTCGACAGCTCTTCCGCGGCTTCCAGCGCCGTATTCACCTGCTTGCCGACTGCAAAAAGTGTCACATCGCCGCCTTGGCGTTTAATATCAGCTTTGCCGAGCGGGATCGTATAATATCCTTCAGGCACCTCGCCTGTCATGCTGTAGGACGTTTTGTCTTCAAAAAAGAACACCGGATCATTGTCCTCAATCGCAGCCAGAAGAAGTCCTTTTGCATCATACGGATTTGAAGGGACGACGGTTTTCAGGCCGGGAATGCTTGTAAACAGAGCATACATGGCTTGAGAATGCTGGGCGGCCGCTCTGAAACCCGCTCCGTAAGTCGTACGCACTGTAATCGGCACCTGGGCTTTCCCGCCGAACATATAGCGAAATTTTGCCCCCTGATTAAGCACCTGATCAAAGCAGGTTCCGATAAAGTCATTGAACATCAGCTCGGCAATCGGTCTGAGTCCGGTGGAGGCCGCAGCCATGGCCGCTCCCATGTAGCCCGCTTCAGAAATCGGCGTATCAAGCACCCTGCTTCTCCCGAATTCCTGAACAAGCCCCTTCGTCACACCAAGCACGCCGCCCCACGCTTCATCATTCTGCAAATGGTCGACATCCGCGCCTCCGGCCACATCTTCACCGATTAACAGCACATTTTCATCTCTTTGCATCGCAAGTCTCATCGCTTCATTGATTGCATCGGACATGCTCACGATTCTTGCCATTTCAACATTCCCCCTTTTTTAATAGCTCACATACACATCAGTCAGAAGCTCAGATTCGCTCGGATACGGACTTTTCTCACTGAAAGAAACCGCTTTTTCAACCGCTTGTTTCACATTGTTTTCAATATCGGCGAGCTTTTGTTCCGCCGTCTTTTCCTGAAGCAGATATGCTTTAAAAGCGCTGATTGCATCACGGTCTAAGTGATCCGTCTTTTCCTCTTTCGGCTTATACGTCTGAGCGTCTCCTTCGAAGTGGCCGTAATTTCTGTAAGTCATGCATTCAATTAATGACGGCCCTCCGCCGTTTCTCGCCCGCGTGACCGCTTCTTCTGCGGCTTCATAAACGGCCAGCACGTCTTTTCCGTCCACAGTTACGCCGGGCATCCGGTAAGCCGCCGCTCTGTCGGCAATAGAATCACAGGCCGACGCGTACGAAAACGGCGTCGCTTCTCCGTAGCCGTTGTTTTCCGCGATAAACACGACAGGAAGATTCCATACAGCCGCCAGATTGAGCCCCTCATGAAACGTACCTTGGTTGTTTGCGCCGTCTCCAAAGAAGCAAACGCTTACATTATTAGTCCCTTTATATTTAGCTGTCAGCGCTGATCCGCAGGCAAGCGTAAATCCTCCGCCTACAATTCCGTTTGCGCCGAGCATGCCTTTATCCAGATCTGCAATGTGCATAGAACCGCCCTTGCCTTTACACAGTCCGGTCGCTTTCCCGAATATTTCCGCCATCATACCATCCAGATCACAGCCTTTGGCGATACAATGGCCATGTCCCCTGTGTGTGCTCGTGATGCTGTCTCCGTCATTCAAATGAGCGCACACCCCTGCAGCTACCGCTTCCTCACCGGCATACAAATGGACGAATCCTGGAAGCACTCCCTGCGCGAACAGTTCATGGACTTTGTCTTCAAAGCCCCTGATTTCCAGCATCTTTTGGTACATCCACAGCGCTTTCTCCTCAGTTAATGACAAGCCTTCCCGTTTTAACAATTCCATTTTTTGTGCGCCTCCTTCTATTTAGGGTTCATATTTATAAATGCAAGAAGTGTGCCAGCTTTTAAAGCCCGTAAAATCAATGTTTTTATTTTATACTGTGAGACAGTTTGATACAGGTGTCTCATTTTGTCTCGATCTATATCCATTTGTCTCGTTTTCAGGCATACAAAAAAGACCGGACATCACCCGGTCTTTGACAATGATCGACGTATTTATTTCCTCGGAAATCTTTTAACAGCTTCATACTTCTGCGCTGCTTGTCTGAATGGCTGTTACAGTTCATGCTTTTCTTCTAGAGCCTTATTCAGCGCTTGAAGCATGTAGCCAATGCCTTTGTACGATGACAGTGGCCAGCTGACATGCTGATGCTCTCCGATGACGGCGTTTAGGACGCTTCGGTATTTTTTCCCGCCAAGCATGACAATTTCTACGGTGTCAGAAAAGCCTTTTTCACAAAATTGGCGCTGCAGCTCCTCCGCTGCCATGATCTCCGGATGACCGGTTCCAAAAGTGACATCGTAATTTTCAGGAACCATATCATCCGGACGAAGGAATCCGTGCTTTGCCGACAAAATCACCCACTCATCGAAAAATGCTTTCGCGTATCGCTCGCATGCTTGATGAAACGGGCTGAGATAGGCGTCCTCCGCCTTTACCGGCCCTGTATCCGGATTGATGTCCCAGATTTTTTTCTTGCCGCAGGGGATAATGCACAGTCGTTTCATTTTTCTCTCCCCCTTTATGCAGTTTCTCATATCAATGTACCATTATCTGCTGATTTACGCATGATAAAACGTCAGGGGAACGGGACATAGATCTGCTTTCTGTAATCAGGGTGCAGGCGGTGGAAAGGCTGCACACAAAAAGACCCGGAATTCATAATCCGGGCCAGATGAGGAATTGTTTATGTCACTCTTGCTCCATCCCATCAAGATACTTTCTCTCAAAGTTATCGAGCAATGCACGCACTTCATCTGTTGACTTTGTATTCATGCATTGATTTCTTAATTCACTTGCTCCCCGGAATCCGCGGAGATAAATCTTGAAAAAGCGAGGGAGCGGTTTGTATGCTCTAGCTTCTTCTTTTGAATATTCATCATGAAGATCCAGATGCAGTCTCAAAAGATCAAGCAATTCCTTACTGCTATGCTCTTTCGGCTCCTTTTCAAAGGCGAACGGATTTGTAAAAATGCCTCGTCCAATCATAATCCCGTCAACACCGTATTGTTCGGCAAGCTTTAACCCGGTTTCCCGGTCAGGAATATCCCCGTTGATCGTCAAAAGGGTATCTGGCGCTATCTCGTCACGAAGTTTCTTGATTTCCGGGATGAGCTCCCAATGCGCATCTACTTTGCTCATTTCCGCTCTGGTGCGCAGATGAATGGAAAGGTTAGCAATATCCTGTTTCAATACGTGTGTCAGCCAGCCGCGCCATTCGTCTACATCCGTGTAGCCAAGTCTGGTCTTCACACTTACCGGCAGTCCTCCCGCTTTTGCTGCCTGTATTAATTCGGCTGCAACTTCAGGACGGCAGATCAGGCCGCTTCCTTTTCCGTTCCCAGCCACATTAGGCACAGGACAGCCCATATTGATATCCAGCCCTTTAAACCCTAATTCCGCCATCCCAATACTCATTTGGCGAAAGTTTTCAGGCTTATCTCCCCATATGTGGGCTACCATCGGCTGTTCATCCTCTGTGAAAGTCAAACGGCCGCGCACACTATCCTTCCCATCCGGGTGACAATAGCTTTCTGAGTTTGTAAACTCTGTGAAAAACACATCAGGCCTGCCAGCTTCACTCACAACATGGCGAAAAACGACATCCGTCACATCTTCCATTGGCGCCAGTACAAAAAATGGCCGCGGCAATTCACGCCAGAAATTATCTATCATAACAAATTCATATCCTTTCATTAGGGAATACGGCTGCATCATTTATTAAAAAACTGACCATGCTTTCCTTTTACACTTATAGCATGCGAAAGCATTTCTTATCAAACGATAGTAAATTTTGAACATTTCACTTTTTACACGTAAAAAAGTGAAAAAGCAAACTGAAGCAGAACACATTAATTGAGTTAACGTAATAGACTATCGCTATAGTTATCCTCATATCGTTCATTTCGGATCAACTCAGTCAAACTCCTTAACCTTTAATAGGTTCTAAGAGAAAAAGCGGGATGATTAACTGCACCTTATTTATATTGTGGTTTATTCATATTAGCGCTGACCTTCATCTTTCGTAGCGGCCTTACTTATGAACTTTTTGGATAAAAAGGATTCCAGCCTAAATAGAATATCATATGAGTTCTCCCTATTACCAATGCAAAATAATTGGCCATATGTCAATATCTTTATAACGTTTTAGTTTTAAAGTTATTACTTATAAACAAAATATCTGCATAAAAAAATAATTACATTTATAAGGCGTCGCCAGAAATCATCTATATATGTTTGGATAAGGTTTCGATTTGGTAATCCTGATCCAAAACCAATAAAATAGACTGCTGACTAAGTTCCGCAGTCTACTTTTCGAATATCCTTTTTTATACCTGTGATGATTTGTATAACAGTGTAAACCCCCAAGAAAACAGTGATAATATTAAACCATGGATTATCATAGAATGAAAGATATTTTTGAAAGAAATCCAGTTCAACTATATTTGCTGGGAATCCATTCATTTCTCTATACTTAGGACCCCATCCCGTTAATTCTACAAAGTTAAAATAAAACTGTGAAACTAAAAATGCCAAAACCGTGAGAAACCAACTTCTTTTATATAACGATCGTTTTTTGTTTACTTTATCCATTTATCAGTTTCCTTTTCTGCAATATTTTTACTGAGTGTCCATCTAAAATCATTATATTATGAAGCAGCAGATGTGCCAACTTCTTTTCTCACCACTTTCATAAGTCTGTATGTGAACTGTTTTAATTCCAACCTTCAATGATTATCATCGAACGATAAGTGTTAGAGTTTTAACTGTTATAAAATTCTTTTTTGAAACGATCAATTTTTATTATTGGCTGCCGATATAACGGATTTGAGAACTGGATAGAGTTATGCCGGCACGTTCGGAGTAGTAAAATCTCTTCCCTCTTACTATGTACTTTTCCTGCCGAACCCTATTCCCATACTTTTATACTCGAAATTAGCTGTTTTCATTCGCTTATCTCACGTTTTTTCAACTCTTTTCGTCAGTTAAAATAATAATCCGCACATGAAAAAGATCCGGAAATCGGCAATGTTCATTCTGCCGAAATCCAGATCTGATGAGAAATTGTTTAATTTTAGTGAGACGATTTCAACACAAGCTTCGCCACAGCTTCCACATGAGCCGTCTGCGGAAACATATCCACAGGCTGAATATATTCGACGCGATAGTCTTTCGACAGCGCCTGCAAGTCTTTGGCCAGTGTGGAAGGATTGCAGGATACGTAGACGAAGCGTTTCGGTTTTACTTTTTTGATGGTGTCTAAAAATGTTCTGTCACAGCCGGTTCTCGGCGGGTCGACGATGACCACGTCAGGGCGGAAGCCTTCTTTCGCCCATTTCGGGAGCCAGTGTTCGGCTGTTCCTGTGACATATGCCGCGTTTTTGATGCCGTGTTTTTTAGCGTTCTTCTTCGCATCATCAATTGATTCTTTAATGACGTCCATGCCGCGGATCTCTTTTGCACCGCTTGAGACCCACATGCCGATCGTACCGACGCCGCAATACGCGTCAACGACTTTCTCTGTTCCGGTCAGCTGCGCCGCTTGTTTCACTTCGTCATACAGCTTGACCGTCTGCTCAGGGTTAAGCTGAAAGAAGGCACGGGCGCTCAGTTCAAATGACACGTCGCCAAGCACTTCTTGAATGGCATGGCTTCCGGCCAGCGCTTTTGTTTTGTCACCGAAAATGACGGATGTGCGCGCGCCGTTGATGTTTTGAATAATCGATTTCACTTCCGGCAGACGATTTTGAATGGCTTTGACGATTTCGTCTTTATTCGGCAGTGTCTCCTTCGCAGTGACAAGCACGACCTGCACTTCGCCTGTTTCAAAACCGACTCTCGTCACGATCGTGCGGACATCGCCTTTTTTGGTCCGTTCGTTATAAACAGATACGTTGTGTTTTTCCAAAATGCGGCGGACGATACCCGTTGTTTTGTTTGTCGCCGGATGCTGGACAATGCATTCCTTGATCGGAACAATTTTATGGGAGTCAAGTCCGTATAAGCCGGCAATGATGCTGCCGCTTTGCGAGCGTCCGACTTGGAACTGGCTTTTGTTCCGGTAATTCCACGGGTTGTCCATTCCGATCGTTTCTTTAATGTTCATTTCTTCGGCATTGAATCTCGTATGACGTTCCAAAGATTGAATGACGATATCGCGTTTTTCGCGAAGCTGCTGGGTGTATGCCAGATGCTGAAGCTGACAGCCGCCGCATTGGTCATAGACCGGACATGGCGGTGTGACGCGGTGTTCAGACGGCTTGCGGATTTTTTTGATGCGTGCTTCTGAAAATTTCGGCTGCACATTTGTCGCTTCGGCAACGACTTCTTCGCCGGGCAGAGCGCCGGGAACGAAGACAACCTTTTTCTTAAAATAACCGACGCCCTCTCCATTAATGCCTAGACGTTTAATGGTCAGCGGAAATGTCTGTCCGATTTTCAATTCGGCAGGCGCCTTTTTTTGATGTTGATTCACGTTTTTTTCTCTCCGTTTCTATATAAAGCCTTCCTCATGGGAAAACGGCTGATTTGAAATACCGCATCTTTTCAGTATAACATGCAGCCGGCGGTTCCTTCATGTTTTTCATTGGAAGTTTCCAAAAAATGATCAAAGCGGTTTTCATTCAATACTTCTCCACAAGTATAAGGACGCATAGCTTAAATACGGCGCCCATTCGCTGCTTACCTGGAGCATCATGTCTTTTGACGGTTTATCCTCAAGGGCGAAGCGGCGTTTGACAGCGTTTTGCAGGCCGATGTCCGCCAAAGGAAACAGATTCGGGCGGCCGAGGCCGAACATGAGGACGTTTTGGACGGTCCACGGCCCTATGCCTCTGATGGTGATCAGCTTTTTCATAATGTCTTCATCCGATAGATGGGAAAGTTCCGCCAGATTGAGCGCCCCGTCTGCAATCATCCGTGAAATGTCAATCGCATATTCCGCTTTTCTCATACTGAACTGGAGCTCCCGCAAGTCCTGATAATCAAGCGCCGCAATCGTTTTCGGCTCGGGATAGCACCAGACGCCGTCTTTTTGTTCGCCGAAGGCATGGACGAACCGTTCCGTTAACGTAAAAGCGAAGGACAGGTTGAGCTGCTGGTGGATGATGCATTTCATAAGACAGTTGTAGACGTCATATTCTAAGACGAGCGGGGTTCCCGCATGCTCCTCAAAAAGCGCCGACAGATTTGTTTTTGAGAAATGATCAAGCACCGGCTGAAGCGGCTGCTCCCACTGAAAAATGTGTTTGATCCGTTCAATCATCTCCTCGCGGTCACTTTCTCCGCTGACGAGAAAAACCGGGTCTGCGGCGGTGCCTTCCGCTTGAACCGTGATGACGGACAGTTTGCCGTCCCGTGTTCTGAGCGGCACTTTGATTGATCTTGCTTTAAGATCGACCGCATTCAGCGGATCGAGTGACAGCCTTTCAAGCACTTTATCAAAATGATACGGCGGCGTGACCGAAACCGTTTCCTCCCACATATGCTCCACCCCTTTTTGTCCAAGTATATCATGAAGCGGCCCGGCGGCAATTCGTATACTTTTCTTCATAACGCCGCATGATATAATGGCAGGCGGAGGGTTGTTTATGATACATATAACCGCAATCACAACACATAATGAGATATTAGATAATATCCCCCTATCACGTACAGAACAACCGGACATCGCATGGTACTGGGTTGATTTTTTCGGCGCCGAGAATGATGAAACCGAGCTGCTGCGGGATTATTTTCATTTTCATCCGCTTGCGATCGAGGATTGCTTTCAGCACATGCAGCGGCCGAAAATCGATCACTATGACGGCTACCGTTTTTATGTGCTCCACGCTTTAAACCCGGACACACTGGAAATGGAAGAGGTGGACATCTTTCAGTCCGACCGTTTCATCGTCAGCTTCCATTTGCACGAATCGCCCGGTGTCTCAAGGGTGAGAGAACGGTTTTTCGCTTCTCCGGGATTAGCCAAAAAAGGGCCCGGACATATCACTTATATGATTATGGATCAGCTTGTCGATGAATATTTCCCTGTGCTGTACAAAATTGAAGACCGGCTGAATGAGATTGAAGACAGCAGAACACATAAATCTTACGGCACTTTAATGAATGAAGTGTTTGAATTGCGGACTGATCTTTTGAACCTGAGACGGACGATCATTCCGATGCGCGATTTAATGTACCGGATTTTGAGCCTTGACCATGTAAAAGAAAGCCGTGAAACGAAGGCGTATTTCAGCGATATTTATGACCACCTGTTAAAACTGGCTGAGCTGATCGAGTCAAACCGTGATATGACGTCAGATCTGCGGGACAGTTACGTAACGCTGAATTCAAACCGGATGAACGCCATTATGATGACATTAACCATCGTCTCGACCATCTTTATACCGCTGACGTTCATCGCGGGGGTGTACGGTATGAATTTTGATAACATGCCCGAGCTTCACTGGAAATACGGATATTTTATCGTTTTGGGCGTCATGGCCGTTCTTGTGGCCGCCATGCTGTTTTGGTTCGCCCGCAAAGGCTGGTTTAATATTTTCAAGTAAGAACGGCTGCCGGCTGTTCTTTTTTTTGAGAAAACATGATATGTTGGAAAAAAACGTAAAGAGGTGTGCGCCGTTATCATGCTTTCTCACAAAACCATTTCTTCTGTCCTCCTGCTTTTTTGTGTCATGTCCATTGCCCCGCTGTATAACGGCTGTACGATGTCTGATTACATCTTTGAATCGCTCGGCTTTTCTCCCTGGTCTGAAGACGGAGCCCATATCTCCGTCATTCCCGGGGTCGTCCTTTACTTTGCGGCGTTAATCTGGTGTGCCGCCGCGTTCAGACGGACGCTTCCCGCGGCGGGGCTGTTTTTGATGTTTCTCAGTATGGGGGTCGCTTCCGGTATCAGTCCCGCCACCGAATATGCCGCTTTTTCCTTAAAACAATTCGCGCCCAAAAAAGAGGCTGTCGAATATTTGAAGCACCGCAGCGAATGCAGCCATTTCATTGAGGGAAAAAGAGCGAGCATGAGCTGTACGCTTTATGTCAATCACTACGGAAAAGGGGAACAAGCCATTTCTGTCACGCCGGACTTATCTGAGGACATAAAAGGCGTCACATTCAAATCAAAAACGTTCACTGTAAAGCCCCGTTCAAAAACAATCATCAAGACGCGGTTTACCGGATTTCATAAGGGGAAAGCCGCATCAGATTCCGGCTGGTCATCAGACCCAGAACTGAAAGTGGCAAGCCTGTACACAGCACAATAAACATTTTGCATGTATAATAGCGGAAAACATTACATTGGAGGGACTGTCAAATGAAGATCGCCATCGCGGGACTCGGCAATATGGGCCGCCCCATCGCCGAAAATATCATGAAAGCCGGATACAGCCTGACTGTATATAACCGGACGAAGGAAAAAGCGGCTGATCTGCTGGAAAAAGGGGCTGAATATGCCGAAACGCCCCGCCAGGCAGCTGAACATGCGGACATTGTGCTTTCAATGCTGTCAGACGATGAAGCCGTAACAGGCGTGACGTTCGGAGCTTGCGGCATTATTGCCGGGTTATCTGAAAACGGCATTCATATTTCAATGAGCACCATCAGTACGGCGCTGTCAGAACAGCTTTCCGCTGCACATTCGGGCAGAGGCCAATCCTTTATTGCCGCTCCCGTCCTCGGCCGGCCCGATGCCGCTGAGAAGGCCGAGCTTCGCATCATCACAGCCGGACCGGCAGAAGCGAAGAAAAAGGCCGAGCCTTTGCTAAAAAGCCTGAGCCAGCAGATATTTGACGTCGGTGAAGAAACAAAGACCGCCAATGCCGCGAAAATCAGCATCAATTTCTTGCTCGTTTCTATGCTGGAGGCGCTATCAGAATCATTCTTAATGATGGAGAAGTACGGTTTAGAACGGAAACAATTTTTAGAAATCGCCAGCGCGCTCTTTGGCTCTCCTGTCTATCAAAATTACGGTACCATTATGGCTGAGCAGGCATTTGAGCCGGCCGGCTTCAAAATGTCTTTAGGGCTGAAGGATACCAATCTGGCGCTCACCGCCGCGGAACAGGTTTCCTCAAAACTTCCTCTTGCCGAGCTGGCCAAGAGCCATTTTGAAAGCGGGATCGAACAAGGCTTCGGGGATCTGGATTGGGCCGCTTTGATTAAATGTCTGAAATAACAAAACACCTCTCCTTATAACGGAGAGGTGTTTTTTACAGACGCGGCAGCTTCATTTCTTTCTCAAACATCAGATCATCGATGCTTTTAAACGTGTATCCTTCTTTTTTCAAATCGGTAATCGCATCGTCCAAAGCTTCTGAATTGTCCTTGGAAACAGTATGGAGAAGATAGATCGCGCCGGGATGCGCCTGTTTTATCATGTGATCATAGGCGTATTTTTTCCCTTTCTGCTCGTTAACCTTCCAATCGACAAATGCGACGGACCAGAAAACGGTTTGGTAGCCGAGGCGCTTCGTTTCTTTCAGGACATATTCGCTGAACACGCCGCGCGGCGGACGGAGATACAGATTGTCCCGCTTTCCGGTAATGTTGTAAACAGCTTCCGTGACGGAATCGAGTTCATCTTGAATCTGATCGCCCGTTTTTGTCGTCAGATCAGGATGATGAAAAGAATGATTGCCGATAATATGGCCTTCCTTTGACATCCGTTTAATCAAATCAGGCTGCTCTTTCACAAAATGGCCTGTGACAAAAAAAGTGCCTGTGACATGATGTTTCTTTAAAACATCAAGCACTTTCGGGGTATACCCATTTTCGTATCCGTTATCAAACGTTAAGTAAATGGTCTTTTCTTTCGTATTGCCTAAATAAAAGGCATCGTATTTTTTGACAAGATTGTCCAGCTGTCTGCCGGCATCCGGCGGCTGATGATTGACGCTGCGTTTAAATCCCCAGTTTATCCGTTCATTCGGCACGGCCTCTGCACTGTTTATGCCTCCCGCAAGTAAAACAGCCATGCAGCAAATTGAACAAAACCATTTCATGCCCAGCACTCCTTCTGCATTTTTCCTTATTTTGCAGTAGGCTCACCCCTTTTATACAGCCGCATTATGGAAAGAGAAAAACCCCGGCGGGCTGCCGGGGTTTATTCCCAATCCTTTTTGAAGCGTTCGTATTTTGCTTCCAGATCATCAAGCATGCCGATGAGCCGGTCTATATCTTCAACGTCCGTTGATTCAGGGTCTAATGAATCAATGACATTCATAAACATATCGAGTCTGTTCTTTAAGTAATCGAGCTGCTGATCTTTGCTGTTTACTGCATTCCCCATACTTCCACTCCATTCATTTTTTATAATGGTAGCGTATTTTTTGCCGTTTTTCAATGGTTCCGCTACTTGCGATCTTGGCAGATCAGGTCTAAAATTAACACTTGGCAGACGTTAGTATGCCCATTTATAAAGGAGTTAGATAGTCATGACACAAAACACAGCACTGCGTCCGATCACACCGGAGTACGATCCTTGGGAAGCGTACATGGATGTCGACCAGTATGGAGATATGAAACTGACGAACGTTGAATTCACAACGACGACCTTGTGCAATATGAGATGCGAGCACTGCGCCGTCGGGTACACGCTTCAGCCGAAAGATCCGAATGCGCTGCCGATTGACCTTTTATTAAAGCGGCTTGAAGAAATTCCGCTGTTACGCTCGATCAGCATTACGGGCGGCGAACCGATGCTTTCGCTGAAATCGGTAAAGGAATATGTCGTCCCGCTTTTGAAATATGCGCATGAACGCGGCGTGCGCACACAGATCAATTCAAACCTGACGCTTGATATCGGCCGCTACGAACGGATTATTCCTTATTTAGACGTTCTTCACATTTCCCACAACTGGGGAACGGTCGAGGACTTTGCCGATATCGGATTTGCGATGATGGAGAAGAAACCGACATTTGAACAGCGGGCGCGCTATTTTGACAAAATGATTGAAAACAGCCGCACGCTGGTCGAAGCGGGCGTGATGGTTTCAGCGGAAACGATGCTGAATAAACGCACGCTTCCGCATATTGAACATATTCACCGGCAGATTACGGAAGAAATGAAATGTCAGCGCCACGAAGTCCATCCGATGTATCCGAGTGATTTCGCCAGCGCGCTTGAATCACTCAGCCTGAAGGACATGAGACAGGCCATTCATCATCTGCTCGATATTCGCGATGAAGAAACATGGATGCTGTTCGGCACGCTCCCGTTTTACGCATGCAGCCCTGATGAAGAAGATCAGAAGCTCCTCCGCCGCCTGCGGGAAGCGAAAAACGTTACGGTGCGAAACGATCCTGACGGCCGCTCCCGCCTGAATGTCAACATCTTTGACGGAAATATCATTGTCACGGATTTCGGTGATACACCGCCGCTCGGCAATATTAAAACTGACAGCCTTCCTGAAGCGTATGACAAGTGGAGACAGACGAAGCTGAGCAAAGAGCTGAACTGCCGCTGTACAAACGTCCGATGCCTCGGACCGAACGTCCTTGTCAAAAACAGTTATTATCAGGAGACAGATTTTTCATTACGAAAAGCCAGAGGATAACAGAAGATGGAAACGACAATTACGGATATTTTGAAAAGCAAAGTGGTTGAGATCATCATCGTCGCTCTCGTGCTTTACGCCGGTGTCTTTCTGATCAACCGCTTTGTACAGGTGTTATTTAAACGCACAGATTTCTTGGAGGAACGGAAAGGGAAAACGATTGAGAGCCTCGTCCGATCCATCACCCAGTATACGGCGACGATCGGATTTATCTTTTACGTCATTTCTTTATTCGTTCATGATTTCGGCAGAATTTTAGCCGGAGCGGGCG
Source organism: Bacillus siamensis KCTC 13613 (assembly GCF_000262045.1). GTDB lineage: Bacteria > Bacillota > Bacilli > Bacillales > Bacillaceae > Bacillus > Bacillus siamensis. The sequence goes on from NZ_AJVF01000016.1 coordinate 65,898, forward strand.
TTGCCGGTATCGTCATCGGTTTCGGCGCCCAGTCTTTAATCAAGGACATTTTGGCCGGTGTCTTTTTAATATACGAACGCCAGCTGCATAAAGGCGATTACGTGACGATTAATAATCTCTTCAACGGCACAGTCGAAGAAATCGGGCTCCGTTCCATGCAGATCCGTGAGTTCTCCGGCAAGCTGCTTACCATTTCAAATGGTGAGGTGAGACAGCTTCAAAACTATAACATTGATTTTATGAGGATTACCGAGTCTGTCGTGATCAGTTACAAGGAAGATCCTGAGCGGGTATACGCCGTCTTAGAAAAAGCCTGTGACATGCTCAATGATGAACTTCGCGATTCACTGAAGCGGGATGAATTTCTCAATGCTGCGGAACCGTTTCAAGTGCATGGAATCATGAGCCTGAACAAATTGACGAGAGGCATTGAATTTACCGTCAAAGGCATGGTTCAAGACACAGAATACTTCTCGGCGAGCCTTGCGGTGAGACGCGTTCTTGCCCGGGAACTGTACAACAACAATGTGCAATTGCTTGAGGAAATGAATCATACACAAAAAAGCTGATTCCCAAACCGGAATCAGCTTTTTTTATTTATCTCGGCTGCGCTGTCATTTGAAAACCGAATGTGACATGATCCTGCACCGGAATCCAAGCGCCGATTCCTTGCGAGGTCACATTTTTGACGACAAGTTTCCGCTTGCTGCCTTTCAGCACCAAATACACTTCGCCGTATGTTACTTTTCCTTTCTCATTAACGGCCGGGGCATAGGCGTGCAGGTAGCCGAGCCGCTGCGGAGAAATTTTATAAATCTGATCGCGTTTTGTGCCGGCGCCGATGACCGTTTCAAACGCGAGCGGCAGTTTTGTTTTCTTCATCGCTTTTTGCATCATCATGCTTTTCACGTCTTCTGCGTTCGGCACTTTCGCTGTGAGCCCGCCTTTGATTTTGTATTGCTGTTCTTGGGCGTATGAGATTTCCGCGGCTTGCTGCCCGCCCCGGTTATCCGCTCTGTTCGTGTTGATTTTTTTATATTCCCAGTTGGCGACCGTTTCGTTCGATTGATAACCGAGCGCCCATTTCCCGAGAAATATTGTCGCCCGGTATCCGATGGCAAGCGGTGAACCGGAAACCGAGGATTCATTCAGCATCTTTATCAGATGCGGATTTTCGATGTTGATCTCTGATGTATCTAACAATTCCTTTGCCAGTTTGCTCGGCTGAAGCATCGGCTGGTCCTGTGAAGCATTCGGATACGTATTTTCCTTGGAAATGCTGACGACAGAGTTGGGAACCTTAAACGGTTTCTTTGCACCGGCAGACGGAGCTGCAAAAAAACTAAAGGATAACAGCAGAATCAATGTGGCATGAAACAGCTTTTTCATCATATCACTCTTTCTATAGCATTTTCCTTTAGTCTTTTCCTCCGTAATCGTTGTTATCCGCATTTTTTACAGGTTAAAGCAGGAAAAATCCGATCGCCATGATGACATAAGCGGCAAGGAGAGTAGCCCCCTCAAACCAGTTCGAATCACCGTCATTTGAAATCATCGTCATCAAAAGGACGGATGATATCATCGCGACAAGCTCAGGCAATGTGAATACCAGCGGCATATTCACCGGGAAAAAGATGGAACAGATCACAAGAACCGGGGCTACAAACATGGCGATCTGCAAAGTCGAGCCGACCGCGATTTCAACGGCGACATCCATCTTGTCTTTGTACGCCATAATAATCGCCGACGCATGCTCTGCGGCATTTCCGACGATTGCGACGATAATCACCCCGATAAACAATTCGCTCCAGCCGAACTGTTCAGCCACCGCATGAAACGTATGAACAAGGTTTTCAGATATGTAGGCGACAATAATGGTTGCGATAAATAAGACGGCTGTCGCCCTTTTCCCCGACCACTCAGGCTGCTCCTCTTCTTCCTTGGCCTCCGGCTGGTTCGGCTGATAAACGCCGCGGTGGGTGACGAGCTTGAAGTAAAGAGCCGCCACGTATAAAAGGATCATGATGATGCTGATGCCGACACTCAAATCAAGTTTGCTTTTTTCCCCCATATCCATGGAAAACACTTCGGGAATGACAAAAGCTACGATAATGGCAAATATCAGCAGGCCTGAATTATGGCGGGCATCATGAATATTGAATTCCTGCCGCTTGTATTTCAAACCGCCGATAAAAAACGACAATCCCGCGACAAGCAGAAGGTTGCCGAGCACCGAACCGGTCAGTGAAGCAAGCACGATGCCCGTCAGCCCTTCCTTTAAGGCAAATAGCGATATAATCAGCTCTACCGCATTGCCGAAAGTGGCATTCAGCAGACCGCCGATCCGCGGTCCCGCGATAATGGCAAGAGATTCAGTCGCTCTCCCCATATAACTTGCAAGCGCAATAATCGTCAAGCAATAAATAATAAACAAAACCGCTGACGGCCAGTGCATCAGGCCGCCGATGACTGAAAGCGGCACTCCCGCCGCAGCCGTAAAGAAAAAAATCCGATTCATATCTGCCTGGCTCCTTTTTCGAATGAGTCTTTTTTTATCCTTCTCAAAAACTCCCTCAATTACACTTCCGAGTCAGCCCGAATTGGCATTTTCAGGTTGCCGGACGCGGAAAATCCGTGTACGATCAAGAAAGATACTGAAGAAGGAGAAAATACGCGATGTCACGACTGCACTTCTTTATTTTGGTTCTGCTTGTTTCCATCTCCGGTTTTTCCCAAGGCATGCTTTTGCCGGTGATTTCCGTCATTTTTGAAACGAACGGAGAATCAGCCGCCATAAACGGCCTTCACGCAACAGGCTTGTATATCGGCGTGCTTCTCGCGTCGCCATTTATGGAAGCGCCGCTGAGAAAGCTCGGATTCAAACCTCTGATGGTCGCGGGCGGATTTCTTGTCATCATCAGCTTATTCAGTTTTATTTGGCTTCAATCCATATGGTTATGGTTTTTTCTTCGGCTGCTGATCGGAATCGGGGATCATATGCTGCATTTTTCCACCCAAACGTGGGTGACTTCCAAGTCAACGCCCCAAAACAGAGGAAGAAACATTTCGCTGTACGGACTGTCCTTCGGGCTTGGATTCGCTGTCGGCCCGTTCATGGTCCCTCTTGTGAAAACAAGTCCGTCCCTTCCGTTTATCGTATCCGGCTGTATCAGTCTTGCCGCCTGGCTGTTTGTGTTTGCCTTACGTAACGAGTACCCGGCGCAAGGTCCGGATGAAACATCCGGGGACAACAGCGCAAAACGGTTTTACCGCGCCCTTCTTTTCGGCTGGGTCGCTTTTCTCCCGGCTTTCGGCTACGGTTTTTTAGAAACGGCGCTGAACGGGAGTTTTCCCGTGTACGCCCTGCGCTTAGGCATATCCGTTGATGCCGTCGCGCTGATATTGCCCGCTTTCGCCATCGGAGGTATTGTATTCCAGTTCCCTCTCGGTTTATTAAGCGATCGATTCGGGAGAAAACGTGTCCTGCTCGTCATCTTATTAACGGGTGCCCTTTGCTTTTTGACGGCCGGATTGTTTCCGTCGCCTTCTGTCATCGGCGGCTGCTTTTTCATGGCAGGGATGGCGGTCGGCAGTATGTTTTCCCTCGGCATCAGCTATATGAGCGACCTGCTGCCGTCCCATCTTCTTCCGGCGGGCAATCTGCTCTGCGGGATTTCGTTCAGCCTCGGCAGCATGATCGGGCCGGTGGCGGGCGGCTGGTATATGCAGCGGTTTGAAAGCGCCAATTTGTTTTACTTTATTACGGTGATTCTGGTCTGTATTTGGCTTGCGCTCGTCTTCGGGAAAACAAAGCACAGCGCCGCATCCGAATCCCATTCTTTTCCCGCCTCATAAAAAGCCGCCTGATTTAGGCCAGGCGGCTTCTTTCTAGTGGTATCCGTTCTGCCCGTTGGCGCTTCCGCTTGTTTTATTCTTCGGGCCGTTTTTTGAGTTTTGTTTATTATGGCTTCCGCCTTTTTTCGTATGCTTGGTCATAGCCGATTCCCCTCCGTTTTTCAGCTTGAACGTCATCCGTTCCTCTATAGCTTGCTCCCGCGATACGGATTTTCATCAGGAAGCTTTTTACGTTTATGTAAAAGCGCGTTGATTTCTCCTCCTAAAATCAGCAGGGTTCCCGTAAGGTAAAACCAGATCATAAGGACGATAATTCCCCCGATGCTCCCGTATGTGGCGCTGTAGTTGGCAAAGGTGCCGACGTAAAATGAGAACAGCATACTGACGATAATCCAGCCGGCTGCCGCAAATACGGCTCCCGGCAGCACAAAACGGAGGGAAAGCCTTTTATTCGGCGCGAAAATGTAAAGCGCGGTAAAGACGATTAAAAGGATAAGCGGACTGATACCCCAGCGGACAACCGACCACACCTGCAAAAACAAGCCGGGGGCGCCGATAAAATCTGCGGCCAGCAGTCCGATTTCTCTGCCGAATACCGGCAGAAGCAGTGCGATTAAAATCGTAACCACCATCGCGATGGTTAAAAAAATTGAGGTCAGGCGAATGATGATAAATGAGCGGTTTTCCTCGACTTCGTAGGCATGGTTAAATGCTCTGACAATCGCGTTCATACCGTTAGAAGCCGACCAGATGACGGCGATAATCCCGAATGACAAAAGTCCGCCGCTGCGCTTGTTCAGCGTTTGCTCCGTAATGGATTTTACCATGGACATGGCGCTGTCGGGCGCGTATTGATCGACTGCGCCGAGCACGTCTTCTGCCGATATGGGAAGATAGGCGGTGAGCGTCAGCATGAAAATCATTAACGGAAACAATGACAGAAGAAAAAAATACGCCAGCTCCGCCGATTTACTTTGTCCTTCATGCAGAGAAAATCTTGCAAACAGCTCCTTTATAAAACTCATGACATCCCACCTCAATGATCGTTTTTCGAAAAATGCTCCTTCGTCTCTTTTAACAGGTCAATGACCTGCGGCGTCGTCTGCTTCAGCTTGGTGATCTGTCCGTTTAAAAAACTCAGATCGTCCGATACGGTATTGGCGATGCTTTTCACTTGATCCAGTTTTGCAGAAGCCTCCTGTTTCAAGGCTTCGGGATTATTCCGGTAAAATGCCGCACGCCGCCTGCACGCGTCCATGTTCCGGAAACATGCCTCTCTTGTCGGCTTATGTAATAAAGAAAGTGCTCCGCCGGCGGCAGCGCCGATCAGAATCGCTTTTGCCATGATGCGTGTCTGCTTCATCGGTCAATCCCCCTTATAAATGATGGTCTTTCTTTATTGTCTCCAGCAAATGACGGCACCCGGACTCGATCAGAGCGTACACTTCGCTGAAATTTCCGGTATAATACGGATCAGGCACGTCCGCAAGATCCGACTCCGGTACATAATCAAGCAGCCTTGCGATACGCGGCGCCGCTTTTTTATAACCGGCCATGCTGCGCAGATGCCCTATATTTTCAGCATCCATCGCAATGACGTAATCAAAATCGGTCAGATCAGACTCACGGACCTGTCTCGCCGTGATACCGCTTGTGCTGATCCCTTTCTCTTTAAGGATCTGCTCCGTTCCCTCATGCGGCGGATTTCCCGCATGCCAGGCGCCGATTCCCGCTGAATCAATGTTAATCTGCCCGTTCAGCCCGTTTTTCTTCACCATATCAGAAAATACCGCCTCTGCCATAGGCGAACGGCAAATATTTCCCAGACAGACAAACAGCACATGTATCATATCGATAACCTCCCTATTCTTTCCCCGCATTTTGAGGATCAAAAACCTTATCATCATCTTAGCAATTTTTCTGCGGCTGTGGAAATAAGCTTTTATTCTAAATGAATTCTGTTAGAATAAAGGGTACGAAAACGGTCATGAAAGGATGCATGAATTTGCCGAGCCAACAAACAGAAACGTTAAACAAAATGATTGAAGACATTTCGCAGAAGCTCAACATGCTCAATGTCGGCGTCATCAGAGCGGAAGATTTCAGTGATGAAAAAATAGAAGATCTTACATACCTTCATCAAATGGTCATGAAAAAAGCATCATTCAGTCCGAGTGAAATGCAGGCCATTGCTGAGGAGCTCGCCTCTCTCAGAAAATAAACCCGTGTCAGCCCCGCCGAAAAACAGCGGGGCTTTTTTGATTTAAAAAAGTAAAAAATAAAAGTTCATCGGTTTGACACAATTAAAAAGAAGGCGTATAGTAACTGTGAACTTGGTAGAACGATATACTAAATGAGCGGTCCGCTAATTTGTTTTTTTATTTAGTAGAACGATATACTTGCTGTCTTATCAGCGTTAATCAAGTATACCTGCAGCCGTTTTATCAAACCATTTTTTAAAGAAAGGCAGTGGTTCAATAAAGGGGAATGGTTCTGTGCGTTTATCAATTTAAAAAATAATTTAACTTTAATAACCGCATTAGGGGATGTCATCATGAAAAACATATACACCAAAATGGCAGCGGGTCTTTATATCAACTATTTCCTGCTGGGCATGATCAATATTATTATCGCATCGAATATGGAAGCATTATCAAAACAGCTTCATACATCAGCAGCCGGAGTCAGCTATTTGGTCTCCGCCATCGGCATCGGGAAGCTGATCTCGCTTCTGTTTGCCGGAAAGCTCTCGGATACATTCGGGAGACGGCCGTTTATCGTGGCGGGCGCATTTCTGTATCTGATTTTCTTAATCGGAATTCCGCTTTCGACAAACTATACGGAAGCGTTTATCTTTGCTATTTTCGCAGGGATCGCCAATTCATTTTTGGATTCCGGCACATATCCGGCGCTTATTGAAGGATTTCCGAAAAACGCAAGCTCTGCAACCGTGTTAATCAAAGCGTTTGTATCCATCGGCGCGACGGTGCTTCCGTTTTTTATCGCATTTATTGCGGACAGGCATTTGTTTTACGGGTGGACGTTTTTCGTGCCCGGCATCATTTTCTTCCTGAACGGCTTTTTCCTGTTGAAAGTTCCGTTCCCGAATCATAAACAAAAAGATGACGGCGGCCGGACGGAAGCTTCCCCGTCTGATGACACGTTCAGATCACAGCCGTCGATATGGCGCGAAGGCCTTGCCATTATTTTGTTAGGCTTTTCATCAACGGCGCTGTTTATGCTCGTTCAAGTATGGCTTCCTAAGTTCGGTCAATCCGTTTTGGGTATGCCCGAAGTGCAGGCCGTCAAATTGTTGAGCTATTACAGCATCGGGGCGCTTGTGTCCGTGTTATTGCTGGCTGTGCTGTTAAACAGAGTGATTCAGCCGATTACGGTTATGGTGCTGTACCCGGTGATCGCGGCCATCGCGCTGCTTGCTCTGATTTTCATTCAGCAGCCGGCCGTATCGGTCATCAGTTCCTTCGTCATCGGACTTTCAACCGCGGGCATTCTGCAATTGGCGATGACGGTTATGGCTGTTTTATTCCCTAAAAATAAAGGGACCATCACATCTTTTGTTAATATAGCATCAAGCTTATCTTTTATTGTCATTCCGCTTATAACGGGAGCGATATCCAAAACGGCCGGCCTGACCCCTGTTTTTCTGCTTGATATCGGAATTGCGGCCGTCAGCGCCCTCCTCGCATTGTTTATCGGTATCCGTTTTAAGCAAGTGATGAAAGCCTGACTATTTTTTAAAGGGAGAGAACGTATCATGCAATCTATTACAATCAGAAACACGGTCATCGGCGAAGGACTTCCGAAGATCATTGTGCCGCTGATGGCAGCCCGAGAGAAAGAACTCCTTGAAGAAATTGAAGCCGTCAACAGGCTTAACCCGGATATCATTGAGTGGCGGGCGGATGTATACGAGCACGTTGAGAGCCCGGACGCCGTAAAAGGCATGCTTGAAAAGGTGCGGAAAGCCGCAGGCGCAACACCGCTGCTTTTTACATTCAGAACCCATAAAGAAGGCGGGAATAAAGTTATTGACGTCCGCCTTTACATTGAATTGCTTAAAACCGTAATCGAAACAACACACATTGATCTTGTAGACGTTGAATTATTTACGGGAGAAGCGGAAGTCAAATCAATTGTGAAAACTGCTGAAGACAACGGCGTATATGTCGTCATGTCCAATCATGATTTTCATCAGACACCAAAAAAAGAAGAAATCATCTCCCGGCTGCGGAAAATGCAGGCGTACGGCGCGCACATTCCGAAAATCGCGGTGATGCCGCAAAGCACTGAAGATGTTTTCGTCTTATTGGATGCCACGCATACGATGAAAACACAATACGCAGACCGGCCGATCATCACGATGTCAATGGCGGGAACGGGCCTGATCAGCCGGCTGGCCGGGGAAGTCTTCGGCTCGGCGTGTACGTTCGGCGCGGGCAAAGAAGCATCTGCGCCCGGACAGATTCCCGTTGCTGAATTGCGAAATGTACTCAGCATTTTAAATAAAAATATGTAACCAGCGTTTTTCTTCCCTCAAGCGGAATGAAAAACAAATGAATGGACTAACGGAGGAATACATCATGAAGAAAGATTTAGGACGGATTAACGGAAAAACTCAGCTTATCGGATTATTCGCGACACCGATCGGACACTCTTTATCTCCGACGATGCACAACCTGGCGTTTAAAAAATTAGGGCTGAACTACGCTTACCTCGCATTTGAAGTCGGCAATGAACAGCTTGAAGATGTGGTGACGGGAATGCGCGCCTTAAACGTCAGAGGTTTCAATGTCTCGATGCCGAATAAGATGAACATTCTCCCTTACCTCGATGAACTCGCGGATTCAGCGAAATTCACCGGCGCGGTGAATACAGTGGTGAATGAGAACGGAAAATTGATCGGACACTCCACTGACGGTATGGGATACGTCCGCAACCTAAAAGAACACGGCATCGACATCACAGGCAAAAAAATGACGCTGGTCGGTTCCGGCGGAGCCGCTACTCCGATTGCGATTCAATCCGCATTGGAAGGCCTCGGCGAAATCTCAATTTTCGCCCGCAATGACGCGTTTTTCGAAAAAGCGGAAGAGAATGTCCGCATCATCAATGAAGAAATGAAGGGCTCTTCTTGTAAAGCGAATCTTTTCCCGCTCGAAGATCAAGATGCGCTGCGTGCTGAAATCGCTTCAAGCGATATTTTCACAAACGGAACGGGTGTCGGCATGAAACCGCTTGAAGGCTTGAGCGTCATTGAAGACACATCCATGCTCCGTCCGGATTTGATTGTGACAGACGTCGTTTACAACCCCGTTACGTCGAAATTGCTTGAACAGGCTCAAGCGGCCGGCTGCCAGACCATTAACGGCCTCGGCATGATGCTTTGGCAGGGCGCCATGGCGTTTGAATATTGGACAGGCCGTGAAATGCCGGTTCAGTATATTAAAGAGCAGATGTTTGAATAATCTATTGTGACAGAAGCGCCGAAGGACAATCCGTCTTCCGGCGCTTTATCTTTTTCTCCCCCTCTCTCTTTCTTCTCACGCGCCAAAACGCTTATAATGGAGGTAACGAATAATAACCAAGTGAGGAATGCGACGTATGAAACAGCAAAAAAAACGCCGGGTGACATTGCAGCAGGTCGCTGAGCATGCCGGCGTCTCAACATCCACCGCCTCATTAATCGTCCGCAATAATCCGCGAATTTCCGAAGCGACCCGTGAGAAAGTGCTTCAATCCATGCAGGAGCTTGGGTACGTATATGATCGGGTCGCCGCGAATTTACGATCACAGACGTCCACAACGGTAGGATTGATTATCACTGACATTTCCAATACGTTTTTCTCAGAGTTTCTGATCGGCGTGCAGAATACACTCGAGGAAGTCGGATTAACAGTGCTCTTAGGCACGACTTTTGATTCCGTCGCCAAGCAGGAGCAGCTGATCTCGACCATGCTGGAACACAGGGTCGGCGGATTGATTTTATGCCCGGTTTCAGGCGCGGCTGAGGAAACCCTTTCCCGCCTTGAGCAGCTTGATATTCCGGTCGTGCTCGCCGTCAGGGAGATTGCCGATGCGGACTGTGATTTTGTCGGAGCTGACTATGAGGAAGGCACCTATAAGGCAGTGCGCCACCTCATTGAGAAAGGGCACCAGGAGATTGCGTTTCTGGGCGGCGTGAAGCACTCATCAACATGGACGAAACGGATGAAAGGTTTTCAAAAAGCGCTCCGTGAAGCGGATCTTGAAGTGAAAAATGAATTTGTGATTGACAGCGCGCCGACCCGCGAGGCAGGCTATGAGGCAGTGATGGAGCTGCTCCGCCGGCCTGAGCGCCCGGCCGCGATTTTCTGTTTCAGTGATTTGGTCGCGTTCGGCGTCATGCAAGGGATCAGAAAAGCAGGACTCATCCCGGGCGAAGATATTGACATTGTCGGCTTTGATAACGTGCCGGAAGCTGAAATTTCTTATCCTCCGCTTACAACCGTTTCTTCTTTTCCGCGGCAGTCGGGAAAAGAAGCGGCTCAATTGCTGCATCATAAAATCACCAATTCCCAGCACCAAAAACAGCGCATTATTCTGGCGCCTGAGCTGGTCATTCGTGAATCTTCACAAAAAAAGCGGAACGCCTGATACGGCGCTCCGCTTTTATATTATGCAAGCAGTTTTAATGATTCGCGGTTGAATGCCGGAATGTCATCCGGTGTGCGGCTTGTGACCAGCTGATTCTGACAGACGACGACTTCTTCATCCACCACATTTGCGCCCGCGTTTTCCATGTCAATACGGATGGATGTAAACCCTGTCGCTTTGCGCCCGTCCAATGCTTTCGCGTTGATGAGAAGCTGAGGGCCGTGACAGATGGCGAAAACCGGTTTTTTATCATCCATAAACGCTTTGGCAAATTTGACGAAACGGTCATCCGCACGCAGCATGTCAGGTGAGAATCCGCCCGGGATCAGCAATGCGTCAAAGTCTTTCGGATTCACATCATCGATGGACGCATCCACTTTCACTTCCGCTTCCCCTTGTTTGCCTTTGACTGTTTTTCCTTTTTCCTGTTCAATCACTGTTAATTCATGACCCGCATCTTTAAAAGCTTTCGCAGGTTCCGTATATTCGACGTCCTCAAAATAATCCGTTAATACAACTGCAATTTTTTTACCCATAGTTACTACCTCCTGCTTGATGAAGTCTACATAAATCCATGTACCCCAGCCACACTAACATCAAACATAAAAGACTCATTTGCCGCCCATTCGTTTTTTACATAGGTCATTATCCTCATTTTTCTTCTTTTTACAAGAATCATCATGAAATCTATATAAACTTTCACAAAATATTCTTACAATGGTACTGCATGACAAAATTTGTTGAAAGGTGGAGAACAGGTGAGAATACAGAAAAGACGATGCAGCGTCAATAAGACACTCCGTATTCTGCTGCCCCTAGTTATGATACTTAGTCTAATCCTCCCAATAACACCCATTAAAGCAGAAGAAAACAAATCCTCCAGTGTGAATCTCAGCATTTTAGCGACAACTGACGTTCACGCCAATATGATGGACTACGATTACTACAGCGACAAACCGACAACGGAATTCGGGCTGGCCCGAACGGCTCAGCTCATTGCGAAACACAGAAGCGAAAATCCGAATACGCTGCTTGTCGATAACGGAGACCTGATTCAAGGAAATCCCCTCGGAGAATACGCTGTAAAATATCAGAAAAACGATATCATTTCAGGCGCAAAGACCCATCCGATTATTGAAGTGATGAATAGTCTGCACTATGACGCAGGAACACTCGGCAATCATGAATTTAATTACGGGCTGGATTTTCTGGACGGGACGATGAAAGGCGCTGATTATCCGATCGTCAACGCCAATGTGAAAACATTGAGCGGTGAAAACCGTTATACGCCTTATGTCATAAAAGACAAAACCGTTACGGATGAAAACGGCGGAAAACACCAGCTAAAAGTCGGCTACATCGGCTTTGTCCCTCCCCAAATCATGACGTGGGATAAAAAAAATCTTGAAGGACGCGTTCAAGTCGAGGACATTGTGGAATCCGCGAAGAAAACCGTCCCGAAAATGAAAGCTGAAGGTGCCGATATCGTCATCGCCCTCGCCCACAGCGGCATCGAAAAAAAAGCACAGTCCTCCGGTGCGGAAAATGCCGTTTTTGATCTGGCAACGAAAGTCAGCGGAATTGACGCGATCGTATCAGGCCATCAGCACGGTCTGTTCCCCGATGCTGAATACAAAGGCGCTGATCAATTCGACGTCGATAAAGGCACGATTAACGGCATCCCCGTTGTCATGTCAAGCAGCTGGGGCAAATATGCGGGCGTCATCGACCTCCGGCTTGCAAAAACAGACGGCGCATGGCATGTGGAAGATGGGAAAGGCAGGATCGAGCCGATTGCCGGCAATGTGACTTCGGAAAACGAAACCGTCGTCAATACCGTCAAAAAAGCGCATGAAAGCACACTGCAATACATCAGAGAACCCGTCGGCCAGACAAAAGCCGATATCAACAGTTTTTTCGCCCAAGTCAAAGATGATCCGTCCATTCAAATCGTGACGGATGCGCAAAAATGGTACGCCGAAAATAAGATGAAAGATACGGAATATAAAGATCTGCCAATCCTCTCGGCGGGCGCTCCGTTTAAAGCCGGCGGGCGGAACGGTTCAAACTACTATACAAACATTTCCGCAGGTGACCTCGCCATCAAAAATATCGGCGATTTATACCTGTATGACAACACAGTTCAGATCGTCAAGCTGAACGGCAGCGAAGTGAAAGACTGGCTTGAAATGTCCGCAGGGCAATTTAATCAGATCGATCAGGCAAAAGGCGGCAGCCAAGCGCTTTTAAATGACGCCTACCGCTCATACAATTTTGATGTCATTGACGGCGTCACCTATCAGGTCGATGTCACAAAACCGGCGAAATACAACGAAAACGGAACAGTCATTCATCCCGATGCAAGCCGGATCGTCAACCTTTCTTATCAAGGAAAGCCCGTCAGCGCCAAGCAGGAATTTCTGATTGTCACAAATAATTACCGCGCTTCAGGAGGCGGAGGATTTCCTCACTTAAGCAATGATAAAATCGTATACTCATCAGCCGATGAAAACAGGCAGGTCTTAATGGATTACATCATCCAGCAGAAAACAATTAATCCGCAGGCTGATCATAACTGGTCCATCCTTCCGGTCAAAGGGACGAACCTGACATTTGAATCCTCCTTGGCCGCAAAGCCGTTTGCCGACCGCGCAGATGACGTCGCCTATATCGGAAAATCACAAAACGCCGGCTACGGACAGTACAAGCTCCAGTTCAAAGATGATGAACCGGGCACAGATCCGCCGAAAGATGACGCATGGAAGCTCACCGTTATGCATACAAACGACACGCACGCCCACCTTGATAACGCGGCGAGGCGAATGACGAAAATCAAAGAAATCAGAGGCGAAACCGACCGCAGCATTCTGCTTGATGCGGGAGACGTTTTCTCAGGCGATCTCTATTTTACGAAGTGGCAGGGGCTTGCTGATTTAAAATTGATGAACAGCATGGGCTACGACGCAATGACCTTCGGAAATCATGAATTTGATAAAGGCCCGGGTACTCTCGCCAGCTTCCTGAGCGGGAACGGGAGCGCGGCTGACCCGTCCGGAAAATACAATTTCCAAGCGCCTGACTTTCCGCTCGTCAGCTCCAATGTCGATGTGTCCAAAGAGTCAAAACTCAGACCATTCATGAAAAAAGCAGACACCTTTACAGCAGGGAAAAAGAAAAAAGCAGGCATCTATCCATACATTCTGCTTGATGTAAACGGAGAAAAAGTCGCCGTATTCGGCTTAACGACGGAAGATACGTCCGTCACATCAAGCCCGGGTAAAAGCATTGTCTTTAATGATGCCTTCCAATCCGCACAAGATACGGTAAAAGAGATACAGAACAAGGAACATGTCAATAAAATTATCGCCCTGACCCATATCGGGCATCAGCGTGATCTCGATCTCGCCAAAAAAGTAAAAGGCATCGACTTAATCGTCGGCGGACATACGCATACGCTTGTAGATAAAATGGAGATTGTCAAAAACGAAGAGCCGACCATCGTCGCCCAGGCAAAAGAATACGGCGAATATTTAGGCCGGGTGGATGTCGCATTTGACAAAAACGGGGTCGTCCTGCCGGAACAATCCTCTCTTCAAGCGCTGCCGGTGAATGAGCAGACGAAAGAAGATCCGGATCTGAAAACAGAGCTTGATCCATTTAAAAAAGAGCTCGTCTCCGTCAAAAATGAAAAAGTCGGCTCAACGAAAGTCGCGCTTGACGGCCGGCGCGAGCATGTCCGCTCTAAAGAAACCAATCTCGGAAACTTCATCGCGGACGGCATGCTGCAAAAAGCGAAGGAAGCTGCCGGAGCCCAAATCGCGATCACAAACGGGGGCGGCATCCGCGCGGGCATTGATAAAGGAGACATCACACTCGGCGATGTGCTGAATGTGATGCCGTTCGGCAACACGCTTTACGTCGCGGATTTAACCGGAAAACAGATCAAACAAGCCCTGGAACAAGGGTTAAGCGGAATCGAGGCTCAAGGGGGCGCCTTCCCTCAAGTTGCCGGTTTAACATACACGTTTACACTGAATAAAAAGCCGGGACACCGCGTTCTTCAAGCTGCGGCCGTGCAGGATGACGGCAGCGTAAAGCCGATTTCTGATAAGAAAACATACAGAGTCGCCACCAGTAACTTTGTCGGCGAAGGCGGAGACGGATATTCCGTCTTTAACGAAGCGTCCCATAAAGAAGACCTTGGCTTTGTCGACTATGAGGTCTTTATCGAGCAGCTTGAAAAAGCGGGAAAAGCGGTGGAACCGAAAGTTGACGGCCGCGCGCAAGAAGTGTACCTGCCGACGAAGCAAAAAAACGGCTCGTGGACGCTTGAAGATGACAGCGCATTTGCGGTCTATGCCAAAAACGCCAATACACCGATCGTATACTACGACAAGAATGACGGCGCCAAAAAGCAGATTGATCTCAGCGTAACCAAAAAACAGATCGGCCTGTTAAAGGACAGAACATCTGATTCTTCCCTTACGATCCTGCATGACAAGTTCAGCATGAAAATGCCGATGGCAAACGCTGCAGCTGATGACACACGGTTCGGCGTGACGCCGAAAAAGAAAGTTAGCGGCGCGCTTTCAAACGTATACGACTTTACAATGAAGCAGAAAAACAAAGACATCAAAACATTCAAAGCGCCTGTAAAGCTTACCATGCGCATTGAGAATACGAAAAAGGCGAAACAGCCGGGCATTTATCACATAGACCGGAAAAAGAACGCCTATACAAAAACAGACAACGGATCGGTTTCACACGATCTCGTCACGGGCTATACCAATCATTTCAGTGAATACGCGATATTAAACGCAAACACGAAGAGCTCGCCGCCGACAAGCGGAGATCACGGCTCCGGAAAGCAGCCAAACGGCCAAAACCCTTCATCCGGCCAAGCGCAGGACGGAGTATCGCCGGGCGGCCTGCTTCCTGATACAGCCACAGCGATGTATTCCATCCTCCTTGCCGGGTTTCTCATCAGCGCGCTCGGAACGGCACTGTATCTGTATCAAAGAAGAAAAGCAAAAAAAGTGAACGAAGCATAAAAAAGCCGCTTTGCTCAGGCGGTTCTCCCAAAAGCTCTCCTGATCTGATGTCAGGGGAGCTTTTCTCGGTCCGCCTTCTGAATCGACAGCGGTACGGCCGAATGATAAAATATGAGCGTTATTTATGCAGCAGCTGCATAGCTTGACACTTCACGGCGGGGCCTGTTTGGAGGACTTTTTTTGAAAATAACAAAAAACAAACGCAACAGCATGACTTACAAAATAAAGCTGTTTTACGTGATAACAGCGCTTTGCTGTATCAGCTCGCTCATTTTCGTCAATTACAACGCTTCTTTTTATGAGCGCCCGATTGCCAAAGTGACGAAAACAACATTGGAACACCAGTCTGATGTGCAGGACATGCACAAAAACAAAGATAAGATTTTCAGTCAGACAATCACAGCCAAACTTGAAAACGGCAGTCAAAAAGGAAAGCTCATTCATTTGTCCAATCAGTATTCCTCATCCGGAGCGAATGATCAAAAGTATCAGCCCGGCGATGAAGTATTCGTGTCAATTGATAAAGGGAAAACATCAAGTAAGGATATATCCGGAAGCATTATAGATAAAAAACGGGATAAACAGCTTTTGCTGATTTCTTGGATTTTCATATTCACCTTACTGATCGTCGGCAAAAAACAAGGCTTCTTTTCGATCATCAGCCTGATGTTTAACGCTGTTTTATTGTCTTATGCATTAGATTTATACCGAAAGCACCCGAATATCGGGCTGATTTTCATCTGCGGTATCTGTATTCTCATCTTTACTGTCATTTCATTGCTGCTTGTCAGCGGTTTTCACGCGAAAACATATGCCGCCATAGCTGCGACGCTCGCAGGCACTTTTGTCTCCCTGCTCATTACGTATTTGGTGATGGCGGCAACCGGAGAAAAAGGTCTCAGATATGAAGAAATGCAGTATTTAACCCGCCCTTATCACACGGTGTTCATGGCCGGCGTATTTATCGGATCACTGGGAGCGGTCATGGATGTGGCCATTACCATGACGTCATCTGTCTTTGGATTATATGAAGAAAACAAGAGTATCTCATTACAAGCACTCAAACGTTCCGGAATGGAGATCGGTAAAGACATCATGGGGGCGATGACCAACATTCTGTTTTTTGCTTATATCAGCGGCTCTATACCGATGATGCTTTTGTATTTGAAAAATGATTCCCCGATAGGATTCACTCTTTCTATGAACATTTCCTTGGAAATAGCCAGAGCATTGGCGGGGGGAATCGGAATTGTATTAACCATCCCCGCCAGTCTGTATGCTTCTGTCTTTTTTATTAAACGAAAGAAGGCAAGCTCATGAATGTCATCGTAATTCTTGCGGCGATTTTATTTCTATTGATGGTTCTCATCGGCGGTAAAAAGGGAGCGAGGTCTTTTATTGCGCTATTTTTAAATTTCGGCGTTCTCTTTCTCACCATCATTTTAATGACAGACCCGCACATCAATCCGATTGTTTTAACATTGCTCTCTTCCGCCGCGATTTGCAGCATTACACTTTTTTATATTAACGGAGGTAACGTCAAAACCGTAACCGCCTTTATTTCTGCCATGCTGACGATCGTATTGATGCTGTTTTTTATTCTGGCCGTCACGAAACAGACTTCGATTCAAGGGTTTGGTGAAGAAGAACTGGGTGATATCGGCATATTCACACTTTTTGTCGGGGTGGATTTTGTGAAGGTTACCGCGGCTATGATCATTATGGGCACGATAGGGGCAATTACCGATGTGGCGATCTCCATTACATCACCGATGAGAGAGATTTACAGCTATAATCCGTCCATGAGCCGAAAAGATCTGTACAAATTTGGTTTAAGCATCGGGAGAGATATTTTAGGAACGAATACGAATACGTTATTCTTTGCTTTTTTCGGCAGCTACTTGGCTTTAATTATCTGGTTTAAAGACTTATCATACTCTGCTGAAAAAATAGTGAACTCAAAAGTCTTCAGCGTGGAAGCCGTCACCATTCTTTGCGCCGGCGTCGGGATCGGCATCATCATTCCCGTTACGTCCTGGATCACCGCCTGTTTTTTAGCGAAACAGACGAAACGTTAAAAGCTGCCGGGAAAATCCCGGCAGCTTTTTTTATTGATCTTATACCCACTTTACAACGTCTTTTGCGGCAGATCTTGTTTTCGGACGCGGTTCTCTGACACGGTAACCGAATGCGGCCATGACAGAGATGTCGAAACTTCCGTTTTCCAGAAGTCCTTCTTCTTCAAGAATCCGGTGGATTTCTTTGTAGTTGAAGCCTTCTACAGGGCAAGAGTCGATTCCGATCTGCGCCGCGGCTGTCATCATATTGCCAAGTGCGATGTATGTCTGTTTTGAAGCCCAGTCAAACAGCGCTCGATCTGATTCAAGCAGATTGAAATCATTTTTCTGGAAATCTTCTGTTTTGCTGATATAGCCTTCATACATATCTTCCGGCATTTTTTTGACTTCCTTCAAGTGGTTTTTGACATAATCGGCGTCAAAACGGATATCCTTTGCCGTCCGGGCAAGCAGAAGTACGAAGTGGCTTGCAGTCGGCAGCTGCTTTTGCGCGCCCCATGTGAACTCGCGGAGTTTTTCACGAAGCTCCGGGTTTTGAACAACGACAAATTTCCAAGGCTCCAATCCGAGTGAGCTTGGGGACAGTCTTCCCGTTTCTAAAATGAATTCAAAATCGCTTTCTGAAATTTTTTTCTCAGGATCAAATTCCTTTGTGGCGTGTCTGAATTGATACGCTTCGATGATCTGCTGTTTTTTATCTGACATCATGATCTCTCCTTTTTATCTCGTTATGTACTATTGTAGCCATTATTTTTGAAAGTACCAGTACGCACATTTTTGTTGGATAGTATTCATTTTGATACTGACAAAAAAACGGACTGCCATATGGCTGAATCCGGGCGAAATTCACAACAGGAGCGCAAAAAGCATACAGTACTGTACAACTAAGTTAAAGAGGTGTGAAGAGATGCCATCCACTGTTATCAACCTGTACTATCTGAAGATTAACAGTATTTCTGGCAACGGATCTATTACGATTGGGGAAGCGGCATACAACAGTCCCACCACAAACAACAAATCACAAGGACTGAACTCTTCATTCGGCGATACGTCACCTATAGAATCGATGATGGAGAACTTGTTAAATGATCCTGATGTAAACGACCAGACAGCCATCGGAACCGCAGATACCGCAAATATTACGCCGGTGCCGCCCATTATAGATTAAAGGGGTTTTTATGAATGCCTTACCAAATTAACGTCGTCAATATAAAAGTAAACGGAGCCACCCAAAACGGAAACGTCGATATCGGTCAGACCGTACAAAACAGCCACACCGCCAACAGCAAATTTGTCGGCGCGAACTTTTCTTTAGGAGACTTTTCACCGGCCGCCGGATGTTTGAATTCGGGCCATCTTGACCCTGATGTGAGCGACCAGGATCAGATCGCCAACCCGTCAATGCCGATCGCAAATCAAATATAAGGGGGGTTTGCTGAAGTGGATATCGAAAAAATGAGAAAGTGGCTTGAGATTACGAACGAGCACAAGCCCAGCGACTTTTGGACCAATGTCCTGAAACGGAAATCTCCCGAAGAATTTTTCTCCTTACAAAAAAACACCTTGGTTTATGATATCTATCAGGATGAACAGCACACATTTGTCATTGTGGAAATGCCCGGCGTTTACGAAGAAGAATTGACATTGAGGCTGGTGTCAAGAACGCGGCTGCATATAAAAGGAAACATCACGCCCCTTTTTCCAAAGGACATGGGGATCTGCCAAAACCGGTATTACGGAGAAATTGATGAGACGATTGAACTTCCTGAACCGGCTGAGCCCCATCTGCTGCAGGCGCAGTGCATGAACGGCCTGCTCCACATTTCCTATCCGCGCCTTATGGAGTACATTCCTTTTCAGCAGAAAATATAAGGAACCGGTTTACGGACGGTTCAGGCGTCTGTACACTTTCTCCTTATAATGAGAAGATGCGGGTTCTGAGAACATGTCTCTCTCCTCCGTCAGCTTGTCGAGTCTGACTTGTTTTTCCGTCCGTTTGTTCCGCAGGTGATCCAGCTCCGTTTCATTGCGGCACTTGGCGATCAAATAATCGAGCGTCATCAGCTCTTTCTTCAGCGCGCCCTCATCCTCGGCGATCCCGGCATTTTTCAACATGCGGTAGCCCATTCTGAGCGACTCCGGAAGATGTGCGGCATCGTCTTTCGGCAGGGGCTTTCCCATGCCTTTGATGCCGGCGAATTCTCCATCCTTAATGGCGCGCTTGATTTTATCTTCAGCCACGATATGGGCAATATCCATCACTTGTTACCTCCTTTTTTCAATTAGACCGGATCATATCCATACAAAAATCCTGATCCCATTTTGTTCCATTCGGATTTTTCTTAGGCGGCATTCATCAGATAAACCGCCGTTGCGACAGCGTTTTTCGCCCTTTTTTCGATGAGCCTTTTCCACCTTTTCTATTTGCTGGTTTCATGGTATATTGATTACGTTCGTTTTTTCTATCGTTCCGTGTAAACCGTGATCGGAAAAAAGGAGTGTAACAATGAAAACATTTATAAAAGAAAGAGGACTTGCCTTCTTCTTGATAGCGGTCGTGTTATTGTGGGTGAAAACATATGCTGCTTATATTTTAAACTTTAACCTCGGCATAGACAACACGATCCAGAAAATATTGCTTTTTGTGAATCCGCTGAGCTCCGGCCTGTTCTTTCTTGGATTTGGACTTCTTTTCAAGAAAAAACTACAGCAGACAGCCATTATTGTGATTCATTTTTTATTGTCTTTTTTGCTTTATGCAAACATCGTCTATTATAGATTCTTTAATGATTTCATTACCATCCCGGTCATGATGCAGGCAAAAACAAACGGCGGCCAGCTCGGAGACAGCGCGTTCTCATTAATGAGATGGACAGACGTCTTCTACTTCCTGGATACCGTCATTTTGATTATTTTGGCCCTTAAGATGAAAAAACCGGCTGAAAAACCGGCGAAGAAATCATTCAGAATCGTTTTGGCTTCCGCCGTGCTTGTGTTCCTGATCAACCTCGCCGTAGCGGAAACCGACCGTCCTGAGCTTTTGACACGCTCATTTGACCGTAACTATCTGGTGAAATACTTGGGCACGTACAACTTTACGATTTACGATGCCGTGCAGAATGTGAAGTCAAACAGCCAGCGCGCGCTTGCCGATTCAAGCGATGTTACGGATGTGGAAAACTATATGAAGGCCAACTATGACGTGCCGAACAACGTCTACTTCGGAAAAGCCGAAGGAAAAAACGTCATCTACGTCTCATTAGAGTCTCTGCAGTCCTTCATCATTGATTACAAAATTAACGGCAAGGAAGTGACGCCGTTTTTAAACAAACTGGCGCATGACAATCAAACATTCTACTTTGATAACTTTTTCCACCAAACGGGACAAGGTAAAACATCAGATGCGGAATTTATGATGGAGAACTCTCTGTACCCGCTCTCGCAAGGTTCGGTTTTCGTCAATAAAGCGCAAAACACGCTGCAGTCCGTTCCTGCGATTTTAAAAGGCAAAAACTACACGTCTGCCGCTTTCCACGGAAATACGCAGACTTTCTGGAACCGTAACGAAATGTACAAAGCGGAAGGCATCGATAAGTTTTTCGATTCTGCTTATTATGACATGAGCGAAGAGAATACGAAAAACTACGGCATGAAAGACAAACCGTATTTCAAAGAATCCATGCCGCTCTTAAAGAGCCTGCCGCAGCCGTTCTATACGAAGTTCATTACGCTGTCAAACCACTTCCCGTTCGGGATGGATAAAGAAGACACGGACTTCCCAGCGGGAGACTTTGGCGATTCGGTCGTCAATAACTACTTCCAGTCCGCGAACTATCTGGATGAATCAATCGAACAGTTCTTTAATGACCTGAAAAAAGACGGCCTGTATGATAAATCGATTATTGTGATGTACGGAGACCACTACGGCATCTCTGAAAACCATAATAAAGCGATGGCGAAAGTGCTTGGCAAAGATGAGATCAATGAATACGACAATGCCCAACTTCAGCGGGTTCCGCTCTTTATCCACGCTCCTGGCGTGAAAGGCGGCCGTAACCATAAATTTGCCGGCGATGTCGATGTCGCGCCGACTGTTCTCCATCTGCTCGGCGTCGATACGAAAGATTATCTCATGTCAGGTTCAGATATCTTATCGAAAGAGCACAGAGAAGTGATTCCGTTCCGTAACGGCGACTTCATCTCACCGAACTACACGAAAGTATCCGGCAAGTATTACGATACGAAAACCGGAAGACTTTTAGATGATTCAGAAGTCGACAAAAAAGAAGACTCACTCGTCAAGACTGAGCTTGAAATGTCTGATAAGATCATCAACGGAGATCTGCTTCGCTTCTATCAGCCGAAAGGCTTCAAGAAAGTGGATCCTTCAAAAATCGATTATACAAAGCGTGAAGATTCTTCAGCAGATGATCAAAAAGAATAAACAAAAGCCAGATCATATCAATGATCTGGCTTTTTTATGTTCAGCTCCCGGCAGCAGCCATAGAGCGCTTTTGCAGGCTGTCGGAAAGAACCGAATAAGCGACGACTTTCTTTTTCTGCTGTTTGACGACATCTACATGATCTTCGTAGCTGTATACAAATACCGTCATATCTTTTTTCCCTTTTCTCGTCTTAATGACAAGCGGGTCGACTCCGTTCTGCGGATGAAGATACCGCTCTTCATCACCTGGGTATATATAATGCCGTTCGATAAATACGGCTTCGTTAAAATCATCAATCACCCGGCGTTTGTCTTCGCCTTCCAGACGTTTTCCGCCGAGGGATACGGCAGCGGACGCGTCACTGAGCTTCGAATGGGTTTCAAATTTTCGGAGAATCCATTCCACCGCTCCGGTAGGAAGGCATGTCAGCACAATCTTAATCAGGCTTATGACAACAATTGAAACAACTGCAATCCACGTCACCTTACATCATCTCCATACTTGTTCTACATGAATCTTACCACAGGAGGAAACGTTGTTTTTTGTCCATTATGTGAAACTTGATATATGTTCAAAAAAACCCGGATCACATAGATGATTCGTGCTTCGGTCTACTTCTGACCGTCATGGCGGACGGCCTCTCTCAACTCTTCTGCGACAAATTCGACGTTCGGCCCGATAATGACCTGCGCCGTTTTATTCCCCGTTTTGATAACCCCTTTTGCTCCCGC
The DNA here is from genome assembly GCF_000262045.1 of Bacillus siamensis KCTC 13613. Lineage (GTDB taxonomy): Bacteria > Bacillota > Bacilli > Bacillales > Bacillaceae > Bacillus > Bacillus siamensis. The sequence goes on from NZ_AJVF01000016.1 coordinate 88,712, forward strand.
TTTTTTAAGTGCCGTCTCATTAATCAGGGATGTATCCTGAACGGTCAGTCTGAGACGGGTCGCACAGTGGTCAATCGTTTGGAGATTTTGTCTGCCGCCGAGCCCCTTGAGCATGGCATGTTCTTCAACCGAACCGGCCGTATCCTCACTAAACACTTCTTCCTCTTCCTCATCATCTTCCCGTCCCGGCGTCTTCAAGTTTAACGATTTGATGAGCACGTAGAAGACGGCAAAATAGATCACCGCATAACAAAGCCCGACAACGAGCAGCAAAAGCGGTTTTTCCGCAATACCGTAGCTGAGAAGATAATCGATCGCCCCCGCTGAGAACGAAAAGCCTGACCTGATGCCGAGAATATTGACGATAAATAAAGAGAACCCGGTTAATAAAGCATGAACCCCGTACAGAAGCGGTGATAAAAACATAAATGCAAATTCAATCGGTTCTGTAATTCCGGTAATAAATGCCGTCAGCGCAAGGCCGATCATCATTCCGGCCGTCGCTTTGCGCTTGCTTGGCTTAGCTGCGGCAATCATTGCCAGACAAGCGGCCGGAAGCCCGAACATCATAATCGGAAAGAATCCTGTCATATAAGTCCCGGCCGTCGGATCCTTCGCAAAGAAGCGGGCCAGATCTCCCGTTTTTCCGTGAAAATCGCCAAACTGGAACCAAAAAATATTATTCAGCACATGATGAAGACCGAATGGAATTAAAAGCCGGTTAAAAATCCCGTAAATCCCGGCGCCGATGCCTCCGAGCCCGATCATCCATTCCCCGAATGACGTAATCACCGACTGAATCGGCGGCCACACAAAGCCGAAAATCCCGGCCAAAATAATGGTAATCAGCGCTGTTACAATCGGAACGAGCCTGCGTCCGCTGAAAAATCCGAGATATTCAGGCAGCTTCGTATCCTTAAAGCGATTATACGTGTATCCCGCAATTAACCCTGCGATAATCCCTCCGAAAACGGCCATATTATTTGTCGAATTGATCGATTTTACAGCAGCGTCCAGCATAATATAGGAAATTGCTCCCGACAGAGCGGCGGCCCCATTGCTGTCTTTTGAAATCCCAATCGCGATTCCGATCGCAAAAATCAGCGGCAAATGATCAAATACCGCTGTCCCCGCCGCATAAATGAACGGAATATTTAATAAATCCTCTCTGCCGATGGCCAAAATAATACCCACGGCGGGCAGAACGGCAATCGGAAGCATAAAGGATTTTCCGAGTTTTTGCAAAAATTGAAGCATTTTACCCATCCCCCTTCTTTTTTCTTAAATATATCACATAAGTTATCTAGTGATCTATACCAATTTTCCCTTCATTTATGCACATAAGGCTTGTTGGTTTTCTATTTATAAAGCAGTTGTGGTAAGCTTGAATCAGATGATTAAACATAGAAAGCGGGAATGACAATGATTGTAACGAACGATCAAGAATTAGAAGGTCTTAAAAAAATTGGCAGAATCGTCGCCCTGGCGCGTGAAGAAATGAAGAAAAAGGCAGAGCCCGGCATGAGCACGAAAGATCTTGACCTGATCGGAAAGGCGGTGCTTGACGAACACGGAGCCGCTTCCGCTCCGGAGAAGGAATACGATTTCCCCGGCGTGACATGCATCAGCGTAAATGACGAAGTCGCTCACGGCATTCCGAGCGCCTCTAAAATCTTAAAAGCCGGGGATCTTGTAAATATCGATATTTCGGCGGAGTTCGGCGGTTTTTATTCCGATACGGGAATTTCATTCGTGCTCGGAGAAGGCGATGAACGTCTGCAAAAGCTTTGCAACTGCGCACAATCCGCATTTCAAAAAGGACTGGAGCAGGCAAAAGCCGGAAAACGCCAAAATCAGATCGGCAGAGCCGTCTACCATGAAGCCCGCTCCAACGGATTTACCGTCATTAAAACGCTGACGGGCCACGGAATCGGCAGAAACCTCCATGAAGCGCCGAACCACATCATGAATTACTACGATCCGTTTGATAACGCGCTGTTTAAAAACGGCACCGTGATCGCGCTTGAGCCGTTTATTTCCACGAAGGCTGAAACCATTGTTGAAGCGGGAGACGGCTGGACATATAAAACACCGGATAAAAGCCTTGTCGCCCAAGTGGAGCACACCATCGTCATCACAAAAGACAAACCGATTATTTTAACGGCATTGTAATGTTTCATCTCCCTTCCAAACAGGTATACAACAACTAACCCGAAGGAGGGAGACGCATGAAAAAAGATAAAGAAAAAATCAAAATCGAAAACGAAATACACGCCATGCACGGCGTTACGAAACAGCAGATTTTAGAGGATTTCGAGGAATTTAAAGCGTACCTTCACCAGAAAATTTCCGCCGGAAAGAAACTAGGCCTGGATGACAGCAAAATCATCAAAAGCGCCGCCATCCTCGGGGACTATCTCGCCAAGCACGAGGAGCCCCGCAATGCGGAAGAAAAACTTTTACAAGAGCTGTGGGATATTGCGGATGACAATGAAAAACAGCATTTGGCCCAGCTTCTCGTCAAACTTGCCGGACACTGATACAGTGCCCGGCTTTTTATGTTTCGTGACAAGAGATGTGCTACACTGGACATATGTCTGTGAAAGGAGCCATTTTTCAACATGTGGTTTATTATCTTCGGGTTTATTTTCTTTATTGAAAGCATCATTCTGACCGTTTACGGGGTGAAGAAAAAGAAGGGGATGCTGATTTATTTCGGCGTCGTATTCGGAATTATGACACTCGGCACGGTGCTGTTAAAATTAACCGGCCATTAAGCATGAACAGACCGCCCTTTACATATATATGTAAGAAAGCTTTACATCTCTGAATCGAAAGGCTCAGTTTTTGCTTTCCCCCTTTTCAGCGTCTTTTTATAGATGTTACAATGCCAAAAGTTTGGCAAAAACTGAAGAAACCCTCCCCTGCGGGAGAACGGAGAAAGGAGTTTTCTGACATGCATTATGGCAGTAAAGGCTGGTATGTAGAAGAATTAAAGAAAAAAGGAATTACCCACTATGAAGGAAGAAAGCTTCAAAGCTTCAAAAAGTATTTCCTTGCCAATCTGCTGGAAACAAAGAAACAAGCATAACGTCAATCAGCCGTGCTGTCAGTGCAGCGCGGCTTTTTTTCTATACATTCAAGAGCCTGTCTCTTTTTTTAAGGAAGGACTCCCTCCAGCTTTCTGACAGCGCTTCTTCCCGCAGCACTTCTTCAATGGCCGGCAGATTGCCTGAATCATGGTATTTCACTTCATTCGCATACCAGACGGAAATGCTTTCTTTGCCTCTCGACAAACGCTTCAGGACCGGATGCGGATCGACATATCCTTCTTCAATCACCCTGAAATAAAAGCCGGTAAATCCCGTCTGCTGTACACGGAGCACCATATCTTTGATGCCGTATTTGAGGGCGAGTTTGACGCAGGGCTGGCGCGGCTGGCTTACTTGCACGACGGCTTCGCCCAGCTGAAACACGTCTCCGAGCCATACGTCCTGTTCGGCCAGCCCTTTGACTGTTACATTCTCTCCGAACGCTGCGGCGGGCAGTTTTCTTGCAAGCGTTGTTTCCCAATATGAATAATGCTCGGCGGGATACACGCACACCGCTTTATCAGGGCCGCCGTGATTCTTCAAATCGGCTTGTCCGTCCCCCGCAAAATGGGTTTTATACAGCATGACGGGAGAATCCGCAGGCCGCTTGACGATGCCGGAATTGATTTGTCTGCCGGCAAATTCATGAATTGCCGGCATTCCGAGATTGATAGATAAGACAGAATAGTCTTGCGTCATCCCGTTCACATCCTTTGCGAAATATCATATCTTTCCTTTATCATAGTAGGAAAAAGGTGGTTTTTCCATGCTTCAATATCATATGTTTGCAGACGGCCGGGTTCAAGGCGTCGGTTTTCGCTACTTCGTCCAGATGGAAGCAGACAGACATAAGATTACCGGCTGGGTCAAAAACCGCGATGACGGCCGGGTTGAAATCCTTGCCGAAGGCCCTGAAGAGTCGTTAAAACACTTTGCCGAAGCCGTCAGAAAAGGCAGCCCCTTCTCAAATGTAACAGGCGTAACCATCGAAGAATCACGCCATTTGAAAGGGTACCGCACCTTTTCCATCAGTTACTGATAAGGCTTGTCCTGATAAAAATAATTCGGCTTCACAATCGTATTGTCGTATGATTTATGGAAAATGTGGGTGGAAGCCGGCGAGATCGGCGGAATCAGCCAGGTCCAGTCTCCCGTCAGCTTTCTGCCCGCGTCTTGTTCCTGCTCTTCAAAACGCTTAAACTGATTTGCCGCCGTATGATGATCGACAATGCTGACACCGTGTTTTTTGTATGAATAGAGCACTGCCTTATTCAGTTCTACAAGCACCTGATCTTTCCACAGGTCGGTATTCAGGCTGGATGAAATCCCTATGGCCGACGCGATTTTTTTGAGCAGATCATACCGTTTCTCATCAGCAAGATTCCTTGCGCCGATTTCGGTTCCCATATACCAGCCGTTAAAAGGCGCCGCGTTGTACGACAGTCCGCCGATTTCAAGCCTCATATCGGCGATAATCGGAACCCCGTACCATTTGATATTCAAATCGGCAAACTCTTCTATATCAGGATGAGAGATCGGCACCTCTTTCACGAGAGCCTGAGGCAGGTCGTACCAAACGGGCTGCTCGTCCCCTTTCATCCGGAACAGCAGCGGCAAAATATCAAAATCGGTCCGCTTTCCGCGCCAGCCGAGTTTTTCGCAGACAGCCGTCAGCTCATACGATGCCGGATCGCCGATTCTTCCTTTTTCAGTCTCATATCCCGCATAGCGGATGAGCTGATGATTCCAGATTTCGACCTGTTTCTCCCCATTCTTCTCAGGAGGGAAAATCGTAATTGTCGGTTTAATTTTTCCGTCGTTCGTCGCGATTTCGATATGTTCAAATAAAGCGTCGCGCACCTCTTCTTTTGTATTCACGCCGCGCCGGTCAATGACGTTCAGCGATTGCCAGAACAGACGCCCGATACAGCGGTTGCTGTTGCGCCATGCCATTTTTGCCCCGTGTTCAAGCTCTTCCGCCGTATGGACATAACTGCCCGTCCGATCTATCTCATCTTTTATCGAGTGAAGACGCGCATTGATTTGCGATTCCATGCCGAGTTCCTGATAGCAGACCTCAATAAAATCCTTCGCCTCATCCCAGAGTAATTCCGTATGTTTCAAAAAACTCTCTCCTTCAATTTACATCTGCTTCTCATTGTATCGTTTTTAAGGGTGAACACAATGGTTTTTTTGTCTCATACTGGAAAGTGCAAAGAAAAAACACCTGTGATTTTCGCAGGTGTTTCACAAAACGGAATGCAGTTTTTCAGCCAGTGTAAGCAAATCATCACGGTAGTTTTTTCCTGACATCGGAATCCCGTGACCCGTCAAAAGCGCTTCCGGCTCCAGTTCGGCAAGTTTTTGAACGGATGCTGCCGCCGTCTGTGTATCCGCTGTGAAATAGGCGGGCGGCCCGTGAAGCTCTTGCTTTTGAATGACAACGTCCGCAAGGGATTCCTGCTCAACAGTGATCACGGCATCACCGGCAATCAAAACGCGGTCTTTCTCCCGGAATAATGAAATATGGCCGGGGGTGTGGCCGGGCGTATGAATCCATTTCCAATCTTCAAGCAATGGAACGGCGCCGTCTGAAGGCAGCGCCTGAACGGACGGAATGCGGATCGTATGGCGGGGAAACAGCGGTGAAAGCTTTGCGACAAGCCCTTTTTTCGCATCCGGCCTGGCAGGCGGATAATCAGCTTTTCCCGTGACATACGGGAGCTCCTGTTCATGAATATAAACCGGTACATCCCAATGCTTAAGCAGCTCTTCCATCGCACCGACATGGTCAAAATGGCCGTGCGTCAAAATGACGGCCTTCAGCTGATACCCCTGCCCGAACCGGTGTTTCATTTCATCTGTAATCATTTCCGCCGATTGCGGCATTCCCGCGTCAACAAGAATGATTTCCCCCGGAACTGAGGGATTTTCGATAAAGTAAACATTCGCAATCTGCACGGTCAGTCCGTAAACGCCGTCCGCCGCTTTAAAACCGACGCCGCTTTTAACCGAAAAAAGCGGCATAAACGGATCACTCATCATGGCACCTCCTCTGATGCCTTTAGTGTGCGACGAACAGTCTGTTTTATGTTAAAAAATCGTGATCGCGCCGATAAGGAGTGCAAAGGCAGTCATGACGATAACGGCGAGAACCGCCCATTTCATCGCAAATTTCTGATGCTCATCAATGGTTACCCCGGCAAGCCCGACTAATAAATGCGTCGACGGCACGAGCGGGCTTAACATATGAATCGGCTGGCCGATAATCGAAGCGCGGGCGATTTCCACCTTATCAACACCATACGCCACGGCGGTTTCGGACAAAATGGGCAGCACGCCGTAAAAATAGGCGTCATTGGGCATCAGAAATGTAAAAATACCGCTCGTTAAGGCAACAATCGCCGGAATAAATCCCCCCAGCTGCTCCGGAATAAGCGAAACGAGAGATATGGCCATTTCATCAACCATCTTCGTCCCCGTTAAAATTCCGGTAAACACGCCTGCGGCAAAAATCATCGACCCGATCGCAAGCACATTGCTCGAATGGGCTGAAATGCGCTCCCTTTGATCGTTAAGCTTCGGATAATTGACAATCAGCGCGATACAAAACGCGATGATGAACAGCACGGTTAAATTCACTTTTCCTGATACTAAAAACCCGACTAAAGAAAGCGTTAACAGTAAATTGAACCACCACAGTTTCGGCCGCTTCCATTCATCTTCCGCAGCCGCAGCCGTTTCATTTGTATGGGACGGCTGCTTTAATTCGATCACCCCGAGCCGTTTCCTTTCCATCCTTCCGAGTACATAAGCGACCGCAATCATACACACCATGCCGCTCGCAATAACAGGCAGCATCGGTCCCGTCAGCTCCGCCGGGTCCACGCCGAGCGCGCTCGCCGCACGCGGCGTCGCGCCGCCCCATGGGATCGTGTTCATAATCCCCATGCCGACCCCGGCGATTCCCGCTAAAATAATCGGACGGATTCCGAGCATAATATATAAAGGCAGCATTGCGCTAGTCGTAATCATATACGTCGTCGAACCGTCTCCGTCCAGCGCGACAAGCATGGTCAGCACGGCTGTTCCGACAACAATTTTGAGCGGATCGCCTTTGACCAGCTTTAAAATACGCGCAACCATCGGATCGAATAAACCGGTATCAATCATAATGCCGAAATAAAGAATCGCAAACATAATCATGACTGCAATCGGCGCCACCTGTTCAATACCGGAGATCATCATCCCGCCGACCCGGTTAAATGAAAAGCCGGCAATCAGCGCAAATACGATCGGCGTCAATACGAGCGCCGTTAACACCGAAAGCCGTTTTGTCATAATCAGCACCATAAAAACAACCATCATAAGAAAGCCTAAGATTGCTAACACAGTATGTCCCCCTTATTATGAATACGCTTACATTTTAAAGGCCCGATTCCCCTTCATCCGCCTTTTTGCTATATTATGAGAATTGCATATTGAAGTAAATATTTTGGATTTTAAAGATTTTTAATTTTTTATAACCTTTTCGTTCATTTTGTTCATTTATAAATAAAAAGGATTCCGCATGTCTGCGGAATCTTTATTTTTCGCTGCTCATCATTTCTTTATAAAACTCGGTCTGCTCTTCTAAAAAGTGTTTTGCGCCGCTGCTGTTTTTATAAAAGCTCTCCCAATCCTGTTTTTTCATCATTTGTTTCCACTCAGCAGATGAGGTAATCTGTTTCAAAGCCTGATCCCAATAAGCGATTTCGCCTTCGGTCATGTCTTTCGGTCCCATGATGCCTCTCCAGTGGGCAAAGACAAACGGCACTCCCTGTTCTTTCCATGTCGGGACATCGCTGAAGCCCGAAAGCCTTTTGTCAGAAGTAACGGCCGCTAATGTGATTTTCCCTTTTTGATAGGTGTCTCTCGCTTCTGAAATGGTCATCGAGGCGGCATCTATATCATGATTGATAAGAGCTTCAATGACTTCATTGCTGCTCCCGTATTGAAAAAAGCGGATATCAAACGGCGAAATTCCCGCCATTTCCGCGGCTCTCGCAAAGGAGAGCTGGTCATCATTTCCGAGACCGGGCGCAAATCCGATCTTTATGCCGCCCGGATGTGTTTTAATATCGCCGAGCAGCTGCTTTCCGCTTTTTATCTTTGAATCTTTCGGAAGAGCGACAGTCTGCCACTCTTTTGCAATAATGGCCAAAGGCGTAAAATCATCTGCCTTCAGCCGGCTTTGTCCTAAAATTTCATTGCTTAACAGCAGGCTTGAATTCATACTGATGACATCCGTTTTGCGTTCATTTACATATTTCCAGCCGCTGTCTCCGCCTCCGCCGGGCTTATAGACAATCTTTACGAGCCGGTCTAATATATGCTTCCGCTCTATTACCGATTGCAAGGCTTTTGCCGTTACATCCCAGCCCCCTTGAGGCGCTGCGGGTACAACGATTTCAATCGGTCCTCCGGCTGAGCGGATGCCCGCCATCTGCCGTCCGTCAAATGAAACCAGCGCCGCCAGCAAAACAAGGAGCACTCCCAACCGCTTCATTTCTCCCATCCCTTATTCATGTGCTAAATAATATTTCCGTTCCGGCCTGCCGATAATGCCGTACTCTAATTCAGCGAGCGCTTCTTCCTGAGAAACGAGAAACTCGGCGTAGCGCCGCGCCGTTGTTCTGGAGGCCCCCATTTTTTCACCCAGTTCTTCAGCCGTCATCCCTTTTTCTGCAGTCCTGAGCGCGTTTTTGATTTTTTGAAGTGTAATAGAATTAATGCCTTTGGGCAGATCATTGAGCTGTTTTTGTTCTTTCTGGCCGCTTCCGAAAAACATATCGATGACGGACTGGCTCAGCTCCGGCTGTGAGTGCAGCCAATCTCTTTTTTCACGGTACTGCAAAAGCACTTCTGTAAATTTATGTGCCGAAACCGGCTTTATGACATAGTGGGAAACGCCTGATCTGAGCGCTTCCTGCAGCAATCTTGTTTCGGCAGAAGCCGTAATAATGATGATATCAACAGAAGGAAAACGGCAGCGGATGAGCGGCAACAAATCTGTCCCCAGCTCATCCGGCATATAAATATCCAAAAGCAGCAGATCAGGCTGCCGGTTCTCAAGCAGCGATATGGTGTCTTTGGCATTGATTGCTTTGCCGATGACATTGAATCCATCAAGATGTTCGATGAATTTTTCATGGATTTGCGCGATTCGAAAGTCGTCCTCTGCAATCGCGATATTAATCACACGGATTCCCCCTTTGGCCTTTCTTTCGGTATAAACACCGTAAATACGGCACCGCCGCTCTTTTGCTGTGAAATCTCTATCCATCCCTGCAATTCACTGACGGCTTCCTTCAGATTGGCTAAGCCGTATCCTCTCCTTGTCCCCTTTGAAGAGTATCCCTTTTCAAATATCGTTTCTGTTTTTTCCTGAGGCACCCCATCTCCCGAGTCCGCCACTTCTATGACAATATCCCTTCCGATATCAGTCATAAAAAAGGATACCTCTTTTTTCTCTTTTTCGGCGACGGCTTCGAAAGCGTTATCAATAAGATTTCCGATGATTGTAATGAGCTGGGATGAGCCCACATGCGCCGGCAGCGATTCTAAAAAGCTGTTTTCATCTATTGAAAGCTTCACTTTCTTCTCAGATGCCTTTCCCATTTTTCCTAATAGTATGGCCTGAACCCGCTGTGAATGAATGTTTTGAAAGAGGATTTCGTGCTGTTCATTCTGGATGGCGTACTCTTCTTTAATCAGTTCAATGGCTTCATCGTATTCTCCCAGTTCTAACAGACCGAGTATCGCGTAAAGCTTGTTTGAGAATTCATGCGTTTGCGCACGGAGATCTTCCGAGTATTTTTTTATTTCAGTCAGCTCGTTAATCAGCTTCTTGAGCTCCGTTTTTTCGCGGAAGCTTATGACCGCTCCGTATACTTGCCCGGCCTGTCTCATCTCTTTTACGTTTAAGATAAACACTTTATCCCCGGCTCGCACCTCCACGTTCGGCGGTAATTCTCCGCCTGCAAAAACGGGCATGAGCCTTGCGCCCGGCATGATTTCTTTTATATGCCTTCCGATCATCGGTTCCGGAAGATGCAGCATATCAGCCGCAGACAAATTCATCATGGTCACCGCACCTTCTTTGTTTACGGCGATAATCCCTTCTTTAATCGCAAGGAGCATCGCATTTCGCTCCCGGTACAGCGCCGCAATTTCATGCGGTTCAAGGCCGAGTGTATCTTTACGGATGCTTTTTGCAAGCGCCGCCGCTCCCCCGATGCCGATAAGGAACACCAAACATGCAAAATAGCTTAAGTGCCGCAGATGCGCTTTCATATCTTTTTCTATCTCATCTTGCAGAAACTCGACTGTCACCGTTCCGACGACTTCGTTATGATTTTTTTCCTCCAGAATAACCGGTGCGCTTCCCCGGACGGCCTTCATTCCGTCAGAAACCGGAGCCCCGCCGAACATGACGGCTTTGTTTTTCAGATTTTGATTGTCTTTCGGAATGCTGCTGCGATCCGAATGAAACACGGCACGCCCTTTTTGATCGGTAATGTAGACGGCGTGCGCACCTGCCTGTTCTTTCATTTGTTCAATGACGTCTAACTTTTTAAAAGCATTTTGATCCGCAAGCCGGAATGCCTCTTTTACAGGCGGCATGTATGATATGGTTTTTGCCGTCTGCACCGCCAGCTGTTCCGCCTGCTTCTGGCCTTCCTTTAATTGCTGAAAGGCAAATATAACGGTGAGCGTTCCGATGACAAGTATTAATAAAGCCGTAATTAATCCGGCAATTTTCATTTGCAGAGAGACATAAAACCGTTTCTCTTCCAACACAGCACCAGCCGTCCTTTCCTCCTAAAATCATACCACTTTTTATATCCTTATTTTTTATTTTTAAGAATTTTCGTGATATTTTTCTCTTGCCGATTTCCAAAAAGGATGATAGGCATATTTTCACTTTTGAGGATTTATGTAACAAAAATTGATCGCGCCTGCTCCGGTTAGCCCTGTTGCTCAGTCAACCCCGTTCATTTATTCTGGCAATGACAGCCTCATAACAATACCCACAGCAGCCACCCCAAGACTCGTATCTGTTATACCATGTATCTCCTTTTCTCACTACACTATCTCTTCTTACAATATTTTCAGAATACAACTGTGTTTCAAAACCCCATTTAAAGGATTAATTTACAGAAAAAAAGGACCTAACCGTATATCAGTCAGGTCTTTCATCTTTAAAATATCAGTCAGGTCTTTTCATTATGATGTCGGAAAAACAATGCTGTTAAAATCGATATTCAGAGCAGTTGCTGTCGTTAAATTATTAGCAGTTGTGAAAATAACCCTGAGCTGGTAAGTGTTTGTTCCTGCGGTCGGCGCAGTATCCACTGTTGTGTCAGTAATCGAAAAACTATCCGTAGCTGCGGTTGGACTAGTTCGCGACAGAGTTCTTGTATGAATTTGCGCTGCTCCCCTATATAATCTCACTTCAAAAACAAAGTTTGAATTTGCTGCAGTTGTTAACGCGACACTGAGTGCATAATCCAGCTTTACATTCTGCAAAGCATTAACTGGGATTGCCAGCGTAGCAACGGGAACTTCAGTATTTAACGGCGGAAAAACAGTGAGCGGCCCATTAGTTCTTGTGAAGAGCAAGGTTGGTGTACTGCCTGTGGCTCCGGTTGACCCGGTTGCTCCAGTTACACCAGTGGCTCCGGTTACTCCAGTCGCGCCCGTTACTCCGGTTGATCCTGTTGAGCCAGTTGCTCCCGTTACTCCGGTTACTCCGGTTGGA
>NZ_AJVF01000017.1 GCF_000262045.1 Bacillus siamensis KCTC 13613
CTCTTCAGCGCCGATGGTAGTCGGGGGTTTCCCCCTGTGAGAGTAGGACGCCGCCAAGCTTTTTGTTTTATCTACCATGTTTTTGTTTATGAAGCTTATAATATTCCGCAGTAGCTCAGTGGTAGAGCTATCGGCTGTTAACCGATCGGTCGTAGGTTCGAGTCCTACCTGCGGAGCCATTGCTTCCATAGCTCAGCAGGTAGAGCACTTCCATGGTAAGGAAGAGGTCAGCGGTTCGAGCCCGCTTGGAAGCTTATCTAAATACGTTGATCTGAAGCAGTTTCCGCACGTTATGGAACTGTTATTTTTGTATTTAAATAGGCAAAGACCCTGTTACTGCTCTCCGCAGAAATCAAGGTAAAAATATAACAGCAGCCTTCTTAGGAAGTCTGCTTTCTTCATTTTCAAAGAGATATGGCTCCCGTGATATAAATAGCATAATTAGGTTAACTTAATTGTATGTATAATAGATCTAATCAGTTTAATTTCTTGAATGGTCAAGTTCTGATCCAGAGAACGAAGTTTTCTTTTTTGCAGCCTTAGGTTAGTACAGATTATTATTAAATTTTTAAACGGTATTGACTTTTATCAAAACCCTGATATAATTACTTTTGTCATAATGCACTGTATGAATTTCCGGATATGCTTTTGCTTTAGATTAAGCAGAGAGCTACACCGGTTGGAGCATAACTGAGTTTTCCTTTTTTCTGATGCTGTTGTTTTTATTTTAACAGTTCATTATTTCTTGCGGAAGTAGTTCAGTGGTAGAACATCACCTTGCCAAGGTGGGGGTCGCGGGTTCGAATCCCGTCTTCCGCTCCATTTATTTTTGCGCCCGTAGCTCAATTGGATAGAGCGTTTGACTACGGATCAAAAGGTTAGGGGTTCGACTCCTCTCGGGCGCGCCATAATGCACTTGAAATCGGGAAGTAGCTCAGCTTGGTAGAGCACATGGTTTGGGACCATGGGGTCGCAGGTTCGAATCCTGTCTTCCCGACCATTCTCAAACTTTAAATAATGTACTGATTATATTTTTTCTCTTTATTTTAAAAAACACTTGATTTATAGAGAGATAACATGGTATATTATTATTCGTCGCTGATGAACAGCAGACAAAACAAAAAGCTTCGAAAACGACTTAAAAAAAGTTGTTGACATAAAAGAAGCTGAGTGGTAAGCTAATAAAGCTGCTTCAACAAGCGGTAATGATCTTTGAAAACTAAACAAGACAAAACGTACCTG
>NZ_AJVF01000018.1 GCF_000262045.1 Bacillus siamensis KCTC 13613
TCCTGTTACTCCGGTGGGGCCGGTTTCTCCTGTCGCCCCGGTTGCTCCTGTTAAGCCAGTCGCTCCAGTTGGACCTGTTGGGCCGGTTTCTCCAGTCACTCCGGTTGATCCGGTTGGACCAGTTGAGCCGGTTGATCCGGTTGATCCGGTTACTCCGGTCGCTCCTGTTGCACCCGTTGGGCCGGTTTCTCCAGTTACTCCGGTCGCTCCTGTTGCTCCTGTTTCCCCGGTTGCTCCTGTTTCTCCAGCTACTCCGGTTGCACCCGTTGGGCCGGTTGCTCCAGTTACTCCGGTTACTCCGGTTGGTCCTGTTGGTCCCGTTTCTCCAGTCGCTCCGGTTACACCAGTTACTCCTGTTGATCCTGTTGCCCCGGTTGATCCTGTTTCTCCTGTTGCTCCAGTTACTCCGGTTACTCCGGTTACTCCGGTTGGTCCTGTTGGTCCCGTTTCTCCAGTCGCTCCGGTTACTCCGGTTGGACCAGTTACTCCTGTTGATCCGGTTGCACCCGTTGGGCCGGTTGCGCCAGTTACTCCGGTTGCTCCTGTTGGACCGGTTTCTCCAGTTACTCCTGTTGATCCTGTTGCACCCGTTGGTCCGGTTTCTCCAGTCACTCCGGTTGAGCCTGTTTCTCCAGTTGCTCCCGTTTCTCCAGTCGCTCCGGTTACTCCTGTTGATCCTGTTTCTCCAGTTGCCCCGGTTGCTCCGGTTACTCCTGTTGGTCCCGTTTCTCCTGTCGCTCCGGTTACTCCTGTTACTCCTGTTACTCCTGTTGGTCCCGTTTCTCCAGTTGAGCCGGTTACACCAGTTACTCCTGTTGCTCCTGTTTCTCCAGTTGGACCAGTTACTCCCGTTGCTCCGGTTGCACCCGTTGGTCCGGTTTCTCCAGTCACTCCGGTTACACCTGTTGCTCCTGTTGGTCCTGTTGGTCCCGTTTCTCCAGTCGCTCCGGTTACACCCGTTGGGCCAGTTTCTCCAGTTGAGCCGGTTGATCCTGTTACTCCTGTTGCTCCAGTTGCCCCGGTTGCACCAGTTGCTCCGGTTGAGCCCGTTACTCCTGTTGCTCCTGTTGGGCCTGTTGACCCGGTTGGACCCGTTGGGCCAGTTTCTCCTGTCACTCCGGTTGAACCAGTTTCTCCAGTTGAGCCGGTTACACCAGTTACTCCTGTTGCTCCTGTTGGACCAGTTACTCC
>NZ_AJVF01000019.1 GCF_000262045.1 Bacillus siamensis KCTC 13613
CAGGGTCAACAGGTCCAACTGGTATAACAGGAGCAACAGGATCAACAGGTCCAACGGGTGCAACCGGAACAACCGGGGCAACTGGATCAACCGGAACAACCGGGGCAACTGGAACAACCGGAACAACCGGGGCAACTGGATCAACCGGAACAACCGGGGCAACTGGATCAACCGGAACAACCGGGGCAACTGGATCAACAGGAGTAACCGGGGCAACTGGATCAACCGGAACAACCGGGGCAACTGGAGCAACCGGAGCAACTGGGTTAACAGGAGCCACAGGGCCAACCGGTGCAACCGGAGCAACCGGAGTAACGGGCGTAACCGGCCCAACCGGAGCGACCGGAGTAACTGGAGCAACGGGCCCAACCGGAGCGACCGGAGTAACTGGAGCAACTGGCTCAACCGGCCCAACCGGGGTGACTGGCCCAACGGGTGTAACGGGCCCAACCGGATCGACTGGGGCAACCGGGGCAACGGGTGCAACAGGAGTAACAGGTCCAACCGGAGCAACCGGAGTAACTGGAGAAACGGGACCAACAGGAGTAACTGGAGAAACGGGACCAACAGGAGCAACTGGTGTAACCGGCCCAACCGGCCTAACCGGGGCAACAGGAGTAACGGGAGCCACCGGATCAACAGGCTCAACCGGCTCAACCGGGGAAACCGGATCGACAGGAGTAACAGGGCCAACCGGCTCAACTGGAGTGACTGGTGTAACCGGAGCAACAGGAGCAACAGGTGTAACAGGGGCAACGGGCTCAACCGGAGCAACTGGTGTAACGGGCGCGACTGGGGTGACTGGCCCAACAGGAGTAACGGGCTCAACCGGAGCAACTGGTGTAACTGGTGTAACTGGTGCAACCGGGGCAACCGGCCCAACGGGTGCAACCGGAGCAACAGGAGTAACTGGTCCAACAGGAGCAACAGGAGTAACTGGTCCAACAGGAGCAACA
>NZ_AJVF01000020.1 GCF_000262045.1 Bacillus siamensis KCTC 13613
CGTTCAGCTCGCCGTACGTCCATTTCGCGCCGTTGTATGCCACAGCCGGACGGTTCGCGTGGCGGGCGGCCGTTTCTTCAAAGAGACGGTGAACCGTTTTGTCCCGCGGCACGGAAATTGTTTTTCCTTTCCATGCGTCAAGAAGGGTTTGTTTTTCAGCATCGCTGATCAGTGAAATCTCAGGCAGCTTTCTGTCCGGGCTTTCCGCCGCTTGCTTCAGAATCCGCAGGAACCCGGTGCTCCACTTTTCAATGGTTTCTTTTTTAAACAGATCAGTCGCATATTCAAACTGAAGGCCGAGACCTTCTTGATCCGTAAAGCCGCCGAGTGTCAGATCGAATTTCGCCGTGCCTTGGTTCGACTCATACGGAGTGATGCGCAGGTTCTCCAGTTCCAGTGTTTCTTTATCCGGATCTTCTGTCGTCACCATGACTTGGAACAACGGATTTCGGCTCATATCTCTCGGCAGGTCAAGCTTTCCGATCAGATCTTCAAACGGATAATCTTGATGCGCCAGCGCGTCGAGATTGGTTTGTTTTACCTGTTCAAGCAGCCCGGCGAATGTCTGTTCTTTGCGCGTTTCATTGCGAAGCGCAAGCGTATTGACAAACATCCCCGGCATTTCCTGAACTTCGGCGCTCGTTCTTCCGGCAGTCACCGAGCCGATAATGATATCGCGCTGCCCCGTAATTTTGCCTAAGAAAACATGGAACGCGGCATGAAGCACCATATGAAGAGTCGCTCCCGATTGCTCCATTAATTCACGCACCGCTTTTTCCGTTTCACGCCCCGCTCTGAAGCGGACGGACTGTCCTTTAAAGCTTTGAACCGGAGGACGCGGAAAATCGGTCGGCAAGTTCAGTTCAGGAAGCTCACCGGAGAACGCGGAGAGCCAATATTGCTCATGCTCTTTCATCCGTTCGGCCTGCTCGGGTTCATTCTGCCAGACGGCGAAGTCTTTATAATGCAGGCTCGGCGCCGGCAGACTTCCGCCTTTGTAAAGATGAGCGAGCTCTTTGACCAGCATGCTTCTGGACACGCCGTCGGCAATAATATGATGCATATCCAGCAGCAGGAGGTGTTTCTGTTCATTCAGTCTGACAAGAGCGGCCCGAATGAGCGGAGCCTCACTCAAATCAAACGGCTTGATGAATGCCCGAATGATAAGATCGGCTTTCTCTTCATCCGCTGCTTCAAAGATGTGAAGTTCGATGTCAGCCTGTTCTGTGATCCGCTGCATCGGCAGGCCATTTTGATCGATAAAGGACGTCCGCAAAGATTCGTGACGATTGATCATCTGATTGAGCGCTTCCTGAAGCCTTGAAATATCGACTTCTCCCTCCATCAGAAGAACAGACGGCATATTGTAGCTGATTGTGTCCCGGTCAAGCTGGTTCAGAACGTACATCCGTTTTTGGGCGGATGATAAAGGGTATGCGTCAGCGCTGTCTGCCGGTGAGATCATCCGATATTTCTCAGATACCGCTGAATTCTCGATATATGCGGCAAGCTGACGGACCGTCGGCTGTTCGAACAGCGCTTTTAACGGAACCGTTTTGTCCAGTTCAGCCTGAATATTGGCAAGGAGCATCATGCCTTTTAAAGAGTGCCCGCCGTAATCGAAGAAATTATCGTCGATGCCGAGCGTATCCGCACCGAGAGTCTTTTTCCAAATGTGGCACAGCTTTTCCTCCAATTCCGTTTCCGGCAAGGCTGAAGCCGTTTGCGCCGTCTGGCTTGCGCCCGGTTTCGGAAGGGCGTTTTTATCTGTTTTTCCGTTGGCTGTGAGCGGAATGCGGTCTACTTGCACGAAATAGGCCGGAAGCATATGAGACGGCAGTGTTTCGGAAAGCTGTTTGCGAAGCTCAGAGCCTTTCAGCTCGCTGTCGGCTTTATAGTACGCGCACAGTTCCGGCAGTCCGCCTTCGCTGACTGCGAGAACGACCGCCTCCTGAATGCCGTTTACGCTTAACAGCACGGTTTCAACCTCTTTTAATTCGATACGGTAGCCCCGGATTTTCACCTGATCATCGGCGCGGCCGATAAATTCAATCGTCCCGTCAGAAAGCCTGCGGACAACATCTCCCGTTTTGTACATGAGGCTGTCCGGTGAAAAAGGATGAGGGAGAAATTTCTCCGCCGTCAGCTGCGGACGGTGAAGATATCCTCTGGCAAGCCCCTTCCCGGTAATATAAAGCTCGCCGCTTGCGCCCGGAGGAACGAGCTGCATTGATCCGTCCAGCACAAGGGCGCCGGTATTTGCGATCGGGCGGCCGATGACGGGACGCTGCTCATATTGATCAAGGCGCTCCATATTGATCCGTCCGGCAATGGCGCCGATCGTCGTTTCTGTCGGCCCGTAGTGATTGATGAAGTCAGTATGGGCGTATACATCATGAAACTTGCGGACATCGGACGTGATGATTTTTTCACCGCCGAGCACCACTAAACGAAGCGGGCTGAAACGGCGTTCTGCCGTAAAACGGGCAGTATTGACGATCATATGGAACAATGACGGCGTCAGTTTCATATACGTAATGCCGTTTTTCTGTATATATTCACCAAGCTGGTCAGGCGAAGTGTACGTCTCTTTCGGCACAATGTGCAGCTCGCCGCCCGCCTGAAGGATCGGGAATATGGCCGTATATCCGAGATCAAATGCGTAAGAAGACAGCAGCACGGATTTGTCAGCTTCGGTCAAACCGGCTTCACGGCTGAACCACGTGACATAATTGACTAGATTGCGGTGCTCCAGCTGGACGCCTTTCGGTTTGCCCGTTGTTCCCGAGGTATAAATGATATATGCAAGCTGGTCGGCGTCAGGATTCGTTTCGATCCGATCGGCGCTTTCGTTCCGCCATTCTCCGCCTTCCATTACGACTGTTTTTCCTTTATAAACGGCGGCCGCGGTCATGTTTCTCTCATTGACGACCAGAAGCTTCGTTCCGCTGTCTTCAAGAGAATAGCGGATTCTCTCTTCAGGAGTCTCCGGATCAATCGGAAGAAATGCCGCTCCGGCTTTCATGACGCCGAGAATCGCGGTAATCAAGTCGGCCGAACGATCCATCATAATAGCCACGATGTCCTCACTGCCCGCTCCGCAGGCCTGAAGATGGCGCGCAAACCGGTTCGACTGTTCATCAAGTTCCCGGTATGTCAGACTTGTTACGCCTGCAACCGCCGTGAGATCAGGCGTTTTTTGCGCTTGCCGTTCAAACAGTGAAACAAAAGTGCCCTCAGGGAGATCCGCTTCCGTACGTTTTTCATCAGAGAGGAGCGCTTCCCGCTCAGGAGCGGACAGCAGGCTTGCTTCGGCCAGCTGAATATCCGGATTTTCAGCGCAGGCTTTAATCAGATTGACAAAATGAGCGCTCCAGCGGCGGATGGTTTCGTCCGCAAATAAGGCTTTCGCGTAATCAAAGCTCAATCCGACCTCTTCTCCGCGCTCAGCCGCTTCTAAGGAAAGATCAAATTTAGCGACATGATGATGCATGGAGTAAGAAGAAATCTCCAAATCTCCGAGCCGCAGAGACGGGATCTCCATGTTCTGCATATTAAATAACACGCTGAACAGCGGACTCCGGCTTGTGTCCCTCGTTAACGGCAGTTTTTCAATTAATTCTTCAAGCGGATAGCTTTGATGCTCGAAAGCTTGAAGACTCGCCGTTTTCACTTCGTCCAGGAATTGCTTGAACGTTTTTTTGCCGGCAGGATGCGACCGAAGCGCGACTGTGTTGACAAACATACCCGGCACCTCTTGGAGATCAGGATGCTGTCTTCCGGCTGCCGGAGATCCGACTATGATGTCTTCCTGCCCTGAATATTTGGACAGCAGCACTTGAAAAGCGGCTAACAAGAACATGTACATCGTCGTATCCGTATCAGCCAGCAATGTCTTAATCTGCGCCGTCACCTGTTTATCAAGCCCGAAGATGACGCGTTCCCCTTCAAAACTGCGCTCGGCAGGACGCGGGAAATCAAGCGGCAGATCCAACACCGGCAGATCGCCTTTGAACGTTTCGAGCCAGTAGGCCTCGTGCTGATCCAGATTTGCTTTTTCACGCTGCCAGACTGAAAAATCCTTATAATGAATCTTTGGCAGCGCAAGCTCCGTGCCTTGATAAAGCTTTGCCAGATCACCGATGAAAATGCCCATAGAGCTTCCGTCCGTAATAATGTGATGCATGTCAATCAACAGAAGATGACGGTCAGCTTCAAGCCGGATCAGCTTCGAACGGACGAGCGGCGCACGGTTGAGCGCAAACGGTCTGATAAAGGCTTTTGTCAGCTCTTCCGCATCTTCTTCCCGGCCCTCGGCGGTTTCCAGCTGAAAGCTCACATTTTCATGAATGGTCTGCACGACTTCTCCATCCGCCATGTCAAACGATGTACGCAGTGTCTCATGACGGTTGATTAATGCCTGCATGGCCTCTTCAAGACGGTTTTTGTCTACTGATCCTTCCAGCAGAAGTACAGCAGGGACGTTGTAGCTCGTGCTGGCCTGTCCGAGCTGATTAAGGATATACATCCTGCGCTGTGCTGAGGAAACAGGATAATGCTTCTGATGAGGCGCTTGCCGGATCGGTTCAAACTGCTGCTCCTCCTCACTCTCATGCTCCAAATAATGCGCAAGCTCCTGAATGGTCGGCTTTTCAAATAACACTTTGATCGGCACTTCTTTTTGAAAGTGCTCCTGAATTTTAGCGGTCATCATCATGGCTTTTAAAGAATGTCCGCCAATCGTGAAGAAATTGTCAGTCACACCCGCTTTTACGCCGAGAATGCCTTCCCAAATGTCCGCGAGTTTCTGCTCCGCTTCCGTTTTCGGCGCTTCGTATTCTTTTTGAACGGCTTCAGTCTGCGGTTCAGGCAGTGCCTTTTTATCAATTTTTCCGTTCGCCGTCAGCGGAAACTGACTCATCTGTATGAAGTGCGCAGGAATCATGTATTCAGGAAGTGATTCCGAAAGTGTTTTGCGCAGGTCTTCCGGTGAAAGGTCCCGGTCTGCGGTAAAGTAGGCGCAGATTTCATTTTCATCCGCTTTATTTTTCCGGATCACAGCTGCAGATTCCGTCACATTCTGCACCTGGCTGATTTTCGCCTCGATTTCGCCGAGCTCGATTCTGAACCCGCGAACCTTTACTTGATTGTCAATTCTGCCGAGAAACTCGATCGTGCCGTCCGGAAGCCACTTCGCCAAGTCTCCCGTCCGGTATATCATTTCATCCGGTCTGAACGGATCGCGGACAAATTGCTTCTCCGTTAATTCAGGCAGATTCACATAGCCTCTTGCCACTCCGCTTCCGCCGACGCACAGCTCACCGGGAGCGCCGATCGGCTGGAGGTTGCGGTTTTCGTCCATAATGTACGCAGTGGAATTTCCGATCGGCTTCCCGATCGGGACCGAGCCGTCGTAGTCCTGATCAATGAGAAAACTCGTCGAAAACGTCGTATTCTCCGTCGGGCCGTAGCCGTTCCAAAGAGACAGCTCCGGTGACGCCTTTCTCACTTTGCTGACGATATGCGGTACAAGCGCATCACCGCCGATGATAAGGTGCCGGAGCGTATTAAACATGCCGGCATCCTTTTGGGCAAGCTGGTTAAACAGCGGAGACGTCAGCCACATTGTCGTGATCCGGTGCTCTTTCAAAAATTGGGCGAATTGTCCGGCGTCAAGCAGCGTCTCTTTTTTAACAGGATACAGCGCAGCTCCGTTCAGCAATGCACCGAAGACTTCGAAGGTTCCGGCATCAAAGCTGACGGCTCCCGTTTGCGCCATGCGGTCTTCTTCATGAACCGGCACATAATTCGAATGTTTGACGAGCCTGATGATATTTCTGTGTTCAATCATGACGCCTTTCGGTTTGCCGGTCGATCCGGATGTATACATAATATACGCCAAGTCGTTTCCGCTGGCAGGGAGACTCAAGTTTGTTCCGCTTACCGTTTCATCCGCGCTTTCATCCAGCATGATGACCGGGACTTGCAATGCGCCCGCTTGCTCCAGATAGTCCTGAACTGTCAGCACGATCTGAATCGAACTGTCTTCCGCCATAAAGCGGAGACGGTCCTCCGGAAAAGCAGGATCAATCGGCACATATGCGCCGCCTGCTTTTAGGACGGCAAGCATGCCGATAACGGTTTCCGCAGAGCGGTCGTTCATAATAGCGGCGGTCCGGCCTTTTTCCAGCCCGTTCTTCACAAGATATCTCGCCAGGCGGTTGGCCGCTTCGTTCACTTCACGGTACGTCCATTCGCGCCCCTCTTCTTTTATCGCGATGCTTGCGGGCGTCCGGTTTGCCTGTGCTTCAAACAAACGGTGAACGGCCTCCTCTTCCGGAAGCGCCGTTTTCGTATCATTGAATACGTCAACAATCTGCCGCTCTTCTTCGCCTGAAACAAGGCCGAGACCCCGCACGGGCGCGTCAGGCGTTCCGACCGCCGCTTTCATCATGCGGGTCAGATGGTGCGCCGTTCGTTCGATGGCATCATGAGCAAAAGCCGCTCCGTTGTATTTGATTTTGACAGTCCACGTTTTTCCCGGATACACGATGAGATTGAAATCAAAGCTCGTCTGCTCAAAAGCATGTTCAACTTTAATGGAAAAGCCGAGTCTTTCCTCCATGCCCCCGTTTTCCAGCTCTTTGTCCAGCGGATAGTTTTCAAAGGCGACCAAATGATTCAAAAGGCTGCCGTCCAGAGCAGAGCGCTTTTGAATGTCATAGAGCGGCACATAATCATAGCGCTCGGCTTCCACGGCGTTTTTCTGAACTGCCGTCATCACGTCAGAAAAGGTTGCTTCTTTGTCAATCTTGATTCTGACAGGGATCGTATTGATGAACAGCCCGGCCATTGTTTCTATGCCGTTGATTTCTGAAGGACGGCCTGATACAACAGTGCCGAACACCACATCGTCTGTATAGTTGTATTTGCTGAGCACTGCGCCCCACACCGCTTGAAACAGGTTAGGCCCCGTGACTTGATGCCGGTTGGCGGTCTGCTGAATCTGCGAAACCAGCTCTTCATCCCAGACTAAAGAATATTCTTCATTTTGATAGTCTTTCTTTTCCGCTGCCAGACGGCCCGGGAGCAGGCTCGGCTGTTCGAAATCCGCTAAGCGGCTGCTCCAATATTGTTCCGCCTCATCATAATCCCGGCCTCCGAGCCATTTGATATAGTCAGAGTAAGGTTTGCCCTGGCTTCCTCCGGCGGGCCGGCCGGCACGAAGCGCTTCATAGTTTTGAAACAGGCTTTTCATCAAAACGCCCATACTCCAGCCGTCCATGACGATATGATGATTGCTCCAGACGAGATAAAGCTCCTTCTCACTGAGTCTGAATACCGCCGCTTTAAAAAGAATATCCTTCGCCAGATGAAAGCCCTGCTGCTGCACGTCGCGTTTATAGCGTTCAATATATTCGGTTTGACGAGCTTCATCTAATTGACTGATATCTTCATAGTGCACTTTCGTCTTCCGTTCGGCCAATACGACTTGGCGCGGTTTTTGAAGCTGCTGGTGCACGAATACCGTTCGCAGGATGTCATATGTCCGGATCAGCTCATTGACACTTTTTTCAAAAAGCTCGAGCTGAAAACTTCCGTGAATCCTAAGCTCTAATTGTGTGAAGTAGGAGGAAGAATGCGGATCAAGCAGCGCATGATACAGCATTCCCTCCTGCATCGGTGTGAGTGCATACACCTTTTGAATCGATTTTTTGCTCATATGTCACCTCTGTCTTTTCTGTTAGAGAATTTCCATTAATTTATCAAGTTCATCAAGCGTCAGATCATCATCACCAAGATCACTAGGCGTAAGTTCAGGACCGTCTTGAGCCAGGCAATGATCTATGATTTTCAGGAGGTGCCCTTTAAAGCTGTCACTGAACGATTGGATGGTTTTTTCATGAAATTCGAGAGAATGATAGGCAAACGTCATCGTCATCTGCCCATTTTCTATAAATCCGACAATATCAAGCGCATTCGGCTTCTCTGTGTCCGGGCTCAGCGATTGTCCGGACGGCATATCGGATCTTGTAAATAAGCCGGAATCCGACATCTCATTAAACTGGCCTAAGTAGTTAAAGCTGATATCCGGATCAATCTCAAACGAAAGATTCTCTTTATGCTCAGGCGCCGTTACATAACGCAGAATGCCGTAGCCGACTCCTTTGTTCGGGATATGCCTGATGTCTTCTTTCATTTGTTTCAGCTGATATGAAAGGTCGTCGGCGTGTTTCATCTCAAGGATCATCGGATACATGCTCGTAAACCATCCGACCGTCCGGGTGATATTCAAGCCGTCAAGAATGTCTTCACGTCCGTGGCCTTCCAAATGAACGCCGATCGTGTCTTCACCCGTCCACTCCTTCAGCGCCAGTCCGAGCGCCGTCAGCAGAATATCATTCATTTCTGTGTGGTAGGCTTCATGGACGTTTGTGGTCAGCTGTTCAGTTTGTTCAGCCGTCAGAGAGAAGCTGACCGTTCTTGTATGTCTCATGCGTTGATCCCCAGACTGCCTGTCTTTCGGGAGCTGAGTGCATACCTCTTTCTCCTCAAGCTCTTTCCAGTAATCAACTTCTTTCAGAAACGCCTTCGTATTTGCGTATTCTTTGATTCTCTCGGCAAATTCGGCGAATGAATGTGTTTTCGGCGGCAGCGCCGGGTCATTGCCTTGCTTGAGCTGTGTATAAACGGAGGTGAAGTCCTCCAGTAAAATCCGCCAAGATACACCGTCTACGACTAAGTGATGGATCGCAAGGAGAAGGTGGTCTCCGTCTTCCGCCCGGAAGAGCCCGGCCTTCAGCAGAGGTCCCGCTTCCAGTGAAATACTGCTTTGAAGACGGTCTGCTTCCCGTTCGATACGGTCTTCATGATCTTCGCTGAGTCCGTTCAGTTCAAAGACGTTCAGTTCAACAGACGCATCCTCAAGCCCTTTGTAATATGGCTTTTGCTCACGGTAAACCATACGGAGTGCATCATGGTGTTCCATCAATGCTTGCAGGGTTCTTTCCACCAGAACCGGATCAAAGCCGTCTTTTGCGTGAAGCATGACGGATTGGTTCCAGTGGTGTTTGTCCGTAAAGTTTTTCTCAAAGAACCAGCGCTGGATCGGCGTTAATTCCGCTTCGCCTTCGACAGGTCCCTGGTCGGCCTGCTTACCTTCCGTCCGCTCCACGTAAGAGACGAGCTCTTCGATGGTCGGGTGCTGGAAGAGGTCTTTCATCTCCAGCTTGTAGCCGTGCTGGTTCAGGCGGCTCGCCATTTGAATGCCTTTGATCGAGTCGCCGCCGAGCGTGAAGAAATTATCGCTTATGCCGATCTGGTCCAGTCCGAGCACTTCCTGCCAAATGTCAGAAAGCAGCGTCTCCATCTCTGTTTCCGGCGCTTTGTATGCGGCGCTTCCCGCTTCAATGTCCGGCGCCGGCAGGGCTTTTTTGTCAATCTTTCCGTTTGCGGTGACCGGAAGCTCG
>NZ_AJVF01000021.1 GCF_000262045.1 Bacillus siamensis KCTC 13613
CGTTCAGCTCGCCGTACGTCCATTTCGCGCCGTTGTATGCCACAGCCGGACGGTTCGCGTGGCCGGCGGCCGTTTCTTCAAAGAGACGGTGAACCGTTTTGTCCCGCGGCACAGAGAGTGTTTTTCCATTCCATGCGTCAAGGAGGGCTTGTTTTTCTGTTTCATTCACCAATGAAAGCTCAGAAAGCTTCGCGGCCGGATTTTCCGCAGCGGCTTCTAACAGATGAAGCCAATAATGCTTCCACGTCTCTGCCGTTTCCGGTTTAAACAGTGCAGTGTTATATTCAAGCACAAACGTTAAGCCTCCGTCTGTGTCATCAGCCGTCATCGTCAGATCAAACTTGGCTGTTTTTCTGTCAAACGGATGGTGCTTCAGCTCAATTCCTTCCATGACCAGATCTTCAGCATTTGCGTTTTGCATGGAGAATACCGCATCGAACAGCGGATTTCGGCTCGTATCACGCTGCACCTCAATCTTTTGCAGAAGGTCCTCAAGCGGATAATCCTGCGCATCAAATGCACGTAAAGCGGTTTGTTTTACTTCTTCAAGATAATCTGTGAACGTTTTGTCCGCTTCCGGATACGACCGAAGCGCGAGTGTATTCACAAACACACCGATGACGTTAGCGAGATCCGCATGTGACCGTCCCGCAACCGGAGAGCCGACAATGATGTCATGCTGTCCGCTCAATTTTGAGAGAAAAGCGCTGTATGACGCCAGCAGCACCATGTACATGGTAGAATCCGTTTGTTTCGCAAGACTGCGAAGAGCCGACGTCTGTTCTTCAGTCAGTGAAAAGACCAGCTTGTCTCCTTCAAAGGTTTGCACAGCCGGACGGCTGTAATCAGCCGGCAGCGTCAATACCGGAAGCTCGCCGTTAAGCTCCCGAAGCCAATGCTCCTCCTGCTTGCGGTACTGCTCTGATTGAATAAATTTCTGCTGCCATACCGCATAGTCTTTATAATGAATCCGCGGCTGCTCAAGCGTTTCGCCGCCATACAGGCGGGACAGTTCATCTATCAGCACGCCGACTGAAGCGCCGTCCGAAATGATATGGTGCATGTCAAACAGCAGCAGGTGATCATGTTCAGCCAGCTTAACCAGCCCCGTTCTGACGAGAGGAAGCTGATCCAGACGGAACGGCCGGATAAAGCTCTGAATAATTTGTCCAGCGTCTTCCTCAGAGGCTTCGTAATATTCCATGTCAATATCAGCTTCGGCCCATATACGCTGAACCGTTTCTCCATCCTTTATGTCAAACGTCGTTCTGAAGGCTTCATGGCGTTCTGTCAGCTGTTTCATGACAGATTTCAGCTTTTCTGCATCTAGCTTCCCTTTTAAGCGGAGCACAGACGGCATGTTATAGCTTGTTTCAGCGCCTTCCAGCTGCTGAAGCACGAACATCCGCTTCTGCGGTGAAGAAACCGGATACGTTTCCTGCACAGCCGCCGGTACGATGCTTTCAGCCGTCTTCCGCTCAGCGCCTTCAATCAGCTGCGTCAGTCCCGCAACCGTCGGAGAAGTGAACAGATCCTTTAATGTAAGCTGCACGCCGAATGTCTTCTGGATGAGAGCAAGCAGTTTCATTCCCGCTAACGAATGGCCTCCGATCTCAAAGAACTGATCGTGCACGCCGACCCGCTCCATTTGCAGCACCTCAGCCCAAATATCCGCCAGTTTTTGTTCTGTTTCATTGCGCGGCGCCGTATATGACACAGCATTCGCTGCGGTCACATCAGGCATCGGCAGCGCCCGTCTGTCGATCTTCCCGTTTCCTGTAAGAGGCAGTTCATCCATTTGAATAAAGACGGCCGGAATCATATAAGCCGGAAGATCCTTCGCCGTATGCTCCCTCAGCTCCTGGGAAGAGATTTCTCGGAGGCCGACAAAATACGCGCAAAGAAGTTTGTCACCCGCTCCCTGGTCCACAGCGAGCACGATGCATTCCTGAATCAGGTCATGGCTTTGGATCTGGTGCTCAATTTCGCCAAGCTCAATCCGCTGGCCGCGGATTTTCACCTGATGGTCGATACGTCCGATAAACTCGATATCGCCATTCGGCAGCCATCTGGCCAAGTCGCCCGTTTTATACATCCGTTCCCCTTCCTTAAACGGATGCTTTACAAATTTTTCTTCCGTCAGTTCAGGACGGTTGTAATAGCCTTCCACGAGACCTTCCCCGCTGACGCACAGCTCGCCCGGGATACCTGCCGGCTGCATTCGTCCGGCCGTGTCCATGATGAAGATTTCCGTATTGCTGACCGGTTTTCCGATCGGAACAGAGAGCGTATCCTCTTCAATCACATCCACCGGATGGTATGTCGCAAACACCGTGCTCTCAGACGGACCGTACATATGAAGCAGCTTTCCTTTTCCGACTGCCGCAAGCGCCTTTTTGACATGCTCAACAGACGCCCTTTCGCCCCCGAACATGATTTTCCGAAGCGTCGTCAGACAGGACGGCTCCATATCAACAAGCAGGTGGAACAGGGCCGTCGTAATCATCAGAATGCTTACATTCTCCCGTTTGATCACGCGGGACAAACGGGTCATGTCCAGCACCGTATCTTTCGGGACGATCACAAGCTTTGCACCGTTTAACAGCGAACCGAACATATCAAACATAAAGGCGTCAAAGACGTAGTTTGACAGTCCGAGCACAGTATCTTCTTCAGAAACGGTCAAATAGTTCGTGTTCTTTACCGTCCGCAAAATGTTGGCATGTGTGACGATGTTTCCTTTCGGCGTTCCCGTCGTTCCTGATGTATAAGTGAGATTGGCAATCGTCTTGGAGTCAAACGGCAATGCTGGATTATGAGAGTCCTTTTCATAGCTTTCCTCATCATCAGCAAGCACAATGACGCCTTGAAAACCGGCCTTTTCCGCAAGCGGCTTGAGGCTTTGCTGAGTCAGGAGCACATTCGCCCCGCTGTCGCGGAAGAAATGCTGAATCCGCTGAACCGGATGCTCAGGATCAATCGGCACATAGGCAGACCCCGCTTTTAACACAGCCATAATGGAAACAATCATGTCCATTGACCGTTCACATAAAACAGCCGCGGTTTTCCCGCCGCCTCCGACCGAAAGAATATGCCGCGCAAGCCTGTTGGCGCGTTCATTCAGCTGCTGATACGACAGGGTTTCCCCTTCGAACTGAAGAGCCGTCCGGTCAGGGTTCTTTCGGGCCTGTTCTTCAAAGATCTGCACGATCGTTTGCTCTTTCGGGTACACTGTGCGTTCCGGATTGAACCGCTGTAATTGATTCAAAGCCTCCCGTTCAGAAAGCAGATCATATTCTCTGATTTTCGCATCCGGCTGAGCTGCCGCACTCTCCAGCAGGCGGACATAGTGCGCAAGCAGGCGATCCGCCGTCGAACGCTTAAACAGCTTCGTGCAATAATCCAAATCGAGCGCAATGCCTTCCGCTGTTTCCCGGGCCTGCATTGTCAGATCGAATTTGGCGATATTGAAGTTGGTTTCATGAAGAGACAGCGTAAGATTGCCGATTTCCGGAATTCCGTTCGAAGCATTTTGCAGACTGAACATCGTATCAAATATCGGATGCCTGCTCATATCCCGGGGCACATTCAGCTCCTCGGTCAGCCACTCAAACGGATAGTCCTGGTGAGAAAACGCGTCCAGCACCTGCTTGCGAACATGACCTAACAAGTCTGTAAATGTCTGATCCTGCTTCACGGAGCTTCGCAGCGCAAGCGTGTTGACGAACATCCCGATCAGTCCCTCGGTATCGGAATGATTTCTTCCCGCCGATGGTGTTCCCACGATGATGTCTTCCTGTCCTGAATATTTAGAAAGCAGCGTATAATATGCCGATAACAGCACCATATACAGGGTGGCTCCGTTTTTCCCGGCGAGCTTCTGCAGCCGGTCCCGCAGCTCTTTCGGCAGCTTGACTGATACGCGGTCACCTTCAAAGCTTTGCACCTGCGGCCGCGGGTAATCAGGGAGCAGCTGAAGCACCGGCAGTTCGCCGCTAAAGACTTCTTTCCAATACGCCCGCTCTTTCTTGTAGCCTTCTTCCGCCCGTTCCGCTTGCCAGACGGCGTAATCTTTATATTGAATATGCAAGTCAGGCAGCTGTTTTCCGCTATAGATCTCTGCCAGTTCCTTCAGCATGATGGAAATTGATACTCCGTCTGAAATCAGGTGATGCATATCAAACAGCAGCATATGGCGATTGTGATCGAGCGTTTGCAGGCCGATTCTGAACAAAGGCGCCTCCGCCAGCTCAAAACGGCGCACAAAATCCTTCATTACCTGTTCATTCGTTCTCCCGCTCGCTTCGATCATTTCAATATGAAACGGAACATGCTCGTGAATCACCTGTCTCGGCGTGCCGTCCTCTGATTGAAACGATGTTCTGAGCGCTTCATGCCTGCTGATTAAGACAGAAAATGCACGCTCAAGTTTTTCACGGTCTAACGCGCCTTCGATAACGGCTGCTGCCGGCATGTTATACCCGACCCCCGCATCTTCAAATTGGCTCGCGATATAGATGCGCTGCTGGGCGAGCGAAAGCGGATAGCTCGCCTGCTTCTCAGCCGGCTTAATCGCACTGTAATCCGGCCCTTCGTTTCGGCTTACCGCATAATCGGCAAGCGCCGCGATTGTCGGATGCTCAAACAAGTATTGCAGCGGGATTTCCACGCCCATTTGCTTATGAATTTTCGTCAAAAGCGTCATTGCCTTTAAGGAATGACCGCCAGACTCGAAGAAATGGTCATAAATACCCGCCTTGTCCATTCCGAGGACTTCCTGCCAGATGACGGCGAGCGTTTTCTCCGTCTCATTTCTCGGCGCCGCATACTCTGACGAACTGACAGCCTGCACATCAAGCGCGAACAGCTTTTTGCGGTCTGCCTTCCCGCTCGGCGTAAGCGGAATTTTGTCCGTTTTTGTAAAGTAAGCGGGCACCATGTAATCAGGAAGGTGTTTGGACACATACTCCCGGTACTCGGCAGGGTGAAACTCAGTTCCTTTTTCTTGAACGATATATGCGCAAACATCTAAGCTGCCCTGCTGATCCGGCCGTGCCAGTACGACGGCCTCCGCCGCGCCCGGAGCTTTTCTGAGCACCGTTTCAATTTCTCCCAGCTCAATACGGTAGCCGCGGACTTTCACTTGATCGTCTTCTCGGCCGATATATTCGATTGTTCCGTCCGGCAGCCAGCGCGCCATATCACCCGTGCGGTACATGCGGCCGCTCTCGTTAAACGGATCCTGCAAAAACTTCTCTGCGGTTAAATCCGGAAGATTTAAATAGCCGCGGCCTACACCGTCTCCCGCGATATACAGCTCACCGGCCGTGCCGTCGGGCTGAAGCCGTTTGTGCTTATCCAATATATACAGCCGGGCGTTGCCGAGCGGTTTTCCGATCGGAACGTACGCCGCCTGCTGATTCATTCCGTTATCTTGTGACACCTCATGCACGGACGCATCTACGCACGTTTCCGTCGGCCCGTAGACATTTGTCAGCCGCGGCACTTTGCCCGATTGATGAAAGAGCGCCATCAGCTGTTCAGCAACAGCGGCGGACAGGCCTTCTCCCCCAATGAGCATGTGGCGCAGTTCAATTCCGCTGACATCTCCCGCCGCAACCATCATCTGCAGATGCGCAGGCGTTCCGTCAGTGGCTTCAATCCGGTTTTGACGATAATAGTCCAGCAGTGAAGAGCCGTTTGTTACAGTTGTTTTCGGCACGATATAAAGCGTCTGACCTAAAAGAAGCGAGGCGAAAATCTGTTTAACGGACGCATCAAAATGAAACGGGGCCAAAAGCGCCATTCTTAATGTCTGTTCACCGCACTGATAAATCTCCTGCTGCAGTGATTGAACCAGGTGATGAACTTGCCGGTGTTCAATCATCACGCCTTTCGGCCGCCCAGTTGTACCGGACGTATAGATAATGTAAGCCAGCCGGTCTGATTGTGTGCAGACACCGTCAGCGGCTGTCTCATATTGAACGGCCTCATCAAAATCAATCTGTTCGGCATTCGTTTCAGGCGCCTGTATTCCCGCCTCTGTCAGAACAGCCTTCGCTCCGCTGTCCTCCAAGATGTACTGAATCCGATCCGCCGGAAAGTCAGGATCAATCGGCACATATGCACCGCCCGCTTTCAAAATTCCCAATATTGCCGCAATAACACGGTCAGATCGGCCAAGCAGCACAGCGACAGGAGAATCGGCTGATATCCCGGCTTTAAGAAGGCGTCCGGCGATACGGCCTGACTGTTCATGCAATGTGCGATAGGACAATGTCCGGCCTTCATATACAACCGCGGGTTTGTCAGTCAGTGCCTTCGCTTTCTCTTCAAACAGCGCCGGAATCGTCATCTCCTTGCGATAAGCGACCGGATTGCCGGAGGCACGCTTCAGAAGCAGCTCTTTCTCGGATTCTGAAAGAAGAGCCAGCTCATCAATTACACGGTCAGGAGATGATATCGCATCTTCAATCAGCGTGATCAAACGTTCAGAAACAGAAGCAATTTCGTCCGCCTTAAATATGTCACTGCGATAGTCAAAATCAATCGTCAATTTCCCAGTGTCCCATCGTTCCTTCACGTGAATCGATATATCATTTGTTCCGCTTCCGCTAAAGATCGGGTCTGTCAGGAAGGACAGATTCTCTTTTTTCTGCCACTGCATCACTTGATACTCCAAAGCCACCGTAAACAATCTGCTCAGCGAACTTTTTGAAGCACGCAAATCATTGACAAGCAGGTTATATGGATACTTTTGGTGGCGGAGAATTTTCATCAGATCCTTCATCCGGCCTTTGACGAATTCCAAGAACGGCTGGCTTCCGTCAACGCTTGTCCGCACAGGCACCGTGGATACGAACATCCCGAGCATCTGCTTTTCTTTCGCATTCGTCCGGTTTCCCATAAACGTACCCGTGACGACATCATCCCGGCCTGTCACTTTGTAGAGATAAGCGATCAGAGCTGACTGGAACAAGGAAAGAACGCTGACTTTATGCTCCCCGCAAAATGTTTGAATCCGGCCGTACAGGTCATGAGGAATTTCTTGAGAAAACCGTTTCGCATCAAGACCCGCATCTGCCTGGCTCCGTTTTAAAGACACAAGCTCCGGTACGGTCTCAAACTGTCCGTTCCAAAAATCCCGATCCTTTTTAAACCGCTTCGACTGCACATATTCCTGCTCTGTCAGCACATGCTCGATAAAGGAAGGAATCTCCGCCTCGTTCTCACTTGCTCCGCCCGAAAGCTCCAAATAAATATCAGTAATCGTATTGCCCAGAATCGTCATGGAAATTCCGTCTGAAATAACGTGATGCACATTAACGTAGAACCAGACCTCATTTTCGCTGATGGTGTACACGGAAAAACGGAATAAATCCTGATCATATAACGCCAGAGGTTTGCTTGCCTCGTCACGTCCCCATTTTGACAGCTCTTCCGCAGAGCAGCCGGCTTGCCTGATGTCTGTATGCTCGATCGTCAGCGGATGGTATTCGCTCACATATTGAACGGGCTCTCCCTCATCATCAAGCCGAAGACGGATTCTCATCGACTCATGACGACGGACGAATTCCTGTATCGCTTTCTCAACGATATGAGCTTGTACGCCGTCCTCAGAAATGAGCTTTCCGAAACCCGCAAGATTTGAAATACTTGTGTTCGGATAGAATTTTTCTGTATACCAGATACGTTTTTGTGCATTTGTTAAAGGATAAAAAGTTATTTCCATATGTGTGCGCCTCCCCTTTTTAAGATAAATTTGTCAGTTCTCCCTTAGAAACAGCCTCCCTCAATGTCCCTAACTCATTATCAAGCCAAAAGAACCACTTACCTCCAAAACGATCCCTATTTAATCACCGCCGAAATCCGCAATCCATTCACCCGCACAGTCCGAAATTCGGCTCAAATTTATGAGAAATCAAGACAAGAATCCAATGTTTGTAAGCAACAGGGTTTACCTATTTCTTCATGAATTACTATATATCTACTTACGTTCACTTTATATGAAATTATTGTTTTTATCACCGAAAAATGGGTGAAAAGTTTCATGCGGCACACCGAAAAAAATTCCGACAATTCCAGAGGGTATTTTGCGGCATCCCGCAATTTATTTTCAAAAATATTATTTATGTAAAATTAAAAATCTTTAAACTATAGTATAAATCTTTCGAATATCCAGTTATGGCAGAATGAAAATAGTTTTCATATATTAGCTGACGGGGAAAAAACAGCGCAAGAACCGAAACAGGAGATTTAATCGTTCGCAATATGATTTCATTAAACCGCGCAAAAAAAAGCGCCCTATTTTCCATAGAGCGCTTCAAAAAGATTCCTTTATTGCAGTTTTATCAATGTTGATTAATTCCATATATTCTTTTCCCCACTTATACATAGCATCCAAAATCGGCATAAGGGTCTCTCCTTGCTCCGTTAATGAGTACTCCACTTTCGGGGGAACAACAGGGTAAACTTCCCTGTGAACGATCAGATCCTGCTCCAGCTCCCTGAGCTGATTCACAAGAATTTTGTGCGTAATATCAGGAATTAAAGCTTTCAGCTCATTAAATCGTTTTGTCCCTTCTTTTCCCAAGTGCCACATAATCAGCATTTTCCACTTCCCGCCTATCACGGCAAGCGTCAATTCCTTTTCGCAATTAAACGTTTTCTTATCCATTCGGCTCACGGGCTATTCTCCTTCCTCTCACTTTTCGTACGTTGATCATCTATAAACACTTGCTTACTTTTTCACAGAGCTTTCATCCATTTATACTACCACGCAGTTTTGCTGAGACAAAACACATTGCCTGCGGGGGACAGTATCCTCAAAGTAACTATTAGACTTTAAAGTGCGTACTTTTCAACATGCAGGGCACTCTATAGAATGTAGATACATTAAGAAGAGGAGTGAATATACAGTGGAATTACAGCTGGCATTAGACTTAGTGAATATCCCTGAAGCAATTGAACTTGTGAAAGAGGTCGAACAATATATAGATGTTGTAGAAATCGGCACTCCCGTCGTCATTAATGAAGGACTGAAAGCCGTGCAGGAAATGAAAACAGCCTTTCCTCACCTGAAAGTGCTTGCCGATCTTAAAATCATGGATGCAGGCGGTTACGAGATTATGAAAGCGGCAGAAGCAGGCGCCGACATCATCACCGTTTTAGGGGCGACAGATGATTCGACGATCAAAGGAGCGGTTGCCGAAGCAAAAAAACAGCAGAAAAAAATCCTCGTCGATATGATCAACGTAAAAGACCTTGAAACACGGGCAAAAGAAATTGACCAACTCGGTGTTGATTATATTTGTGTCCACACAGGTTATGATCTTCAAGCAGAAGGAAAAAATTCATTCGAGGAACTGACGGCGATTAAAAAAGCAGTCAAGAGCGCTAAAACCGCAATTGCCGGAGGCATTAAACTTGATACGCTTCCTGAAGCCATCAAACAAAACCCAGATTTAATCATTGTCGGCGGAGGCATTACGGGAGCTGACAATAAAGCGGATACTGCTTCTAAAATGAAACAGCTGATCACACAAGGATCATGAAAACGACGGAATACTTACATGAAATCC
Source organism: Bacillus siamensis KCTC 13613 (assembly GCF_000262045.1). Taxonomy (GTDB): domain Bacteria; phylum Bacillota; class Bacilli; order Bacillales; family Bacillaceae; genus Bacillus; species Bacillus siamensis. The sequence goes on from NZ_AJVF01000021.1 coordinate 9,582, forward strand.
TAAATGAATTATCCCGTACTGCAGCGTTAATAGCCGACAATGAAGCTGACAAGCTTGCGGATCAGATTTTAGCTGCAGATCAGATCTTCACGTCCGGAGCGGGCCGTTCTGGTTTTATGGCTAAAGCGTTCGCCATGAGGATGATGCATATCGGGCTGAACGCTTACATCGTCGGTGAGACGCTTGCCCCTCCCCTCAAAGAAGGCGGTCTCGTCATCATCGGCTCAGGCTCAGGCGAAACAAAAAGCCTGCTTCATACCGCTGAAAAAGCCAAAAGCCTTAATGGCACCATCACTGCATTAACGATTAATCCTGACTCGAGTCTCGGCAGACTTGCGGATCTTACGATAACGATTCCCGGCTCTCCTAAGGATGAGACCGGCGGAGACAGAAAGACGATTCAGCCGATGGGCTCTTTATTTGAACAGACTCTCCTGCTGTTTTACGATGCGGTTATTCTAAAAATCATGGAGAAAAAAGAACTGAATTCGGCAGACATGTTTGCAAATCATGCAAATCTGGAATGATATACTGGCGGCCTTCTTATCAGATGGCCGTCTTTTTATCGTCCTGCGGCGCTCGATTACACCCGGCCAAGTCTTCACCCGGAAACTCGCTGACGAAGATACCCTGCCGGTGAGCTTATCGCTATAATAGCCAATTATTCAGACGGCCGCAATCATTCATTTCTGAATAGAGAAACTGCGAAAAAGACTTTCTGACCGATTTTTTATTGGATAAAACTGATTTGTGCAGACGGTTTTACAGATATTCAGTTGAATTAAGGTTGAAAAATATTTTTTAACAGCTTTACAGCGGGCCGATTCTGCTTTATTCTTGGACCAGCTTTACAGCAATTTAAAACTGGAGGTGATTGATACTCTTGAAAACATTAAAAGCACTGCTGCTTGTTCTTATCATCATTGCCGGAGCAGTTGCGGCCCTGATCAAGGGTGATATTTTCTCAGATAACGAGCAGACCGTTCAGAAAAGCGATTACGACAAAGTAATCCTATTTCCGTCCGATCGATATCCGGAAACAGCAAAGCATATTAAGGGCGCGATAAAAGAAGGACATCCCAGCATATGCACCATTGACAGAGACGGAGTACATAAGCGGCGTGAGCAATCTCTTAAACATGTGCCTGTAAAAACGGGGTACGATAGAGATGAATGGCCCATGGCGGTTTGTAAACAGGGCGGAAACAATGCCTCCGTAGAATATATTTCTCCGGCAGACAACCGCGGGGCCGGCTCTTGGGTCGGACACCAGCTTACCAATGATCCAGACGGAACGAGAGTATTATTTAAAATCAAGTAACGAAACAGGAGGAGCAGCGCATTGATTAAATCATGGAAACCGCAAGAACTTATCATTTCTTATCATCAATTTACAATCTTCCAAAAAGATTCCGAACCGCCTGTTATCGATTGGACGGATGAAGCTATTGAAAAAGGATTTGCGGAGGCTGACGGAGCTGTTTCATTTGAAGCAAGGAGAAATACGAAGGCATTTATTGTCCTCAGGCTTAATACAAATGAACCGGTACCATCCTATGAGAAAAAAGCGGCTGTTTCATTTGAAGCTGTAAAAGATGGAATTGAGATTGAAAGCGTGATGTCAAAACGGCTTTTCTTCGATCTTCCGAAAGGCCGATACAGCCTTACTTGTTATTCAGTGCCTGCCGAATTATCCGATCTGCATGCAGATACGTATATTATCGATGCGGCCTCAATGTAAAAGAAAACCCTGAGAGAAACATATTTCTCTCAGGGAACTCTTATAAACTCTTACCGTTTGTTTCGATCACGTTCCGATACCAGTAAAAACTTCAAAGGTTTTGTCTTCTGGGTGACTTGTAAGCGGATAAGCCGGTGAATAATCGAAGCTTGGAAAAATCCTCGGCCAGCTGACAGAAAAGCCGTAAGCTTTCAAACCCATTTCTGCCATCAAGGCGACATCTTCTTTATAACGTTCATAATGGCCGGCTGCTGTATCGCCGTTTGAGCCTTTAAACGTTTTACCTGATATTTTTGTGAAATGGTCCCAGACTAGGGACCCTTACCGTCTGTATTCCAGGCTCCCTGCAACCCGATAGGCAGTTGATGCCGATCCCCATAGAAATATATCCGGGAAAAACCCGTTTTTTCATGTATCATGTGTTTCATCCTCCTGATGCGTCTGATTTGATATCATAGGTGATGAAACGCGTTCCAGAGCAATCCCGATAAAACAAAAAAAAGCACCCATCTTGCCGGATGCTTAAGAATGATGATGCCGCTTCTCCAATTTATGAGGGGGAGGCTTCGGGATAAAGCCGTTTTGTTTCATCATGTTAAAGCGCCTGTCCATATGCTGTTTAATATGCTCTGCTTTTTCTTTCGGCAGGACACCGTATTCAACATATTTGGAAATGACATGTTTACGTTTTTCGAGTATTTCCTTTTCAAGAGATTCAATTTCTTTTTTCTGCTGTACTGTAAGTGACATTGTTGAAGGCATTTTTGTTTCAGCGGCATGTGCCGGCATTATGAAAATCATTGCCGTAATGAAAAACGCAGCCAATGATAACGCAGCTTTTTTCATGACTTTTTCCTCCTTTAGCGTTTGTTATATGTTGTGCCTCCATCCAGTTTTTATGCAAAAAAAGAGCGAAATTATTCGCTCTTTTCAATCGATTCGTCCGGCAATGCGTATGTAACATACGTTCCTGCCACAAAATCATGGATCGACCGTTTGTCTTCTCTCATTCCGACCATAAATGCGCTCACGATCACACCGATTCCTAACGTCACACCATAAATTAAGGCGCCCACAAGCACTCTTAAAATCATAGTGAGAAAGCCTACCTGAGTGCCGTCTTTTTTGACGATGCGGATACCGCAGATCTTTTTGCCGATAACATAACCGTTCCAGTATACAGGAAGCAAGATAGAATAAAGAGTCAAAATGATGCTGATCATTGCGCTCTCCTCCGGATCTTTTCCCGTTGCCAGCATATAAATAATCGCCAAAGGCACTGAAATAATTAAATAGTCGAGTACTGCGGCTCCCAATCTGATCCAAAATCCCGCCGGTCTGTAAATATTCATTGTGTTTCCCCTCGCTCTATGGCTTCAAAATCACTTTAATGTTGCCATCTTCTTTTTTGTCAAATATATCATATGCAGCAGGGGCTTCCGCAAGACTCATTTTGTGCGTAATAATATCCGTCGGATCAATTTCATTTTGTTCGACCATTTGATACAGCATCGGCATCAGATGGATAACGGGTGCCTGGCCCATTTTTAGAGAAACGTTGCGCGTGAAAAAATCACCGATCGGAAAACCGTCCGCTTCGGAAATATATGCGCCTGTGAGCTGAACAGTACCGAACTTCTTAACGGCTTCTGACGCTGTCAGAATCGGACTGATGGTTCCGAACTGATTCGGTTTTTGCTTTTCTTTTTCTTTTGAAAGCGGCGTGCCGTCCATTCCGACACAATCAATCACAACATCCGCGCCCCCTGACGTTTGTTCATGCAGCAGTTTCCCGATCTCTTCATGCTCTGAAAAATTGAAGGTCTCTGCTCCGTTTATGCGTCTCGCATGTTCAAGGCGGTGCGGGACTTGATCGACTGCGATGACCCGCTTTGCGCCTTTTTTCCAAGCGAATTTTTGCGCCATTAAACCGATCGGACCTGAGCCCAGAATAACGACTGTGTCTCCTTTTTTCACTCCGCTGTGCTGAACGCTCCAAAAGGCGGTCGGCATGACATCTGACAGAAGCAGTACCTGTTCATCTTCTAGCTCGCTGTCTGCCGGAACCAGAAAAGAAGAGAAATCAGCATAGGGCACTCGTAAATATTCAGCCTGCCCGCCGGGATAATTACCGTTAAACTCCGAGAAACCGAATAAGCCGCCGGCATCTGTATGAGGATTGGGATTTGATTCATCACACTGGCTTTCCATCTGGTGCTTGCAATAATGACATTCTCCGCAGCCGATGTTAAAAGGAATCACGACCCGGTCGCCTTTTTTCAGCTTTTTCACTTGACTGCCCGTTTCTTCAACAATTCCCATTGGCTCGTGTCCAACGATATAACCCGGATCAGCGGGTATTCCGTTTTTATATAAATGAAGGTCTGAACCGCAAATTCCGGTTGCGGTGATTCGAACGATGACATCCCTCTCATCTTGAATGACGGGTGCAGGGACTTCTTTCACTTCCATATGTTCTTTTCCTTGGTATGTCAGTGCTTTCACATTGTTCAGCTCCTTTTTCATCACTCCTTCCCTTCTCACATGCTTCTAAACTTGGCCGGTATGTTATTCAGCCCGCTGAATATCCCATTGAAAAGGATCTTCAAATTGAGACCAGTCAGAATCGAACTCAGACGGCGTGAGCAGACACTGATCTAATTCCTTTGTAATGGCTGCTTCATCTAAATCAATCCCGATAAATACCAGATTCGTATGACGGTCTCCGAATTGAGCGTCCCAATCCTCCAGAATCTCCGGTTCCTGCTGTTTGATCTGCTCCTGCTCAAGTTTCGGCATCGCCGCCACCCAATAAGAGACAGGCTCAACTGAGACCGCCGGACCCGCCCGAGACATCAGCAGCGCGAAGCTGTTGTGGGTTGCGCACCAGGCAATTCCCTTTGCGCGCACAATGCTGTCAGGCATTGAGTGATGCAGCCAGCTGTCAAAACGAACGGTATGAAACGGCAGACGCCGTGAATACACAAACGAAGTGATTCCATACTCTTCTGTTTCCGGAGTGTGCGCTTCATGGCCTGCCGTCAGCTCCTTTATCCATCCTGCTGATGAACTCGCTTCTTCAAACTCAAATAAACCGGTATTCAAAATGCATTCGGCAGGCACTTCTCCGCGGACGGATCGGATCAGCTTGGCACGGGGCTGTAATGCGCGAAGAACTGTTTCAAGCTGTTCAAGCTCTTTTTCGCCCACCATGTCGCACTTATTTAAAATAAGCACATCACAAAACTCAATTTGATCAATTAATAGGTCGGCAATCTCCCGTTCAGCCTCTTCTCCCGCAGCTTCTTTCCGGTCAAGGAGGCTGTCACCGGACTGGAAGTCATGCCAGAAGCGGTTTGCATCTACCACGGTAACCATTGTGTCCAGCCTGCAGAATGTTGTCAGATCAATGCCCATTTCTTCATCTATATAAGAAAATGTCTGGGCAACGGGAATCGGTTCACTGATCCCTGTTGATTCAATCACGATATAATCAAACCTGCCGTCTTTGGCGAGTTTCTCAACTTCGACTAATAGATCCTCACGCAGCGTGCAGCAGATACAGCCGTTGGATAATTCTACGAGTTTTTCGTCTGTCCGTGATAAGCCCCCTCCCTGTTTCACCAGGCCCGCGTCTATGTTTACTTCGCTCATGTCATTAACGATGACAGCAATTTTTAAACCGTTGCGGTTTTGTAAAATATGATTCAAAACTGTCGTCTTTCCAGCACCAAGATAGCCGCTCAATACTGTAACCGGAATTTTCTCCATAAAAATAGCCTCCTAATAAAATAGAATGATTACGATTTATTATCTGTGACTGTCTCTGTTCAACTAATATGTACAGTGTAGTAAATCGTAATTGTTACTATTTATTCTGTTGCATTCTCTGTTTAAAATCAAGTAAAAGTCAGACATCATACAATGTTTGTCCCCATCCATTGGTCTGACACGCAAAACGTCAACGATTTAATTGGTGAAGCCTTGAATCCGGACTGTAAAAATGCCCGGTTTTAAGATGTGCGCTGCACGTATCAGACCAATATATTTTTCATAAAATTTTTAGATTTTTTAGTATTTTTTGTTACATCTCATAACATGTATCTTAAATATCTGTTTTCGCTGTGCTACGCTAAAGAAAACACAGGTAAGGAGCGGATCATCTGATGGGAAAAAAACAGCTAGTCCTTGTTGGAAATGGAATGGCCGGGGTAAGAGCGATTGAAGAAATACTGCGTGTTTCAAAAGACGAATTCGAGATTACAATATTCGGGGCCGAACCTCATCCCAACTATAACCGAATCCTTCTGTCAAAAGTGCTTCAAGGCGATACAGATATTAAAGATATTACATTAAACGATTGGGACTGGTACAAAGAAAACAACATTCAGCTGCATACCGGTGAAACAGTCATCAAAGTGGACCAGGATAGCAAAACAGTCATTACAGATGCAGACAGAATCCAGCCCTATGATGAACTCATCCTGGCGACAGGCTCTGTCCCTTTTATCCTTCCGATTCCGGGCGCAGATAAAAAAGGCGTCACGGCATTCCGGGACATAAAAGATACCGACACAATGCTTGCCGCGTCAAAACAATATAAAAAAGCAGCCGTCATCGGCGGAGGACTGCTTGGTTTGGAAGCCGCTCGCGGGCTGCTGAATCTCGGAATGGACGTGTCTGTCATCCACCTCGCTCCATACCTGATGGAACGCCAGCTTGATCCAACTGCAGGGCGCCTGCTGCAAAACGAATTAGAAAAACAAGGCATGACCTTTTTACTTGAAAAGCAAACCGAAGAAATTGTCGGTACTGACCGTGTCGAAGGCGTACGCTTTAAAGACGGCACAAGCATCGAAGCTGATTTAGTCGTCATGGCGGTCGGCATCCGCCCGAATACACAGCTTGGCGCGGAAAGCAGCATTCCGGTTAACCGCGGAATCATTGTTAACGATTATATGCAGACTGAAATCCCGCACATTTACGCTGTCGGTGAATGTGCCGAGCATCGCGGAATCGCATACGGTCTTGTGGCGCCGCTCTATGAACAGGCAAAAGTGCTGGCCAAACATATTTGCGGCATTGAAACAAAACCGTATGAAGGCTCCGTTCTCTCCACTCAATTAAAGGTATCAGGCGTCGAGGTATTCTCTGCCGGTGACTTTAACGAATCAGAGGAGAAAAAAGCGATTAAAGTTTTTGATGAGCAGGACGGCATCTATAAAAAAATCGTCCTGAGAGGCAATCAAATTGTCGGCGCTGTTTTATTCGGAGACAGCAGCGAGGGCAGCCGCCTGTTTTCAATGATTCAAAAAGAAGCCGATATCTCCGAAACTTCCAAGATATCCATCTTACAGCCTCTTGACCAGGAAGCAGGCGCAAGCATGACCGCGGCGATGAGCGGCGATGAAATCATCTGCGGCTGCAACGGTGTATCAAAAGGCGCGATTATTCAAGCCATTCAGGAAAAAGGCTGCACATCAACGGACGAAATCAAAGCATGCACTGGGGCATCCCGTTCCTGCGGAGGCTGTAAACCGCTCGTGGAAGACATTCTTCAATATACACTGGGCTCAGAATTTGACGCATCCGCGCAAAAAGAAGCGATTTGCGGCTGCACCTCGCTTTCGAGAGATGAAGTCGTAGAAGAAATCAAAGCCAAAGGGCTATCACATACGAGAGAAATCATGAACGTGCTCGGCTGGAAAACGCCGGAGGGCTGCTCCAAATGCCGGCCTGCCCTCAACTACTACTTGGGCATGATCAATCCGTCTACATACGAGGATGACAGAACATCCCGCTTTGTGAACGAACGGATGCACGCCAATATTCAAAAAGACGGAACATACTCAGTCGTGCCCCGGATGTACGGCGGCGTGACCAACTCTCAGGATCTCCGCAAGATCGCCGATGTCGTCGACAAATATGAGATCCCGCTCGTTAAAATGACAGGCGGCCAGCGAATTGATCTCATCGGCGTCAAAAAAGAAGACCTGCCGAAAGTATGGGCCGAGCTTGATATGCCTTCAGGCTACGCGTACGGAAAAACACTCCGCACGGTAAAAACGTGTGTAGGCGAACAATTCTGCCGCTTCGGCACGCAGGACTCCATGGCACTGGGCATTGCGCTAGAGAAAAAATTCGAAGGGCTCAATACGCCTCATAAGGTCAAAATGGCCGTGTCTGCCTGCCCGCGGAACTGTGCGGAGTCCGGCATTAAAGACCTTGGTGTTGTCGGCATCGACGGAGGCTGGGAGCTTTATGCCGGCGGGAACGGCGGAACTCATTTGCGCGCCGGTGATTTGCTGATGAAAGTGAAAACGAATGAAGAAGTCTTAGAATATGCAGGCGCTTACCTTCAGTACTACAGAGAAACGGCTAACTACTTGGAGCGCACATCCGCATGGCTTGAGCGCATCGGTTTATCCCATGTCCAATCTGTATTGAGCGATCCGGAAAAACGGCAGGAACTCAACGACAGAATGAATGAAACACTCTCTGTTCACAAAGATCCGTGGCAATATTTCCTTAAAGATAAAAAAGCTTCTAAAGATTTATTTGAAAATGTCGTCACGACTTCATAAAACAGTAAGGAGGAACGGACATGGTTAATAAAGATATGACAAAGGTTTGCATAGGCAGGTTAAACGAATTACCTGAGGAGTTAGGAAAAACCGTATATATAGAAGAGAAAGAGCTTGCCGTATTTAAGCTTTCTGACGGAAGCGTCCGCGCCGTCGAAAACCGCTGCCCTCATAAAGGGGGCGTCCTGGCTGAAGGCATCGTCAGCGGAGAATACGTCTTCTGCCCGATGCATGACTGGAAAATTTCCTTAGAAGACGGAAAAGTCCAAGAGCCGGATCATGGCTGTATTAAAACATACGAAACACTGATCGAAGGAGAGAATGTATACCTCCTGTATTGATCAAAGTGTCGGATCACTTTTTAAACAGATGAAGGGATGACGTCATCATGAGAAACGGAATTGTATATTTTGTCGGTGCCGGACCTGGAGACCCGGGGCTGATGACAGTAAAAGGGAAACAGGTTCTGGAGAAAGCGGATATCATTTTGTATGACCGGCTTGCAAACCCAATATTTCTTGAATATGCCTCTCCAGACTGCCGGTTCATTTATTGCGGAAAACTGCCCGATCGCCATTTTATGAAACAGTCGGAGATAAATGCCCTGCTGATTGAAAAAGCGGCGGAAGGCTTCACCGTAGTCCGCTTGAAAGGCGGAGACCCAAGCGTGTTCGGCAGAGTCGGCGAAGAAGCGGAGGCGCTTCATCGGCACGGCATCCGCTACGAGATGGTGCCCGGCATCACCTCGGGAATCGCGGCGCCGCTGTATGCGGGCGTCCCCGTCACCCATCGTGATTGCGCTTCGTCCTTCGCCATGATCACTGCTCATGATACATCATTACAAGGCCGGCCGAATCTCGATTGGGAAGGGCTGGCTCGAAGCGTTCAAACGCTTGTGTTTTACATGGGGGTTAAAAATCTGTCATTTATATGCCGGCAGCTTATGGAGCACGGGAAATCCCCCTCCGTCCCCGTACTCGTCATTCAATGGGGAACATGGGGGCGGCAGCGCAGCGTAAAAGGAACGCTTCAGGATATTTATGAAAAAGTACAAAGCCAAAACATCACCAACCCCGCCATTATCGTCATCGGAGATATCGTAAATCTTCAAACATATAGCTGGTTTGAAAGCAAACCGTTCATCGGGCGGCATATCATGGTGGTCACTCATGGCGATGATGAACATACATTGACAGGCAGGCTGCGCGAGTATGGCGCTGATGTTATCGAATGGCCGAAGCGGATTGTTAAAAAAATGCCCGCTAACGAAAACATCCTGAAGCGGATCAGCACTTTTGAACAGATCTTTTTCACATCACGCCACGCGGTCTGTGAATTTTTTGACACACTGGCTTTCAAGCAGATTGACATCCGCCGGGTGACAGCAAGCCTGAATGCGGCGACTGAAGCGGCAAAGACGGAACTGACAAAACGGGGCTTCCGCCTATCCGGCCATCAAGGTGATTCTCCGCATTCGCTCATTGTCGGAAGCCGTCAAGCGGCAGAAAACATGCCAGACTCAGTATCATGCCCGTTTTATATCACTCATGAACATATCGCAGATGAGCGGTTCACTTCGATGATCGAACGCACAATCAGTGAGTCTCCTCTGCAAATGATTATCTGTCCGGGCAAAGAATCCGCTCAGCATTTGCTCAGCGCCGGAAAACAGATCGGCATATCACTGAATCCGACAGCAAACCGCCCTCCCGTCATCTGCATCGGTGAAGACATACCCGCCGGTTACGGATTTACCGCCGTGAAAAATCAGGAACAGTTATTTGCGTTTATACAAAATGAAATGAAAGACATGCTCGTTCACAGCTGACCCCCGGCTCAACATCGGGGGCCATTCCCTTTTTTATTGTGTCACCAATTTCTTATGATGAGTCGAATACATCGCCATCTGATCCGCCTGCGGGTCCAAATAGGCTTTGGCGCTGTTCACGGCGGTCGGTCCCTCCGTGAAGCCGCCGGCAATCAATCTGAGCTTGCTTTCATAATGGGCGGCGTCACCTGCAACAAACACGCCCGGAAGATTCGTCCGCATATGTCTGTCGGCTTTAATCCTGCCTTCTTCTATCTCAAGCCCCCAATCCTTCATCGGGCCGAGATCAATTTTAAACCCGTGATTGATAATGAGCTCATCAACCTTGATGTCTTCAGAATGGCCAGACTCGGTATGACAAACGGTGACGCTCTCGATCCGTTCCCCGGTGCCGTTGAGATGCTTCAGACGATACGGCGCAAACACCCGCACGGAAGACCGCTTCATTTTCGCCACGCTGCTTTCTAAACCGCCGAACTCCTCACGGCGGTGCAAGACGGTAACAGACGCCGCAATCGGTTCCAGCTCATTCGCCCAGTCAACCGCGGCATCTCCCCCTCCGGAGATCACGATATGCTTACCTTCAAACGCATCCAGCTTCTCCACTTTATAATGAAGGTTTTTCCCTGAATAACGGCTCGCATCCGCGCTGTTGAGCTCATTGACCTCAAGTGTTCCCATGCCGACAGCCAAAATCACGGTGCGTGTATAGTGCTTTTCCCCTTCGGAACTTTCCAGCACAATGGTCCCGTCATTCAGCCGCTCAAATCCGGTCACCCGCTGATTCAACACGATATCCGGCTCAAATGTCGCCGCCTGCTCCTTCAGCTGCTTAATCAGCTGTTCCCCGGTGATCCCCGGAATTCCGCCGATATCACGGATGATTTTTTCCGGGAAAAACATAGACACTTTCCCCCCGAGCCGCGGCAAAAATTCAATCACTTTCGTTTTCAGCTCGCGCATCCCGCAATAAAAAGCCGTAAACAGGCCGATCGGGCCCCCGCCTATAATCGTGACGTCATACACCTCATGATTTTCCGCCATTATTCTGCCTCCCGTTTATATCTATACTTCAAACATTTTCAATTGAGAATCAATATCAATAAAAGTATACCATACATCGGGAAACAGTGTTTGTTCAGTTCTCATCTTGCGGAAAAGGATGGAGATTCAAGAAGCACGGTCCAATGAGATGTTGAGGTTGAGGAGGGTATTAAAGCTGAAACCAGTACGGAGACTGGTTTCTTTTTTATTTCTTTTTCATCAGCATGATATCAAGATACAGCTGGCACCTTGTCCTGAAGTCGTTTAAATTAATTGATGTCATGTCAAGAATCTGTTTGATACGGTAGTTCAATGTGTTTTGATGAATAAAAAGCTGTTCTGCGGCTGGTTTTGTTTTGCAGTTATTGAGGAGATAGATTTCTAACGTTTTCAGCAGTTCGGTGCTGCTTTCTCTATCCTTGGCTTTTAATAAAGCTAAATCATGGTTTACATATTCCAGTGAGGCGTTTTTTTCTTCGATGCTTTCAAGATAGCGGTAGATCCCGAGCTTGCTGTATTCATACGGGATATTTTCCTGGTTTCCGGTAATTTCTGCGGCCTTTATGACTTCAAGGGCTTCTATATAACTTTTCCCGAGCTTCAGGATGCTGCTGTATTCATTGCCGATTCCGATATAGATGGGAGTGGGGATCTTCTGAAAGTGAAAATGAGTCAGCAGTTTGTGGATGAATTCAGATGCTGCCGAAGTGCCGGAGCTTTTTTGCGAGAAGCTTGCGACGACGATGACAATATTGGAATCAATGGTTAAGACGTGACTGACTTTATCCCGCAAATTCAAGTACGATTTGATATTTTCCTTCAAATCTTCGACTGCCTCCCCATCCCCATTTGCGGCATGCAGGACAACCACCGAGAAAACCGACGGCAGCACGGCGTTCATCTTTTCCGCCTCCCGCCTGAACTCCTTTTCAGACGAGAATTGCTGAAAGATCGCCCGTTTCACCAGGTCTTCCGCTCTCTCTTCCTTTTCCTGTTTCAGCCGGTTCGTTTTATAGATGATTTTTCCGACATGGAATGAGGTTTCATATAAAAAGTCGAGCTCCTCGTCCGTCAAGTCGCGGTCGAGCTCCTGAATCCAGATGTAGCCCATCACTTCCCCTTTATGTTTTGCGCTTACGACCACTCTCTGATTCAGCCCGATACTGTCTATTTTTTCAACACGGAACGGTTCAGGAACGGTTTTCAGTTTTTCGATCACCCCGTCCTTCAGAAACCTCTCAAAAATCTGCACGGGGCATTTTTTTGAAAATATCGTCTGCTGGTTGGCGGAGTCGAAGTGATTAATGTAATAAGAATTATAGGCAAGCAAAAAGAAATCCGCACTTTCCAGAATGACGGGCTTCTGCAATTCGTAACTGATGAAATCAATTAATTTATCAATGTCCGTAAATGAAAAAACTCTCTCTAAAAGCTCTTCCATACCTATTTCTCCTATGCTCTTTTTATCTTTATCATACTCTGAGGGGTGACTTTTTGTATAGAAAAAAATTCATATATTCCCAAAACGGCATAATCCGGAATTCTGTATCGTGAAAAGAGGAAAAAGGGCGGTCCCTTCTTCCTCTCGTTCCTTGCTTTTATTGAGAAAGTGTATCACGGTACTCATGAAACTGATCTGTGACATCTTTTGACGGAGCCTGTGTCAATAAGCTGACGACAAATACAGCGGCAAGGCTTACAGCAAACCCCGGAATGATTTCGTACAAAAAGTCTGAAAGACCGGCATTCGCCCAAATGATTACGGTAATCGCTCCCGCAATCATGCCGGCGAGTGCCCCCCATTTCGTCATCCGTTTCCAAAATAAACTGAGCAGTACGACCGGCCCGAATGACGCGCCGAATCCCGCCCATGCATAGCTGACAAGACCTAGTATCGTGTTGTTTTTCTCCCAGGCGAGCACCAAGGCGATGATTGACACCGCAAGCACTGCCATTCTCCCCAGAAATACGAGTTCCTTATCAGAAGCCGAACGTCTGAACATGGACTTATACAAATCCTCTACTAAAGAACTGGACGTAACGAGCAGCTGAGACGAAATCGTACTCATAATGGCCGCTAAAATCGCAGAAATGAGAAATCCCGTAATAATCGGGTGGAACAGAATGTTGCCGAGCTGAATAAAAATGGTTTCCGGATCAGCCAGCTTCAGTCCGTGCTGATGGTAATACGCGATTCCCGCAAGACCCGTAAACAGCGCGCCTAGTGCAGACAAAATCATCCATCCCATGCCGATCCGTCTGGCGCGTTTGATTTCTTTCACAGATGTGATCGCCATAAAGCGCACAATAATATGCGGCTGCCCGAAATAGCCGAGCCCCCACGCAAATAAAGAAATAATGCCAAGGACGGTCGTTCCTTTGAACATGTTAAACAGTTCCGGATTGACGGAACGGATATCGGCAACGGTTTCTCCCGGGCCGCCCGTATGAAAAATCGTCACAATCGGCACGAGAATAAGCGCCGCAAACATGATGATCCCTTGGACAAAGTCGGTCCAGCTTACCGCCAAAAAGCCCCCGAACAAGGTGTACGCGACAACGACGCCTGTCACAACCCACAGGCCGGTGTGATAGTCCAACCCTAAAATGCTGTTGAATAAGACGCCTCCTGAGACCATGCCCGATGATACGTAAAATGTGAAAAAGACGAGAATGACAAGACCCGAAAACAGTCTGAGAAGCTTCGTATGATCACCGAAACGATTTTCAAGGAAACCCGGAATGGTGATGGAATTCCCCGCTTTTTCAGTATACGTTCTCAGTCTCGGCGCCACGAAAAGCCAGTTCGCCCATGCTCCGAGCACAAGGCCGATGACAATCCAAGCGCCGCTTAATCCCGTCGAGAACATGGCGCCCGGAAGCCCCATCAAGAGCCATCCGCTCATATCCGCCGCTCCCGCGCTGAGCGCTGTGACGGCAGGACCTAAAGAACGCCCCCCGAGCATGTAATCCGTCAGATTTGACGTCCGTCTGTAGGCGAAATAACCGATAAACAGCATGCCCGCCATATAAATACAAATGGATATAATCAACTGAATGTTTGCTATGGCATTTCCTCCTCCGCTTTATATGTTTATGGTGAAATGGACACCCCCCGCGAGGAGGATGCCCATTCAGTCCCTCTTAAAACATTTCACTGATTGTTTTCGCCTGCATGTGGAGGGCCAAATAATCCGGGCCGCCCGCTTTTGAATCAGTGCCGGACATTTTAAAGCCTCCGAACGGATGGTATCCGACAATCGCTCCCGTACAGTTGCGGTTGAAGTACAGGTTGCCGACATGGAATTCCTGTTTCGCCCGTTCAATATGTTTGCGGTTATTTGTAATGACCGCTCCTGTCAAACCGTATTCAGTGTTGTTTGCCACTTCCAGCGCTTCATCAAAGTTTGATACTTTAGAAAACCCGACGACCGGCCCGAAAATTTCTTCCTGCATGAGTCTGGCTTTCGGATCAAGGTCAGCGAAGATCGTCGGCTTGATAAAGTAGCCTTTTGAATCATCGCCGGTGCCGCCGCTTACTAAACGGCCTTCTTCTTTTCCGATTTCAATGTAGCTCATGATTTTATCGTAAGAGCCTTGGTCGATGACAGGCCCCATATACACGTCAGCGCTGTCAGGGCTTGCCGTCACTTTTGATTCAGTGATTTCGATGACGCGCTCCAGAACGGCATCGTATACTTTTTCATGCACAACCGCACGGGAACCGGCAGAACATTTTTGTCCCGCGAAGCCGAATGCTGATGTGAAAATGGATTGCGCCGCCAATTCAATGTCCGCATCTTCGTCAACGACAACCGTATCTTTACCGCCCATTTCAGCAATGACGCGTTTCAGATGTTGCTGGCCCGGCTGCACTTTCGCCGCGCGTTCAAAAATTCTCGTACCGACTTCACGTGATCCCGTAAATGTAATGATGCTTGTTTTCGGGTGATCGACGAGATAGTCTCCCACTTCCGCTCCGCTTCCCGGCACAAAGTTGACAACGCCCTTCGGAAGGCCCGATTCTTCAAGCACTTCTACGAATTTCGCCGCGATGACCGGTGTCGCGCTAGCCGGTTTTAGAACGACCGTGTTGCCCGTTACGATCGGTGCCACCGTCGTACCCGCCATAATTGCAAAGAGGAAGTTCCATGGCGGAATGACGACCGTTACGCCTGTCGGTGTGTAGACATATTGGTTTTTCTCGCCTTCGCGGCTGTTGACCGGCTTGCCTTTTGCCAGTTCGATCATTTGGCGCGCATAGTACTCCATGAAGTCGATCGCTTCAGCGGTATCCGCATCAGCTTCGTTCCAAGGCTTTCCTGCTTCTTTTACAAGCAAAGCGGAGAATTCATGTTTTCTTCTGCGGACTTTGGCAGCCGCGCGGAACAGGACAGCCGCTCTTTCTTCAGGAGATGTGTATCTCCACTCTTCGAACGCTTTCGCAGCCGCTTCAATCGCTTGCTCAGCATGCTCTTGAGAAGCTTTTGACACTCTGCCGACAACTTCTTCTTTATCAGCCGGGTTGATTGAAACGATTTTCGCTTCTGTTTCCACTCTTTCACCGTTAATGACAAGAGGATAATCTTTTCCCAGATACTCGCTTACCTTCGCAAGCGCTTTCTTGAATTCTTCAACGTTCGATTGATCTTGGAAATTCGTGAATGGTTCGTGTTTATAAGGTGTAGTCATTGTCATCTCTCCCTTTTTACTTCTTAGTCATCCCTTTAAAGGCGAATGCGATATTTGAGGGGCGTTCAGCGAGCCGTCTCATGAAATAGCCGTACCAATCATCGCCGTAAGGCAGGTAGACTCTCATGTTGTATCCTTCTTCTACTAGGCTGAGCTGGGTTTGCGAACGCATACCGTACAGCATCTGAAACTCAAAGCGGTCGTTTGGAATGCCGTGCTCTTTGACAAGCTGCTTTGTAAACTCGATCATCTTGTCGTCATGCGTGGCAATTGCCGTATAATGTCCCTTTAAAAGCTGTTTGCGGATGAGTCTTTTATAATTTTCATCTACATCGCTTTTTTCAGGATAGGCCACCTTTTCCGATTCTTTATAGGCTCCCTTGACAAGGCGCAGAAACGGATTCAGCGGGTCAAGATCATCAAGGTCCTTCTCCGTTCTGTACAGATAAGCCTGCACCACGGTGCTTACGTATTCATACCGGCTTCGGAAGTCTTTAAAGATATCCAGCGTTTTCTGGCATCTCGTCTCATCCTCCATGTCAATCGTCACCATGACTTTATGTTTTTCCGCCGTCTGGAGGATTTTCGTCATATTTTCATAGACGAGATCGAGATCTATATCAAGACCTAAAGACGTCATTTTTAATGACACTTGGGAATTCAGCTGTTCATCAGCGATTAAAGCGATGGTCTGCATGCACTCCTCGGTGCGTTCTTTCGCGACATCACCGCTGTTGACAAATTCACCCAAATGATCGACAGTAACTGACAGCCCTTGGCTGTTCAAATGTCGGATTGTCGGGATAGAACTGCGGATATCCATTCCTCCGATGATTTTGCCGGCTGCCACACGGCTTCCCCAGCCTCGCGCCATCTTATTGAGAAAGCTGCTCTTGGATAAAAATAAGAAAAAATCTCTTGTAATCACTTCCAACCTTAACACCCCGCAATCTAAGAAGTATTTGTATGAGTCTATTGTAAATGGACAAAACATCCTCTCACAATATTCTAAAAATACAAAGATTCTGATAAATTTTTGTGGTTTTTCCACAATCAGCTTCTTAGAGAGCAGGCGGATCATGCCGAAAAAAGGCGGGCGGAAATGACAGAAATCGTCAATTCCCGCCTTTTTCTTCCCAAGCCTCTTCGAGAGTCTGAATCAAAAGCTGATTCAGTTCGTCCGTTATATCCTGTTTCGGTGTTTTGACCGTTTTGGCATACTGTCCGATGCGTTCTATTTCCTCTTCTATAAAGGCATGAATAATCGTATTTCCGGGTTCCGGAGCCAGTTCCTGTCCGCTTTTTTTCCTTGTAAGCAGTGTGCTGATTTCAGAAATGAGCGCTTCATCCGTCAATAGGGCATCTGCCATTACTGGAAATGACATCGGCGGTACGGTGCCGAACGTTTCAATCCACTTGCAGGCAAGGAGAGGCCGCAGGACATAAAAATACTTTTTAATCTTCACTGCACTGCCCCGCAATTCCGTTTTTTCATTCCGCTTTGCCATATTAAGATAATGATAGAGGGATGCTTCGGGCGAAAAGGCGCGGGTTTTCAGTTTTCGGAGCTTTTCAGCCGCTGTGAAAGCCTCATAATAGATCATCTCAGAAGAAAGCCATTCCAAAAGAGGCGGATTTGATTTTTTAAAGAGCCGCAGGGCTTTTCTCAGTTCCCAGCCGCTGATGTCAAGCATGTCATGGATCGGCTCTTCTATGACATCCCTATGCGGTTCAATGGAAAAGTACCATTCTTTTTTCGGCACATAGAGAAACCGTACATCGTAGTCGCTTTCGCTTGACGGAAATCCCCATGCGCGGCTTCCCGATTCTACGGCGTAGAGCACCTTAACGTCGTGCTTTGCCTCAATTCGTTTTAATTCTTCGATGATCCTTTGTTTCATTTGTATCCGTCCTTTTCCGTCATCATTCATGAAAAAAGCCCAAGTACTTGGGCTTTTCACTGCTGTCAGCCTTTCAGATGCGCTTTCAGAAAGGCCAGCTTCTCCGTATGGAAAGAAGGTATATATTCATGGCCGAAATACCGGTAAACCTTCAATTCTTTTTCCGTTTCCAGATGATTGTAGGCGGCAAATACCGTCGACGGCGGAGTCACCCGGTCAATCAGCCCGATGGACATGAGAACCGGCACCTTTACGCGGTCCGCCAGATTCATGATATCAAAATAGGCCAGTGTATTCATCGCGGCCTTCTCCGTTTCAGGGCTGCCGTTTTTTCTGAAAAAGGAGTTAATCTCAAGATACGGCTCATCAAGTGCGACGTCAATCGCCCGCTCAAAATTGCTTAAGTACGGATAATCAGCCGCAACCGCTCTCGGAATGTCGGAAAGCGCCGCCGCGGCGATGGAAAGCCCGCCTCCCTGGCTCCCCCCGATGACGGCGATTCTCGTTTCATCCACTTCATCAAAGCTGCTGATGACTTCAAGAGCCCTTACTGCGTCTAAGTACACACCGCGGTAATAATATGTATCTTTGTCTAAAATCCCTTTCGTCATCCAGCCGGGAACGTGTCCGTGCGGTGAGACGCTTGTATCTGTGCTGCTGTGCTGGCCGCGGACAAGCATCCCGAACGCGGCATATCCGTGAAGCGCCCAATTTACGATGTCATGTATGTCCCCGTCATAGCTTGCGTTGTAGCCGTGGTATTTCACGATGGCCGGATGCGGGCCTTTTCGGTCGGGAACGGCGTACCATCCCTCAATTTCCGCCTTGCCGAAGCTTCGGTATTTCAGCCGGAATACTTTCACGCCGTCAGCCGGATAGCTTTCAGGCGTCAAATCAGGCTTTGCCTCTTCCTTTGCAAGCTCATGTAATGATGATGCCCAAAAATCCGCAAAGTCATGAGGAGCGGTTTTATTTGGTTTATAGGTCTGCAGTTGGTCAAGCGGCAAGTCGTATAATTGCATATCCGATTATTCTCCTTTGTTTTATAAGATTTAATTTTCTGACTCTATCTTAACACGATTTTACACTTATTTTCTAAAAATTTTTATAAATGATCGGCGGACGCTTTCACTTTTTATCAAACGTTTGTTTAACAGAAAACAAAAAAGAGCTGTGCGCTCACAGCGGCACAGCTCTTTTACATCGGCTGATACAGGTCCCAGCCGATTTTTAACGTTTCAACGATATAATCGGCAATTTCTTCAGGTTCCAGATTATCCGTTGCCACTTTTGAATTATGTTTATCATAGATGCTTTGGCGCTCGTTAAAGAGCTGCTGCATTTCATCCATTGAACGGTTATGCAGAACGGGACGGCTTTCAATCAGCAGGTCAGCCCGCTGCTTCCAATTCTCCCATGATAAATCAAGATGAAGCACGAGACAGTTTTCCAGGCAGCACTGTCTGATTTCCTCTTGTTTAAACGAACCGCCCCCAAGAGACACGATCTTGAATTTCGTATTGCGGCAAATATCTAATATATAGTCCTTTTCAGTCTGACGGAAAAAGGCTTCACCCTTTTTCTCAAACATTTCCGGGATGGACATGTTGAAATCTTTCTCAATCTGCAAATCAATATCAATGAAGTCTCTGTATAATTTTTTAGCGACCAGCTGGCCGATTGTTGTCTTACCGACACCCATGAATCCGATCAGTACGATATTTCTTTCTCTTACGGGAATGGCACGTTTTGCGTTCATCTTCGGCGAAATCCTCCTAAGGAATGAAAAAGTTATGTTTATTATATGATAACTCCATATTGAAATATAGAGATAATGCGATGAGTTTTTCGATCTACCGGAGCGTAATGCGTTCCACCTTTCCGACAATGAAAATATAAGAAAACGCCCCGATAAAGGCGACAGCGCCGACAAACAGAATCGCTCCGTTGTATGAACCGGTCGCAGAGACGATAAACCCGATGATAAGCGGCGTAATAATACCGGCCATATTGGCGAAAAAGTTAAACACGCCCCCTGCCAATCCGATTGTCTCGCTTGGCGCCACTTCACTCAGCATCGTCCAGGAAATATTGGACATGCCCTGCGCAAAAGAAGCAATGGATAAGATCGCCAAAACCGCCGGGGAAGAATCCGTAACATTCGCGAGCACGATGGAGCCCGTCAGCAGAAGACCGAGGATAACGGGCGTCTTTCGGGCAACGTTCACCGATACGCCCCGCTTCATCATGCCGTCAGACCAAAATCCGCCGAACAATACGCCGAAAAAGGCGGCGATATACGGGATTGATGCGGCGAAGCCGACTTTTAAGAAAGCCATGTGCTTTGCCTCCGCCAGATAAGTCGGAAACCATGTCAAAAAGAAGAACAGCGTGGACGCTACGGCGAATTGGCCGATATACAAGCCGACAAGCTTGCGGTATTTAAGAAGCTGGACGAAATCCCGCCACGTGATCCTGCCGGCTGATTCAGACACCTCTGTCAGCCCGCCGCCTTCTTTAATATATTCAAGCTCTTCCCGGTTCACTTTTCGATACCGGTTCGGCTCCTGATACATCTTAAACCAGAAAACGGAGAAAACAAGCCCGAGCAGCCCTGAGGAAATAAAGACGGCTCGCCAGTCAAATGCCGTTAACACCCAGAATAAAACCGGTGTGGCGAATGCCAGTCCGACATATTCCCCCGCTGTGTAAACCCCAGTCGCAAAGGCGCGTTCCCTCCTCGGAAACCATGTCGTGACAATCCGGTTGTTTGCGGGAAAGGCAGGCGATTCAGCCAGCCCGATAATCAGGCGGCAGCCGAATAAAAATCCGAAACTGGCCGCAAAAGCTTGCACTCCGGTGAAAACCGACCAGACGAATAAAGAAACCCCGTACGTCCGTTTTGACCCGAATTTGTCCAAAATGAGCCCGCCGGGAATCTGCATACCCGTATAGGTCCAGCTGAATGCGGAAAATACGACGCCCAAAAGCGCGGGGCTTATGTTCAGCGAAGTCTGAATGGACGGGGCGGCGATGGATACACTTGCACGGTCTATATAATTAATCGCAGTGATAAAAAACAAAAGAATCAATATCACATAACGAGCGCGAGTCGGTTTATTGCGGACGGGCCTGAAGTCCGTCAGCTCCGTTTCATTTTTCAATGGCTTCTCCCCCTTACTCGAATGAAATTAATTGTACAACACTTCGAGCAATTATTTAATACTTTGACGCAAAAAAGCACTAAACAATTTGTGTGCTATACTGACCGGATGCACCGCTTCCATAAAAAAAGTGTTTACCCTTTTCGTCTGTTTATCCGCAGCTTATCCGGGGAAAAAACACATATAGGATAGACAGTTAACGGGAGGATTACCGATGAAACTGAGCTTTTGCACGACAGGGTTTAAAAAAAAGCATATTCTCGATGTCATTTCTTTCGCAAAAGAGCACTCCTTTGACGGAATCGAACTGTGGTACGGCCACGCCCAACAATATATAAAAGAAATCGGCCCGCTCGACAGGCTTGATCAACAGCTTCAGGAGGAAGGCTTCGAGGTGCCCGCTGTCAGCTTGTACACTGACTTTGCCACTCAGGATGAAAGGCAGGCGTTAAAGGATGTTCAAAGGGCATTAAGCGCGGCACGGCAGCTTCACAGTCCCCTGATCAGGGTCTTTGCGGGCAACCTGGCTTCTCGCCGCACATCACCAGAGAAGTGGCAGAGCGCCGTTGATCAATTTCAGGAGGCGGCACTGCTCGCAGATGACTATGACGTCAATATCGGGCTTGAGATTCATTACGATACGTACGCGGATACACCGGAAGCGGCGCTGGCATTTTTAGAGGATGTCGGACATCCGCGGGTCCGCATCATTTTTGACGGCTCCAACCTTCACGTCAATCACGTGGACCAAATGTCCGCTTTAGAAAAACTGTATCATACCGTCAGCCATATCCACCTGAAAAACTATCACTGGAATTTTGACAACTGGTATCTCAGCAGGCCGGTGTCTGTTCTGCAGGGCGACTTACGGCAGGAACCCTTTCTGAAAGAACTGTTGAACAGGCAGTACGGCGGATTCGTGTCACTCGAATACTTCGGCCGTCATGCTGAAGCGCATATGAAAGAATCTCTGAATGAGATCAGACACTGCTTTAAGAAATAAAAAACATCCCCTTTGAAGGGAGGTTTTTTTCAAATTAAGAAAAAAATTTTAGAAACAGAGAAGGAATTTTATGGATAATAGTCTAATTATTAACACTGTAATACATTTCTTTTGAAAAGGGAGTGTTCGAAATGAAATTCAAAAAAGTGTTAACCGGTTCTGCGCTGTCTCTTGCCTTACTGATGTCTGCCGCTCCTGCCTTTGCCTCATCACCAACAGCAACGTCATCCGTGGAAAATAGCCCAATCTCAACGAAAGCAGATGCCGGCATTAATGCCATCAAGCCCGTTCCAAGCCCTAACGGTATTTTCGCTGCTTCTTTCGAACTGAATGGTACAACATGGATTTTTAAATACAAATACTATGACAGCAGCAAGGGGTATTGGGTAGGCATTTATGAAAGTGTAGATAAATAAAAACGATAAACAAAAACCTCCCTTTCAAAAGGGAGGTTTTTTTATTTCTATTTCCACCAATCATCAAACATTGATGCCGGCACCTGACGCTTATGTTCCGTACTGAGATAGCGTTTTTCCAGCGCCTCAATCACTTCGGAAGAAACGTCCTTGCCTTCTAAATAATCATCAATGTCATTGTATGTGATGCCGAGCTCTGTCTCGTCCGTCTGCTGCGGCTTTTCATCGAGCAGATCGGCCGTCGGTAATTTCAAATACAGGCGTTCCGGTGCGCCGAGCTCTTCTAATAAACGTCTGCCCTGTCGTTTCGTTAATCCGGTCAGCGGCAGCAGGTCAGCTCCGCCGTCACCGTATTTCGTGAAGAAACCGGTCACCGCTTCAGCCGCATGGTCGGTACCGATGACAAGCAGCCCCTCTTGTCCGCCGATGGCATATTGCGCGATCATTCTCATTCTGGCTTTTACATTTCCTTTGTTAAAATCAGTCAGCTGATCGCCCGTTTCTTTTTTGTACTGATCGGCGAACGCGCTGACAGCGGACTTAATATCAAACGTCCATGATTTATCAGGCTTAATGAATTTAAGTGCCAATTGGGCGTCATCCTCATCCTGCTGTGCGCCGTGCGGAAGACGGACGGCGATAAACTCCGCGTCTCCGCCTTCCTCTCTGATGCGTTCAGCCGCCAATTGGGCGAGGCGTCCCGCAAGCGTGGAATCCTGCCCCCCGCTGATGCCGAGCACAAAGCCTTTGGCACCTGTTTTTTTCAAATATTGTTTCAGAAAGTTCACTCTGTCCTCAATTTCTTGTTTCGGATCAATTGAGGGTTTTACGTGGAGATCATTCATAATTTGTTTCTGGATGCTCATCCCAATCACTCCTCCTGCATTGTTTCTTTATGATTCATTTCCCGTTCATGCTGAAAATGAATCATGCCACTATGTACGACTCTCTGTTAAATATAGCACAGGTGCAGTTTTTAAGTGAATCAAATACACCGGGATCAGCTGATTTCCACCCGCAGCGCCGTAATGCTGTCTCCGTTGCATTTTCCTTTTTCGATCGGGCAGGATGAAAACGCGACGACGAGATCCATTTCCGCACGGAGCCGTACGTAATCACCCGCGTCAGACAGAGGCGTTTCGACTGACAAGTTCCCCTTCTCATCAAGCACCGTATTCATAAAGATGGCAAACGGGTAATGCATATGCGGCCGCGGCACCCCGAATGGTTCAAGCGCCCCGCTCATATTGTCATAGCACGTATCCTGGAGCTCGTCTTTATGCTTTCCGTATAAAAGCCTGTTCATATCCGGGCGGCAGGCGGGAAGCAGCAGGTCATGCTTGCCGACAGTATCTTCAATCAGCGTCAGCATCGGCTTATATAAATTTGAATAAATATGATCGCCTGTTTTTACATGAATGGACTGATTGGCATCAATCGTCGCGCCCTGATCAAGATGCTCATAAAAGTCTTTGGCATGATACGCCGTAAAATCAGCCACCTGCTGTCCTTCCACATCGACTACTTTTATAATCTGCCCTTTGTGAACCTTCAGGCCGAGCCCTTTTTTCGGCGGTACGATAAATTGCTGTGTCATCAGACTGCTCCTTTTTTCTTCTATTATGAACTCCGGCCGTTTGTTTCATGTAAAGCAATTTATTGGATGTATATTCCCGTTCTGCCGGCCGCAATCTAAGCTTTAATAAAGGGGTTGAATTACATGGGTAAATCACAGGACCAGCCTAAAGGAAATCTCGCTTGGTGGCAGCTCTCTTTAATCGGCGTCGGCTGCACGATCGGGACGGGCTTTTTTCTCGGGTCCAGTATTGCTATTGTTAAAAGCGGATATTCCGCGCTGATCTCATTTCTTATTGCCGGGCTCGGCACCTATTTTGTCTTTGAGCAGCTCGCGAAGCTTTCGGCTAAGCAGCCCGAAAAGGGGTCTTTTTGCGCTTATGCGAGAAAGGCTTTCGGCTCTTGGGCCGGTTTCAGCAACGGCTGGGTGTACTGGTCGTCTGAAATGCTGATTACGGGAAGCCAGCTGACAGCCATCTCGCTGTTTACGAAGCATTGGTTTCCGAATATGCCGCTGTGGATCCTCGCCTCCATCTATGCGGTGCTCGGTCTTTTAATTATTTTTACGGGGCTGTCCGTTTTTCAAAAAACGGAGAATGTGCTCGCTGTTGTCAAGACGGCGGCCATTTTTATGTTTATCGTCATCGCCATTTTGGCGCTGTGCGGTATATTTTCTCATAAACCGGATGTTCAGGTGCCGAATGACTCAAAGGATTTGTTCCCGCACGGAGCGATGGGTTTGTGGACGGGGCTGATTTATGCGTTTTACGCTTTCGGGGGAATTGAAGTCTTGGGGCTGATGACCGTACATTTGAAAAAGCCGGAGGAAGCCTCAAAATCAGGCAGACTGATGCTTATCGTTCTTGCGGTGATTTACGTCATTTCTCTCGGCCTGGCGTTATTGTTAGTGCCGCTGGGTAAATTCACCGAACAGGACAGCCCGTTTATTACATCTCTGAAAGGCTTTCATTTAGATATCATTCTTGATATTTTTAACGGGATTTTTATTATTGCGGGGTTTTCTACGCTCGTCGCCTCGCTGTTTGCCGTGACGACATTGCTTTGTACGATGGCTGATGACGGAGATGCGCCGAAATGCTTCAGATTGAAGGAAAATAAAAAAATCTGCTGGCCTGCGCTCGGATTGACATTCGCCGGACTCATCGTCTCCATCATCCTGTCTTTGGTGCTGCCGAAAAATATATATGAACACATGACCACCGCGGCAGGCCTGATGCTTCTGTATACATGGGTGTTCATTTTGTTCTCAGGCAAGAAACTGATCGAACCGACAAAAGTGGGAACGGCACAGATTTTTATCGCCCTGGTGCTGATTGCGGCCGCCGTCTCCGGGACGCTGTTTGAGAAATCGAGCCGGCCCGGTTTTCTGGTCAGCCTTTGTTTTCTCGCCGTCATTGCGATCGTGACATGGATCGTACAAAAAAAGCAGGGACACAGCCCTGCCGGATCATAGCTTAAACAATCTTTTCAAATAGGAAAAAGGACATTTTGACACTTGCGTCTCATCATCACGGAGGAAATATTGCTTCCATTCTAAATTATCTTTTCCTCCGTACCACCCCAATTGGGGATGAAGAGGGGCTTCGTCGTATGCCTCCAAACGTTTTCTGATCAGCCGGCTCATATTGCGTCCGAACGCGGTTGAATCATTTAACCCTTCGAAAACCCATCTCGGCTGAAACGCCAGCATAAAAAACGGGAAGCTTCTGCTTTGTCTCGCTTCATGCGCAGGCGTTGCGCACAGAATAAAATACGGCTCGCCGTCAAAGCAGAACTCCCATTTATAATGTTCAGGATCTTCCGGCATATCTTCCGGCCAGTCTTTCGGGTCGCAGCCGCTCAGCCGGTTTAAAAAAGACCAGAACAGCTCTTCATACGCCTCAATGGAATAATGCTCAGCTAAATCCTCAGGCGTATCAAAAATCACAAGCAGCGACGCGTATCTTCCGGTTTCCCTTGAGATTTTTCCGTATTCGGACAGCAGCATCCCCACTTCCTCCGGGGTTCCCTCTTCGCGGGGATCACCCGCAAAGGATATCCGAAGCTGATCTGTCAGAAATCCCTGACGTCCGGGTATGCACGGAAAGGTGTCCGCTTCATCGCCTACTTTTTCTGATAGAAGCTCAAAAGCGATTCTCTGCCAATTTGGCAGATCCAATAACTTTTCCTCAAGGCAACTTTTTGTGTACAGCCCGCTTGCCATCGGCCCACCTCCAGTATCGTCATGATACGTTATGATGGGGATAGGCGATGGGTGACAGTCCTTCTATTTATGAGATGAGCATTTGAATCCCCTGCCATCCGAAATAAAAACCAAAAACGATCAAAGACACACCTGCCGCTCCCGTCAGCCAGCGAAGCGCTTTTTCGTGGAGAAGATTTCTGAAAGTGCTTGCGGCAATCGCCATGCAGAAATCCCAGATCAAAATGCCGAGAAGAATGCCGGAGCTGTAAATCAAAAGCTGGTTTGCATCGAAGGATTCAGCGGTTTTGGCGAGAATGCTGCCGTATATGCCGAGCCAGAATAAAATGCTCAGCGGATTGGAAAGAGAAATAAAAAATCCCGCACCGAATGTTTTGTAAAAAGCCGGTTTTCCTTTTCCGCTTCTGACGTTCATGGCTTCCCTTATATTTTTTAACGTTTCGACGCCCGTGTAGGTCAGCACGAAAAAACCGAAAAGCCACAAAAACGTCTTCACGAAAGGCGCCGTCAAAAATTGAGACAGCCCGAAATAGATCAGAATCATATACAGCCCGTCTGCCGCCATGGCGCCAAGACCGAAAATCCATGCATGCCAAAAGCCGTTCTTGATGCCTTTGTCAATCTGCGCCGCATTGACCGGGCCGACAGGTGCTGACAATGACAGCCCGAGAACGATGTAGCTTAAAAAGATGTTCATTGGCTTCCCCCTCATTCATGCAACTTGTACAAATTATTCATGAATGGGCCGGGCTATGATATATTATTTTAATTTCTCAAGCTCATCTTCCATTATGTCCGTCACTTTTTTGAGAAAATCGAATATCAGGTGCAGTTCTTCTTCTTTATATTGCCGGCAAAGGCTGATGGTGGACTGGGATAAGGAGCTGAACAATTGTTTCACGTTCGCTTTTCCGGCTGTCAGCGGCACAATGATCACCCGCCGTTTATCTTCAGGATCTTTTTTCCTCATGACATATCCCGCTTTTTCGAGCCGGTCAATGAGCGCCGTTACCGAACCTGTGCTGAGGCCGGTTTTTTTCCCAAGCTCGCCCGCGGTCATCGGGCCTGCTTCATTTAAAATATCAGCTGATTTCAAATCGGTCGGAAACAGACCGAGAGATTGAGCGGCCGCCTGATGAAACAGGATCGTCCTTGTGGCCATCTTCCGGAATAACTGTATCGCGGTTTCCTCCGTCTCGCTTCTGGTATTTCTTGTTGACAACTGACAGGCCTCCCTATAAAATCAATTTATCTTGACGATCAAGATAATTTTCGGCAAATCTAATATGATCATAGCAAATTTGATGATCAAAAGTAAGTATAGGAGGAAAAAGCATGGAACAAACAGCCGCGAAGGACGCCTCGACGAAGTTTGTCGTCATCGGCCTTTTGCTGGGCATTTTAATGTCGGCTATGGACAATACAATCGTTGCCACCGCGATGGGAAATATCGTGGCGGACCTCGGAAGTTTCGATAAGTTCGCATGGGTGACGGCATCATACATGGTAGCCGTAATGGCCGGTATGCCGATTTACGGCAAACTGTCCGATATGTACGGGCGGAAACGTTTCTTTTTATTCGGTCTCATTCTTTTCTTAATCGGATCGGCATTATGCGGAATCGCCCAAACAATGGACCAGCTCATTATTTACCGCGTCATTCAGGGAATCGGCGGAGGCGCGCTGATGCCGATCGCTTTCACCATCATTTTTGATTTATTTCCGCCGGAAAAACGCGGAAAAATGTCGGGGATGTTCGGCGCCGTTTTCGGCCTGTCCAGCGTTCTCGGTCCGCTTTTAGGCGCGCTTATTACCGACTCCATCAGCTGGCACTGGGTATTTTACATCAACGTGCCGATCGGCATTCTATCGTTATTTTTCATTCTTCGTTATTATAAAGAATCACTTGAGCACAAGAAACAGAAAATCGACTGGGCCGGCGCAATTACGCTGGTGGTTTCCATTGTCGGTCTGATGTTCGCTCTTGAGCTCGGCGGAAAAACGTATGATTGGGACTCCGTCCAGATCATCGGTCTGTTCGCTGTGTTCGCCGTGTTCTTTATCGCCTTTTTCATTGTAGAAAGAAAAGCGGAAGAACCGATTATTTCTTTTTGGATGTTTAAAAACCGTTTATTTGCCACGGCACAGATTCTGGCGTTCCTTTACGGAGCCACATTTGTGATTTTAGCGGTATTTATCCCGATTTTCGTTCAAGCTGTATACGGCAGCACCGCGACAAGCGCGGGCTTTATTTTGACGCCGATGATGATCGGTTCTGTTATCGGAAGTATGATCGGCGGAATTTTCCAGACGAAAGTACGGTTCCGTAATTTAATGCTGATTTCCGTGGTCGCTTTCTTTATCGGAATGCTGCTGCTTTCCAATATGACTCCGGATACGGCGCGCACGATGCTGACGGTATTCATGCTGATCTCAGGGTTCGGCGTCGGCTTCAACTTCTCACTGCTGCCGGCCGCGTCCATGAACGATCTCGAGCCGCGCTACCGCGGGAGCGCCAACTCAACAAACTCGTTTTTGAGATCATTCGGCATGACGCTCGGTGTGACGATTTTCGGAACCATCCAGACGAATGTGTTTACCAACAAGCTGACCGATTCATTCAGCGGCATGAAAGGAGCGGGCGGCGCGATGCAGAACATCGGAAATCCTCAGGACATTTTCCAGGCCGGCACGCGCGCTCATATTCCGCCGCACATTCTGGATCAAATTATTGACGCAATGTCGCAGAGCATCACGTATGTATTCACGCTTGCTCTGGCGCCGATCGTCATCGCAGCCATCACCATTTTGTTTATGGGAAAAGCGAGAGTGAAAACCTCTCAGGAAATGGCGAAAAAAGCGAATTAAAAAAAGCAGTACATGGCATTTGCCATGTACTGCTTTTTTGTTTACTCCGCGAAATGCGGAGCGAGAATGTCTTTGAGCACGTTTGCGCTATGACTGAATTGACGCTGTTCTGTTTCGTTCAGTTCAAGTTCCGTCACACCGGCGATGCCGTTCCGATTGACGACGGCCGGAATGCCGATAAAGACGTCGTTTACACCGTATTGCCCGTCCAGATATGTGCTGACGGTTAAAATACTGTTTTCATTACGCAAAATCGCTTTTGTGATGCGGGCGAGGCTCATCGCCACTCCGTAATATGTCGCGCCTTTTTTCTCAATAATATGATAGGCGGCGTTTTTCACATCGTCCACGATCTGATCCAGCTCGTCCTGTTTGTAAGCTGCATTTTTCTCCAGCAATTGCTGCACCGGCACTCCGCCAATATTGGCGTGACTCCATACAGGAAGCTCGGTATCGCCGTGCTCGCCGATAATGTGGGCGTGTACGTTTTGCGGAGCGGCTCCGAAATATTCACTCAGCATATAACGGAATCTCGCAGAATCCAGTGTCGTGCCGCTGCCAATGACGCGTTCTTTCGGCAGACCGCTGAATTTCCATGTCGCATAAGTGAGAATGTCGACCGGGTTTGTGGCAACGAGGAAGATGCCGTCAAATCCGCTTGCCATGACTTCACCGACAATGCCTTTGAAAATGGCGAGATTTTTTTCGACCAGCTCAAGTCTCGTTTCGCCCGGCTTTTGGTTGGCTCCGGCACAGATGCACACGATATCGGCATCCTTGCAATCTTCATACGTTCCGTAAGACGTTTTCACCGGATGAGGCGCAAATGCCTTTCCGTGATTTAAATCCATGACATCTCCCATGGCTTTTTCTCTATTTACATCAATGATCACAAGCTCATCTGTGATCCCTTGGTTAATTAACGCAAATGCATAACTGCTTCCAACAAAACCTGCTCCGATTAATGCTACTTTGTTCACTCGTTCGTTCATCATGTATGCTTATCCTCCAGTGTTTCGTGGTGTCTGTTTTTATTGTGAAGTATTTCACATTTATATTGTGCACTATTTCACAAACTTTTGCAAGAGAAAAGTTTTGTCTTGAAAACCCCCCAGATTTTTGACAGAATCCTAAAACGGTTGGGTTTTAGGATTCTGTCATCTTTTCAGCTTGATTAAATCATTGAAGGCGGCGCTTAGTCAGGCATTCTGAGAAATCCTGATTTCTCTATTCATTAATGCCGAAGATAGCCATTCAAACCAGAATTGTTATACAAACCATTCTGCACATAATCAAAGCCGGGCTGGTTCTGTCCGGGCACTTGGGCGCTGCCATTGTTAAAAATCACTTTGGCGTTGGCCGTATCCGCATTCTCAGGCAGCGTCAGCGTGTAAATTCCATCTGCATTCTTAGTCATAGCTTTCCCCGGCCACGATCCGGTTAATTCTATGGCCCTGCCTCCATCATGTTTATAGATATAAGCATTTACCTGGCCCCAATGGTCCGGATTCTGATAGCCAATGATGTTGGCTTGAGACGGGTCTTTTTTGACAAACGTGTATTCTTGGGTTCTTGTTGCACCCTCGCTGTTCGTTCCGGTTAACTTGATGTCGTATGCCGTGCCGATTGGATCTCCTTTTCCGATCGTCAATCGGTCCCCGTCCTTAAACACCGTCTGCTGCCCATTATTGATCTGATAAACGGCTTTTGTTGTTTTCGCATTTGCACGCAGGGTGACCGTCAGCTGATCGTTGAAAGAATGGACTGTCCCCGTTTGATAATTCTCAAGGAAGACATGAGGCGCATTTCCGATATCGTCAGGATAAAGAACAGCCGCGGATCTGGCATTGATCGTGCCTGTCAGTTTACCGTTGGTTACTTGAAATGAACCGGTGCCGGCTCTATTATCATACCTGCCGTCAGGTAATTTCGTTGAAGTATTGACGGCAACGGCAGACGATCCTGCATTTGCCAGCACAACGCCTTTTGAGCCGCGCTGATTCATAAAGATTTGATTGTTTCCATTCGGATTCGAGAGTTCCTCAGGCTGACCGCCCATTACATTGTGAAAGATATTGACCGCAGCGATCGCCTGATCTTTAAATAAGGCGCTCCCGCGATCGCCTATTTGACTTTTTCCGGGAAATCTAACACCATTTCCTCCGCCCTCAGGTCTGGAAAAGAAAAGAGGTGTACTTCCTGAGCGGGAACCGATCACTGCCCAGCCTAAACGGATATCGTCATCGCTCATCCATGTAGACTCTTCCTCATCATTGGCATACGTATCATGGGATTCCACCCATGTGACCAACTTGTCCGCAGACACATCAGATGCATAATGAGAAATATTCGACACACTCAGATTGCGGTTCTTCAAGGCGGACCTGATGGAATGCCCATAATTTGAAGCGGTCACATTCATATAATTCGCATAAGCAGTATCTCTGGACGCGCTGTCTTGCAGGATTTCTCCGTATTGGAATTCCGCCGCTGTATTTGTGATATTCGGCCAAAATCGGCTGCCGTAATTCCCGTCATCCGGAAGCTCTATATGCTTGGCAGCATCATAACGGAATCCGTCCGCTCCGTCATTCAATGCTCTTTCCAAGAAGCGTTTCAGATAGGTTTGCACCTCAGTATTTTGAGTATTCCAATCATACAGCCCCAATAGTGAATTTTGAGTGACATCCCATCTGTCCGACCAATTTTTAATTTGTGTGTTTCCATGGGTCCAGTTTGGAATACGCTTAATCTCGTCAGAAATCGCGCCATAATCACTGGTCGTATGATTGATGACCGCATCGACAATGACTTTTACGCCATATTTTTCTGCGGCTGCGCACATGTCCTTAAACTCTTGTTCAGTTCCTAAGTAACGGTTGCCGATTTGGTACGATGTCGGCTGATACAGCCAGTACCAATTCCTCATGCTCTTATCTCCTTGGTTCCCTTCCTTTACTTGGTTAATCGGAGACGTCTGAATGGCTGCATAGCCTGCATCACGAATATCTTTCATATTTTGTGTTAACGTATTGAATGACCAATTCCAGGCATGAAGGATGGTTCCGCTTTTGACTGAAGATGCGGTCACCTCATTTGATTTGTCAGCGGTTTCAGCGTTTGCAGCCGCAGGCCCTGACAAAACCAAATGAAACAGCAATAAAAATCCGGCGAATAACGGCAGTAAAGAGGTTTTGAATCGTTTTTCAAACATTTTTGACACTCCTTATTTGATTTTTTGAAGACTGACTGCGGAGTCAAAAATTCCTCTTACCCTTTCTTCAGCTTCCTCCTTTCGAATGTTGTGAAGACTGGAGAATTTTGTTAACGCTTTCATTTCAACTTATCACACACTCTCTATCAAAGCAACGTGTCAGAGTGAAATCAAATCTATATTCCTATCAGATCAACAAAAAAAGAAACCACCTATCAAGATGATTTCTTTTTCACTTCTTTTATCGCTCTTCTGTAAGACAGCTTCACAATGACATACCGAAGCAAAAACAAAACGCCTCCGCAGACGATAAAAAGAAAGATCATTTTCAGCCAAGCAAAGAATGTATGGGGCAGCCCCCTGTCGTACATCGTAAGCGCAGCTGCCGCAAAAGCAACCGCAATTGAATCGATCCGCTGCTGCTTCACTCGTTTTCGCAGTTCTTCCTTGGTGTCTATTCTCGGCATGAGCATTCCCGCCGCTCCTGCTCTGATACAATAATAAACAATTATAATGAAGAAAACCGCCAAGCTTCCGGCCCATTCCCTAAACGGACAGTTCAGGACAAGCCCGCGAACGATGATATCAAGCAAAGACAGTGTCCCCACAAGCATTCCGACTTCTGACCAAATCATTCGTTCTTTCTCTTTCACACTCTCACTCTTTCCATTCACGTTTGAAAGTCGGTTCCGATGCTGATTCATGACTTCCTCCCGTACTTTTAAGAATGGCTTACAACTCCCATTATATCTTGCCGATTCATAATGATAAACCGAAATATCATTGACAAAAACGTTTAATAAGGACCCCATTTGATCAAAACGCCTATGCAGATAAACACCAGGCCGATCACAAACCAGATCAGCGCCAGCGGAACCATAAAGCGAAGCCACTTTACGTACGGAATACCGCTTGCGGCCAGTACGGCCATCAATACGCCCGATGTCGGATTGACACAGTTTACAACGCCTTCTCCGAGCATGACCGCTTCAACCGCCACCTGTCTCGTGATGCCCATCAGATCGGCAAGCGGAGCCAAAATCGGTATAAATACAACCGCCTCCCCCGATCCTGATGAAATCAGAAAATGAAGCAGAGCACTGGAAATATACATTCCGATTGCGCCTGCCATCGGGCTGAAACCGTGGAGCAGTGACGCAAGTCCATTGACTACCGTATCAAGCAGCTTTCCGTGTTCAAGGATAACGGAAATGCTTCTCGCCATTCCGACGATCAGCGCGCCGTAAACGAGACCCTGGCAGCCTGTGATAAACGTTTTTGCGATATCATTTGCCGCCATCCCCGCAATCAGTCCGGAGACGATCGAGATGAAAATGAACACGGCGGCCATTTCTGAATCAGACCAGCCAAGGGTTAGCGCACCGTACAAAAAGCCGGCAAGCGACAAAGCCGCAACAGCCAGAATCAGCTTATGGCGGACAGTAAACGGGACATGCTTGTCCTCCTGATCAGAAACCTGCCGGATTGAGCCTGCCGCCGGAAACCAATCGTTCCCCAGCAGACTGGCGTCCTTTGCTTTTCTGAGTCTTCTCGTATACCGATAAATATATAAAATAGATGATAGCAGAAAACAAATGTAGACGGCAATCCTCAGGCCGATGCCGGAAAACATCGGCAGCTCCGCGATGCTTTGTGATAACCCGAGCGGTGAAGGTGATAGAATCGTCGCGTTAAACCCCGCATAACAGCCGATATAAATGACGGCTGCTCCGGCCACGGCATCCCATTTCAGCGAACGGGCGACGATCAGGCCGATCGGAATAAAACCGATCACGGAATTGACGACGATGCCGGTTGTGCCGAGAATCGAAAATAGAGATCCGACAATCGCAATAAACAGCAGCTGTTTTGTGCGGAACGTACTGATCACGTTATTAATCAATCCATTGATGGCGCCCGTTTTCTCTAAAATCGCAATGGTGCCGCCCGTAAACAGGATCAGAAAGATAATCGGTGCGGAACTTGTCATCCCTTCCTGAATCGCGGTAAAAAAGGCGATCGGGCTGACAGGGGACTGATCCAGAGAATGATAACTTCCAGGGACGGCAGACGTCACACTGCCCTTTGTCACCCTGTCGAATTCTCCAGCGGGAACGATGTACGACGCTATCGCGCAAAGTAAAGCGACAATGAACAGCAGCACATAAGCATCGGGCATGACAAACATTTTTTTCTTTTTCAATACAGGTTCGGTCTTCGGCACAGCCATAACATCACCATCCCGCTTTAAATTTATAAACTATTCAGAAAATACAGATATGTGCTATATTATATACAGACCGATTGCCTGTTTTCAATATCAAAATAAAAAACAGACAGCTTTTGAAGGAGGACTTACGGCATGAACAGACTCACAGAGCATGACAAACAAGTCATTATGGATATTTTTAACCACCTGCACGCCCATCCCGAAGTAAGCTGGAAAGAATATCAAACGACTGAATATCTGGCTGAAAAACTGAAAGCGTCCGGCTGCCGGACCCGCACGTTTGATGATTGTACCGGAGTTGTCGGCGAAATCGGAGAAGGCTCCCCCGTTGTGGCTGTCCGGGCGGATATTGACGCGCTGTGGCAGGAAGTGGACGGTGTTTTTCAGGCGAACCATTCATGCGGACATGATTCACATATGACGATGGCGCTCGGCACGATGATGCTTTTAAAGAGTCAGCCGAAGCTTCCGAAGGGAACCATCCGCTTTATTTTTCAGCCGGCAGAAGAAAAAGGCGGCGGGGCGCTGAAAATGATTGAAAAAGGCGTGCTTGATGATGTTGACTACTTATACGGTGTGCACGTACGCCCCGTACAGGAAACGGCAAACGGCCGATGCGCCCCCTCCATTCTGCATGGCTCAAGCCAGCATATTGAAGGCCTGATTATCGGAGAAGAAGCCCACGGCGCGAGACCGCATCTCGGGCTTAACAGTATTGAAATCGCCGCCCTTCTCGTGCAGAAACTCAGCTTCATTCATCTCGATCCCGGCATTCCGCATTCGGTGAAGATGACAAAGCTTCAGGCAGGCGGAGAGAGTTCCAATGTCATCCCGGGAAAAGCCTCCTTCAGCCTTGATCTCCGCGCGCAAACCAATGCCGCCATGGAGAAATTAACCGCCGAAACCGAAAGAGCCTGCGAGGCGGCGGCTGCCGCATTCGGCGCAAAAATCGAACTGCAAAAAGAACACAGCCTCCCGGCAGCCGAGCGAAACAAAGAAGCGGAAGCCATCATGGCGTCTGCGATAAGCGGCATTCTCGGAGAAGAACATGTGGATGAGCCTCTCGTGACAACCGGAGGAGAGGATTTTCATTTCTACGGACTGAAGGTGCCGAACTTGAAAACGACGATGCTCGGCCTTGGGTGCGGGCTTCAGCCGGGGCTTCACCATCCTCATATGACATTTGACCGAAGCGCCATCTTTACAGGTGTTGAGATATTAACAGCCGCCGTCCTCGCATCGTTTGAAGCATAAAAAAAGCAGCCCGTTACAGGGCTGCTTTTCTTCGTTATTTCTTCAAATCTTCAATTGAATTGACGTTTTTCATATACTGAGGAACGACCAGACCCATCTTGACGCCTGTCAGACTCGTTCCCACATCTTCATATTTGCCTTTATATTTAGACGCATATGCTTTATGAGTGTTCGGAAGCCAAGCAGACAGTGACGCATCCGCGCTGCCTGTCGCAATCGCAGTCCACATCGGGCCTGCCTCCACTTGCGTCAGCTTCACGTCATAGCCGAGGTCTTGAAATACTTTTCCGATCACGTTCGTACTTGCGATTTCACTGTCCCACGCCACATAAGCCAGGTTGATTTTATCACCTTTTACTTTATGAGCGCCTTTTGTCCATTGAGCTACTTGATCTTTATGTTTTTTCACATATTCAGCAGCGGCTTTGGCCGGCTTTTCGCCTTCTTCAACGGCAATCATGACTTCTCCCATATCGTCCTGCGTCCAGTTGAACTGGCTGAGAACCTTGGCCGCGTTAGGCTGTTCCTTACTGAAGCCGGTTCTTGTAATCGTATGAATCTGCTCGGCAGTTCCGTACGTCTTTTTCGGATCATCGAGGAACTTCAGCTTATATCTGGAAAACATCCAGTGCGGCGTCCAGCCCGTTACGATGATCGGCTTTTTCCGGTCATATGATTTTTTCAATGTCGCCGTCATGGCGGCGCTTGATGCTGTGACGACATTCCAGTCTTTCAATCCGTAATCGTTAACGGCCTCATCCGTCAGGGCCATGATTCCCGAGCCCGGATCAATACCGATAATGGTTTTGTTCACCTGATCCGCAGCCGTTGCCTGACCATCAGTCTGCGAACCGCAGGCAGCCAAAGAAAGAGCCAGCGCAGCGGTAACGCCGACACCGATGATTTTCTTAAGCATCAGGCATTCCCCCTGCTCTTTTTCTTCACTTTAATGTTTTGCGTGATACGGTCGAGTGTAATCGCTACGATGACGATCGCGATACCCGCTTCCACTCCGACACCGGTTTTCAATTGTGTCACGGCGCTGTATACTTCAGAACCGAGACCCGGCGCTCCGACCATGGCCGCGATAACGACCATTGACAAAGCAAGCATGATGCTTTGGTTAATACCGGCAAGAATGGTTTTGGTGGCAAGCGGAAGCTGTACCTTGAACAGACGCTGAGACGTCGTTGAACCGAATGCTTCCGTCGCTTCAATCAGATCAGCCGGAACTTGTTTAATACCGAGAACCGTCATGCGGATCGTCGGAGGCATCGCGAAAATAACAGATGCCACAACGCCTGGCACAACCCCGATATTAAAGAAGAAAATGGCAGGCAGCAGGTATACGAAAGCCGGCATGGTCTGCATTAAATCCAGAATCGGTGTGACAATGCGGCGGACCGTTTCTTTCTGAGACGCCCATATGCCGATCGGAACCCCGATAATAATGGAAATCAAAACAGATGTGACGACAAGCGCCAGCGTTTGCAGCATCGGCGACCAATAACCCAAATAATCAATAACAAGGAATCCGATTAACGTAAAGAGTGCAATTCCTCTCGTACTGATCCACCAAGCGAGAGCTGCAAAAATAACAGTCAATAAAATAGACGGGATGAAACCCAATCCGCTCACAATCGCGTTTACGAAAGCGGCCAAACCGTTTGAGATTCCGTCAAAGAAACCTCCGAACGTCATGGTAAGCCAGTCAACAAACCGGTCAACGATATCTGCTAACGGAATTCTAGGCAATCTGTCCATTTACTTCACCCCCTGAACAGAAGAATCCTGAGCTTGTTCAGCAGAATCTTCAACATTTATATAATCGTTATTACCTGAAAGCGCGCCGATTAATGCACCTTTTACGACAATGCCTTTCATGCGGTCCTTATCGTCCGTGACGGCGATCGGAATATTCGCATCAGACACGACATCGAAAATTTCCGTCAAGTAGGTGCTTTCGTGCACAGTCGTAAATTCAGTATTTAAAATATCCTGAAGCGATAAGTCGGATTCCACCGCTTTTTTCGCATCCGCCGCATGAATGACGCCGAGAAGCTGTTTCTGTTTATCAACGGCGTAAATAGAAGAAATACCCAAGTTCTTCATCAGCTGCAGCGCTACACGAGGCCCTTTGTCAATCCGCACAGTTTCAGCGCGCTTCATGATATGGCCCGCTGTCAGAACTTTTGATAAATCTACATCTTCAACGAATTTTTCAACGTATTCATTGGACGGGCTCATCAGAATTTCTTCAGGTGTCCCGATCTGAACGATATTTCCGTCTTTCATCAGCACGATTCTGTCGCCGATGCGCAATGCTTCATCAAGGTCATGCGTGATGAAGATGATCGTTTTGCCGACAGAGTCATGAAGGTCTAAAAGCTCATCCTGCATATCTTTACGGATCAGCGGATCAAGCGCACTGAAAGCTTCATCCATCAGAAGAATGTCAGGATCATTCGTTAATGCGCGGGCAAGGCCGACACGCTGCTGCATTCCTCCGCTGAGCTGATCGGGGAATTGGTGTTCAAAGCCTTCAAGACCGACAAGCTTAAGCGAATCAAGCGCTTTTTGCTCACGCTCTTTTTTGTCAACGCCTTGAAGCTCCAAACCGTATTCCGTATTTTCAAGAATCGTTCTGTGCGGAAACAGCGCAAATTTTTGAAAGACCATGCTGATTTTTTTCCGGCGCACTTCCCGGAGCTGGTCTTTTGACATATTTGTTATCATGTCACCATCAATATAGATATTCCCGGCAGTCGGTTCAATAAGCCGGTTTAACAGCCGAACTAAAGTTGATTTACCGCTCCCCGATAGACCCATGATGACAAATATCTCCCCATCATAAACATCAAAGTTTGCTTGATTGACACCAACGGTTGATCCGGTAGCTTTCAGGATCTCTTTTTTGTTTTTTCCGCTGGACAGCATCTGAATGGCTTTTTTTGTCTGTTTTCCGAAAACTTTAGATACATTTTCGACTTTTATCTTAATTGGTTTCTCATCTACACTCATATTTTCCCTCCATAATAAGCAATCCTTAATACCGTAACACGTTTGTAATAAGTCAAACAAACATCATAATCCCTGTTATTTTGTATCATTACTTTAAAAACATCCATGTGTCTGATTTTCCTCTGGTATGCTTCTAAATACTCTCTAATCCTCCTTAATGAGGATAAATTACAAAGGAAACCGGGCTTTTATCAGGCTTGAGAACGTTTCCATCGAATCTGCTGCAAACTGATTTCCTATCCTTTTTTTACAATTACAAGAATTTCT
Organism: Bacillus siamensis KCTC 13613; assembly: GCF_000262045.1. GTDB lineage: Bacteria > Bacillota > Bacilli > Bacillales > Bacillaceae > Bacillus > Bacillus siamensis. The sequence continues at coordinate 48,608 of NZ_AJVF01000021.1, forward strand.
TTGAGACATTGTCCTAGTTAAAGGAGTTTCCTCCTCCCAAAAATAAGGAATATCAAGGTAAAATATAGGTCTCCAAAAAAAAAGCACCCCAAAAGGGTGCTCATTGTGCAAGCTCTGTCTGTTTCGTTTCTTTACCGAGAATGAGAATGGTGATGACGGCAATCAGAATGGCCGCACAAAAGATGGCAAAAATAGCTGTAAACGAAACGTTCCGGGCTGCAAGAGATCCGACGAGAAGCGGGCCGAAAATACCGCCGATTCTGCCGACGGCCGCCGTTGTCCCGGAGCCGGTCGCACGGATCGCCGCAGGATACTGCTCCGGTGTATAGGCATAAAGCACGCCCCACGCGCCGAGATTGAAGAAGGACAGCAGCATGCCGGCCGCCAATAACATACCCAATGAATCTGCGGCACCGAAGAAATAAGCGCTGCCCGCCGTTCCGAGCAAATAGATGACTAAGATGGTCTTCCGCCCCGCTTTTTCGATCAGCCATGCAGCGGAAAAATAGCCCGGAAGCTGAGCAAGTGTCATCAGCAGCACGTATTCAAAGCTCTCAATCATGCTGAAGCCTTTCATCAGCATCACGCTCGGCAGCCACAAAAACATGCCGTAATAGGAAAAGACGACGCAGAACCAAACGACAGACAGCAGCACCGTCGGCCGAATATACGGTTTCACCCAGACACTTACCGCCTGGCCGCGTATACTTTTTTTCTGCGATAAAGCCTGATGCGCGGGTGATTCCGGAAGGCCTCTCCGCAAATACAGCGCATAAAACGCCGCCAGCGCCGTTAAGAGCAGCGCGGCCTGCCACCCGAATGCCGGTATGACAAAGTAAGAAATAACCGCCGCAAGAAGCCAGCCCGCCGCCCAAAAGCTCTCAAGCAGCACGATGATCCTCCCCCGCTTTTCAGGGGCGGACGCTTCTGATACGAGCGTCGAGGCGACAGGCAGCTCCCCGCCAAGCCCCATTCCGATCAGAAAACGCAATATGAGAAAAACGGTCAATCCCGTTGCGAAAGCGGATATGCCGCTTCCGACAGAAAAGAGCAACAGCGTGATCATAAACACTTTTTTCCGGCCGATCCTGTCAGCCAGCATTCCGAATACAAAGGCGCCCGCTGCCATACCGATGGAATTGACGCTTCCGATCCATTTCATTTGATCAGGCGTTAAATTCCAATCAGCGTGAAGCGCGGCGATAATAAACGATAAAATTCCGACATCCATTGCATCAAACAGCCAGCCCATTCCGGCGATGGCCAGAAGTTTGCGCGGAGTAACGGCAGGTTGTTTGTTCATAAGCAGCACCTCAAATCGAAAATGATTACCGTATAAGTTTACATCTGTCTTTACACATTGTCATTATCTTTTTCACAAAAAAATCCCGCTTGCCGTAAGCAAGCGGGGTGCGTGTTAATTCTTTAAGACTGCGTTTTTAATATTATCCTGGAGCTGTTGAATCCGTTTCGCTCCGTCTTCTCTGATACGTCTGTTCTCTTCCTCGATCTGTTTTGTTTCCTGCATACCGCTGACAATCGTATTCCAAGACGTTTCGATCGTCTCAATGTCAATGCTCGGACGGCCTGCCATACGGGCGATCTCCACGCTTTGGTTTGAAATATTTTCAGCGTTGCGCTTCAGCATTTCATTCGTGCGGCGGTCCAGTTCGCTCATTGAATCAGCCACAAGCTTTTGGCGTTTGACGGTGACAGCCTGAATGATGCCGTTTTTGAAAATCGGAATCGTAATGACGAATGCGGAATTGATTTTCCCGATGAGCTTCGTATTCCCGCGCTGAAGGAGGCGGATCTGCGGTGCCGTTTGCAGCGCCACCATCCGCGCCATATCTAAATCATACACACGTTCCTCAAGCGCTTGAAGCCCGTCGCGCAGCGTATCGAGCTGCATTTGCGCAAGCTGGTTCCCGCCGGCCGCTTTTTCTTCATAAGAAGGAATGAGCGCCTGCATTTCCTCAAGCTTCATCTGCCCGGCAACGACATATTTTTCAAGCTCCATGTAGTAGTTAATGTTGTTTTCGTACATCTCTTCAAGTGTATGGTTCGTCTTTGCCATTTCATCTTTGTATTTCGAAATTTCAACATGGATTTTTTCAATTTCTCCGCCCAGGGTGCGGTACTTCTGAAAGATCTTTTCAATCATGCTGTTGCCGCGTTTGAACATTTTAGCGAGAAAACCTTTTGGTTCATCGAAATCATTTTTGTCGAAACGGTCCATGATTTTTCCGAGCTGCGTCAGCATTGTGCCTGAATCTGTGACACTTGTTGTTTTCATCATATTTAAGATGCGGTCGGAAAACTTCGAGATCTCAACTGCCGGTTCTTTTCCGTACTCCAGCAGTTCCATTTGGTTTTTCACGTCAATCTGCTGCGCAATGCGCTGCACCTCAGGGTCTTGGCGCAGCTGCAACCTGATGTCATCTGCTTTTTGTTCAGAAATCTCTTCATTTTTATCAAGAACAAGCGGATTTTGATTTTCTGTCATGTTTATTTACTCTCCCTGCTTTTGCGTAATGGTTCTAAACAGCTTTCTTACGAGTGACGGCTCTTTATATTCCTGCCGAAACACCATGTCCTCCAGCCAATGGACATCGAATTGGCTTTCTTCTATATAATGCTCGATGTCTTGATGCCCCGGCGGATTATACAAGATGATATCAACGCCGAATTTATTTAAAAACAAAAGAGCGGCTGCGTCCGAACGTGTGAGTTCGCCATTTTGTTCGGTATGATATAAAACGAGTTTCGGAACGGTTTGGGCGTAATCAAATGTCTGAATCAATTGCAGCAGCGAGGCGGGCAGGTTCGTCGCCTGGCGGAACAAATAGATAGCAGCATCCCTTGCCTGCTCCCCGGGCAAAGCCTTCAGTCCGGGGTTTCTGCACATGTCAGAAATCACATTGGCGATCGCGCTCTGCACACCTGAAGGCAGATGCTTGTACTGCCAGATGTTGCTCCTTTTCAGCCTGTCCGCGTCAATCGCTCCTTCTTCGTTCAAAACCTGACTGTAGTGATACTGGTAGTTGGCTTTCAGCTCTTCCGTAAACGGAAAACTGCGGATCATATGTGTCTCCTGATAGTCCGCGGCGGTATGGAGTCTGTTCCAATATTCCTTCGTATCTTTGGAAACCCCCATCACCTTCGCAAAAAGGTTCGGAACGGCCACCCGCTCCCTGTCCGCTTTAAATTGCGGCCGGATAAACGCCCGCTCCTTCGCAATGAGAAATAACTCATCATACGTCGTTTTTAAGGTTACGGACTGCGGGGTGTGCTCCCTGAACTGCCAAGGCTTATACATCATGGATTCCTCATGGTTCAGCACATGCTCAATTTCTTTCGTTGACCGGTAGGCCGTCGTGGACGTTCTGTCCGGCTTTTCTTTCGGAAAAGGCTGAAGGCCGCCTGTTGCGGGGAGCTTTATCACAAGACTGAGCTCCTCATCCGGATCAATCATGCTGAACGGATCTTCCGCTGACGGATGAAACAATAGGACATCACAGCCGATCAGCATAAGATAATAGAGAAAATAGAGCTGGCTTTTGGTAGCGTCTCCATACCACACCACCTTCGGCATCTCACGCTCTATATCGGCTTGTTCGAGCCATGGATTCAGGTGGTTCAGCGAAAACTTTGACACATCTAAGAGCACACGCCGGAAATCGGGATGATTCAGCCCGTTTTCATGCCGGTCCGCAAAAGTTTCCAAAAGCGTCATAAACGCGGTTCTCAGCCGGCGGTGCATAAGCGGATCAGCATGTTTGGCAAGCAGCCTGCCCCCGTCGAGAAACGCGACAAATCTGGAAACAGAAAGGCCTTTTTCCTTTTGATTGACCGAATGAATGTGCTGCAGCGCCTGAAACGTTTCCGGCGCGATGGTCTTATCCAGTGTCTCGCTCAACACATGAATGTTTTCATGAGAAGACAGCTCGAAAAGCTTATTGTAGTACTCCGTCTCATCATAAGGAGTGCCTAGAATCCGGACGGCTAGACGGGTAAACGCCAGCCCGTTTTCCCGCTCGTAACCGGGGCGTTCCGGAAGCGTCTGCATCAGAAACGTTTCCCAGTCATCGTTTTCCGGCTCGGCTTTTCGGATCACCAATTCTTCCTGCCTCATGATCTTCCTCCTTTCTCTTCATGATAATCGGTACAAAAAAGGAAGGAAATGAACTCTCCCTCCTTTTTTGGTTTTATTCTTCTTTAGATGCAGCCGTCTGCTCCTGAACCTGCTTTTGTTTGTTGAAATAGTGGATGATAAACGTCACCACAAACGCAGCGATGATGATTCCGAAGAACACCACGTGCGGCATTTCATAATCAAAAGCGCTCGCCGCCATTTTCACGGCGATAATCCCGATCAGCACGAAAGCTGTGTTTTCAAGCTCAGGGATTTTATCAATTAAAACAAGGAATACTTTTGCGACTGTACGCATCATGAGAATACCGAGCATACCGCCGATCAAAAGCACCCACACTTTTTCCGATACCGCAAACGCGGCCAAAATGCTGTCCACAGAGAAAGCAAGATCCATCAGTTCCACTGAAACGACAGTGGCCCAGAAAATCCCGAACGTACGGACCATCCATGAATTTTTCTTCATGCCTTCCGTATCGTCATCACCTTCTCCGATCCAGAAATGCTTAATGACGAGCCAAGCCAGGTACAGCGCGCCAAGCACTTTGATCCACCAGAACTTAATGAGCAGCATTCCGATTCCGATAAAGATAAAACGGAAAATATATGCTCCGAACAATCCGTACGTTAATGCTTTCTTCCGCTGTTTTTCCGGCAGATGCCTTACCATAACCGCAAGCACTAACGCATTGTCGGCCGACAGCAGCCCTTCCAGCAGAACCAGAGAACCGATCAGCCCCCATGATACAGGGTCAGTCAGCACCTCACCCCACATTTTCCAATCAAAAAAGGAAGCGTAGGTCGACATAATATGATGTAGAAAATCCAAGTTTTTTCCTCCTATTTAGTAAAACGGTAATTTCCTGCTTACACCTGCAAGCCGTAATTCCGGCAAAGTGATGCCAGACCGCCGGAAAACCCGCTGCCGATGGCGTTAAATTTCCACTCAGCCCCATGGCGGTAAAGCTCACAAACGACAACCGCCGTTTCAATCGAGAAGTCTTCCCCTAAATCGAAACGAAGCAGTTCATTCTGGCTGTTTTCATCGACGACGCGCACGAACGCGTTGGAAACTTGTCCGAAATTTTGGCCGCGCGCTTCCGCATCATGAATCGTGACGGTAATACCGATCTTTTCAATATTTGCGGGTATTTTTGAGAAGTCGACGATAATTTGTTCATCGTCTCCCTCGCCCTCGCCCGTCCGGTTGTCTCCCGTATGGATGACGCCGCCGCTCGGGTGTTCCAGGTTATTGTAGAAAACAAAATCAAGATCATTTACACAGTTGTCATGGGCATCGACCAGAAAAGCCGACGCGTCAAGGTCAAAGTCATGCCCTCCGGAGTACTTGTTCGTATCCCAGCCTAAGCCGATCACCGCTTTTGTAAGGCCGGGGTTCGTTTTTGTCAGATCAACACGCTGTCCTTTCGCCAATTGAATAGCCATGTGCCGTCTCTCCCTTCTGTGTTTGATATGGTTCAGCCGATTTGCAGACCGTAATCTGTCGCAATACGGGCCAGTCCGCCTTGATAGCCTGATCCGATCGCGGAAAATTTCCATTCGCCGTTATGTCTGTAAAGCTCCCCTGCGATAATGGCTGTTTCAATTGAGAAATCTTCAGCCAGATCATAGCGAATCAGCTCTTCATTTGTTTCTTCATTGACAATGCGCACAAACGCGTTGGAAACTTGTCCGAAGTTTTGGCCGCGCGCTTCCGCTTCATGAATCGTGATGACGAATGAAATTTTGTCAATAGCGGCAGGCACTGCGCTCAGGTTGACTCTTACGCTTTCATCATCGCCCTCGCCCTGGCCTGTCAGGTTGTCGCCTGAATGTGCGACAGAGCCGTTTCCGCCTTCAAGCTGATTGTAGAAAATGAAATCATCGGGCGACGCGCATCTTCCTGCTTCATTTAATAGAAAGACGCTGGAATCTAAATCAAAATCATGTCCGCCGTCGTATTTGTTTGTATCCCAGCCAAGGCCGACAACGACTTTAGTAAGCCCCGGATTTGTTTTAGTCAAATCTACTTTTTGTCCTTTTGCCAATGAAATTGCCATGTGTGCACTCTCCTTTTTTTTCGTTTAGGCGTATCGGTTAACGATATCGCCGATTTTCGTATCGTTTGTGCCTTCACCTACCGCGGCGAATTTCCACTCGCCGTCCTCGCGGTAGATTTCAGCCGCGATCAGGCTCGTTCTGCCTGAATAGTTATCTCTTAAATTGTAAGTCACCAATTCTTCGCGGTTAGCCTGATCAACGACGCGGATGAACGCGTTTTGAATCATGCCGAAGTCCTGTTTTCGTCTGACGCAGTCGTAAATATTGACGACAAACACAAGCTTATTAATCTGAGCGGGCACTTTCGCCAAATCGATGAGAATTTGTTCATCATCGCCGTCGCCTTCTCCCGTCAGGTTGTCACCCGTGTGTACGACACCGCCGCATCGGCTTTTCAGATTGCCGAAATAGACGACATTTTTACTGTCTGTCATTTTATCATTTTCAAGCATCAGTACGGAAGCGTCACAGTCGATATTGGCACCGCCTCCGCCGAACAGTTTTCCGAAAAAGCCTCCGGATGATACAGGGTCCCAGCCGAGTCCGACCAGCAGTTTTGACAGGCCGGCTTTTCCTTTTGTTAAATCAATCCGCTGGCCTTTTTGTAAAGAGATCGCCATATGATTCACTCCTATTCTGTAAGGGTGCCGCTAAGCACGCCGCAAGTGCGCATTTTCACAAAATGTCGGGACATGAATCCCGGTATTTATTAAGATATACGTCTTTTATTATATCAAAGTTTCATAAAACATAAGAATTTTTGACGAAAATCGGCGAAAAATCACTTCCTATATTCTCCTTCGTTCCGGAGAGAATAGAAAAAACAAAGAAATTGACGGGGACTGAACATTTTTCCTATCCTTGTATCAAAACATGTCAGGAAAGGGGCAGACGAGTGATTGATTTAAGCATACTTGATCAGGCGCCAGTATCAAAAGGAAAAGGGCCGCACGAGACGCTCCGCCATTCCGCGGAGCTCGCCCGCCTCAGCGAAGGATGGGGCTATAAGCGGTACTGGTTTGCCGAGCATCACGGCACAAGAGGGCTCGCAAGCGTTTCGCCGGAAATTATGATCGCTCATACCGCCGCAGCCACAACGACTATCCGGGTCGGCTCAGGCGGCGTTCTGCTGCCGCAGTACAGCCCCTATAAAGTCGCGGAAACATTCCGCCAGCTTGAGGCGCTCCATCCGAACCGGATTGATCTTGGGGTCGGACGCTCACCGGGCGGCACGACGAAAATCCGGCTCGCCCTCACAGACGGGGTAAAGAAAAGCATGACCGAGTTCAACAGGCAGCTTCAGGATCTGTCATCCTTTTTGACAGATTCCGTCCCCTCGGACCATGCTTATGCCGGAATAAAAACAGCGCCTTTGATTGAAACAGCCCCGCAGCTTTGGGTGCTCGGCCTCGGGGAAAACAGCGCCAGGCGCACCGCTCTTCAGGGTGCGGGCTATGTCTTCGGCCATTTCATTAATCCGGAACGCGGGGAAAAAGCTTTTCAGATCTATCGGGACCATTTCCGGGCCTCCGCCCATTTCTCCGCTCCCGCCTCGCTCTGTGCCATTTTCGTCATATGCGCGGCTACGGATGAGAAAGCGGAAGAACTCGCGTTAAGCCAGGATTTATGGCTGCTTCGTGTCGGGAAAGGTGCCGACAGCCGCGTGCCGAGTGTGGAAGAAGCAAAGGCTTACCCGTATTCGCCGGAGGACCGTAAGCAGATTGAAGAAAACAGGAAGCGGATGGTGATCGGCTCTCCTGCCGCAGTCAAACGCCGTCTGCTTGAACTTTCCGAACGTTATCAGACAAAAGAGATGATGGTGCTGTGCAACGTCTTTGATTTCGAAGCCAAAAAAGAGTCATATGAACGTCTCGCTGATTTATTTCTGTAAAAAAAGCCGTCAAACGGAGCAGCAGATGAGCCTGCTGCACCGCTTAACGGCGGTTTTTTCGTTCTTTTCCTTTTTTAAACGCATTCCAAATCCCCTGCAGCGTAAAGCCGAGCAGAAGCAGAATGATTAACAGTAAAGTGATTGACGGCCCCGGAGGCGTTCCGAGCTGGTATGAAGACGTCAGCCCCGTGAATACACTGAACAAAGAAATGGCAATGGCTGCCGTAAACACCCATTTAAATCCTTTGGCGATACGGATCGCAAAAGCCGCGGGCAATACGAGGAGCGCGGAAACAAGCAGCACGCCGATAATCGGAATAATGACCGAAATCGCAAGCCCCGTCACGATGCTGAAAGACATTGACAGAAGATTGGTGTTAATGCCGGATGTCTTCGCCGTCGCTTCATCAAAGGTAAGCAGATAGAGCGGCCTGTTTAAAATAATGAAATAAAGCAGGATCAGCAGGGTAATTCCGCCGATAATATAGACTTGCTGCTGGCTGACCGTCACAAGCGATCCAAATAAATATTGATCGATGCTCATCGACGCGCCGCCTTTTGACAGGCTGATCAGAAACATCGCAAACGACAGCCCGGCCGCCATTAAGATTGCGATGGATACCTCAGAATATGTACGATATGCCCGCCGCATATATTCGATGCCGATGGCCCCGATCGTGACGACAACGATGCTCGCCGCCGTAATATTGGTACTGAGAAAAAAACCGATGGCGACGCCCGACAATGAAATATGAGACAGCGTATCCGCCATCAGCGCCTGTCTTCTCAGCACGAGATATACGCCTAATATCGGCGCCATAATTCCGATCATGCTTCCCGCTAGAAAAGCTCGTCGCATGAATTCCAAGTCAAACATTTCCATCCGCCTTTTTCCCCCCTCTCAAGCCGTATGACTTTATCCAAATACTGCTGTACTTCGTTTTGTTCGTGTGTCACCATGACGACGGTGCGGTTGTGATTTTTCACCTGATGGTGCATAAATTCGTAGAACCCCTGTCTGCTTTCATAATCAACCGCTGTTGTCGGCTCATCAAGCATCAGCAGATCCGGATTGCTCGCAAGCATTCTCGCAATGCAGATTTTCTGCTTCTGTCCGCCGGATAAGTCGCCGATTTTCCGATTGCGGAAATCCCACATCTCCACCATCTTCAGCGCGTTTTCCACTTCGTGGTGATCCGTTTCGTTCAATCGTTTAAACCATTTCCCCTTCGTATAACGGCCGGATTGCACAAGCTCAAGGACCGTGCTCGGGAACCCCGCGTTAAATGAAGAAATCTGCTGCGGAACATAGCCGATTGTCAGGCGTTTTCCGGCTGCGTTTTTTTTACTGATCTCGGCCGTTCCTTCCCAAGGTCTGAGCATGCCGAGCATGACTTTCATGAGCGTCGATTTTGACGCGCCGTTCGGCCCTGTAATGCCGACGAATTCGCCGCTTTTGATTTCCAGCGACACGCCGTCAAGCACCGGTGTATGCGAATAACCAAAAACGATATCTTTTAATGTAACGAGATTCATGCTGACCTTCCTTTCCCGCATAGAAATAGTGTGCACCCTGCGGCGCACACTATGTTATTTAACCAATAGCGAATCTTTCAGTGCATCGAGGTTTCTCTCCATAATGTCGATATATCCGATGCCTTTATCCCGTTCTTTTTGGCTTAAACCTTCCAGTGTATTGAGCACTTCCGTTTTCGCGCCGATTTCACCGGCAAGTGTATCTGCAACTTTAGGCGATGCGACTTCTTCAAAGTAGATGATCTTCACATCATGCTGTTTGGCAAACGTTTTGAGATCTGCCAGTTTGGCCGCACTCGGCTCTTCTTCAGGAGAAAGGCCTGCAATCGCGACCTGTTTCAAGCCGTACTCTTTAGCGAGATAGCTGAACGCCGCATGCTGTGTGATCAATTCTTTTTTCGCCGCTTTATTTAATGTTGTACGGTATAGTTTATCAAGATCCTTCAGTTTTGCAATATATTCTTTACTATTTTTCTCATAGTATGCCTTATTCTTCGGGTCCTGTTTTACGATCTGCTCCGTAATGGTTTTGACCTCTTTTTGCGCAAGAACCGGGCTCAGCCAGACGTGAGGGTCCATGCTGCGGTCATGACCGCCGTGTTCATGCTCTTCTTCCTCTTCATCCGAGCCTTTGAGCAGGTCAATTCCTTTTGACGCCTTTACAAACTTCGCATGATTAGAACTCATGCTTTTTTCCGCTGACGGAACCCATGTCTCCATATATTCGCTGTTGTATACGAAAAGATCGGCGTTTTGAATGCCGGCGATATCCTTCGGCGTCGGCTCCCAATCATGGGGTTCGACCGAAGACGGGATGAGAATGTCTACATCGCCTTTGTCTTTTACAATTTGTTTTGTGAATTCGTACATAGGATAAAAGGTCGTCACGACGTGCAGTTTGCCGTTTTTCGAAGAACCTGACGAACCTTTTGAAGATGAATTGCCGCAGCCCGCCGCGATTAAAAAGCATGCCGCAATGACGATGATTCCGCTCCATTTTTTAAACAAGCCGTTTCCCCCTGTTCTGCAAATCAGAATGATGACGATTTCCGAATCGTACTTTCTCGCTCATTTGTTACCTTTACCATAATAAAACGAAGTAATTACGTTTTGCAAGATATTTTTTCTAAATTGATATTCGATTTACCTATAAAGCCCCCGTCAGGTAAGGACAGGGGGGTCTAACTCTTAGCAGGCCAGCAGATAGACTCTTGTTTCATAAGGGCGGAATGTGATGCGGGATTCCGCGCCGCCGCCATTTTCATAGTTGCTGAGAAGAAGCTCGGCGCTTTCAGGTTTGGAGCCATCCGGCCAATAAAAAACGGCTTCTTCTTTCGATACGTTGCTGATGGAGATGAGTTTTTGTCCGTTTGCCTGTCTTTCATACACAAACAGCTGCGGGTCATCAGGAAGCAGCAGCGTGTAGCTGCCTTTTATGACATCAGCATACTGTTTTCGCAGGCGGATCAGTTTTTTGTAAAAGTTCAATACAGAATCGGGATCATCCTGAGCCTCGGCTGCATTGACGGTTTTGTAATTGGGATTGACCTTCAGCCACGGTTCTCCCTTTGTAAACCCGGCATTCTTGCTGCCGTCCCACTGCATCGGTGTACGGGCATGGTCACGGCTTTTCGCCATAATGGACGCCATGACTTCTTCTCTGTCACAGCCCTTTTCAAATACCCTTTTGTGATACATATTGACGGTCTGAATATCCTGATAGTCCTCAATCCTGTCAAACGGGGCGTTTGTCATGCCGAGTTCTTCTCCCTGATAAATGTATGGCGTGCCTTTCATGAAATAAAGCAGGGCGGCAAGCATTTTGGCTGATGCCTTTCGGTATTTGCCTTCGTCTCCGAAGCGGGATACGATCCGGGGCTGGTCATGATTGCACCAATACAGCGTATTCCAGCCCTGATGTTCAAGTGTTTTCTGCCAGTCTGTAAGCACTTTCTTCAAATCGGCCAGCTCAAGCGGCTTTACATCCCAATGCTCTTGGCCCGGCTTCTGGTCAAGCTCCATATGCTGAAAATGAAAAATCATATTCAGCTCATGCTCATCGGTTCCCGTATAAACGAGCCCCTCCTCAGGCGTCACTGATCCGGCCTCGCCGACCGACATCACGTCATATTTGGAAAATACCTCTTTCGTCATTTCTTTTAAATAATCATGTATCCGTGCTCCGTTTGGCCGGAAAGGCTTCGGATCGGCCCGGCGAGCGATATAATCTTCATACGGCGGCAAGTATTCTTTTTTGGACAGAAAATGGAGCTGGTCTATACGCAAGCCGTCCACGCCTTTATCGAGCCAGAATCTCATCATCTCGTACACGGATTGCCGCATTTCGGGATTTTCCCAATTCAGATCGGCTTGTTTGACGGCGTTCATATGCAGATAATATTCGCCCGTATGTTCTTCGTACTGCCAGACGGATTGTCCGTAAGCCGACACCCAATCGGTCGGCGGGCCGTCCGCGGTGCCCGGCCGCCAAATATAATAATCGCGGTATTTGCTGTCGGGATTCATTTCCGCCTCTTTGAACCAAGGATGCTCTGTGGATGTATGATTTAAGACGAAGTCCATCACAAGCTTTAATCCTCGGCTGCGGCATTCCGCAAGCAGATCGTGAAAATCCTCCATCGTTCCGTATGATTCCATAATCGCTTGGTGATCTGTCACATCGTAGCCGTTGTCAACGTTTGGCGACGGGTAAATCGGGCAGATCCATATCACATCGGCGCCAAGCTCTTTTATATAATCGAGACGCGCGATAATTCCCCGCAAGTCACCTATGCCGTCACCATTCGTGTCTTGAAAGCTCCGCGGGTAGATTTGGTAGACAACGGCGTCTTTCCACCAGTCATTCGGCATAAAGTCTAATCTCCTTTATTTTTAATAGATTATTTCCTTATTTTTATTAAATGTAAACAAGGTCTTCCCTATATTTCCAAACATGATATGACCACTTGAGTCACAGACCAAAAATAAAAAAATCCAATTATTACAAAATATGTTTACAACATTCTAAAAATTGGTTATTATTAGTTTATTCAAAATAATCAGTATTTAAATCAAATGAGAGGAAGGATACTAATGAAAGAGGAAGAGATCGAGAAAACCGAAATTGAAGGATTGTTTTTCCAAAAGAATCTATATACTTGTTCTCCTGATGAAAAATACTCTCACGTAATAGCAAGCGATGGGCCCGGGATTTCTGATATGGTTACTCATAGTAATCAATTCTCCTATCAACATTACGGCATTCACATAGCCCAGGTAGATAGATTAACTTTTTTTGGTGACAGAACACAAAAAATCATCGGTCATTTTGTTGATTGCAGAAAGGACTCACCAACACTTCATAAAAAAGTAGTACTTGAATATTATCCAGATCCTAAAAAAATGCTTTATATTGACAGAGGCATTGCACACACTTTTGATGGACTGGAAAATGTCTTAACTAGAGACGAGCCTATTTGGTATCTCTCAACTGGAAACATTCATTATAATATGGCAAATGACGTCGTCAATGTAGATAGAAATGAAAGCATTGAAAATTTCCCCATTTTAGAAGTGAACAAATATCCTATCCCAAAACAAGCCTATGAATTCGCTCTTAAAGTTCAACAACACAATATGAAAGATCTCCAAGAATTCCCTCATAGATTTCAAATTCAATTAGATGGCGAAATGCGCTATGTAAATTTAAAACCTAAAAAAAGAAGTGAGGTGTAGCATGAATACAATCGAAAAAACTAATATACAGGGACTGTATTGGAAAAAAAATTATTATGTAGGAACTGGAATCCGCAGTTATACTTTGGTGGCAAATGAGGGGCCGATTGTTACTGATGTATTCTTTTTTGAGGATGATACCCATTATAAAAACTTTTATTTGCATATTGGACAAATTGACAGATTCACTTTTATCGGAAACGAAAATCAAATGATAACAGCTGAATTTATTGATTGCAGAGAGAACTCCCCTACACTTCATCAAAAATTAACAATGGAATTCACACCTGACCCCCGAAAACATTTAGTTATAGAAAGAGGCATTGCAAAGAGATTCCTTGGATTGAAAAATACAACAATACGTTCCGAACCAATACTTTTTGCAACAAACGAAAATAATGGTTATATCGTAGGAAATGACCGCCTAATTTTTTCTGAAAATACAAATGCGGAGGAATTCCCTAAAGTAAATATCAATAAACTCCCTCTGCCCAAAGAGGCGTTGCAATTCCTGTTAAAAAAGGAGCAAGAAGTCCTGAAAACTGGTAAAACACCTCCATTTTCTTATAAAGCTTATATTGACGGGGAACTGAGACGAATACAAATGAAACCAACGGGAAATTGAAAGGGGGTGATATAAATGACAACTGTAATGGAAGATATATATACTTCCCTGCATGAGCTGGAAGATCTAGTAAACAAAATTGATAATCCTTTAGAAAAAGAAGGGCTAAAGGCATTCATCAATTGTATTACTCCTCAGCTTATGGATGAAGCCTCGATTGCATTGCTTGGAAAAATCGCTCAAACACCTTATGGCGCTGCCTCAATTGAAGCAAAAAGCGCTAAAGATTTACTGAAAGAAATAGGGGACAATTACGAAGTTACGATTGAGTAGAGTAATCGAGAAGAACTTAGCTGTCCTAAGTTCTTCTCTTTATTGTATTTAACATTATGGGAAAGGATTAAATCATGATTAAAAACAGAGCGTTTCTTTTCGTAGTCAGCAGTAATTTTATACACAAATTAACTGAAAATATATATGACCTTGTTCTCCCCTTGTTAATACTTTATTTCACGAACTCTCCAATATTAATGGGGGTTTGCTACGCTCTAGGTTTTCTGGCAGATTTTCTTGCAGCCTATTTTGGCGGCGCTGTTATTGATTCATATAATAGGAAAAAGGTACTTATCTTCATTTCAATATCGCAGGCATTCCTCATTTCTTTAATTCCGATCTTCCATGAATTGCAGATCCTAACAGCACCTCTTGTCTTATTCATTGCCTTTTTTATTGATCTGCTAATCGCAATGTATGGTTTAACTGACATATCTATCATTCCTGAAATCGTGAAAAAGAGTGATCTGCCCTCAGCTAATTCTTTTTCTCAGATCGCTTTATCAATAGCCACATCAATTGGCCCTTCAATAGCCGGTTTATCATTAACTATATTTGGATTGTTTAACAGCCTATGGTTTACATTTTTAGGTTTTTTAATCCTTATCTTCTCGCTTAAATTAATAAACTACTCAGATAAAGAGATAACAGCCGCTGCAACTCCTAAGGAAATTCTCAGGAAAAGTTTTGAAGGTCTTAAATATACCCTCTCGATTAAAGTTTACAAGCTGCTGACGTTATGGAACCTATTTATAAATTTAGGGTTAACAGGGGCGGTTCTTATGATTATGTTCAAACTAAAAGAAGAGCTTCATATCACGGAAACACAAATCGGTTTCATTTATACGCTAAGTGCTGCAGGCGGAATCATTAGCGGAGTTATTCTTCCCTACGTGCACCGTTTTTTCAAGTCAGCACATGCATTATTTATTTCAGCTTTCATGACTGCATTGTCTTTACTGATTCTTGCATACAGCGATCATTGGCTTATAATCGGGATTCTTAATTCCATTTTAATGGGGAGCATAGGTTTAAATTCCAGACTTGTAAGTTTGCTTTTTCAGACTCATGTCCCTGCTGACTATTTAGGACGCGTTTTTAGCGGTTCAAGGCTCATTTCAACATTACTGGCTCCCCTCAGCGTTTTAGCCGCAGGCTATTTTTCTCATAAGCTTGGCACTTTGCATGTGTTCCAAGCAGGCTCATTTATTATTATCTTGACAAATATTGTTTTTCTGTTTACTTCACTTCGAAACGAAGACTGGCGTCTCCTAAAAGAAGAAAGTGACATTAAAAATAAGAAATTAGTGTAATGTTCACTCCAGCTGAGACGGATAAAGCGTCATGCCTCCGTCGACGAAAAGTGTCGTTCCGGTCACGTAACTTGCTTCCTCCGACACCATCCATGCGGCGGCGGCTGCGACTTCTTCCGGTTTTCCGAAGGCGTTCATCGGAATTTTTTTCAGCTGGGCCTGTTTATGTGTTTCATCTTCCAGGTCCTTATTAGACTCCGTGGCGATCGTGCCGGGAGCGATGGCATTGACCCGGATGCCTTTGGATGCATAATTGAGCGCCATCGTTTCCGTCATCATTTTGATCCCGCCTTTGGATGCTGAGTACTGCACGTTTTCAGGGCGGGGTATTTGCTGATGGACGCTCGATATGTTTAAGACCGTTCCTTTTTTCCCGCGATCGAGCATATGTTTAAGGGCCGCTTTCGCCCCCAAAAAGGTGCCGGTCACGTTGACGTCGATGACCTTTTGCCAATCCTCCAGGCTCA
Source organism: Bacillus siamensis KCTC 13613 (assembly GCF_000262045.1). GTDB lineage: Bacteria > Bacillota > Bacilli > Bacillales > Bacillaceae > Bacillus > Bacillus siamensis. Next base: position 64,662 of record NZ_AJVF01000021.1, read on the forward strand.
TTTCATGGGGCATCGCTTCGGCACCGTTAAAGCCGGAATTGTTGACCATCACGTCCACTCCGCCGAAATGCTCCTGTGCGGCATCAAACAGCGCCTGAATCTCATTCTCTGAGGATACATCGGCTTTTACGGTGACGGCTCTGCCTCCCGCTTTCTCAATCATGGCCGCTGTTTCATCTGCTCCGGCAGCATCACCGAGGTAGTTTACAACCACATTCATCCGCTCCTTGCCGAAGCGTTCGGCAATGGCTTTTCCGATTCCTTTCGAAGAACCTGTTACAATCGCCGTTTTTTCCTGTAAATCCTGATACATTGTCTCTTTTCCTCCCTGATGTTGATACAGGGCATGTACCCGGTTTTGATCGGCTGAAAACAGAAGGAATCATAAAAAGAACGATGAGACCGAAGCTCCACCGTTCATTTTCATTATGCGTAGTTGTTCATCTGCAGCCTTTTTTGCACGCCGACAAGCCGGCTGAAAAAATAAGATGCCGCTTTGTAGTTCCCCCGTTTATGAAAGAAATGGGCCGCATCCTGAAGCAGCTCCTCCGTGTCAGCCAACAGTTCCTTAGATTCCAGAATATCAAAATACTCTTTGAGCGAGTCCTGCCCGCCTTCCCCCTGATAAAGCTCTTTAATCAGACGGAATTTTGTCATATAGATCTCATCTTCCCACTCCGCCGCGCTTTTCATGCCCCGTGCGCAGCTGGCGGCGGCTTCACTGTATTTTTCCATTTTAAAGTATATATGTGTGAGTGAAAAAACAGCCTGAATGACCTGTTGGAAGCTGTGCGCTTCAAAGCCGGCAGCCGCACGTTCAAAGTCATCGGCCGCCTTGCAAAAGTCACCCAGACTGTACATACAGTGCCCGATATTATAATAGGCCGCAGCTATCATATATTGATCATCAAGCCGCTCCGCGTGCTCCAAGGCGCATTCGAGGTATTCCAGCGCTTTTTTATGCTGCTGGGCGTCCATCAAATTTCCGGCAATGATAAACTTGCACTGCACCCTTCTCATTCCGTATAATTCATATTTCTTGTAAATATCAAGCGCCTGTCCCGCGTAATTCATCGAAAAGAAAGTCTGCTTGATATGATAGTACACTTCAGAAATTTTATACAAAAACTCGGCTTTCTCTATGTCATCTTCCACATATTCAAGCTTTTCCTCAGCCCGTTTGTAATGAGAAATCGCTGAGATGAAGTTTTTCTGCTTAAATTCATACATTCCTCTGAAATAGTAAAAATAGTATTCCAGTAAACCGGTCAGCTTTTGCTGGTTCATCTCAATCTCAGTGAGCATTTCAGAGAACGGAGGCCGGCCGTCGCAGTCTTTCATGGGTTTTAATTTATCCAGCATGATGCGGTGCCGAAATTCCATCAATGAAAAATACAATAATAAGTCCTGGTTCTCTTCCATATCTTCGAGTTCATATTGAATCTCCCGCTTCAGCGCTTCAGCTTTATCGGCTTCAAACGCGCGGATCAGCTTATACCATTCATTCATCTTTACGGCTACTTCTTCAGATGGAATCTTGGATTTCATAGATTTGCCTCCTTCCTCCGGCTACTAATTATGTTATATTTTATCATAGCAAATTTATAACAGTGAGCAAACAAAGATTTTAACCAATTAAAGAAAGAGAGTATTCCGCCATGAGATTACCAGCCAGAATAGCGCTGCTTTTCATCCTCTTCTTTTCCGCAGACCTATGTTTTTCCTATGTGCAGAAAGAACTGAGGCTGCAAACGGCATTACAGGAAAGAGATATACCAAGCGATCTTCATCCGCTCGTTAAACAGAATGCGCAGTTATTGCAGACGGCCGCACTGAAAAAAGGCATCACCGTCGTTATCACAGAGGGTTTCAGATCAATTGAGGAACAAAACGAATTGTACCGTCAAGGACGTTCAAAAAAAGGAAACATCGTCACCTACGCAAAAGGCGGAGAATCATACCACAATTACGGCCTTGCCATCGACTTCGCCCTGCAGAAAAAGGATGGCAGCCTGATTTGGGATATGACGTATGACGGAAACCGAAACGGCACGCCCGATTGGCTTGAGGTCGTATCGATTGCCAAAACGCTCGGTTTTGATTGGGGAGGCGATTGGAGAGGCTTTAAAGATTATCCTCATTTACAAATGATCCCTGGCTAATAAAACCTTTTCTTTTTTCGCTTTTGCGCATCAATATACGGAGGATATACAGGCCTGTACACAAGCTTATACCCTTCACTGCCGGACGGCGTAAAATCGCGCTGCCATTCCAGCTGCAGATGGAAATCAGATAAAAAAGCTGCCTTTGCTTCTTCAAGGGTAACGGCCGGCACCGGATTGATCCGCTCCAGCTGCTCCGGATCAATATCAGGCGCCATGTAAGCTTCCACAAGCCCGGTTACGGGACTGACAATGATCCTCGCAGCGCCGAAACGGAGCGGAATATCCCGATACCATACGGAAAAATGGAAGCGGAACCGGCCCCTGCCGTCCGTCTTCAGCGGGTTCATTTTAAAAAACTCGTCCGCTCTCGGATAAAGCTTGTATAAAAACTGAAGTGCGACCTCCTCACACTCTTCTGCTGAATAAACGGCCGGGCCCGCATGCTCAATAAAAGATTTAAAGGCCGTCATTTTCCCTGTCTTTTTGTCTGTTTTCATCTTCATTGTATTTTTGTTGCTGCTTTCAAAATAGCTTTCTATACTCAAATCTTTCCGTTCCGGAACTGACCCTTTCCGCCATGTCGTTCCGATCTCATCTCCGAGGCCGCGGTGGCGCGTCTGAATCATATCCGCGGTAAACCCCATCAATTCATAGATGCTGGCTTCCCATTTATGTTTAAGCGCGGGAAGCGGTTTTGCCGGTTCGTTTCTGTCTTCGCAAAGCGGCTGATCCGGAACGATTTCATCTTCTCCGGCAGGATAGCTGTAGGACGGCAGGATCGGTTCATAGACGAGACGCGGCGTTTTCTCAAAATTGACAACGTCATAGACGAGACTGAATGACAGCCCGCTCATATAATGCGAGATCACTTTCTCCTGATCGACGAATGTTTCCGGGACGGGCGCTTCACCCTTATCCCCATAATAGATAAACTGCACGACGAAGCCGCTCTCGGTTACATCAACGAAAAAACCCGAATCGGGAAGCGGCCTGCCGAACACTTTTTTTGTATAGTTAAAACGGATGCACCCATTGCGTTCTTCCCTCGCCTGAAAAGTGAAGTTCATAAAAGTAAGCGGGCGGTGTCTGGCCGCAAACCGAAGAGCCGTCAGCTTTAATTCGGCATCTGACAGCTGAATGTCTGAATCCGGACGGTCATTGCGCGAATATGCAAGCAAAGATCCGTCGCCGCCCAGCTCAATCGTTACCGTTTTGTCCGGATGGTTGCGATCTTTCCATATATAATAGGCTCTCGTTTTTTGTTTTTCATCAAAATCTTCTATTTCAAGCTCATAGTGCGGCGGTATGTTCCCGATCTCCAGCGCTTTTTTTCTCAGATGTTCTTTCAGCAATGGGGTCATCCTTTCAGAAGAGTGTATAAAAAAGAACTGTTTTTTATTATATAAAAACGTCCTTATCCTTTTAAAGGGAAGAAAGTGCCTTTTATGTGTCTATTTTTAGCAAAGAGGGAAAACAGCCGTATTCAGAGCGGCTGTTTTTCATACAAATGGCACACTTCCTGCGAAAGCCCCGGGACGAACGCCTATGACCTTCAGCCTATTAAACTCATAATCGCTTCTCCCGTATGAGCCTCAATAAACCGCGGGAAAACCGGCTTGTATACGAGCCGGTACACATTTCTGCCGCTGTCGTCATCGTAACAACGATCCCAAGCGAGCTCGGCTTTGATATTCCGGCGGATCGCGTCCTTCGCCTCTTCCATTGTCAATGAAGGAACGGGATCGATATGATCAAGCTCTTTCGGATCAATTTCCGGCGGCATATATACAGTGACAAGACCCGTCTTTTTGCTGACACAGATTCTCCCCTCTCCGAATCGCAAATCAACGCCGCCCGAACAAGCCTTATATGTAAGTCCCACGTTTTCTCCTTCATCATCCGGTTCATCATATTGAACCCGGAAATACTGATCCGCTTCCGGAAACATGGCGAATAAAAAGCGGATGGCCATGTGATGGCATTCTTCCTCGGAAAACTCCGGTTCGCCTTCACTTTGTATAAATGACATTACCCCGGTGAGCCGGCCCGATTCTTTATCATACCTTGTTTTCAATACATGTTCATTCCGCTCTTTTAACAGACTTTCAAAGCTTTTATCTTCCCGTACGGATTTTGTTTTTTCAGGGCGCCACGCTATGCCGATACTGCCCTCTCCAAGATCGCTTTCCCTCTCTTTATAAAAACCGTCATGCAGCCCGATCATGTCATTGATGCTCATCTTTTCCGCTTCAGGTGCAGGGCGTGAAATCGGGACATACGGACGCGTGTCGTCTTCCAGCTCTTCACACTCTTCTAATTCTTCATTCTCTTCCTTCAGGTCAGCCGATATCGGCCGCGGCGGAGATACGATTTCATAGACGAGATGGGGCTTGTCATCCCCCTGCACATAGACGGACTGGTGCAGTACGGTGAACAATAGCTCTGCTTCTATTTGTTTGACAAAGTGATCCAATGCATCCCGCTTGTCCGCAATTGTCCCGGGTCTTAACAGCTCATCCGCCCTCCCATAATAAGAAAAACCGGTTACTTCCCCTGTCACAGCCAGGTCGACGTAAAACCCGGTCATCGGAAGCGGCAGACCGTCAGCCATCTGAACATAGGAATATCTCACATCACCCTCATTTACGGAGCTTTTTTTCTCCCATTCGAACTCAGCCAATGCCCTCGGACGGTGGGTTTCTGCAAACGCCCGCATCCGTTCTTCTATGTCCGATTCCGAAAGAGGCGGCAGATCAGTCCGAAAAGCCGGACGGGATAAGGATTTCAGTTTTCCGTCCCCGTCCAATTCGACCATGATGCCGGCTTCCGGATCATTCTTGTCTTCCCACCAAAACAGAACCTCATCTTCCTGGTATTCTTCCACCTTACTCTCGTAGCCTGCAGGTACGTTTCCGATTCTGAGAGCCAGCTGTTTCAATTCTTCTTTTTTCATCATAACACTTCCTTTTCTTCCAAAAAGATTAATGATTACCAAGACTCTTTTAAACAAATCTAGTATAATTAACCTGCCTTTCTTCATGACTATTGAATCAACCATTACAACAACAGGGGGTTAACCAGATGTCCATCAAAAAAATGAGCGCCGTGTTTTTCATTTTGCTTCTCACGGCATTTACTGCTGCATGCAGCAGCGAAACGAGCAGCGGCCAGGAAAGCGGCACGGCGAAAGTGAATATAAAAGATACGGCGTGGGCCGCTTCAGACGATACCGAACATCCGGCCGCACTTAAAGTAACGGTCACTGTCAAAAATACGGGCAAAGACCCGCTTACCGTCAAAAGCAGCGACTTCTCGCTTTACCAGGATGACGCGAAAACAGCGGCGGCCGATAAGGAAGACCAGATGCAGAGCGGCACGCTTCATGCGGGCAAGACAGTGACGGGCAATCTGTACTTCACGGCTGACGAAGGCAAATCATATGAATTGGTATATCAGCCGCAGGCAAAAGACGCGAAGCCTTTATCTTATAAACTGAAAGTCAAAGGCACAGCCTCAAACGCAAAACCTGAACCGACGGACGCATTATCCGCATACATTGATGTGATGCTGTACGGCAAGCACAATAAAGATTTCACCCGCCTGACCGGTGTAAATGAAAAAATGACGGCCGCCGCCTATCAGGAATCAGCGAAAGCCAGCTTTATCGCTTCAGCAGGCATTTCACAGGAGCAGGCGGATTCAAAAGCCATTTCCGCTATTATTGACGCCATGTCATCAGCGCTGCGGGATAATACAGAGCTCAAGGTGCATACCAAATCCATGTCAGGCAAAAAAGCCGTCCTTGAAGCCAATGTGACGCCGCTTGATATGTCTCCGCTTGCGGGCCGGCTGCAAGACCGCGTGCAAGACTATGCCGGAAAGCACCCCGATGCTGATGAAAACGAAATTGTCAGCCACCTGCTTTCTGTCTACCCAGAAGAGTTTATGCGCCTGAAACCGGCTTCTTCTTCAGTGACAAAAGAAATTGAAATGAAGAAAAACGCCCGCGGCCAGTGGTATCTGGATACAGATGCCGATCTGGAAGGATTGACGGAAGCGTTTTTGAAAACGTCCTGACAACAAGAAAGGAAATAGCGCAGGCTATTTCCTTTTTTTATTTTCACTTAAAGATGTCACTGATATATTGAACTTCGTCCTCGGTTAACTGCACATCAAGCGCGTCCAGATTGTGTTTCAGCTGGTCGGGGCGTTTGGCTCCGGGAATGATCGCATCCACCGCAGGCTGCGACAGAAGCCACGCGAGTGCGATATGCGCTGTCTGCACGCCTTTTTCTTCAGCAACGGCCCGCATCTTATCCACTCTCTCCAGGTTTTGGTGAAAAGCTTCTCCCTGAAACGGCGGCCTGTTCTTTCGGCTGTCCTCAAAGACTGTGTCTTTTGTAAACTTTCCCGTCAGCAAGCCGGAAGCAAGCGGAAAATAAGGAATAAAGGAAATGCCGTTCTTTTCACAGTAAGGCAGCAGATCGCGCTCCGCCTCACGCTGAATCAGTGAATATTCCGACTGAAAAACCTCTAAATAGCCGTCCGCGTTAAACTCCTGCAGTTGTCCGAAGCTGAGATTGGACGCGCCGATTGCTCTGATTTTCCCTTCGTCCTTCAGTTCTTTTAACGTACCCGCCACCTCGGACAGCGGTGTTTTTCCGTCAGGGAAGTGAACGTAGTACAGATCAATCACATCTGTTTTCAGCCGCTTCAGGCTTTTTTCCGCCTCACTTCGAAGAAATTCACGGCTGTTGTCCAGTTCGATCTGCCCGTTGACTTCTTTGTGCGCGCCCTTTGACGCAATGACGAGGCTGTCCCGCACGCCGCGCTCTGCGACAACTTCACCGATTAACTCTTCTGAACGCCCCAAACCGTATATAAACGCCGTATCAATAAAATTGACGCCGCCATCCAATGCTGTGCGGATGAGTTCTTTTCCCGTTTCATCATTGAGATTAGGAAACAGATTATGTCCTCCGACCGCATTTGCGCCAAAACCGATACGCTTTACCCGTAAATCCGTCCTGCCCAGCGTACGTGTTTCCTCCATGGCTCAGATCCCCTTCCTTTTATACCTCTGTTTAGTATTAGATAGACAGTAAGAATTATCCTGCCTGAGAGCCTATCTACAGAAAAAACCTTGAAAAGCGTTTGCCCTTCAAGGTTTTTTTGCCGTGTATTAAGATGTCAGAGCTGCGGCGAAGCGTTCGGCTTCATCCGTGAGAGCACCCTCGATTTCCTTATAGCGGCTGGAAATCGTTGAGGCGCTGACGCCGTACTTCTTCGCCAGCTTCGCTTGAGAAACGGACGCGCCGTTCAGAGAAATGCTGTTCACATAATATTCGACCGCCGCCGCGAAAGCTTCCGGCTTTCTGATCGTCGGTGCTTTTTTGACACAGAACGTTTTCCACAGATCAATAACGGCCGGAACCAGCTCAGCCGGGTATTCATCCCCGCTCAGGCCTTTTTCAATGGCGTCTGCCGTTTCCTTCTCCATGTCGTTGGCCCACTCTGTCTGTTTTTCTTCAGCAGCCTGCTCAGGCTCTTCCGCAGTTCCTAAAAGAGCGGCCAGCACAGTGTCGAAGTTTTCCTCCATAAAGCGCTCAGGCGATTTTCCTTCTGCAAGGGCCGGGGCCGCCGCTTTTTTCACTTTGCTGATCAAAGCTTCGGTCCGCTTCACAGGGAAGATCGTAAATTGCATGAAGAACTCCGCTTTTTCCGCTTCGTGGATCGGATAGCCGAGAATCAGGCTTCCCTCCGGCGGAAGATCCTGCTGGCTGACGTCCATTTCCACTTTGAATTGTTTTTTCGTCATCACATCTTCAAAGTGAATCATTCCTTCTTTCACATCTTCAAGCACCATAACCGCTGGTGTCATGCTTTTCCATGATTCAACGATTTCTCGTGTTTTCGGACGGTTGATGCCGCCGGCTTTTTTCTGAAGGTATTCTTCAAAAATCGTCTTGCCGCCTGCCAGCGGTCGGAAGAAAATGCCCCAGATGCCGAGGTTGAAGACTCCGATGTCTTTTGTCTGTCTGTCCAGCTCCGCAATGAACTCGTGCTGGTTAATAAATGATGATATGCCGTCTCTATGTGCTGTAAAGGCGTACTCCATTAGGCTTTCCTGAATCTGTTTCGCTTCTTTTGCCGCGATGTCTGCCGGAATGGCAGCTGCTTTACTTCCGCAGCATTTTTTATATTTCTTCCCGCTGCCGCATGGGCAAGGGGCATTTCTTTTCACTTTTCCCACAATAAACCCTCCGAATTCTGATATAACTTTATTATTTTAACAAAAATAACTTCAGAGGGCTTGGTTTACGGCTAAAAAAGAATTTGGAAGAAAAAAAGGCCCCGGGAGATTCTCTTTCTCCGGGGCTTTGAAACGGTTAATTTGTATTTTGTCCGCCGCCGTTCAGACCTTCTTTAATCAGCCCGTTTACTTGGCTGTTCATTAAAAGTCCGATGTGCCCGACACCGTGAATCTGCACGTTTTTCCCGCCGATCAGCCGTGACAGCGGGTTCATGACGATTAAGTCCGCTGAGCTGTAAATCGATGTATACAAAATCTTTTGGTTCGGATCAGTTCCCGGAAGCGCTCTGTTGGTCACAAGACCGTTCGCTCCGCCGAGTGTGACGACGTTTGCGATTTTGTCCCCGCCGTCAAGATTTTTAATGTAATAGAGCGTGTTGGCGCCGCCCATGCTGTGCGCGACGATATCGACTTTTTTCGCGCCCGTTTCGCTGAGCACTTTTTTCACGTAATTTGACAGTCTCGGTGCATTGTGTCTGTTGTTTCCGGTTTTGTCCAGAAAATCAATGGCGTACATCTCATTTCTTGACCAGCCTTGGGATGCCAAGTACGTTTTGATTCCCGCGAAATTAAAGGACGCCCCGCCGATTCCGTGGACCATGACAACCGGGTTATGCTCTGAGGAGGCTTTCGATACGGTCGGCTGGAAGGCAAATACGGAAATGACGGACAGCATGCAGACTGTAAGAATCGCTAGGATTTTGCTTTTGATTTGTTTCATGAACTTTCCTCCTGTTATGTAATTTTTTGCAATTTTCATTCTATTAGAGAAGAAAAGGAAAAAATAGAGTATTTTTTCCTGTTTTCAACAATTGAAAAAGAGGCGGAAAAATGAGAAAGACGCCCCTTTCCCGAAAGCACACTTATACTTTAATACGGCAAACAAAAAAAGGAGAGAACACCTGGTTCTCTTCTCCTAGTACTCATTGAAATAGGTTTGAATCCGCTTAGGGTCATGCGTTTTTGTCAGCGCGAGCATCAGCAGAATCCGCGCTTTTTGAGGGTTGAGAGAGTTTGAAGCTGTCAGATGGTCTTTTTCATACTCTCGATTAGGTGTTACCGCCCCGTTTCCCGTCCTTGTGGAGCGGACAACCGCCAGCCCGCTTTTGACCGACTTTACGGCGCCTTTTTGCGCCGCATCAGACATTGAGCCGTTTCCCGGGCCTGCAAAAATAATGCCTTGCGCTCCTGATTTTGCGGCGGCTTCAAAGAGATAGCTTCCGTCATTTTGATAGCCGTATATAATATCGACCTGCGGCAGTTTATCAAGTTTATCGATCTGGAAATCTGTATCTTTCGTATGCTTTCGGGTCATGATGTTATTAAAATAGATGTCATCAGCAATCGTACCGATATAACCCATTTCTTCCGATTTGAATGTGTCGGTCGCGGTTGTATTGGTTTTTGTCACATATCGCGCCGAAGCGATTCTGTCATTTAATACGACAAGCGTCCCCTTGCCTTTCGCATCAGGCGCAGCCGCGGTTTTTACCGCGTTATATAAGTTGGACGGCCCGTCAGCTCCGATCGCCGTGGACGGCCTCATTGACCCGGCGACCACGACGGGTTTGTCACTTTTGACCGTCAGATTGAGAAAATAGGCAGTTTCCTCAAGTGTGTCTGTTCCATGTGTAATGACAATGCCGTCTGTATCATCAGACTTGAGCAGCTTGTTTACCCGTTTTGAAAGTTTCAGCAGGGTCTCGTTATTCATATTCTGGCTGCCGATATTCACAATCTGTTCTCCGCTGACATGCGCGATCTCCTTCATCTCCGGGACTGCCTGAATCAGGGCATCAACTCCGATCGCCCCTGCGGTGTACTCCGTGGCGGACGTCTTTGAAGGAGCAGCGCCTGCAATTGTGCCGCCGGTGGCAAGAATTTTAATATTCGGCAGTCCGTCTTTTTTTGCTGAGGCTGAGGCTGCCATCTGGTGCGGTGTTTCTTTCGCCTGAGGAGATTGGGAGCAGCCGGCCGCTATGAAGAATAGAGCCGTGATAAATGTAATGAATGGCATGAATTGTTTTTTCATTCTTTTCTCTCCTTTTCTTTATTTATGAAGATTTCCCTCTCATCGGTCAACGCGCTTGTCAGGCAATCTTCCGAAGAAAATAACTGTAAAAACCCTTGACACCGTCATGGGAAATCAAGATAATAGACCAGTCACTATATTTTAAATTTGTCATCAATCAGTAAGGTGGGAACATTATGAGTTATGGAGATTCTCGTGAAAAAATCCTCGCTGCGGCAACCAGGCTGTTTCAGCTTCAGGGGTATTACGGCACGGGACTGAATCAGATTATTAAAGAAAGCGGCGCGCCGAAAGGTTCTCTTTACTATCATTTTCCGGACGGCAAAGAGCAGCTCGCCATTGAGGCTGTCAAAGAAATGAGCCATTATATCCGTATGAAAATAAAAGAAAGCCTTGATGCCTATCCCGACCCTGCGGAAAGCATTCAAGCGTTTTTACAGGACTTATCAAGCCAATTCACATGTCCGGAGAATTTCGAAGGGTTTCCTGTCGGTTTACTGGCTGCCGAGACGGCTTTAACGAGCGAAAAGCTCCAGCAGGCCTGTCAATGCGCTTATCAGGAATGGGAGAATCTGTTCGCCGGCAAATTGAGATCAGCCGGTTTTTCCGATGAGAAAGCGGCGGAAATCAGCACTGTTTTAAATGCCATGATAGAAGGCGGCATCATTTTGTCTTTAGCAAAAAAAGACAAAATGCCGATCATCCATATTTCCAAACAAATCCCCAACCTGCTGAAGACATAAAATACAAGAGACATGTTACGTAAAGAAAGAGAGGAGAATGTTTTTGGAAAACGCTCAGCCTTCCAAACAATATAAAGTTATGCCGATCATGATTTCTTTGCTGATGGCAGGATTTATCGGCATGTTCAGTGAAACGGCGCTGAATATTGCCCTGACCGACCTGATGAAGGAGCTGCATATCACTCCCGCGACCGTCCAGTGGCTGACGACGGGCTATCTGCTCGTTCTCGGTATTCTTGTCCCGGTTTCAGGTCTGCTTTTGCAATGGTTTACGACGAGACAGCTGTTTATCGTTTCACTCGCTTTTTCCATTATCGGCACGCTGATTGCAGCGCTTGCACCGAGCTTTCCGTTTCTTTTGGCGGCAAGAATCGTGCAGGCTTTAGGAACCGGACTGCTGCTGCCGCTGATGTTTAATACGATCCTCGTCATCTTCCCGCCGCATAAGCGCGGAGCGGCAATGGGGACGATCGGGCTTGTCATCATGTTCGCTCCTGCGATCGGTCCGACGTTTTCAGGGCTTGTGTTAGAGCATTTGAACTGGCATTGGATTTTCTGGATCTCCCTGCCGTTTCTCGTCTTGGCTCTTTTATTCGGCATCGCCTACATGCAGAATGTATCCGACATTACAAAGCCGAAAATTGACGTGCTTTCCATTATTCTGTCTACGATCGGATTCGGCGGCATCGTCTTCGGTTTCAGTAATGCGGGCGAAGGATCAGGCGGCTGGTCAAGCCCGACGGTTATCGGTTCGCTTACTGTCGGTGCGATCGCGCTCATTTTATTCTCCATCAGGCAGCTGAAAATGAAGCAGCCGATGATGAATCTGCGCGCTTTCCGCTATCCGATGTTTATTCTCGGTGTCGTGATTGTATTTATCTGTATGATGGTTATCTTATCAACAATGCTTCTCTTGCCTATGTATTTACAAAGCGGATTGCTGCTGACGGCATTTACGTCCGGACTCATCCTGCTTCCGGGCGGTATTTTAAACGGATTTATGTCTCCGATAACGGGACGTCTGTTTGATAAATACGGACCGAAGTGGCTTGTCATTCCCGGGTTTGTCATCACGGCAACCGTGCTTTCGTTTTTCTCAAACATTAACGGCGCTTCAACGGCGCTTCTGATTGTCGCGCTTCATACATGCCTGATGATCGGAATTTCCATGATCATGATGCCGGCGCAAACGAACGGCTTAAATCAGCTGCCGCCGGAATTTTATCCGGACGGAACAGCCATTATGAATACGCTCCAGCAGATGGCCGGCGCAATCGGCACTGCGGTGGCAGTCAGCATCATGGCTGCCGGCCAGAAGAATTATATGAGCACCGCGAAAAACCCGAATGATCCTTCCGCATACTCTCACGCGCTGATTGCGGGCGTCCAGCACGCCTTTATCTTCGCGATGATTGTCGCCGTTATCGGTCTGATCAGCGCTTTCTTTATGAAACGGGTCAAAGTGAATCACTCATAAGAAAACAGCAGACTCCCCGCGGGTCTGCTGTTTTTTATATCATGAGCGCTTCAGCCAGTTCATCAATCGCACAGATAAGGTCATCGGCCGTGTTATAGAAATGAGGCGCCAGCCGGATGAGTTGTCCGCTGGGTGCGCATACGATGTTTTTCCGCTTCAAAAGCGCAGCGGTCTCCGCCGCTTTTTCATCCCGTATGGAAATCATGCCGGGTCTGTCATCGGCAGACGGGGGGCCTGTGAGAGTCAGTCCTTTTTCAGAAGCGTATTCATACGCAAATGCGCTGAGTTTTTTTACTTCCCTATGAATGCGGTCTGTGCCGACATCGTTTAAAAGGGATAAAGCCGCCTGTGCCGCATATATGCTGATAAATGCCGGGGTTCCGGTTTCAAAGCGTTTGGCTCCGTCCGCATAAGAAAAACGGGTCAAATCCAGCATCGACTCCCGCTGCTGTCCGAACCACCCGGTGACTTTCGGCTTCAGCCGTTCCGCAAGTTCCTTTCTGACATAGAGAAACGCCGTTCCCGGTATGCCGAGCATATACTTTCTCGCGCCCGCAGCGAGCATATCAACTCCCCATTCTTTTACATCAATCGGGATGTGCCCAGCCGATTGATAAGCATCGACAAAAAGAAGCGATCCTTTCTTTGCAGATATCTCGGCAATGCGCTTCATATCCTGGACAAAACCGGATGTATAGGACACATGCGGAACATAGGTGATACACGTCTGCTCCGTGATATACGTCTCATAACGTTCTAACGGGATCATTCCTTCTTCAGACGGGACGACTGAAAGCTCCATCTCAGTCTGCGCCTTCAGAATGTGGGCGATTGCCGGAAAATCCAATTCCGTATACACCGCCTGCTTCTTTCGGCAATCCGGTAAAGCTGAGACGACGGCAGAGGCGGCAGCCGTTACTGAAGGTAAAATGGCGATTTCTTCAGGCTTAGCGCCGATTAATTTCGCAAATTCACACCTTGCCTGCTCCGTGCGGCCCATGGCTTCATCCCAGTTTCCGCCGTTCTGAAGCAGGCTTTCCTGGTAGTCATTGATCGCTTTTGAAACCGGCCGGGCAAGAGCGCTTTGGGAGCAGCTGGCGAGCATCGTATGTGTGCGGAGCGCCGGAAATAAAGATCGGTATGGCACCAAAGACGAATTCAAGGCATGTTTCCCCCTTCGGCAGGAATATATGTCCATTATAGAGTATGGTAAAAAGAAAAGGAGGGTTTTTGATGGAGAAAAAAGTATTGCTGACAGGCTTTGACCCCTTCGGCGGGGAAACGGTCAATCCTTCATGGGAAGCGGTCAAACGGCTGGACGGTGCCGCTGAAGGCCCCGCTGCTATCGTATCTGAACAAGTGCCGACCGTTTTTTATAAGTCCCTTGCCGTGCTGCGGGAGGCAATCAAGAAACATCAGCCCGACATTATCATCTGTGCCGGACAGGCAGGCGGCAGAATGCAGATCACGCCGGAACGGGTCGCGATCAACCTGAATGAGGCGCGCATACCGGATAACGAAGGGAATCAGCCTGTCGGGGAAGACATTTCTCAAAGCGGTCCCGCGGCCTACTGGACCGGCCTTCCGATCAAACGGATCGTTGAAGAAATAAAAAAGGAAGGCATTCCCGCGGCTGTATCCTACACGGCGGGGACGTTTGTATGCAATCATCTCTTTTACGGGCTGATGGATGAAATCAGCCGCCATCATCCGCACATCCGGGGCGGGTTTATTCACATCCCGTACATTCCGGAGCAAACCTTGCAGAAGTCCGCGCCGAGCCTCAGCCTGGATCACATCACAAAAGCGCTCAAAATCGCCGCGGTGACCGCCGCGGCGCATGAGGACGATATTGAAACCGGCGGAGGCGAGCTTCACTAAGCCGCTGACGCCGTCTCGGCCCATTTCTTCTTTCGGTAAACAATGCGGGACAGCGTCACACTGATTTCAAAGAGGACGAGCAGCGGAATCATGACGAGAAAGTCAGACATAAAATCCGGCGGCGTAATCAGCACCGAGACGACGATCAGCACGAAATACGAAAGCTTCCTCGCCTTTGCCAGCCGGGATGGGTTCACGATCCCGAGCCGCGTCAGAAACATGACGGCCAGAGGCATTTCAAACAAAAACCCGAACGGCAATGTCATGTTAAGCATAAAAGTAAAATACTTGTCCGCCGTAAATACTATGTCAAAATGGCCGGCGGATAATTGTGTTAAAAATCCGAGCACAATCGGAAACAGCACAAAATACCCGAAGGAAATTCCGATAATAAACAAAACCGAAAGCCCCGGAATGTAAAGCAAAGCGGCGCGGCGTTCAAACGGGGTCAAAGCCGGCGCCGTAAAACGCCAGAGCTGAAAGGCCGCAACCGGAATCGCTGCCGTAATGGCGCATATTCCCGCAATCATCATATACACCCATAAAATCTCGCTCGGCCCTAAAACGGCCAGCCTTCCATGCAAATCCTTGATCAGCCAGTCATAAATATCCTGCACAAACCAGCATGCGCCGATAAAAAACACGAGAAAGGCGATAACGGTTTTAATGAGACGCTGCCGGACTTCCTCTAAATGCCCGATCAAGTGGGTTTCTTTTTTATCCAATCGTACATCCTCCTTATATCAAAGAAGGGGCAGAAACGGATCTCTGCCCCCGTGTCAGGATTCAGCCTGCCGTTTTGTCTTTCTCAGCCGTCTGCTTGTCCGGCTCTTCATTTGAGACCAGTGTTTTTGCGGCGCTTTTAAATTCAAGCAGCGTGCGGCCGGCGGCACGGCCGATTTCCGGAAGCTTTGAAGGCCCGAAAATGATCAGAGCGATGACAAAAATCAAGATTAACCCGGGAATGCCGATATTTGAAAACATAAGTATGCCCCCTTATTGTGAAATTTTGGCCCGTTTCTTTCTCATTTGCTTTTCATGCGCACTGTTATGGGCGAAGAAACGATCCTCTTCCACCTCATTTGACTGCTTTAAGCCGCCTGCAACCGCTGCCTGTGAGACCTTCCGAATCCCCGTCTGGTCTTTTTGATAAATGAATGAAGCCCGCGTGGAAACCTCAGCCCCCGGCTCCGTCACATACGGCACCACTCTGTAATCCGCCCTCCATTGGGCAGGCGTCACCGTACAGCGGACATAGCCCCGGTAGTCGTTGAAAAACTTAATATGCGGGTTTTGTTTTAAGATTTGATCCGTATCCGCCCGTTTATCCGCCCCGTTTCCTCCCGATGTGATGGAAGTCCCGACGAATTCGGCTCCGAAGATCTTTGAATTCGTTTGATTAAAATCGGTATGCAGGTTTGACGCCCAGCTTGCATGAACATCACCCGTCAGCACGATGACATTGTTCAGGTTTTTGCTTTTTATAAAATTGATGACCCGCTCCCGCTGCGCCGGGTAGCCGTCCCATGAATCCATGCTGAATATCGGCTTGTCGGTTGTTCCGAAATTCCATTGCGCGAAAAAGATTTGCTGGGCCAGCACATTCCACTTCGCTTTTGAAGCGGCTAAGTTGTCGAAGAGCCATTGCTCCTGCTCTGTCCCCATCAATGTGCGCTTCGGATCTCTCCACTCATCAGAAGGCGGTTTATTCCCGTCGCCGTTGGCCTGATCATCTCTATACTGTCTTGTATCCAGCACATTGAAAGAGGCTAAATTGCCATAAGAAAATTGCCTGTACAGCCGCATATCAGGGCCGTTCGGGAGCGACATGCGTCTGAGCGGCATGTGTTCATAATAAGCCTGATAAGCCGCAGCCCTTCTGAGTACAAACGCTTCAACTGATTGGCCTTTTTCGGGAATGACATTGGCATAATTGTTCTCCACCTCATGATCGTCCCAAGTCACGACCCACGGAAATGCGGCGTGGGCGGCTTTCAGATTGGCATCTGAGCGATATTGGGCGTGACGGTTGCGGTAATCTGACAGCGTGTACACTTCGGCGCTGCTGTGCGTCCTGACATTCCCCGTCTTTGCCACATATTCGTTCGGCCCGTATTCATAAATGTAATCTCCGAGATGGAATACGAGATCAAGCTTTTCCTTCGCCATATGTTTATACGCCGTATAATAGCCGTGTTCATACTGCTGGCAAGAGGCAAACGCAAACGTCATGGCGGATACGTCAGCACCGGGAGCGGGCAGCGTTTTCGTCCGGCCGACGGGGCTGAGCTCATGTCCGCTTTTAAACCTGTAATAGTACACTCTATTGGGCTTAAGCCCGTCCGCTTCAACATGGACGGAATGTCCGAGATTCGGTTTTGCCATTTCCGTTCCGCGTTTGACGACATGGCGGAAATGTTCATCTGCGGCGATTTCCCATTTAACCGGAACGGCCTGATTCGGCATTCCTCCCCCATTGAGCGGGTCCGGGGCAAGACGTGTCCAGAGAATGACGCTGTCAGACAGCGGATCACCGGAGGCCACGCCGAGGGTGAACGGATAGTTTGAAAATGTCGGAGCGGCATTCACTTCAAACGCGCCGATGGATTGCGCGATCGCCAGCCCGAGGGAAAGGCCTGCGATTTTCCCGGCGCCCTGTATAAATGCGCGGCGGTCAAACGTATTGTTTTGAAAGCTTTTGTTCTCCAATTCCTTGATCCATTCATCTAAACGGCCGTCATGTGTCATGTCAGTTCCCCTTTCGTCTCATTGATCGCCCCCATTATAGAAAAGAAATGTTAAACCGTTATGAAGAAGTGTGAAGGATTTGTAAGGGCGGAAAGTGATCGGCGGGAGACATTTTTCACATTGTTTCGACAAATCTTTCCCGTCCGGGAGAAAACCCCCTCTGTTTCTGTTTGGCTTTTCATCCGTCAAGCGCACTTTGTTCCTATTTTTCTTCACAAGAAATTAAAAAACACCGTTCATTCTGAGAACGGTGCTCCGGGATTAAAATGTATTGTACACGTTTTCGCACGTTTCCCCTGTCGGCTGATAGAAGCAGTGGGATTTGAATCTGGCGACAAACGGCTGATTGTACCATGTCGGCGGGCAGTTTCCCGGCGGCTTAAAATACCACAGGCTGAATTTAGCCGGCCAAAACCGTTCTCCGCTAATATTCCGGCGGGCAAGCCTCCGCTCAGATTCGCGCGGCCTTTGGTAAAAATATCCGTGAGTCACCGCTTCAAACGCGTGCGGCTGAAACACCATCTGCCTGATGGTGCGCAGGCCTTTAAAATCAGAACAATTCGCCCGCACCCGATTGATTCCTACATTGCCGACCAAAAGCATTCCCTGCTTTCCTTCGCCTTCCGCTTCCGCCCTGAGCAGCCTTGCCATTAGATCGACATCGGCGCTCGACGCTTTTACGACTGCCATCATGACACCTCCCGTTTTTCTCCCTTCATCATATTCAGCCGCGGCCCAGTGATGACAGCCAAAAGCCAGAAAACAAATGTTCACAAAAAAAGGTTTATATTTCACGGGATGAGGAAACATACTAACATGATTTCCATAAGGAGGAATTCGCATGGAACATATTAAAGCGCTTGCCATTAAAGGCATCATGACCATCATCATTCTGTATCTCGTACTCGGCTTAGGTTTTCGCTTTACATTCGGCGACGTGCTGCTGATGACCATTGTGTTGGGAGCTGTTTCCTACTTTACGGGCGATCTGTACGTGCTGCCGAGATGGAATAATATCACGGCGGCGTCCGCTGATTTCGGAATCGCGTTTCTAGTTGTCTGGCTGATGGGAATGCCGCTGTCCATGGGCATTTCAGGAGGAAGACTGGCGTTTGCCGCTCTTATTTCCGCCATCATCATCGCGGTCGGAGAATATTTTTTCCATATTTATCTGATGAGAAAAGACTTGGGCGGGTCACGTTTTTTAGAGCCTCGGTCCGAATAACGCAAAAAAGGCCGGATAACGGCCCCCTTAAAGGGGGCTTTTTAATTGTAAAGTATAAACGCTTTATACATCTTGATATAACTGATAAACCCTTTTCAGCCTTTCTTCAAGCTG
This sequence comes from Bacillus siamensis KCTC 13613, assembly GCF_000262045.1. Classification (GTDB taxonomy): domain Bacteria; phylum Bacillota; class Bacilli; order Bacillales; family Bacillaceae; genus Bacillus; species Bacillus siamensis. Next base: position 83,360 of record NZ_AJVF01000021.1, read on the forward strand.
TTCAAAATGAACAAAGCGGGCTTCTCTCAGAAACTCAGTCCCATCAATGAACAAAAGAAGCACGGGGACAGTGAAGACTGAAAATCTGCCGGCAACCTCTTCTGCCTCGTCAGCATTGATATGCCCCAATTTGATATTCGGAAACTGATCCAATACTTTTCTGAGCTGCGGCAGAACAGCGTGACATACTGTACAGGCGGGTCTTGAAATGTAGATAAAACTGAATTGATGCTGTTTAATAAAATTCTCGATAGAATCTAATGAATGTAAGTCTGCCATCTCTTTCATCAAATTCCTCCTTCAATTGACTCGTCTTTCATGACTTTCAATATGCATATCATTCACTATACACATTTATATTGAACATATCCGCTTTTTTGCTATTCAGAGCACCTTAACGTTGTGCTTGAAAAATAAAAGAACAGTTACCGCTTTTCAGTAACTGTTCTTAGATCCTTATATTAAAAATGCAAAGCGTAAGCTCCTGAACCGATGAGTGCAACTCCGATGGAGACTGCAATCAGCACCAAGTTATATTCAAAGCCGCCGGCACCGTTCGCAAACCCTTTCGCTCCATGAACTTTTACAATGGCACCTAACATAATAATCGTTATGATAGCAGCTCCAAGCGGGAGGAATACACCTAAAATAAATAAAATTCCGCTTGCGAGTTCCCCGAGACCTGATAAAGCGGCCGCGGCATTACCTGGTTTAACTCCAATTGACTCGAACCATTGTCCGGTTCCTTTAATCCCGTATCCGCCAAACCAGCCGAATAATTTTTGTGATCCATAAAACAGAAACACCACACCAATCATGATTCGAATAAGTAATAGTCCTGCATCTTCCATTTTTATCTCTCCTTATTTTTCATATTATATGATGTCTGCAAGGCAGCTTGTTTACCAACAGCCGCTTCCAGCAAACATCTGTTAAATGTATGTCTTTTTATTTTTCTTCATGCTTCACGTTCATCTATAAATCAATCTAGTTCTCTCACTTCAAACGGCAGCAGCCCTTGTTCAATTTGTGCCCGGTGCGGTTCATACTGCTCAGGGAGCATCAATTTTCCGCCCATTGTTTCTTGTGACTCATCATGGGCAAAGCCCGGCGGATCAGTGGCGATCTCAAATAAGATTTCCCCATGTTCTCTGAAGTAAACCGCATTAAAATAGTTTCTATCCTGAACAGGAGTTACACCATATCCGTGCGCAGCAATGAATCTTTGCCAATCTAATTGATCTTCATCATCCTGAGCCCGCCAAGCGATGTGATGGACCGTGCCGACACCCATTTGTCCGCGGCCGATAGGCGTTAATTTCAGATCAATCACATTTCCGATATCACCGGCAGAACGATAACGAACGAAGTCTCCTTCTTTGCCGACTCGCTCAAGCCCCATGATGTTTTCTAGCAATTCACCTGTTTTTTCAGGTTGTGCTGATAACAGGGTTGCACCGCCAAAACCTTTAATGGCAACATCCGGGGTTACATCTCCGAAAGTCCACGTATTGGCGTCCCCTGCTTCTCTTTCCACGATTTCTAAATGCAGGCCATGCGGGTCATCAAATTCTATATATTGTTCTCCAAAACGCTCGATTTTGGTGTATGGCACGTTGAACTTTTCAAGTCTCTTTTCCCAAAATGCCATGGCACCTCTCGGCACGACGTAAGATGTCACGCCGACCTGTCCGTCTCCAATAATGCCTTGACGGGCGCCCGCCCACGGAAAGAAGGTGATGATTGTTCCCGGCTTCCCGCCTTCATCCCCAAAATAAAGGTGATACGTAGCCGGATCATCAAAATTGACCGTTTGCTTGACCAATCGCAGCCCTAGCACTCCAGCGTAGAAATCAGCATTCTCTTGAGGATGACCGACAATTGCTGTAATATGATGGATTCCCATCGTTTTTTTAGCCATTTTTATCCGCCCCTTTACAAATAGTTAAATATACTCCACAAACTCATTCACAGGCTTTCGGTAGCCGCGCGGCCTTCTGCTTTCTGTTTTTTCTTTCCCGATTGTAATCATCATGACAACCTCAAATTGATCATCTATATTCAAAATCTCTTTCACGGCTTCAGCATCAAACCCGATCATCGGACAGGTGTCCCAGCCTTTTTCCTTAGCACTCAGCATAAACATCATCGCAGAAAGTGAAGCATTTCTTATCGCCTCATCTCTCTTAAATGGTTCTCCCCTGTTTTCATAAAACGAAACGGTGTCTTGAACCATGTGATCATACTCTTGTTTATTTAATACCCCCAGCATCTTCAACCCTTCATAGATGTCAGCCGCTTGCTGATATGCCTGCTTATCCCCTAAAACCAAAAGAACCGCTGATGAGCTAAACACTTTATATTGTCCGTTTGCGGCCTGCTTCAGCTTTTCTTTTACATCCGGGTTAAGAACTGTCACATATTTTGTATGCTGCAAATTAAAAGCTGATGGAGCCAACGCAACCAATTCAAACATTTCGTTGAGTTCATCTCTTGTGATTGGATGATCTGGAAGAAAGTTGCTTGCAGATCTTCTTTCATTCACCAGCTGTACAAATTCAGCCATTTCTCTCGCACTCCTTTTTATCTCGAATTCGAGATATTATGGTATAAAAAATCAAATAACATATGATCAAAAAACGAAACGTTCTCTTACTGATCTTTTCGCGATTTAAACGATCGGCAGGTTCTTATCCTGCACTCTAATTAAATTATCTTGAATTAAAATATCTTGACTTCGAGATAATAATAAAGGATAAATACTTAAATGTCAACAGTTCATTTTTAAATTCAGCGCCATTTTGTCTATGTACTGTTTAGCCCTGCTCCAACTTTTTTTCTGTCACCTTATTTATTAGTAAACAGGAAAAAACCTTGCTATAGACCCACTCGAAACTGAATTGGTATGATAAGCAAAGTGATTACACAAGAAAGGATACGGAGAGCGAATCAAAAGCGCTCCTCTTTTTTTGCGCAGTTTTATAGGAGGACAAAATGACAAGTGAAAGAGAACAAATAAGCAAAAAGGTCGCTTTGATTGCATTGATAGCCAATCTGATCTTAATGGCAGGAAAGATCTTTTTTGGACTGATAGGCGATAGTGAAGCCGTTTTTGCCGACGGTATACACTCTGCAGCGGATGTCGTGGCTTCGATTGCTGTCCTGGCCGTCATCGGCATTTCTAATAAGCCGCCCGATCAAGACCATCCTTTCGGGCATGGCAAAGCTGAGGTCATCAGCGAAGCAATTGTAGGAATCATATTAGTGCTCGTTTCTGTGTATATTCTAATAGAAGCGATTTCGTCCTTTGTTGAAGGTCCAAGCGTTCCGCAATACAGCGCATTGTTTGCGGCTCTGATATCCTACGCGGCTAAGCAGATCTTATATCGTTATTCGATCAAACAAGGAGAAAAATGGAACAGTAAAGCGATTATAGCGATTGCATACGATCATAAAGGCGATATCGTTGCCTCTCTTGCCGCTTTTATCGGCGTCCTATTGGCGATTATCGGGAACACACGCGGATGGTCCTATCTGTTGTACGCCGATGCAATTGCCAGTGTCATCGTGGCGTACCTCATTTTTAAGATTTCAATGGAATTAATCAGGCCGTCTGTTGACGTTCTCATGGAAAAAAGTGTTGATCCCGAACTGATAGAGGAATATAAAGCGGTTATTTTGCATTGTCCTCAAGTCAAACGGCTCGATAAAATCCGAGCGAGAGAACACGGCCACTATAAATTGCTTGATGTCCGGTTATCTTTGGATCATGATTTGACGATTAAGCAGGGACACGATATAGCCCGCGAAATCCGAAATGAAATCAAAAGACATTTTTCAGATGTTGAAGAAGTGCTCATTCATGTGAATCCTTATTTTGAAGAATGAAAAAGCAGCTTGTAGAGAAAATGATGTTTCTCTACAAGCTTTTTTCTTTTGTGCTGTTTCTTTCCATATTCATTTGATTTCAGGTGCAGAAAAAGCACTCCCGCATGCCTAGCCTTGCTTAGCTGGGTATGTGGCAACTTTTCAACGATGAAAAAGAAGTCTATGTATTTATCAATTTTTCAAAGCAGATGATCTTCTTCGACGAGTTGGTCAAGCAGACGAATTCGGCTGTGTTTTGAGAAGAATTTCTTGTGTGGCACATGAGAAAGACACCGTCCTTTTCAGTCTTTCTTTTATTTTATGACAGGATATTTTAAGGGAAAAATAAAGACTGTCGAGATTTTCTCGACAGCCTGAAGGCCGGATAACGGCCTTTTTCGTTTGATTTCACTGATCAAGATGCTTTTTGATAAAATACAGCAGCGTGTTTCCCTGAGCCGTCAAAATGACCCCCTTCGCGCCGCACTTCGGGCAGGGCGCGCCTTCCTTCTCCGCCCCGGTTCCTTCACAATGCGGACAGGTGAGTTCAAGATCGTCGGTGGCGATCACCATGAATATCCCTCCTTTTTTGATTGTTTGTCCGTCTCCAGTCACTTTCCATGGCTATCACCTCCTTAACGATACAAAAAAACCCCGTCCATCAAAGGACGAGGTTTTCGCGGTGCCACCTTTATTAACGGCTGTAAAGCCTTCACTCAAAAAGTACAGAAACACACGGTTTCAATACCCCTTTCTTGATAACGGGGAAAGAATCCCGGCACCGCCTACTGTCATTTCAGCGCAGCAATTCAGAAGCCCATTCGGCACCGGACGGGGATCGGTTCACAGCGGCCACCGACTCTCTGAACCCCGCGCGCTGATGCGTACTTACTCTTCCTCAGCATTGTTCATCCGTTCGTTTATTTTAACATGTATCATACGCTGTCTTCCGGGCGAAGTCAATAACCTTTCGAATCGGACAGGCCGAGCATTTCCCGCGCCATTTGCATATGCTCCTCTTGCCCCGTTTGAAGCGCAAACTTCGCTGTTTCCATAGGATAGGCGGCCTGCCATTCTGTTACATGCTCCTGCATTTTCGGCCAGACGCGTCCGCCTTCAGCCTCGTAGCTCTTCATCAAACGTTTCGTTTCTTTTTCTCCTAATATCATTTGATAAAGAACAAAATCCTTGGCCGGATCGGCAACCTTTGCCTCCGTCCAATCGAGGAGACCCGTCACACGCTGATTTTCGCCGATCAAAATATGCGGAGGATGCAAGTCTCCATGGATCAGCGCGGAAAAATCAGGCCAGTACGAGCTGTCATTAATCCATGTTTGCCATCTTTGCCAAAGCTGTTCTGAGACCCCGATTTCTTTTTTTATATGATCCATTGATTCCGCCGCCCTTTGCCTGACGTCATCCGGTTTTATGATTTCAATTCCGGATCTGGAGGCCGCATCCGGGTCTGCCCCGTGCAGCCCGGCTAATGCCACGGCAAGCGAGCCGACAAAACCGTCTGAAGGCGGCTCGTGCTCCATATTCCAGACATACTGTTTCTTATCCAGATCAATTGCGGCAGCGGGTATTCCGTCCAGTTTCGGATAAGCGATCAGTTCCGGTGTATGAACCCGCCAATCGGGCACTGATACCGCGGCATGGCTGCGGAGAAACACGAGAACCGCGCTTTCTGCAGCCGCTCTTTCGATAACATCGGGACGGCGCGGCTTTCGGAGCACCCATGTCACGCCGCTGTCATCTTCAGCAAATACGACTTGGAAGTCCATACCCGTTTCATTTATGTCCGCCCCTTCATGTTTTAACCGTAAGCCATTTTCCTTTGCGATGTTCAGAACGGATTCTATTTCCCTTTGTTTTGTCATCTTGTTTCCCCATTTCCCTTATTTACTGACACAGAGCTTCGCCTGAGGCGGAGGAGAAAGAGATATGTGAAGACGCCAAAAAGAGGGCGGCATAATCGCCGCCCCCTCACTATTGCTGTCAGGTTCCTTTATTCAGGCAGACAATCCCGGTTTCCTCCGCACTCAAGGCAGAGACTTTGACACTATTTCATTAGTGCGAAAACCGGAATTTGATCAGCCATCAGGATCCCTCCGTTCCTTCTTAGTTAACATTATTTTACACAAAGACCTTATATAAGTAAACCCCATTTATCAGCTTACCTGCTCCCTCCGCTGACAAACTTCGATCCTTCGCGTAAATCTTTCGCCTCCAAAAAAAAGACGTGAATAAATTTTTTCATATTCACTTTAACCGGAGAAAGCGGAGCGGTTTCTTTCGCCTGCATTTCTTTCATTCTCTTGCTGACGGCAGGGAAATCAAAGAATTTCGAGGCGTAATATTCAAATTTGGGGTTTGAAAAATCCGTTGTGCCCAATGAGGCGAAATGGTTTAACGAATGAATAATCGCTCTTCTGATCCGCTGTTCGGAGGCTTTTGTCTCCCTGCTGATGTCTGCTTCCGACGCCGCCGGTCCCAGTTTCCGCAGCGCGACGTTTGTAAACACACGCTTCAGCGACGGAACGCTTTTTTGCGCCTGCTCATCCTCAAATAAAAAATGCAGCACGGCCATCAGGTCGTGCGCGCCGCTTTCTCCCACAATCCCTAGTTCTGATAACAGAAATTTCCCGGTCTCTTTCACGGATTTTTCGCAGGATTTAAAAGAGCGGCTTTGCTGCGGTTCATTGCGCTGAACAAGCCGTCTTAGCGAATTTTGGATGTCGCCGATCGAGGTTTCCAGTTCGATCCGCTCTTTCACTTTTCGGAGCACGGTGATGATTTCAATTTTGTTGATCGGTTTGTGGATAAAATATTCAATACCGAGAGAATAGGCTTCTCCCACCATTTCCTTCGCTTCCACCTGGGATATCATCACCGTTTTTCCGGTGTACGAATCCTGAAGATGCCGTATCGTCTCAATCCCGTCCCGCCCCGGCATCAGCAGGTCAATTAATAAAATATCGACTTGTTTAAAATGGAGATAATGCCCTTCAATCTGGCTTCCGTCCTCCGCCTCGCCGACGACTTCGCCTAAGTCCTCATCTTCAATGATCTGTCTTAAAATGGAACGGATCGCCCGGTCATCATCAGCTATAAAAAAGCGCATTATGAACTCACCCTTTCTGCAATTAAATGCCTCACCGGCAGCTTAATCGTAAATATGACGCCTTTTGGCTTGTTGTGAAAGGAGATGCCGCCTTCAAGTTCGGTTACGATTTCCTTCACGTATGAAAGCCCGATGCCCGTTGAAGGTGTGCCGAATTCATCGTATTTGGACGTAAATCCGGGATCATAGATTACCTCTCCGATTTTTTCCGGAATGCCGGGACCGTCATCTTCCGCCTGAAATTCAGCCATCTCCCCCTCCGCCCTGCGCAGCGTGAGGCGGATCTCACCTCTGTCCCCCATGGCCTCTACGGCATTGGCGGTCAGGTTATTCAAGATCGACAGGACGGTAAAGACGTGATAATCGGGATGTTCTCCTTCAATCACGCTCCGGAACTGAATATCCTTGCCTAAAGATTCGGCGTATTTTTCATTGATTCGGATGACGATTCCGATCAGAGCGGCGGCATCCATGTAATCCCGGAATCTCTCATTTGAAATCAGCTTCGACAGGCCGGCGAATATCCGCTGATTGTCTTTTTTCACTTCATGGATTTCTCCCGCAAGGCGCAGCATTCGGCTGCCGAGCTCCCGGTCGTTCCCGCTCATTTCCCGATACAGCTGATAGGATTCTTTCGTCACATGCTCCGTCGTTTTCAGCGTTTTTTTCAAATGAATCGTTTCTTCGTATAAGTTAGACACAATCATCAGCATGTGCTCATGCTGCTTTCTCGTTTGCTTTTCCCTGACCTGGGATTCGTGCAGCTTCATCACGTTGAAAAAACTCAGCACAATAAATGTGTGAGAAATGGCGATGACCGCAATATCTGCCAGTTTGCCCGGCATCATAATCAGCCGGCCTCCTGAAAACTGAACCGCCATTTCAACGGTGTCGGAAGCGATTTCAATGAGAAAGCCGAGGAATCCGATCATGAGCGGCCGATCCCGAAAGAACCTGACCCTCAGCACATAAAACAAGCAGGCATATGTAAAGTAAAAAAAGAAACTGGGATATTGGCTGAAAAAAGCCTCCGTAAAGCCGGCATGCTCTCCTCCCCAGCACGCCAGGCCGATCCGGAATGCCACAACGGCTGCACCTGTCAACAGCCCTGACAATACTGCCGGCACATGCCGCAGCAGCAGCAGAAAAAAGAAAAAAGCCGGGGCGCCGAAGCTGATCCGGTACACCTCATTCAGGGGGTAAAATTTCAGTTCCCCCGCCAGCGGCACGGTGATCAGCATGAGAGCGAATAAATAGCCGTCTTTTTTTAGTAAATAGTCGAGCCTGATCACAATCACTTCCTTCTTCTATCTATTTTGAATAAGACCGAGTGAGTCCGCAAATTTCTTTAGACCCGTATGGCGGGACGCTCCTGCTGATTTATAAATCTATCGGCTTATTTTAAGAATGATTTTGTCGTATTTTATATGATTCTGTAGATGTCATTATACATTAACATGGAACACGCTATATTTGAAAACGTTTTCCAAGACCGGTTTCCGCTTACGGACAGGCTTGTAATAGAGGAGGAATGTTATGAAAGATATGGTCAGAGAGCGCCTTGAAAAAGAGGAACTGGCTTCACTTTTACAAGATTGGGTCGAACATTACCGACCGTTTTCCGTCAATGGAAAAAGCGCAAATTATATACCCGCCCTCGGAGAAATCAACGACTCTCAGCTGGGCATTTGCATATTAGAGCCGGATGGCTCAATGATTCATGCCGGTGAATGGAATGTGCCGTTCACATTGCAGAGCATCTCAAAAGTCATCAGCTTTATTGCCGCCTGCATGTCCAGGGGCATTCCTTATGTGCTGGATCGTGTGGACGTGGAGCCGACAGGTGATGCGTTTAATTCTATCATCCGGCTTGAAATCCATAAACCCGGGAAGCCCTTCAACCCGATGATCAATGCCGGCGCCATTACCGTCGCCTCGCTTCTTCCCGGTGAAACAGCGCATGATAAATTAGAATATCTCTTTTCCGTTTTTGAAAAATTGATAGGAAAACGGCCTCACATACACGAGGAGGTCTTCCGCTCAGAATGGCAGACCGCACACCGGAACAGAGCGCTCGCCTACTATTTAAAAGAAACGAACTTTCTCGAGGCGGATGTGGAAGAAACGCTTGAAGTGTATTTAAAGCAATGCGCCATGGAGGGGACAACCGAGGACATCGCTTTAATCGGATTGATTCTTGCGCATGACGGCTACCATCCGATCCGCCGGGAACAGGTCATTCCGAAAGATGTCGCAAAACTCGCCAAAGCCCTGATGCTGACGTGCGGGATGTACAATGCGTCAGGCAAATATGCGGCTTTCGTCGGCGTCCCGGCCAAAAGCGGGGTATCCGGCGGCATTATGGCATTGGTTCCCCCAAGCGCCAGAAGAGAACAGCCTTTTCATAACGGCTGCGGCATCGGCATTTACGGTCCGGCCATTGATGAATATGGCAACAGCCTGACCGGCGGCATGCTGCTGAAACATATCGCACAGGAGTGGGAGCTCAGTATTTTTTAATCAAACGAACCAAGAGGTGATTGGATGCAGGAATTCCTTGAAAATGTAATCGGCTCGGCAAATGATTTTTTATGGTCAAAACTGTTAATCGTACTGCTTCTTTCTCTGGGACTGTTTTTTACGTTCAGATCAAAGGGTCTGCAAGTCCGCATGCTGAGGGAAATGATCCGGGTTTTGAAAGAAGGCGCAGCCGCCCGGTCAAAAAACAGCATTTCCCCGTTTCAGGCATTTTGCATCAGCATGGCGGCGCGTGTCGGAACCGGGAATATTACCGGAATCGCCATTGCGATCGCACTCGGCGGCCCGGGCGCTATTTTCTGGATGTGGATTATCGCAGTCATCGGTTCGGCTTCAAGCTTTGTTGAAAGCACGCTGGCCCAAATTTATAAAGTAAAAGATCAAAACGGATTCCGCGGCGGCCCGGCCTATTACATGGAAAAAGGCTTGAAGAAACGCTGGATGGGCGCGCTGTTCGCCGTTTTAATCACGCTGTCATTCGGAGTCGTCTTTAATTCCGTTCAGTCCAATACGATCAGCGTCGCCTTTCAAAACGCATTCGGCACCAGCCGGCTTACATTGGGCATTATTTTAATCTTGGTTTTCGGCGGCGTGATTTTCGGCGGCGTCAAACGAATTGCGAAAATGGCGGAATACATCGTAGTCGTCTTAGCCGTTTTATATATCGGCGTCGCTTTCTTTGTCATTCTGACGAACATCACCCAATTGCCCGGCGTTCTGTCGCTTATCGTAAAAAATGCGTTCGGTATTGATCAGGCAGCGGGCGGCGCTTTAGGTGCGGCTTTGATGCAAGGTGTGAGACGCGGAATTTTCTCAAATGAAGCGGGAATGGGAAGCGCTCCGAACGCGGCGGCGACAGCTACGACGAGCCATCCGGTGAAACAGGGGCTCATTCAGGCCTTCGGCGTCCTGACGGATACGCTCGTCATTTGTACAAGCACGGCACTTATCATTTTATTTTCAGACGCTTATCACCAGCCGGGACTGAGCGGCATCGCGCTTTCTCAGGCTGCCTTGAGCGACCATATCGGCGCGTGGGCATCAGGTTTCCTTGCCGTCTTAATGCTTTTGTTCGGCTTCAGCGCTCTGATGGGCAACTATTATTATGGAGAAACCAATATCGGATTTTTAAGCCAGAACAAAAAATGGCTGTTCATTTACCGCATCTGTGTACTCGGAATGGTTCTGTTCGGGTGCATTTCCAAAGTCCAGCTTGTGTGGGATATGGCTGACTTGTTCATGGGCTTAATGGTGGTCGTGAATTTAATCGCGATTTTCCTTCTGTCGAAAAAAGCGTTTGCCGCTTTGAGCGATTATGCCCGGCAAAAGAAAGCCGGAAAGGACCCCGTCTTTTACAGAGATGTGCTCCCTGATGATGACGGGATCGACTGCTGGGAGTATTCAGACATCGCAAAAAGTGCGAAAGGCAAACATATTTCCTAAACAAAAGGTGTTCGGGCAGCGTCCTGAACATCTTTTTTTCTGCCGGTTGATTGACAAAGAGGAAACTGTCCATTACCCTTTTCATATATTTTCAGGAAAGTCAGAAAGGAGCGCCTATGAACCACATTACACACATATTAGATGAATACCCGGTTATGATCATAGACGGAGCAATGGCAACCGAGCTTGAACGGCTGGGCTGTGATTTACATGACGATCTGTGGTCGGCCAAAATTCTTTTGGAAAAACCCGAACTGATCAAACAGGTGCATGCCGAATATTTTGCCGCCGGCGCTGATTGCGCGATCACTGCCAGCTATCAATCGACGATTGAAGGATTTGCGGCACGCGGCATCTCGGAAACCGACGCGATCCGCCTGATTCAGACATCAGTTGAGCTCGCCGTCCAAGCTCGCGATGAATTTTGGGCGCATGAAGAAAACCGTTCAGACCGTCCCAAACCTTTGATCGCCGCTTCTATCGGACCTTACGGCGCGAGCCTTGCCGACGGCTCTGAATATCGCGGGCATTACGGACTGACGGAGGATGAGCTGATCAGCTTTCACCGCCCCCGGATGAAAGCCCTTATAGAATCCGGCGCCGATCTTTTGGCGTGCGAGACCATTCCGTGCCTGTCAGAGGCAAAAGCGATTATAAGGCTGCTGGAGGAATTCCCCGGCACTTATGCGTGGATGAGCTTCAGCGCCAAGGACGGACGGCATATCAGCGAAGGCACGCCTATTTCCGAATGCGCGGCCCTGCTTGACTCCTGCAGCCAAATCGCAGCGATCGGCATCAACTGCACACCGATCGAACATATTCCGCCGCTGATAAAAGAAATCAAACGGGCAGCGTCCAAGCCGATTATCGTCTATCCGAACTCAGGCGAACAATATGACCCGAAAACAAAAACCTGGAAAGGTGAAGCGTGCGCAAAACATTTCGGAAAGAGCGCGCAAAGCTGGTACGAAAACGGCGCAAGCCTGATCGGAGGCTGCTGCCGGACGAAACCCGCGGATATTCAGGCCATTGCCGCTTGGGCCAAAACCATAAAAACAACTTGACTAATCGGAATAGTTTGTATATTCTATTCAAAAAGCCGGTTCGCCGGAATCTCGTGCCGTTCGCCGGCATGAGATTTTTTATTAGAACGGCTCTCGCAGAAAGTTGGAAAACAATGAACAACAAGAACGAGACAAATTTTCAGAGAAGTATGAAAAGCAGGCACCTCTTTATGCTCTCACTCGGAGGTGTAATCGGAACGGGGCTGTTTTTAAGCTCGGGGTATACCATTCATCAGGCGGGTCCGGCGGGTACCATTTTTGCATACCTTTTGGGCGCGGGCATCGTCTATCTTGTCATGCTTTGCCTCGGTGAACTGTCAGTGGCCATGCCGGTCACGGGTTCCTTCCACACCTATGCGAAAACCTATATCGGGCCCGCGACGGGCTTTACGGTCGCATGGCTGTACTGGCTGACCTGGGCGGTGGCGCTTGGCTCTGAATTCACGGCGGCCGGGCTCTTCATGCAGCGCTGGTTCCCGCATACTTCTGTTTGGATGTGGAGTGCCGTATTCGCTCTTTTCATCTTTTTATTAAACGCCTTCTCCGTGAAATTTTTTGCTGAATCGGAGTTTTGGTTCTCAAGCATTAAAGTCTTAGCCATCCTGCTGTTTATTTTATTGGGCGGAGCGGCGATGTTCGGCATCGTTCCGATGAAAAGCGGTGAGGCGGCACCTATGCTGTCGAACTTTACGGATGGCGGCAGTCTTTTTCCAAATGGTTTTTTTCCGATACTGATGACGATGCTGTCAGTAAACTTTGCCTTTTCAGGGACGGAATTGATCGGAATTGCCGCCGGGGAAAGCGCTGATCCGGAAAAAACCGTTCCGCGCGCCATTAAGACCACAGTCTGGCGGCTGGCGCTTTTCTTTATCGGAACGATTTTTGTGCTGTCGGGCATGATCTCCATCCAAGAAGCGGGTGTGATTGAAAGCCCGTTCGTCACGGTATTCGACAGAATCGGCGTGCCGTATGCGGCCGATCTAATGAATTTCGTTATTTTGACGGCGCTTCTGTCTGCGGCGAATTCGGGGCTGTACGCCTCATCACGAATGCTGTGGTCCCTGTCTAAAGAAGGTGAGCTTCACCCCGCCTTTGCCAGGCTGACGTCTAAAGGCATCCCTTTTAACGCCCTGATTTTCAGTATGATCGGCGGCATTCTGTCACTGCTGTCAAGCGTGTTCGCAGCGGATACAGTGTATCTTGTTCTCGTCTCTGTCTCAGGATTTGCGGTAGTGGCGGTGTGGATGAGCATTGCCGCATCGCAATTTTTGTTCAGAAGACGGTTTCTTAAAGAAGGCCATCAGCTTTCAGACTTAACATACAGGACACCGGGATATCCGGCCGTGCCGATAGCGGCTTTTATCCTTTGCCTTGCCTCCTGTATCGGCATTGCTTTTGATCCGAACCAGGCCATCGCCCTTTATTGCGGAATTGCCTTTATGGCCGTCTGTTACAGCGTTTATTACTTAAAAAACCGGAACAGCCGCACCCGTGTTCAAGCCGCAAAATCTTAATAAACAAAAAAGAACCCTGCCGCGCAAGGGTTCTTTTTTTTTGTTTATACTTCAACCACCCATCTGAACGAATCCGGCACCTTCCCGACCTGGATGCCGGTAATGGTTTCATAGAGCCTTTCTGACACTTCACCGATCAAGCCGTTATTCAGCTCAATTGTTTCTCCGTGAATGTGCAGCTCGCCGACCGGTGAGATGACGGCTGCGGTTCCCGTACCGAATACTTCTGACACCTCGCCTCTCATCGCGGCATGATAGATGTCATCAATGGCAACCCGTTCTTCCCTGACGCGGATGCCCCAGCTTTTTAACAGCTCTATCACAGATGCGCGGGTGATGCCCCCGAGGATGCTTCCGTTTAGCGCCGGCGTTACAGCCTCTCCGTTTATAATGAAAAAGATATTCATACTGCCTACCTCTTCAGCATATTTCTTTTCCACTCCGTCGAGCCAAAGCACCTGATCATAACCCAGTTCTTCGGCTTTCCGCTGAGCCTGTAAGCTGGCCGCATAGTTTCCGGACGTTTTAACATCGCCCACTCCGCCGGTGACGGCGCGCACATACTCATCCTCGACATAAATACGGATCGGTTTCAGCTGATCGCCGTAATACGAACCGACCGGCGTCAGGACAACCATGAATTTGTACCGCTTGGAAGGCCGGACGCCTAAAGAAGGCTCGGTCGCAATCACAAACGGACGGATATATAAAGAAGTTCCTTTTTCTTTCGGAATCCATTCCTGCTCCAGCTCCACCAATTGTACCAATGCTTCCAGCGCAAGCTTCTCATCGAGAGGCGGCATGCTCATCCGCCGCAGCGATTTATTCAGCCGCTTTATATTTTGGTCAGGTCGGAACATCAATGCCCGTCCGTCTTCTGATCTGTAAGCCTTCAGCCCTTCAAATACGGCCTGCCCGTAATGGAAAACGGATGCGGACGGATCAAGATGAACCGGTTCATATGGTGTGATTCTCGGATCATGCCAGCCTCTTTCTTCTTCGTAATCCAGGACAAACATGTAATCAGTGAAGTACTTGCCAAATCCCAATGAAGCGGAATCCGGTTTTTCTTTTCTAGCTGTGACCTTACGTCTTTCAATCAGTTGATTCAACAAAAGCACACCTTTCTTGTAATTGTTTAAATTTTCAGTCTTTTATAAGCTGCCTGTTTTCTCTGCCTGAATCGTGTATGCACAGATATATAAGGATGCAGTTGACCGTATCATATCAAATATACCACTTATAAGAGGATAATTATCAAAATTTTTGATATTTTCAAGCGAAAATCTGACTTTATTTTATTCTCCTTCATTTTTTTCAATGAGGACTTTCTGTCATATTAAATGATTGCGCTTACATAATGTAAAGAAATCCTCTCTTTCGCAAAGTCAATTTTGTGACAAATTTATGGCGGAGAGGAAGGTGGTTGCCGCCTGCTTCACGAATTACGTAAGAAATGCGCAAGTAAAAGGGGGATTCGCTTGAAAAAATTTATCGCATTTCAGATTTTGATCGCCTTAGCCATCGGAGCACTGATCGGCCATTTCTTCCCGGATTTCGGGATGGCGCTGCGGCCCGTGGGAGACGGATTTATCCGCCTGATTAAAATGATTGTCGTGCCGATCGTGTTCTCGACCATTGTCATCGGAGCCGCCGGCAGCGGCAGTATGAAAAAGATGGGCAGTCTCGGCATCAAAACGATTATTTGGTTTGAAGTGATTACGACGCTTGTTCTGGGGCTCGGCCTCCTATTGGCAAACGTGCTGAAGCCGGGAGTCGGCCTTAACCTCTCTCACCTTGCTAAAAAAGACATTCACGAGCTTTCCGGCTATACGGAAAAAGTAGTCGACCTGAAACAAATGCTTCTTGATATTATCCCCGTTAATATCATTGACGTTATGGCGAAAAACGATCTTCTCGCCGTCATCTTTTTCGCGATCCTATTCGGTGTTGCCGCAGCCGGCATCGGCAAAGCCTCCGCACCTGTCATGAATTTCTTTGAATCAACGGCAAATATTATGTTCAAGCTGACGCAAATGGTGATGGTCACCGCTCCGATCGGCGTTCTTGCCCTTATGGCCGCCTCAGTCGGACAATTCGGAATCGCGCTTTTGCTCCCGATGCTGAAGCTGATCGGCACTGTGTTTCTCGGGCTGTTTTTGATCCTCTTCGTTCTGTTTCCGATTGTCGGGCTTATCTTTAAAATCAAGTACTTTGAAGTGCTGAAAATGATTTGGGATCTGTTTTTGATTGCTTTTTCCACGACAAGCACAGAAACCATTCTGCCTCAGCTGATGGATCGGATGGAGAAATACGGCTGCCCGAAGCGGGTCGTCTCCTTTGTGGTTCCGTCAGGCTTATCGCTGAATTGTGACGGCTCCAGTCTCTATTTATCGGTGTCATGTATTTTTCTGGCGCAGGCTTTTCATGTGGAGATGCCGCTTTCTCAGCAGCTTCTGATGATGCTTGTGCTCGTCATGACAAGCAAAGGCATTGCCGCCGTCCCGTCAGGCTCACTCGTCGTGCTTCTGGCGACAGCGAATGCCGTCGGTCTCCCTGCGGAAGGCGTCGCCATCATTGCCGGTGTCGACCGCGTCATGGACATGGCGAGAACCGGCGTCAACGTGCCCGGCCATGCGGTCGCCTGTATCGTCGTATCTAAATGGGAAAAAGCCTTCACATATAAAGGGTCCGTCACGGCGGACCAGACCGCCCGGACAGAAAGTATGTAAACACAAAAAAGACCACCTCATTGGTGGTCTTTTCTATTAATCAATCGCCGCATGATCTTCTTTTTCAATCAAAGCAAGGCGTTCATTGATTTCTTCTTGAGTCATTTCGTGCTCTTTCACATACATGTTGCGTTCGTTTGTACGGCATTCGTGACTGCAGCTGCGCATGTACTTGTATTCATTCTCAGGTGTGCAGATCATTTTTTTATTACATGCCGGATTTGCGCAGTTCACATAACGCTCGCAAGGCTCGCCCGTGAAATAATCTTTTCCGATAATGACATGCTCTACGCGGTTGACCGGTACGCTGATTCTTTCGTCAAATACGTAGCACTGTCCGTCCCACAGTTTGCCTTGGACTTCAGGATCTTTACCGTAAGTGACGATACCGCCGTCAAGCTGGGACACGTCTTCAAAGCCCTGCTTCAGCAGCCAGCCGGAAAATTTCTCACAGCGTACGCCGCCTGTGCAGTACGTGAGGATTTTTTTGCCTTCGAGCATGTCTTTGTGCTCTTCAATCCAGTCCGGCAGCTCACGGAACGCCTCAATATCAGGTCTGACCGCTCCGCGGAAATGACCGAGATCATACTCATAGTCGTTTCTGGCGTCAATCACGATCGTGTCAGGATCCTGCATTTGCTCATAAAAGTCTTTCGGTTTTAAGTGTTTGCCCGTCGTGGTATTCGGATCAACATCATCTTCGAGACGAAGCGTCACCAGCTCTTTTTTATGGCGGACAAACATTTTGCGGAACGCATGTCCGTCAGTCTCATCAATTTTGATCGGCATGTCGGCAAAACGCGGATCAGCTTTCAGCGCATTCATGTATTGATCCGTCTGTTCAACCGTTCCGGACACCGTACCGTTAATGCCTTCCTCAGAAATCAAAATACGGCCTAACAGACCGAGCTCCTTACAAAACTTCAAATGCTGAGCCGTGAATTCCTCAGGCTCATCAATCTTTACATATTTATAATAAAGTAAAACTCTATATTGTTTTTCCATGATTTATACACCCTGTTCAATTATATTAATGATCACGCACACTATACTATATCATACAGGAAAACGGGCGAAAGATGAACATTTCCGTCCGGACTCTTTCTTCCAGTCACGCTTCTCCTTTTATTACCTGCTGAAAATAAAACCGATACGTATTGCGCAAAAAGGTTTCAAGTGAAAGGCCGGCGGCAGTCTGATACTTGCCGATGATAAACGGAAAACGGTCACGGCCTTTTTCGCGCAGGACATCGGCGCTGTCTTCACCCAGTTCCGAAATGAGCGATTCGATGACAGGCCAGCTGGCATCCCGCACGGCTTCCAAAGCTTGCTGATTGCCTGTAAGCAGGTATTGCTCTATCAGCTTTGCCAAATCCTTTTCTTCCATATTGTTCACTTCCTTACACCATATAAAAAAGAGGAGCAGCTTTTATAAAGCGGACGCCTCCTCCTGTGACTCCGCATAACCGATGATCTGGCCGACCTGTAACTCCCGGCCTTCAATGAGGTTATCCGAAGGGGTAAACATATCCTTCTCAAATACTAAAATAACGGTCGATCCAAATGAAAAATAGCCCAGCTCTTCACCCGTTTCAAGCCTGTTTCCGGTGTTTGTCTGAACGATGGAATTAATATTCATCGCACCTACCGGAATCATGAGCATCTGCTGGTTACCACGGGTGAGCTCGTACACATAACGGTAATTTTTTGAGAGCACGTCTTTCCCGTACTTCAATCCCATCGTATTGACGGGATAGGAGCGTTTCCCCAGCTCGGCCAGCTTCTGATACGTACAGCTGATGGGGGAATGGAAGCGGTGGTAATGTCTCGGGCTCAGATAAAGCACGGCAAAACGGCCGCCGTTGTATTTGTGATCGGCGCTTTTAAACCCCGTCAGTTCAGCGAACGAATAATCCTTCCCTTTTACCATGAAGGTTTGATTCGGATTAATCATGCCCACCGTCTGAACGACGCCGTCCACAGGACTGACGATGGCGTTCTTCTCTTTTGCCACGGGGCGGAGATTCAAATTAATATCACGAATGAAAAATGACGCCAGTGAATCAAAGTCAGAGGCTGTCCGTTCCGTTTCATTCCAGTTGATGCGATAGTGTTTGGAAAACAGCGGAATCATCGGCTTGCTCAGTTTCGATTCACAGAAGTTTTTAATGAGATGGGACGTCAATCGATTATTAGTCAGTTCAATCAATGAACGATAAAGAACTTTAGCAGCAGTATTAAACATTGATTACTCCTATGAATTTTCCTATAGTAATAAAAATAAAACACCATAAAAACGCTCCGATGGCGGCGAAGCATAAGTAGGTTTTGAAATCCATTCTGCCGATTCCGGAAAAGTAGCAGGTCACGTGTCTGATGCCTGGGATGAAATAACCCAAAATAATGGTGTACGGCCCGTACTTTTTCATCCACCTGTCTACTTTCTCCATCCTCTTTTCCTTCAGGCCGACCCATTTTCCGAACTTATTAATAAACGGCCGGCCGGCTTTTCTGCCGATGAAGTAGCTGATAATCATCCCCAGGAGAGCTCCGATAAAGCTGATCAGAATGGAGAGCTCATAATTCAGCACTTTTATATGGGCGAAGTAGCCCACAAGCGTCATCATGACTTCATCCGGAATAGGCAATCCGATAATACCAAGTGTCAGCATGAGAAAAATCGCGATATATCCGTAATCGGAGATTAATTGCTGAACTAATTCCATCTTCTGCTCTCCAGGTTTTCAGGCGCCTGTTTTTTAAAGTGGGGAAATTTAATATTGCTGACCATTAAATAACCGAGCGCGATCGTTCCCGCCCCCAGAAGAAAAGCGTTATTGATGAAGCTCAAAATAACAAGACACATCCCCGCAAACGGAATCGGCATCCCGATAAACGTCGGCAGCTTGCTTTGTCCGATATTAAATCTCGAGAGCCGGATCATTCCGCAGATGCTGTAGGAAAGCGCGATTAAAATTCCGATGAACGGAATCGTATATAGTGAAACAGTGTAAGCAAGCATAGACGGCGCCACGCCGAACGTCACGAGATCAGCAAAAGAGTCAAGCTCCCTTCCCATCTCCGATACCGCGTTCAGCTTACGGGCGGCCAAACCGTCAAAAAAATCGAGAAACATCCCGATGAAAATAAAGATCACCGCGGAGTGAATATTATGATACAAAAGGGAATGAATCGATAGAAGCCCGCAAATAAAATTTCCAATTGTGATCATACTAGGTATATAATTCACAGTTTACACAAACCTCCAATTAAAACCATATCAAATCGGACTGCGTATGCATAAAGACTCCATTTTACGGAAACATAAAATGAAATTCTTTCAATGCTATCATTCAAATTCTTTTATTATACAGCATTTGGTGTTATTTGAACAATCTAATCTGGTGATTTTTGTTTTTTCGCCGTTCATATTAAGGTAAGCAATCGGGGTTATCTCTATTCCGGATTACCCTGCTTAAATATTCCATGCCGATGAGACGGTCTGTCCGCGCTTCACGAATGAAAAGCCTTATGATGTATAGTTATTTCCTTCTCCGTTAAATGAGAACATTACATATAACGATTGCGGACATAAAAAGTTTCATGAATGAAAAAACCGGCAAAAAACGGCCTCATACATTATCTCACAACCCCGTTTTCCAGTATATAGTCTGCCCACACAAAAAGGCGCCTTACCATTACGGTAAAAACGCCTCTTAAGATAGGTTTATGTAACAGATAAATGACTGAGTGCTTCGGCCGCTCTTTCTCTCGCCTCTTCAACCGTCTCGGCTGCAGAAAGCGCAACCGCCATTCGGCGTCCGGCTTTCGTGACAGGTTTTCCGAATATGCGGACCTGAGTGCTTTTTACCGCCAAGGCCTTCTCCACACCTTCAACCGCGTAATCAGCAAGCTCTTTTGGCGCCTTCAGCGGACGGCTTGCCCCCGGCGACAGCAGTGTGATTTCCGGAATCGGGAATCCCATTATCGCACGGACATGCAGCGCGAACTCTGACAAATTTTGCGTCACAAGTGTGACGAGGCCCGTATCATGCGGACGGGGAGACACTTCGCTGAAATATACCTTATCTTTAGTAAGGAAAAGCTCAACCCCGAACAAACCGTATCCGCCGAGCTCGTCCGTTATGCTTTTCGCAATGTGTTTCGCCTCTTCAATCTGCTGTTCTGTCATATGATGAGGCTGCCACGATTCAATATAGTCACCATCTTTTTGTTCATGTCCGATCGGTGCGCAAAAGGATGTACCGTTCGCCGCGCGCACTGTCAAAAGGGTGATTTCGGATTCAAACGGAATGAATTCCTCAACGATGACCCGGCCATTTTTCACCCGGCCGCCTTCCATCGCCATATTCCAGCAGCTTTCCAGCCCGGAAGCCGAGCGGCACACGCTTTGCCCTTTTCCGGAAGAGCTCATCAGCGGCTTCACCACGCACGGAAAGCCGATTGTTTCCGCCGCTTCTTTAAATTCTTCATATGTATTCGCGAATTCATAGCCGGCAGTCGGAAGGTGCAGCTTCTCTGCCGCTAGCCGTCTGATGCCTTCACGGTCCATCGTCAGCTTCGCCGCACGCGCATTCGGGATGACGTGAAAGCCTTCTTCCTCAAGCTTCAGCAGCTCATCCGTCGCAATGGCTTCCACTTCCGGTACGATCAAGTCCGGTTTTTCTTTTTCAATGACTTCTCTGACCTGCGCTTTATCGAGCATATCGATGACATAGCTTTTGTGCGCGGTCTGCATGGCAGGGGCATGCTCATAGCTGTCAACGGCTACAGTGACAACCCCGAGCCGCTGCGCTTCAATGACGACTTCTTTCCCCAGCTCGCCTGATCCCAATAACAACATCTTTTTCGCCTGATACATGTCCTTTGGCCCCTCCCTTTCTATACCTCCCTCATTATAACGGAAATATTCAAAAAATAAAGACAAGACAGATAACCAAGCTCTATCCTGTCTTTTGCGCTGATTCGAGCGATTCAATCGCCGCTGACACGTCCTTCTCGCCATATTGCCCCATTAAGCATAACGATTCTTCCGCCCGGCAGGCGTGAGAAGAGATGCGGCGCTTGGCTTCCTCATGCATGTCACGGATGCCGAGTTCTTGGAGACTGACGGGAAATCCGAGCCGGCGGTAAAACGGAAGCAGCTCTTCAATCTCATGTCTCCGATTCTCAAGCGCAAGCTGCACCAATATGCCGTAAGCAACCTTCTGACCGTGCAGCACCTGATGTGTCTCCTGAATAAAGCTGAGTCCGTTGTGCACCGCATGCGCCCCTGCCATCCTGCACAAACGGCCCCCATAGCCGCCGACCGTTCCCGCGAGCATAATAATCGTTTCCGCCGTCTGGATGAACGGTACTGACAGCTCACCTTTCTCCATGCTTACGACGGCTGCTTCACTGTAACGCAATAACAGATCACGGATATATTCCGCCTGCCTCAGCCCCGCCTGAGCCATCAGCGGCGCCGTCCCCGTATTTCTGATGACCGCTTCGGCCTCATACCATTTCGCCAGCGTATCACCGATCCCGCTTTTCATATATTCAATGGGAGAGGAAAGCAAAAACAGCGGATCAACAAGCGTCAAATAGCTTGAACGCTTATGATAATCCACTCTGATAAAATTGCCGCTCTCATCATACATGACACTTAACGGCGTACTTGCCGCACACGTCCCCGCGATGGAAGGAACCATCACAGTCTCAATATCAAGCCGGTCTGCCGCCGCTTTTGCCAAATCCAACATCGTGCCGCCTCCGATACCGATGATCACATCCGCATCTTTCGCCTGCTCACAGACCTTACGCACCGCCTCAGGTGAACAGTATCCTTTATGCTGAATCACATCCCAGGAAGAACCGCCGCTGTAATCGGAGAACGCCTGATAGGATTTGATTCCGGTCACAATCACGGGTTTTCTGAATGTCTCCAGCAGCCCCGGAAGCTCTTTTGCGATTCCTTCCTTACATATATATTGATTCGGGCCGCTTCGTACGATATCTTCAGGCTTCATTCGAATCTCTCCTCTGGCTGGAATTTATATATATATTTTCTCACTTGTCAGAAAATACATCAACCGGAGGTGCATCAGCGCTTCGCTTCCTCCGCCTCCAAAAACAGCTCATCAAGCCGCTCCAAAGCCTCTGCCTTTTCAAAACTGCTGAACCACAGATCATCATAAGAATCCAGGATGCGGTAATGGTGGGAAATCAAATGCTGCTGCAAGCGGAACTCACCTTTTTTCTCGATGGTTTTCCACCACACCTTGCCGCCCATCGTCTTCCCCTTCGGCCTGTCAATTGTGCGATGGGCAACCGCTTCAATGACCTCCAGCGGATCATCTCCTAATACGGATTGCAGTGTTTCACTTGATCTGAAAAGCGCGCAAACCGCCACAACATGCGGCCATTCCGCAAGCGCCCGCCCTTTCTCAATCTGCACCAGCGCCTTTTTGGAAAGACCGATCACATCCGCCATTTTCTCTTGCGTATAGCCTCTCTCCGACCGGATTTTCTTCAGCTGGACCGAGACAAGCTCAGTCATATAATCTTGATCCATCTCAACCTCCATATTTATCAATATAGCCATTTTACACCGCGTGACGCCTTTTTTATATCGGTACATTTTTAAATGAATCAAAAGAAGCGGTAAAAAAGTACCCTTTTCCTCTTTTTCTCAATTCACGAACAGAAATTGGCATCCTCATGGTAAAATACGGTCGGAGAAAATCAGGCGAAAGGACACTGTATATGAAATTACTCGAAAGCAATACCCTCATTCAATCAGCAAACAGCCGTCTGAAAGCTTATCAAAAAACGAAAGATGACATGATTGCTTTAAAACAGCAGTTTCACGGCATTGCAAATACGGACGCCATGTCAGGGAAAGGCGCGGACGCCATTAAAGCCTTCTATACTGAACAGGCCTCCGGAGCAGAGCTTTGGCTTGATCTCTGCGACATGAAAATTACTTTTTTCAAAAGCATCCCAAGAGAAATAGAACAGGCGGGCTTCGGCCGGCATGACTTGCTGGAAGAATCGTTTCTTGATAGTGAGCTTAAGCATGCCGGGCAAAGAGCTTACCATATCATTGATGGCCAGCATGATGAGATCAGCCGAATTTTAGGATCAATTGACGACATTTTGTCCTTATCACCGTTTGACAAATCTTCGGTTACCGGCAAACTTGATGCCTCCGATCACAAAAAACGGCAAACAGCAGAACACTTACATAAACTCGACGCAAAACTGGTTCACGAGTACGCTCAATCTGAAGCGCTTGAACACGAAGTTGAAGCCTTCTTCCGGACGCTGGCCGACTTAACAAGTAAGGCAGGAGGTCCGCAATCTTTTAACACCAAAGCATTTCACGATACTGACGTATATAAAAGAAAAGACAGCATACAAAAACAAGCCCATCAATACATCAAAATGAAACAGCAGGAAGAAACCGCCTTTTTACAGAAAAAACTGGACCGCATTTCTGACCCGGATGAATATGTAAACATTGCAGAAAAACTCGGGGCTGACAACTTGAGCGCCGAACAATTACAATATTACTCAAGCCTCGTCCAGCTAAAAGTCATGCGCCAAGCCGGACAAATGCTCGTCGACGGGGCAAAAGGCATTATGCTGGGGATATGGGATGCAGGAAAAGACGCCGTCATTGGCGCTTACGATTTCGCAATCTGGCTGCAAAGAGCACAAGGACACGCAGGAACAATAGAACAGGCCAAAGCCGGACAAGAACTCATCGGCGCCATTTACAATGCACCGGAAACATTCGATTATATGGTTCAATCCTTCAAAACTTCATGGAATGAAAACATCATTCACGGTGACACCTACAGCCGCACCCACTATATCGCTTACGCTGCCGTCTCCCTCTTAGGAGCAAAAGGCGCAGGAGAAGTCACCGGAGTGACAAGGGCCGGGAGATTTGTGACGAAGGAAGCGAAGACCTTTATTGCGGATCAGAAAAGAACGTTTAAAACTGTTGCTGAAAAAACAAAACCCTACCTCAAAGAACCAAATGTCTTTCAACTGAACACTGTTTCACAAGGAGCAGGAGGTATTGAGTCTTCAGTTCTGAAGATGGGAAATGGATTGGATAAGAAGCAGGAAAGTGTTATGCGGATTGATGGCGGTATGGATGGGTTTAAAAAGAATGGAAACCTTGCATATAAAGAGGGGTATTATGTAGAACATCTAACCGGAGAAGTAAAAAAGTGCACCAAACGCCATGGTGTAAGCGGCGGACATAACTATGATGAATTCCAAAAGTACTTCCACAACAATGGACAATACAGATTAGAGGAAATTCGAAAACTTGAGCACCCCGAAATTAAAGGTGTATATGATATTGAATACAGGTTGAAAGTTGAAATAAAAGATTATCGAGGACAGGGTACTGGTGATTTTAAATTTGTTCCTAAAGAAGGGGTCACGCCCCTTAAAAAAACCGTTTACGACCCGAAAGTAATTTCTAACGAGGAAATCGTGAGATTAGGGAAGGAAGCAATGAAAGAAGGATTAAACAATAATCGAAAAAGAGCTTTAACAACACAAAAAAAAGAGAAAATATATGGAATTTCAAGCGAAGGGCTTAAATTTGAAGGGATTAGAAATATTGAAACTGGAGAAATTGATAACTTTTTTCCAGTAATCGAATTCGAAAAATAAAGGAGCAAGTACTGTGGACCATATTTTTCAGGATAGCAAATTATGTATTGAATACTTCAAAAAACGAAATCTACATAAAAGTCATGTAATAGATGTTTTGGTAGAATTTATTTTCCTTTACGATTTTCAAAACATTCTTAAAGGTTTTCTTAAAGAAGATGTCGTAAGGCGAGATACAATCGGAGTGGTCTTCTCAAGTGAGTTCGATAAAGATGATGAAGAGTACTTCGGTGAAAATAAAGTCTTATTCTACTACGGTACAGACGAAGATGGAGAAGATATCGTAACACACGAAGAACTATACAAATACGTAAAAGCGGCATGTGAATTTTATATTGAAAGACATCCCGAACAATCTGCAGATACTGAAAATCTCTTGTTACAAATAAAAGCAAAATATCAAGAGTCATGAAAACTGTTGGTGATATAGTTAAATCAAGCACTAGTAAATTAGATAATCTAAAACAGCACACATTTTTGGGAAAAGCTTATGACAAGTGAATAAATTCTCTTACTTCTCGCATTAGATCTATTTAAAAAGTAGGTGCAAACCAATGAGAAGAAAAATGAAAGACAGATGGAACGACGATGATCGTATTTACCTAGGCTTATCTATAAAAGAGAAACTTTTCCCAACGATATTGGGAGGTATTGTCGGGGATGCACTGGGTGTACCCGTGGAATTCAAGGACAGGAATTTAGAAGTAAACGGCATGACCGGATACGGTACTTACAATCAGCCCCCGGGGACGTGGTCAGATGATTCATCATTGACATTATGCTTGATAGAAAATTTAATTGAGGAAAATGGCGAAATTGAATTGATGGAAAAATTCACCTCATACCGGGAAGATGGTTATTGGACACCGCACGGCCATATGTTTGATATCGGTCGAACAACTGATGAAGCCATTGAGCGCTTTTTAAAAGAGAAAAACGTTCGTCAATGCGGCGGAATCACTGAGTTTGATAACGGCAACGGCGCGTTAATGCGCATTTCTCCTTTAGTTTTTATCTTATGCAATGAGAAAGACTTCACGACAAGAAAAAGGGAAATTGAACGGTGGGCGGAATTAACACATGCGCATCCAAGATCTACACTAGCCTGTATTGTTTATATACAATTTCTCATCCATTTATTTAATAATAATACTCCAGCTCGGGCATTTGAACGAGCAACAGGAACCTGCAGGTCAGAACTATCCAAGGATATAAAATATAGAGATGAATTGGTACATTACAGACGCGTGTTTGATCAATCTATTTTAGATGCGAAAAAAGAAGATATTATCTCTGACGGCTATGTTGTGCATTCTCTTGAGGCTGCATTGTGGTGTTTCTTTAAACATACAAACTATAGGGATGCAGTCTTAGAAGCAGTTAACCTGGGAGGAGATACAGATACTATCGCTTTTCTTACAGGTACGTTAGCCGGCATGTGCTATGAGATCAATAGTATTCCAGAAGAGTGGATTAATAAACTGACAAGAAAACAAGATATTTTAGACCTATGTGAAAGATTTTTTCAATATTGTTATAAGAGAGCGGCTCAATAGATTTAAGCAAAAAACAGATCGTGATGGCGATCTGTTTTTTTCTCGTCATACGTTTGCCACCTATTAATGAACGCACACTACATGTAATGGAGGGATTGCAATGGACGAAATGGTCCTGGAAACACAGCAATGGCTGAATGAGACGTACAAAGGCAGACACGGGTACAACAAAGTGCCGGAAAACGGAAAAACAGGCTGGGATACCATTTACGGTCTGACACGGGCGCTTCAAATCGAGCTTGGTATTTCTGAACCTGCCGATAACTTCGGACCGACGACACAAAGATTATTTAAACCGTTGAAAAAGCAGGCTCCCGATTCTAAGCCGACAAACATGAATTACATTCTGCAAGGGGCGCTATGGTGTAAAGGATTTAACCCGGGCGGATTTTCTGGCGTTTTCTATGAAAATACCGAAAGCGCTGTAAAAGAGTTTCAAAAAGCGGCCGGGCTCACTAAGCAAGACGGCATCGTCACAGCACTCATTATGAAAGCCTTGCTGGATATGAGCGCTTTTCGGTTAGTAGCGGGCGGCGACAAAAAAATCCGCCAAATCCAGCAGAACCTGAACAGGGATTACAATGACTACATCGGCTTGATGCCTTGTGACGGCTTATATGCCCGCGATACAAACAAGGCTCTCATTTATGCCCTCCAAAAAGAAGAAGGCATGAGCACAAGCGTCGCCAATGGATTTTTCGGGAACGGAACGACCAGCTTATGTCCTACCCTGACTCCCGGCGATTCACGGACAGGCTTTGTTTTGATTGTTCAATACGCGCTTTACTGTAATGGGAAATCATTTGACCCCGGTGAATTCGACGGAAAATACGGCGTCGGCGTTGTATCGGCAGTGAAAGCTTTCCAAGAGTTTATGTGCCTGCCGCAAACAGGTTATGCGGACATGCCGACGATTAAAGCTTTATTATCAAGCTCAGGCGACACAACGCGGGCTGCTTCGGCTTGTGACACTGCTGCAATTATAACGGCAGATACCGCTAAAACTTTACGTGAGAATGGCTATAAAATCGTGGGAAGATATTTGACCGGGAATGTGCGGACAAGCAGCGGACTGACATCGAAAGCCTTGACGTCAAAAGAGCTTTCCACTATTTTCGATGCCGGCTTAAGCGTTTTTCCGATTTATCAGGACGGCGGCTATGAATCTTCTTATTTTGTAAAAGATCAAGGAACGAGAGATGCGTACAGCGCTGCATCAGCCGCCCGAAGATTAGGTTTTCCGTCAGGCACAACCATCTACTTTGCTGTCGATTTCGATGCGTATGATTATGAAGTCACAGATAAAATCATCCCTTACTTTCAAGAAATCAAGTCAGCTTTTATGAAAATGCAGGCGTTTTCAACTGCGCCGAAATATGAAATCGGGGTATACGGACCGAGAAACATTTGTATCCGGACGTCAGAAGCAGGTCTGACCAAATATAGCTTTACAGCTAACATGTCGACCGGATTCAGCGGCAACCTCGGATACCCGATGCCGAAAAACTGGGCTTTTGATCAATTTTATGAAGGAACGATCGGAAGCGGAGCGGGAAAAGTCGCCATTGACAAAGACGGTTACTCCGGAAAAGACTCAGGTGTAAGCAGCGTCCATCCGCCTTCTGATCCTGTGTATGATGCAAGACTGCGTACACTGACGGACATTTTAACGACCATTCCCGCATTAGAAAATGTACCGAATCTTGCGAATGCCATGTTTGAATTCGACAAGACTGAAACCATTTATGCATCACCTGAAATGGATATTCTTTTATCAACTTCACTTTTGGCAACAGTGCCGAGTGAAGGTTCTCCCAACACAGTTACCATTACAAATGGCAAACCGGGAGCTTATATTACCGGTCTGATGGGAGATTCACAAGTCTCTTTTACAGCATCACAAATTGATTCCTATCAAAACCTGCTTAACAGTCTGAGCTTGTCAGTCCGCAACGGTTATTTAGAAGTATACGTCAATCCGGCTGCGGGATCGCTGAATATTCAATTTAAAATCTATACACCTGATATTCCGGTCGGTGACAGTGCTACAACTGGACTAACAACGACCATTACATTTAAAATAAAACAAAAGAGCTTCAGACTGCCGGATTCCGAAGAGGTTTACTCTCCGGATTGGGATTCTGTCGTGAATACCATGGCCATTGCAGGCGCAGGAATTATTGTTATTGTAGGTATCGGCGCTTTAGTCGTTTTAGCGCCTGAATTAGGGGGAGCTGCAGCCTTGTTCAGCACGGTTTTATCACTATTTCTATAATTGAACAGGCAGCTCCTTGCTCCGGGAATGCTCAATGAGTATTCTTGGAGTTATTTTTTAAGGAGGATTCGTATGAAGATTGACATGCAGATATACAAGGAAACCGTTCAAAAAATAGAAAGCGATTTGCTTCCGCGAAGTCAAAATGACAAAGAACTGCTTACATATTTAACGACACAAGATTCGCTCACACTCAATCAAATGAAAATGTGTTTCACTGAACCGCAGCTCACCTTCAACCATACAGTCAAGATTGTATGCACAGTCACTTTCATCACGTTATATATCTTTTTTTTCAGCACTCATTTTAATGATTTGATTGAAATGGCGCTGCAAATGGTTTTTGGTCTGGCCGGCCTTGTTTGGATTTTTGCCGTATTCCCGTTTTCAAGGAAAATCCAAGTGTCTGACCGTTTCAGACAAAAATCTGAAAACACCCGTATTACCGGAATGATAGACTTCGTCCTCGAACAAAGATACAAAGACATGATCAGTTAAGAAACCCCTCCGCTTAAGGGGTTTTTTATTATGCAATCCTTTCATCCCCCTTGCCAAAAAAGGCTCTTCCCCACTGGAAATAACCGGAACACCCAATTTCATTCTCAATATAATGTGGTAGTGGATCTGTAAAGAAAGAAGGGCTACATGATGGGTATCATTAATGGCAAAATGTATATTGACCGATTGAACCAGCTTAAAAATGAGATTTGGCTTGACGGTGAAAAGATCGAGGGACTCATTTCTGAACATCCCGCATTTAAGGGCCTTCTGGAAACGAAGCGCTCTCTTTATGATTTGCAAACGAAACCGGGCATGAAAGACGAGATGACATACAGTCTCCCCGGTAAAAAAGAGCGGGCCGGGCTTTCATACCTGCAGCCGAAAACGAAAGAAGACGTTAAAAGAAGAAGAAAGATGTTCGAGCATTGGGCCAGGCATACGCACGGAATGATGGGACGAAGCCCGGATTACATGAATACTGTCCTGATGAGCTTCGCCTCCTCTGCCGCGCTTTTGAAAGACCGGGAGCATTGTTTTCCGGAACATGTTCAGGCGCTGTACGAACGGGCTGTCACACAGGATCTTTCTTTTACGCACACGTTTATCACCCCTCAGGTGAATCGTTCACAAATGGATGTAAACGTATCACCAACACCGATCTCCGCAAAAGTCGTCGAAAAAAATGAAAAAGGCCTCGTCATTCACGGCGCCCGGATTTTGGCCACACAAGGCGGCCTGACGGATGAAGTGCTCGTGGTTTCCCTGCCTAAGATGTATTTTGAATCAGATGAAGCGTTCGCTTTTTCCATTCCTTCCAATACAAAGGGCGTAAAATTCATCTGCAGGGAATCTTTCGTACTGGGAAAATCATCATTTGATTATCCGCTCAGCTCAAGATATGAAGAAATGGATTCCATCGTTGTATTCGATAACGTTTTAGTCCCTTGGGAACGCGTATTTTTTTATGATAATTACGAGGCGGCTTATGATTTCAATATGAAAAGCTCTTTTAACGCCTTCGCATTTCACCAAGTCATCACGAGACAAATTGTAAAGACGGAGTTTCTCCTGGGTCTCGCCCAAACGCTTGTCGATGCGATAGATGTCAGCGAGTTTCAGCATATTCAGGCTAAGATGGCTGAAATCATCACCGGTCTGGAAACGATGAAAGCCCTTTTGGAAAAGTCGGAGAATGATGCCGAAACAGATGAATGGGGATATATGCGGCCGAGTGTCACTCCGCTTCGTGTGGTCAGCGCGATTTTCCCTGACATCTACCCGCGCTTCACAGAGATCATTCAGCTGATCGGGGCAAGCGGAATGGTGACTTTGCCGACTGAAAAAGCGTTTCATTCAGACATCAGAGGAGACCTTGACCAATATTTACAGGCAACCGAATTGAATGCTGAGGATCGGGTGAAAGTTTTCCGTCTGGCATGGGATTTGACCATGAGCCCCTTCGGAACAAGACAGACACAATATGAGCGGTACTTCTTCGGTGACCCCGTCCGCTTGGCCAGCCATCTGTACAATAGCTATCCGAAAGAAGAACAGACCGCTGTCATCAAGGACTTCCTGAACATTCATAAATAAAACAAAGCAGAGCCTCATCTCTGCTTATCATAGCTGGATCGGCTGCCGCCGATCCTATTTTTTATTTTGACTGATCACCACCATCGTAATATGCGATAACGCGAAAGAGACAAGCGTGTACACAGCGGCCCATCCGATAAACGAGAAATTCAATACAGTAAAAGTGCATATAAGGCAAACGGCCAAAGCGGCAGCCGGCATAATAAACGCGTTTTTAAACAGATATGTTCCGGCGACTGACAAGATGATAATACAAAGCGGCAGAACACCGAACGCAAAATCCAATTCATCAATCAACAGAGGCACTCCTTTCCCTTTTCTTAAATCGGCCTACCACATCTTATGCCTGAGTACAAAAACAAGTACTTCAAATCCTTTCGCGCTCACGCTGATATTCCCTTCGGTGATTTATTCAAAAAAATGAAAACTTTTCTTAAAGCGTTTACATTTATGGCAGACTGTGATAATTTAAGAAAGCGCTATCATACACAAGTTAATGATTTTTGGATGGAGATGAGGAGAGCCAGAAAAACCCGCCCTTACACAAGGGTGATTTCTGGTTCTTTTTGTTATTTTTAAGGAAAGGAGTCATACATACATCATGATAGACGTTCAGCAAAGGGGAGGATATGATGTTTCAGTTGTTCAAGCCGGCTCCGCATATTGAGAGATTGGATGATTCAAAGACGGATGCGGCCTATAAACGGCTCAGGCTGCAAGTATTTTTGGGGATTTTCATCGGGTATGCCGGGTATTATTTGCTCCGCAAAAACTTTGCCTTCGCTATTCCTTACTTTCAGGAGCAAGGGTTTTCAAAAGGGGAACTTGGCTTGGTGCTTGCGGCCGTATCAATCGCTTACGGCTTCAGCAAATTTATTATGGGGATGGTGTCTGACCGCTGCAACCCGAGATATTTCCTTGCAACGGGTCTGTTTTTGTCAGGTGTCGTAAATATTTTATTTGTTTCCATGCCATGGGTCACGTCAAGCGTGACGATTATGTTTATTTTTATGTTTATTAACGGGTGGTTTCAAGGGATGGGCTGGCCGCCTTGCGGACGGACGATGGCTCATTGGTTTTCCATCAGTGAACGCGGCACGAAAATGTCGATATGGAATGTCGCCCATAACATCGGCGGAGGTATTCTCGCCCCGCTCGTGACTCTCGGCATCGCCATGTTTGTTACTTGGAAAAGCGTGTTTTTCTTTCCGGCTATTATCGCCATTGTCATTTCATTTGTCATCGTTCTTCTCGTTCGTGACACGCCGCAATCCTGCGGGCTGCCGCCGATTGAAGAATACCGGAATGACTATCCGAAACATGCGTTTAAAGACCAGGAAAAAGAAATGACGACCAAAGAAATTCTTTTTAAATACGTGCTGAATAATAAATTTCTGTGGTATATCGCATTTGCCAATGTGTTTGTTTATTTCGTACGGTACGGAGTCGTTGACTGGGCGCCGACTTATTTGACGGAAGCGAAAGGATTCTCTCCTGAAGACTCCAGATGGTCTTATTTCCTTTACGAATATGCGGGAATTCCGGGCACGATTTTGTGCGGCTGGATCAGCGACCGGTTTTTCAAAAGCCGCCGCGCGCCAGCTGGCGTACTGTTCATGGCCGGTGTATTTATCGCTGTATTGGTCTACTGGCTTAACCCTGCCGGTCATCCGCTCATCGACAATATCGCGCTGATCAGCATCGGGTTCTTAATCTATGGACCTGTCATGCTGATCGGGCTTCAGGCCATTGACCTTGCGCCTAAAAAAGCGGCGGGAACGGCAGCCGGCTTAACCGGGTTTTTCGGCTACATCGGAGGCTCGGCTTTTGCCAACGCCATCATGGGTTATGTTGTAGACCGCTTTGACTGGAACGGAGGCTTTATCATGCTTGTCACCTCATGCGCGCTGTCCATCGTCTTCTTGGCTATGACGTGGAATACCGGCAAGCGGGCGGAGCATGTATAAGAAAACAACATAAAAGATTAATATTTTTGCAGTACAGAATTTACAACGATTTTCTACGCTAGAGACAGATATTGATTTATTAAGGGGGAAGAAAACATGCGGAAACATAAGTTGTTTGCTTTGGTATTGCTTTCATTCGGTTTATTGTCATTCATCGTCACGCCTGTATCGGCGGCGGGAAAAGGAAACCTCTTGTCTCCTGACAGAATGTTAACCATTGCCCATCGCGGTGCTTCGGGGTATGTCCCGGAGCACACGATCCTTTCTTATGAAACTGCGCAAAAAATGAAGGCAGACTATATTGAATTGGATTTACAAATGACAAAAGACGGCAAGCTGATCGTCATGCATGATGAAAAACTGGACCGCACCACAAACGGACACGGCTGGGTGAAGGATCATACATCAGCCGAGATTCAAAAGCTCGACGCCGGCTCTTGGTTCAATAAAGCCTATCCGGAAAAAGCTAAACCGCAATACGCCGGACTTCACGTTCCCACACTTGATGACGTGTTAAAACGGTTCGGCAGACACGCAAATTATTATATTGAAACGAAGGCGCCTGAAACGTATCCGGGTATGGAAGAGAAACTGATCGCTTCACTGAAAAAATACAAATTGGCAGGTAAGCATGCGAAACTTGGACAAGTGATCATTCAGTCTTTCAGCAGGGACAGCCTTTTGAAAATCAAAAAGCTCGATCCGAAACTTCCCGCCGTCCAATTGCTTGAAGCGGATCAGATGACGTCAATGACTGACGCTGATTTAGCGGACATCAAAACCTATGCCGTCGGAATCGGGCCGGATTACAAAGCGCTGAACGCTCAAAACGTCCGGAACATACGCAGCCACGGCCTTTTGCTCCACCCTTATACCGTAAACAGCGAAGCGGACATGCGCCGCCTGCTGGATTGGGGCGTAACCGGTGTGTTCACCAACTATGCGGATATATTCCAAAAGGTCAAAAAAGAATACAAATCATAAAGCCAGCATGGGTTCGGAGATGATGCCGAACCCATGTTTTTTTGCGCGATCAAAAAACCCTTGCGGGAAATGTACCGCAAGGGTTGTATCAATCGTTATTCTTTTCCGGCAGCGGCTTCGGCCTGTCCGCCTTTTAATTGATCGTTGATTGCTTTGGCGTCTTTCAAATACTCAGTCTTGAATCCGCTCTTCAGCGCCCACGCATAGAAGACAAGGGCAACGATTGCGATCAGCCCCATATCCCAGCCGTACGGAATGATGTTCAGACCGCCGAATTTTTCACTTCCGAGCCATGAAATGGTCATCATGCTGAGCAGATAGACAACCATCCAGACGCCGCCTTTAAAGTTTCTGCGGAATCCTTTCCACTTCGCTTTCGCTTGGTAGTAGAAGTAAATCGGCAGACCGATCAAAATGATAAACAGCACCTGCCCCGTTAGCGGCCAGCGCGCCCAATACAGCACGAGAGACGCGAACACGAAGCCGAGCGGAGCAACCATGCTGAGGCCTTTCAGACGGAGAGGCCTGTACAAATCCGCCGCCGTCCGCCGCAGCGTCATCACCGTCACAGGACCCGTGATATAAGAAATCAGTGTCGCAACGGAAATGATTTCAGCAAGCACGCCCCATCCTCTGAATAAAAACAGAAAGATAAACGATACGATCAGGTTAAAAATCATCGCTTGGCGCGGCACGCCGTACAGCGGATGAAGCTTTCCGAAAATGCTCGGCATATATTTATTTTTTTCCATGCCGTAAATCATGCGAGACGTCGTAGCGGTATAAGTGATACCGGTTCCTGACGGAGATACGAACGCATCCGCATAAAGAATAATGACAAGCCAGTTGATATTCAAGGCGATCGCCAAATCGGCAAATGGAGAGTTAAAGTTCAGGTGACTCCAGCCGTGAACGATCATAGAAGGTTCAACCGCACCGATAAACGCGATTTGCAGCAGGACGTAAATGACAGTTGCGACCAACAGCGAACCGACAACCGCAATCGGAATCGATTTACCGGGATTTTTTGCTTCTCCGGCCATGTTAATCGGGCTTTGAAACCCGTTAAACGCAAAGACGATACCTGATGTGGCCACTGCTGTCAGCACGCTCGCCCAGCCATTCGGCGCAATGCTTGACCCGGATGTGAAATTTCCGCCGTGAAAACCGGTAAACAGCAGCGCTCCGATTGTCAGCCCCGGAATAATGATTTTAAAGATGGTAATCAATGAGTTCGCTTTTGAAAATAAGTTAACTGTCCAATAATTCAGTAAAAAGTAAATAATCAGCAATACGGACGCAAAGCCGAGACCCTCTCCCGTAAGTGTGCCGTTGTGAACGAGATTGCCTGTCCATTTCGCCCACTCCCACGGCCATGAGCTCATATATTGAACGGACGCGACCGCTTCCACCGGAATAACGGAAACAATCGCAATCCAGTTTGCCCATCCTGCGATAAATCCAATAAATGATCCATGAGAATATTGAGTATATTTTACCATTCCCCCGGCTTCCGGGAACATTGAACCTAATTCACTGTAAGAAAGTGCGATAAACAAAATAACGATCATACCGATAATCCAGGAAATAATTGCGGCAGGTCCCGCAATCTGAGCCGCCCGCCATGCCCCGAATAACCAGCCAGAGCCAATCATTGACCCAAGTCCGACCATCATGAGTGCAAACGTTCCCATTCTGCGATGTAATTGATTCATAAAGTTAACACCTTTCAATTAAAATATGACTCCAGCGCTATCATATATTTATAATATTATTCTGAAAATAGTTTTGTCAATCTTTATCGCATTAAAGCAGGAATCCAAAAATTACCCTTTGATGTTTAAACAGCCGTCAAGCGGGAATAACTACTGCAAGCCAGAAATAGAAAGGAGTTTTTATCATGAAACAAAAACTGCTCATTTCAGGACTTGCCGTGTCGACTGTCGGAGTAACTTCCTACCTGCTCAAAGATAAATCAAACCGCCAAAAGGTGAAGGACTTTATCCGCAATATGAAAACATCGCTTTCAGGGAAGCACGATATTGAATCATTTCCCGTCCACAAAGCAGGCAACCCGCACCCCGAAGATATTGAAGATAACAAAATGGTATCCGAAGGCTCCATGTATCCGGTTCAATACTACGATGACAAGAAGAAATAATCTGTTCCCATGCTGCCCGGCCGTATAAACGGCGGCAGCTTTTTTATGCAGACGGCTTTTTATAGATCCGCCAATATTGGCGCGACCCTTGATCCCGCACGGTAATGCCCAGTTTGGATATTTCCGCTTTCAGTTCTTTTGCATCTTCGGTTTCATCCTGCTTCAGCGCCTTTTCCCTCGCTTTTAAGAGAGCGTTTGCCCCAGGCTCCAAATCCGGCATGTCCGGCACCCACCGTTTGTATTCTTCTTTAAAAGGATCTTCTGTCCCCAGCCAGACATACCCATGCGCGCGAAACGCATCAGCCGCTTTTTCAACCGCCGGCTCAATCTTTTCCCGAAAAAGCTCCTGCCCTTCAGTCCCCAATAAGACCAGATACTTCCCATCCGTAAACACACCGGAAATGCTGTCTTTCGAAAACACGCTTTCTTTATTATGTATGGTTAAGGACACCTCACTATCCGTCACGACTGCCACAAGACTTTCTTTAAAAGCCGCCCGCGTCAGCCACACTCCCCCAATTAAGCCGATAACGGCGGTTGCTGCCGCAGCCTTCCATCCGTGAAAAGATGCGATGATTTCCAGCGGCCCGTGAAAAGGCAGCCAATCCAATGTAACGGCCCATTTCGCAATGACCGGCAGAAACCAGCCGATGACCAGACCCAATAATGGCGGCACAAGGAAAACCAAAGCTTTCTCAGCCGATGACAACTCAAGAACCGTCTGTTTTTTTGTTTCGTTCATTTTTCTCCTCCATTTGTATTTGTTACAGCAATCCATTATACAAAGGGTTGGATGATTCTGTAAACTGTTTCCGGAACAA
Source organism: Bacillus siamensis KCTC 13613 (assembly GCF_000262045.1). Classification (GTDB taxonomy): domain Bacteria; phylum Bacillota; class Bacilli; order Bacillales; family Bacillaceae; genus Bacillus; species Bacillus siamensis. The sequence goes on from NZ_AJVF01000021.1 coordinate 120,200, forward strand.
TAAAAAGCCTCCCGGCCGCCGGGAGGCTTTTTAAAACAGCAGTTCATACACTTCATTCAATTCCATTGTACGCTTCTCATCCTGCTCGTTCTCAGCATATTTGATCTCCTTCTCAAGCACCTGATTCAGCGCATCCATTTCCAGATCATTAAGATCCTTCACGAACTCGCCCTCATTTGCATAATGCTTCACCTGCAGCTTTTTATAAATCCCGCGGCAAACATCATGCTCCAAGTGGTTCGAAAGCGACTCGCGCAAATACCCGAGTGTCGTGTCCATCATGTAAGCCCTCCCTTTTCTTTAGGAATAGCTTCCCGGAAAGAGAGAAAAACTATACATGAAAGCACGGGGCGGCTGTTTTAACTCTGTACCTGAATGGAGAAAAATCCGCTGCTTAACGGTGTGTACGGCCCATTCAGCCCCGTTGCAGAGAAAGAGAACGTTCCTGAACTGACGTAAGAAAGAGGAACGCTGTAATATTTAATGTAGCCTGTAATGATATTGCCGCTTTTCGTATATTCATCTTCCAGCGCTTTTGCCGTGAGATTTGTAATATTCGTTCCGTTGTTAAACGCCTGAATTGTGTTATTGTTCGGATACCCTTGGAAATATACGGCTAAATAACCCGTTGTACCCTTCATCGGTTTTGATGCGCTGATTTGGTTCGGGCCAATATTCTCCCATTGATAATTCTGTCCGTCAGACGTCACACCGATAATACGGATTTGTGTTAAAGCAGGAGCAGGCGCCGCAGACGCTGACGGCATCCACAACCCGCTTACAAGCATCAATACAGCGGCAGCCGCGGCGAATAACATCAAGATTCTCTTTTTCATGTTTCTTCCTCCTCTTGTCATATTTTCATAGAACTCTATTCTATTTTACATGATTCCAAAGGAAAAAGATTACATTCCAAAAAAGAGTCTGGAAAACTTTGTGAACTAGATATGAAACGCTCTGGAAACACCATTGATGATCAGAAAGATGCCGCAGATTCTTAACACGACTCTTGAACTTCTGTCATCTTTACCGAAAAAGGTTTTTCCGAGCCAGCCGATCCAGACGTTCATTGCGGCTCCAGCAAGCAATTCTATGATTCCGATGATTTCTGCCATATACAAAGCAGCCATCCTCCTAACTGTGTTTTTTCATATTGCGGTTTATCAAACAGAGTGATAAGGCCAGTGCCGCTGCGCCGGCGGCAAGAAACAGGCTCAAGGGTGCAATCTGCGCGCTGTCTCCGCCATTGTTTTGAAATGCGCCGATCACCCATTTTTCAGGGGTAAACAACGACAGCGTCCGCATATACTCCGGAGCCGCATCTAAAGTGAAGAAAGCCCCTCCCAATAAACCCGTAACAGCGATAAAAACAGAAGCAAGCGATGTGAATTGCTTTTGGCTCTTCATAAACGGGATCACCGCCATCGTTACAGCAGTCAGCGCAAATACACAGGCCGCAAGCATCGCTCCCGTAGCAAGAACGTGATCGGCAAAACGGATATGCAGCATGAATGTTCCGGCACCGAGAATCACTATAATATGGAGAAGTCCGAAAAGATACGCCGCCGCAAACTTAGAGATTGCATATGCCGTATAGGACACGGGCGTGCTCAGCAATCTGGCATATGTATGATTTTCTTTTTCGTCTATAAATGATCGCAAGCTTTGAACCGCAACGAACCAGATAAACATCACTAAAAATCCGATAAGCCTGTCAGCCGCTTGACCGCCTGCATAAATGTGCTGGCGGTCAACGGTTACGGCAGAATGGCTTTGGATATCCTTCAACAGGTCAGCCGCCGCCTGCTTAGTGTCAGTGTGCAGCGTGCGGGACATCACTGCCGCATCGCGGACGATCTTTTTCAGCGTGCCCGCCTGCTGCGCAATCAGCCGCTCTGTCAAAACAGCATCACCCTTTTCTTCATTCTGAATGAATGAAACGTTCAATTCATCTCCGGAAAATAATGTCTCTTCAAAATGAGATCCGATCAGCAACCCGAAGGAAATATCCTGATGATTGACCTTTGTTTTTAAAACGTCCTCCGTGACCTTCGTGACTTTTACATGGCCGGCTGTCTGAATCATGTTCATCAATTGTGCTGAAAAGACGCTCTGATCCTTATCAGCCACATAGACTTCCTTCTGCTGACTGTCATCGGCAGAAAAGGAAAAGAGATAAGTCAGAAGGAGCGGGACGGAAATGGTCGCAAAGATCGCAACCCGATTCTGTAACATCAGTTTCAGCTGATGTCTGATCATGAATAACAGCTGCGTCATGAAACAGCCTCCTTCCGCTTAAACACCCATATGGTCAAACATAAAAAAACGGCGCCGATAGCGAAAAGCTCTGCCAAATCCGCCAAAATACCGCTCAGGCCGGCATGCTGCGTGACACTTACGTAGCTGTTGATCGCTTTGCCGTTCGGTATCAGCTCCTGCACGATTTTCAAACCGGCAGGCAGGCTGTCTTTTGCAATAAAACTTCCGCCTAAAAAACTGAAGCCATACAGAATAGGAGCCGCCATACTTGAGACGGTCTCGTGGTTTTTTGCAGTAAACCCCCAAAGAAGCACGATACTGCCGATCGCAAATGAATAAACGATCGTCACCAGCAATATTTCAAACAAATTGCCCCATTTCACATGGTACAAGATGCTGCTTGCGATGATGACGGCAGCCATTTGTATAAGGATGGCAAACATGATCCCCAAAAGCTTTCCAGCCACGTACTGGATATGTAATACAGGCATTGATTTGATTCTGAAGAATGTGTGCTGCTGCCTTTCTTCCACTATGTCGTGAATGAGCGCAAAAGCGGTCATGATAGAGAACATGACGACCATCGCGATTGAATAATACTGCATCGCATCAATCGGAGCCGCATGATGTCCGGCGGACTGTTTCGGAATGGCCACAGCCTGTCCGCGCTCAGCGGAAATTCCGCTCATTATGCTGCCGACTTCCTCCTTTGACAGATGTCCCGACTGTTTCAGCACCGTTTTTTCTTCGCTGTTTTTCATCTTTACTCTGGTGACAAACGAATCGGCCATCATCTCAACAATGTCTCCGTTTACAGAGCCTTGTTGGTCTGAAATGACGTTGATATTTGTTTTTTCATTGTGTTCCGCCGCTTCTGCAAAGCCTTTCGGCACGTATACAAAAACCGAAACTTTGCCGCTTTCGACAAGCTGTTTCCCTGCTTGATAACCGCTTATGTCTTTTACACGGATGAGATCATTTTGTTTCAGAACGTCATTCTTTAATATGTCTCCCAAAGCACTCTCCGCGTGATCCGCATTATAAAACGCGATTTTAAATGACTTCGCTTTCGAATCGCCGTGAAAAACCGTTCCTAAAATAAAAATCATCAGCGCCGGAAACAGAATCAGTTTTATATAGAAAGACTTTTCTCCGGCCATTAACCGAAAATCTAATAAAGTCAGCCTGAGCAATGTTTTCATGACGCCCCCTGTGAATCCCGCAGCGTTTTGCCGGTAAGCCGGAGGAAAATGCTTTCCAGATTGGCTTCCTCGAAATGAATGCCCTTAATGGTGATACCGGTTCTTCTGATATCATCCGCGATATCAAGGATATTCCGCTCTGCCGCGGAAACGAGCATCGAAATGGTCTGATGGCTGACGGCGGCTTCGGAAACACCGGGAATGCGGCGGATTTTTTGTACGGCATCATCATTCAGACCCTCTGCATTCACGATCAGGGTATCGGAGGCTCCCGCTGACTGTTTCAATTCGTCTTTCGTTCCGCAGGCAATGATTGAGCCGCGGTCCATGATCGCCGCTCTTTCACATAGATATTCGACCTCTTCCATGTAATGGCTCGTGTAGATGACGGTCATTCCTTTTTCTTGATTTAACGTCTTAACGGTTTCAAGAATATGGTGTCTGGATTGCGGATCAATTCCGACGGTCGGTTCATCTAAAATGAATAGTTTCGGTTCGTTCATCAGAGCAGCACCGATATTCACCCGTCTCTTCATACCGCCTGAAAATTCAGACACCCTTTGATTTCGCTGTTCCTTTAATTCGATGATGTCCAGCACTTCATCGATCCGCTTATCGAGCTCCTTACCGGAAAGTCCGTACAGGCTCCCGAAAAAAGCCAAATTATCCTTTGCGCTTAGCGCTTGATACAAGGCTATTTCCTGCGGGACGATACCCATCACTTTTTTTATGGCCGCTGGCTGTTTTTGTAATGACATTCCATTAATGCAAATGGTTCCATCAGTCGGTGAGAGCACGGTGCTGATCATTGACACCGTTGTTGATTTACCGGCGCCGTTTGGTCCCAGCAGACCGAATATCTCTCCTTTTTCGACGCGCAGCGATATATGATTGACAGCGGTAAAATCGCCGTACTTCTTTGTCAAATCGGTTAATTCAAGCATTCGTGCAGCACTCCTTGTGTCATGTCTGCACTTATTCTACTCTTGGCGATCCTTGTTTTCTATTCACTTTCGTACTCGATATGGGTATTACTTTCGTCATATGTTTGGTGATGAAAAGAGAGAGGGGGTGAAGCGGGGTTATATCATTTTTTGTAAATATAATGTAAGCTCAGTCCTGTTTGTCACTTCGAGTTTATCGAGGATTCTGGATACATAGTTTTTCACAGTGCCTTCAGTCAGGAATAAGTCTGCGGCAATGCGTTTATTGCTTTTGCCTTCCATAATGTGCTTTGCGACATCAAGCTCTCTCGGCGTGAGAATCTCCGTCAGCTTTGACTGCGGCTCCTCCTGAACGGACGGGATGCCGATATGATTCAGCGCTTTTACGACTTGAACCGTAACCTTGGGATTCAGCATCATATTTCCTTCATAAACGGCCTGAAGAGAGGCAATAATTTCTTCTGAATCAGCATCCTTCAAGATATAGCCGTCAGCCCCGCTTTTCAGCCCGGCAAAAATATAGTGATCATCCTCAAACGTTGTCAGAATGATGACTTTTACGGACGGATAGCTGGCTTTTACTGCTTTTGTCGCTTCGATTCCGTCCATGCCGGGCATTCTGATATCCATTAAAATCACATCGGTATCGGTTTGCGGAAGCAGCTGCAGAACTTCTTCACCGCAAGAAGCTTCTCCCGATACTTGAATTTCTTCGTGTAGGCTCAGAATCATTTTCAGCCCCTCCCTGACAATGGACTGGTCGTCTGCGATCATGACATTCACTAGATCATTCCTCCTTGCACGGTATCCTTATTTTCACGTCAAAACCCGTTTCATTTCCGGAAGTGAAAACAGCTTCTCCGCCAAGCGCGGCCGCTCTTTTTTCAATTCCTTTCAGACCATTTGATTTTATAATCGTCCCGCACGCTGAGCCGTTATTATGAATATGCGCCAATATCATGTTCAGGTCCTTTTGAATCCGGACAGAAACATATGACGCATGTCCGTGCTTCACCGCGTTCGTAATCGTTTCCTGGACGGTTTGATAAAGACAGTGCTTCACATCAGGCTGCGCCGCTTCTATAGCCTCGTCCATCTCCAGCTCGAAGCGTATCCCTCCCGCCTCTTGAAAATGGCTGAAAATGTCACGGAGCGCTTGTTCAAATCCCCGCCCCGGCAAAGATCCCTGCAACAGCATCACGGCCTGGCGAAGCTTTAAAATCGATTCTTTCGTAAGATCATGCGCCTTATGAATGATCTGCTTTACTTTTTCCGGCTGATGCCCGGCTGTCTTCCCGGCAAACTCCAAATTCATTTTCAGAGCAGCGAGATAATGACCTAAAGAATCATGCAGCTCCTGCGCAATTCTTGTTCTTTCTTTCGTAACCGCCAGTTCTTCAATGCGTTCTGAGTATTCCTTCAGTGTGGCGTTGGCCGTCTTCAGCTCTCGATTCAGCGATTCAACCTTTGACTTCTCCTGCAGATTCTTCCGATATAAATAAATCACCGCAAACATGATGAAGTAAGGGAGCACGATATCACTGACACCCGCTCCGGAGGCGTATAAAGCTGCGGCAAATGCGGCGGCGTGCATCGTTAACAAAACAGCCGAAATCTGCTTATCAGTAATAAGCACCTCCACCAATAAAAGCACCATTATGGCCTGTGCCCCAATGCAATAGACATTGTACAGCAGAACTCCCGCCATGACGCTGCTCAGGAGAAAAGATCCGTGATAGATGGCGGACTGTCTCTTCATATATATCGGCCGCAGGCAGTCATTCGCCGTCAGCAGCATCACGAGTACAGACAAAAAAACCTTCAGCTCCCCCCGGCCGGGAGGAAGCTGAAGAATCGTATGAAAAATTGATAGTACCGCAAAGCCCCTGATCAGTAACTTCGTATGTGCAATCTTCATCGTATTCTCCTTACAGATGAGCAGCGGCTTTTCGCTCCACGTTCAGCAGATCATACAGCTCATCAAGCGAATGAATTTCATACGTCGGGATAACCCCGGACTCATTTATTTTCTTTCCGGGATTAAACCAGCACGTATCAATTCCCGCCATCTGACCGCCTTTTATGTCCGCGCTCAGTGAATCGCCGATAATAAGCCCGCGCTCGGCAGAAAAACCGGGAATTCTCGCAAATACATAATCAAAGTATTCCTTCATCGGCTTTTGAAAACCCGTATCCTCAGATACAAACACAGCTTTAAAAAACGGATACAGACCGGAATCACCCAGCCGCTTATATTGGGATCTTGATACACCGTTTGTCACGATGTATAAATCAAATAAAGGACTCAGCCTTTCAATCAGCTCATAAGCCCCGTCTATCATCTGGTGTCCTTCTTCTAAGTATTGGCGGTACGCCTCATTCATCAGCACGCCGTCCGCCTCGAGGCCGTATTCTTTAAACAAAAGGGCAAACCGTGTGTTCACCACTTCATCGCGGGTCATATCCCCCTCTTCAAACGCCTTCCACAACCCTTGATTTATTGCTTTATAACGGGCTTCCACCTCTGGCGTCAGTTCCAGCTTTGAACCTTGAAACAATTTTTGAAGAGCATCGGTTTCTGAAGCGGTAAAATCCAGCAGCGTATTGTCTATATCAAATAATAACGTACGGTAGTGACTCATCGATGTTTCCCCCGGTTCTGCTTTTTTTAACCAGTATACCACTCGCGGACAAGCCGAAAAAGACACCCCTTTAAGAGAGGTGTCTTGTTGAGTTATACAGCGTCTTCTATTTTCGAGTCTTCATCAGACATGCGCTTGCCGATGCCGAACGCATAATAGCTGATCGTCACAATCGCCATAAAAATCACCCCGACGACCAAAGATATCCGCGTCTCTTTGTTAAACCACATGCCGGCCAATACCATGATTAAGAAAGCGATCGTCAAATAGTTTGTAAACGGCGCAAAAGGCATTTTAAACGGATGCTGATCAAGCTCAGCGCCCTTCGCCCGTCTGAAACCGAGATGGCTGATTAAAATAACAAACCACGGAATCATTCCAGGGAGCACACTCGCGCTGTAGACATAGACAAATATTTTCGGAGGCGCGATATAGTTCAGAACGACACCGATCACAAGTCCGATTAATACTGCGAGCGTACCGAATATCGGCACACCGCTCGATGAAACTTTCTTAAAGAATTTCGGCGCCTGTCCGTTCACGCCCAACGTATAAAGCATGCGTCCCGCACTGAAAATCCCGCTGTTGCAGCCGGACATCGCAGCGGTAATCACAACAAAGTTAATCAAACCGGCCGCCGCCGTAATCCCGACTTTCGCAAATGTCGAAACAAACGGACTGCCGAGTGAGTGAAGCTCATTCCACGGATACACAGTCACGATCACGAAAATCGCACCGATGTAGAAAATCAAAATCCGCCAGATAATACTCTGAATCGCGCTTCGCAGCGTTTTTTGCGGATCTTTCGCTTCCCCTGCTGTAATCCCGATCAGCTCAACCCCTTGATAGGCCGCAACGACCAAAGACAAAGCAAAGAAAAACCCGGAAAAACCATTTGTAAAGAAACCGCCGTGCGACCATAAATTAGATAATCCGATCGCATGACCCCCGTTGCCGAAACCGAAGAAAATAATGCCGATACCCGCAACAATCATCAGAATAATGGTGACGATTTTGATCATGGCAAACCAAAATTCAAACTCACCGAAAGATTTTACCGAAATCAAATTCGCCGCACCGAGAATGGCCATGGCGATAAGGCCGGGAATCCATGCCGGCAGATCAGGAAACCAATATTTCATATACGAACCGACGGCGATAATTTCAGACATCCCGACGATCACCCATTGAAACCAGTTGCTCCACGCCGTCATATAGCCGGCTAACGGATGTATATACTTATGGCCGAATGTCGCAAACGACCCTGTACTCGGCTCTACATAAAGCATTTCGCCCATCGCACGCATGATAAAAAAGATAAAGATACCCGAGATCGCATAAGCCAGCAGAACAGACGGCCCTGTCCATCCAATCGTGCTGGATGACCCCATGAATAAACCGACACCGATCGTGCCGCCCAGCGCAATCATCTGGATATGACGCGCGCCTAAGCCTCTTTTTAATTCCTTGTTTGCCACTTCGCTTCCTCCTCTTAACAGCTCTGATATATGTGAAATAATGAAGCAGAAGGTGCATCTGTTGAACCTAACTCAATCTTCATTTCCCGCAATATTAGAAATATTCTATCTTCCTATTGTTATATAGTCTCCAATTTCCTTATTCCATCATAATAAATTTTCGTGGAAAACACAATTGTTTTTTTCAGGTAAACACCATGCACCCTAGACCGAAAGACTAAAAATAAAGCGCTTTCAATTTTGTTAAATTGAGAATATTGAGATAATAATTACCACAGCTTCCGAGAAACAGTATTTCCCGGTAGAAAAGGTTCCACCCCCTATTCTATAAATGTTACTAAGCAGAATGGCGTAAAGCCTTACTCTCTATCATTCTCCCTCTCATACGCCATCATCCTGCTTACCCCTGCAAAAATCATTCACTAATCGATAAATGCCTCATTCAGCCGCAGCAAAAGCCTGCCGAACATTTCTTTCTCCTCGCCGGACCAATCATCAAGCATGCGATGATATCGCTCAAGACGCATCTTTTTATCAGCTTTTAGCCTCTGTTTGCCAAGCTTCGTAATCGCAAACAGACTGACCCGCCCGTCAGAAGGGTCGGAGAAGCGCTGGATCAGCTCCTTCGTTTCCAAGGCCGCGGCCTGTCGAGACAATGTAGAAATATCCAGTTTAAAGGATTCGGCCAATTCCTTTACACGTGCAGGCCCGAATTCATCCAGCTGCCGTAATAGCAGATACGCAGCTCTTTCCAGATGTCCGATTTTACGGTCGGAGTTATCGAGATAAACAGCCCTCCTGATAAAAGTAGTGAGCTCATATTCAATTAATTCAATCGGATCTTGTTTTGACAAACGCCTCACTCCTTACATTGACAACAGCAACATTAGTTGTATAATACAAACATATGCACATTTACTCAGAAAACATATAGAAAGATTTTGCATACATATATTTGTATAGTACAAATATATGTGCCAAAAGTAAAGAAACTTATCGAAGCAACAAGAAAGGGGGAAGCTGCTCTTCTCCAAAGAACAGCATCGTTGTGAAAGTCATACGCATCATACTGCAAATTATTATTTTATTCGCATTTTCCTTTATCGGGGGAGCCGTTCAGCAGCTCTTTCACCTGCCCATTCCCGGCAGTATCATCGGTTTAATCCTGCTCATCATATGTTTATCGGTTAAGATCATTCCCGCCAAAATGATTGAAGACGGAGCCGGATTTTTGCTGTCTTTTCTTCCGCTGCTATTCATTCCGGCCATGACGGGCGTCATCAATTATCCGTCACTGTTTTCCGCCAGCGGGGCGGCCCTGTTTTTAATCGTCGTGCTGAGCACCATCGTCACAATGATCGCCGCAGGGTACGCGAGCCAGCTGTTAGAGCATAAAGCCAATCAGAGAAAGGAGAAAAAGAAGTGCAGCAAGCATGTATCGCAATCCTTATAATTTTGTTCACGGCCGCCGCCTATCTGGCCATGGTGAAATTATATGTACGCTTTCCATATCCCTTTCTCATACCCGTGTTGACGACTACGATTTTCATTATTGCCGTCCTGCTTGTTTTTCATATTCCGTATAAAGAGTATATGGTCGGCGGACAATGGATCAATTCACTGCTCGGCCCCGCCGTGGTGGCTTTGGCATACCCGCTTTATAAGCAGCGCCGGATGTTAATCAAGTATATGTTTCCGATTATCGGCGGCGTATTGGCCGGTTTATTCTCCGGAATGGTCAGCGGCCTGTTATTTGCAGAGCTGTTCGGCATCAGCCGGAGTTTGATTTTGTCCATCATTCCAAAATCAATCACGACTCCCGTCGCCATTCAGATCGCGTCCGGTATCGGTGGTGTCCCTTCCATGACAGTCGTGTTCGTCATGATCGCAGGGTTTTCCGGCGTCATCTTAGGGCCGCTGCTTCTCAAGTGGATCCGCATCCGCAGCTCACTCGGGAAAGGAATTGCATTCGGGAGCGCCTCCCATGCGCTCGGCACCTCAAAAGCAATGGAATACGGAGAATTAACAGTCTCCATGAGTTCTGTCTCCATGACGCTCTGCGCCGTGTTAGGATCGGTCTTCGGACCTGTCGTAGCATGGATGTTTCAAATTTAAAGCTGGCGGTTCTCCGTCAGCTTTTTTATATGCAGATTATCTCATTTTCTTCCAATATAGATGTTTCATTTGTAAGAAGAATGGTAAAGTAGAAAACAAGGAGGGATTTAAGATGACTGCAGCAATTCCGCAAAAGAAACTGCTGGATGGGACAAGCATTCCCGCGATCGGCTTCGGTACATACGCTCTTCATGGAAACAACGGCGTTCATGCCGTTACCAGCGCCATTGATATCGGCTATCGCCTGATTGACACCGCTTATAACTATGAAAATGAAGGGGCGGTCGGAGAAGCCATCAAGAGAAGCTCTGTTCCGAGAGAGCAGCTATACGTGACGTCCAAGCTTCCGGGACGCTACCATGAATATGACAAAGCTGTACAAACTATCCAAGAATCTTTATACCGCGCCGGTCTGGATTACTATGACCTGTATCTCGTCCATTGGCCGAATCCGAAACAAGACCGCTACACTGAAGCATGGCAGGCACTGATTGATGCGAAAAAATGGGGCCTGATCCGCTCCATCGGCGTCTGCAATTTCCTGCCTGAGCATATCGAACGGCTCGAACGTGAAACCGGCGTAAAGCCAGGCATAAACCAAATTGAACTGCATCCCGCTTTTAATCAGCAGCAGCAGCGGCAATGGCATGAAGAACAGGGCATCGTGACAGAATCATGGAGTCCGTTAGCCCGCGCCGGTGAAGTATTGAACGATCAAAAACTCGGACAGATTGCGGACAAATACGATAAAACCATTTCTCAAGTCATTTTACGCTGGCATATTCAGCTGGGCGCCATCCCGATTCCAAAATCAGCATCCCCAGAGCGCCAGCTCGAAAACATCTCTGTTTTTGATTTCTCTCTTGATGAAAACGACATGAAACTTATCGATTCGCTTACCCGCCCCGACGGACGCATAAACGGCCAAGACCCGGCGGAGTATGAGGAGTTTTAAGCAAGCACATAAAGAAAGCTGACGGCATCATTCGTCAGCTTTTTTCTCATTTTATATACGCACACCCAGCTCCCGTTTCCATTCAGAAAGCCAATCCGTATCCCCAGATCCGTATTGCCTGCTTTGGCCGGTATCACGCAGAGATCCGTCTTTGTAATCAATGGACAGCACCAAATCAGGAATGGCATCATAACCCGTTCTCGCCAGCTTCGTAAGCGCCTGTCCGTAATGGGCAGCCGCTTCTGCCGCCGTATGTTTCAGCAAAGGATCGTGCTGCAGCGCTTCCTTATAAACCTCTAAAAGGTCGCGTCCGTCTTCTGTGACGTACTTCCCGCCCACAGTCTGCAAGTCTTTCAGATGATAGCCGGTCACCTCATACATTTCCCGAACGACTTGATATTTCTCATACGCTTCCGGCGTAAACTGCGAGGAGTCATCACTCCGGCTGCGAATGATGTGCGCAAACAGCTCTTTGCTGTTTTCCCCGGAGTTTAAGACAGCTTCGATCTGCTGAGTGAGCTCTTGATCGTCAGTCCCGCTCACTTTTAACAGATAATCAATCGGCGATATCGTAAATGTAAGATTCGCGCCCTCCGGAATCTGAATATGATTCCGATGAAAAAGCACACCGATTTGCTGATTGACCTGCCCTCTCTGAAACACCTTTTCATTTTCTCCTTGAATCTCTCCATTGAGTTTTTCACCCCGAAACGCAGCATCACGGAAATCATAGCTTTGGGCTTTCCCCTTAAACAGCCATTCCGTTTCATTATGATAAGCGGCCTGACGCTCTGATTCTGTTAAATCACTCCTGAAATAAGGTGAATCGGGACGCTGGTATTTGTCCTTAATAAAACGCAAAGGATCTGATTTTCGTTTATTGATTTCATTGATACGGCTGTATTTCTCATCAAGAATCCTGCTTGCAATATCACTCTCAGACTCATACGGATTATCAGCGGCTATTACCGTCTCATTCCCATTATTCGTAATCGTTTTCTGATTTGCGGATTGATATAAACGGGACAGGCTGCTCCCTTTCTCAGTGACACCGCTCCTTGAATAATTCACCTGGCTCAGATCGCGGGTCCCGCCTGATTGAATCAATAACCGGTCCGGCCTTTTTGCCGCATCTTTCGCATTTGTTTTGGAAGAATACTGCTGAAGCACTTGCTGAGCCATTACTTGATTTTTTATATATCGAGCGTTTAGGCGCATGTTTTTAACCTCCGCTTGAGATGATGTTCTAGTGTTTTTATCGGCTGTTTCTCAGTTGATTTTAACCTTAAATAACAAATTTTTACATAAGGGCTATTTTTATATATGATGAAGTAAAAAGGGGGATTTTTCCATGAAGAAGTATATATCTATTCTATTTGTCACTGCAATCGTATTATCAGGCGTATTGTTTGCACCTTCAGCTTCAGCCTCTGCGTTTCAAGTAAGTACTATTACAGGAAATCACTCATTTGAAACTGCCAATCCAGTCGGCTACTGGAAATATAAAAATATTGATACAGCCGTATTGCCGAAAGGGGAAAAAGAATCGTACTTCACTTTCACTGCCAATAAGGGAGAAAGACTCTATGTCAGGAGCTCAACAAGAAGTGAATACAAGGGAATGAGCATTGAAATTTATAATAAAAATAAAGTGCTGGTCAGTAAAGGCACAGAAGTGATAAACCCTGATACGCTGCTTCCTTTTATCTATGCCATTACAGATGCGAAAGAAAATAACGAGACGTTCTACGTGAAAGTGTCCCGCGGCTCATACACTGACGATATATACTTTACACTCTCCATTTACGATCGCATCAAAGCCGGAAGCGAGACCTTCGCATTCAGCGGCACAGCTGAAAATAAAGGAAATACAAGCCTCAGTCCGAACGGATCGGATTCAACCGTTCTCAGGCTCGACTTAACCAAACAGACAAGCATTCCAAAAGACGCCATAGTGAAAAGAATCAGCACCACCGCGACTCAAATACCAAGTCAAGGAAACACAAGACACTGCATAATGCCTGAAGAAAATAAAGTGTGGCACCGCGCACTCGCAAACAGCTCCACTCAAGGAAATTACGGTATCACACTGGATGATAACCTCTCAATCTCAAGCATCTGGAATTTTAAATACAACACACTTGCAACAGCTAGATCGACTATGAAAAATGTAAAATTGAAGATTGATTATGAGTATGATGTGACATCACAGTATTAATGAGAAGAACAGCCGCCCATTATGCGGGCGGCTTTCTCCTTGGGTTTAGGTTAATTTATGAGCCCGTTCCATGCCTTATCCTGTTGTAAATTCTTTTTTATGATAGATAGCTGCGGCTATGAAAAATGAAATGAGATATAAGATAACGCCGATCATGAGATATATAATCGAGACATATAAAGAAGGATTTATGTGCAAAAATGACGGCGATAATTGTTCTGCTACATAACCAACGACACTTTGCAATCCAAAGGTAGCAAAAAGTCCCCCCATTGCACCTCCAATTACAATAGCATCAGACTTTTCCGGGCCTATCATGTAGAGAAGAGGATAAACGATTGCACCTGCAAAGAGAACGATGAACGTTCCAAAAGAGACAATATTCAATATGCCGTCAATTCGATCATCAGAACCCAGGCTGTATACAAAGAAAACGCCATAAGATATTACAGCTCCGATCACAACAACCAAAAGATAGAAGACATAGTGGCTTTGAACAATATTTGTTCTGCTGACCGGTAAAGTCAGCACATACTTGTCATAACCAGACTTACTCTCATACTTTATAACCTCAAGTGCGGGCATGACGACAAACAAAATAATCAGCATAGCAACAAAACGATGCATTGAAGCGTCTCCAAAATAAAAGATGACTGCTGATATCAATATGGCCAACCCCGTGTATGCAAAGAAACTTCGATAAACTAAGTAATAGTTAGTCAATAACAGACCTCTCATGTTTTTCACTCCTCGTTAAAAAGACACTGATTTCTTCTATTGAAATGGTTTTGGCCGTTACGCCATTCGGCAATTTCTGTCGATCCGATACAAGCACACTCCAATAAGATCCATGGTTCCTTTTTGCAAGAACGATATCTTCGTTGAGCTCAGCCAATTGACCTTCATCAACATCTATAACAGTATAGCTTGCAAGAACCTTATCTTTCTCTTCATTTAATAAAATTTCGCCATCTTTCATAATAATGATATGGCTTGCTATCTTCTCAACATCAGACATAATATGTGATGAAAGTAAAATACCGCCGTTGCATTTACTCACAAAGCTTTTTAATTCATTTAACAGATCATCTCTTGAAGAGGGATCAAGCCCTCCCGTTGCTTCATCCAAGATTAATAATTTTGCGTTATGCGACAAAGCAACAGCTACGGATAACTTCATTGACATGCCGCGTGAGAGTGTATTTACTTTTTTGTCCATAGGTAAAGAGAAAGATTGAACCAACCGATAAAAATTGTCTTGGTCCCAAGCACCGAATAGTTTTTTAAATACATGATTCAGCTGCTTTATCGTAAGATGTGCGGGCAGATTCATCGCATCAAATGCGACCCCTATATCTTCTTTGAACTTTATATGTTTATCCAGATTCTCCTCACCAAAGATTTTCACTTTTCCTCTATCTTGAGAGATTAACCCTAATATCGTTTTAAATGTTGTTGATTTGCCTGCGCCGTTATCACCGATAAAACAAACAATGGACCCGGCAGGTACATTGAATGTGACATCTTTTAAAACAGCTTTATGACCAAAAGATTTGCTGAGGTTTCTGACTTCTAAAAGGTTTGACATCATACCACTCCTATCACTGTTGTCAGGACTTTTTAGGTTTGGTTACCTTTCTTCTTAAATGATGTTTTTCAGATTAGGATACTAATTTTTAAAGCATCTTCAACCTAGTTTAAATTACGGAATCAACTTCTCGTGGAATACAGTAAAAACAAAAGAGCTTTTATATGAATGCTTGTGACTACTTGCAAAGCTCTGTGTACTTTTGGAAGTTTAATATACGTTTTAATAGGTCTTAATATTTAGATACTATAAGCGAAAAAAATCAACAATTAGTCTATACCTGACTTAAATGGGGATAGATTAAATTGAAATGCAAAAGGAATGGAAGGATCATTCACAATGTTTATTTGAACATAGGTAATATTTAACAATTGTTACAGTTATGAATATTAACTGGAATGCGCCCCCATTATAAAATATGTCTTTCTCCGGACAATTGATATTAGAATATTTAGTTAAATTAAACTTCAGGTTAATTAAAAAGAAATGTTCATACTAAAAACCTCCTCTAGTTTATCTCACCAAAGGGATCAAATTTTAAGATTGTATTATACATCTGTGGTTGTGTAAAGATAATATAGAAGTTTTTTAATTTTGAAATCTATTCATGTTGCAAATAAAACATCTCAATTTCATCCATTATTAAATCTGCAGGATTTTCTCCCCGTTCTTTAATATATAACATTTCAATAAGCTTATCTTTAGTTAAAAAAAGCATTACAGTACCAACATCAGAATAAATAGTATTCCGTTTAATATGAGCTGCACTATTGGGAAGTTTAGTAGAACATATGATAGCTAATTTCCCCATAGGCGCTGTAAGATAATTATTTGTTTGTAATACTTCTTCTTTTCCAATTTCACTTGAGTCATAATTCTTAAATTCAAATAAAATCATTCTTGCATTTAATTCTCTTTTAATCTTAGCCCAAGTACTATCTCCTTGATCTTCCCTATTAGCAAATACAGCATCTCTTCTGTCAATCCCAGAATATGTTCTAGATTGAATATAGGGCTCTCTTAATGGGGGAACAAATAAATAGGATAATATCTCAACACAAATATTTTCAAATTCACTCCAATGACTTCTACCTGGTGGGCAAGCATTTAGACGAGCCACTAAGTCAGCTACTGTACTCATATGCTAAACCTCCCCATCGGTTGTAAAATATTTCATTACAAGTTCAGGGTATTTTAATATCAACTCTTTAAGTCTGCTACCATCTACTATATGTATACTTACGGATTCTTTTGCTTTCATAATTTCTAAAGCTTCTTGAGCAGCAGATGTAATTATCCCATTAGTAATTAGGATTCCTCTATAGCTCGGAAACTTTTCAGAGATTAAGTATGTGAATTTTTTTATTGTATTAACATCTATCCTAGAATGCTTATAAAATTTACATTCGATTATCCACTTATTTTTAAAAGTCCCTATTAATTGATTCCTATTAGTTGAATTGGCTATAATATCAACTTCATAATCATCAACTCTCCTATTTGTAGCTTCAATATTAAAACTCATTTTTTTTAATAAAGATACAATTAATTCTTCAAAAGTCCAAGGAGTAATTTTTTCAAAATCAAGGAATTGAATATTTGTTAAATACGCCACTAACATATCTATAGTTTTATTTTCACCTTGAGATAGATTAAAGCTAACAGTTCTATTCAATAAAGGATCTTTTTTCTTGCCTAGATTAACCGATATAAAATTAATATCTCGATAATTAAATTCATTTATCATTTTTAATATATTCTCTTTGTATATATAACCTCTATATTTTAAACTAGGTATCAATAAAACTACATAATCATTCGGATTAGTGTAATAATTAATATCTTTGAAGATGTCATCATTTTTCAGTACAACCTGTAATCCTTCTATTTCTAATCTGTATTGTATTTTCTCAGCTGTATGATAAGTATCTTCTGTATATAAAATTACAATTTTAGAATTCAACAAAACACTCACTCCTTACACTTCCCAATTGAACCACTAAATTCCAACAATATCTATCATTCGCAAATATTACTGATTCTAGATATAAAGGTAAGTTCTAAGACTCAACAGAGATGGTGATCCCATGGTATGATAAACACGCCCGTTGGATGGTACGTCCTTAACAGTTAGCCCATACTTATAGAAAAACAAGTTTACCTTGCACTCTGCCTTCTTTGATATAAAGAGACGTCTGTCCAACCAATTTGACGTTTTGGCATGAGACCGCTCCTTAAAAAACATTAGATTCCTCTACGTGGAACTAAAAATTCTTCCCCTGTAATTTCAGAAGCTATTTCATGAATAAATTGATACGGTGCACTCTTTATAAATTCTGATAACAACCAATTTTGTTGGCTATTTAAATGCTTTGATAAAGTAATTGGTTCATATCTAGATAATTCACTCAATCTATGCATCGCCGCAAAAGTAATTGGTAACGAACTCAAAGGGATACTTTCATTGGTATTTGTTCGCTTTATATACCACCTACTAGATGCGCCAGCAATGTACTGTACATTCTTTCTAACTTTTTTATGATAGTTTATAAATTTAGCAGAAGTAACAGTTTGATTACCATTCCATTTAGAGCGACCTTTAAAACGAACTATGAATTGATCTTTGAAATTGACATCTCTTTCAAAAAAATTATCTATTTTGTTTAGGGTATGCTGAGTTGCATATTTTTCATCTATTTCGGCACTAAACCAACATTCACTGGATTTATCTTTCTTAACAAAGAATACATCATCTAAGGGAATAAATAACTCTTTACTCCCCTCAGATGTATACGTTAAGCAATATGTACGATGAATATACACAAGATTTCTCAATAAATCTTTTAATGTATATTCAACTTTAGAGTCTCCTAGTGGTATAACATCTTCAAAACATTTACATAAAGACGGCATAATGCCACCTGTTTTTAAAATAATCATTTCATTACTCAAAGCAAGCTTAGATTTTTTTCGATAACCAGAAACCCCATGCATATCTGAAAATTTAACCTCTCGTATTAATAGTAAAGTTTTAGTTGCATTTAGGAAGCAGTAATATGAGGTTAAAGGGGCTGAGGTTAACGGTAAAGATAGGGTTGCTTCATAAAACTGTTTAGCTTGTTGCCAATAAAAAAGTGCATCCTTACTACTATAGTTTTCTCTTAAGCCATAGTTCTACATATTCCCAAGGGTCACTAACCAAGACACTCTTACCGTTAAAACGGGGTTCGTTATAAGATTTTTTTAAAGTTAAATTTCTACGATTTATTTTTATAGTGCTCGACATTAATATCCCCCTAAAAAAAATCCGTTCGCTTATTTAAATTATAAGCGAACGGATATCAAACTTCCATATTTAAGAAACTTTATTGTTTCCCTACAGTGATTATCAGTAATTTTCCAACTTTACTCCACAGTCACACTCTTCGCAAGGTTGCGCGGTTTATCAACGTCACAGCCGCGGTGCAGTGCCGCGTAGTAAGCGATCAGCTGCAATGGCACAACAGAAACCAGCGGAGCAAGCGCAGGGTTGACTTCCGGCAGGATGAATCTGTCGTCTGCGTCATCTAAGCCTTTCAGCGAGATGATGCAAGTGTTGGCGCCGCGGGCTGCGACTTCCTTCACGTTTCCGCGGATGCTCAGGTTGACGTGTTCTTGTGTCGCCAGTGCAAAGACCGGAGTTCCTTCTTCGATCAGGGCGATTGTTCCGTGCTTCAGCTCGCCGCCGGCGAAGCCTTCCGCCTGGATGTAAGAAATCTCTTTCAGCTTCAGGGCGCCTTCGACACATACGAAGTAGTCGAGGCCGCGGCCGATGAAGAAAGCGTTTCTTGAAACAGTCAGGTACTCACGCGCGATCATTTCCATTTCGTCCTTCTGGTCGCAGAGGGCTTCCATGGCATTTGCCGCGATACCTAATTCTTTGACTAAATCAAAACCGATATCAACGCCGTTGCGTTCTGCCGCAACTGATGCAAGGATCGCAAGCACGGCAATCTGAGCCGTATACGCTTTTGTTGATGCAACCGCGATCTCAGGACCGGCATGCAGAAGCAATGTGTAATCCGCTTCACGGGAAAGCGTGGATCCCGGAACGTTTGTAATTGTCAGCGCTTTGTGGCCCAGCGCTTTGACTTGAACAAGCACGGCGCGGCTGTCCGCTGTTTCTCCGCTTTGAGAAAGGAAGATAAAGAGCGGTTTCTTAGACAGAAGCGGCATGTTGTAAGAGAATTCACTCGCTACATGCACTTCAACCGGGACGTTTGCCCACATTTCAATATATTGTTTCCCGACAAGACCGGCATGGTAGCTCGTTCCGCAAGCCACGATATAAATGCGGTCCGCTTCCGCCACGGCGTCAGCGACATCGCCGGCCACAGCCAGTCTGCCATTTTCGTCTTGATACGTTTGGATGATTTTGCGCATAACAAGCGGCTGCTCATCCGTTTCTTTTAACATGTAGTGAGGGTATGTGCCTTTTTCGATATCACTGGCGTCAAGCTCAGCGATATAAGACGCACGTGTCATGACTTCACCGTCAAGGTTTTTAATCACGGTTTCGTCTTTTGTCACGATCACCATTTCTTTATCCAAAAGCTCAACGTATTCATTCGTTACCTGAAGCATAGCCATCGCGTCAGATGCCACGACGTTAAACGTATCTCCAAGACCGATTAACAGAGGGCTTTTGTTTTTTGCAACGAAAATGGTGTCTGTGTTTTCGCCGTCAAATAATGCGATCGCGTAAGAGCCTTTTAACAGAGTGAGTGTTTTTCGGAACGCTTCTTCTGTATTAAGACCTCCCGCCACAAATTGCTCGATCATTTGAACGATTACTTCAGTGTCCGTGTCGCTTTTCAGTTCAACGTGTTCAAGATATTCGCGCTTCAGCTGAACATAGTTCTCGATCACACCGTTGTGAACAAGTGTAAAGCGGCCGAGTGCGCTTTGATGCGGGTGAGCGTTCAGGAAGCTTGGTTCGCCGTGAGTCGCCCAGCGTGTATGGCCGATTCCCGCTTTAGATTCAACCGCGGGATCCACCACTTCACGAAGGTCGGCGATGCGGCCTTTCTCTTTGTACACATGCACGCCCTGCTCGTTCGCCACAGCGATACCGGCAGAGTCATAGCCGCGGTACTCAAGCTTCTCTAATCCTTTTAACAAAATCTCTTTCGCATCAAGCTGACCGATATAACCTACAATTCCACACATTTTTTCTTCCTCCTAAAGGTGTAAAAGGAGACGAAGAAAGCCGAATTACAAGGGGACTTTCAATCGTCCCCTCCCACATGTTTTTTTGGAAGATCATGTGATTTCCCTTTGTTCGGAGAGTCGCCCCTCCGGTTTGAAGAAATCCTTACGGCTGTGATCTAAATGAATCAGCCGGGAGGCATCCGCCGAAAATTCGATAACCTCCATCCTCGTCAACTAAGCCGTTTTTCGGGCGCTTAGTTCGGGCGCTGTAATTATAAAAGATGCAAACAATTCCGCCTTCCCTGCAAGTGAAAAACAAAGGCCGAACAAGCTTGATTTTACAGCATGTGCCAAGGACGGTCAATTATTTTTTGCCGCCCCGGCATCATGTTTACTATCATATTATGCTGATCGCACTTGTCTTGTTCGCTCTCTGTTTATAAACTTCGCTACTCCGCTCCCATTTCTGTCCGCACGACATCTACGATTTTTGTGACATATTCGTCACAAAGCTCTTTTGTTCTCGCTTCAGCCATCACGCGGACGAGCGGCTCAGTGCCTGACGGACGCACTAATATCCGGCCGTCTCCGTTCATTTCTTTTTCCACTTCAGAAATAACGGCCTTCACCTTAGCGTTTTCTTCCACCTTATATTTATCCGTCACTTTCACATTTACTAAAAGCTGCGGGAATTTTTTCATTTCAGCCGCAAGCTCTGAAAGGGTTTTGCCGGACGCCTTCAGCGTATTCACAAGCATGATCGCGGACAAGAGACCGTCACCGGTAGTGTTGTAATCAAGGAAAATAAGGTGCCCTGACTGCTCGCCGCCCACATTATAGCCGTCTTTTTTCATCGCTTCTACAACATAGCGGTCTCCGACTGCCGTTTGAACGCTTTTGATTTCTTCTTTTTCAAGCGCTTTGTAGAAACCGAGATTGCTCATCACGGTTGATACGACGGTATCATCTTTGAGACGGCCCTCTGATTTCAAATACTTCGCGCATATGTACATGATCTGATCGCCGTCGACAATGTTTCCTTTTTCATCCACGGCAATGAGGCGGTCGCCGTCGCCGTCAAATGCAAGGCCGATGTCGGCGTTTTTTTCTTTGACGAAAGCACTCAGCGCTTCCGGATGTGTAGAACCGACGCCGTCATTAATATTTAATCCGTTCGGAGACGTTCCCATTGTAGACACGTCAGCATCAAGATCGGCAAAAAGGTGCGTCGCAATGGAAGATGTCGCACCATGGGCGCAGTCAAGCGCTACATGAATGCCCGTGAAATCTTCGTCTGCCGTCTGCTTTAAAAACTGCAGATATTTTTGAACGCCTTCGAAATAATCGTTCACAAGCCCGAGGTCCGCGCCTGTCGGTCTTGGCAGCTTATCTTCCGGTTCATCCATGAGACGTTCAATCTCGGCCTCCTGCTCATCGGAAAGCTTAAAGCCGTCTCCTCCGAAAAATTTAATTCCGTTATCCTGTACGGGATTGTGAGAAGCGGAAATCATGACGCCCGCCTCAGCATCCATGGCTTTCGTTAAATAGGATACCCCCGGTGTAGAAATGACGCCGAGGCGCATCACTTCAGCTCCGATCGATAAAAGTCCAGCGACAAGGGCTCCCTCCAGCATATGTCCGGAGATGCGTGTATCACGGCCGATCAGCACTTTCGGGCGCTGTTTATCTTTGGTCAGGACATAACCGCCAAAACGCCCCACTTTAAAGGCCAGCTCTGGCGTAAGCTCGCTGTTGGCAACACCTCTTACACCATCTGTTCCAAAATACTTGCCCATTTTGTATCGCTCCTTTTTCATTCTGTTGAAGATGAATCAGCGCTTGATCCGCCTTCATCCTGGTCTTGATTTTGATCCTGGTTCTGACTTTTATTCTGATCGCTGTCAGTGTCTTCTTCCCGGTTCTTGTTCTTGTCTTTATCTGCGTCTCCGCTTGTTCCGTCCTTATTGCCGGAATCGGCAGAGCTGCCGTTATTTTTATTTGAACTTGTGTTTTTCTTAGAAGTCAGCTTGATTTTAGCCGTGTCTTTGGACAGGGACCATGTGATGTTTTGCGGTCCGTTTACTGCAAGCTTTACAGAATGCTCTCCGTCATCTAAGTCTGAGACATTGGCGTACAGTTCAATGTCCGACTTTTTCAGCGCCTTAATGTTGGCCGGAGAGCCTTTGGCCGTAATATTTATCGCCCGCGATTCAGGGTCGAGAAACTCAATCTGCTGCGAGCCTCCCAATCCGACCGTCTTAATTGCGACATTGTCAAAATCCTTTTTGTCTTCACTGTCCACCTTAACATGAAGCGTAATTTTCCCCGGCGACACCTTTGTCACACCCTTAGGAAGCGGAATGTCGGCATCTATATCCGTATCTTTATCAATTTTGCCTAAATCAAGAGATACGCCGTCGATAAACTCAAGTGAATCCAGCACGTCCTGCGGGCCGTAAACCGTCACCTCACTCGGGTTCGAGTCAATGCTTGCAATGCTCACCCCGTCAGGAAGACTTCCCTTCCTTACGATTTTGAAAGGGAGCTTTTTGCTCGGACTGGCCACGGGAACCGTCACTTTAATGACTGACGGTTCAACATCAACAGGAAGTGCGTTGCCGTCTTTGTCATAGACGGTCACCTTCACTTCCTTATCAATGGTTTCATTTGCATTTTCAAGGTTCACGGATGCTTTGACAAGCGAAATGTTGTCAATTACATTTTTCGAACCCGTAATCTGTACATTTTTCGGGCTGATAATCGGCTGCTGGGGCGTATACCCCTTTTTCATTTTGCTTTTATTGTAGTATTCAACCTCAACCGGAAAACTCTCAGCCGTTTTTTCCTGAATCGTAACCGTCGTGACTGACGGGTTAATGGATATCGTCAGTCCGTCCGATACATTTTTCGCCTTCAATTCGACCTTATGAGTCCCGGTCTTCAGCTTATTCATATCGGCGTATATCTCAAAATTCTTCGTCTGTCTCGCCTTTTTCACCGCGCTTGTCGATCCTTTAATCGTGACATTTACGGTCTGAGGCACGCCGGTGACCACGTAATTCGCTTCATCATAGTATGCTTTTACAGGAATATCAGTAAGCGTAGCCTCGTCAGTCGTTGATGTCGGAAAAAAGGATTCCCCCGGCTTTTTCGGAGTCGGCGCCTGGTTGTTGTTAACCGCAACATAAAGCAGGAGCGCAAAGAGCAATGCAATGATCTTTACAGCCCAGCGGTTGTTTAAGAATTTATCCATTTTTCTTGCCCCTCCAGTACCAGCGGTTAGAAGAAGTATCTCTGGCGTTTTTCTTAAACTCGGCTTCAAGCATTTCTTTCAGTGCTTCTTCCGTCAATTCTCTGTGAAGGTCTCCGTTTTTGGCCACGCTGATGGCGCCCGTCTCTTCAGATACGATAATGGTTAAGCTGTCCGTCACTTCACTGATGCCGACAGCAGCTCTGTGCCGCGTCCCCAGCTCCTTTGAAATAAACGGGCTTTCAGAAAGCGGCAGATAACAGGCAGCCGCCGCGATCTCGTTATTTTTCATAATGACCGCTCCATCGTGCAGCGGCGTATTCGGAATGAAGATATTAATCAAAAGCTCCGAGCTGACCTGCGCATTAAGCGGGATGCCCGTCTCAATATAATCGCCCATTCCCGTATCGCGCTCAATGGCGATGAGGGCGCCGATGCGGCGTTTCGCCATGTAGCTGATTGATTTTGTAATCGCTTCAATTGTCTTATGCTGCGCTTCCTCTACGGGGGTGCCGCTCCTTGAAAAGAACCGGCCCCGTCCGAGCTGTTCAAGCGCCCGTCTCAGCTCAGGCTGGAATATAATAATGATCGCTAAAAATCCCCATGTTATCGCTTGGTCCATCAGCCACTGAAGCGTACTGAGTCCCAAATATGAACTGGCCATCCGGACCAACACGATGACGACGATTCCTTTTAAAAGCTGAACCGCCTTCGTTCCGCGTATGACCATGATTAATTTATATATCACATACCAAACAAGGAGAATATCAACGGCATTGCCGAGGTATTGCAAAAATGGGATGTCCTCAAAAGCCATTTCCTCGTCCTCCAAGAATTCAGTCATTTCGTTTTTTGTTATGAATTGTGCTGCATGAGCAATATGTACATCATATAGCGTGCTCATTATACCACATTTTGATTTATCAAGTGAAATCAGCCAGCGCGGCGCCGCGTAAAAAAAGAGTAAAGCGATTATACGCTTTACTCATCTTTAATCGGAGTCTAAAGCACTCACGACGCCCTGACCCGCTGTTTTCAGTTCGTACCAGACCCAGTCAAACAATTCGTTAATTTCTTCAATCTGCCCGGTGACTTGTCCGGCTGAGGCCATGTATTTTTCTCCGTTAACCACGGTCACGTTGCCGTCGACTTTCCCTTTAATGACCAGCTTGCCGTTTTTTACTGTGACATCGCCCTTTACGGTCTCGCCTTCAGGGACGGTGACCGTGTGATTCTGCACGACAAGGTTCGGCTGCTTTGACACACTGAAATTGTGGTCGTTATGCCAGCTGTTGAAAAAACCGCCGCCCATTAAAATCACAAAAACCGCCGCGGCTGCAATTATCGGATGAGTTTTGATCCATCGTTTTACAGAAGCGCGTTTTTTCTCTTTTGGAAGATTCGCCATAACTTTGGCAGTAAAATCAGCAGGGGCTGTGACATGCGATGTGCTCCGGACGAGCGCTACGGATTTCTCCATTTCATGAAAATGCCGTTTGCAATTCCCGCATGACCGCAAATGTTGTTTTAATACGTCTTCATCTTCAGGAAGAATATCTCCATCAAGATGCTTATGCATAAGCTGCACGATCTGTTCAGGACAGCTCATTTCATCACCCCACTTAAAGATCCCTTAATTGTTTTCTAAGAGCCTCTCTGCCTCTGTGTATCCTTGTCTTGACGGTGCCGACAGGGATATTCAGAATCTCCCCGATTTCAATTAAAGAGAGTTCATCAATATACTTTAATACAATAACTGTTCTGTACTTGTCAGGCAGCTTTAAAATCTTTTTCTGAATTGTGTCCGACAGCTCCAATGACAACACGGCGTCTTCAGGGAGAACCCCGTCCGCGGCGATCTGCGAATACATCGTCAGCCCCTCTGCGCCCGCCACTTCTGCGTCCAGATAATAATCAGGCTTTTTCTTGCGGATGCGGTCAATGGTCAGGTTGGTCGCAATTCTGTAAAGCCACGTTGAAAACTTTCTGTTGATGTCGAAACTGTCGATATTGACATACGCTCTGATGAAAGCTTCCTGCGCAATATCTTCTGCTTCGTGGACATTGCCGAGCATGCGGTAGCAAAGCTGGTAAATCTTATCTTTATAAAGGTCAACGATTTCCGCAAACGCATTTTGATCGCCTTTTTTGACTTGCTTGATTCTTTTTTTAATCAGGTTTTCCATGTTTTATCTTACCTCTGCCCTTCACCGGTCTGTATCTATACGTTGATTGTTTTAAAAGGTTTCATTTTTTTATTACATTTATTTTACCAAATTTCAGGCAGGGTGTAGATGGAAAATACAGAATATACTGCCTTAACAGCAGCTTAAAAATAGTATATCTGATGAACAATCAAAATTCGAGACGAAATACAAATAAAAAAAGACACCTTATGCAAAAGGTGTCTGAGACTGGGCTAGCTGGATTCGAACCAACGCATGACGGAGTCAAAGTCCGTTGCCTTACCGCTTGGCTATAGCCCAAAAATGGTGGAGGGGGGCAGATTCGAACTGCCGAACCCTGAGGGAGCGGATTTACAGTCCGCCGCGTTTAGCCACTTCGCTACCCCTCCGTATTTTGTTGAAAAACAGTGCCGGCCAGAGGACTTGAACCCCCAACCTACTGATTACAAGTCAGTTGCTCTACCAATTGAGCTAGGCCGGCAAATATGGTGGAGGATGACGGGCTCGAACCGCCGACCCTCTGCTTGTAAGGCAGATGCTCTCCCAGCTGAGCTAATCCTCCATATGACCCGTACGGGATTCGAACCCGTGTTACCGCCGTGAAAGGGCGGTGTCTTAACCGCTTGACCAACGGGCCGTTGTGTCCGCGTCGAGCTGACAAAAGTTATTATATACAGGTTATACCCCTTTTGTAAAGAGAAAATTTATTTTTTTTATTTTCAAACTTTTTTACCCGTTTTTTAACTGAAAAACTCATCCCTTCTCTCTTATTTCATTTAAGATGAAAGTATCAAAATATTGAAGGGAATGGACACAGATGATCTTAGTCAGCTCTTGTCTCGGCGGTATCGAATGCAGGTATAACGGCTCTCACGCCGCTTCGGAAAAAATCCGCAGACTCGTAGAGGAAAAGAAAGCTGTTATGGTCTGCCCCGAACTTTTGGGCGGCTTCACCACTCCCCGCGAACCGGCGGAAATCCTCGGCGGCACGGGCGAAGACGTGCTGAATGGAACAGCAAGAATCGTAACAGCATCAGGTGAAGACGTTACATCTTTATATATAGACGGCGCGGAAAAAACGTTAGCATACGCAAAAGAAATAGGCGCCGCAACGATCATCCTTAAAGAAAACAGTCCGTCCTGCGGCAGCAGCTTCATCTATGACGGCACTTTCTCCGGGAAAAAGATAATCGGGGACGGCATCACTTCCGCTCTATTAAAACGGGCAGGCTGCCGCGTGTTATCAGAAAATGAACTGGATCAACTATAAAAAGGAGAGTAGATATCATGGTTGCAGCCCTATCCTTTTATAAACCGGAACATGCAGACGGCCTGAATGGGTTTGTACTCAGTGAAGAAGATAAAATGTTCACAGCGCTCCCGAAGGATGTACTGCCGCAGGCTCTTGTCATCCGGGAGCGCTATCCTACAGTCGTTTTAAAAGAAGACACCCCCGTCGGTTTTTTCATTTTACATACCTCAAAGGAAACCATAGCTCCATATTCGAACAGCGTGTCTGCCATTTTACTGAGCGCACTGTCCATAGATGCGCGGCAGCAAGGAAAAGGTTATGCCAAACAAGCGATGCTGCAGCTTCCCGCTTTTGCCGCAAATTATTTTCCTTGGTGTGACGAAATCGTGCTTGCAGTGAACCATCGCAATCATCGCGCAAAGAACCTTTACCAGTCTTCCGGTTTTATTGATAAAGGGCGTCGCAGGATCGGCCCCATCGGCGAACAGCACATTCTGCATCTTTTTTTGTGAAAGCGTTTGATTTTTTTCTTGAAACATATATTCAGAAGCCCATATACTTCAAGTAATAACGACTTGGGAGGGTACATTCATGACAGACCGGCTTAACATTCACAGATTGACCACAGAAACAAGAAATCCGCAGACCGCTTCAATCCATCAAGCAGACACGTTGGAAATCCTCCGCATCATTAACCAAGAGGACTTCAAAGTGGCGGACGCCGTTCAGCAGGTGCTGCCTGATATTGAAATTGCCGTTCAATTTGCCCATCAGTCTTTGCGGCGAAACGGCAGGCTGATTTATGCGGGAGCGGGCACAAGCGGCAGGCTTGGTGTACTTGATGCGGTTGAATGCCCGCCTACATACAGCGTAAGTCCCGGCACCGTCATCGGTCTGATGGCCGGAGGGGCAGACGCCTTTTTGCAAGCGGCTGAAGGTATAGAAGACAGCGAGGAAACCGGCGCTCTCGATCTCAAAACGATCGGCCTTACCGCTGAAGACACCGTGATCGCCATCGCCGCAAGCGGGCGCACACCGTATGCGGCCGGTGTGCTGAAATACGCAAAAACAATCGGCGCCAAAACCGTCGCGCTCACATGCAATAAGCACTCATTGATCAGCACCTTTGCCGATCACAGCATTGAAGTCGTCGTCGGCCCCGAAGTGATTACAGGGTCAACACGAATGAAAGCCGCAACAGCACATAAAATGATTCTGAACATGATTTCCACGGCCGTGATGATCAAAAGCGGCAAAGTGTACGAAAATTTAATGGTGGACGTTCATGTCAGCAACGAAAAATTGAAAGAACGGGCAATCGGCATTATCCAAAGCATTACGGGCGTTCCGTACGATAAAGCAAAAGAGACCCTTGAGGCCGCAGGCAGCCATGTCAAAACGGCAATCGTCATGCTGAAGACGAATTCGGACGAAACACACGCGAAAGCACTGCTCGAAGAATCGGAAGGCTTCATTGACAAAGCCATAGAACAGCATGTTTCAAGCGAAAAAAATCGCTGATCATTCTTTTGGCTCCGTTACTGATCATCATGTGCCTTTTACCAGCCGCGCCGTTTTCATGATCGGCGCAGGCGCTTTCAGGATGCGTTTCAGGCACAGCTCCGCGGGAAAAATGGTACGGAAAGAGGAGGGTCTTCATGAGCAAAGAGGCATTTTATCAGTCGCTGGCCAAAGATATTCTGGACAACTGCGGCGGTTCATCGAATATTTCGGGCTTTACCCACTGTATGACACGCCTGAGAATTACGCCTTTAGATCAGGACAAAACGGATATTGAAGCGCTGAAACGTCTTGACGGAGTAATAGGCGTCGTCGAAGCCGAAACACTGCAGATCATTCTCGGCACGGGTGTCGTCAATCATGTCGCCGACGCTTTCGCAAAACTGGTGTCACCCGGAAAAAACATTGATTTAAAAGAAGCCGCCTCACGGAAAAAAGCCGATCTTAACAGAAAAAATACAACACCCATCAAACTGCTTTTGAGAAAAATATCAAGCATCTTCATTCCTCTTATTCCCGCACTCATTGCATCAGGTTTAATCACCGGCATGACGAAAGCCGTCATTCAGGCCGGCTGGCTCCCGAAAGAATCTCAAATCGCACTTATTTTAACGGTTATCGGTTCAGGCTTATTCGCTTACCTCGGCGTCCTTGTCGGCATCAATGCGGCGAAGGAATTCGGCGGAACACCCGCGATGGGCGGCATTGCAGGCATATTGATCTTAAACCCGGAGATCGCCAATATCAGTTTGTTCGGAGAGAATCTGCTCCCGGGCAGGGGAGGTTTAATCGGCGTTCTTTTCGCTGCGATTTTTATCGCTTATACGGAACGGTTTATCAGAAAATACGTCCATCAATCCATCGACATTATCGTCACGCCTACTTTGTCTTTGCTCATCACAGGACTGGTGACATATGTCATCTTCATCCCTGCAGGCGGTTTTATTTCTGATTTGATTACATCAGGTTTATTGTCGCTGCTGAATATCGGGGGAGTGCTGTCGGGATTTGTATTAGGAGGCGCCTTCCTGCCGCTTGTCATCACCGGCCTGCATCAAGGCTTGACTCCCGTGCATTTGGAACTCATCCGATCCATCGGGGATGACCCGCTTCTGCCGATTCTCGCAATGGGAGGCGCAGGTCAAGTAGGCGCGGCCTTCGCCATCTTTATGAAAACAAAAAAAGCCTCATTGAAAAGAGCGATCGGCGGCGGACTTCCATCCGGTCTGCTCGGAATCGGGGAGCCGCTCATCTTCGGCGTCACACTTCCGCTCGGCCGGCCGTTTTTAACAGCGTGTTTAGGGGCGGGTATCGGCGGCGCCTTTCAAGCCCATTTTCAAGTTGCGACTTTTTCAATCGGTGTCTCCGGCCTTCCGCTCTCATTTCTCGTACAGCCGGCTCAAATCGTTTTATATATCATCGGTCTCTTCATCTCTTACGCGGCGGGCTTTGTCTTCACCTATGCTTTCGGGTTTAAGGATGACATGGCTGCTGAATTTGAATAAGCCGGGAGGGAACAGAATATGAAAACACTGGCAGCCGCCGTACTCACCATGGTCATCAGCCTCTCTTTTCTGCCGCAGCACAAAGCCGGAGCCCAACCCAAATTATACGACACAGCAAAGCTCAGAAAGGTTGATCAAATGATTGAAAAAGACATCGCATCAGGATTCCCGGGAGCCGTCCTCGTCGTCGTAAAGGACGGACGGGTGATCAAAAAGAAAGCATACGGCTACAGCAAAAAATATGATGGAAACAGTCTTTTATCCCGTCCGAAAAAAATGAAAACGTCAACTATGTTTGATTTAGCTTCCAACACAAAAATGTATGCGGCGAATTTTGCATTACAGCGCCTCGTCAGCCAGGGAAAGCTGGATGTGTATCAAAAAGTTTCGGCTTACCTTCCCGATTTCAAAGACAGGAAAAGCGATCCGATACAAGGAAAAGACCGCATACGCGTCATTGATGTGCTGCAGCATCAATCCGGTCTGCCGGCAAGCTTTTATTTTTATAAGCCGGACACCGCAGGCCCTTTTTATTCACAAGAACGGGACAAAACGATCCGTTTTCTCACCCAGATCCCGCTTGAATACAAACCGGGCACAAAACACGTATACAGCGATATCGGTTACATGCTGCTCGGCTGCATTATTGAAAACATAACCGGAAAAACCCTTGATGCCTATGCGGAACAAGAACTGTACAAACCGCTGAAACTGACGCACACACTGTTTAACCCGCTGCAAAAAGGCTTCAAAGAAAAAGCATTCGCAGCTACTGAACGTTTAGGCAACACGCGTGACGGGGTTATCCATTTTCCTCATATCAGGACGTATACGCTGCAAGGAGAGGTTCATGACGAAAAAGCATTTTACTCAATGGGAGGGGTGTCCGGCCATGCAGGACTGTTTTCAAGAGCTGATGACATGGCCGTTCTTCTTCAAGTCATGCTGAACGGCGGCAGTTACAAACATGTTTCTCTCTTCACTCAGCAAACGGCCGATCTGTTCACAACGGCGTCATCCTCTGACCCGACTTTCGCTCTCGGCTGGCGGAAAAACGGCAGCCCTGATATGGAGTGGATGTTCGGCCCTTATGCAAGCAGGCAGGCTTACGGCCATACCGGATGGACCGGCACCGTCACGATCATTGACCCCGCTTATCATCTCGGGATCGCGCTTTTGACCAACAAAAAGCATTCCCCCGTCGTCAGCCCCGGTGAAAATCCGAATGTTTTTGAAGGGGATCTTTTCCCGACCGGAAGCTACGGCAGCGTCGTAAAAGCGATTTACGAAGCCATTGAATGACAACCTATGTCTTTTGTCCAAACTATGACGGCAGGAGGGCGCCATTATGAAACTTGTCATCTCAGCTGTATTACTGTTGTTTATTGTTTTCGGCACGCATCATGCATCGACAAAACCGGATATTCCGTCACAGGCGGAACAAACGGTATCCCGCATGACATTAGATGAGAAATTAGGGCAGATGCTCATGCCTGACTTTCGAAATTGGCAAAAAAAGGGGCAGTCATCACCTGAGGCTCTTACTCAAATGAATGACGAAGTCGCAGGGCTTATTCAAAAGTACCGGTTCGGCGGTGTCATCTTATTTGCAGAAAATGTAAAAAACACTGAACAAACGGTCCGCCTGACAGATGCCTTTCAAAAAGCAAGCCCTGACATTCCGCTATTATTAAGCATTGATCAAGAAGGCGGCATCGTAACAAGACTTGGTGAGGGCACTCATTTCCCAGGCAATATGGCACTCGGGGCTGCAAGAAAAACAGCATACGCGTCCCAAACCGGCGCCATTATCGGGAAAGAATTGAAAGCACTCGGCATTAATACGAATTTCGCTCCCGTTCTCGATATCAATAATAATCCCGGAAATCCGGTCATCGGCGTCAGGTCATTCAGTTCAGACCGTGATCTGACAGCAACACTCGGCCTTGCCTCAATGAAGGCTCAGCAAAAACAGGATGTCGCTTCCGCCGTCAAACATTTCCCGGGACACGGCGACACGGATGTCGATAGCCACTACGGCCTTCCGCTTGTCACCCACGGTCAAGAAAGGCTGAGGCAGATCGAACTGTATCCGTTCCGTCAGGCCATTCAGGCCGGGGCCGATATGATCATGACAGCCCATGTGCAATTTCCCGCTTTTGATGATACAACCTATAAAAGCAAGCTGGACGGTTCAGACATTCTTGTACCTGCCACACTCTCGAAAAAAGTGATGACTCATCTTCTCCGTGAGGAAATGGGGTTTAACGGCGTCATTGTGACGGATGCATTAAACATGAAAGCCATTGCCGATCATTTCGGCCAGGAAGAGGCGGTCGTCATGGCAATAAAAGCAGGAGTCGACATCGCCCTGATGCCGGCCCAAGTGACATCGCTGCAAACAGAAAACCGCTTTGCCCAAGTTCATTCCGCTTTAAAAAAGGCGGTTCAAAAAGGGGATATTCCTCTTCAGCAAATCAACAAATCGGTGGAGCGCATCATTTCCTTGAAAATAAAACGAGGGATATATCCCGCTCCGAAAGAAACAAGTCTGAAAAAGAAGATTGCAAAAGCGCATAAAACCGTCGGCAGCAAAAACCATCTGAAGGCTGAAAAACAAATCGCGGAAAGATCCGTCACCGTCTTACAAAACAAAAACAGCACGCTCCCATTCAAACCGAAAAAGAACAGCCGCGTTCTCCTTGCCGCTCCTTATGAAGATCAAACAGCGTCAATGGAACAAACCATTCGGCAGCTCATCAAGAAGAAAAAAATCCGGCCGGTAACCATCAGTAAAATGAACTTCGCCGAGCGCACTTTTCATGATGAGCACAAAAAGCTGGTATCAGACGCTGATTACGTCATTACAGGCTCATATGTCGTAAAAAATGATCCTGTCGTAAACGACGGTGTCATTGACGATTCCGTCACAGATCCCGGCAAATGGACGACCGCGTTTCCGCGGGCCGTCATGAAGGCTGCGCAGTCGAACCAAAAACCCTTTGTGCTGATGAGTCTTCGGAATCCTTACGACGCCGCGAATTTTGAAGAAGCTGATGCCCTTATCGCAGTCTACGGGTTTAAAGGATATGCAGACGGACAATTTCTCCAGCCAAACATTCCGGCAGGCATTGAAGCGATATTCGGGCAGACAAAACCGAAAGGCAGGCTGCCCGCTGCTATTCCTTCCGTCACCCATCCGGGGACGACACTGTATCCATATGGTTTCGGGATCAATCTGAAGACCGGAAAACCGCTTTAAACAGGAGGGCTGATCATGAAAACACATACGGCTGCACTTCTCGCCGGACTTGTCGTCATCAGTGCTATGACGGCAGTCTCGGCGGCTTCTGACAGTAACACACACACTGCCAAAAAACCAACCATCCAGACAGGCATTGACCGCCTGCTGAAAGATTATAAACAAGAACTGAAGGGAAAAAGAATCGGACTGATCACTAATCCGACCGGTGTGAACTCAACATTAAAAAGCAGCGTTGACGTGCTTTATGAGGCACAAGACATGCATTTGACGGCATTATTCGGACCCGAGCACGGTGTTCGCGGCGACGCTCAGGCCGGAGACAAAGTCACATCCTATATAGATGAAAAAACAGGGCTTCCCGTCTACAGCCTGTACGGAGAAACGAGAAAACCGACGCCTGACATGCTGAAAGATACCGATGTGCTGATTTTCGATATCCAGGATGTCGGAATGCGATACTACACCTACATTTATACAATGGCCTATGCCATGGAGGCGGCCAAAGAAAAAGGCATTCCTTTTTATGTCTTGGACCGGCCGAATCCGCAAGGCGGACGACATCCGGACGGCCCGGTTCTTGAGCCTGACTACGCTTCATTTGTCGGACTGTATCCAATCCCGCTGAAACACGGCATGACCATCGGCGAGCTTGCTCTCCTATTCAATAAAGAGTTTCATATTGGCGCCGATCTCACCGTCGTAAAGATGAAGCGTTGGAAGCGGACGATGACCATTGAAGATACCGGTCTGCCGTTCGTCCTCCCTTCGCCTAACATCCCGACCCCGGACAGCATATTCGCTTATTCGGCGACAGGACTAATCGAAGGCACGAACGTATCTGAAGGAAGGGGCACGACAAAGCCGTTTGAACTTATCGGCGCACCTTATATGAAAAGCACCGAGCTCGAAGAACGCCTTAACAGTCTCAAGCTTCCGGGCGTCACCTTCAGAGCCGCTTCATTTATCCCCAGCTTCTCCAAGCACCAGGGCAAGCTATGCCACGGCGTACAAGTCTACGTAACGAACAGAAACACCTTTGAAGCGGCAAAAACAGGGCTCTCCATTCTGAAAACCATGCATGACTTATATCCGAATGACTTCTCATTTCTGCCGACAGGAGCTTTTGACAAGCTGATCGGCAACGGCTGGGTACGCAAAAAAATAGAACAAGGCGCTTCCATTCAAGACATCACCAGCACCTATCAACGCCGGCTTGACCAATTCAAACTTGTAAGAAAGCAATACCTCATATACTGACAACATTCGTGTTACACGTGTAACATTTTGACGCATTTCACATTTCCGCTTTTTATAGGAAAACATTCATTTATTTGGTACAATTCAAATGATAACAGTTATCATTTAAATGAATGTTTCCTAAAAGGTGGTTTCTCATGAAAAACACATTATTCTTTCACCCAATTGATATCATCTCCGTAAAAAAAACAGCAGACCTTTTGTCAGAGCATCAGCTCACTGATTCCCCGGTACTGATCTTTCATGTGACAGGCGAGGGACAAATTGATATCGGAACAGACAGCTTCCCGCTGCAGAAGGAGACGCTCTACATCTGTCCTTGTGATGAGACATTCAATATTGACCCTGCATCGTCAGACGGCATCCATTTGTATATCGTCAGACTCCGTATTTTCTCATATTCATCAGATGATAAAGCGATGCTTCCGGATAACGGGGGAGACATCTTCCGCGGACTTCAGCAAATGAATTTGCAAACGGTTGAACACTTGACAAGCCGGCTTCAGTCACTTTCCGAAAACGCGCGATCGGCGGATGAATTGCAGAAAATGAAATCAACAGCCGACTTTCAGCAGCTGATGTACGACCTTTATGCCGCAAAAGTGTGCCATCAAAACAATACGAAAGCGGCGATCGAACAGACAAAACAATTCATACATGCACAATCCGACACAAAAATCACACTCACCCAGCTTGCTCAAATGGCGGGAATCAGTCCTAAGCATTACAGTGAAACCTTTAAAAAACTATATGGACAAAGCGTAACAGAATATATCACAGACATCCGCATAACCAATGCGAAAAAACTGATGGCCAAGGCCAGCTGCAAACTGCGGGAAATCGCTCATCAAATCGGCTACCAAGACGAATTTTATTTCAGCCGCATCTTTAAAAAACGTACGGGCAGCTCACCTACAAGCTATATGAAAAAAAGGCGCACAAAAATGGCCGCGTACGGGAAAGAAATGATGGGACATTTGATTCCTCTGCATCACGTGCCTTACGCTGCAACGCTTCATCCGAAATGGACGGCCTATTACTATAAACAATTCTCTTCAGACATTCCCGTGCACCTCAGCGCTTACCGCTATAACGCAAATTGGGAAGAAAACCTGCATACGCTGTCTCAAGCTGCGCCGGACATCATTTTCAGTCTGGATTCTGTCAGTGAAGAAGAAAAACAGCGTCTGAATGATATCACCGAAGTTTTCTACATTCCGACTCAAGACAATTGGAAAGACCAGTTTCTTCACGCAGCTGCATACTTGAATGAAGAACAGGAAGCCCGGCACTGGCTTGAAGCCTATCAAAATCTCGCACACTCAGCAAAAGACGCTCTTGAACACGTGCGGCATCAGCGTTTCTTATTTGTCCGTGTATATAAAGAAAATATGTATATCGCCCATAACAACAGCATTGAGGATGTCTTCTTCGGTGATCTGGACTTTACCTCCGCAAAACCGGAATCTTTTGCTCCCGACGAAAAGATTTCATTGGAAATGCTGGCGGATTGCCAGGCTGACTGCATCATGCTTTTCACTTGCAAAGAACCGGAAACGCTTCGCTATTTTCAGCGCATTCAGCAGTCTGAAATATGGCAGAACCTTAGAGCCGTCAGCAATAAACGTGTGTTTCCCGTTTCATCTGACCCGTGGATTGAATATTCTCCAAGCGGGCATCAGCGGATGATTGAACAAAGCATTTCCTTTTTTTCCGAAGATCGTCCATGGTAATACCGGAAATTGTCCATGGTCTTATCTTTGTTCATTCTCTATAATTCCAATTGATAATAGTTATCAATTGAACAGGAGGAACAATAGATGAAGAAATTGGCATTCGCTTTCATGATTTTGCTTTTGGCTTTCACGGCCGCGGCTTGCGGAAGCTCAGAAACATCTGATACAGCAAGTAAAGGTAAGGACGCTTCTTCAAATAAAAAGAAAATCGAATATCTCGGAAAAACATATGAAGTCAAAGCGCCGACTGACAAAATCGCCATTACGGGCAGCGTAGAATCAATGGAAGACGCCAAATTGCTCAACGTCCATCCGGCAGGAGCGATATCATTCTCCGGCAAATTCCCGGAACTGTTTAAAGATATTACAGATAAATCCGTATCAACAGGTGAAAAAATGCAGCCGAATATGGAGAAAATTCTTGAACTGCAGCCGGACGTCATTCTGGCATCAACCAAGTTCCCTGAAAAAACGATAAAAAAATTGAGCGGCACGGCTGAGACCATTCCTGTCTCTCATATCTCATCAAACTGGAAAGAGAACATGATGCTGCTTGCCCAGCTAACAGGCAAAGAGGAAAAAGCGAAAAAAATCATTGCTGATTACAACCAGGATCTGAAAAAGACGAAAACAAAGATGAACAGCAAAGCAAAGCAGGCAAACGCGCTGGTCATCAGAATCAGACAAGGAAATATTTACATTTATCCTGAACAAGTTTATTTCAACTCTACGCTTTACGGTGATTTAGGCCTGAAGGCGCCGGACGAAGTGAAAGCGGCGAAAGCGCAGGAGCTGATTTCTCTTGAAAAATTAAGCGAAATGAACCCCGACCATATATTCGTACAATTTTCTGATGATGAAAACGCAGATAAGCCGGATGCTTTGAAGGACTTAGAGAAAAATCCGATTTGGAAGAGCCTGACGGCAGTCAAAAAAGACCATGTATACGTCAATACGATCGATCCATTAGCCCAAGGCGGTACCGCTTGGAGTAAAATCCGCTTCTTACAGGTTGCGGCTGACAAATTGACTCAAGACTAATAAAGAGTAGGTTTTTCACATGTATGCAAAACGGCGGACACACATTATTATCATCGCTTCACCGATTGCCATTGTTCTGTCACTGCTGCTTTCCGTTTTATACGGCGCAAAGCAGCTTGACTTCCATACCGTGTTCTCCGCATTGCTGCACTTTAATCCGGAGAATACCGACCATCAGATCATATGGCATTCAAGAATCCCGAGGGCGGTTGGCGCGATGTTTATCGGCGCCGCCCTTGCTGTTTCCGGGGCGCTCATGCAGGGAATCACACGGAACTATCTGGCCTCGCCTTCGATCATGGGTGTGTCGGACGGCTCCGCTTTTATCATTACTCTTTGCATGGTATTGCTCCCTCAATCAACATCCATTGAAATGATCATATACTCGTTTATCGGTTCCGCATTCGGCGCTGCCCTTGTTTTCGGGCTGGCCTCCATTCTTCCCGGCGGTTTTACCCCGGTGCAGCTTGCCATTATCGGAACGGTGACCAGTATGCTTCTCAGCAGTCTGTCGGCTGCGCTTTCGATTTATTTTCAAATCTCGCAGGATCTCAGTTTTTGGTACAGTGCGAGACTGCATCAAATGAACCCTGATTTTTTGAAACTGGCCGTCCCGTTTTTTGCACTCGGAATCATCACAGCCATGATTCTCAGCAAAAAGGTCACAGCCGTATCATTAGGAGACGACATTTCAAAAAGTCTGGGACAGCAGAAAAGAACCATCAAACTCATGGCAATGGCGGCCGTTGTCATATTGACCGGAAGCTCGGTGGCGCTCGCCGGAAAAATTGCCTTTGTCGGTTTGGTCGTTCCGCACATCACCCGTTTTCTCGTCGGATCGGACTACAGCCGGTTGATTCCCTGCGCGTGCATCATCGGCGGCGTCTTCCTGACCCTTTGCGACCTTGCCAGCCGATTGATTAATTATCCGTTTGAGACGCCTATTGAAGTTGTCACTTCTATCATCGGTGTTCCTTTCTTTCTTTATTTGATTAAAAGAAAAGGAGGGGATCAGCGTGGTGCGTAAAATGGCCGGAATCTATATCATTCTGATTGCTCTCATCCTGCTCGTAAGTTATTTCAGCATGACCAGCGGGCCTTTTTCAGCAAAACCGGGTGAACTGCTCAGTGCGCTTTTCCGCATCCATCCGAATCCTCAATATGACATTTTGCTGTTTCAGCTGAGGCTGCCGCGTATTGTCATGGCGGCTGCCGTCGGACTCGGATTGGGGATAGCCGGAGCCGTTATTCAGGCCGTTACCAAGAACGGGCTTGCCGATCCCGGCATTTTGGGCATCAATGCCGGAGCCGGTGCGGGAATCGTCACGTTTATGCTTCTGTTTCAGGGGCAATCTGAAGCGACGGCGCTTGCCTCCGCAATGGGCATGCCTGTCTTTGGGCTCATCGGCGGATTAATGGCTGCCGTGCTGATTTATATTTTCGCCTGGCACCGGGGGCATTTAGAATCCGGAAGAATTATTCTTGTGGGAATCGCCATGAATTCCGGATTCAGCGCGCTGTCTTTATTTCTTTCATTAAAAATGGACCCGCAGGATTATGAGATGGCGATGGTCTGGAAGAACGGCAGCATCTGGTCGGCAAACTGGATGACCATTACCGCAATACTGCCGTGGCTGATCGTGTTCATTCCTCTGCTGATGGCGAAAACGTCATTGCTGGATACCATTCGTTTCGATGAGGACACGGTGAAAAGCCTCGGAGTCTCAACCAATAAAGAAAAAACCATTTTACTCGTTGCCTGCATCGCTTTGATCAGCGCATGTGTAACCGCAGCGGGCAGCATGGCATTTGTCGGACTGATCGCGCCTCATATTTCCCGCAGGCTTGCCGGCATTGAACACAGATATTCATTACCGGTCAGCGGACTGGTCGGCATGCTGCTCGTCATCTCCGCCGATTTTGCGGGCAAATTATTCTTTCAGCCTTCAGAGGTGCCGGCGGGCATTATTCTTGCGATTCTCGGCGTTCCTTATTTCTTTTTTCTTCTGTTTAAGCAAAAAAAGGGGTTGGATGCTTGAGAGGCACACTTACAAAACACCGGATAAACGGAAAGGAATGCACGGTATACCTTCCTCCTTCCGCTCCGGTTCAAACGAGGGCTTTACCCTGTGTCTACGTGCTTGATGGGGGCGATTTGTTTTTAGAGCAGATGGATAAGCTTGAACTCCAATTCGCAAACGGAAAACTCCCTGAATTGATTCTCGCCGGCATCAAACCGGATAACAGGCTCGATGAGTACACGCCATGGCCTGTGCCTTCCCTGAGTCCTGCGTTTCCTGATTTCGGCGGCAAAGGGAGCCTCTTTCTTGAGGAGCTGACAAATGTCATCATCCCAACGATTGAAAGTATGAATCCCATGTCTGCCCATCCGGATACAAGAGGACTGATCGGCGCATCATTAGGAGGACTGTTCTCGATATATGCGATGTTACTGAAGCCTGAAACATTCGGCAGAATCGGCTGTATTTCCGTGTCCTTTTGGTATGAAAAATCGGCTGACTTTGTCCGCTCCGCGTCTTTGCAGCCGGCACGGCAGCGTATCTACATGTCTGTCGGAAACCGTGAAGCAGAGCAAAAATGTAACATCCAAAACACCATGATCCGACAAAATAAAGACGTGTACAAAAGCCTGAGGCAAAAAGGCTTTTCTCAAGCTCAGCTCTCATTCACGATCGAAGAGGGCGCCGTGCACCATCAAGAAGCGTTCAAAAGACAATTCAATTCAGCTCTAAGCTGGCTATACGGAAAAAACCGCTCACGTGGCTGAGCGGTTTTTTTCATACTTCATCACGACCGGTTTAAGTTCAAAACGTCTCAGCAAATAGCCGAACAAAGCGGCAAGGATTTGCTGAAAAAGCATCCCGATGACGACCGGAACCGCCACTTGGGACGGAAAAAAAGAAACGGCAAGAACAGCTCCCGCACTGATATTACGCATGCCTCCCGTATAAATCAGAGACACAATTTCATCCCGGCTCCGCTTCATCAGCCTTCCGATCAGCCAAGCCACGGCATAACCCGTCATGGCAATAAAAAATACCATAGCCGCGATGCCCGCAAACTTGATATCCACGTGCGTGACATACGGCGCAATTTCCGAACTGTTAATGGCGATGACAATCATCAGACAGATTTTTGAAAATGGAGACAGTGACCGGCTTATCGCCTGAGTCCTTACCGGCGGAGAGAACTGGTTGACCATCATCCCTGCGATAGACGGGATCACCACCATTTCCGCCAGCCCTTTCATCATTCCCCATACATCCATCTGAACATTCGCCCCGGCCAGGACAGAAAGGCTTAACGGTACGATAAAAGGAGACAGCACGGTATCAACAAGGATAATAGACAGCGTCAATCCGACATTTCCCTTATACATCGCAGCCCAAATCAAACTCGTAATTCCGGTCGGGATCACCACACCCATAATCAGCCCCGTCACGGTTAAAGGGTCACCGCTGAATATCAGATGGCCGCTTCCCCATGCAAAAACAGGCATGAAAATATGCAGAACAAACAATGCCATAATCATCGGGAGCGGCTGCTCAATACTGCGCTTCAGCGATTGAAAATTGGCACTCAGACTGCCCGTAAATGTAATAAACGCAAAAATCCACGGCACAGCGCCGGCCATCCAGCTGATATGCTGAGATAACAGCACACCCGCCGCTACACTTGACGGAGTCAACAGCGGCATGATTCTCCCCAACACTTGGTTCAACTTCTGAAGCCACATCATATGCAAGTCCCCTATATACGGTTTTCAAGTCTCATTCATTATAACAATGCACACCGGCGAATTTAACCGAAAAAAAGCCCGGATATATTCATCCGGACTTCACAAATCCTATGCCATTTGTTTCATTAAATCTCGGCTTTTCTGATTTAATCCCTTTAATTCAGCTTCAATCCCGTATTCTTTACATTTGCCGACAATTTTCTCAAGAGCCGCCGCTCCAGAATCATCCCAGACATGAGCATTTGTCAAATCAATGACAATCCGCTTCACACCTTCATCATAAACGATCGCATTCATCAGCTCAGACACGGAAGCAAAAAAGATCTGTCCCGTTACCTTATATGTTCTGACATCATTCTGTTCGGAATGTGACACAATCTTCAACTTAGAAATTTTAGCCGTGAAAAAGATCGCGCTTAGCAGCACACCCGCGAAAACACCCTTTGATAAATCATTTGTCAAAACGACCGTCACGACGGTAATAACCATAACGATCGAATCAGTAAGGGGCGCTTTCCGCAAACCTTTAATCGACGACCAGTCAAACGTGCCGATGGATACCATAACCATCACCGCCACCAGCGCAGCCATCGGAATTTTCACGACGATGCCGCTTAATACGGCAATTAAAAACATTAAAAATGCTCCGGCCGTAAAAGCCGATAACCGGCCGCGACCTCCGGCTTTCGTATTAATGACAGACTGGCCGATCATGGCGCATCCGGCCATGCCACCAAAAAAGCCGTTCACAATATTGGCGATGCCTTGTCCGCGGCTTTCTTTGTTCTTATCACTATCCGTATCCGTCATTTCATCAATGATCTGGGCCGTCAGCAGCGACTCAAGCAATCCGACGAATGCAAGCGCCAATGAATACGGGAAAATAATCCGCAATGTCTCAAACGTCCATGGAACATCCGGTATCAAAAAATGCGGAAGTGAACTTGTAATTCCGCCCATATCACCGACTGTGCGGACGTCCGCATGGAAAACCACCGCAATAACCGTCATGACAATAATCGCCACCAGCGGAGACGGCACGGCAGTCGTAATCTTCGGCAATACATATATGATAGCCAGTGATCCGGCAAGCATGGCATACATGACCCATGAAGCCCCTTTGAACTGCGGGAGCTGCGCAGAAAAAATTAAGATCGCCAAGGCGTTCACAAATCCGATCATGACCGAACGCGGAATAAATTTCATCAATTTCGCTATCTTACTGACACCAAGAATAAATTGAATAATACCTGTCAAAATGGTTGCCGCAAACAAATACTGCAGTCCGTAATCGGCCACCAATGTCACCATAACAACCGCCATTGAACCCGTAGCGGCTGAAATCATTCCCGGTCTGCCGCCGAAGATAGAAATAATAATCGCGATACAAAATGATGCATAAAGGCCGACCATCGGATCGACACCTGCAATAATTGAAAACCCGATCGCCTCAGGGATCAGAGCAAGAGCAACAAGGATACCCGCCAGAATGTCTTTCCGGACATTCCCGAACCACTGCTGCTGTAACGTATAATCTTTCAAATGATAACGACTCCTTTTTACTATAAAAATCCGCACCCTATCAGTTGGAAACATTGATTTTCATCTGGGGAATATGAGGCAAGCTTACGGGGAAAAAGGGGACACGCTCAGAGTATAATGTCGTTGAGGAAAGGAATGGTTAACAAAGAGTATCATATTAAACTTTAAAGAAATGTGCAAGACCGTATAAATAAGAAAAGAAAACGGCTCTCACTGGAGCCGCTTCCGCTTTTATAAAAGTTCTGGATCAGACACAAGAATGGTTTTGATTGCACTGATATCCTTTCTTTCTTTTGTCACCGGGTCGATGCCCATGAGATGATCAATGGCTTCTTCATAATTCTTTAGTTCTGTCTTCTCAGTAATGAAATCATAGAGCTGGGGGAGATCGGATGCGCATGCTAACGCGGCTTCCATGATCTGCCGGGCTTCACCTGTGCCCACAATCGTCACGCCGTTTGACAGCAGCTGGTACGGCCTGACCGTCATCTCATACGTATCATCAAAGCCCATCGGCACAATTCTGCCTCCCTTTTCAATAAAAGGATAAGCCCAATCAAGCTGGTTGCCGATCGCGTCAAATATCACATCAAATTTTCTTCCTTGATTAATCCGTTTCACTTCATCTACAGTCAATGCTTCAGGATGGTAGACATAGTCCGATATCCGGCTTGCCGCCTCGCTCCGGAAACTGCCTATTTCAGTCGCAACCGTCAATCGCGCCAGTTTTTTTACCATCATTTGCACAAGCAGTCCGATCGGTCCGGATCCCAATACCAAAACCGAGTCCTCCGGCTGAATCGAAGCTTTGTCCACAACATTCAGCACACAGGAGAGAGGTTCAACCAATGTGGCCCGCTCCCATTCCATTGAATCCGGAATTTTGTACATGAACCTGTCTTCCCCCACGTAATATTCCGCAAACGTCCCGTGCGCCCCGATTCCGAGCTGCCACTCCTCGAAGGTTTCGCAATAACACGTCAGCCCTCTCCGGCAATAATGGCATTTCCCGCAAAACTGCGTAGGATCTATCACGACGCGGTCTCCGACTTTTACATTTGTCACGTCCGGCCCGACTTCCGTGACCGCTCCCACGGATTCATGCCCCATAATCATATGATGGGTCGCATTCATTTTTCCCTTCAGCACATTTAAGTCCGTGCCGCAGATTCCGGTGCCGAAAATTTTCACCTTCACATCATTGGATTTTCGAATTTGAGGCTCGTCCACCTCTTGATATTCAAGCTTATCATTAGGAGTCCAGACCAACGCTTTCATATCTCTCTTCCTTTCTGCCCCAGCGGATTTGGTCTAATAATGTTTGATGAAGCTCCTTCGTTGATGCTGCAATACACGATTGCTGATTCTGATAACTTAAATCTGTCAGAAGCGTTTCGTCCAAAGACTGGCCGTACGCATCTGTAATGACCACTCCCGCTTTCTTCGCCAAAAAGACGCTTGCGGCAATATCATAAGGAAATAAGTGCAGCACCTGTCCGTTCCCGACCTGCTGAAAATCTGAAAGCAGTTTCGGATCATCTTTCAGCAGACGATTGCCGATATCCACATAAGCATCCATCTGCCCCGTAATAATTCGTGAAATCGAATAAGAAGCGCTGTTGAAAACAAAGACTCCTCCGTTATTGGCCGACCGGTCAATCAGATGACCGTATGCGTCCGTCATCAGCTGCGCCGGATGCCCGTTAAACTCAAGGCTCCAAAACATATTCTTAATATCCTGCACTCCGCTCAAATTCGGCAATTCT
Source organism: Bacillus siamensis KCTC 13613 (assembly GCF_000262045.1). GTDB lineage: Bacteria > Bacillota > Bacilli > Bacillales > Bacillaceae > Bacillus > Bacillus siamensis. Next base: position 164,872 of record NZ_AJVF01000021.1, read on the forward strand.
CCCTGATACCCCTCAAACTGAATGGCATCACTGTAAATATCACCGTACATATAAGCACCCGATTTCAATTCAAGCAAAAAAGCAAATTCGATATCCTTAATCTTTGCGTTTGGCTTATATGAAGCAAGCGCAATCGAAATACATGACATTTCAAGCCCCGCGGCGGCCGGACGCGTTCCGTCTATCGGATCTACAATTAAAATATATTGCGGATCTTCTCCAATCAGCTTCAGGCCGCCATCCTCCGTGTAAAAAGCAACCGGATGGCCCTTTTCTTGAATATAATCCAGCACCGCCTCCTCAGCAGCGGCGTCTATATTAAATTGCGCGTCGCCACCAGGTGAATATCCGTTAACAAGCCGGTTTTTCAGTGTGCCTTTTTGATTTTTCACCTTTTGATATACAAATTGTCCAAGCTCAATGATATAGTCTCTCACTTGATTTCCTCCAATAGCTTGCGAAGTCTGTAGCAGAGCACCTCAGCTTCACTAAGTGTAATGGTTAAAGGCGGACGGATTTTAAATACATTTCCGAATCCGTAACGGGATGTCCGGAGAATCAGCCCGTAATCCATCGCCCGTTTGGCAATATAATTGGTCAATTCCACATCCGGTTCATTGTTCTCTTTGACAATTTCCACACCGATCATCAGACCGACGCCTCTTACCTCAGAAATAAAAGCAAAATCCTCTTTCATCGTTTCTAAGCAATCCATAATATAATGACCGACAGTCGTTACGTTCTCCAAAAATCCCGGACGCTGCATGATATCTATGGTTTTACAAGCGGCAGCGGCGGCCATCACATTTGACCCGTACGTGAAGGAATGCGTATACCCCGGAAGCCCGGTGTACTTGTCCTCCGTCAGAGTGGCGGCGACTTGGAAGCCTGTGCCTCCGAGCCCTTTTGCTACCGTCATCATATTAGGTTTCACATCGAAATGGTCTGCGGCAAACATTTTGCCCGTCCGTCCGAACCCGGTCTGAATTTCATCAAAGATCAGGGCGATTTCATGTTCATCACAAAGCTTTCTCAGCTGTTTAAAATACTCTTTAGGCGGGACGACGTTTCCGCCATTTCCGGATATCGGCTCAATAATCATGGCGGCAATTTTTCCATTGCTCGCATACTCAATAAAATCGTTAATTCTTTCTACGCACAGCATACCGCACGAATCCGGTTTCTGATTATAAAAACAGCGGCTGCAATAGGGATCTGGAACTTGTAAGCCAAAAGAAATTTGCGGCGGGAAAGGTTCTTTTCTGAATGAGTTGCCGGACAAAGCGGAAGTCATATACGTTTGTCCGAGGTGGCTTCGAAATAAGGAGATGACATCGGTTTTTCCGGAGTAATACTGAGCCATTTTAATAGCTCCTTCATTTGCACCGGAACCGCTGCTGACTTTAGGGTGTACTTTTGTGAGATTATCGGGGGCGATTTCTACTAGTTTTTCTGCTAGTTTATTTACGGCATCTGTTTGAAAGGACGATGTCACATGGATCAGCTTGTCGGCTTGATCTTTAACCGTATCAATGACCTCTTTGTTACCGTATCCTAAATTCAAGTTAAATGTGGCAGAGGCGCAATCAATATACTCATTTCCCTCTTGGTCGTACAGGTAAATCCCTTCTCCGCGCTCCATGACTACGTCGTCAACACTGTAATACAAGCTGTCTGGATTCGTGATTTCCTTCGTTCCCACAAATACCACCCCTATGAAATTATTAGAAATTCGCTTTTTATCGTATTAATTATTGAAAATAATGTCAACGATCTTTCTTGTAAAAAATGTTAACAATTTGTTAACGTTACCATAAGGGATGTACGTGAAAAGGTTATGTGATATAGTAACAATACTTGGATTTTTTGTAAAATCAACATGCCGTGGAAGTAGAGAGAAAAATTATTTTACCAATAAGGAGATAAAATGATGAAAACTCGTCTGCTGTGGATAAGCTGTTTCTCTTATGGATCGATTGCTTTTACACTTGTCATTCTTGGAGCCGTACTGCCTGAGTTACTCACACATTATTCACAAAGCTACAGTAATGGCGGAGTATTAGTATTTTCTCAGTTCATGGGCTTCCTCATAGGTGTCATCGGAATGCCTTACATGGTGAAAAAACTCGGACGCAAAAACGCCGTTATCCTTGGCCTGGCGCTCATCAGCTGTGAAATTTTCATCACCTTCCTGCCGCCCTGGCCGCTGCTCTTTCTTCTCGTCAGCCTCGCAGGACTTGGCGCGGGATTGGTTGAATCCTGTGTAGGCACAATCATCCTCACAGCTATAAAAGAAAGACAAGCCGTGGCCATGAGCAAGATGGAAGTGGCTTACGGATTAGGGGCGCTGTTCATGCCTCTGCTCTCAGGCTTTCTTATCAACAGCCACATGTGGACAATTGCTTTCTTAGTATTAGGGTTATCCAGTTCTGCACTTTTAGTCGCATGGAAGCAAATGAGTTTCGGCAGTATTGATGAGCTTCTCGTACGCAAAGAGGTCTCTTCTGATGATACTAAAAAGAAAAGCTCCGGGTATCGGTCACACGGAGTGCTGTTTATCGCGCTGGCGGCTGCTTATTTCTTCTTTTACGGCGGCAGTGAAGTTTCAATCGTGCATTTTATCCCCTCCATTTTCGCTGAAAAATGGGATATCCCCAGCTCTTTAGCAACGATAACAGTAACAGTGTATTGGACCGGGATGATTATCGGCAGGTTATTAACAGGCCCGGTATCTGAAAAGCTGACCTATCACCGTTATCTCCGGATCATAAGTATTGGCGGTCTGGCTGCACTTGCTGTACTAGCTTTAAGTAAAAACGTATGGTTTGGGTTTGCCCTTTGTTTCTTCTTAGGATTGTTCATGGCCGGCATGTTTGCAATTGCCCTGATCATCACCAATCATTTTTATCCCGGAAAGACAGAAACGACCACCAGTATTCTGCTCGCTTCAAATGGATTAGGAGGTTCACTCCTTCCGATCGCCGTCGGCTGGAGCTTAGATGAATATCCCGCCCAAACCGCGTTCTGGCTGTTTACTGCACTGATGCTTCTTATGCTGCTGATTGTGTTCAGTTTAAGAATACTCGAGACAATAAAATCAAACAGTCTTCAAAATCATACCAGCAAAACAAAATCAATATAAACAAAAAAGCTAATGCCTTGGAAAGGCATTAGCTTTATATATATGCATCTTTCATATAAAAAACCCAGTTCATGATGAACTGGGTCAAGTATCGCTTGGCGGCGTCCTACTCTCACAGGGGGAAACCCCCGACTACCATCGGCGCTGAAGAGC
>NZ_AJVF01000022.1 GCF_000262045.1 Bacillus siamensis KCTC 13613
TTTTCAGGTTGACCATCTGACCGCGCAGTTTTTTATATTCACCCGCGCGCTGTTTGGCAGCGGCAAGCAGGCTGTTTGCTTCGAAAACTTTCATGACCATATCCTTTCTTTTGTTCGATATCAAAATTTTACCACGCGAATCGGGATATACAGTGTAGGAAATAGGTAATAAGAATAAAATGAATCTTTCGGCTTGCGACTTCCTTCCTGTATGAAAGGAGGCTTTTTATGTTTTGTACAATAACCCTCAAATACGGCTTAGTGCGCCGCGGTGATTTTAAGCGTGCCTGTTTTTTCTAATGTCTTACACTCGAAACAACCTAATCGCTGAGGTATAATAGAAACAGAGTATTTAATCATACAGATTCAATTCGTGAAAGAGAGTGGAACAAAATGGGCCGTAAGTGGAACAATATTAAAGAAAAGAAAGCATCAAAGGACGCAAATACGAGCCGGATTTACGCGAAGTTCGGCCGTGAGATTTATGTGGCGGCAAAACAAGGCGAGCCAGATCCGGAATCGAACCAGGCGTTAAAAGTGGTGCTTGAGCGCGCAAAGACGTACAGTGTGCCGAAAAATATTATTGAGCGTGCGATTGAAAAGGCGAAAGGCGGCGCGGAGGAGAACTTTGACGAGCTGCGTTACGAAGGTTTCGGGCCGAACGGTTCAATGATCATCGTTGATGCGTTAACGAATAATGTAAACCGCACGGCGCCTGAAGTTCGTGCCGCATTCGGGAAAAACGGAGGAAATATGGGTGTGAGCGGGTCTGTCGCTTACATGTTCGATGCGACTGCCGTTATCGGCGTTGAAGGCAAGACGGCGGATGAAGCGCTGGAATTGCTGATGGAAGCTGACGTGGACGTGCGCGATATCTTAGAAGAGGATGACAGTGTTATCGTGTATGCTGAGCCTGATCAATTCCATGCCGTACAAGAGGCATTCAAAAATGCCGGTGTTGAAGAGTTCACAGTTGCGGAGCTGACGATGCTTGCGCAAAATGAAATCGAGCTTCCCGAAGATGCGAAAGCTCAATTTGAAAAGCTGATCGATGTGCTGGAAGATTTGGAAGACGTACAGCAGGTTTATCACAATGTAGATTTAGGCGAATAAAGACAAAAAGGCCGGGGCGGCATAAGTTCCGGCCTTTTTATTTTGCTTATGCGGCCGGCCTGTATCGTATTTCTCCGTAAGCAATTATTGATTATTTCGCCAAAACTGGGCGGATGCCCATACGTTTCCTTCCGCATGTCATAAACTGGACTGTAACCTATGTGAAGGAGCGATAAATCATGGATGAAAGAAGACCGATTTACGGCGGCGGCTTTGGCGGCGGCTATGGAGGGTTTGGAGGCTACGGCGGCTACCCGGGATACGGTTTTGGCGGCTACGGAGGCTACGGCGGCTACGGAGGATATCCGGGATACGGTTTCGGCGGAGGCTACGGCTACCCGGGATACGGTTTTGGCGGTTACGGCGGCTATGGAGGGTTTGGAGGCTACCCGGGATACGGTTTTGGCGGCTATGGCGGAGGCTACGGCGGCTACCCGTTCCATCATCATCATCATCGGGACAGTCAATATATCTGACCATTCGGGAAAAAGCACTCTTGGACAGCAAGAGTGTTTTTTTGTGACCGTTTCTAAGCGCCGGGCTTTTTTCATTTCTTGCGGGGCATAAATGCCGTTACGGGTTCATACCTATTAAGGTCATGTGTTTAGGAAAGGAGGATCGTAATGAAAGAAAATCAGCCGTTTACACCGGTTAAATCTTATAAGCCCTTCCACAGCCGGTTTGATCCCTGCCCGCCGATCGGGAGAAAATACTACAGAACGCCGCCGCATCTTTATATGCGGTTTCAGCCGTATCACTTGGAGCAGTTTTCTCCGATGGAGGCATTGAGAAAAGGGACCCTTTGGAAGGATCTTTACGATTTCTATGATAATCCTTATCGGGGGGGAATCGAATATGGCGAAAAAGATTGATGATGAATACTATCGGCTGCTGGAGCAAATCCAGGCGGCGGACTTTGTCTTGGTGGAGCTGACGCTTTATCTGGATACGCATCCCCATGACCGTCTCGCGCTTCAGCAGTTTCATGAATATTCCCGGTACTCAAGGCAGCTGAGAAAACGGTTTGAACCTGAGTACGGACCGCTTCTGCAATTTGGCGTGAGTCAGGTTGGCGCGCAGTGGGATTGGGGCCGCGGTCCTTGGCCGTGGCAAGTATAAGGAGGGATCTGTAAATGTGGGTATATGAAAAAAAGCTGCAGTATCCGGTTAAAGTGAGCACATGCAACCCGATGCTGGCTAAGTTTTTGATTGAACAATACGGCGGGGCTGACGGCGAATTAGCCGCCGCGCTCCGGTATTTAAACCAGCGCTACACGATTCCTGATAAGGTGATCGGCCTGCTGACAGATATCGGCACGGAGGAGTTTGCCCATTTGGAAATGATTGCGACGATGATTTATAAGCTGACAAAAGATGCGACCCCGCAGCAGCTGCGTGATGCAGGGCTCAGCGACCATTACGTCAACCATGACAGCGCGCTGTTTTATCATAATGCGGCCGGAGTTCCGTTCACGGCGTCTTACATACAGGCAAAGGGAGACCCGATCGCTGATTTATATGAAGATATCGCTGCTGAAGAGAAGGCGAGAGCGACGTATCAATGGATTATTGATATTTCCGATGATCCTGACCTGAATGATTCACTCCGTTTTCTGCGTGAGCGTGAAATCGTTCACTCCATGCGTTTCAGGGAAGCGGTTGAGATTTTAAAAGAAGAACGTGATAAGAAGAAAATTTTTTAAACGGCCCTCAAACATGACGGCTGTTTTTTTCCTTTCTGCGTTTGGTCTATAATGAAGGTGTCGAATATTCTGATTACGGGAGGATTTTATGACACCATTTACGATTACGGAAGAGACGGCGGGAGCCTTCCGGGTCACCCTTGCCCGGAAGGATGATACAAAAGAGGTTATGGAGCTGCTCGTGTCAGCGGCGGAATGGCTTCGGGATAAAGGGTCAAACCAGTGGAGCGGGCTTTTGCAAGGGGAAGATACCCACAATATGCGGGAGGCAATCGCCAAAGGACATGTTTTTCTATTCAGGCAGAAAGTTGAGCTGGCCGGTGTCGTCATGCTGCTCCCCGAAGCAAGCGAGTGGGACAGACGTCTATGGGGCAATCAGGGACATGGAGAATCCGTATATCTGCATCGGCTGGCGATTAACAGGCGGTATGCAGGCGTGGGACTCGGCCGGACGATCATGACTTGGGCGGAGACGGGGGTGTCTTGTCCGGGAAAAACGAAAATCCGGCTCGATTGCGTGTCTGACAACAAGGCGCTTCAGTCGTTTTACAACGGGATGGGATACGAATCAAAAGGATTTGCATCAGGTTATCATTTGTTTGAAAAAGAGATGAGCAAATAAAAAGCTCCTCATGACGGAGGTACAAGAGACATGGGATATTTTTATCTGATCTGTCTGGCCGCGTTTTGTCTTAACTTTGCCGTATCGGCTGTTCTCCGTAAAAAATGGCCGAAAAAGATGTGGCCTGAATGCCTTTTGGCGGTACTGGGCCTTGCTGCATTCGGTACGGTTGTTTACAGCATTTTCGGTATTGGCGGCTGGGAAGGGATGGGCCTGGGCCTTGCTGCGATGTTTGCCGGTTTCGGAGCGGCCGCCGGTTATGTCGCTGAGACGTGCGTTCGGGTCGTGAAATCGAATCAAAAACATTAAACAGAGAAACGCGGCTGCGGCTGCGTTTTTTGTGTTTTCGGCCGCTGTATAGAAAACAGGCGGATGTCCATAATGGTAATGACTTTTAAGAAGAAGGTGCAGATATGGGACATTTATTTACAGTTGCTTGGGAATTAGTATGCGGTTTGGGTATTTTATTTGTGATTTTAAAATTGCTCGGAAAAACTCAATTCTCACAGATTACGCCATTTGATTTTATTTCGGCGCTTATTCTCGGCGAATTGGTCGGAAATGCGGTGTATGATAAAGGCGTCAGGATCGTTGAAATCATTTTTGCTTCTCTGTTATGGGGGATTTTAATCTATTTCATCGAACTGATTACGCAGAAAGTGAAAAGCTCCAGAAAGCTGTTGGAAGGCGAGCCGAACATTGTCATCCATAAAGGAAAACTGAAATATGATGTGCTGAAAAAGAATAAACTGGACATTAATCAGCTGCAGAGCCTTCTCAGACAGGCGAACTGCTTTTCCATACAGGAAGCGGAATATGCGATTTTAGAAACAAACGGGATGGTCAGCGTCCTGCCGAAATTTCCGTACGACACGACGAAAAACGGCGACATGCAAATAAAACCGAAGCAGGTCTCTTTACCGGTCACACTGATTATTGACGGTGAAGTGCTGCACGAAAATCTGAAAGAAGCCGGGGTGGAAGAAAAGCAGCTGACTCAGGAGCTGAAAAAGCTGAACATCAAAAAAACGGAGGACGTGTTGTATGCGGAATGGAAGCCCGATAAACCGCTGTTTGTCCTGCCGTATGAGGAGAAAAAATAAAAAGAGCTTTGCCCTGGGGCAAACGCTCTTTATTATTTTCCGTGTACGCCTGTTTTAACGGCTTTGACATGATACATACCGACGTCCGTCCCAAGCATGTAATCAGGTTTCGGCTTGCCTTGGTTTGCTTTGTGGGCCGCGATGTGATCTTCGCTTTTTTCCCATTGCTTCCAATGGTCTTCTGACTCCCAGCGGATTAAGACGACGACTTCTTCATCGCCGCGGCGGACTTTTTTCTCCAGGACTGTTACGTCAATCAAGCCTTCCTGCTTTTCGATTACGCCTTCTGAGCTGAAGCGTTCGATCACTTTATCGGCATGTCCTTCTTTTACGGTCATTTTTCTGATTTGCACGAACATCTGGCATCTCTCCAATCATTTTCAAGTTTTATTTTAAATGAAAATGATTCTCAAAGTCAATTAGGACGACTGATTACGATTTGAGGAGAAAGACATGACCTTCCTCGTCTTTAAATTGCACGAAGCTGCCCCACTCCATTTGTTTCGGTTCATCTATAAATGTGACGCCGTTTTTTTTCATCTGTTCGTACGCGGCAAAGACATCTTCGCATTCAAATACGATTGAAGCCTTCATATGCTCGGCCCCTTTCATCATTGCTTTCGGATAGATAACCAAATGAGTCTCGGCTCCTTTTGGCGCTACTTCAAGCCAGAAGGCATTCGGGCCCATCGGATGTTCGGCGACGGTTTCAAACCCCGCTTTTTCCGTCCAGAATGTTTTCGCTTTTTGCTGATCATCAGTGTATACGGCGACTGTCGCGATTTTTTTGATCATCTTACTGACCTCCTGTTTTATTTCTTTTATAGTGTGTCCTGCAGGCGAAAAAAGCAACCGAAAGCTTTAATGTGCCGGCTTTTTTTTATTTCTCTAGTACGATCGGCAATTCCGATTTATAATTTAGACAAAAGTACATATTCTTGAAAGAGGAGACGGCAGTGAACAAAGACCAATTACTTCATGATTATATTATTACACATTCGGCCGAGCTGACGGAAAAATGGCTCAAGCTGAGACGGAAGCTGAGAGGGCATTTTTATTCTGCGAATCAATTAAGTGAGGAAATGAAACAGCTGCTGATCGAGCAGCATACCTTTACGAACACGGCCGTCGCAAGCGCTTTTTTGGAAGACCCGGCTGTTTTTCAGCATAACAAAGAAAAATGGGCCGCACAGGTAGCGAAAAGCAGAGTGGAGCAGGACGCGCAGGTTCATGAGGTCGTTGAAGCGATCGGCAATTCAAGAACCGTCTTTTGGGATGCGGTCACCCGTTTTATAGATGAGCATCAGGATATCGTAACAAAAGAGGATGTCCGCCGCTGGAATCACCTTGTTAACAGCTCATTTGATCAGCTGATGACGGATTTTACTGAACAGTATCAGACATTAATGATCGCGAGGCTGTCATCTCAGCAGGAGCTTATTTCCGAATTGAGCTGTCCGGTTATTTTGATCGCGGATACGATCGGCACTCTGCCGCTCATCGGCGCGATTGATACGAGACGGGCGCGCGTGATATTGGAGACGGTGCCGGAAAACTGTGTCGCCAAACGGATCACAAACCTTGTGATTGATCTGTCCGGTGTGCCCATTGTCGATACGATGGTGGCGCAGCAATTGTACATGCTGTCGAAAACGTTATTTCTTCTCGGCATCAGAACCGTATTTTCCGGCATTCGGCCTGATGTGGCACAGACTTCTATCCAATTGGGACTTGATTTTTCAGCGTATCAAACCTACGGCTCTCTGGAGCAGGCGCTCGCCAGCATGGGTGTCACATGTACGATCGAGGAAACAAAAGCATAGAAAAAAGGTGCTCCGGCCAGAGGCGGGGCGCTTTTTTTGTCAGCGGGAAACAATTTAAATATTCAAAAACTTAGTTGACAGCTAGGGATAGTTTGAATTATTCTTATACACATCGAACCGGCACCAATAGCTGATCGTACACAAACGAAAGCTGGCCGTATTGCCCATATCTGATACTGGTATAATGGCCCATCAGTCAACTGAAGGCATATTATTTTCCTTTTTTAAAAGGAGATAATATGCCTTTTTTTATGCAGAGAAAGAGAGGAGAAATCAGGCAAATGAAAAAAATAACGGCATTTTTAGTATTACTTTTACTGGCAGGGACGCTGTCAGCCTGTCAGTCTGAGTCCGGGAGCGCTTCATCAGACGGAAAAACCGTTCAGCTGCTGAATGTATCGTATGATCCGACGCGGGAGCTGTATAAAGAGTATAATCAGGCCTTTTCTTCTTATTGGAAAAAGAAAACGGGTCAAGATGTAACCGTACAGCAATCGCACGGTGGTTCGGGGAAACAGGCCAGATCCGTTATAGACGGACTTGACGCTGATGTCGTAACACTTGCTTTGGGCTATGACATTGATTCGATAGCCGAAAAAGCTCATCTCATTGATCAAAACTGGCAGTCCCGTCTGCCGGATCAATCAACTCCTTACACGTCAACCATTGTGTTCTTAGTCAGAAAAGGAAATCCGAAACACATCACTGATTGGGCTGACTTAGCGAAAAAGGGTGTTTCTGTCATTACGCCCAACCCGAAAACATCCGGCGGAGCCAGATGGAACTATTTAGCGGCCTGGGCATATGCGGATGAAACGTATCATCATGACGAAACGAAAATCAAACAGTTTATGAAAGACCTCTATGGCAATGTGGAAGTACTTGATTCAGGGGCGCGGGGGGCAACGACCAGTTTTACAGAAAGAGGGATGGGGGATGTATTGATCGCTTGGGAAAATGAGGCCTATCTCACACTGAAGGAATTCGGCAAGGAAAAGTTTGAGATTGTCAATCCGTCAATCAGCATTCTTGCTGAGCCTCCTGTCTCTGTCGTCGACAAAACGGCGGATAAAAAAGGAACAAAAAAAGCGGCTGAAGCATATTTATCCTATCTCTACAGCAAAAAAGGACAGGAGATCGCCGCGAAGAATTTTTACCGGCCACGCGATAAAGAGGTTCTGAAAAAGTATGAAAAACAATTCCCGCATATCAAAACAGTGACGGTCGAAAAGGAATTCGGCGGCTGGAAAAAAGCGCAGGAAACCCATTTCAATGACGGCGGAACCTTTGACAGCATCTATGGGAAATAGAAAGAGGAAACGATGATGAGAACACTGCTTTTCAAAAAAACAAAACCGTCCGTGATTCCGGGTTTCGGACTAACGATGGGATTTACATTTTTATATATGGCCGTTTTGGTTATCGTGCCGCTCTCAATGGTGTTTTTTCAAACCATGTCAATGGGCCCCGGGGACGTCTGGCGTATCATTTCTGAGCCGAGAGCCGCAGCTTCCTATCGTCTGAGCTTCATGACGGCGGGCTGCGCTGCTTTGATCAATGCGGTTTTCGGCGTTGTCATCGCCTGGGTGCTGACGAGATATGACTTTCCGGGGAAGAGGCTGGCTGACGGCCTGGTTGATCTGCCGTTTGCGCTGCCGACCGCCGTCGCAGGCATTACATTAACGGCAATGTATTCACCGGACGGCTGGATCGGACAGCTGGTTCCTTTCCGTATCTCATTTACGCCGATCGGCATTGTCATCGCATTAACATTTATCGGGCTGCCTTTTGTCGTCAGGATGGTTCAGCCCGTCTTAGAAAGTCTCCAAAAAGAAACGGAAGAAGCATCTGCCTCACTCGGAGCCTCAAAATGGAAAACCTTTCGAAGGGTCATTCTGCCGGAGCTGTTTCCTTCTATTCTATCGGGTTTTGCATTATCCTTTGCCCGCGCTCTCGGGGAGTATGGTTCTGTTGTATTTATCGCGGGCAATATGCCGTTTAAAACCGAGATTTCCCCGCTGATCATTATGACGAAATTAGAGCAATACGATTATGCCGGGGCAACAGCTGTTGCGGCAGTCATGCTTGTCATCACATTTTTCATTTTATTCATCATCAATGGATTGCAATGGCTCACCGCGAGAAAATACGCAGGAAGGTAGGGGATTTTCCATGCAGCTGGAAACAGCCAAAACAGCCGCACCAAAGCGGGAGATGCGGGAATCACCCGTTGTGAAATGGGTGCTGATCTCAGCGGTTCTGCTCTTTTTGTCCATATTTTTAATCATGCCGCTTGCATTTATATTTATTGAAGCTTTTAAAAAGGGGGCGGAGGCCTATATCCTCTTTGTCACGCATCCGGATTCCCTTGCCGCGATGAAATTGACGCTCCTCGTCGTTTTCATCACGGTTCCGCTGAATACGCTGTTCGGCGTTGCCGCGGCGTGGGCTGTGACCAAATATGAATTCAGGGGGAAAAGTCTGTTTATGACACTGATTGATCTGCCGTTTGCCGTGTCTCCGGTAATCGCGGGCTTAATCTTTGTCCTTTTGTTCGGGCTTCACGGCTGGCTTGGTCCATTTTTACTTGATCACCAGATAAAAATCGTATTCGCCGTCCCGGGCATCGTGCTTGCATCCTTGTTTGTGACGCTCCCTTTCATCGCCCGCGAATTAATACCGCTTATGCAAAGCTTGGGAAATGCTGAAGAAGAAGCGTCCGTCACCCTTGGTGCTGGAGGCTGGAGAACGTTTTGGCATGTCACGCTTCCTAATATCAAGTGGGGGCTGATCTACGGGGTGATTTTAAGCACGGCCCGGACAATCGGCGAATTCGGCGCCGTATCAGTCGTTTCCGGCCATGTCAGGGGTGTTACCAACACGCTCCCGCTTCATATCGAAATTTTGTACAACGAATATCAGTTTACGGCCGCTTTTGCGGTGGCTTCTGTCATGTCGGTTTTTGCGATTGTGACACTGTTTTTGAAAAATATCATTGAATGGAAAGCCGGTTATCGCTCTGCCAAAGCCGGGTGAGGAAGGAGTCATTATGGAGATTACGATCGACAGTATTTCTAAGCAATACGGAAACTATCAGGCATTGCGGGATATCAATCTTCACGTCAATAATGGCGAGCTGGTCGCGCTTCTCGGCCCGTCAGGCTCAGGCAAAACGTCATTGCTGAGAGTTATTGCCGGCCTTGAGCAGGCGGATGGGGGGCGTGTCCTGTTCGGAAGACAAGATGTGACAAATACACATGTGAAAAGCAGACATGTCGGTTTTGTGTTTCAGCACTATGCGTTATTCAGCAAGATGACAATCTTTGAAAATGTCGCCTACGGATTAAAAGTCCGTCCGCGAAAGCAGCGCCCTGCCAAAAAAGAAATTGCCGAAAAGGTCAGAGAGCTTCTCGCTCTTGTAAAACTGGAACCTTATGAAAAGCGCTACCCTTCGCAGCTGTCAGGCGGACAAAGGCAGAGAGCTGCCCTCGCACGCGCCTTGGCCGTAGAACCGAAAATTTTGCTTTTGGATGAACCGTTCGGCGCGCTCGACGCAAAAGTAAGAAAAGAATTGAGACAATGGCTCAGGCGGCTTCATGATGAATTCAGCATGACAAGTATTTTCGTCACTCACGACCAGGAAGAAGCACTTGATGTGGCTGACCGGATCATCATCATGAATGAAGGCGTGATTGAACAGATCGGAACGCCGCAGGAGGTCTATGATTACCCCGCAAACCCGTTTGTGTACGACTTTCTTGGCAGTGTCAATGTATTTGAAGGAAAAGTGGAAGGAGGAAAGCTGATCACCGGAAATGCGGTATTACCTGTCGGGCATGCTGATCAGGACAGGGGGATCGCTTATGTGAGGCCCCATCATTTTACCGTAGAAAAAAATCCGTCCGGTCTGCATTCATTTGAAGTAAAGGCGGCGCATATCCGCGCCATCGGGCCGTCCGTCAGATTGGAAGCCGTCCGTACCGACACAGGCCAGCATTTGGAGATTGAGCTTTCAAAGGAGCAATATGACGACTTGGGGGCCGGTGTCGGTGACACAGTTTATGTCAAAGCGAAGGAAGTGAAAGTATTCGCAACGAAATCATATCCAAAAATCGTGTAAATGTTATTGATTTTTGGAGGGAAACATAATAGTATAATTATATATTTCTTATCAGAATAGTATGAATTAAAAATCATTGTCTTAAGATGAACGGCCAGACATAAAGGGGGAGCATGATGACGTCCAAAGGAAACGTAGATCCGCATGTGGTTGAAAAGATTATCAGTGCGCTGGAAACGATCGATTTCGGGACTGTTCAGATTACGGTTCATAATTCCCAAGTGACACAAATTGATAAGGTGGAGAAATATCGATTTTCCCTGAAGAGCAAAGAAGCAAAACAGCAATCTTAAAAAACGGCCAATGACAGGAGGCGGTACATATGAAGCATTCAACTGTTCCTTTCCGGGAGAGCCGGTATCTGCACCTGCCCGAAGTGCGCTTTCTGCATTGGTGCACGAAGCAATACGGCATAAATAAAGGCGTGCTGAATACAATTGACGGCTGGTTTTATGATGCGGGCATCATTCCCGTTCCCGTCAGGCGTCTCTATGTGCTGGCGTTTCTCGATTATGCGAAAACGCCGGGACAGAAGGGGAATATCCGATTCGGGCACGGCGGATTAACGAAAAAACTGCATGATTTCATGAATATGCAGGAGTGTGCAGCAAAACGCCAGGCCTGATATCCTTAAAATCTTCTTAAAATCATGCAAATTTCTCCCATTTTATTTATAATAGACCTATCACGATCATTTTTTGGGAGGACTTTTGACATGCAAACTGCTGCTTATGAGAGCAAACAATCTATTATGCAGCGCATTATAACGGTATTTGTGTTTACGCTGTTAGTTGCGACAATCGGCCTGTATACCGGCCAGTTCATTCCGCCGGCATTGATGCTGCCGCTTTCGATCTTAGAGGTCGTCATGATCTTTGCGGCGTTTTGGCTGCGCCGAAAAAAAGCCGTCGGATATGCGTTTGTGTTTTCATTCGCTTTTATTTCCGGAATGACGCTGTTTCCGATTATCAGCCATTATGCGTCCGCAGCGGGCGCCTATGTCGTATTGGAGGCATTCGGCTCTTCGTTTGTGATTTTCGCGGTGCTCGGCACAATCGGCGCTAAGACGAAAAAGGACTTGTCGTTTTTATGGTCCTTCTTGCTTGTCGCTGTTATCGCGCTTCTTGCGGTGGGGATCTTTAATATTTTCAGCCCGCTGAATTCCGCCGCTATGATGGCGTATTCCGTCATCGGAACGATTGTGTTTTCAATGTACATCTTATACGACCTGAACCAGATCAAACACCGTGACATCACGGCGGATCTGATTCCTTTGATGGCATTGACGCTTTATATCGACTTTATCAACCTGTTTATCAACCTGCTTCGGTTTTTCGGGATTTTAAACAGTGATGATTAACCGCGCGAAAAAGGCGCCCTTCTAAAGGGGCGCCTTTTATGTTCTGCCGCCGGAAAACAGCAGAATCTTATCAAATAAAACTTCAAGCATTTTTGTGAAGGCCGCTTTTTCTTCAGCGGTGAAGTTTTCCATGACACCTGAAATTTTGGAAAAGTGGCCGGGGAGGAACAGCATCAGCTTTTCTTTTCCTTCCTTTGTGAGCTCGATACTGATTTTTCGTCTGTCGCCGGTATGCCGGCTGCGGTTTACAAAGCCGTCCCGTGCGAGTCCGTCGATCAATCCGGTGATGGTCGCTTTGGTGACGTTGGATTTTTTCGCCAGCTCCGTCGGACTCAGGCTGCGGCCGGGTGCGTCAAACAGAAACATTAAAATTTTGAATTTGCCTTCTGACAATCCGTGACTTGAGAAATAATGCTCCATGACTTGATTCATTTTTTTCGCCATATCAAATAAAGTCAAAAATGTTTTCAATGAGTCAGCATCCATATCGGCGTAAATCTCAGCGTGTCCGGCAATCTGCGAGTAATCCGGCAAATCTCTCAATTCCATTTTTGTAAGCCTCCGTACATTTTTGTGATTCAAAGTATAAGCTTGCCGGGTTCAAAAGGCAACTTATAAAGATTGACAGTTTTTCAGCCTATATAGTAAGGTGGCTAATAGTTAATGTGTGGTAAATAAATAGAGAAGGCGGTATCGTGATGAACCATGAAGTGAAGAAGATCATCATAGCGGGCGGAGGGATCGGCGGCTTGTCCGCAGCGATTTCTCTCGGGAGAGCGGGTTTTGAAGTGACCCTTTGCGAGGCGGCGTCCGACATGCGAAAAAGCGGAGCGGGCATTCTCCAGCCTCAAAATGCGCTGCGGGTGCTGAGGGAAATCGGGGTGTATGAAGAATGCTGCCAACACGGCTTTCAAACGGAATGGCTGAAGCAGCATGATGAAAACGGAACGCTGCGGTTTAAAGTGAGTGAGGCGTTTTTAGATGATTCATTGCCGGGGCGGAATAATATATTGCGGCAAACCTTAAATGATGTCCTCAGAAAGCATGCTGAAGCGGCGGGGGTTACGATTCTGCTGGGGAAAAGAGTCGTATCTTACGAAGAAACAGCAGATGAAATAACGGTGCATTTCGCAGACGGAACCGCGATGACGGCTGACATTCTCGCCGGTTTTGACGGCATCCGCTCTGCTGTCCGCGATCAAATGCTGCAAAGAGAAGTGGAAACGGAGTATCTCGGCATGGGGGCGCACAGATTTTACATCTCTTTTCCCGAGCCGATATTTCATGATTCGACACTGATGTATAAAAAAGGGCAGACACAGGTCGGGGTCGTGCCGCTGTCCGAAAAAACAGGATACGTATTTATCATCCGGCCGTATGACGCTGACTTCAGGGATGATGAGGACACGCGTTTTGAACGGGTGAAAGGCTTGCTGCGCGGATTTCCTGGAGTGAAGTTTGTGATAGAGAATATGTCAAAGGAATATCCCGTTTTGTTTCATAAGGTTGAGCAGATGGCGGTCAAAGAGCCGTGGCACAGAGGCCGCGTCGTTCTCGGCGGGGATGCCGTCCATGCAGGAGCGCCGACATTGGCGCAGGGCGCGGCGATGGCGATTGAAGACGCGATCGTGCTTAGTGAAGAACTGCAAAAGCACAAAAACCATGAAACTGCATGTCAAGCATACTTCGAACGACGGGCGGAGCGGGCTTTACGGGTGCAGAATCTCTCATCTGAAATCGTCCGCCGCGAGATAAAGGGAACGCCCGGCATCCAAGACATCATCGGTGAATGCCATCGATTGCTCAAAGAGCCTTATTAAATAAAGAAAGTCCAGAACATGACGTCTGGACTTTTGTCAGTCTTGTTCAGATTTATTCCGTATCCGCTCAATCACCTCATGCAGCCCCTCAGGCTTGTGAAACTCCACCGGCGAACTGCCTTTTTCAAACGAGATCGTCTCCGCCTCAATGAGCGCGACATAGCGCCCGTTTACTTTCGCAAGATGGATGGATTCGCCGAAATCGGCCAGCAATCCTTTAATCTCTGTTTCTCCGACTTTCATTTTCAGCTCGGCTTCCGGCGTATGTTCAATGATCTGGGCAGATGCTTCGATGACTTGATGGGTGTCGAGGCGCTCCTGAATTTCCCGCTTTTCACTCGCTTCCCAAATTTCAATGTCATGCTCAAACTGCTGAAGCTCTTCGCTGTTTTCTTCAAAGGTTTCATACACGTGTTCCTGCACCATGTTCATGACTTGGTTTTTCATGATTTCCGGCATCGATTCGCCGTATTCGACAAATTTGAGAAAGTCCTCAAAATAACGGGCATGCGAGGCTTGGTGGATTTTCAGCTCGTGCTCTTCCGTCATGCCTTCTTCCGGCATATACGGATATTGAATGCTTTTCATGTTTTTTGTCGTGATGGCCATTTCGACCTTTTTAATGAGAGATGAGGCGTCTGAAATCCGGGCGACCTTCGGCTCGAAATCGCATTTCATCATAAAGACGAACTTGTCCTCAAAATATTTACGCGGCACAGCAGATGCCACGATAAAAACACCGCCGCGAACGGCGCTCGTGTCCAGATAAGTGCGGACGAACTGCTCGCTTGCTTCGATAAATGCGTCTTTCGTATCCGCAAGTCTGGCACGGTTGAAAAGGTTGTAATTCGGATTTGAATCAAGCTCATGACCCGGCTCCGTGATAAAATGGCCGATTTTTGTGGGGACCTGCTCGGATTGCGGATGCCGTTCGGCTTTCCGTTTGACAATTTTCTTCAATTCCCCGTCCAGGAAATCCTTCAGCTCGCTTTCTTCAAATTCTTCCGTATCAAGCGTCTGGAAATGTTTGAACTGTTTGTTTGCCTGTTCGTCTTTTCCTTCCACTTGAATGACATAAAACGATAAAAACTTGATTTCAAAATCCATATATGAACTCACCTTATTTCTGTATTTGACAAGCCTCTCCAGTATAGAAAAAACCGTTAATGATCGTCAATGAGGATTGCCCGCCCTGGCGGATAATCAGCGGGTGAAAAGGGCACTGTAGTTGGAAGAAACGCATTCCGTTTAAGAAAGGGTGTTATTCATGAAGGAAACAAGTCCGATTCCGCAGCCGAAGACGTTCGGCCCGCTCGGAAATCTTCCTTTGCTTGATAAAGACAAGCCCACCATGTCGCTTCTCAAACTGGCAAATGAGCAGGGGCCTATTTTTCAGCTGCATACGCCGGCGGGCACGATTATCGTCGTGTCAGGCCATGAACTGGTGAAAGAGGTTTGTGATGAAGAACGGTTCGATAAAAGCATTGAAGGGGCTTTGGAGAAAGTCCGCGCGTTTGCCGGTGACGGGCTGTTTACAAGCTGGACGCATGAGCCCAACTGGCGAAAGGCGCATCATATTCTGATGCCGACCTTCAGCCAGCGCGCGATGAAAGATTATCATGCGATGATGACGGATATCGCGGTGCAGCTGATTCAAAAATGGGCAAGGCTGAACCCTGATGAGGCCGTTGATGTGCCTGCCGATATGACCCGGCTGACGCTCGATACGATCGGGCTGTGCGGTTTTAACTATCGGTTTAACAGCTATTACAGGGAAACGCCTCATCCGTTTATCAACAGCATGGTGCGCGCCCTTGATGAAGCGATGCACCAAATGCAGCGCCTTGATGTTCAGGATAAGCTCATGATCAGAACGAAGCGCCAATTTCATCACGACATTCAGGCGATGTTTTCGTTAGTAGACAGTATTATCGCAGAGCGTAAGTCGGACGGCGGCCGGGATGAAAAGGATCTGCTGGCCAGAATGCTGAATGTGGAAGACCCGGAAACAGGCGAAAAACTAGACGATGAAAATATTCGGTTTCAAATCATCACGTTTTTAATTGCCGGCCATGAAACGACAAGCGGCCTGCTTTCCTTTGCCATCTACTTTCTGCTGAAGCATCCCCGTGTTTTGGAAAAAGCCTATGAGGAAGCCGATCGGGTATTGACCGATCCCGTTCCTTCATATAAACAAGTGCTGGATCTTACTTATATCCGGATGATTTTGCAGGAGTCATTGCGCCTATGGCCGACCGCGCCTGCGTTCAGTCTTTATGCGAAAGAGGATACGGTGATCGGCGGGAAATATCCGATCACGGCAAAAGACAGAATTTCCGTCTTAATTCCTCAGCTTCACCGTGATAAAGAGGCGTGGGGCGACAATGCGGAGGAATTTTATCCGGAGCGGTTTGAACATCCGGATCAGGTGCCCCACCATGCGTACAAGCCGTTCGGAAACGGTCAGAGGGCGTGTATCGGTATGCAGTTCGCCCTGCACGAAGCAACTCTTGTTCTGGGTATGATTCTTCAGCATTTTACCTTCACAGACCACACCGATTATGAGCTGGATATTAAACAAACATTAACGCTCAAGCCCGGCGATTTTCATATACGGGTGCGGCCGCGAAACAAAGAAGGTGTTTCGGCTGCTCTCCCGGCGGCTGAAAAAGCGGCAGAAGGCGTCAAAAAAGAAAAACAGGAGACAAAAGGCGCTTCCATTATCGGACTTGATAACCGTCCGCTTCTGATTCTGTACGGCTCAGATACGGGAACTGCAGAAGGCGTGGCGCGGGAGCTTGCCGATACTGCCGGGATGCACGGCGTCCGTACTGAAACAGCGCCCTTGAATGACCGGATCGGAAAACTGCCGAAAGAAGGAGCGCTCTTGATCATTACATCCTCTTATAACGGAAAGCCTCCGAGCAACGCGGGGCAATTCGTGCAATGGCTTGAAGAAGTCAAACCCGGGGAACTGAAAGGCGTCCGATATGCCGTCTTCGGCTGCGGTGACCATAACTGGGCGGCGACATATCAGGCCGTTCCGAGACTGATTGATGAAAAACTCGCCGAAAAAGGGGCGGAACGCTTTTCTGCCCGCGGCGAAGGAGATGTCAGCGGCGATTTTGAAGGACAGCTTGATGAATGGAAAAAAAGGATGTGGGCGGACGCCATGAAAGCGTTCGATCTCAAGCTGAATGAAAATGCCGAAAAAGAGCGAAGTACGCTGGGCCTTCAATTTGTGAGCGGGCTTGGCGGCTCCCCTTTGGCACAGACGTATGAAGCGGTTTACGCCTCCGTTGCGGAAAACAGGGAGCTTCAGGCGCCGGAAAGCGGCCGGAGCACAAGGCATATTGAAATCATTCTGCCGAAAGAGGCTGCTTACAATGAGGGGGATCATCTCGGCGTTCTGCCGGTAAACAGCAAAGAGCAGGTCGGCCGTGTTCTCCGCCGGTATAATCTGAACGGGAACGACCAAGTGCTGCTGACGGCCAGCGGACAGAGCGCGGCTCATCTCCCGCTCGATCGGCCGGTCAGGCTGCACGATCTTCTGAGCAGCTGTGTCGAATTGCAGGAAGCGGCATCAAGGGCGCAAATCCGGGAAATGGCCGCTTATACGGTCTGCCCGCCGCACAAACGGGAATTGGAAGATTTACTCGGAGAGGGCGTCTATCAGGAGCAAATCTTAACATTGCGCGTCTCAATGCTCGATCTCCTTGAAAAATATGAAGCGTGTGAACTGCCGTTTGAGCGATTTTTGGAGCTTTTGCGTCCGCTGAAGCCGCGTTATTATTCGATTTCCAGTTCACCCCGGAAACATCCCGGGCAGGCTTCAATTACCGTCGGCGTCGTTCGCGGCCCCGCCCGGAGCGGTTTGGGGGAGTATCGCGGAGTCGCTTCGAATTATTTGGCGGAGCGCAGCCCTGAAGATGGTATCGTGATGTTTGTCCGCACTCCGGAAACAAGGTTCCGGCTGCCCGAAGACCCGGGAAAACCGATTATTATGGTCGGTCCCGGCACAGGAGTCGCCCCCTTCCGCGGATTTCTGCAGGCACGCGCGGCGTTAAAAGAAGAAGGGAAAGAGCTGGGGGAAGCTCATCTGTATTTCGGATGCAGAAACGATTATGATTTTATTTACCGTGATGAGCTTGAAGGTTATGAAAAAGACGGAGTCGTGACGCTTCATACGGCGTTTTCACGCAAAGAAGGCGTGCCGAAAACGTATGTGCAGCACGTCATGACGGAGGATGCCGAAGCTTTAATTTCGATCCTTGACCGGGGAGGGCATCTATACGTATGCGGCGACGGAAGCAAAATGGCGCCTGATGTAGAGGCAGCACTGCAAAAAGCGTATCAGTCGGTTCACGAAACAGATGCACGGCAAGCGCAAGAATGGATTTTGGATCTCCAAGCAAAGGGCATTTACGCAAAAGATGTCTGGGCCGGCATTTGACCGATTTGATGAAAAGGACTGGATGACCCCAGTCCTTTTTTGCATCGGCGGAAAAAAATATTCAAGTTTTTCAATCCCTTTGCATACAATAACTTCAGCCCGCCTGTCGGGCGGCTGCCTTTGATATTCATTTTTCGTTTTTAAGTAGTTTGTGTTATTCTTATATTTGGTATCTCCTATTTTCAGACCAGGTTTGAAACGGTACCTTTTAATGCCAGAAAAAAATGTGAAACGAAGAACGGATATCCTGCGTCTAATGGCTGGCGGGATAAGATGTTCAATGGGCATGACACGAATGATAAATATATCGTTTATTAAAATGGTGTGTTTATGGGGCTGTGTGATGCTTTCGTTTTGCTCGGAAAGCAGGAATTGAAGCAAAAAGTAAGAATACAGATTTAAAGTGTTTAGGAAAGTAGAGGTTGCCATGAAGAAATTATTTTCTTACAGACTTAGTTTTTTTGTACTGGCTATTATTTTGTTTTGGGCCAAAACGTATTTAGCCTATCATGCTGAATTCAACCTTGGGGTGAAGGGTCCGACGCAGCAGTTTCTGCTAGTGATCAATCCGTTCTCAAGCGCCATTTTCTTTTTAGGACTGGCATTGTTTGCGAAAGGCCGCAAATCAGCGATTATCATGGTGATTATTGATTTCATCATGACGTTTATTTTGTATGCGAATATCCTATTCTATCGATTCTTCGATGATTTCTTGACATTCCCTAACTTAAAGCAATCCGGTAATGTCGGAAATATGGGAGACGGCATCTTCAGCATTATGTCCGGCCATGATATTTTGTACTTTGTTGACATTATTATTTTAATCGCACTTCTGGTGTGGAGACGTGAGTTGAAGGAATTCAAGCTGAAAAAACGGTATACGTCATTAATTATCGTGACGGGTATTGTTTTGTTCTTTGTTAACTTGGCGATTGCCGAAGAGGACCGCCCGGAGCTGCTGACAAGAACGTTTGACCGCAATTACATTGTAAAATACTTAGGCCTTTATAATTACACGATTTATGACGGCGTGCAGACGGCGCAGACGGAAACGCAGCGGGCATATGCAAGCAGCGATGACCTGACGAGCGTTGAGAACTACACATCGTCGCATTATGCGAAGCCGAACGCCGAGTATTTCGGCAAGGCCAAAGGCAAAAATATCATTAAGATTCACTTGGAAAGTTTCCAATCGTTTTTAATCAACTACAAACTTGACGGAAAAGAAGTCACGCCGTTCCTGAATAAACTCGCCCGCGGCGGTGAGGACATGACGTACTTTGATAACTTTTTCCACCAAACAGGCCAAGGTAAAACATCTGACGCCGAGCTGATGATGGATAACAGCCTGTTCGGACTGCCTGAAGGGTCAGCCTTCGTGACAAAAGGGGAAAACACGTATCAATCGCTTCCTGCCATCCTTGACCAAAGTGAAGGCTATACAAGCGCCGTTTTACACGGTGACTACAAATCATTCTGGAACCGTGACCAGATTTACAAACATATCGGCTATGACAAATTCTTTGACGCCAGCACATACGATATGTCTGATGACAACCTTGTCAATATGGGACTGAAGGATAAACCGTTCTTCAAAGAATCCATTCCGAAGCTTAAATCGCTGAAACAGCCGTTCTATGCGCATTTGCTCACGCTGACGAACCATTATCCGTTTACGCTTGATGAAAAAGACGCAACGATCGAAAAAGCGAAAACGGGCGATGCGACTGTAGATGACTATTTCCAGACGGCGCGTTATCTTGACGAAGCGCTTGAACAGTTCTTTAAAGATCTGAAGTCATCCGGTTTATATGACAACTCGGTGATTATGATTTACGGAGACCACTACGGAATCTCTGAAAACCATAACCGCGCGATGAAAGAAATTCTCGGCAAAGAAATTACGCCTTATCAAAACGCGCAGAACCAGCGTGTGCCGCTTATGCTTCACATCCCCGGCAAAAAAGGCGGAGTGAACCATACATTCGGCGGTGAAATGGACGTTGTGCCGACGATCCTTCACTTGGAAGGCATCGATTCTAAGAAATATATTAATTTCGGTACCGATCTCTTCTCGAAAGACCATGATGATACGGTGACGTTCCGTAACGGAGACTACGTCACGCCGAAATATACTTCTATCTCCAATGTCGTATACGATACGAAGACAGGAAAAGAACTGAAAGGCAATCAGGAAACGAAAAATCTGAAAGCCAGAGTCACAGAGCAGCTGAAGCTGTCTGACAGCGTGATGTACAAAGACTTGCTCAGATTCCACAAATTGAGCGACTTTACGCCGGTTGATCCGTCTAAATATCATTACGGCAAAGAAAAGCTTAATGAGGATAATAAATAATAGAAAGAGCCTTACGGATGGTTTTCCGTGAGGCTCTTTTTTTGTGTGTATCTTCACCAATCTGAAAAAAGAGAGAGCTTTCGGTCACAAAGGGCGCCAATCTCTCATATCTTAGAGTAGATTTTGAAACCGGTGATAGAGAATCGGACAAATTATCCGGTTGGTTTCTCTTGTACGGGCGGTTTCGAATCCAATATTCACAGAGAAGAGGGGTAGAGATGAAAGCAGTCATTCTCTGCGGCGGAAAAGGAACGAGAATGAGCGAAATCACCAATGAACGTCCCAAACCGCTCGCCATGATAGGCGGAAAACCGATTCTATGGCATATTATGAAACTCTATCAATACTATGGCGTGAACGAATTTATCCTGCTTCTTGGTTTCAAAGGAGAGCTGATTAAGGAATATTTCTTAGATTATGACTGGAAGAATCACAGCATGACGCTCGACAGCTCTACCGGAGAAGTGCGGATATTGGGAAAATCCGAGCCGTGGAAAATCACTTTTTTAGACACGGGGGAACACACGCAGACAGCGGGGCGGCTTTTACAGGCAAAGGACATCATCGGTGATGAAACCTTTCTCATGACATACGGAGACGGACTGGCCAACATCAACCTGTTTCATCTGATCAGCTATCATCAATCAAAAGGGGCTGCGGCAACCGTCACCGGTATTGAAAAGACCTCGCAATTCGGGACGCTGACGGTCGAAGACGGCATGGCGAAAAGCTTTTCTGAAAAAACCTCGAGTGACGGCATCATCAACGGCGGATTCTTCGTGCTCAGCCCGAAGGTATTTGATTATCTGCCGAAAGACAGCGATGTCATGTTTGAAGAAGAACCGCTGAAGGAGCTG
The DNA here is from genome assembly GCF_000262045.1 of Bacillus siamensis KCTC 13613. Lineage (GTDB taxonomy): Bacteria > Bacillota > Bacilli > Bacillales > Bacillaceae > Bacillus > Bacillus siamensis. The sequence continues at coordinate 21,331 of NZ_AJVF01000022.1, forward strand.
GCGAAGGACGGCGAATTGGCGGTATATCGGCATTACGGTTTCTGGACGGCGATCGATACGTATAAAAACCTGCTGGAAATCAACAAGATGTGGGATCAAGGACAACATGTATGGAAGGTATGGTGATCAAGTTTGAGTTTCTGGAAAAATAAAAATGTGTTTGTGACGGGATGTACAGGTCTTTTAGGAAGCTGCTTGGTAAAGGAACTGATCGATCAGGGGGCCAATGTGACGGGACTTGTCCGTGACACTGTGCTCAAATCTAATCTGTATCAGGGAGAACAAGTGAAGCAAATGAATATCGTGCAGGGCGCTCTTGAAGATCTGGATGTGATTGAGCGGGCGCTGGGCGAATATGAAATCGACACGGTCTTTCATTTAGCAGCACAGGCGATCGTCGGCGTCGCAAACCGCAATCCGATTTCCACATTTGAAGCCAATATTCTCGGCACATGGAACATCCTTGAAGCGTGCCGCCGGCATCCGCTCATCAAGCGGGTGATCGTCGCCTCCAGTGATAAAGCGTACGGCGACCAGCCGGCACTGCCGTATGATGAAAACATGCCTCTTCAGGGCAAACATCCGTATGATGTGTCAAAAAGCTGTGCCGATCTGATAAGCCACACATATTTTAATACGTACGGCCTTCCGGTTTGTATTACGCGCTGCGGCAACTTGTACGGCGGCGGGGATTTGAATTTCAACCGGATTATCCCGCAGACGATTCAGCTCGTGCTGAACGGTGAAGCGCCGGAAATCCGCAGCGACGGCACATTTATCCGTGATTATTTTTACATTGAGGATGCGGTCGAGGCGTACCTTTTGCTGGCGGAAAAGATGGAGGAGCTCAATCTTGCGGGAGAAGCGTTCAACTTCAGCAATGAGATTCAGCTGACGGTGCTGGAACTTGTAGAAAAAATTCTTAAGGCTATGGACAGTGACTTGAAGCCGAAGGTGCTCAACCAGGGGAGCCACGAAATCAAGCATCAATATTTGTCGGCGGAAAAGGCGAGAAAGCTTCTGAACTGGACACCCGCGCATACCATTGATGAAGGGTTGGAAAAAACGATCGAATGGTATAAAGCCTTTTTTCAAAAGTAACAGAAACAGAGGTGATAAAGACGTGACAAGCGCATATTGCACAGTTTTATCAAAAGGAAGGCTGTATCAGGCCATCGCTTTATTCGGCTCATTGAAAGAGGTTCAGGCGGACGCCCCCATTTTTACTTTGTGTATGGATCAAGACACCTATGACGTGCTTCAGGCAATGCAGCCGGATAATGTCACCCTGATTCCGGTGTCTGCACTGGAAAATGAGGAGCTCCTTGAATTGAAGCGGACGAGAGACCAGAGCGAATACTGCTGGACGGTGAAGCCGGTATTTCTCGAATTCGTGCTGGACGGACATCCGGACTTAGAGCGTGTCACGTACATTGATGCCGATTTGTTTTTTTTCGCTGATCCGCGCCCGATTTTTGAAAATCAGCCGGATTGTTCGGTGCTTCTGTCACGGGGCGATATCGTCATCCCCTCATTTAAAAAAAAGGAAATTGACATGCTGCAGCGCCTTTTAGGCCGGTATAATTCCGGTTTTCTCAGCTTCAAAAACGATCGGGCCGGCACAGATTGTCTCAGATGGTGGAAAGAACGCTGCCTTGAAGAATGCAAAAATGCGCCGGGTGAAGGAAAATTCGGAGATCAGGGCTACTTGGATCACATGTCTGATCTATTCCCGAATGTGTGTGACATCACCACGCCCGGTGTGAATATCGGCCATTGGAATTACGGCCGGCACACATTTTCATGGAAGGACGGGCGTCTTGTGCTCGAAGACGGGAGTCCGCTGATTTTCTATCATTTCAGCGGATACCGGATCATCACAGCCGGCGACATTCGGCAGATTCACGAGAAGACCCGGACCGACCTGCCGTTTGTCCATCAGCTTTACAAAGACATTCTGAAGCAGGTGATCGGGACGGTCAGCGCCGTCTGCCCGGAGTTCAGCGGCTTTGCATCTGAGAATGATAACAAATAAATGATTATATACAGGAAGTGAACAAAAGTGAAGGCAAGCGTCATAGTTCCCGCATATAATTCCAGAGAGCGGCTTTATAACAGCCTGCTATCCCTGAATGAACAGGAATGCACAGAGCCGTTCGAAGTGATTGTGGCTGACAACGGTTCGGAAGACGGAACCTTATCCATGCTCGAATCATTCAGCGCGAATTTTCCGCTGATTTTTGTGAGAATTAAAGAAAACAGAGGAATCGCTTACGGCCGGAATCAGGCGGTCCGCAATGCCAGAGGCGATATTTTGATTTTCCATGACAGTGACATGCTTGCCGAAAAGGATTTGGTGGCGAAGCATATCAAGGCTCATGAGAACCGGGACGATCTTGTCGTATGCGGTATGTTCTGGAAGCGGCTGTACAGCTTTTATTATGACCGTTTTGAAAAAGAGCACAAGGAAAAGCTCGCCGAACTGTATGAAGAGCTGCCGGGCGATAAAGAGCCGCTTCTTGATGAAAGTGCCATCAGAGACGGAAGCTTTCTCGACCGATGCTTTGACTTAGATACCGATTTTATACATGTGCTGAAAAGCATTTTGGAAAAATACGGAGACGACTTGGAAGGCTACCGTCTGCCGTGGCGTTTTTTCATTACGAACAATTCATCAGTCAAACGGCAGCACGTGGCAGATCTCGGTCTGTTTGATGAAGGCATTGTCAGATACGGTTTTGAAGATTATGATCTCGGCATCAGGCTTCACCAGTCGGGCTTGTCGTTTCAGCTGCGGCGCGATATCATGAGCGTCCATCAGGAGCATCCGAGCAACTGTGCTTCCGTTGATGACATCAGGGCGAATATCGCGTACATGTGCGACAAGTACAATGACATCCATTCGCTTGACGTGCACCTCGCGTTTAACGGCCCGTTTGACGCGGAGTTAACCAACAGCATTATGGCAGACATCGAAGTGCTGCTTGATTATGAGAAATATGAAAGCCTGCTGTACATCTTTCTTGAGCTGATGCACGCGGTTAAAGACCGCAACCTCGACCCGGACTGGAGGACGAAAAGCCCGCGTATCACGGCGAACAGTTTTCATCTGCCGGAGGCCCAAAAGCTTTTGTCAAAAGCGGAAAAAAAGCTGGGCGTTACGCACTTTGCAAGAGCGTTCAAAGCGCTGTTTGCTGATTTACTGCATGTGGATCTTAAATAAATTGGATGTGATATGGTGAGTAAATATCATTTTTCAACCATTGTTTCAAGAACGCATATCTTTAAACTGATGCCGATGATTCATTCTCTCCATGAGCATTGCCGTGATTTTCATCTGTATGTGCTGTGTGTCGACAAGAAGGCGTATGAACTGCTTCAGCAGGTGCCGTGGGAGCATGTCACGGCGGTTCAGCTCCATGAAATGGAAGATCCGGAGCTGCTTGAAGCAAAGGGCGGGCGGACGTTTCATGAATATTGCTGGACGCTGAAGCCGGCATTTCTGTTTCATGTGATGACGGAGTATGATGAAGCCGAATATTTTGCCCATTTGGACACCGATCTCTTTTTCTTCTCAGATGCGGGCGAGCTGTTTGCGGAAAAGCCGGATGCTTCTCTTTTCCTGACGGATCACCGCAATTCAGAACGGTTTGCGTCTTATTACAAGCTGACCGGGCAGTACAACACCGGGTTTGTCGGCGCGCGGAATACCGAGGAGGCGTATCGGGCGGTCTGGCAGTGGAGACAGGATTGCATCTCCTATTGTACGGTGGAGATGAATGAAGAAAAAAAGACATACGGTGACCAAAGGTATGTTGAAAAGTGGCCCGCGCAGTTTGAGCACGTCCATGTCACGGAGTCGATCGGCGCGAATGCCGCGCTGTGGAATATTGAGCAATACGAAGTCAGCCTGCGTGACGGGGCTGTATATGTCAATGACACCCCGCTGATTTTTTATCATTTTTCAGGCTTTACGCTCGTCACGGAGAACGAATTCAATCTGTGCTGGTACTATCACATTGATGACGAGACGACAGTCAATATAATTTACGTGCCGTACATCAAAAACGTAAAAAAATGGATTGATGAAATTCAAAAGGCATTTCCCGATTTCAGAGACGGGTTTATTCCGAGATATGCGGTTCCTGACACTCATTTTTATACGGTTGAAACATAAAATCCCTGCCGAAAAGGCAGGGATTTTTTTATGAATGCCATTCTTTTAATGTTTTGTCGCTCGGCAGGACAAACGCGAGCAGTCCTAAAACGGGCAGAAAGGCGACGGCTGTCATGGTCGGCGTCAATCCCGCGGAATCAATGAGGGCGCCGAGCGCAACGGCTCCGATTGCTCCCATTCCGAAGGCGAGCCCGACCGTAAGTCCTGACATCGTGCCGATTTTACCCGGGACGAGCTCCTGCGCGTAGACAACGGTCACAGAAAAGCTGGACATCAGGACAACGCCGATCAGCGCCAGTACACCATAGGCGATGACAGGCCCCGCAAACGGAAGGAAAATCGTCAAGGGAGCCGATGCCATCATTGATACAATAATGACGTTCCGCTTTCCGAAACGGTCTGCCAGCGGCCCGCCGAGAAACGTTCCGACAGCCCCGAAGAATAAAAAGACGAAGATGTAGCTCTGTGCCTGCTGAATGCTGACATGATAGGCATTCATCGCATAGAACGTATAAAAGTTGCCGATCGCGCTCACATACCAGGAACGCGCGAAAATCAAGAAGATAATCATGATAAGGGCAAGAATAATCGGCTTTGTAATCACGGTCTCCACAGCGGCAGCCGGTGATTTTTTACTTGCGGCGCGCAAATGAATAAGGCGCCCTTTATACCATTTGGCGATATAAATGAGAAACAGCACAGCGATTGCGGCGACAAGCGTAAACCAGACAGAGCCGAATTGACCGAGCGGAACGAGAATCAGCGCGGTAATCAGGGGCGCCATCGCCTGGCCGGTATTTCCGCCGACTTGGTAAATCGATTGCGCCAAGCCGCGCTTTTCGCCGGCGGCCATGTAAGCGACACGCGATCCTTCAGGATGAAAGACGGCGGAGCCAAGGCCGATAAAAAATACGCAGCATAAAATCGTCAGAAAAGACGGGGCGAACGCGAGCCCTAAAATGCCGAGCATGCTTGCGGTGAGTCCGAGCGGCAGGGCATACGGCATCGGGCGTTTATCCGTATACCAGCCGATGACGGGCTGCATCACGGAAGACACCATATTCAGCGTAAAGGCGATCATTCCGAGCTGTGTAAAGGTAAGACTCATGGAACGTTCCAAAATAGGAAACATCGCCGGAATCACCGCTTGCAGTGAATCGTTCAGCAAATGACAAATCCCGATAATCAATAAAATGGAATACATGGTTGTATCGGGACGATGGACAGGTTTTTCTTTCATCGGTGCGGCAATTGCCAAAGTGATTCTCCTCCTTTTATGTAAGCAAAGCATACACCATATTATTCATAAGGTGAATGAATGATCAAGAGCAAAAAAGGCTCTTCTTTCTCAAATCGAAAAAAGAGCCTCCCTTTTTATTTGTTTAATAAACTGTGTTTTCGCGAATAAACCATATAAACGACGATCCCGGCGGCGATCCAGATGACAAAGGAAAGCCATGTCACGCCGGGCAGGCTGCTTGCGAGATAGAGGCATAAGCATGCGCTGATGATCGGCACAAAAGGAACGAAAGGAACACGGAAGGAAGATTTGATCTCCGGATGTTTCTTTCTTAAAACGATGACGGCGATCGCGATGACCGTAAAGGCCGCCAAGGTTCCCATGTTGACGAGATGCGCCAAGGTTCCCAGATCAATCAAACCGGCGATCCCGGCGGCAACGATCCCCGTCACCCAGGTGTTTTGAAACGGTGTTTTAAAACGCGGATGCACCTTGGAAAATACGCGGGGCAAAAGACCGTCTCTGCTCATCGCAAATGTGAGACGCACCTGAGCGTACAGCAGAGCAAGCATGACTGTTGTAATCCCGATAATCGCGCCGACGGAAATAATGCCCGCGATTTTGTTCTGGCCGACAAATTGGAGCGCGAATGATACCGGATCTCCGACATTTAATTTAGTGTACGAAAGCATTCCCGTCAGAACGAGCGACACGGTAATGTAAAGGATGGTGCAGATGGCGAGCGCGCCGATAATCCCGATCGGCATTGATTTCTGCGGGTTCTTCACTTCTTCCGATGCGTTTGACACGGCATCAAATCCGAGATACGCGAAGAAAACGGTCGCGGCGCTCGTGATGACGCCTTTCATTCCGAACGGCATAAACGGCGACCAGTTTTCCGGTTTCACGTAGCCGAATCCGACGACGATAAACAGCAAAATGATCGCAATTTTCATCAAAACAATGACATTATTAAAGCGGGTGCTTTCTTTCACGCCTCTTGAAACAATCGCGGTAATCACCAAAATAATAATAACGGCCGGCAGATTGAGCACAGCGCCCGCTTTGCTCCCGGGTGCGGCGGTCAGCGCCTCCGGAAGATGCATCCCGAAGCCCGCAAGAAGCGACTGGAAATACGATGACCAGCCGGTTGCGACGGCGGAGAGCGCAATGACATATTCAAGCATTAAGTCCCATCCGATTAAAAACGCGAGACATTCTCCGAGAGTGACATAGGAGTACGTATATACGCTGCCTGAAATCGGAATGGATGAAGAAAATTCCGCATAACAAAACGCTGCGAGCGCGCAGGCAAGGCCCGCGAGCACAAACGACAGAATCAAAGCCGGTCCTGCCCCTGTTGCGGCCACGGTCCCGGTAATCACAAAAATCCCCGTGCCGACAACACAGCCGATTCCGAGTAAAACCAAGTCAAAAGCGCTTAACGAGCGGGCCAGACCGGCCTGTTTGCTTTGGACCTTTAAGTCGGCGATCGGCTTTTTCCGAAATAATAAAGACATATGGGTCCTCCTGAAAATTCATAATATTCATATCATTATATACACTGACGTTTGTATTATATTGTCGAAATTTCGCACAGTCAATTAAAGAATTTTCCACTTTAAAAGGAAAAAGCTCAAAAGCGTCGATGTGCGGAAGGAACAGTAATTTTATTGTGAAATAGTTCAATTTTCTCACGTTAAGACCGATACAAAAAATGACTCATCAACTATTTTCAAGTTTCGGTGAAAGGGAGATGTTTTTACATGTTTCAATATGAAGAACTAAATAAGCAGTTTATCGGCGGCCGATGGAGGGATGGGAGCAGCCGGAACGTATTGGAAAACAGAAATCCTTATACTCAGAAAGTCATCACCTCATTCCGAAAAGCGACGCCTGATGACGTGGATGCGGCGTATCGCGCCGCGGCTCTTGCGAAACAAGAATGGGACAAAGTCAATCCTTTTAAAAAGCGGGCCATTTTGGAAAAAGCCGTATCTTTCATCGAAGAGCACGAAGAAGCGATCATTTACTTAATCATGGAGGAGCTTGGCGGAACAAGGCTGAAGGCTGAGTTTGAAATCGGACTTGTCAAAAATATGATAAAAGAAGCCGCAACATTTCCGGTGCGGATGGAAGGGAAAATTCTCCCGTCCACGATTGACGGAAAAGAAAACAGGCTGTACAGAATACCAGCCGGTGTCGTCGGGGTCATCAGCCCGTTTAATTTCCCGTTTTTCCTTTCGGTGAAATCAGTTGCGCCGGCACTCGGAGCGGGCAACGGCGTTGTGCTGAAGCCTCATGAAGAAACACCGATCTGCGGCGGAACACTGATTGCGAAGATTTTTGAAGCGGCCGGCGTACCGGACGGGCTGCTGAATGTCATCGTGACGGATATCGGGGAGATCGGCGACAGTTTTGTTGAGCATCCCGTGCCGCGGATTATCTCATTTACGGGTTCAACCGGAGTGGGCAGCTATATCGGACAGCTTGCGATCAAGCACTTTAAAAAACCGCTCTTGGAGCTTGGCGGAAACAGCGCGCTGATCGTGCTTGAGGACGCTGATCTCGAATACGCCGTCAATGCGGCCGTATTCAGCCGGTTTACGCATCAGGGCCAGATCTGCATGTCGGCGAACCGCGTGCTCGTTCACACATCTGTATATGACAAATTCACAGAGCTTTACGAAGCGAAAGTGTCATCGCTGAAAGTCGGCGATCCGATGGACCCTGATACGGTGATCGGGCCTTTAATCAATGAGAAACAGGCGGAAGGTCTGAAACGGTCCGTTGAAAAAGCGATAGAAGAGGGAGCGGTTCCGGTGCTTTCCGGCCGATTCAGCAAAACGGTAGCTGAACCCGTCATCTTAAAAGATGTAAGACCTGAGATGAGTATCGCAAAAGAGGAACTGTTCGGTCCGGCCGTCTGCATTATGCCGTTTGAAACGGAGGATGAAGCGGTAAGCATCGCAAACGCGACACCGTTCGGTTTAAGCGGAGCCGTGCATACGGCAAACGTTGAGCGCGGCGTTGAGTTTGCTAAGCGGATCGAAACCGGCATGATTCACGTCAACGATACGACCATTAATGATGAACCGAATGTCGCGTTCGGCGGCGAGAAGCAATCAGGTCTCGGGAGGCTGAACGGCGAATGGAGCCTTGAAGAATTCACTACGCTGAAATGGATTTCGGTTCAGCATGAAAAACGGCAATTCCCATATTAAGAAGGAGTGAAAGAAATGAGTATACAGACGGAACAGCAAACGCACAGCCTGCTTGACGCTTTTGTCAAAGTTGCGCCTTTTTTAAACAGCCTGATCCAAGATGACATCACCATCGGGATTTATGATACAGAAAAATTAATTGTGAATATTCCGGCTAAAACGTTTTCTCTTAACGTAAAGCCGGGAGACCCGCTCCAAAAAGGAGACATCATTACAGACGCGATACGCATGAATCAGAAGAAGACAAGCATGGTGCCGAAAGAGCTGTTCGGATTTCCGCTGATCGCCAGAGCGATTCCGCTTCACGATGAAAACGGAAAAGTCATCGGCGGCGTCGGTCTCGGCACGAGCCTTGAAAAATCAGCTAAGCTTCATGATGTCGCTGAAAGCCTGTCCGCCGTCGTGGAACAGACCGCTTCAGCCATCGCGGATATTTCAGAATCCATCAGCGGCTTTTCAGCACAGATGACCGGGATTTCCGCTCAGGCGAAACAAGTCAGTGAAAGCGCGGGAGAAATTGCCGACATTTCCGTCACTGTCAAGGGCATCTCAGATCAAAGCAATCTGCTCGGTTTGAATGCGGCCATTGAAGCCGCGAGAGCTGGAGAATCCGGCAAGGGCTTTTCCGTGGTGGCGGATGAGATCCGCAAGCTTGCCACTCATTCAAAAGACAACGTCGGACAAATTGACCAGATTACGAAAAAAATCCACAGCCTGCTGAAAGGGCTGGAGGACTCTATTGAATCCATCAACCAGAACACAGACGGCCAAGCGGCGGCGGTTGAACAAATTTCTGCCACGATGCAGGAGATTTCAGGAAGCGCCCAGCATTTAGCGAAAATGGCTGAAAACGTGCTCGGAGAATCATAAAAAAAGGGAGCTTACGGGCTCCTTTTTTGTTTTCCCTTATCAATTGGAAACTGCACTTACACGTTTGATCCGCTATACGCAGGGGTACACATACGAATACATCACCAATGATAAAGGAGAGTTTTGTATGTCTGATGCAAATCTGCACAACCCGCAGATGAAATATGATCATGATGAATTTCCAAAACAATATCAGGAGCCGCCCGGTTTGCAGAAAGAGATGAAGCCTGTGCCGGACTGCGGCGAAACAAGCTATAAAGGAGCAGGCAAGCTGAAGGGAAGAAAAGCCCTCGTCACCGGCGGCGATTCGGGGATCGGCCGGGCTGCTGCGATTGCTTATGCCCGGGAAGGGGCGGATGTGGCCATTAACTATCTGCCTGAGGAACAGCCGGATGCCGAAGAAGTGAAAGCATTAATTGAAAAAGAAGGAAGAAAAGCCGTTCTGCTCCCCGGAGATTTAAGCGATGAAGCGTTTTGCGGAGAATTGGCGGAAAAAGCGTATCAAGAGCTTGGCGGTCTTGACACGCTCGCCCTTGTCGCCGGCAAACAGCAGGCAGTGGATGATATCAGCGATCTTGCCACAGAACAAATCTATCAAACATTCGAAGTTAATGTTTTCTCACTGTATTGGCTCGTCAAAGCGGCGCTTCCGTATCTGCCGGAAGGCGCGTCTATTATCACGACAACTTCTGTCGAAGGGTACAATCCAAGTCCGATGCTGTTGGATTATGCCGCGACAAAACATGCCATTATCGGCTTTACCGTCGGCTTAGGAAAGCAGCTGGCGAATAAAGGAATCAGAGTCAACTCTGTAGCGCCGGGGCCGATCTGGACGCCGCTTCAGATTTCCGGAGGACAGCCCGGTGAAAACATTCCGAAATTCGGCAAGGAAACACCGGCCGTGCCATTACAGCGTGCCGGCCAGCCCGCGGAGCTTGCAGGGATTTATGTTTTTTTGGCCTCAGAAGAATCGAGTTATGTGACATCCCAGATCTACAGTGTCAGCGGAGGTATTCCGACGGCGTAATGAATAAGGAGCTGCCCTCTTACAGGGGGCAGCTCTTTTTTTGATGTTATGTGCCGAGCACGTTTTGATTATACAGGACGCTCGGATGTGACGGGTGATAGGAGGCGGCTTTGTCGTTATGAATCTTCGCTTTTTCTCTGTCGCCGAGCTGCCAGTGGCAGACGCAGAGTTGCAGATGAGGATACCAGGTGGAATATTCGAGCTGGGTAAAGCCTGAATCGCTGTATGTGGCGGATAGGGCGAGCTCATACCAAAACACGCCCTGCCGGTATTGCCGTTTCTCCGTAAAATAGTCGCCGAGCCTGCAGCAGAACTCCGGCCGCGGACAATCAATCAAAAATGATTTTAAGAGCGACGTCATGGCGGCCTCTTCATGGCCGACCGCCCTGTAGCAATCGAATAGGTATTGGCACGTTCTGATCTCGTCTTCGATCCAGCACTGTTTAGTGGAAAGAAAATGATGATAATACGTAATGGCGCGCTGATACTGGCCGTGATCCTTTAATTCATTCGCGAAATAAAATAAATCGCGAGGTGTCATCGTTTCACTGTTTTCCGCCATTTTCTCGTAAATCCTCAGGTTGCGGTCTGAGGGAGGCGAGTGCTTTTTCTCGGATTTGCGGTGTGTGACGGCGATATCGGTTTCTATAATGTTTCCGTATACTTCCAGATACTCATGCACGGCTCCGATCCAGCGGAACCCTTTTTCCCGCTTGACGAGACGGTTGCGGCGGTATCTGAAGCTGACCTCTCCCCGATCATCAAAGCCGACGTGATAATACATGGATACCGCGTCCACCTCTTTTGAAAGCGACGCCTTCAGCTCTATCAGCTTTTCACGATCCTTTTCCGTCAGCATATCGTCGGCGTCCAGCCACAGAATATATTCCATTTCCGCTTTCGAAAACGCAAAATTACGGGCGGCCGCAAAATGATCGACCCATTCAAAATCATAAATCTTATCCGTATAACGGGCCGCGATTTCTTTCGTCCGGTCGGTCGACCCCGTATCAGCAATCACAATTTCATCCGCAATGTCTTTGACGGAATCAAGACAGCCCGCAAGCACTTCCTCTTCATTTTTAACGATAACGCATAAACTGATGCTGATCATGTCATCACCTCTTCACCTCCAGTGTATAAAAGGAGAGGCGGAAACATTCTTCGGACAAAATGATCGCTTCCAAGAAATTTGTCTGCCCTTTTACTAGTTTTATTCCAACGCCTGATTTAAAATGAACACATGAACTTACGTGAGGATTGATAGGAACCATGAGCATCTTAAAAGCGGAAAATCTTTATAAAACATACGGAGAAAAGACATTATTCGACCATATCTCCTTTCATATTGAAGAGAATGAAAGAATCGGTTTAATCGGCCCGAACGGAACGGGGAAGTCCACGCTTCTGAAAACCATTGCCGGCCTTGAATCAACGGAGGAAGGCGAGATGACGGCTTCAGGAAACGTGCATATTGAGTTTTTGCATCAGGATCCCGATCTTCCTGCCGGACAAACCGTCCTTGAGCATATTTATTCCGGTGACTCAGCCGTTATGAGAACGATGCGGGAGTACGAAAAAGCGCTTCAGGAGCTGAATGAAGAGCCGGAAAATGAACAGCGCCAAAAGCACCTGCTTGATGCGCAGGCGAGAATGGACGCGAATGATGCGTGGGAGGCGAATACATTAGCCAAAACGGTTTTAACCAAACTCGGTGTCACCGACTTGATGAAGGATGTCAGCGAGCTGTCCGGCGGCCAGAAAAAGCGCGTCGCGATTGCGAAAAACGTCATCCAGCCGGCTGACCTGCTTATTTTGGATGAACCGACAAACCATTTGGACAATGAAACGATTGAATGGCTGGAAGGCTACTTATCGCAATATCCGGGCGCCGTCATGCTTGTCACGCACGACAGGTATTTTCTGAACAGGGTGACGAACAGAATTTACGAGCTTGAGAGAGGCAGCCTTTATACGTATAAGGGAAACTATGAAGTATTCCTGGAAAAACGGGCCGAACGGGAAGCGCTGGCAGAGCAGAAAGAAACGAAACGTCAAAACCTCCTGCGCCGCGAATTGGCGTGGCTCAGAAGAGGGGCGAAAGCACGCTCGACGAAACAAAAAGCGAGAGTGGACAGAGCGGAGGCGCTCAAGGAGCAAAAAGGGCCGGCAGTTTCAGGATCGCTCGATTTCGCGATCGGGTCCCACCGTCTCGGAAAACAGGTGATAGAAGCGGAAAACGTCACCCTCACCTACGGCGGCCAAGCGCTGATCAGCCAATTTAACGAGCTTGTTATCCCGGGTGAAAGAATCGGCATCATCGGGCCGAACGGAATCGGGAAAACGACACTTTTAAACAGCCTCGCCGGCAGAATTCAGCCAGACAGCGGCCGCATCACCATCGGGCAGACGGTCAGGATCGGGTACTACACCCAGGACCACAGCGAAATGAACGGCGATATGAAAGTCATTGACTATATAAAAGAGACGGCTGAAATCGTCAAGACGGCGGAAGGTGATGTCATCACCGCGGAACAAATGCTTGAGCGCTTTCTGTTCCCGCGCCCGATGCAGCAGACATATATCAGAAAGCTGTCAGGCGGGGAAAAGCGCCGTCTGTACTTGCTGAATGTACTGATGCAGGAGCCGAATGTGCTGTTTTTAGATGAGCCGACCAATGATCTGGACACAGAAACATTAAGCGTGCTCGAAGATTACATCGAACAGTTTCCGGGCGTCGTCATTACCGTATCCCATGACCGCTATTTCCTTGACCGTGTCGTGGACCGCCTGATCGTATTTGAAGGACAAGGCGTCATTTCGCGTTTCCAAGGTTCGTACAGTGAATACATGGAATACGCAAAAGCGAAGAAGACTGCGGTAAAACAGCCGGCCGAAGAGAAAAAGGCGGAGGAAGAGCCGAAGAAAAAGCGCAAAAAGCTTTCGTACAAGGACCAGATCGAATGGGACGGCATCGAAGACAAAATCGCCGGCCTTGAAGAAAAGCATCAGCGTCTGGAAGCGGAAATCGCTGAAGCGGGAAGTGATTTCGGAAAGATTCAAGAACTGATGGCCGAACAGGCAAAAACGGCTGAAGAGCTTGAAGCGGCGATGGAGCGCTGGACCGAATTGTCACTGATGATTGAAGAACTTGAGAATTAAAAAAAGCCGGTATGTCCCCCGAGAAAATAGCGGGTCATACCGGCTTTTTTTGTCATGAGCGGATGTCCATTGTGCGGTATGGATGTTTATCCGTAAAAATTCATTTTTAAAACTTCACGTTTACGTTAAGGTTCAAAAGGTGTATAATAGAAACAGAAACGACAAGAGGGGGATTCACCTTGGAATGGATGAAGATTGATCAAGTTGCCAAACGAAGCGGATTGACAAAACGAACCATTCGTTTTTACGAGGAGATTGGTTTGATTCCTGCACCTAAACGGACAGAAGGCGGCGTCCGGCTTTACTCTGAAGATGATATGGAGGAGCTCGAAAAAGTCACCAGCACTAAAGAAGTGCTCGGTTTTTCCCTTCAGGAGCTTCAGCAGTTTATGGAGATGAGCCGTCAGCTGGAATTAAACAAAGAGGGGTACTTGTTGTCACTGGATCCGAAGGAACGGAAAGCAAAGCTGGAAGAGATTCAGCACGCATTGAACCACCAGCTTGAGATGATTGATGAGAAGATCAGCACATTTCTGCATTTTAAAGAGCGCCTTAACGGAATGAAAGAAAAAGCTGACCGCGCCATTCAATCAATCGAATGATTTTGCTGTAAACGCTATGAAGATAGCGTTTCTTTTAATGGATCAAATAGGAGGTCTGATCAAATGGATACATCATCACAACAGAAAACAGGCTTATTCAGCCAGCCTAAAGCCGTTTGGGCGGTTGCGTTTGCCTGTGTGATTTCCTTTATGGGAATCGGACTCGTCGACCCGATACTTCCGGCGATTGCCGCACAATTACATGCTTCACCTAGTGAAGTATCTCTGTTATTTACAAGTTATTTACTCGTTACCGGTTTTATGATGTTTTTCTCCGGCGCGATTTCCAGCCGGATCGGCGCGAAATGGACACTGCTTCTCGGACTTATTTTTATCATCGTGTTTGCCGCCCTTGGCGGAAGCTCAAGTTCAATCGCTCAGCTTGTCGGCTATCGCGGCGGCTGGGGGCTTGGGAATGCTCTCTTTATTTCAACCGCGCTGGCCGTCATTGTCGGGGTATCTGTCGGCGGCAGCGCCAAAGCCATTATTTTGTATGAGGCCGCGCTCGGCTTGGGGATTTCCGTCGGGCCGCTTGCAGGCGGAGAGCTTGGCAGCATTTCATGGCGCGCTCCGTTCTTCGGAGTGTCTGTCCTGATGTTTATAGCGCTTTGCGCGATTTCACTCATGCTGCCGAAGCTGCCGAAACCGGCGAAACGCGTCGGTGTGTTTGATGCGATGAAGGCGCTCAAGTATAAAGGCCTTTTGACAATGGCAGTATCGGCATTCTTATACAACTTTGGATTTTTTATTTTGCTTGCTTATTCTCCGTTCGTTCTGGATTTAGATGAACACGGTCTTGGATACGTCTTCTTCGGCTGGGGGTTATTGCTGGCAATTACGTCAGTCTTTACGGCGCCGCTCGTGCACAAAGCGCTGGGAACAGTGCGTTCGCTCGTCGTTCTCTTTATCGCCTTTGCGGTCATTCTCATCGTCATGGGGATCTGGACTGACCATCAGACGTTGATCATTACATGTATCGTTGTCGCCGGTGCCGTGCTCGGTATGGTGAATACGATCATGACAACGGCTGTGATGGGTTCTGCGCCGGTTGAACGTTCAATCGCGTCTTCAGCCTACAGCTCAGTCCGCTTTATCGGCGGTGCGCTCGCTCCGTGGATTGCGGGAATGCTGTCAGAACACTTCACCGCAAGCACGCCATATACAGTTGGCGGGCTCGTCGTTTTTGTCGGCATGCTTGTCCTTCTCATGGGACGCAAACATCTCGCCGGAATAAAAGCCGGACATTAAGAAAAAAAGGAACTTCCGCACAGGCGGGAGTTCCTTTTTGTGTTTACAGCACTTTCGTCGTCCAAGACTCGCAGTTCCATGTTTCTGTCGCGATATCCATGTAGAACTCCGGTTCGTGGGAAATGAGCAGAATGGAGCCTTTGTATTCTTTCAGTGCGCGTTTCAGCTCTTCTTTCGCATCGACATCCAGGTGGTTTGTCGGCTCGTCAAGCACGAGCAGGTTTGTTTCTGAATTGATCAGCTTGCACAGTCTGACCTTTGCTTTTTCTCCTCCGCTTAATACGGAGACGCGGCTTTCAATGTGTTTAGTGGTCAGGCCGCATTTGGCGAGGGCGGCGCGGATTTCGTACTGGGTAAAGGAAGGAAATTCGCTCCACACTTCTTCGATGCACGTATTGTTATTGGTTTCTTTTACTTCCTGCTCGAAATAGCCCGTGTATTGATGCTCGCCGCGTTCCACCGTGCCTTCCAGCGGCTGAATTTCACCGAGCAGGCTTTTTAACAGCGTCGTTTTCCCGATGCCGTTCGCGCCGTACAGGGCGACTTTCTGTCCGCGTTCCATTCTGAGGTTGAGCGGACGTGACAGCGGGGTATCGTAGCCGATGACTAAGTCCTTCGTTTCAAAAATCAATTTGCCTGACGTTCTCGCCGGCTTGAAATGGAATTCCGGTTTCGGTTTTTCAGCCGCCAGTTCAATCATATCCATCTTATCAAGCTTTTTCTGGCGGGACATCGCCATATTTCTCGTGCTGACCCGCGCTTTGTTGCGGGCGACAAAATCCTTCAGCTCTGCGACTTCCTGCTGCTGCTTTTTGTAGGCCGCTTCGAGCTGCTGTTTTTTCACTTCGTATACTTCCATAAACTGATGGTAGTCGCCGACATAACGCGTCAGCTCTTGATTTTCTACATGATAAATCAAATTGATCACGCTGTTTAAAAACGGAATGTCGTGAGAAATTAAGATGAACGCATTTTCATATTCCTGCAAATAGCGTTTCAGCCATTCAATATGCTGCTCATCAAGGTAGTTCGTCGGTTCGTCCAACAGGAGGATTTCCGGTTTTTCCAAAAGCAGCTTGGCGAGCAGCACTTTCGTCCGCTGTCCGCCGCTTAAGTCAGTGACGTCGCGGTCAAGGCCGACATCCTGCAGGCCGAGGCCGCGGGCGATTTCTTCAACTTTGCTGTCAATCACATAGAAATCATTGTTTGTCAGGGCGTCCTGAATGACACCGACATCTTCAAGCAGCTGCTCAAGCTCATCAGGGTCCGCTTCGCCCATTTTATTGTAAATCTCATTCATTTCTTCTTCCATCGCAAATAAGTAATGGAACGCATCTTTCAGCACGTCGCGGATCGTTTTGCCTTTTTCAAGCACAGTATGCTGATCGAGATAGCCGACGCGCACGTTTTTCGCCCATTCAATCTTTCCCTCATCAGGCTCAAGCTTTCCGGTAATAATATTCATAAATGTTGATTTACCTTCGCCGTTAGCTCCGATTAAGCCGACGTGCTCCCCTTTTAAAAGACGGAACGATACATTGTTAAAAAGCGCACGGTCACCGAAGCCGTGGCTTAAATCTTTTACGGATAAAATACTCATCATTACACCTCTATCGTTATCAGACACGCTTTTTTATCATGTGTCTTTCTCATTAATGATTATAAAGGAGGAGACCGTTTGTTAAAAGGCTTGGAAGGAAAAAGAAAATTGCGTTTGCCGCGTGCATTTGAGATACTATGGAGTAGATTTTAAGAATTGAGGAGAACGACATGACCCAAACATGGCCATTTTTACAGCATACACAACCATTTATCGCCGAAAACTGGAGAGCGTCAGGCTTTCAGAAGCCGACCGACATTCAGGAAAAAGCCGCTCAGGTGATCATGGAAGGGAAGGACGTCATCGCCGAATCCCCGACGGGAACCGGAAAAACATTGGCGTATACGCTTCCGGTTCTGGAGCGGATCAATCCGGAGCAAAAACATCCGCAAGTGATTATTTTAGCGCCGTCCCGCGAGCTTGTGATGCAGATTTTTCAGGTGATTCAGGATTGGACAAAAGGCTCCGATCTTCGCGCCTTGTCTTTAATCGGCGGAGCAAACGTGAAAAAGCAGGTGGAAAAGCTCAAAAATAAACCGCATATCATTGCAGGCACACCGGGCAGGGTGCTCGAATTGATTCAGGCGAAAAAGCTGAAAATGCATGAAGTCAAGACGATCGTTCTTGATGAAGCGGATCAGCTCGTGACAAAGGAACACCGCGAAACAATGAAAAAAATCATTAAAACGACGCTGAAAGACCGCCAGCTTTTAAGCTTTTCTGCTACGCTGCAGCCGGAGACAGAAGAGGTGCTGAATGGAATTGCACACGAACCGGCCGTTTTGAAGGTGGAGCGGAATACGGCGGAAAAAGCCCGGGTCACGCATCAATATCTCGTCTGCGATCAGCGGGATAAAGTGAAGCTATTGCAAAAGCTGTCACGGCTGAACGGCATGCAGGCGCTCGTGTTCGTCAGAGATATCGGAAATTTAAGCGTCTATGCGGAAAAACTCGCCTATCATCACGTGGATCTCGGCATCCTGCACGGAGAAGCGAAAAAAATGGAGCGGGCAAAGATATTATCAGCGTTTGAACGGGGAGAATTTCCGCTGCTTCTGGCGACTGACATAGCAGCGCGCGGACTTGATATCGACGATCTTCCGTACGTCATTCACGCGGACATCCCAAATGCAGACGGGTACATTCACAGATCAGGCCGGACGGGGCGGGCCGGTAAAGAAGGAACGGTACTCAGCCTTGTCACGCCGATGGAAGAATCCAAACTGAAAAAAATGGCCAAATCACTCGGAATTGAGCTGAAAGAGGCCGTTTATTCAGGCGGAAAATTATCTGAGAAATAAGAAACGGAGGGCGGGAAGCCCTTCGTTTTTTGTTGTAAAATAATAGAAAAGGTTCGCGCGGGGGATGGGAAGATGGTTTCAATAGACAGATTTCAAATATTGAAGGAACGTGAGCTGAAAATACTTGAGCACTGGTTTAAGGACGATAATATCAGACGGAGAATGGATGCGATGCTGCCATTAGATGCGTGGTATGCACGATTGAATGAAGATGAAGACGATACTGTCTTTATGGCATATGACGGGCAGCTGCCGGCTGGCATAGTCTCTATAGAGTTTGTGGAGGAACAGGTGTATATCGGATTGATCGTCAATCCTTTGTACCAGCTTCAAGGGTACGGAAAACGGATATTGCAAAAACTCCTGACTGACCCTGGGTTTACCAGTGTGCGGGAATGGGCGGCAAGCATCGAAAAAGACAATCAAATGAGTTTAGCCTGCTTTCAAGCAGCGGGATTCACTTTGGAAGATACGGAGCCGGATGAAGACGGCTTCCTGACTTTGATTCTTCGCAGCTGATCCGAAAAAGCAGAAAAGGAGGGAACAAAGCCCTCCTTTTTTTCATCATCATGTTAACTTGGATCACTGACTTTGATGATCTGTTTGCCTTTGTTTTCTCCTTTAAACAAACCGAGGAATGCGTCAGGAATATGGCTGAATCCTTCCGTAATCGTTTCTTCATAATGAAGCTTCCCGTCCTTGAGCCATTCAGCCAATTGTTTCGCGCCTTCGGAAAAGCGGTCAGCATAATCACCGACGATGAATCCCTGCATCAGCGCTTTTGTTTTAATCAGTTTCGGCTGTACGCGGGGACCCATGTCTTCCTCTTCACTTTCGGTATTATATGAAGAGATCGCTCCGCATACCGGAATGCGGGCGAATTCATTCAGCAGGTTTATCACCGCATCTGAAATCGGTCCGCCGACATTGTCAAAATAGACATCGACGCCGTCAGGGCATGCCTGTTCAAGCGCTTTTTGAATATCATCCGCCGTTTTGTAATTAATGGCTTCATCAAATTGAAGCTCCTCTTTCAGATACGCGATTTTTTCGTCAGAACCGGCGATGCCGACAACCCGCGCGCCTTTGATTTTGGCAATCTGCCCGACCGTTGAGCCGACGGCGCCCGCAGCCCCTGAAACGACGACGGTTTCGCCTTTTTTCGGACGGCCGATATCAAGCAGCCCGAAGTAAGCGGTCAGTCCGGTCATCCCTAAAATGCCGAGGTACGCCGAGGCGGGTGCGATATCCGTGTCCAGTTTGCGGAGGGCGGACTCATTCACTGCTGAGTATTCCTGCCATGCGAGATTCCCGATCACAATATCGCCTTTTTTCAGCTTATTGCCGTCTGTGAGAACCTCGGCAATCACTCCGCCTGTTATGGCTTCATCTAAAGCGAACGGCTCGACATATGATTTTGTATCCTGCATTCGTCCGCGCATGTACGGATCAACGGACACATAACTCGTTTTTACAAGCACTTCACCGTCTTCCGGCTCGGGAACGGCAATCGTTTCAAAACGGAAATCGTCATGGACGGGAACGCCTTTAGGGCGTCTCGCCAATTGAATCTGCTGCTGATTTTTCGGCATGATGCATCCTCCTTCAACATGAGTGTTTGTTCCAAATGTAACACGAACCATTTCCCGAATACAAAATCAAACCGTCCGCCGGCAACAAAAAAAGAAGGGCCCGGGCCCTTCTTTTAATAGAACAACCGGAACATCTCAGTGTTTTTCTCATGTTCCAAATATTCATAGGCATTTGTTTTAGAAGAATGAAGCATGTCGGGGGTAATGACGGGCTGAAGCGCGGTCAGATAAGTACCCAGCGTATTCTCAATTTCTTTCGGCAGAACGGATTCGATATCACCGATATTGATAATAATAGAGAAAACGTAATCGATATTAATATGAAAGGTATCTTCAGCAAAGGCCGTAAGCTCTTTTATTCCATCCGGGCAGCGGGTATGCCGGCGGAATACCTGTTTCACTAAATCACTGACAACCCAAGCGTTAAATCGCTGTTCCGGTGAAAAATAATGAATAGGAACCACCTCCCTGCGTGATCGGCTCTTGAAAATTTTTATTTTTCTGATAAAAGTAGCTTCTCCTACTGTAACATGTCCCGGAAGAAAATATCCACCGACAATCTGCCCGATTTTTCACTGAACGCTCTTTCTTTTGTTTGGCACTTGGTGAAGCGGGTAAACACACAATATACAAAAACAAAAGGGAGGACTTCTCAATGAAACCGGTAGTAAGAGAGTATACAAACGATCAAAAACTGATGCAGGACGTAAAAGAGCTTCAGCAAATGGGTGTCGCAAAAGAAGATGTATACGTGCTTTCTCATGATGACGACAGAACGGAACGACTGGCCGACAATACGGATGTCAATACCATCGGAGCAAAAGAAACGGGCATTAAACACGCGGTCGGCAATATGTTTAATAAAAAGGGCGACGAGCTCCGCAACAAAATTCACGAAATCGGCTTTTCAGAAGAGGAAGCATCACAATTTGAAAAGCGCTTAGATGAAGGAAAAGTCCTTCTGTTTGTCACGGATAACGAAAAAGTAAAATCATGGGCGTAAGCCGATCAGGTCCCAAGGGATTTCGGTCCCTTGGGATTTTTTTGCGGATTCCGCAATAAAACCGAAAGACACAATCAGTACATTTTCGGTGCTGTTTCTTAATTGATTTGATACAATTCGTTTGTAATAAATTGGAATATCAAATCAGGAGGAGCACCATTTATGAAAAAAATGTTACTGATGCTGGCGGTTTGTTTATGGATGATTCCTGCGGGTGTCCATGCCGCTGACCTTGGCCGGCAGACGTTAGGAGCAAATGACGGATGGGGAGCCGCTTCCGGCGGGACAACCGGCGGCGCGAAAGCCTCTTCATCGAATGTATACACCGTATCAAACAGACAGCAGCTCGTTTCTGCATTAGGTGGAAGCGCCAACAGCACGCCGAAGATTATTTACATACAAGGCACAATCAATTTGAATACCGACGACCGCAATAAAACGCTCGGCTTTCATGATTATAAAGATCCGGCATATGATCTCAACGCCTATTTGAACGCGTACGACCCGGATAAATGGGGGAAAAAAGCACCTTCAGGCACCCAGGAAGACGCCAGACAGCGATCCCAAAAAAATCAGAAAGCGCGGGTCGTGATTGATATCCCTTCAAATACGACGATCATCGGGTCAGGCTCAAACGCCAAAGTGACAGGCGGAAATTTTAATATGAAGAACGGCGTCGACAACGTCATCATCCGCAACATCGAATTTCAAGACGCTTACGACTATTTTCCGCAATGGGACCCGACTGACGGCAGCAGCGGCAACTGGAACTCGGAATATGACAATATCACCATTAACGGCGCGACGCACATCTGGATCGACCATTGCACCTTTAATGACGGATCGAATCCCGACAGCGGTTTTCCCTACTATTACGGGAGAAAATATCAGCACCATGACGGCCAGACGGATATAGCCAACGGGGCGAATTATATTACATTATCTTATAATAAATATCATGACCATGATAAAGGCTCCGTCATCGGAAACAGCGACAGCAAGACGTCGGATGAAGGAAAACTGAAGGTGACCCTTCACCATAACTATTACCAGAACATCGTCCAGCGCGCCCCGCGGGTCCGGTACGGGCAGGTTCATATTTATAATAATTTTTACGCAGGCTCGAAAAGCGCCGCGTACCCGTTCAGTTATGCATGGGGCGCAGGACATGCGTCAAAAATATATGCGCAGAATAATGTTTTTGAGGTGCCGGGCCTGGCTGCCGATAAGGTCATCAGCGTCTTCAGCGGCGGAAAAGCGCTTCATGAAGAGGGCACTCTTTTAAACGGCGCTGCCATTAACGCGTCAGCCGCCAACGGATTAAGTCAGTCTGTCGGCTGGACACCGGCATTGCACGGCTCTATCGGCTCATCCGCAAATGTAAAACCGGATGTTATATCTAAAGCCGGTTCGGGTACGTTAAAATAAGAAACACAAAGGAATATTTTCCTTTGTGTTTTTTAATTAACAAAAACGTTTATTAACTTAGTTAAGTAGTAAAATGGGATGGGGGATGGAAGACAACAAAATAGGAGGAGACCTGTAATGGCTTCAGAAAAAGACGCAAAAAAACAGCAGGCGGTAAAAATCATTCCTTTGCTTATTACTGTTGCTGTGGGATTAATCATTTGGTTTATTCCCGCGCCGTCCGGACTTGAACCTAAAGCATGGCATTTGTTCGCTATTTTTGTCGCAACAATTATCGGCTTTATCTCCAAGCCCTTGCCAATGGGCGCAATTGCAATTTTTGCATTGGCAGTCACCGCGTTAACGGGAACGCTTTCTATTGAAAATACGTTAAGCGGATTTGGAAACAAGACAATCTGGCTGATTGTCATCGCCTTTTTTATTTCCCGGGGATTTATCAAAACCGGGCTCGGCGCCAGGATTTCTTACGTATTCGTACAACGGTTCGGGAAGAAAACACTCGGCCTTTCTTATTCACTGCTGTTCAGTGATTTAATTTTATCACCTGCCATTCCGAGTAACACGGCACGGGCGGGCGGCATTATTTTTCCTATTATCAGATCATTATCCGAAACTTTCGGATCAACGCCGGCAGACGGAACAGAGCGGAAAATCGGCGCTTTCTTATTAAAGACCGGTTTCCAAGGAAACTTGATTACGTCTGCGATGTTTTTGACGGCAATGGCGGCGAACCCGCTGATCGCCAAGCTGGCCCATGATGTCGCAGGGGTGGACATCACATGGACAAGCTGGGCAATCGCGGCCATTGTCCCGGGATTGGCGAGCTTAATCATTACACCGCTCGTTATTTATAAGCTGTATCCGCCGGAAATTAAAGAAACACCGGATGCGGCTAAAATCGCAACGGAAAAATTGAAAGAAATGGGTCCGTTTAAAAAATCCGAGCTCTCCATGGTCATCGTCTTTTTATTGGTGCTTGCGCTGTGGATTTTCGGAGGAAGCTTAAATATCGACGCAACGACGACGGCCCTGATCGGATTATCCGTTTTGCTTTTGTCACAGGTATTAACATGGGAGGACATCAAAAAGGAACAAGGTGCGTGGGATACACTGACTTGGTTCGCGGCGCTTGTGATGCTGGCGAATTTCCTGAATGAACTCGGCATGGTGTCTTGGTTCAGTAATATGATGAAATCCTCTGTTTCCGGTTTTTCATGGATTGTGGCATTTATGATTCTGATCGTTGTGTATTATTACACCCATTACTTCTTTGCGAGCGCAACCGCGCATATCAGCGCCATGTATGCGGCATTTCTCGCCGTCATTGTGGCGGCAGGCGCTCCGCCGCTATTGGCGGCGCTCAGCCTGGCGTTTTTCAGCAACCTTTTCGGTTCGACAACGCATTACGGCTCAGGAGCGGCTCCGGTCTTTTTCGGAGCGGGCTATATTTCGCAAAGCAAATGGTGGTCCATCGGCTTTATCCTGTCAATCGTCCATATTGTGACATGGCTTGTGATCGGCGGATTATGGTGGAAAGTATTGGGTTTATGGTAGAAGAAAAAAGGCAGACTCAGGTCTGCCTTTTTTTTGTTTTGATAAGAGGCGGGAAGGCCCTGCACATGATGGCTTCAGCGTGAATACAATATAGCCGGGGTGATAATATGAGCAGCGGCCGTAATCAATACATGATATTGAAACAGAAACCTTACAAATATATGAGCAGACATATGAAACGCTGGTATGAACAATTACTATACGATCATGAAAAAACGGAAATAGTGACGGAAAAACAGTTTCCGTCTTTAGATGAAAATCGATCTGCCCTGTGCGTGCCCCAGATGCGGGGTCCCGAAGGCAAAAGAGGCCCCGCCGGCTCCCGCGGTCCGCAAGGGGAAGCAGGTCCGCCCGGTCCGCCTGGTCCCCCGGGGCCTGAGGGTCCGCCCGGTGCGGTTCCGGCTGTAGCTTTTCAAAATACAACAGAACAAATGACGATTCCGTTAGAAGGAACACCGATAAATGTATTAAGCACGGTGGTAGATGCGCCGACAGATCAATTGGTAAAAACGGATGCCGTCATACAAGTAAATGTGGAATTAGATCTGCTCGCTTCTAATTTTTCATTAGACTTAGCTGTCGATCTCCAAAGAAATGGGGTATCTATTCAAACACTAAGACAAGAGCTGAACCTCTTTTCTTCAGGCGGGCAAATCTTGGGGATTCCTTTTACGTACATCGAGGAAATGACAGCGGGAGAAACAGCTGCGTATCAGCTCTTTTTATCTGTACTGTCTTCGAATCATGTCACGCAAGTCACAGCGGCAAACCGTTCCCTCATTGCAACGGGATTCCCCATTCAAGGATCGGACTAAGGTGATGAATAGAAATCACCTTTTTTATTTAGGTTGTCAAAAGACAGCCCGTATTAATATGCTGTCTTAAAATGTAAGGTTATCCGCAACAGAAAGGAGAGGGAAAAAGCTTGAATGAATAATCCGATTATAAATGGGAGCTTTGAAACCGGCACATTAGAGGGTTGGAGTTCGGCAAATACCCAGATTAACAGTTTGTTTGCACATTCAGGGAGATATTCTGCACAATTTATTGGAACTCAGCCATATGCTTACCTCAGTCAAATCATCCCCATCTCAGCTCAGTCACTGACTCTATTCGTATCACTGGCAACGCTCGGAAATGAGCCAAGTCCCCAGGTAACCCTCCAGATCATATATGTCAGCGCAGCAGGTGAACAAATCAGTTCCGTTCAAGAAAATATCACACCCGGAAATTTGCCGAACGTGCTCTTTCATACATGGTCTGAAATCTATAAAACAAGCAGTGTGCCTTCTGGCGCGGCCTCTGCTGTCATTGTATTAAGTAAAGTTTCTTCCGGCACGGTTTTAATAGACGATGTTTCATTGGCGCAAACCGGGGGTGACCCTGGCGTTACAGGCCCTACAGGAGCAACAGGGGTAACCGGAGCAACGGGTGCAACGGGTGCAACCGGCTCAACCGGATCGACTGGAATCACAGGGTCAACAGGAGCAACTGGAGTAACCGGAGTAACGGGAGCTACTGGAGCAACGGGTGCAAGAGGAGCAACCGGATCGACTGGAATCACAGGGTCAACAGGTCCAACTGGAGTAACAGGAACAACAGGATCAACAGGTCCAACGGGTGCAACCGGCTCAACCGGAGCGACTGGGATCACAGGGTCAACCGGTCCAACTGGAGTAACCGGAGTAACGGGAGCTACTGGAGCAACGGGTGCAAGAGGAGCAACCGGATCGACTGGGATCACAGGGTCAACCGGTCCAACTGGAGTAACAGGAACAACAGGGTCAACAGGTCCAACTGGAGTAACAGGAACAACAGGGTCAACAGGTCCAACGGGTGCAACCGGATCAACCGGAGCGACTGGAATCACAGGGTCAACAGGT
>NZ_AJVF01000023.1 GCF_000262045.1 Bacillus siamensis KCTC 13613
GTACGAACCCGCGCTTGCCGGAATAGCACAGGATATTGAAAATACTCACAATGTGAAGAATACTCCTTTGTTAAAGAAAATTATAGAAGAAACTAAAGAATCCAGCATTCTGTTCACCAAAAGAAACATTCCAGGTGTTGCAACTGGTAAAGCAATTCCAAGCAGAGGGCTTCAGCTTCAAGAAAGACTAATGTACAATAATGGTAAATTAGGGGTTATACCTCAAGAAGTACGTAAACAGCTCCTTGGGAAGGAGTTCAAATCATTTGATGAGTTCAGAAAAGAATTCTGGAAATCAATAGCAAACACTGAATATGCAAATGAATTTAATAAAAATAACATAGCAAGAATGAAAAACGGGAATTCCCCTATCGCGCCAAAAAAAGAGCATTACGGTAAACATAAGTCATATATTTTACACCATAAACAACCTATTGATAAAGGTGGGGATGTGTATAATTTAGATAACCTAATTATTACTTCTCCCAAAATGCATCAAGAGATTCTAGATCCGGCTTATCATTTCGGAAAAAAAGGAAGTAAAAATTAAATGTAGAAAGGAAGAATTAGCCTTGAATAAAATGTCAAAAGAAGAATTAGTCTCATTGGTGAAAAAAATTATGAATCCTGAATTAGAAGATGAGGTAATTGGTAAATACATCGATTTATTAGAAGAAAATGTCCCTCATCCTGCACCAAGTGATTTAATTTTTTGGAGCGATGAAGAATACACAGCTGAGCAAATTGTGGAGATTGCTCTAAACTATAAAGAAGAGTAATCACACTATAGCCCGTAACCTTCAATAACAATCAAGATGTTTTGTCCAATTAGGACTCTAAGGGTGAAATTTTAAAGTTCTCATATAATTTACACCAATGGGCAGTACCCCCACCGTCTATTGGTATTGGAATCTACAAAACAAAAATAGCTCTTCTCTACTGGGCTATTTTTGTTTCTGGAGATGATTTTATGGAGACTCAAAAAATGGATTTATTATATCAAAAAATAGCAGAACAAATTAATGAAATGATTCCATCTCAATGGAAAAAGATCGTTTTATATGCTGAAATACTTGATGACTCAGCGGATATATACTTTTATTTTACAACACTAAATAACAGTGATTATTTATTTTCTCATTATATACCTGAACATTTTGAGGTGAGCGAAGAGATTTACGATCAACTGCTAATTGAACTTCAAGAGCTATTTGAAGAACTAAAAGCAGAATTTAAGCTAGGCAATCAAGATATTTGGACAAATCTCACTTTAAAATTAGAAAACACCGGAAAGTTTTCAATTGATTATAATTATGATGATGTTTTATCCTCTCAACTTGATGACCTTCAAAGACGAGATGTTTGGAAATATCAAAATCTCGGCATACTGCCAGCTGATGAGGAAGATAGAAAATTCATAGAAGAGTATCTAAACATATAATAAGCTTTCAAACGGCTAAAAAAATTAAAAAGGATTCTGATATTGTGGAAACTGAAAAGATGGGAATAATATATCAAAAAATCGCTGAGCAAATAAATGAAATTATCCCCTTTGAGTGGGAGAAGGTTGCTCTTTATGCCGAAATTTTAGATGACTCTTCAGAAGTTTACTTCTTCTTTACTACTCCACAAAATCAGGGATATATATATTCACACGATATTCCTGAACATTTTAATGTTGATGAAGATATATATGACGAACTTCTATATGAGTTGCATGATTATTTCGAAGAGTTACGAAATGAATTTAAAACAAACAATGAAGACTTATGGACAAACCTCACTTTACATTTAGAAAGAAGCGGGAAATTAGCAATAGATTATGATTACACCGATGTCATTGCTTCAGACTTAAACGGTACTCAACGCCAAGCAGTATGGGAATATCAAAATTTAGGGATATTGCCTGAAGATGAGAGCGATAAAGAATTTGTAATAAACTACTTCGGTCTATAAATCAATAATGGCTCAGCACTTCTTTGCTGGGCTATTTTTTATACTGGGATTTCTCGAGGATTGAAAGTGAAAAGATTGGAAACTTAAAAATGCAAGATCTGTACCAGCTTATTAGCCAGAAATTAAATAAATCATACCTTGTGAATGGACAAAAATGTATTTTTGAAGATTTCATCAAGACTAGCGAAAGAAAAATAAAAAGCTGACAATCAGGATATCTTGACTAATGTACACAAAGACAGAATTTGCGGAAGCACAAAAATATGGGCATGCTCCCATAAGACTAAGCAAAACAGGCAGCATCCAGTAAACGGATGCTGCCTGTTAAATCGTTATGTATCGACTGAATAGGTTATTTATTTTGTTTTTTAAATATGAAAATAGATATAACGGTAAATATGATAGCTGTAATGACAATGATCCACAAGCTTGCTGCCGTACTGATAAAATGGCCGTTTAACTTGTAGACGATCCCGTAATGCTTTTCATATTCCTGTATTTGTTCCGCAGAGGCATGTTTAAATACTTTGTCAACTGAATCTGTCATAAACGCCTTTCTGAACAGAACAGCGGTATGGCTGATAGGGAAATACATAATAATCTTCTGTACAAAAGCCGGTACACCGCCGATCGGCACATAAACTCCGCATAAAAAACCGATGGCTGTTCCGACAATCGTACTTAACGTCGAAAATGCATTTTGTGTGTGAATAAACAGCGTTAAAAATAAATTAATAGAGCTTGACAGTGCAACTGAAAGAACAATAATCCCCAATACTTCAAGTATATCTGTACCGCTTAAAAGCTTGCTGCCTGTTGAGACGAGAAAAATTTCACAGCCTAAAAAGGCGATGAAAGAAAAGATCAAACCGATGACAAATGAATGAATGACGTAGCTCAATTGGATGGTCGCCCTTGATAAAGGAGCTGTTAAAAAGTCATACGTTCTCTTGCTTTCTTTATCCTTCACCATAATTCCGAAAGCGCCTAAAGTCGTTGTCACAGCTGTAATGGACAGCAATCCCGCCACCATCCATTCGTTCACCATTGCTTTGGAATCATCTGTCGAACCGACCAGAGCTTTAATAGCGTCCAGCTGTGTCTGCTGTAAGAACACGGCATATAACAGAATGACGATAAATACTGACAGCAAAGAAAGAAGCAAAAGCGTTCGATCACGGAAGTAAATTTTTATATTTCTGCTGATTAAACTGGATAAAGACTTCATTTACGCAATGCTCCCCTTTACTGGCAAACTGCTTCCTTGTTCTTCGATAATATGGATAAACACATCATCCATATTCCCTTTAATCACCTCGAAAGATTCAATTTTTCCTTCAAGACCTTTCAAAATGTCCAACGCATGAAGAGTGGACTCTACACGAAGGGAATAAATAGAGTTTTTAACCGTAAAATCCAGTTGTTTATTTTCAAACCACGCAGTCGGATCAACGCCTTGCTTAAATATCATATGCAGACTGTCAAACGCATATTGATCTTTCAGCTGACTCGGTGTGCCCTCTGCGATCAGACGTCCTTCTTTGATGACCACAACGTTATCAGCCACAGCGGCCTCCTCCATGTAATGGGTCGTTAAAAAGATTGTCATGTTTGTTTCTTCCTGCAGCCTTTTAATCGCATTCCAAACAAATACTCTCGTTTGCGGATCAAGACCTGTAGTAGGCTCATCTAAAAATAATATAGTCGGTTTATGGATGATGGCACGGGCAATATCTGCTCTTCTTCTTTGTCCGCCTGACAAATCGCTGTATTTTTTCTCCTTAATATCATCCAATTTTAAATAGTCTGTTACAAACTGATAGTTCTCTTGCACTTGTGCCTTGCTTAAATGATAATATTGTCCGCGGTTCATGATATTTTCATAAACGGTCAATCGTTCGTCCAAAATGCTCTCTTGAAAGACAACCCCAATCTTTTTACGGATATGATTATTCTCTTTCCCCTCACCAAGCGTAAAACCGTCTATTACCACTTTTCCGGATGTCTTTTTAATCAGCGTACAGAGAATATCGATAGTGGTCGATTTCCCCGCACCGTTCGTTCCCAGAAATGCAAACAGCTCGCCGCGTTTGACAGAAAAGGATACCCCTTTCACTGCTTCAAATGATCCATATTTTTTGCGCAGATCCGTTACTGTAATAATGTCTTGTTCTTCTCCCATTCTGTTCACCTCGAAAAGTAAGATTACTAAATTATGCTAGATTGTTAGTCCTCCGTCAACTGCAATCATTTGCCCAGTAATGTATTTGGATCTATTTTCCGCCAAAAAAAGTGATAATTCACTTACATCATCCGGACTTCCTACATACTGCATTGGGATAAGATTGATCATCCTGTCCTCGTCCAAATTACTTGTCATGTCTGATTCTATAAAGCCTGGGCAAACGGAATTGACCCTAACATTATACTTTGCCAATTCTTTCGCTAAAGTTTTTGTAAGCCCGTTAACCCCTGCTTTTGCCGCACCATAATTAGTCTGGCCTTCAATACCTTTTATACCTGAAACCGAGGACATATTAATAATTGAACCATAACCTTGATTGATCATATATTTCGAGACGAATTTACAACAATTGAAAGTACCGTTCAGATTTGTATCGATTACTTCTGACCAAGACTTTTGATTCATAAAAGAAATTGTTTTATCTTTATTAATTCCGGCGTTATTAATTAGACAATCTATTCGTTCATGCGTTTTATATATTTGCTCGATAAATTCTTTCACAAGGCTGTATTCTCTGACATCGACCTTTATAGCTTTTGTTCCAGGGTATTTTTCTTCAATCATTTTAGCTCTCTCGACATTTCCAAAATACGTAAAATAAACAATATAATTATTATGATGAAATTTATCAATAAGTGATTGTCCTAAATCTCCGGTACCACCCGTTATAATGGCTATTTTTTTCATAATCTGATCCTCAACTAATTTTTGAATTTATTTTAATGATGCTATCGTTTCCAACTTCATTCGTCTCGATCACTAATGTTTCACCTTCCATGTCCATTGATACCAGCAACTTCAAAAACCCAGATAAAGCATTTGACATCCCAGAGCTTCGAGATATATCCAATATATTTAATTCATCGTCAAATTTTTTGCTTTTTAAATAGTTAAAAATGATTTCATCATTGCAATTATTTGAACCATAAATTAAATTTTTTGTTATTCCGTTATTTAAATCTTTTTCTAAATTCATAATGATTTTATCTCTATTATCTTCAGTATGTTGGAAACTATTTATATTTTCTATATTTGGATAGTTATTTTCATCTTTTTCTATAATAAACGAAATTGCGCCTGTAACAGCATTTACTTTTTTTTGAAGGTTCCCTTGTTGATAAATGGATCCTGCTTCGTTTCCCTCAACAGCAGTTACAATGGCAACATCAATAACATCATTGTTTATATACGAAACTGCCATTTTTAAAGCGTCTATTCCAGAAAGATTTCCTGAAATTACAGTAGAGTTTAGGCCTGTTATTCCGTATACAATGGAAGCCCATCCGGAAATATTATTTAATACGGAACTAGAGAATTTAACTGGACTCACAAAATCCGGAGAAGCTTCATAGACATCTGTCATAAAATGATAAGCGGCATCCAAAGGGTTTAATGTACTTCCCACAAAAACACCGATTCTTTCTAGTGAATGTTCACTGTATCTGCTTCCCGCATCTGTAATTGCCTCACTTATTGATGCAATTGCTAAATTAGTTGCTTTTGTTAATGAACGGAGTCCTTTATATTTAACATACTGTTTTATATCAAAATTCTCAGGTTCAAGGATACCGTTTATCTCTACGTTATTTCTTATGCTTTCCACGCTTATTGTTTCAGAAAGGACTTTACCTCTTCCAATAATATTCATTTTTACTCATCTCCATTTTTAGCAATTGTCTCTGAATTTCTTAAAAATGATGCTGGAATTGGCGCCGCCAAAAGCGTAAGAATTATTCATAGCATACTCAATAGGAAATGACCGTTTATTATTTGGAATACAATCAACATCACAATTTATATCTTTTAGTTCAAAGTTTATTGTTGGAGGTGCAACGTCTTCTTTTACAGCGTTACAACATACAATCGCTTCAAGAAGACTTGCAGCCCCCATAGAATGACCTATCATGGACTTAATTGAACTCATCGGCACTTTTTTATTAAATAATTGGTTAACTGCAAACGATTCCGCTTTATCATTGGCTTGAGTACCTGTACCATGAGCGCTGATGTAATCTACATTATCAGTTGTAATACCAGCCTTTTTTATAGCTTTTTCCATGGCTTGTATTATCCCTGTCGAATTAGGATGCGGCGCAGTGATATGATAAGCATCACATGAAACTCCATACCCTTTAACTTCTGCCAAGATATTAGCCCCTCTTTGTTGGGCGTGTTCTAATTCTTCTAATACTAAACAGCCCGCTCCTTCAGCAACAAGCATTCCATCTCTGTGAGCATCAAATGGTTTACATTCTTTTGCTGCAATAGCCTTTAATCGGTTAAACCCGTAATAAGCAATAGTCGAGAAAGGATCTTCTCCTGCTGTAAAACAGATAGATTGTTCTCCGTTTCTGATCTTTTCATAGCCTTGAATAATTGCATAATTACCTGCAGAACAAGCATTTGCAACAAGCATTGTCTCTCCCTGTAACTCAAATTCTCTGCAGGCATTTGCTAATAACGTATGCAAGAATCCTTGGTCTAAAAGATGTTGAGGGCTAGCTTCTTCCAAATGACGATTATAGTCAGTTTTTTCAATGGATATTTCACCCATAGTGGTTCCAACATATAAATCTGCCATTTTATAAGTTTCAGGCTTCAATTCAGCATTTTTGATTGCATCATACATACTTGCAATTAACAATTGAGAACCTCTTCCAATTGACTTATAATCGTTAACTTTAATCCATTCAGAAGCATTGAAGTTATGAATTTGACCGCCATATTTAGGATCCAATAGTTGAAGTCCGTCTTTTTGAATAGGTGAAATGCCGGACTCTCCACTTAAACAAGATCTCCAAAAATCTTTTGAATTAAGGCCTATTGAGGTAATAGCTCCTGTACCGGTTACTACAACTCTTTTCAAATTATTCATCTCCCACAAGTGTAAAGGTCAATTCTCCCGATGCGCATTTAGAATCATTTACTTTCACTTCAGCTTTCACAATTGCAGCCTTACTAATTTTCTTTATTATATTTAATGTAATTATCATTTGATCTCCCGGTACAATTGGCTTTTTAAATTTCACATTTGTGTGGTAAAGGAGAGGAAGAGTTTGTTTTGTTTCTGCTGAATTTTCGTTCTGTGAAAACAAAAGAATAGCTGCTTGAGCAATCGCTTCTGTGATATACACACCCGGAAATATTTTCTTTTCAGGGAAATGCCCTTGGAAGCACGGTTCATTTCCTGATACATTTTTCATAGCTGTTATGTAAGTTTCATTAGCCTCGATCACTCGATCTATCATTACAAAAGGGTATCTCTGCGGTAATTTCTCTAAAACCTCATCATGCGACAATGAATTCATATTATTTTTCCTTTATTCTTTCTTCAATAATTGAAATAATATTATTTACTGTGGTGAAGTTTTGTAACTCTTCTTCCGGTATTTTTATTTGAAACTCCTTTTCGACACAGGCTAAGATTTCTAAAGCCATCATTGAGTCAGCATCTAATTCTTCAACCAGATCTGTATCATCCTTTATTTCTTCTGGTTCCACTTCCAAGATTTCCGTGATCATTCCCACTAGCTTTTCTTTTTTTTCTACACTAATTAATGTTTCCAGACTCATTTAGCTCCATCCCTTTCATTAAATAAATTCCGATATATTTACTACCTTTTCGCTTACTTTCATTACGTCAAGCTTCATAGGACATTGGTATGATTTTTCTCTGTATAATTTAAAATCACCGATTTGTTTAAACCCTATTTTTTCGTACATTTTTTTAGATTTCTCTCTGCTCTGTAAAAGAAGATGAGTAATATTTTCAGAGATAATAATATCTTTCACTTTATCAAATAGAAGGTTCATTACTTTACCTTTCATTGAAATCGTTTTAGTAAAAGATGTTTCTAACACGACTAATCTCATGACTTCTGCATATTTTTCATTCACTTGCGGTTTCAAATTATGAGTTTGTTCAACCTCTAATAATTCATCATCTTTTTTTACAATTAAAGTCATAAACCCAACTAATAAACTGCCTTCATAACAACCGATTTGGTAAGCATAATCATCAGAATGGTCCTTTAATAAACCGTCCTTATAATTTTCAGCAGGTACTGATTTTTCCTGTTCAACAAAGATTTTATATCTCGTTGCATATAGTTCTTTTTTCTCTTCTTCGGTTTCTAAGATCTTTACTTTTAACATTATTACCCCTCCCTTTGTCCCATCTCAAGATTAAATCCTGACTCTGTAACTCTTTAAAAAGTTTACTCTGTCTACACCTTAGCTGAAGTGCATCACAGTATTTTCGAGGTGTATCCCAAAAACAACATCAGTGAAAATAGTATATTCTGCCTCTATTTAACCAATATTTTCTTCTCTACATAAAAATATCAAAATATTGACTCAGATGAAATCCGTAAATCCCGCCAAAGAACTGGCGCGATGTCGCCAACTTATTATTGTTAATTGAAGGTTTTTTTTGAGGTTGTTATCAATTTAGGAAATTTAAGTAATTAAAAATATGAATTATTAAGAAATAAATAACAAAAAAGGGATAGTATATTATGCTTTTATCTAGATTAAAAACAAGAAAAATGATATAATATTCCATAAGGACAGTATTATAGACATTTATCTATAAAAAAGTTTATAAACCTTCTTACCAATGATCAGGATATACATCATTTTAGAAATGACTAAAGCCCAAAGCAGATATCTTATATTCGATCCTTTTCTGTTTTAATTTATAACCAAAGATAAAAACGTTTTAACACATTATTGTTACAACTACTTTTCCAATGAATGGAGTAAATCAGTTGAAAATCAAAGTATTGCTGTTAGATGATCATATGATGATGGTACAAGGTATTAAACAATTGCTAGAACACGACAGAGTCGTTGAAGTAGTTAGCACTTTATCAAATCCTGCAGAGATATATGATGAAATCGACTACCATTGTCCCAATATTCTAATTATTGATATTAGGATGAAATCTTTTAATGGAATCTCCTTGACAAGAAACATTAAGAAAACATTTCCGGAGTTAAAAATTGTAATATTATCCGGTTATGAGTATGATGAATATATATATGCAGCATACAATGCTGGAGCTGCTGCTTATGTAAGGAAAGAAAATTCAATTAATGAACTAATAACTGCAGTCAAACAAACTTTTGCAGGAAACCATGTATTTCCTCAACATGCTGTAAACCTTTCTGTTGATCGCCTTACTCATAAGGAACTGGAGGTACTGAAGTTGATAGCAGAGGATAAAACAAATATGGAAATCAGTTCTGCATTAAAGTTAAGTAAAAGAACTGTAGAACGTCATATTTCTTCTATTATTCAAAAAATGGACGCCAACTCAAGAGTTGGAGCAGTTGTGAACGGAATTAAACGAGGGCTGCTACATGTATAACTTAAGGATTAAAAAATAGCAACTTTCTTAAATGAGAGGAGTAAAGATATTTATTATCTTTACTCCTTCTTCTTAGTAACAGTTAATGAACTGCATCCTTAGAATAAAGCACTGCCACACACTCCACATGATTCGTATGGGGAAACATATCCACAGGCTGCACTTCGAGCATCTGATACCCGCCATCCTCAAGCACCCGCAGGTCTCTTGCAAGCGTACCTGGGTTGCAGGACACGTACACCACCCGCTTCGGTTTCATGTCGATGATTGTGCGCAACAGCGCTTCGTCACAGCCTTTTCTTGGCGGGTCGACGACTAGCGTATCTGCCGTGATGCCTTCTTCGTACCACTTTGGAATGACGGTTTCTGCTTCTCCGACTGCGAATTCCGCGTTTGTGATGCCGTTCAGCTCAGCGTTGCGTTTCGCATCCTCGATGGCTTCCGGCACGATTTCGACGCCGTACACTTTTTTCGCCTGCTTCGCCAAGAAGAGAGAGATCGTTCCGATGCCGCAGTAGGCGTCGATGACGGTTTCTTCCCCTTGCAGCTCCGCGTACTCAAGCGCTTTGTCGTAGAGCACTTTTGTCTGTTCCGGGTTGACCTGATAGAACGATCTGGCGGAGATGGCGAATTTGACGTCTCCGATGAGGTCGTAGATGTATTCTTCGCCCCAGATGACGTTTGTTTCGTCCCCAAAGATCACGTTTGTTTTATTTGGGTTGATGTTTTGCACGATTGATTTGACGTGCGGGAATTGCGCCGTAATGTCTTCGATGATCTTCGCTTTGTGCGGGAAGTCGTTTGTTCTTGTGATGAAGACGATCATCATTTCGCCCGTGACGACGCCGTATCTGACCATGATATGGCGGAACCAGCCTTTGTGGCGTTCTTCGTTGTAGGCTTTGACGCCGTATGCCGCGCAGATGTCTTTGACGGCTTGGACGGCTTCGTCGTTTTTGGATTGCTGAATCAGGCAGGCGCTCATGTCGATGATGTCATGGCTTCTTTGCTGGTAGAATCCGGCGACGAGTCCGCCTTCTCTTTCTCCTACCGGCACCTGCGCTTTGTTTCTGTAGTTCCAAGGGTCTTCCATGCCAAGCGTCGGGTGCACGGTGACTTTTGAAAGATCCAGCTTGCCGATGCGTTCTAAGACGTCTTTGACTTGTTTCTGTTTAAACAAGAGCTGGCCTTCATAGGTCATGTGCTGAAGCTGGCAGCCGCCGCATTGCTTGTAGATCGGGCACGGGGCATCCGTTCTGTGCGGGCTTTCTTCCTTCAGCTCGATTAAGCGGCCGAAAGCGAAGCCTTTTTTGACGCGTGTCACTTTGATTTGCGCTTTTTCCTCAGGCAGGGCGTTCGGCACGAAGATCGGGAAGCCCTCAACCTTTGCGACGCCCGCTCCTTCATGCGTCAAATCCTCAAATGTCACGTCATAGTATTCATTTTTTTCTACCGGGGGTTTCATTTTCATTTATAATCACCTCTAGTTTTAAGCGAAAGAAAACTCGGCCAAAAGCCTTGTTTCAGCGTGCTGGCAAACCTTCAAATTCAGGCCTTCAAAGGTTTCCGATCACGCTGAAAAGATGACAAAATCCTAAAACGAATACTGTTTTAGGATTTTGTCCGCGTATTAATCATCCAGCTGTTCCGCTTTCTCCTTCGGCATGATGACGTGAATATGCCGGTACAGATTCACGAATTCTCCCGGCAGCATGCCGCCGTATTCGCCGTCCAGGTTCAGCTGCATCTTTTCTGATACATTGACTTTTACACGGTTCGCTTTTGTGTAAATAATGTGCTGATCGTTAATATGATCGCCTCTGAGCGCCATGCTCGCGACTCTGATAAACTCCGCGAGATTGGCTTTTTTCAAAATAATTAAATCAAACATGCCGTCATTCAGGCTGGAATCAGGGGCCAGCTTCTCGAATCCGCCGACCGAGTTGGTCAGCGTCACTAAAAACAGCATAATTTCGCCTTGAAACAGCTTGCCGTCATATTCAATCTCGACTTCTGTCGGTCGAAGTGAAGGCAGCATTTCCATTCCCTTTAAATAATAAGCAAGCTGGCCGAGCATCGTTTTCAGTTTGCTCGGCACATCATACGTCAGCTCCGTCAGACGGCCTCCGCCGGCGATGTTGATGAAGTACTGACCGTTCACCTGACCGATGTCGATCGGGCGGGCTGTGCCGTTAATGACGGTATCAGCGGCATTCAGTATACTCTCTCTCGGAATGCCCAGCGCTCTGGCGAAGTCATTTGTCGTGCCGACCGGAATGATGCCGAGTGTCGGGCGGTTGTCTAACGGCGCAAGGCCGTTGACGACTTCATTAATCGTTCCGTCTCCGCCGGCTGCGATAATCAGGTCAAACTCCCGCAAAGCGGCTTCTTTTGCGGCGTGAGTGGCATCCCCCGCGCATGTGGTGGCATGGGTGGAGGTTTCATAACCGGCTTGTTCAAATTTTTGCAGGACCTGGGCAAGATTTTTCTTAAAAAGCTCCCGTCCTGAAGTCGGATTGTATATTATGCGTGCACGTTTCATTATCTCATCATCCTACTTAAGAGTATCCGATCCATTATTAACACTAACAACCTTTAATTATACTATGACTTGAGAAAATCGCAACAATATGTACAGGAATTGCCAGAAGAAAAAAGGCCCCGGCTCCTTTTAAGGAGCCAAGGCCCGCTGTCTTACTCTTCTTCTGTTCCTGGTTTTTTCTTACGGAATTTCGCCAATACTTCATATACGATCGGCACAATCAGAAGGGTAAGCAGAGTCGAACTGATTAAACCGCCGATAACGGTGACACCGAGTCCTTTAGAAATGACCTGGCTTCCGCCTTCGAAGCCCAATGCCAATGGAAGCAGGGCGCCGATTGTCGCGATCGCCGTCATCAGAATCGGACGCAATCTCGTAGAGCCGGCTTCAAGGAGCGCTTCTCTCGTCGATAAGCCTTCCGCTTCTTTATGAATGACGCGGTCAATTAAGACAATCGCGTTTGTGACGACGATTCCGATCAGCATCAGCATACCGATCATGGCGTTCAGACTGATCGTCTCTCCGGATACATATAGTCCGGCTAATGCGCCGATGATTGTAAACGGAAGCGAGAACAGAATCGCAAACGGCGCTAATGCTCCGCCGAACGTGATCACAAGCACGAGGTATACGATGGCGATTGCGGCAAGCATCGCTAAACCGAGTTTCGTAAAGGAATCAGCAATATCGGCTGATACACCGCCGGTATCAATGGATACATTGTCCGGCTTATCCAGTTTGTCTACTTTCTTTTGAACGGCTGATGACACCTTCGTGACGTTGTCAGAAGTGACGGTTGCCGTTACGTCAGCGTACACTTTGCCGTCGCGTCTGGAAATGGTATCAGATGTCGTGCCGTTTTTCACTTTCGCCACATCGCCGATTTTTACTTCTTGGCCTGCAGGCGATGTGATGGTTTTATCCTCTAATTCTTTTACACTCTTATACTGGTCTTTTTCTGTTTTGATGTTTACGTCAAGCTCTTTGCCGTCTTTTTTCACCGTTGTCAAAGGAGACTGTGACGTTTGCGGCATCAAGGCTTGGGAGATTTGCGAAGCCGTCAGGCCCATCTTGCTGAGCTTCTCCTGGTCAGCGGTGAACGTGTACTCATCATATGTGCTGGAAAGGCCTGAGTTGACGTCTTTCAGATCCTTCTGCTTTTTCATGATGCCTTCGATGTCTTTGACCGTGCCTTTAATATCAGACTCTGAATCTCCGTACACATAGTACGTTAATTCGTTGTTGTTGCCTGACGAGCTGAAATTTTGTGATTTCCATTCGCCGCGGCTGGATGTTTTTTTGACTTCTTTTAAGACATTGTCTTTTTCTTTGTCAAAATCAGGCGTGTCATCCTCGTATTTCACGTAGAACAATGCCCCGTTTGAGCTTCCGCCGAGCGGGCTTTGCGAGCCTAATGAATACTGGACGGTATCGACATGTTTGCGTTTAAGCAGCATGTCTTCCGCTTTTTGCGCAGCTTTTTCAGCTTCGCTTTTCGTTTCACCCGGTTCAGGCGTGTATGTGAGCTGCATTGTTTTGTCCGCTTGCGCAGGCAGGTAGCTCGCGCCGATCAGAGGTACGAGGAACAAACTGCCGGCAAGCATCAGAACCGCGATAATAGATGTAATCCATTTATGGCTTAATGACCAATTCAGCACTTTTTTATAGAAATTGGCCAATCTGCCCGGCTTATGCTCTTTCGCTTTAACAGGCGCGCCTGTGAGCGATTTTTTGAACAAACTGTGCGCAAGCATCGGCACCAGTGTGATGGAAATCAACAATGATGCGGCAAGCGCGAAAACGATTGTTAAGGCAAACGGCATAAACAGTTCGCCGATCTGTCCGCCGACCATGGCAAGCGGCAGGAATACGGCAATGGTTACGATCGTTGATGACATGATCGGTTTAAACATTTCTTTTGTCGCTTCACGCACCAATTGCTTCCCGCGTAAAGGCTCATCTTTCAGCCTCATGCGGCGGTAAATGTTTTCGATAACGACAATGGAATCATCGACTACCCGTCCGATGGCGACCGTCATCGCGCCGAGTGTCATAATGTTCAATGTGACATCGAGCTGATTCAGCACCAGAAGCGCAATCAGCAGTGACAGCGGGATGGAAACGATAGAAATCATCGTTGATTTAATATCTCTTAAGAATAAGAGAATAATCACGACCGCAAAAATCGCGCCGAAAATCGCTTTGCTTAACATCGTCTCCACTGACTCTGTAATCGGCTTTGCCATATCAAGAGTCGAGCTGTACTTGAACCCTTTGTGGTCTTTTTTGTATTGATTCAGTTCATCTTTAATCGCATCGGCCACTTCCACCGTGTTGGCGTCATTGGCCTTTACGATATTAATTCCGATGCTGTCCTTTCCGTTCGTGCGGGAAATGGATTCTGCTTTTTTCACATCTTTAATGTCGGCAATGTCAGAAAGCTTGACTGTCGGCACCCCTGCTGATGCGCTTTGCTGTGCCTGCTGCGCAGCTTGAGCGTCCGCCGCGGATGCCGCACCAGCTCCGCCCGCTTGACCTTGAGCGGCAGAAGAAGATGTGACCGGAATTCTCATATCTTTCAGATCTTTAATTGACGTAATATTTCCGTTAACGACAACTGATTTTTCTTTGTTGCCGAACGTGTACAATCCAAGCGGCGTATTGACGTCAGAGCCTTGGATCACTTTCTTGACGGTATCTTCATCAAGTCCGTACTCTTTCATTTTTTTGTCTTTGAAAGAGAATTCCACCTGCTCTTCCTGCTGTCCGGAAACTTGCACGGACGCAACGCCCTGGATGCCTTTGAGCTTAGGAACGAGAGTGTTTTCCACATTTTTGGTCAGATCTTCAAGCGAGCTTTTGCCGCTTGTCACACTGAGCGTCAAAATCGGGAAAGAGTTGAGACTGTAACGGGAAATGTCAGGTTTTTTCGCGTCGTCAGGAAGGCTGACACTGTCCAGCGCTTCAGCGACTTCAGTTTTCGCCTTGTCCATATCCTTGCTGTAATCATATTCAATCGTAACCGATGAGACGTTTTCAGAGGATGTGGACGATACGACGCTCACTCCTTCTAAATTCTGCACCGCCTGCTCAATTGGTTTCGTTACGTCATCCGCAACTTGACTCGGAGCAGCTCCGGGATAAGTCGTATTTACTGAGAGGTAAGGCATGTTGACGTCCGGTATGGATTCCTGTTTCATATTCAGACCGGCATACAGCCCTGCTACAGTAACGATAATCGTCATCAGCCAAACTGCGAATTTGTTCTTCAGTACAAAGTTAATAATGTGGTTCATCATGTCCTCCGTTATTTTTTATTGACTGACTGGTCATTCTATATAATACTAAACGGTATAACTCAACATCGTCAACCAATAAGGCAGTAAATTTTTCTAAATTTTTCAAGGATTAAGGGGAAGCACGTCATGAACGAAAAAAAAGAGAAAATCATAAAAACAGGCATCCATTTATTTGCTAAAAAAGGATTTTCTTCAACAACGATTCAGGAAATCGCCGGCGAGTGCGGAATTTCAAAAGGCGCCTTCTATCTCCATTTCAAATCAAAAGAAGACCTTTTGCTGTCCGCATGTGAGTATTACATCGGCATGTCTATGGAAGAAATAAAGAAGATCAAAACAGAACATCTGCATAAACCGCCTAAGGACGTATTCCAAAAACAAATCGCATATCAATTCCAGGAATTTATGGAGCATAAGGACTTTATCATTCTCTTGCTGAGCGAAAAGGTCATCCCAGAAAATCAAAAGGTAAAACAATACTTTCATGAGGCGAATATTCAATTTAACATGCTGTACCGGGATGCTTTGCTGTCCGTTTACGGAGATGCCGTCATACCGTTTTTAGCGGACGCATCCGTTATGGCCCAAGGGATTGTGAGTTCTTATATCCATTTCTTGATTTTCAATGAAAATACGGCATTCCGGACGGAAAACGTGGCCCCCTTTCTGATCGCAAGGATCGATGATCTGATTACCGGACTGATAAAAGACAATCCCGATCCGCTTTTGCCTGAGGATATTTTCACTCAGCCCGCGGCGGACAGAAAGAGACTGCTCGCGGATATTC
The DNA here is from genome assembly GCF_000262045.1 of Bacillus siamensis KCTC 13613. Lineage (GTDB taxonomy): Bacteria > Bacillota > Bacilli > Bacillales > Bacillaceae > Bacillus > Bacillus siamensis. The sequence goes on from NZ_AJVF01000023.1 coordinate 16,202, forward strand.
AAATGGCAAAAGCTCAGCAGGGGCTGCCTGAGGACGTTCTCGTTTCGCTGGAAGTCATTGAAGAGGAAAGCGCAAAGGAAGAGCCGCGCAAACCGATTATTAAAGGAATGCTGTCCAATTTGGCAGGCAGCGGAAATAAACAGATTGAAACGCTGCGTGCTTCCATTGAAACCTATTTCAGCTTATAAAAAAAGAGACCGGCGCATACCGGTCTCCGTGTCAGCAGCGCCCTTACAGGCGGCTGCTTTTTTTATCGTTTTTTGATTTCTTCAAGTAAGATTTTGTTGACCATCGGCGGGTTGGCCTGTCCTTTTGAGGCTTTCATAATCTGCCCGACAAGGAAGCCGATCGCGCGGTCTTTTCCGTTTTTGAAGTCTTCAATTGACTGCGGGTTGCTGTCAAGCGCATCTGTCACCAGCTTCAGAAGCACGCTTTCGTCAGAAATCTGCACGAGGCCTTTTTCTTTGACGATTTTTTCAGCGTCTCCGCCTTTTTCAATTAATTCTTTGAAGACTTTCTTCGCGATTTTAGACGAAATGGTCCCTTTTTCAATCAGCTTAATCATGCCGGCAAGGCCTTCAGGAGTCAGTGCGACATCCTCAAGCTCTTTTTGTTCGGCGTTCAGGTAAGCTGACACTTCACCCATCAGCCAGTTTGATGCCTGCTTGGCTTCTGCGCCTTTATTGACCGTTTCTTCGAAGAAATCAGCCATTTCTTTCGTCAGCGTCAGAACCATTGCGTCATAAGCCGGCAGGCCGAGCTCTTCGATATAACGTTTGCGGCGCTCATCCGGAAGCTCAGGAATGGTTGCTCTTACGCGTTCTTTCCATTCGTCATCAATGTAGAGCTCAACAAGGTCAGGCTCTGGGAAATAACGATAGTCATCCGAACCTTCTTTGATACGCATCAAAATAGTTTTTTTCGTCGCTTCATCGTAGCGGCGCGTCTCCTGCTGAATGACGCCGCCTGACAGAAGCACCTGCTCCTGGCGTTTTTCTTCATGCTCAAGGCCTTTTTGCACGAATGCGAAGGAGTTCAGGTTCTTTAGCTCCGTTTTTGTGCCGAATTTCTCCTGGCCGATCGGACGGAGAGAAATGTTGGCGTCACAGCGCAGTGAACCTTCTTCCATTTTACAGTCAGACACGCCTGTGTATTGGATAATTGATTTCAGCTTTTCGAGATATGCGTAAGCTTCCTCCGGTGTGCGGATATCCGGCTCAGATACAATCTCGACAAGCGGCGTGCCCTGGCGGTTGAAGTCAACGAGGGAATAGCCGTCGCCCGTATGCGTCAGTTTTCCCGCATCTTCTTCAAGGTGAAGACGGGTAATGCCGATTTTTTTCGTTTTTCCGCCGACTTCGATTTCAATCCAGCCATTTTCGCCGATCGGCTTGTCAAATTGAGAAATTTGATATGCCTTCGGGTTGTCCGGGTAGAAATAGTTTTTCCGGTCAAACTTCGTATCCGTTGCGATTTCGCAGTTCAATGCCATTGCGGCTTTCATCGCGAATTCGACCGCTTCTTTGTTTAAAACGGGCAGCACGCCGGGATACCCAAGGTCAATGACGCTCGTTTGGGTATTCGCTTCCGCTCCGAATGGCGTCGGTGAGCTTGAGAAAATTTTAGATTTTGTTTTTAATTCCACATGGACTTCAAGTCCGATTACCGTTTCAAAGTTCACTTCATTTCACCCCTTACAGTTCAGGTTTCGCTTTATGATGATCTGTTGCCTGCTCAAAAGCATGAGCGACGCGGTATACAGTGCCTTCATCGAAGTGTTTTCCGATGATTTGCAGTCCGAGCGGCAGTCCGTCCGCAAATCCGCATGGCACGCTGATTCCCGGCACACCCGCGAGATTGACAGGGATCGTTAAAATATCGTTGGCGTACATTGTTAGCGGATCGCTGGTTTTTTCGCCGATTTTGAAAGCCGGTGTCGGCGTTGTCGGTCCGACGATGACATCGTATTTCTCAAAGACGTCTTCAAAATCTTTTTTAATGAGCGTGCGCACTTTTTGCGCTTTTTTGTAATACGCGTCATAGTAGCCTGAGCTGAGCGCGAAGGTGCCGAGCATGATGCGGCGCTTCACTTCGTTGCCGAAGCCTTCTGAGCGTGTCTGTTTATAAAGGTCGATCAGGTTGTCCGCATTGTCTGAGCGGTATCCGTAGCGGATGCCGTCAAAGCGCGCAAGGTTCGCAGACGCTTCGGAAGATGACAGCAGATAATACGTCGCAAGCGCGTATTTGCTGTGCGGCAGAGATACTTCTTCCCATGTCGCTCCAAGGTCTTCAAGCACTTTTAAAGCGGCTAAAACCGATTCTTTCGCTTCTTTGCCGACGCCTTCTCCGAGGTATTCTTTCGGCACGGCGATTTTTAAGCCTTTAATGTCGCCCGTTAATGAAGAAAGAAAGTCCGGCACTTCGACATTGGCGCTCGTAGAGTCCATTTTGTCCGCGCCTGAAATCGCCTGAAGCAGGAATGCGTTATCTTCTACGTTTCTTGTGATCGGTCCGATCTGGTCTAATGAAGACGCAAAAGCGACCAAACCGTAACGTGACACGCGTCCGTATGTAGGCTTTAATCCGACGACGCCGCAGAAAGAAGCAGGCTGACGGATGGAGCCGCCCGTATCAGATCCGAGTGAAAACGGCACTTCGCCGGCTGCAACCGCAGCTGCGGAACCGCCGCTTGATCCGCCGGGAACCGTATCAAGATTCCAAGGGTTTTTCGTCGCTTTGTACGCGGAGTTTTCAGTAGAAGAACCCATCGCGAACTCGTCCATATTCAGCTTTCCGATCGTGACGGCTTCAGCGGCCTGAAGGCGCTCCACTACCGTCGCATCGTAAATCGGATCGAAGTTTTCGAGGATTTTGCTTGAGCATGTTGTGCGAAGCCCTTTTGTCACGATGTTGTCTTTGACGCCGATCGGCATTCCGAAAAGTAGACCGTGTTCAGACCGGCCGTCAACCGCTTCGTCAAGCTCTTTCGCGTAAGCGCGGGCTCTTTCTTCGTCAAGCTGCAAAAACGCCTGCACCTTATCATCCACGGATGCGATCCGTTTGTAAGATTCGTCAACAAGATCGGAAATCTTGATGTCTTTATTATGTATCATTTGTTTCAGTTCTGTGATTTTGTGATCAAATAATGACATACTGTCTCCCTCCTTTAATCCAGAATAGATGGCACACGGACATAGCCGTCTTTATGATCGGGAGCATTCTTCATGACATCCTCGACCGGAAGGCCTTTACCCGCTTCATCTTCTCTCATTACGTTTTTCATTTTCAGTACGTGTGTTGTCGGTTCCACGTTATCCGTGTCCACTTCATTAAGCTCCTCGGCAAACGAGATGATGCTGTCAAGCTGTTCTGTGAACATTTCAGCTTCTTCATCCGTAATGGCAAGTCTCGCCAAATGAGCGACATGTTTTACTTCTTCTATAGAAATTCGTGACATAAGATCCACCTCCGCATAATTCTCCGTTTCGTCATATAATACAGATCATATCAAAAACGAGCCCTCTAAAGCAACAAAACGCCGCCTCCTGAGGCATGATGAAACCCTCTCTATTTTATCCTAAATCGGGGAGAAAGAGAAACGAATTATATGTCAGAAAATTTTTACTTTTATAATTTATTGGTAGCGTTTTCATCTTTAAGCTGTTCTATGTTGCCGGGGATTTTTTCCTTGAATGGGCCAGGTTTCGAGAGTTGATTGATCGGGGATACTTTGTTAGGTTTAGTAACCATAGCCTGCACAAAATCATGCACTCGGCATGTCATGATGACTAAAAGGCTTGCCGCCGGCGCAAAAGTCCGGCACTACTAATCTGCAGAGGTGATGCAACATTTACTTAAAAGAAGAGAGGGTCCAGAAACGTGAGTATTGAATTAATTATATCTCTTGGCATTTACTTTGCTGCCATGCTGTTGATCGGCTGGTACGCATTCAGAAAGACAACGAATATTAATGATTACATGCTGGGCGGAAGAGGACTCGGCCCGTTCGTAACGGCGCTGTCCGCAGGTGCGGCGGACATGAGCGCATGGATGCTGATGGGGGTTCCCGGCGCAATGTTCGCAACGGGATTATCGACCTTATGGCTGGCGCTCGGTTTGACGATCGGCGCATATTCAAATTATCTGCTGCTTGCTCCGAGGCTGCGCGCCTATACGGAAGTTGCGGATGATGCGATTACGATTCCCGATTTCTTCGATAAACGGTTCCGCCATTCGTCATCATTGCTGAAAATCGTTTCCGCCGTGATTATTATGATCTTTTTCACACTGTACACATCGTCCGGAATGGTATCCGGAGGCAGGTTATTTGAATCGGCATTCGGCGCCGACTACAAATTCGGTTTGTTTTTAACGGCCGGTGTTGTTGTGCTTTACACGCTGTTTGGCGGTTTCCTTGCTGTCAGTCTGACTGACTTCGTACAGGGAGCGATCATGTTTGCGGCATTAGTGCTTGTGCCGATCGTTGCTTTTACCCAGCTCGGGAGCGTTTCAACGACGATTGATTCGATCAACGCCGTAAACCCGAAACTATTGGATATCTTTAAAGGCGCGAGCGTCATTAGCATTATTTCTTACTTGGCATGGGGACTCGGCTATTACGGCCAGCCTCATATCATCGTACGATTTATGGCGATTAAAGAAGTGAAGGATTTAAAACCCGCCCGCAGAATCGGGATGAGCTGGATGGTTATTTCAGTTGTCGGTTCACTGCTTACCGGGATTATCGGGGTTGCGTATTCTCATCACTTCGGGGTCTCCGTAAAAGATCCGGAAACGATTTTCATTATTTTTTCTAAAATCTTGTTCCATCCGCTGATTACGGGCTTCCTGCTGTCCGCGATTTTAGCGGCGATTATGAGTTCCATCTCCTCACAGCTTCTCGTAACGGCAAGCGCCATTACGGAAGATTTATACCGCGCCTTTTTCAGACGGGAAGCGAGCGATAAAGAATTGGTCATGACCGGACGCCTGTCGGTATTAATTGTGGCCGTAATTGCCATCCTGCTTTCCATGAATCCGAACAGCACCATTCTTGATCTGGTCGGATATGCGTGGGCAGGCTTCGGTTCGGCCATCGGCCCGGCGCTCCTTCTCAGTCTGTACTGGAAACGGATGAATGAATGGGGAGCGCTTGCGGCGATGATTACCGGAGCTGCGGCCGTTCTAATCTGGATTACGACGGGGCTTGCCGCTTCAACCGGCATATACGAAATCATCCCGGGGTTCTTCCTCAGTCTGATTGCCGGTATTGCCGTCAGTCTGCTGACCAAAAAACCGGCCGATGCTTCTTATCAGCTGTTCAGCCGGATGGAAACTCTTTTGAAAAAGAAGAAATAGACAAAAAGCCGTCAGATTTTATCCCTGACGGCTTTTTTCTTCCGCACTTGTCCTGCTATAAATACTGTGAGAAAATCATATCAATTTACTATAAGAAAAACTGCGGAGGTGCTGTGCAAATTGAGCTGGCCTATCGATCCGGACATTTTATTAAAACTGGGCATTGCCACGCTGATCGGGATGATCATCGGTCTTGAGCGCGAGCTGAAAAATAAACCGCTCGGACTGAAAACCTGTATCGTCATCGCCGTCAGCTCCTGTATGCTGACGATCGTCAGCATTAATGCGGCCTATCATTTTCCGAAATATTACCGTATCATGATGGATCCGCTCCGTCTCCCCGCCCAAATCATTTCCGGCGTCGGCTTTATCGGTGCGGGCGTGATTCTGCGTAAAAGCAATGACGTCATTTCCGGCCTGACGACATCGGCTATCATCTGGGGTGCAGCCGGACTGGGTCTGGCTACAGGCGCCGGCTTTTATAAGGAGGCGTTCGCAAGCCTCTTGTTTATCCTGATCAGCGTCGAGTTTCTTCCGTGGCTGATCAGAAAAGTCGGCCCCAACCGCTTGAAGGAGAAAGATATCCGCGTGAGGATGTCTCTTTCCGACAAAGACAAAATGACCGAGATTTTAAAGGAAATGAAAAGCAAACAGCTCCGCATTCACTCCGTCCGGATAGATGATCTGCATGAAAAGGAATTTCCGATTATGGAAGTAAAAATCAGCGTTCATAAAAACCGCTACACCACGGACGTGTATTATGATATTAAAGAAATTCAGGGTGTCGTCGGAGTGAAATGTGATACGTTATAAAAAAACGCCGGACTGATGTCAGCCGGCGTTTTTCTATTTATACGAATGCAGAAAAATGATATTCAGTAATCGGTGTTTCGTTTTCAATATCGCGTCTGAAGCCTTTCAGCATCTCAAGCTCTTCATCTCCGAGTGAGTCTAGGTCAAACGCCTGATGCAATAATCCGTAGATCAGCATATGGCGCAGCCGGAGGAAATCCGGGATTTTTTCAAGCCAGGCGGGATCAAGGTCATTTTCTTCCCTGTAGCCTTTCATAAAGTGTGTCATGAATTCACCAGTAAACGCGGCCTTGTCTTCATACGGGATGACCGGATACCACAACATGTTGTACAGCAAAATACTGATATCATTCACAAACCAATTGTAGCCGATATCATCAAAATCAAAGGCAGTAATTTTTCCGTTGTCCCAGTTGAAATTGCCATGGTGCAAATCGGCGTGCACCAAACCGTAGCTTTCCGGGTTCTTCGGCAATTTCCGCAGTTCCTCCATTAAAGCATCCGCCCGCTCGAATACGAGATGCTGATCTGCGGGCACGTATTTTCTCAGCTTCAGCTGCTCCTCTTCGTCCCATTCCTGCCTTTTATATTTCGGGTCGCTCAGACGGTAGCTTTTCGTCAGCCGATGCATGTTCCCCGTATACTTGCCAAGCTCATAAAACAGAGTTCCGTTCCAGTCTGATTCTTCAACTTTATGGCCCGGCGCTTTTTCGTAGACTCTTAATAAAAACGCTCCGCCTTTTCCATCCGGCACTTCTTCGACATCTCTGCCATTTAATGAAGGAATCGGTTTTGCTGCTGAAAGCCCTCCCTTTGTGAGATGATGAAGCCATTCCATTTCTCCCAGAATATATTCCGGTGTTCTGCGGATCGTATGCGTAATTTTTAAAATATAAGGTTCGTTATCTTTCACAATTTCATATACGTAGTTCTCTGCGTCTGCGATAAATTGAAATTTGGTAAAGCCGTATATTTCACCGGCTTTAGCGAGCACCTTATCTTCCTCAAAAACCGCTTTAATATCTTTATGCATGCTGATTCACCCTCTTCATATCTTTTGGCAGTGATATGTGTACTCAGCATAAGTCATTCATCAACATCCCGCCCTTCTTTTTGTTCCTAACAGATTAGTAACTTCAGCCTATAAACAAAAAAGTTTTTCCTGTTAATCCTTATTTATACAAATATCTTAACATACGTCACTGCTCTCACCAACGATATATACAAGAAAAACCCTTGCTCATAAAGAAATGAACAAGGGCGCTTAATTAATCGTAAATATGGACGGTCGGTTCTTTGTCACCCGCATTTCGGACGATCAGCGCTTCCTGGCCGTCTGACGAGGTGATATTGATTTCAACATCGACTGAGCCTTTTGAATAATAATCCATGAGCTCACCCGTTAAGTATTGGGTAAAGGCGATGACTTCGCTTTTACCGTAAAATTGCATCGGGATTTCTATTTTCATTTTTCTCATTTCATCATTTTCGTACATCGCCGTTCCGACTACTCCGGTGTAGTTCGGGAAGTAGCTGTCGATCGCGTTTTTGAAGCGTTTAAACACTTCGGAATCGTCAGGGTATTTCTTTGCCGTGTCTGTATCCGCCGGATAGAACACGTATTTTTCTTTGACATCATCCCAGTTTGAAATGGTGGATGAGCCGGCTTTGACTTCTGTTTTTGCAATGTAATTTCCCGGTACGATTGATGTTTTCGGCGCTTGTTTATAAAGGGCGACGGTAATCGGCACATTTTTCAGGTTATCCATTTTCCGGAGACGGTTAACGACTTCCTGGGCGATTTCTTCCCCGTGGCTGCGGATCGTTTTGTCGCTGAGCTCTACTTCCTGCTGCGGATCACCGGTTTTTTCGCGGTAATAGTAAACAGAGTTGAGAGCGAGACCGATCATGACACCGCCAAGCTGGATGGAATTTTTATCTTTTCTTACTAAGTAATCCTGTTCAAGCATAGACGCTAAGTAAATCGGGCTGTTTTCGTTTTTCTCTTTTGCCGATCCCGAACTTGGCAGCACCGGGTTTAATCCGAGATTCTGGAAATTGGCGTCTGCCTTTTTCGCCTTTTTCAGATCACTGCCTTCTTTTTTGCGGTCAAGCCAGCTGAGTACCGTATCCTCATCTAAATACTGGCCTTCCTGGTACAAATAATCATCTGTCGGGAACGTGTCTTGGGCGAGCCGCATCAGCCCCGTCTCGAATTCATCGATGTCCAGCCTCGTATTCAGCCGGTCCGCGGTCAGGCCGCGCGCTTTTCCGGCCTTAAACGGAAGCACCATCTTATAGTAGGAATCAGAGATATTATATTTCGGTATGATCGCTTTTTCAGAAGACTTTGCAGTTTTCTGCGTGATCTCTTCCTCTTTTTTTCCTCCGAAACTCGGCGAACAGGCTGACAGCATCAATACTGCCGCGGTCGCCGTCGCCGCCAATGCCAACATCTTTTTCAATAGAAAACACTCCTCTTATTTCTTTAGCTCTCCCAATAGCTGTGCTTCATTCCATACTTCAATGTTTAATTCCTGCGCTTTTTCCAGCTTGCTTCCGGCCGCTTCTCCGGCGATCACCAAGTCTGTTTTTTTGCTGACAGATCCCGTCAGCTTTCCGCCGAGCGCTTCGATCTGCGCTTTGGCTTCATTTCTGGACAGCTCTTCAAGCTTTCCGGTTAACACGATGGTTTTTCCGGCAAAATAAGAGTCGCTGTCCTCCGCTTTTACTTTTTTCGGGCCTTTATAGAGTGTATTCACACCGAGCTCTTCCAGTTCATTCAAAAGCTCAAGCATTTCTTCTTTTCGGAAGTAGGTGATGACGGCATCAGCCATCTTTTCACCGATTTCGTCTACTGCAAGCAGCTCTTCCTCTGTGGCTTGTTTCAGATTTTCCAGGCTTTCAAAATGCATGGCCAGTGTTTTGGCCGCTTTTGAGCCGATAAAACGGATGCCGAGACCGAACAGCAGCCGTTCCAGCGAATTCTCTTTCGACTTTTGGATGGAGCTGATCAAATTGTCAGTTGATTTTTCCCCCATCCGCTCAAGCCGGATGACCTGTTCTTTCGTCAGCTTATACAAATCAGCGACATTACGGACGAGATGTTCACGGAAAAGCTGTGTGATGACACGTTCTCCGAGTCCGTCAATATTCATCGCGTTGCGTGAGACAAAGTGAATCAGGCCTTCTCTGATCTGCGCCGGGCATTCCGGGTTGATACAGCGCAGCGCGACCTCTCCTTCAATGCGGACAAGTTCGCTTCCGCACTCAGGGCAGCTGGTCGGCATATTGAATTCTTTTTCTTCTCCGGTCCGCTGTTCAACTAAGACATTGACGACCTCAGGGATGATATCGCCCGCTTTTTTGACGACCACTTTATCGAGAATGCGGATATCCTTCTCTTTAATTAAATCTTCGTTATGAAGGGATGCTCTTGAGACCGTCGTCCCCGCGACTTTTACCGGTTCCAGGACGGCAGTCGGCGTAATGACGCCCGTTCTTCCGACATTCAGTTCGATATCGAGCAGTTTTGTCACGACTTCTTCTGCCGGGAATTTATAAGCAATCGCCCAGCGCGGGCTTTTTGCCGTATACCCGAGCTCTTCCTGCTGATCGAGCGAATCCACCTTGATGACGATTCCGTCAATTTCATACGGAAGATCGGCCCGCTTCGCCTGCAGCTCTTCGATCATTTCAATCACTTCATCTATCGTGGCGCATTTTTTCCGTTCCTGGTTTGTTTTAAAACCGAGCTCATCCAGAAAATCCAGGCCTTGACTCTGTGTTTCCACACCCATTTCGTCAAGCTCCGCTATACTGTAGACGAAAATGTCAAGATTTCGTTTCGCTGCAATTTTCGGATCGAGCTGCCGGAGTGAGCCCGCAGCCGCATTCCGGGGATTGGCAAACGGCTCTTCTTCATGTTTCAGCCGTTCTTCGTTGAGTGCTTCGAATGACTGTTTCGGCATGTACGCCTCTCCGCGCACTTCTATGGAGAGGTTCCGTTTCATTTTCAGCGGAATGTTTCGGATCGTTTTTAAGTTTTCCGTAATATCTTCGCCCGTCGTTCCGTCTCCTCTTGTCGCGCCTCTGACGAAATAGCCGTCTTCATAACGGAGAGAAACAGCAAGACCGTCTATTTTCAGCTCCACATTGTAAGCGACGCCGTCGCCGACAGCCTGACGGACGCGGCGGTCAAAATCGCGAAGATCGTCATCGTTAAATGCGTTGCCGAGACTGAGCATCGGCGTGCCGTGCTGCACCTTTTGAAACGACTCAAGCACCGCTCCTCCGACCCGCTGTGTGGGCGAATCAGGCGTTCTGAGCTCCGGGTGCTCTTCTTCTATGGCCATCAGCTCCTGCATCAGTCTGTCGTACTCGGAATCCGGCACGCTCGGTTCATCTAAGGTGTAATATTCATAACTGTACTGATCGATGGTGCGGCGCAATTCTTCTGCCCGGTGTTTCGCTGTTTCTTTGTCCATCATGTTCTTCCTTTCCTCTTCAGGTTACTGCTTTTCAATCGGCGCAAAAGCGGCAAGCAGACGCTTCACGCCGACTGGGCTCGGGAATGCGATATCAAGCTCGGTGCTCTCGCCTTCTCCTTTTACGCTGACAACCGTTCCGATGCCCCATTTTTTATGGCCCGCTTTATCGCCGACCGCCCAGCTGAGCGAGTCGCCGCCTGTTTTGTTCGCGTAGGAAACAGGACGGGATACGGGCCCGCGTTTCGGCTGCACTTTTCGTCCCGGCTGCATGCGAGGTGTTTTCTTCTCATTTAGGTTCTCCAATAAATCGTCAGGTATTTCCCTGATAAAGCGGGATTCCGGATTCATATTGGTACGCCCGAACAAGGTGCGCATTTTGGCATTCGTTAAGTACAGTTCTTCTTCCGCCCTCGTAATGCCTACATATGCGAGCCTGCGCTCTTCTTCCATCTCGGCTTCTTCCATCAGGGAGCGGCTGTGCGGGAATACGCCTTCCTCCATGCCCATTAAGAACACGACAGGAAATTCAAGCCCCTTAGCGGCGTGCAGCGTCATTAACGTGACGGCATCCTTTCCGCCCGATTCCTCTTCCTTCTGGTCGAGCTGGTCAATATCCGCAATCAGCGCCAGATCGGTGAGAAACGCGACGAGAGACTTGTCTTCGCTTTTTTGTTCGAAGTTTTTCGTGACAGAAAGAAACTCGTCGATATTTTCAAGACGGCTCTGGGCCTCAATAGACTTTTCAGCCTTCAGCATTTCTCTGTATTCCGTTTTATCGAGAATTTCTTCCGTGAGTTCCGTAATGGACAGGTAATCCTGCATATTCGTCAGGTTTTCAATCATCGCGCCAAAGCCGTCAAGCGCGTTTGCCGCTTTCGCGCTGACGCCGATGAAATCAATCTGTTTGATCGCCTGGAACATTGACATGCCGTTCATCGCTGCGTATGAAGCGATTTTTTCAAGCGAAGTGGCGCCGACGCCCCGTTTCGGCACATTGACGATCCGTGTAAAACTGATGTCATCGTCCGGGTTTGACACAAGGCGCAGATATGCGAGAATGTCTTTAATTTCTTTTCTGTCGTAGAACTTGGTTCCGCCGACGATATTGTAGTTCAGACCGGCTTTTAAAAGGGTTTCCTCGATAACGCGCGACTGGGCGTTTGTCCGGTATAAAATCGCGATATCGGAAAGCTTCCGCCGGCCTGAGCTGTTCAGCTCATAAATTTTGCCCGCGACGAATTGGCCTTCGCCGAATTCATTGTCGCCGCTGTAATAAGCAAGCTTGACGCCTTCGTCATTCTCCGTCCACAGGTTTTTCGGCTTGCGGTTTGAGTTGTTTTTGATCACTTCGTTGGCCGCCTGCAGAATCCGCTTTGTTGAGCGGTAGTTTTGTTCGAGCAGAATCACGTTTGCGCTCGGATAATCTTTTTCAAAGGAAAGGATATTCGCGATATCCGCCCCGCGCCATCTGTAAATGGACTGGTCGGAGTCACCGACGACGCAGATATTTTCAAGACGGGCCGCAAGCTGCTTAACGAGCAGGTATTGCGCTCTGTTCGTATCCTGATACTCGTCTACGTGAATGTACTGGAATTTGCGCTGATAAAACTCAAGCACTTCCGGCACACGCTCGAAAAGCTTGATCGTCGTCATGATTAAATCATCAAAATCGAGCGATTGGTTTTTCAGCAGTTTTTTCTGATAATCGGTATACACGTCACTCGTGACCTGATCGTAGTAGCCGCCGGCCGTTTTTGCGAATTCCTCAGGTTCGATCAGCTCGTTTTTTGCGCTGCTGATCGAGCCTAAAATACTTCTCGGATCAAACTTTTTCGGGTCAATATTCCGCTCTTTCAGAATCCCTTTAATAACGGAAAGCTGATCAGCCGTATCAAGAATGGAGAAGTTTCGGTTGATGCCGATTCTGTCAATGTCCCTGCGCAGAATCCGCACGCACATGCTGTGGAAGGTGGATATCCAGATTTCATCCGCGCCGGGGCCGAGAATGCTCTCCACCCGCTCCTTCATTTCTCTGGCGGCTTTATTTGTAAATGTAATCGCCAGAATGTTCCACGGCGCCACGTGTTTTTCCGCCATTAAGTACGCGATTCTGTGCGTCAGCACCCGTGTTTTTCCGCTTCCCGCACCTGCCATCAGAAGCAGCGGACCGTCCGTCGTCTTAACCGCTTCCTGCTGAACGGGATTTAATCCGCTTAATAATTGATTGCTAATGTAATTCATATCCGTTCACCGCCTATCAAACATATGTTCTATCATAAATCAAATTCGTCCGCTTGGCTACTTTGTCTTTACAGCCGCCACCGTTTTGAGCGCCTGATCAAAATCTTCATATACGGCATTTCCCACAACGATGACATCGGCATGACGGCCGAACCGTTCCGCCGTTTCCGCGTCTTTAATGCCGCCGCCGTAAAACAGGACGGACTTGTCCAGCACACCCTTCGTTTTCTCTACTGTTTCTATGTCTGCCAGCATCCCGCTGTATTCCAGATAAAAAATCGGGAGATGAAGCAAATTCTCCGCGACCCGCGCATAGGCGAGAATATCTTCTGTTTCTATATGTGTATCCGCCTCCGTCAAAGCGGCCGCCTTACAATCAGGGTTGACGATGCAATAGCCCTCCGTCACGATTTCCTCCATTGACATGAGCTCGCCGTATTCTTTCATCGCCTGGTGGTGCATGCCGACAATCCAGTCCGCATTTTTGCTGTTAAGCACACTCGGAATGAAATAAAGATCAAACCCGGGCACAATGGAATCAATCGTTGACACCTCAAGTACGCACGGCACTAAAAACCGCCGCACCTTTGACATCAGCCTCAGCACATTGTCCTCGGTGACATTGTCGCTTCCTCCGATCACAATGGCGTCAGTCCCTGATTCACAAAGCCGTTCCAGCTGTTCATCCGGTAAATCTTTATTCGGATCGAGTTTAAAAACGTGCTTCCACTCGTTAACATCGTACATGCGTTTTCGTTCCTCCATTCGTTTCTTGCCATTTAAACATTATAACAAATTCATTTGGCCCGGAAAAACGGAAAAAGACGTCATTCACCTGATTCACAAAAAAAGATTGCGCTCCGCCTGCAGGGATACGGCTATGTTTCAAAAAAGACAAAATGTGGAATGTCAAAGAGAAAAAAGGCAAGGAGTCTGATTTCAATGGAACAAGCCATTATCATACTGATTTGTATATTAATTTTGATTATTTTAGTTCCCGCCGCATTGTTTCTTTGGATATACATAAGAGACGAAAAGCAGGAAGAGCATTCAGTGCTGCGCAATTATCCCGTAACGGGAAAGCTGCGTTATATATTTGAAAAAATCGGGCCTGAGCTGCGGCAGTATTTGTTCAGCAATGATAACGAAGAACAGCCGTTTTCCCGGAGAGAATATGAACAGACAGTCATGTCGGGAAAGTATAAAAGCAGAATGATGGGCTTCGGATCGGAACGGGATTTCGATCAGCCGGGCTATTATATCCGTAACGCCCTCTTCCCGAAACAAAGGGAGGAACTGCGCACAGATCAGACGCCGAAGATCGAGACGATGGTATACAAGATTGACAAAGACAATCTGCTGAAACGCAGCGAGCACCGTGAAAAAGCGAAAGCAGACCCTTATTACCTGCATCCGGACGATGTGCAAGTAATCGGCCGTGACACATGTAAGAAGCCGTTTTATGTAAAAGGATTAATCGGACAATCAGCGATGAGCTACGGCTCACTTGGCGACCGGGCAATTACCGCCCTGTCAAAAGGGCTGCACCAAGCCGGAGGCACATGGATGAATACAGGCGAAGGCGGCCTGTCAGAGTATCACCTGAAAGGCGGCGCGGATATTATCTGCCAAATCGGCCCGGGGCTGTTCGGCGTCCGCACCGAAGAAGGAGAATTTTCCTGGGAAGAATTTAAGAAAAAAAGCCGTCTCGAGCAGATTAAAGCCTTTGAATTAAAGCTTGCGCAAGGGGCGAAAGCAAGAGGCGGGCATATTGACGGCTCAAAGGTGACCGAAGAAATTGCCGCCATCAGGAATGTGCAGCCCGGACAATCCATTGACAGTCCCAACCGCTTCAACGAATTTTCAAATGTACCGGACATGCTTGATTTCATTGAGAAATTAAGGACTGTAGGTGAAAAACCGGTCGGCATTAAAATTGTCCCCGGCAGCCGCAAAGACCTTGAAGATCTTATTTCCTGCATGAGTTCATCAGGCAAACATCCCGACTTTATTACGATTGACGGCAGTGAAGGGGGGACCGGGGCTTCTTTCCATGAGCTGGCGGATTCCGTCGGCCTGCCGATTCTGACCGGCCTCCCCCTTGTTGACGGCCTTTTGAAGACATACGGTATAAGAGATAAGCTGAAAATTTTCGCATCCGGAAAGCTGCTCACTCCGGATAAGATTGCCGTCGCCCTCGCGCTAGGCGCGGATTTTGTCAATATTGCCCGGGGAATGATGTTTTCAGTCGGCTGTATCCGTGCTCAAGTATGCCACACCAATCATTGTCCTGTCGGAGTGGCGACAACCGATCCAAAACTTCAGCGCGCGCTCAGTATCGAAGACAAACAGCACCGCGTCTGCAACTACGTGCTTTCCCTGCGTGAAGGGCTGTTTCACCTTGCCGCGGCGGCGGGCATCAGCTCGCCGATTCATTTCTCAGCTGAACACATCGTATACCGGGAGAAAGACGGAAGCCTGAGGGAACTTCCCGGCCGTATGGATCAGCACGCATAAAAAAACCGCCTGCCGTCACCGGCAGGTCGGTTTTTTACGTTGCTGAGGAAGATTCCCCTTTGTTTACACGGTCAAGCGCCATTTCATAGGCGTCATTTCCGTAATTTAAGCAGCGCTTCACTCGGGAAATCGTCGCTGTGGAAGCACCCGTTTCGCTTTCAATTTTGTGATACGTATTTCCTTCGCGGAGCATTCTTGCCACTTCCAAACGCTGCGCCAGCGATTGAATTTCATTAATCGTACAAAGATCGTCAAAGAAACGATAGCATTCCTCCAGATCTTTCAGCGATAAAATAGATAAAAATAACTGGTCCAGTTCTTTTCCGCGTAATTTATCGATTTGCATCGTCAAACACCTTCTCCTTTACTAATGGAAGCTGCATCGAGATCAGGAACGATATTAATCCATGTCTTTCCCGGCACAAACGGAAGAATCTCACCGCCTTTAACGGGCAGAATACGGCCGTCTTTGTATTCCCAGTCTGACTCAATAACATCGCCGTGCTGAAGCAGGAGGCCTTTCCCTCCTGATTGAATATCGATGGCCCGCCTTCCATCTTTGTCTGTCATGCGATGGCCGGCTTCAACAATAAAAATGTTGCGCATGGCTAAAGGCTTTCCGGTCTCCCGGTCTGTCGCTTTCACACCATCAGAGCTTCTTGTATAAGTATCAGCTTTTTTATCATAATCGTATTCGACAAGATTTGTAACGTTTTGTGTTCCATAATCTATCCGAATATTGTAGGTTTCGTTTCCGGGATTTGCATCTGATGTCTGAAATGGAAGCGGTTTTGTTTTTCCGTTCAGCTTGTATCCTTTTTGTTCCGCCGCCTTTCTGATATTGTCATAAGACGTGTAGGAATTGTGGGGCGGCTTGCTGAAATCGGCCCGCCAAAACAGGCTTCCGTCAAAATCCAAACCGTTTATATAATCGTAAGCACCGGACTCCAGCTGCTTTTTAGCGCCGGGACTCCAGCCATGATGGATAAATATGCTGTTAAACCCGCTGCTGAGGGTGACAAAGTATTCCCTCGCGCTCCGCACAGGCCCGACCGTTTCCGGCATCTCACTCTGAAAAATCGCGAGAAACCGCGTAATCCTGCCTTCCGCGAGCGCTTCGATGACAACATCCGCCTTTGACAGCCCGGATTGGGGCCTCGCCTTCGGATGATTGTTCACTATAACTGCAATCGGACGGCGTTCTGCAAGCTTCCGCTCAGTTTTTAACCCCGTTAAAGGAGCTTCCGCCTCTTTCGGCTTCACCTGATCGGCATCATTCTGCCGGCAGGCGGCAAGCAGCAAAAACGCAAAACAAAGCATACAAACGGTTTTCCATCTTTTCATATGTCGGCTCCCTGCTTTTATATTTTAACGCATTATCGATGGAAAGAGTACAGTTTTTTTCATCACGTCGAATATTCCTCTCGGCGTAATGCGAATATAAGGCAGATGTGTGCTCTGCAAAAAGAGCAGCGTATAGATCGGATCGCAGAATCGGTAGCCCCGCTCCTCAAGCAAAGTCCTCAGCTTTTGCTCTTTTTCAAGCACGTCTTCAAAACTCTCCGCAGATGCAGAACCGTTCAAGGCAAGGGGAATTTCATGAAGAATCTTCCCGTTTTCGGCAAGCACGATTCCGCCGCCGATTTCTTTCATCCGTGAGAAAGCAAGCAGGATATCTTCCTTATTTTTTCCCGCAGCGATAATATCTCCGGTTGTCGTGTAAGAACTGACAAAGCCCTGCACCCGCTCGGCAAAACCTTTCAGCATTGTATTGACCCGCCATTTCCCATGCTTATCGAGAAGCGTGAGGTAACTTTCATCATGATCAAAAGAAAGCTGGTCAACAGAATTATCAATCGCAATCATATACGGCTCCATAATGACCGCGTTGCGCATTTTCACACCCATCGGCATTGAAAACTGTAAATCATCCATCGTCATATCATATGAAAGCTCAAGAGGGACAAGACCGCCTCTTTTCCAATCCGTTTTTGTAAACGCCTTCATATTTCGGCCGTCTTCTTTCAGCAGGATGCCTTTGGAGATCACCGTGACCGGGTCCGGATTCATCGGGTCGTCGAGAATGTTCAATGAGGCAAGCCGTCCCGGACCGACCACACCGAGAAAGTCATCCATCTGATAATACTTCGCGATATTAAAAGACGCCATATTGTAGGCGTCAATCACCGGAACCCCTTCCTCCAAAGCGATTTTGATCAATTCATTCGTCATGCCGCCTTTATAAAAATGCGGCGCCGCCCCATCCGTCGTGTAAAAGAAATGATCATAATGCCGGAAGCCTTTTTGATGGAGATCCTGCAATATCGTTCTCAAATCAGGGCGGATGGATGAATGTCTGAGTGAAACATAGTAGCCCAATTCAAGCCGTCTCATCACCTCGTCACCGTTCATGGCCTCATGGTCGGAATCAGCTCCGAACAGTTTCATCTTCGTCAATGTTTTCTCAGAAGCGCCGGGAAAATGCCCTTCGATCCGCTTGCGCAGTTTTTTCGTCGCCTGCATGCAATGAAGCATTAAGTCATCGCCGTCCATCAGGCGCGGCCACCCGGTCAATTCTCCGCCTTGAATGACATCCGGGTGCTCAATCCATTGTTTGCGGACATCATAAGAAAGCAGCTGATCCTCATTCAGCACTTCTGTCTGCAGGTCGTATCTGGACCACCAGAAATATTGCACCGGCTGTTTTTTCAGTTCCTCTAATATAGTAAGCGCTTTCTTTTTACCGCTGTTCAAAAGAAAAAACAAGTTATCATTAACAAACGTCGTTGTTCCGAATTGAGACACATATTCGGCGAGCGTTTGGGGATTATATATTTGAAAAGGATGTGTATGCGGTTCAATGTAACCTGGCACAATGTATTTTCCTTCACAATTTATGGTATGAATGTGCTCTGCTGCATCAGGAATCTCATCACCAACATATACAATTCGGTCTCCGTAAATCCAGACGTTCTTTTTCAGCCATTGTTTTAAAAAAGGATTTAATACGAGAGCATCCCGTAAAAGCAGCGTTGGAAGCAGCTTTGAGTCTACAACATCCGCCTGTGATCTGATGTCTTTATTTTTCCAGTTAAAGGTACGTTCGGACATTCACATACTCTCCTTCGCTTATATTAGACCCATCGTATCACATCCGCACAATTATCGCACGGCTGAAACGTTACAAATTATTGAAGATGAATGAAAAAACTTTTTCTAAGGGAGCTGAAATGATGAAACCGAATATCAGTTTATTGAACGCCGTTATGCGCATCACTTGCGGCCTCACCATTTTATCTGCTGCGTCAGCGAAATATACGAGGAAACCTTGGTGCAAGATGCATCTCTTCTGTATGATGATGGGCGCGATGAAAGCGGCGTCCGGCATCCTCCGCTTCTGTCCGGTGACATATATGTTCCAGGCCGGAATGAATCAGGATGACAGCCATCAGCAAGAAAAATAACAAGCCGCAACGGCTTGTTATTCCGAGAAGAATCATCTCTCACAGTAAATCGACAAACTTAGTCGTCCTTTCAGAAGAAAACCCGCGTCTTACATGACGCGGGTTTCCCTCTTTATCGCTGCGAAGCTTTCAGCGCACGGGCGCCGATGTCGCTTCTGTAAAACAGTCCGGGTTTTGTCAGCCCTGAAACGGCGCTGTACACTTTATCCCTCGCCGCTTCAAATGTTTCAGCAAATGCGGTGACATTGGCGACCCGTCCGCCGTTTGTGACAAATTGGCCGCCGGCTTTTTTCGTTCCGGCATGAAAAACGGCGATCCCGTCTTCAGCGGCCGTCAAACCGCCGATCGGTGTGCCTTTCGCATAGCTTTCAGGATAGCCCTCAGAAGCCAGCACAACGCTGACGGCGGCCGTATCCTTCCATCTTAGGTCAACATCTTTCTCATGCAGCAGATCCAAAAGCACCTGAATAAGGTCTGATTCCATTCTCGGCACGACGACCTGTGTTTCCGGATCTCCGAAGCGCGCGTTGAATTCAATGACTTTTGATCCGTTTTCCGTCAGAATCAGCCCCGCGTACAGCACGCCCGTGAAGGAGCGTCCCTCCTTCACCATTGCTTTTGCCGCCGGCTTCACAATCGTTTCGACGGCGCTTTTGACGATATCATCGGAAATGTGCGGTACCGGTGAATAGGCGCCCATTCCGCCCGTGTTCGGCCCTTTGTCTCCGTCGAAGGCGCGCTTATGGTCTTGGGCGATCACCATCGGATAGACGGTCTCCCCCTTCACAAACGCCATTAAGGAAAATTCTTCGCCGGCGAGGAACTCTTCAATAACAACAGATGCGCTCGCCTCCCCGAATTTCTCATCCTCAAGAAAATCGTGCAGGCATTCGATCGCTTCTTCTTCCGTCATCGCGACCGTTACACCTTTTCCGGCCGCAAGCCCGTCGGCTTTAATGACAATCGGCGCGCCTTTTTGCCGCACATAAGCTTTCGCCTCTTCAAATGAAGTAAATGTCTCATACTCCGCCGTCGGAATGCCGTATTTTTTCATTAAATCCTTGGCAAACTGTTTGCTTCCCTCAATGATTGCCGCTTTTTCGGACGGTCCGAAAACAAGCAGTCCGGCTTTTTCAAACTCATCCGCTATCCCTTCGATCAGAGGAACTTCGGGGCCGATAATCGTCAGGCCGACATGATGTTCTTTCGCAAAGGCGATGAGTGCGGCATGATCGCTTTCTTCGCTGCTGACCAGCGTCGCGCAATCCGCCATACCGTCATTTCCGGGCGCGGCGTACACCGTGTCAACAAGCGGGCTTTGCGCCGCTTTCCAAGCCAGTGTGTGCTCTCTGCCGCCTTTACCGATAATCAATACATTCACGCTTCGTTCCTCCCCTTAATGTTTGAAATGTCTGATGCCGGTGAATACCATGGCGATGCCGTATTCATCCGCTTTTTTAATTGAATCTTCGTCGCGGACCGATCCGCCGGGCTGGATAATTGCTGTGACGCCCGCTTTTGCGGCTTCTTCGACTGTATCCGGCATCGGGAAAAACGCGTCTGAACCGAGCGCGCTGCCTTTTGCTTTTTCTCCGGCCTGCTCAATGGCGATTTTGGCTGAACCGACGCGATTCATCTGTCCTGCGCCCACACCGACCGTCATATGGTCTTTTGCAAGAACGATTGCGTTGGATTTCACATGTTTAACGACTTTCCAGGCGAGCTTCAGATCTTCCCACTCCTGCTCGTTCGGCTCTCTTTTTGTCGGAATGCTGATGTCGGCTTCATCAAATCCGTGCACGTCTAAATCTTGAATCAAAAGGCCGCCCTGTACGGAAGTCAGCTGTTTTTCTTTCTTTCCTGATGAATTCACATCAAGCGTGAGCAGACGAAGGTTTTTCTTCACCGTCAGCACGTTCAGCGCTTCTTTGCTGAAAGAAGGGGCGATAATGATTTCTAAAAAGATGCCGTGAAGAGCTTCAGCCGTTGCCTGATCAACTTCACGGTTCAGCGCGATGATGCCGCCGAAAATGGACGTTTTATCAGCTTCATACGCTTTATTGAATGCTTCCTCAATTGAAGCTCCCGTACCGACTCCGCACGGGTTCATATGTTTAACGGCAACAGCCGCGGGTTCTGCAAACTCCCGGACGATTTGAACGGCCGCATCCGCGTCCTTAATATTATTGTAAGAAAGCTCTTTGCCGTGAAGCTGTTTTGCCGCCGCGATGGAACCGGAGACAGGCAGTGCGCTTTGATAGAAAACAGCCTCTTGGTGAGGGTTTTCGCCGTAGCGGAGCGATTGTTTTTTTTCAAATGTAACGGTGAATTGCTCTGGGTCTTTCTCACCGGTCTCGCGTGTTAAGTAATCAGCGATTAATGCGTCGTATGCCGCGGTATGGCGGAATACTTTGGCCGCAAGCTCGCGTTTTCTTTTAAGCGAAACGCCGCCGTGTTCTTTGATCTCATTGAGCACGGAGCTGTAATCGGCCGGATCTGTGATGACCGTCACATCCTGATGGTTTTTCGATGCGGCGCGCAGCATGCCGGGGCCTCCGATATCAATGTTTTCTATCGCTTCATCATATGTTACGTCTTCTTTTGAAATCGTTTCTTTAAACGGATAAAGGTTGACGACCACAAGATCAATGGGGGCAATGCCGTGCTCATTGATCTGCGCCATATGCTCTTCATTGTCTCTTACGGCAAGCAGTCCGCCGTGAATATTAGGATGGAGCGTTTTTAACCGTCCGTCCATGATTTCAGGAAATCCGGTCACTTCCGAAATGCCGATGACATCCACACCGTTTTCCTGGAGAAGTTTTTTTGTTCCTCCGGTCGAAATGACTTCGACGCCGAGCTCTGTCAGTTCCTTTACGAAAGGTACGAGATTTGTTTTATCAGAAACACTGATTAGTGCGCGTTTGATTGTCATGCCTTTTCACCTCTGTTATTTAGTCCCAGCAGCTGTTTCACAACGCTCGGATACCATTTGTGCTCAAGCTCGTGTATCCTAAGTTCTATATCTTCAAGCGTATCGTTTTCCTGTATCTCGAATGCTTTTTGCGCGATAATCGGTCCGGTGTCCATGCCTTCGTCGACGTAATGAACGGTAATGCCGGCCACTTTCACACCGGCCCGATACGCCTGTCCGACAGCGTCGATTCCCGGAAATGCCGGCAGAAGCGAAGGATGTATATTAACAATGCGGCCCCCGTAAGCTTCAAGAAGCGTATTTCCGATCAGTCTCATATAGCCGGCGAGAACGATTAGTTCCGCTCCGTGCAGACGAAGCTGTTCAATAATGGCCCGTTCAAAGGCAGCCTTGTTTGCAAAAGCTGACGGCTCAAAGGCGAATGACGGGATATGTAAAGCCTCCGCCCTTTCCGCAGCCTTTGCCTGGGGCTTATCCGTCACGAGAAGGGAGAGCTCCGCGTCCCACTTCTCTTCTCTCATACGTTTGGCAATGGCCTCAAAGTTCGATCCGTTTCCTGAAGCAAATACCGCAAATTTCTTCATGAAAGAGCCGCACCGCCGAAAGAAATGCCTTCGCCGCGTTTGACCCGTCCGATCAAATAAGCCTTTTCGCCTTGAGCTTCAAGCGTTTCGATAACGTCTGTCAGGTCCTCTTCTTTAACGGCAAGGACAAAACCGATGCCCATGTTAAAGACATTGAACATGTCTTCTTCTTTCAGCTTGCCGTGCTCCTGTAAAAACGGAAAAATCGGCGGGATCGGCCATGATCCGTGATCAATTTCCGCGCTCAATCCGTCCGGCAGCATCCGCGGGATGTTCTCGATGAATCCTCCGCCTGTCACATGCGCCATGCCGTCCACCTTACCGCTTTTCACCGCCTCAAGCACCGGTTTCACATATATTCTTGTCGGTTCCAGCAATTCTTCTCCGAGAGGCCGCGCAAACGGTTCATAGACAGTATCCAAATCAAGCCCGCCATCATCAAGAAGCACTTTTCTCACAAGGGAAAAACCGTTGCTGTGAAGGCCGCTTGAGGAAAGTCCGATTAAGAGATGCCCTTCTTCGATATGTTCACCGGTGACAATTTCGTCTTTTTCCGCGACACCGACTGAAAATCCGGCAATATCGTATTCATCAGCTGTATACAGCCCCGGCATTTCCGCCGTCTCACCGCCGATAAGCGCTGATCCTGACTGCTCGCAGCCGTCTGCCACACCTTGAACGATCTGCTCAATTTTCACCGGATCGGCCTTGCCGACTGCCAAATAATCAAGGAAAAACAGCGGCTCCGCTCCCTGGGCGAGCACATCGTTTACACACATCGCGACCGCATCGACGCCGATCGTGTCATGCTTATCCATTGAAAATGCGAGTTTCAGCTTGGTGCCGACACCGTCTGTTCCTGAAATTAAAACAGGCTTTTGATACGGGAGCTCTGACAGATCAAACATTCCGCCAAAACCGCCCAAGCTTCCCA
Organism: Bacillus siamensis KCTC 13613; assembly: GCF_000262045.1. GTDB lineage: Bacteria > Bacillota > Bacilli > Bacillales > Bacillaceae > Bacillus > Bacillus siamensis. Next base: position 39,538 of record NZ_AJVF01000023.1, read on the forward strand.
TAACGCCGAGCCTTTTCGTGCGCTCCACGTGTTTTTTCATTCGTTTGACGGCTTCATATCCGGCTTCGATGTCGACTCCGGCATTTTTATAAGCATCAGACATCCCTATCACTCCTTGTTAATTCGTTTCTCCTTAAAGGCAGAAAGAGAAAGGCAGCCTGAACTCGCGCTGCCTTTATATCATTTTCAAATTTTATTTTGTCAGCACCGCTTCTTTTACGTGAGGAAGCACTGTATCCTGATAAATTTCCGTCGGATATTTGCCTGTAAAACAAGCGAGGCATTGTCCGCAATTGGTGTCTTCAAATTTTCGGCCGACTCCTTTTAACAATCCGTCTACACTTAAGAAAGACAGCGTGTCGGCACCGATGATCTGGCGGATTTCTTCCACGGAATGGGAAGAAGCGATCAGTTCCTCATGGGTTGATGTGTCAATGCCGTAGAAGCACGGATGGGCGATCGGCGGTGAACTGATCTTGACGTGCACCTCTGTTGCTCCCGCTTCTCTGAGCATTGTAACAATCCGGCGGCTTGTCGTTCCGCGCACGATAGAATCATCAACCATGACGACCCGTTTTCCTTCAACAACACCGCGTACGGCCGACAGCTTCATTCTCACGCCTTGCTCACGGAGAGCCTGTGACGGCTGGATAAACGTTCTGCCGACATAACGGTTTTTAATGAGACCGAGTTCGTACGGAATGCCCGTTGCCTCGGCATAGCCAATGGCGGCAGAAATACTGGAATCAGGCACGCCTGTGACGACATCCGCTTCAACCGCGGACTCCTGGGCAAGCATTTTCCCGAGGTTTTTCCGGGCGCTGTGCACGTTAATGCCGTCGATATTGCTGTCAGGTCTTGAGAAATAAATGTACTCCATGCTGCAGATGGAACGATTGATATTCATGGAGAAACGCTCTGATTTCATGCCTTCATCATTGATGATCAGCATTTCGCCCGGCTCTACCTCGCGAAGGTATGTCGCGCCGACCACATCGAATGCGCATGTTTCTGATGCCACGACGTAAGCGTCGCCGAGCATGCCGAGCGAGAGCGGTCTGAGTCCGTTCGGGTCAAGCGCTGCAATCATCTCTGTTTCTGTCATGATTAAAAAGGCGTAAGCGCCTTTCAGCATGGACAGCGAATTTTTGATCTGATCCTTCAGTGAAAAGTGGCCGCTGCGTTTAATCAGATGAGCCAGCACTTCCGTATCGGAGGAAGTCTGAAAGATGCTCCCTTGGTTTTCAAGCTGCTGCTTCAGCTGAGTGGCGTTGACAAGGTTTCCGTTATGGGCAAGCGCCAGGCTGCCGTTGTTTTGCGAATGGAACAGGAGCGGCTGGACATTTTCATATCCGCCTCCGCCGGCCGTCGCATAGCGGACGTGGCCGATCGCCCCTTTTCCCTTCACTTTGCTCAGTTCGCCGTTTTGAAAAACCTCGGTAATAAGCCCCTGCCCTTTATGCGCCGTCAGTTTTTCGCCGTCGGTCGCCACGATGCCGGCGCCTTCCTGTCCTCTGTGCTGCAGACTGTGCAGGCCGTAATACGTAATCTGCGGAGCCTCTTCGTGACCCCAGATGCCAAACACACCGCATTCTTCATTCAGGCCTTTGATTTCAGCAAGCATGGAATAGCTCCTTTCCACGCGCGCTCAAGTTCTTTCGTTTGCGCGTGAACCAATTGTTGTCCTTCTTGGCTTCGGATCGTCAGCTGTCCGTCTCCTGTCACTTCACCGATATGAACGGCATCTGCCGCAGCCGCTTCAAACGCCGCCTTGTTTTCTTTCTTCACGGAAACGACAAAGCGGGATTGAGACTCAGAGAATAATAACGCCGCTTCCCCTTCTACAGTCACGTTCGCGCCAAGGTGTTCCGTCGTCATGACGATTTCCGCTATCGCCACGCCCAAGCCGCCTTCTGACACGTCATGCGCGGATTGGATCAGACCTTGTTTAATGGCGTTAAGAAGTGATGTTTGGCGGGCTTTTTCAACGTCAAGATCAATTTCAGGCGCTCGGCCATAGATTTTTCCTTCAGTCATTTTCTGAAGTTCACTGCCTGCATACTCAGGCTTCGTTTCACCGATGACGTAAATCAAGTCTCCGGCCGCTTTGACATGCTGTGTCGTAATATGTGCTGTATCTTCAATTAAGCCGACCATGCCGATAACAGGCGTCGGATAGATGGCCGTTCCGTTCGATTCATTATAAAGTGATACGTTACCGCCGATGACCGGAGTGCTGAGCACATTGCACGCCTCGCTAATCCCGTCGGCCGCTTTTTCGATCTGCCAGAAGATTTCCGGTTTCTCCGGATTTCCGAAGTTAAGGTTGTCTGTGACCGCAAGCGGTTCGGCACCTGAGCAAATGATGTTGCGCGCCGCTTCGGCAACGGCGATTTTTCCGCCTTCTTCCGGATCAAGATATAAATAGCGGGCGTTGCAATCCGTCGTCATCGCCAGTGCTTTTTTTGTGCCGCGGATTCTGAGCACTCCCGCATCAGATCCCGGAGCGACCACCGTGTTTGTGCGCACCATGTAGTCATATTGATCGTACACCCACTCTTTGCTGGCGATTGTCGGCTGCTGCAGCAGGGCAAAAAGCGTCTCTGTCGCATCTTTCACTTCAGGCGCGGGAACTTCCGTTTCCTGAAACTCGCGGTAGTACGCGGGTTCCGCTGACGGCTTGTGGTATACAGGTGCTTCTTCCGCCAGTGCGTCGACCGGAAGTTCGCATACAACCTCTCCGTTATGGCGGAGGCGGAGCATTTTATCATCCGTGACATGACCCACGGAAACCGCTTCAAGATCATATTTATTAAAAATATCGACAATTTCCTGTTCACGTCCGCGTTCAATGACGAGAAGCATGCGTTCCTGAGACTCGGAAAGCATCATTTCGTAAGCGGTCATACCTGTTTCCCGCTGCGGAATGAGATCAAGGTTCATTTCAATGCCGGAGCCGGCTTTGCTTGCCATTTCCGCACTTGAACTTGTCAGGCCGGCCGCCCCCATATCCTGAATGCCGACTAACGCGTCGCACTGAATGACTTCAAGGCAGGCTTCCAAGAGAAGTTTTTCCATGAAAGGATCGCCGACCTGCACCGCGGAACGTTTTTCTTCAGACGAATCAGACATTTCTTCTGATGCGAAAGTAGCGCCGTGGATGCCGTCGCGCCCCGTCTTAGCGCCGACGTACATGACCGTGTTGCCGACACCTTTCGCCTGGCCTTTTTTAATATCCTTATGATCGATTAAGCCGACGCACATTGCATTGACAAGCGGGTTGCCCTCATAGCTTGCGTCAAACTGCACTTCTCCGCCGACGGTCGGAATGCCGATACAGTTTCCGTATCCCGCGATTCCCGCCACTACTTCTTCAAACAAGTACTTCACTCGAGGTGAAGTGAGTTCACCAAATCGAAGAGAGTTTAATACAGCTATCGGACGGGCGCCCATTGAGAAAACGTCACGGATGATGCCGCCCACTCCCGTCGCAGCACCTTGGTATGGCTCAAGCGCTGACGGGTGGTTATGCGATTCAATTTTGAACACGACCGCCTGATTGTCACCGATGTCAACGATTCCCGCGCCTTCTCCGGGACCCTGCAGCACGCGTTCGCCGCTAGTCGGGAATTTGCGTAAAACCGGTTTTGAATTTTTATAGCTGCAGTGCTCTGACCACATCACGGAAAAAATCCCGATTTCCGTATAGTTCGGCAATCTTCCGATAATCGATTCAATGAGTGCGAACTCGTCATCACTGACACCCATTTGCTGATAGAGTTTCTCTTCTTTTATTTGTTCTTTACTTGGTTCAAGCAGTAGCGACATGAGTTTCCCTCCAATTTTTCACAATAGACTGGAACAATGCAAGACCGTCTGCGCTGCCGAGCAGTTCATCGACCGCACGCTCCGGGTGAGGCATCATGCCTAATACGTTGCCTTTCTCATTCACGACGCCGGCAATGCCGCTTACGCTTCCGTTAATATCGCTGCCGTATGTGAAGGCGATTTGATTGTTTTCTTTTAATCTTTCAAGCGTTTCGTCATCACAGTAGAAATTGCCTTCGCCGTGGGCAACCGGAATCGTAATCGATTGTCCCTCTTTATAAGAAGATGTGAACATTGTTTCGCCGTTCTGCACGATTAATTCAACCGGGCGGCAGATGAATTTTAAATCTTTGTTGCGTCTCATGGCGCCGGGCAGAAGTCCGAGCTCCTGCAAAATCTGGAATCCGTTGCAGACGCCGAGAACCGGTTTGCCTTCAGCAGCCGCTTTTTTCACCGCCGGCATGATGTTTGCGAATCTGGCGATGGCGCCGCATCTCAGGTAATCGCCGTAAGAGAAGCCGCCGGGGATGAGCACGCCGTCAAATCCGTCAAGGCTTGTTTCCTCGTGCCAGACATACTCGACTTCTTCGCCGAGTTCGTCCTTCACGGCGTGGAACATATCAATATCACAGTTGGAGCCGGGTAACACAATCACCGCAAATTTCACTGTGCGACAACCTCCTCAACTTCATATCGGTAGTCTTCAATGACTGTATTGGCTAGGAGCTTCTCACACATTTCTTTCACGAGCGCGTCAAGATCACGGTCAGATTTTTCGATCGTCAGCTCCATGTATTTTCCGATTCGCACATCCTGCACTTCATTGTAGGTCATGCTGTGCAATGCATGCTGCACCGCGCTTCCTTGAGGATCGAGCACACTTTCTTTTAAGCTGACATAAACTTTCACTTTATACATTATGAAATGCCTCCCAGTCTTTTGAAAATCTCTTCATATCCGTCGGTTAAGCTTCCCAGGTTCTGTCTGAACAAATCTTTATCAAGCTTTTCGTTCGTGTCTTTATCCCACAGACGGCACGTGTCAGGAGAAATTTCATCTGCTAAAAGCACCCGCCCCTCTGCGTCTAAGCCGAATTCCAGCTTAAAATCTATTAATCTGACACCGCAGTCTTCAAAAATATGCTGAAGTTCTGGATTCACTTGATTTGTAATTGATTTGATCGTTTTGATCTGCTCAGGAACCGCCGCTTTCAAGAGCCAGATATGGTCTTCGGTAATGAGCGGATCACCGAGTGCGTCGTCTTTATAGTAAAATTCGATAATCGGCTGCGGAAGCTCAGTTCCTTCCGGGATGCCGAGGCGTTTCGACATGCTTCCGGCGGCAAAGTTTCTGACCACGACTTCAATCGGAATAATGCTTACCTTTTTGATAAGCTGCTCTGATTCTGAAAGGCGCTCTACAAAGTGATTGTCAATTCCTTTGGCATGCAGATGTTTGAAAATCAGGCTTGAAATTTCATTGTTCAGACGGCCCTTTCCGCTGATCTCCGCTTTCTTCTCACCGTTAAAGGCTGTTGCGGAATCCTTGTAGACCACGCGGAGAATCTGTTCGTCTTCTGTTTGATAAATTCGTTTCGCTTTTCCTTCATAAAGAAGATTATTGTTCTTAATATTCACGGAAGGCCTCCTAACCCGAATGTTGGGAATATTCAATCTACAGCGGCTGAAGAAGCCGCCTCCGGCTGACTTCTTCTATAAACCTAAACGCTCAAAGATCAAGTCGACGTTTTTCAGATGATAATTGTAGTCAAAGCAATCGGCAATCTGTTCCGGTGTAAGACGGGAGGTGATTTTTTCCTCCGCTTCGACAAGCTCGCGGAACGGCACTTGTTTTTCCCACGCTTCCATCGCTTTCGGCTGAACCGTGTCATATGCTTCTTCACGAGGCAGACCCGTGTCGATTAAAGCGAGCAGCACGCGCTGAGAATAGATTAAACCGAGTGTGCGGTCCATGTTGCGTTTCATATTTTCCGGGAATACCGTTAAGTTTTTGACGATATTGCTGAAACGGTTCAGCATGTAATTCAGCGCGATTGTCGCGTCAGGAAGAATGATGCGTTCAGCCGATGAATGAGAAATGTCACGCTCATGCCATAACGGAACATTTTCGTATGCCGTCAGCATGTACCCGCGGATCACACGCGCCATGCCCGTCATATTTTCCGACCCGATCGGATTCCGTTTATGAGGCATAGCCGATGAACCTTTTTGTCCTTTTGCAAAAAACTCTTCCACTTCACGTGTTTCACTCTTTTGAAGACCGCGGATTTCCACTGCGAATTTTTCAATGCTCGTCGCAATCAAAGCCAGTGCCGCCATATAATCCGCATGACGGTCCCGCTGCAATGTCTGAGTGGAAATCGGCGCCGCTTTCAGGCCGAGTTTTTCACAGACATACTGCTCTACGAACGGATCAATATTTGCATACGTGCCGACCGCGCCGGAAAGCTTCCCGACTTCGATCCCTTCTTTTGCCTGCTTGAAACGTTCAAGGTTGCGTTTCATTTCTTCGTGCCAAAGCGCGAGCTTCAGACCGAATGTCGTCGGTTCCGCGTGTACGCCGTGCGTGCGGCCCATCATGACCGTGTATTTATGTTCTTTCGCTTTTTCTTTTATAATGTCAACAAATCTCTCAATGTCCTTGAGCAAAATCTCATTCGCCTGTTTTAATAGATAGGAAAGAGCGGTATCCACGACATCTGTTGACGTCAGGCCGTAGTGAACCCATTTTCTTTCTTCGCCTAATGATTCTGAAACCGCGCGGGTGAATGCCACGACGTCATGGCGCGTATCCTGCTCGATTTCCAAAATGCGGTTAATGTCGAAAGACGCGTTTTCGCGCATGACTTTAACATCTTCTTTCGGAATGACGCCAAGCTCAGCCCAGGCTTCACAGGCTAAAATCTCGACTTCCAGCCATGCCTGGTATCTGTTTTCGTCCGTCCAGATCGCGGACATTTCAGGTCTTGAATAACGTTCGATCATTATGCTCGTCCTCCGTCTCTTTTCATCCATATGTTCGTGATGTCCTGAATCCATTTTTCATCAGGCTCCCGCAAAAACGTTATATGCCCCATTTTGCGGCCTTTTTTAATTTCATGTTTTCCGTACAAATACAGTTTGGCTTCTTTTAAAAGCTCCGTATGCTCCTCCGCCAGCTTCACTTCATCACCGAGAAGATTCACCATCATTCCCGGTTTGAGCAGATCGGTTCGGCCGAGAGGAAGTCCGCAGACCGCTCTGATGTGCTGTTCGAACTGGCTCGTTTCACAAAGGTCGAGCGTATAATGCCCCGAATTGTGAGGACGCGGCGCCAGTTCATTGATCAAAAGGTCTCCGTCTTCTGTGACGAACATTTCTACCGCAAGCGGCCCGACAAGCTCCAATTTCTCCGCGAGCTGAACGGCAAGCGCCTCTGCCCGCTTTTGAACCGTTTCCTCCGCTCTCGCGGGCACGATGCTTTGGAACAGAATATTATTTTTGTGGATATTTTCAGCAGCCGGAAAGGTTGAAATCTCTCCGTGCACCGATCTTGTCACGATAACGGAAAGCTCCATCCGGAATGACACCCAGCTTTCCAGTATGCACGTGCCGTTTTCTAGCAGCGCGGCCGCTTCATCTGTCTGTCCTTCTTCCTTAATGACAAATTGACCTTTCCCGTCATATCCGCCGCGGCATGTTTTCAGCACTGCCGGAAGCCCCAATGACTGAACGGCTTCCTCAAGCTCCCGTCTGCTGTTTACGATCCGATAAGGAGCGACCTGACATCCGGCTGACTGGATCGCCTTTTTTTCCGTTTCCCTGTTTTGGGTGATAAGCAGCAGCTCGCTTCCTTGGGGAAGGTATGCATGTTCTTTGAGCCAGTTGAGCGCCTCGTAATCGATATTTTCAAATTCGTACGTAATGATATCGCTGACTCCGGCCAATTTTTGAATCGCTTCACGGTCATTATACTGGGCGGTAATCTCAATATCGGCGATCTGTCCGCATGGCGAGTCTTTCACGGGATCGACGACTGCGACTTTATAGCCCATCTGTTTTGCGGCGACAGCCATCATTTTTCCGAGCTGTCCGCCTCCGATAATGCCGATGACGGCGCCGGGAAAAATCGTTTTTTTATCAGACAAGCTGATCACTGCTTTCCAGCACCGTTTGTTTTGTCGCATTTCTTCTCGCCTCTAGTTTATCCGCAATATCACCGTCAAATGCCGACAAAATTTGCGCGGCTAACAGACCCGCGTTCACTGCGCCCGCTTTCCCGATCGCCGTCGTCGCGACCGGCACGCCGCCGGGCATCTGTACGATAGACAGAAGAGAATCAAGCCCGTTAAGCGATTTCGTCTGAACCGGTACGCCGATCACCGGCAGCGTCGTTTTGGCCGCCGTCATTCCCGGCAGATGCGCCGCTCCCCCGGCTCCGGCAATAATGACTTTTAAACCCCTGTCTCTGGCGCTTTCTGCATATTCAAACATCAAATCAGGCGTCCGATGCGCGGATACTACCTGTTTTTCATAAGGAATGTGAAGTTCGTCAAGTATGTCGCATGCATGTTTCATTGTCTCCCAATCGGAGGTGCTTCCCATGATGATTCCTGCTAGCGGCTGCATTCTGTTCCCACCTTCTCATGCTTTGTTTTTCAGAAAAAAAAAGCCCGGCTTATATTGCAACTATGAGGAAGCAATACAAACCGGGCATGGCGCGCGTATCGTCAGTCGTTCGCTTCTGCGATATCCATGTCAGCTGTTTATCACTTTCCTGCATAGTCCGGCCGTTTACGGCAGCCGGGTAGAAACTTATGGGCCATATTCCCAAGATTATATGAGGTCGTGTTTTGATTTCATGTTTATCTTAACAACGGACTTGGATAATGTCAACGACATTATCGAACGATATAAAAATTCTTTCTTTTAATGTTCGTGTTTAGATCAATTTCCCTTCAAATACGATTTTTTTCCCGCAAGGAACAACTTGAATTGATCCATTTTCTTTCTTTTCTGTAAAGATCGGCTCTTCCATCCGCCGGACGGGCATATAGCCCTCTTCCTTCATTAAAGTAAGAATGGTGTCGATCGTTTCGTGTTCCGTTACTTCAAACCGTTTTTTCTTTGGCTTTGTCATTCCTTAATTCTCCTCTTCTTCACTGCTTTCACCCAGAATCCGCCGTGGATCGCTTTCGGCTCAAAAGCGATGATAAACGCTTTTTCATCGAGCGTTTTAATCGTATCATACAGCTGAAGCTCATATTTGCGCGGCGTCAGAATCTGCATGGCGGTCCGGTCCCCTTCAAGGCCGCCCGCGACCCAGCTTGTGACTCCGTATCCTTTTTCCCGAAGCTGTTTCGGCAGGTCCAGATCAAGCTCTTTCGTAATGACATTGACTGTTATGTAGCCGAGCGCCAGTTTTTCTTCAATTTTCATTCCCACTATGACGCCGAGGCCGTAGCCGAGCGCGTAGGCAATGACGTTTTGAATCTGATTCAGATTGCCGAGCACGAGACTCAAGCCGGTCACATACACAAGGATTTCAACCGTACTGATGCCTGCTGCAAAATAGCGCTGCCCCTTTAATGTAAGGATCATCCTGATCGTAAAGAAAGAGACATATATAATATTAATGATGAGAATAATGAGAACCATACCTATACTGTTGGATAAAATCGTCTGCATCATTGATTCCCCCTCCTCTGACTTTGAAAAGCCAATCTTTCAATTAAGGATAGTTTACCCTCTTTTGATCATTTTCAAAAGAAAAAAAAGCCCGCCCCAAGGCAGACTTTCAAACTCTTTTCAGTGAAGCTCAGCTTTCTTCAATCGTTTGACCGCTTCATATTCCTTTTCAAGCTCGCTCAGCGTGTATCCGGACAGTTCCTGAACATGGTTTTGGTATAACCCTGAGCGGATCAGCTTGGTCCTCAGATGCTGTTTTTTCCGATTAATGGCTTCTCGCAACAACGGGGCCATCCTCATCATCCTTTCCGAATCATAAAGATTAATGCCGCTTTCCAATTTCTGTTGCTCCCATCATATATCGGACGGCTTTTCAAAACAACACGCTTTATTAGAAATATTTGTAAACATTGTGAAAGACAAATTTCGACTTATAAAGGGATCAGCGAGGCAGTAAAGTACTCTGAAATAAGCGGCCAAGTCACAGCCGTAAAGACGAGCATGATGATGACCGCCGCAGAAATACAGTACATCACGTCGACGGCAGGATTCTCAGCCGATTTGTACAGAATCTGCACAAACTGCACCATCGCCGATGCAGCCAGAAATAAGGTCAGCGCCGTAAACACCACGGTGATAACCGGCAGATTCAATATCGCGAAAATCATCCACACGATAGAGCAGACGACAGCCGGAACAAGAAGTGAACCGACTCCCGCGGCCGCATCCCGCATCGTAATTTTCTGTTTCAGCAGATAGCGTGATACAAGCCAGACCGCGCCGGCCGCAGCGGCAAAAAAGACGAGCGAATACACGAGAACGACGGTAAAGCCGTCAAAAAACGTGTGATGCCGTTCCCCGTATCCAAGCGGTCTCTGCTGGCTCGCCCTCAGCTGAAACCAATTTCCGGTTGAGAAAAAAATACTGAATACAAGCATTGAAATAAGAGCATATTTAAAGCGGGAAAAGCCGTCTTCTCCAACGACCTTCACCGGTGATGTCAAAATGCGCAATGCGAAACGGCAATAACGTTTGACCGCGGCCCATACAGAAGCGAGTTTTTCCGTAAAAGCCGGAGCCGGGCGCCGTTCCTTTTCTTTCTTCTTTTGCTTTTGATAACGTCCCGCTTTTCTGGACATTCTCGAGAGCGGTTCCTCATCAGTTCCCTGATGCTGTTTTTCTTCTTCCAACGTTTCTTTTCTTTCTTCCGTCATGTCAGCAACTCCTATCAAAAAAATACGGCGGAATTTGTTAAGCAAGAAAATAAAACACTTATATAAGGTACCGAAGCGTCCTTCATCAGTCAAGCGGTTTTCTTCACCCGGACACCTACATGACGTTTTATATTATGTATTGGTTTTACGGAATAGGACAAAAACAAAAAACCGGCTGTCCTCAGCCGGTTTTTCCGTTATTTCAAGAAGATAAAATACAGGATAAAGATGACGAACAGCCCGTACATAATCGGGTGGACGCTTTTTCCTTTTCCTTTGCAGATCATTGTAATCGGGTAGAAAATAAAACCGATCGCAATCCCCGTCGCAATGCTGTACGTCAGCGGCATCATAATCATCGTTAAAAATGCCGGCACAGCCACCTCGAATTTATCCCAGGCGATCTTACCGAGCGGCGCCACCATCAGCGCGCCGACGATAATTAAAGCCGGAGCCGTCACATTCGTGGTGACTACTGACAGAAGCGGCGAGAAAAACATCGCCAGCAAAAAGAGAATGCCCGTCACAACAGCCGCGAACCCGGAGCGCGCTCCCGCCGCAACGCCTGAGCTTGATTCAACATAAGAAGTCGTTGTAGACGTACCGAGCACGGCTCCGATAACGATTGAAGTTGAATCTGCCAAAAGCGCTCTTCCCGCACGCGGAAGTTTGTTTTCCTTCATCAGTCCGGCCTGTGTCGCTACAGCTACCAGCGTACCGGCCGTATCGAAAAATCCGACGAACAGGAAAGTTAAAATGACAATCAGCATTTGTACGGAAAAGATATCCGGAAGGTGCATCCACGCCTGTCCGAAAGTCGGCGCAAGACTCGGCACGCTGCCGACAATGTGTGTCGGAACCGGAATCAGCCCGCAGATCATACCGGCAACCGCCGTCAGAAGCATTCCGATAAATACGCCGCCGTTTACGCGAAGCACCATCAGAATGACCGTCACAATAACACCGAAAACCGTCAGCAACACAGGCCCGCTGTGAATATTGCCGATAGATACCAAAGTCGATGAGTTCGCTTCAATAATGCCCGAACCCTGCAAACCGACAAATGTAATGAATAAACCGATACCCGCGCCGACCGCTAATTTCAGCTCAGGCGGAATCGCATTAATGATTTTTTCCCGCAATCCCGTCAGCGAAAGCGCTACGAAGATAATTCCGGAAATCAAGACACCGGAAAGCGCAGCCTGCCATGAAATCCCCATGCCGAGGACGACAGAGAAAGCAAAAAACGCGTTTAATCCCATACCCGGCGCAATCGCGATCGGATACTTTGCAATGAGCCCCATTAAAATACACCCGGCCGCAGATGCAAGAGCTGTAGCGGTGAACACCGCGCCCTGATCAATTTTTAATGCTTCCGGAAATCCTTTCACACCGTTTAAAGACAATGTGAGCGGATTGACGAACAGAATGTACGCCATTGACAAAAAGGTCGTTAAACCGCCGATGATTTCATTACGATAGCTTGTCCCCAGCTCATCAAACTGAAAAAATTGCTTCAAGCCAATTGCCTCCTTCATTCTCTCCCATTTATTCTGCCCGTTATCCGCCAAATAAAAAACGCCCCAAATACATTTGGGACGCTTGACTACATACGTTCAGTCTGAATAAATAAGAATGGATTATTTATATCAAACGATTGAGATTGATCCGTAGTCAAGCCATTTACGGTAGCTTGGTAGAAACTTGCGGGCCATATCCCCGCCATTATACGATATCTGCATATTTGATTTCTGAGTCTATTGTATCAATTCAATTTTGAAAACTCAATAAAAAAAACGAACAATCTTGTTTGAAAAAATTAGTTTATTCGTCAATTGACCAATAATGGAAGACGGCAAAAGCCGCCTTCCTGACATCATTTTCCGTCCGCAGGCCGGACCGGCACCGAGAATGTGATCCCCTTGTCATCCGCCAGCAAGTTCATAACCGTTTGATTGACGTACAAAGCATATGAATCGAATGAAAAATCGCGCAATGAATAGTCTTTATCTGATGAATCATCTAATTCAAAAACAGATTCCATTTCACCCGTTTTAAGGTTCGTGACTTTCGCCTTATTCCCTTTCAGATAATAGCCTTTTTCATACTCATGAAGCGATGGCCAGGTTTTCATTTTTTTCGTATTGCCGAGACCGATTGATTCACCGACATTCATCAACTGATCTTTATCCGTTTTGCTTACATCAATTCCGCTGAATTGATAATCGACAATTACCCGTCTGCCTTGCTGTTTGATCTTTTTGATGGTGATGCCGACATGATGATGTTTCGTTTTATAACTGACGGGCAGTTTTGTTTTCAGAGGCACGATTTCTCCAGGCTCTGATTCTGATTTTACATCACCCGTGATGAAAAGTGTTTTCGCTTTCGGGTCTATCGGTTTGCTGAATTGAGTTTGGCCGCGTACTCTTTTCCCGCCGCCGGGAAGGTTCTTTCTGCTGCCAAGTTCAATATTCGACATCGTCATTTCATAATGGTTTCCAGCATCATCCGATGCCTCGTAAATCGAGATGGCATCATTTTTAGCAGCATCGTGAAAGTCGACTGAATACAGGAGAGCCGATCCCGTCGTTCCGTTTTCCGCCCGGATATCGAAAAAGCGGTATAGTCCGTGATTTACATTCACAGCTTTCGTTCCTTCAAGAGAAACTGACTTTTGTTTTTTAATCGGGAGTGTAAAGCGCCAGTTTCCGGGGATATCCTTGATTTGTTTAATGACAAGCGGAAGCTTATCACCGTCTTTCATCTTTGGGCCGTCCGCAAAAAAGCGAAGCTGCCCCCCGTACTGCCCGTCTTTCATTTTTTTCATGCCCTGACTGTCATAATCCAAAGATAATATATTCCGGCTGTCTTTATAATCGACTTCAAAAGGAATATCCTCCTCATCAGATTTCAAATTGTCAACGGTAAAATTGTAAACGAGCTGTCCGCTGTCGTAATACACACTTTTCACTGTAACCGTAATCCCGCGCGATTCCGCTTTCTCGTTCAGTTTTGTCACCAAATTGCTTTTAAACAGCGCAGAACCTGCCTTATCCTGAAATACCCTGTAAATCTGCCCGGCAACAGGGATGTTTCCCATAGCCGTATTAACGGAGGGCATGAACAAGCCTGAGGACAGATACAGAATAAACAAAGCAGCAGCAACCGCGAGGCTGTTTATCACTTTTCGTCCCCATCTCCGTCTGACGGCGCCTTCTTTTCCGGCACGGACAGCGGCGCTATGTATCACGTTTTTCAATTCAGCTTTCGGCACGTCAATGTCCTGATACAATTGCTTCATTTGATGCTTTTCCATATTTGTTTATCCTCCTTTTCCAGCTCCTGCTTCAATGCTTTTCTCGCCCTGTGGAGATGCGTTTTTACAGTGCCTTCCGCCATACCGGTCTGTTCAGCGATCATGGCAATCGAGAAATCTTGAAAATAATAAAGCTGAATGGTCAGCTGTATATGTTCGTCAAGCGTTTCCAGGGCATTCCGAAGATCTATGTATTCTTCAATGTTCTTATTCTCCGCGCGTGTATCATGTTGCGGCTCAAACGGGATAACGTCTCCGTTCTTTTTCCTCATTGCAAAAATCGTATTAAGCAAAATCCGGATCAGCCACGTTTTAAAATATTTCGGCTCCTTCAGCTGCGCGATATGAAGAAAAGCCTTGTAAGCCGTTTCCTGCACTGCGTCCAGCGTATCTTCTTTGTGATGCAAATAGAGATAAGCTGTTTTATATAAAGTATCCTGATGGGTTGTGATCAGTTTTTCAAAGGCTGAGGCATCACCTTTTTTCGCCTTTTTGATCAATCGTTCTTCCTTCACCTTATCCACCTCCTATGCTGTTAGATATAAATCTGGGCAAAACGGTTTCAAAAAGATAAAAAAAACGCCTCTTTTTTAAAAAGAGGCGTTTTTTTATTGATTTATTCCCACTCAATAATATATGGCACTTTAAAAACCTTTAGAATATTAATTTTTTTAACTGTAGACATTAATTTGGTGGGGGTTTCGGTGGTCTACCAATATTATAAATAAATTCACCAAGTGCCAATTTATAATTTAATCCCATATAAACATAAGATCTTCAATTTTTAAATGTACCTGTTTTTATACGTATTTCTTTCCTAAATCGTCCGCATTTATAAAATTGAAATGGTAAAGAGCTTTTCCCTCTAATAGCAAAACAATATTATTGCATATTTTGCCTAAAATTTAATTATATTGTATAATTAAATGTTAAAGGCTTTAATCAAAAAAGGAGAGAATCTAATGTCCTATACAATTGTTTTGGATACAAATATTATATTTAATGATTTTTTCTTTAAATCTGCAAATATGAAAAAGTTACTCAAATTAACACAACATGATAAAATAGAACTCTGTATCACGAAGTTTAATTATCATGAAATTCTAAAAAAGTTCAGGGATCAAATTAGACCTCAGATTAAAACAATAAAAAGTGCTAGAGCTGATTTAAATAAATTAGGAGCATCCCAAATAATTGATTTTGATAATTTAAAAGCTGATACATTTGTTGAAACATATAGGAATACTCTTGATGAGATAATTAATGAAAATAACATTAAAATCATTGGTTTCCCTAAATCAAAGGATGTAACTGAAACAATCTCACTTAAATACTTTAATAATAAGAAACCATTTGATGAAAATAAGGCTTCTTTCCAGGATGCAATTATATGGGAAAGCTTAGTAGAATATTGTTGTGACAGCCAACCAGATCAAATTGCATTTATCTCAACTAACCATAAAGATTTTGCTAATAAAGATAAAAACGATATTCATAAGGATTTAGCAGAGGATATTCAAGATTTATCATATTATAAGTCATTATCGGAATTTTTAGTAAATGAAGAAGATAATTTAAGAGACTACTTTATTGATAACTTTGAGTACGATGAAGAATCATTATTAACTAATTTAAAATCATTCTGTGAAGAAAATTCGTTTATGCAAGATACAATTGATGACATGCTATTAAATGAACAATTTGAAGGTGAATATTTTAGTGGTTGGGGTACTGATGGATATATTGAGAATTACCATATTTCTATAAACGAAGTTTCTATGGATATTGAAGACAAAACTTTGTTGGTGCATTTTGACATCGAAGCAGATGTAAGTTTCAGTATTGAAACATTAGACCCGACATATGAACGCGGAGATCCTGGCGATGGAATGATGTCAGAAAGTAGTAGTACACAAATTTTGATTTGTAGTAATATAACTTACTTGTTAGAGAGTGAAGAACTAATAGATTATGTTGAATTACACAGAGAATTTTGTTAATATTTTGAATCCATTTTGATTAACTTTTTCAAAATGGATTCTTTTTATTTACCGTAGAATACTAGTTAAAACGATGTTTAATCATACTTTATTTTAAAGCAACACCACACACTAATGCTATTTACAGTCTTTAACTTCTTTTAAAAAAATCCAAAGAGAGAAGATAAATTAAATTCTTCATAATTGTTATTCTCCACTTAAAGCACTCTTATTTACTACTTGATTCCCATTAAATTTAATCTTTGTTTGTTCAGCAGTTTTGATTTCTATATTTCAAGTCATTGCATCCACAATTGCAGTATCTGCCCCACTCCACATATGAGCATAGTGTTTTAAAGTAATCTCTGGACTTGAATGTCCCATACGTTGTGATAATACAAGAACAGAAACATTAAATTCATTGATTAGATACGAAGCATGAGAGTGACGCAATCCCTTTGCTTGAATCCTAGTTACTCCTGCGAATTGAGAATAGTGTTTAATGATTCTGCTTATTGTCGATTTAATCATTGGCAATCCATCATAACTAAAAATAAAGTCATTTGAATTACCTAACCCTATCTCCAATTGTCTATTTCGCCATATTGTTAATATATTTATTGTATCACTATCAAAAGCAATTATTCTCTTTCCATCTTCCGTTTTTGTATATGAATTTCTTTTCCATTCACTTCTCGTTTTCATAATTAACATATGATGGACACGTAAACGTTTATTTTTTAAATCGACATCATTCCACCATAAAGCAGTGCCTTCATTCACTCGTATTCCGGTCATATAGCAGACCCACAGCATAACAAAATTCAGATGTTCATAAAAATCTTCTATTTTTATTTTTCATTGTAATCTCTTCCTTTTTAAATTGATATCCCGTTGAAAATAATTATCCAAAAACGGTAATCAATATAATGGATATATTTATTTTGGCAGACTACTTTTTTGGCGGGAAAATGAATCCCCGCCAATTAATTTCTTTTTCAAACGAATATTTCTTCTTTAATTATTAACCTTTTTAGAATTAAGAAGAATACGCTTATCAAAGAGTTCTTCTATATGAATGATTTTGCTTTTTAGAGGAACGAGTAAATTCTTTACATCATCTTCACTACATTCATAACGATTTGTTGAAAGGTTTGCTACTAAATCTAATTTGATTAATACTGTGTCTAATCTTTTATTTAATAATCTTTGAAATTTATCCTTTTTTTAATAATATGTAATTCTCCTCCTTTCTAATTGAATTAATCAATAATGATTTCTCCATTTGGACCAATATGGTAATCCCCGTTCCCAATTGCTACAGATTCCATATACTCCTCTAGATACTCAATGACTTCGAGTTGTTCCTCATCTGACAAATTTTCAAACTCTTCTTCAAACATTTCGGTTAATACCTCCTCAATTGAATTTCATCACGCAAATAAACACCAAATTGCGTTAAAACAACATTAACACCATAAAAACACCATGTCAACACCAAAATAACATACAATTGCGTGATTTTTAATTGATTATTATTAAAAAATATATTCACCCGAGAAAAAGGAAAAATAAAAAGGCTAATCTAAAATGATTAACCTTTGTTTTTATGTGTTTATATTTCTTCTTATTTCTTCTTTTCCATTTGTTCAACTTGATTTTTTAGTGCATATCCAATAGCAAAACCTTGAGTTACTTTTCCTCCTCCAGATTCTTCACTAATTAACTTTTGCAACTTTGTTAAGTTCTCTTTCGCTTCAATGGATAATGTAATTGTCATTCTCATAAAATTTCCTCCTATGCTTAAACATCCTATTAGGTGTCATTTTACCATCAATATGGTGACTTCACAATTTAGTTGAATAATCATGAATACAACCTTATTAAAAAACCCCCCCAAGAATTATTTCTTGGGGGGTTTTTTGGTGGTTAGTACTATTGTATATCAAGCATTTAAAACATTTAACATGTTGAAAAACACTTTAGATAGGCTTTATAAACATTATTAGATTAATGCTGCCTTACTCCCACTCAATCGTTGCAGGCGGCTTGCTCGTAATGTCATACACGACGCGGTTGATGTGTTTCACTTCGTTGACGATCCGTGTTGAAATCACTTCAAGCACATCCCAAGGGATACGCGCCCAGTCAGATGTCATGCCGTCGATTGATGTCACGGCACGGATACCGATTGTGTAATCATACGTTCTCGCATCTCCCATGACGCCGACGCTGCGGATGTCAGGAAGAACCGTGAAGTACTGCCAGATGTCGCGCTCTAGGCCGTGGTTTGCCACTTCTTCACGCAGAATCGCGTCTGATTCACGAACGATTTCAAGTTTTTCTTCCGTTACTTCGCCAAGTACGCGGATGCCAAGACCAGGGCCAGGGAACGGCTGACGCCATACGATATCATCCGGAAGGCCGAGCTCTGTGCCAAGCGCGCGCACTTCATCTTTGAAGAGCGTGTTTAACGGCTCGATCAGTTCAAACTGCATATCTTCAGGAAGTCCGCCGACATTGTGGTGAGATTTGATCGTTTGCGCCGTTGCAGTACCGCTCTCGATAATATCCGTGTAAAGCGTTCCTTGCGCAAGGTAATCGATGCCTTTAAGCTTGTCCGCTTCATCATCAAACACGTAAATGAATTCGTTGCCGATGATTTTGCGTTTTTGCTCAGGATCAGAAACACCTTTCAGCTTGTTTAAGAATCTGTCTTTCGCATCAACTTTAATGACATTCATATTAAAGCCTTCGCTGAACGTTTTCATGACGCCTTCCGCTTCGCCTTTACGAAGCAGGCCGTGATCGACGAAAATACAAGTCAGCTGGTCGCCGATCGCTTTATGAATCAAAGCAGCCACAACAGAGGAATCAACACCGCCGCTTAGCGCGCAAAGAACCTGCTTGTCTCCGACTGTTTCGCGGATTTTTTGCATTTCGATTTCGATAAAGTTTTCCATTGACCATTTGCCTTCACAATCGCAAACGCCGAAGACAAAGTTTTTCAGAAGATCATTGCCGTATTCAGAGTGGCGCACTTCCGGGTGGAACTGAACACCGTACCAATTCTTGTCCGCTTTGCTCATCGCTGAATTCGGGCAGTGATGGCTTGTTGCGTCAACAGTGAAGCCTTCAGGAACTTCTACAACCAAATCGCCGTGGCTCATCCACACAACCTGTTCTTCCGGAAGATCTTTGAACAGGTCAGGAGTTCCTTGAATCTGAATGTTCGCTTTTCCGTATTCGCGCTGGCTTGCCGCCTCGACTTTTCCTCCGAGATAATGAGTCATCAGCTGCATGCCGTAGCAGATGCCTAATACAGGAATATCGAGTTCAAAGATTTTTTCGTCACAGCGGAAAGATCCTTCATCATATACACTGTTCGGTCCGCCTGAAAGGATAATTCCTTTTGGATTCATTTCTTTGATTTCCTCAGCTGTCAACGTATGGGGATGCAGCTCGCTATATACGCCAAATTCACGGATCCGGCGGGTAATCAGCTGGTTATACTGACTGCCGAAATCAAGAACAAGAATCATTTCATTCACTAACTTCGTCATGGTTGTCACCTAATCTCCTCTAAGTTTTTGACACAGAAAAAACGGAGGACAAACGTTCAGCCCTCTGTCGCGCAAGACTTGTACGGAAGCCCGGCTTTTTAACGCTCCCGGGCTCCCATTTAACATTCATTTATTCTAACAACAGGACGATATGCGGTCAAGACTATCTTGTTTTAATTATATTTTCCCACAACTGTCCCGATTCATTCCAAAGCTCCGCGGCATTATCCCTGCGGTATAAGGCCCGCTCATAGCGCAGCGTCAGCTCGGACATGTCGTTTGTACCGTATGCCTCGTCAATCCTCGCGGCAAAATCGCGCAGCGTTTCTCCGTCTCCTCTGCTGAATCCTTTTCGTTTCAGCTGGCGGAGCAGCGCGGCATATGCGTCGAAAAAGACGTCTTCATCCGTGCGCCGCTTCAGTCTGGCTGCTGCAGCGTACGGAATCCAGCGCGCGCGGAGCAGCCAGGCGAGCGCCGCCGCGGCTGAAATCACGAGGATGACGGCTGCATACGGCCACAGCTGTGCCGCGGTTTTGTTGCGGATCACAGGATGCGGTGCCGCACTGTGCTCCCGCTTTTTCGGTGCTTCTTCTTTTTCAGGCTTTGTTTCCTGACGCTGCTTGTCAGACGGTGTATCCGAATTCCCCGCTGAGCCCCCGCTGTCTTTTCCCGCTGCTTGATTCTGCTCTGACGTAAACTCCGTCGGATTGGTGAAGCCTTTCGTCGGCTCAAACGTCACCCAGCCCTGATCGGGAAAATACACTTCAACCCATGAATGGGCGTTGTTGTTTGTGACTTCATAAATCTGGCCGTTATGGTCGCCTGCGCCTTTATACTCGCCGGATGTATAACCCTTCACCCAGCGGGCGGGAATACCCGCAGATCGGAGCAGCACGGCCATAGCCGATGAAAAGTTATCACAATAACCTTTTTTCGTTTCAAACAGAAATTGATCCACATAATCCTGATTGTGCTCCGGAATGGCGACATCCTGCGTATCATACGAAAATGCGGAAGATCCCAGATAGTCCTCGACAGCCTTCGCTTTATCAAACATATTATGATGATCCCGCGTCAGCCTGTCCGCAAGCTGTCTCACTCTTTCCGGAACGCTGTCCGGAAGCTGTAAATACCGATCATTGAATTGGTTCTGCTCACGGTATCGTTTCACTTTCACTTTTCTGAGATCATTCAGCTTAAAGACGGGCGCGTGAAAAGTCACCGTGTACCGTCCCATATTGCGGATGTTGCCCACTTGTTCACTGATCGGCGTGATTTGCTCGGTGTTTCCGTTCATCTCAAGCTGAATCGAGTGCTTCGGTTTAATATTGGAGAGGCCGATCGGATACATGACGTGATTATAAAGATAATTTTCATCAATGGACACCTGTGCCGTATAGCGTCTCGTCTGCACACGCCGGTCAAACCATATGTCTTCCACATTGCCGCCGTTCAGTTTATAGGACATGCCCTGGTCGGTCTCCACCCAGCCTTTTCCCGTATATGTATCCTTCGTTTCCACACGGAAGTACGCCCGCTCTTTTCCCTTCCATGTAAAAACCGGCGTATCGTCCTGCTGAAAAGGACCGCCCAATGTTTCATCATGATTGCCGTAGCCGATTTTGCTTTCAGCGGCGGGCACTTCTTTGTGATGTGTTATTTTTTTCAGAAACGGCACGGGGTCCGGCCAATTCGGATCTGATTTCGGAGCCGCCAGACCGAACACGACGGAAGCGCAGATAAACAGCGCCAGCGGCAGAAACCATTTGAAAATCAATCTTTTTTTAAATGCTATGTGTTCTGTCAGGCGGATGCGCTCCATATACAAAAGCCCCATCATCAAAAAGCCGATAAAGACGATCCGGATGACGGCGTATGCGGCATCATAAGGAGTAAATGTATCAAGTACGGTAATATACGCCACCGTCATGATAAAAAAGAATAAGATTTTCCGCTGATAGATCACCCAATAATGCAGCAAATACACAAGCAGCCATAAAAGCACAAAAAACAGCAGTGTGCGGAATGACGGGTTCATATCATTCCATCTTCCGGTTCCGATGTGCCGGACATTCAGCATCACGTCCCGCAAAAAAGAAGCAAGCCATTCCGGCTGAAAAACCGAACCTTTATAAAACAGCATGTGAATACTGATTAACGTAAACAGAATGCAGGACGGCACGGTGACGTACCACCTCATCCGGAAGAATGACAGCAGAAATGCCAAACCGATAAAGACGATGAAAAAACCGGTATGCTTTGTATCCGTAAAATTGTGCAGCGGCCTGAGCCATTCCCACAACAATAAAAAAGCGAGAAAATAAAACAGCAGCAGACTCAGCCTGCTTCCCTGGTTCTCGTCATGCGGCATGGCGCGCCACCTCTCTTTCTAAACAACATGGGACACCCGTTTGTCCCTGATCATTTGCACCTTGATATTCTTTTGAGCGAAGATGCGAGCGAGATTCCGTTCTTTTTCCGAAAGCACGGCATTCGTTTCTTTCGCCAAAAATACCGTCATGTCAGTGCGGACGGACTCAGCCTGTTTGAGGAGATCTTCTGTAAGACTGCCCGTCACGACGGCAATAAAAGCTTTGCGGACGCGCGAATCTGCCAGCTCTTTTCCTAAACGACCGCCTGCACCAGCTTCTTCCGATTCAGAAGCTGATGCCAGGTAACGCAGCACATTTCTGAAATGCTCTTCTCCCTCCCGGACGGGAAAAACAGTCCGGTCGCTCCCTAATGAAATAAATCCTGCGGGAGAGCCCTTCACAAGCGCGGTGTAAAGCAGGGATGCTGAGGCTGACACCGCGGCTTCAAATGAAGGAGACGGCCTGCAGTCCAAAAGGAAAATCATATCCGTGCTCTGCAGCGGGTCAAATTCCTTCGTCATCAGTTCATTGCGCCGCG
This sequence comes from Bacillus siamensis KCTC 13613, assembly GCF_000262045.1. Classification (GTDB taxonomy): domain Bacteria; phylum Bacillota; class Bacilli; order Bacillales; family Bacillaceae; genus Bacillus; species Bacillus siamensis. The sequence goes on from NZ_AJVF01000023.1 coordinate 62,038, forward strand.
CGGACGTTTTCCAGTCGAGAGCGGAAAACCGGTCGCCCGGCTGATAATTTCTGACGCCCGCGGCTATTGCGGAGCGGTGAACCTGAAACGGCGTGCCGGCACCCGCACCTTCTTCGCCTGATGCAGCCTGCTGCTTATCATGAACAGACCCGTACGCCGGGAATACTAAGACCGTATCCGTTACGGAAAATGAAGCCGTCTTGTCCAAGAGCCCGAGAACATCTCCCGTCCGCACTCTTATCGTATGGAATTGATGCTCCCCGCGCGGCGCCTGCGGCAGCTCATATTGTAACGTCAGCTTCTTTTGAAACCACGGAAATACGAGCTGTTTTGCACTGCGCCTCTCGCCAAGCGTTTCCGGCATCACGTCTTCAATGACCATATATGTCAGCGGGAACGGCAGGCGCCTCGTCAGCCTGATGGTGACAGACAGTCTGTCACCAGAAGTTAACCGGGCGGAAGAAATCTCACGCGCCGCCTGAAACGCCCGCAGCGGATACACGGCGACCAGCCCGGCGTAAACGATAAACGGCAAAAACGCATAAAATAAAAACCAGCTCACAAATCCGCCCTGAAACATGGCATAAGAAAAGACCGCCGCCGTCAGCACGGCCAAAATAAGCAGCTTCCAGCCGTATAACAGCCAATGCACTTTCTTTCTCATTAGCGGACCGACATCCTTTGAACGGGAACTTTTTCCGTTTGCATGATGTCTTCGATAACCGCTTCCGGCGTGACATCATTAAATTTCGCATCGGCAGTCAAGATCATTCTGTGCGGCAGCGTATACGGAGCCAAATACTGGACGTCATCAGGAATGACGTAATCGCGGTCATGAAGCAGCGCGTACGCCTGCGCGGCTTTCATTAATGAGATCGAACCGCGCGGACTTACGCCCAAATGTACGGACGGATGCCGGCGGGTATGCTGAGTGATGCCGACGATATACGCTTTAATTCCATCATCTACCCGCACCTGCTCCAGTTGTTGCTGGAGGGTGATGAACTGTTCTTTAGAAATGACGGGCTCGAAGGTTTCGAGCGGATTGCGCCCTTCCTGCAAAGACAGAACCCGAAGCTCCTCCTCGGCAGTCGGATAGCCCATGCGCAGCTTAAATAAAAACCGGTCAAGCTGCGCTTCAGGAAGCGGATACGTTCCTTCATATTCAACCGGGTTTTGTGTCGCCATGACGAAAAACGGCTCGGCCAGCCGCATTGTCTTTCCGTCAATCGTGACATTCCCCTCTTCCATCGCCTCAAGCAAAGAAGACTGCGTTTTCGGCGAGGTTCTGTTAATTTCATCGGCCAGCACGATGTTCCCCATAATCGGTCCGGGGCGGTACTCAAATTCCATCGTTTTCGTATTATAAATAGAGACACCCGTCACATCTGACGGCAGAAGATCCGGCGTGAATTGAATCCTCTTAAAGTCAGCTCCGATCAGCTTGGCCAAAGCGCGGACCATCATCGTTTTTCCGACTCCCGGCACGTCTTCCAGCAGCACATGCCCTTTTGCGAGAATAGCGGCCAGGCTGAGTATGGCGATGTCCCGTTTTCCTATGATGATGTTTTCAATATGCTCAACGGCTTTCTCCAGCAGCGGATGCAGCTCTTCTTTATAAGCCATTCTTCTCCCCCTAGTCATCTCTCAAATTTCAATTATTGTAACCTAACTTTACCACAAAATATAATCAGTATAAAAAAACGTTTCAGCGAATTGTGTTCAGTCCGAAAAGACAAAAAAGCTCCCTTTAGAAAGGAAGCTTTATTTCAGCTGAAGAGGCTCCATATGAACGTGTGAATGGTCGATGGCGTGTTCCTCTTTCATCCTGCGTTCTACCTCATTGGCGATATCATGGCTCTCTTTAATATTCAGATCAGACGGCACTTCAATGACGACATCAATATAAACGCAGCTGCCAAGATATCCCGCTTTAATACCTTTTAAACGGCTGACGCCAAGATGTTTCGATCGTCTGTTTATAAGCTGAAATGTCCGTTACATCGAAGCCATCTGTCAAAGAGTGGGATGATTCTTTTCAAAAACTAAGGAGACCGATCACACACCGTGACTGTATCAATCCAAGCAAGGCAGATTTGCAACTCAATGGTTAAGTTCACCTTAGGATTACATCGTTTCCAATGTTAATGGTTTTATGTATTCATATGCAGGCTGATAAAATTGATCAAAAAAACTTTTTCCATCCATTTTGGATTTACGAAATAGATAAGATTCATAGGTTAAAGCTATAGGAAACACTAAGCTGTTTTCTATAACTAATTCTTCTACTTTTCTATACATGTTATTTCTCTTATTAATATTAATTTCTTTTTTCGCATCTTTGAGGAGACCTCTAATATGAATAAGAGTTTCAGTATTCGCACGATAGATTTCTTTATCACTGCTGAAAAATAAAGATAAATCTTCCGGATCATTATAGTTAAAACTTGAGGAACTGACTAATATATGCTGCTGAGTATCTAAAAGGCTTTCATTTAAGGAAGAAAGTTCTGTTTTAACTACGTCGAAGCCTTTGGCACTCAATAATTGATATAGCTTGTTCTGCATTTCACGCAGATGAGAGTGTTCACTATAGTTATTGTAAACAATGATACTTAATTGAGGAATATACCCACATTTCAAAAGATAATTTTCCTTAGCAGCTTGAAAATTAAAATTTGTTAATTCTTCCTCATTATCAGGCATATCTAATATAGTTTCAGGTAAAAAACTATGAGCAGGCGAATATATTGATCTCTCTGATTTCGGTATGCTGGATAATAGATCTTCTTTGTTTATTGCTAAGTTAATTAAACCTCTTAATTCCTTCCACATTTTATCTTCATCATGTAACACAAAATATTCTAGAGCTATTGTGACGCTTATAGGGCTTTTCAAAATTTCAAACTCGTTTTCTGTTTGGTTTTCTGCTTCGGATAATAAATCAACTTGACTTACGTCTGTATATACCACAAACTGTAATTTTTCAAAAGAATCGATTCTTTCCTCAAAGTAATCCTCGTTCTTTTTTAAAGTCAAAACCTTAGAGTCTTCACTTAGGCTTTCATAGCAGTAAGCCCCTACTCCTATAGGGTTGTCTTTCCACACCCAGAGATCATTTTCTAAAAACTCTTCTCGCGGAACAATACTTAAGGCACTTCGAGTAAAGTATTTTAAAAAAAGCAAATTTAGATGTTTCAATTTTATTTTTAGTCTGTAATCATCAAAAACCTCTATGCCGGAACACATATTCGGAACATATCTATTTGTCTGACTTACCTCTTCATAACCTTCTATATCGGATAGTAATTCTGAAAAGGTGGATCTTGCCCCCTTCATCATTCCTCTGCATAAAGAAAACTCAATATCTCGGGCTAAAGCCTTTCTGCCATTGTGAAAGTAAATATCTTTTCTAAGTACAAGGAGGTATTCATTATCACAATCATTAATTTCCCATTGTTCAATAATGTTAGGCAATAAATGCCCTTCTTTGGACATCTTAAATAATGGAGGAAAAAGAGCTCTGCATATTTCATAATCACATGAATAAATATTAAAAGGAGAGATATTTTTAGAAATAGCCGAAACCCCCACTTTCAAGGTACTATTCATTCTTCCCACTCTCCAAGCCCTCTTTTATATATCTTTCTACTAGTCTTCTCGCTAGTATCTGAGAAGAATCATATATCTTGAGTTTAGTATGATTCGTACAAAAAAATAAATCAGTACAAGCACAAACTACTTCATTTATCCCTTCTGTTAAAAGAATATCTTCTATCGTTTTCCATTCATCCGTTACTTTTGAACAAACTCCTAATGTTTTAGTTTTTAAAATTAATTCATCAACTCTTTTTTGATACTCATCGTTCCAAAATACATTTTTACCTTTTAACTTTAGTTTTTCTTGATATAAATTGCTTTCCACAGTCCCTCTTGTAGCAAGTAAGCCGACTGCACTTCCTTCATTTTCTAATTCGTTTACTGTTTCATCAATTATATTTAATATAGGTATATGTGTCATTTGGCACAATTCTTTATAATATGAATGAACCACGTTACAAGGTATTGCTATAATCGAACAATTAGAATTGTTTAGTGAGTCAATTCCGACTTTTAATGCCTTTAACATCTCGCTGTCATCAATCGCTTTTTTAGGATGAAAAGGTGTTGGCAGCGAATATATTATCATGTGGGGAAAATCATCATCGAACTTTGCTCCATATAAATTTTCACAGCAGTCCAGAACAGATTCTAAAAATGGACCTGTTGATCTTGGTCCCATCCCTGCAAGAATTCCAATTTTATAAACCTCACTATTATTCATTCTGGTTCTCTCCTTGTTAATATCTTAGAGGTTAACAATTAAAATAAACCATACACTTAGTTAAACGATAAAATTTATTCTAAGTGTATGATTTAAGAAATTTATATTAAGCTAACTGCATAAAACGACTATCATTTACTTTAGTTTAAGTTCATATTTTAGAGGTATGCAAACATGACTGCCAGGGCTTCTGCTAAAACTAGATCGGCCTAGATCATTCACCGTAAACATTCTTTGAAGCCAACGATCATTCCCATCGTATTGTGGGGTAAAGGATGAGCGAGCGTGCGCTGCTAATCTGTTGTCGATAATAATAAGGTCCCCAGGACAGAGAGGTACTTTTATAGAAACCTTACTTAATGCTTCTTTTAATAATTCCAATGCCCATTTTGCTTCTTCAGTTATTCCTTCCATTAAGGAACAATGTATAACCATTTCTGGTGCTTGAATGCTGCCTGAAAGCACGGGTATGATCTTTGATAAGTCATCCGAATTAAATGAAGCAGGCGGGCTTAATTTATACAGAGGCTCTCTTAATGTTAATACTACTGAACTTGGCAGTAATTCTAAAGCATTAACTATAGAAGCAGTTTCTGTTTGTGCTTCGTTTTTATGGTCTGACCGTAAGCAATATAAAGCAAGGTGATCAGGTCTGTATGGATGTATAGCGTCTTCAGTATGATAAGTAAAAAAGACTTTGGAACCAGAGTTTTCCAAACCGCTTTCTTTCCCCTTAATCGGACAAATATCATGAATGAGCTGTCCATTTTTTTCATCAGCATACCCAATCGGCTCACCCATATACAGCATGAATAGCACTAGACATAATTCACTAACAAAGGTGATCTTATCCAAAGAAGGATTGCCATCATCAGGAGTCTGAGGTAAAATATCGTCTGTAGGCAAGTTTTTAAATAAAATCGTTCCTTCTCTGTTAGAATTTCGCTTAAAATTAATTAGAGCACTCTTTACTCTGTCTGGAAGATTATGCGAAACAAATTGTAATCTATTTAGGTCAGAATTATTAATAGCATTTGGATTGAAATTAATATCCTTTATTAAGTTCTCAATTAATTCTTTTTCAGCTTGTGATATTTCTAAAACTACACCTTCACTCATACCTAGAGACGAACTTTTTCCTTCGGTAAGCAAGGTTGACAATTTAATCTTCCCCTTCCAAAACTCAAGTTAATGAATCTTATAAAATTATTTTTTATTATAATATTACTGTTTTACAAAGCTTTTATATTCATACTGATGTTCTTTGATAGCATTCATTACATCTTTATAAACTTGATTTGTTTCCCCTTTAAAGATGTATCTGGCCGGAATCTTCAAATATCCGCCGCTTCCATCCAGTACGTCTCCTTTACTCCGTAAATACTCTTCTACTAAAGTTGACAATTTCCCTTTAAATGAAGTGTTTTTTTCCATTAAACAAGGCAGTTCTGCTGGAAAAGGAATTAAGAGATAGCCTGAAGATACTCCTTCATCCAGCCGCACATCTGAAACTTCTTCCCCTAATTCAACTTTTAACTGATCAGTTACAGCATCTCTGCCAATCAATAGGCTTACACATCTTGGTATATCTGCTCCTCCCATACGGGCTCCAATTTCCATAAAAATAGGTTCGGGCTTGTCACTTTTCTCATCTACAATTAATTCAAGATGGAACATCGTATTGTTTATTCCCAAGGCATTAACGGTCTTTTGGGTAAAGTCGATGAGCCCCTCATATAACATAGTCTCATTCTTATCTACAGAAACCGCTCCCAATGGACTTTGTTGAAAGAATTTTATTGGTGGATTGATATACCGAAACGGAATACAAAATTTTAATTGATTATCCTTTACTAATCCATCAACGTGAAATACTGTTCCCTCACAATATTCCTCGCATTCCAAGTCCTTAAATTCTATGTGTGGCAATATTTCGTCATACTCCTCTTGATTATGAAGAATATGAACTCCTTTACTAGCAGCCATTCTCCTAGGCTTTATGACAATAGGAAAGCCTGCTTGGTTAATAAATTGTTCTAACTCCTCTACACTGTCGCATTTACTAAATTTAGGAGTTCTTAAGCCGGATTGGCTGACAATCTCTTTCATCTTTACCTTATCTCTGGCATTTAGAGCCTGTTCAAAAGATAGACCCTCTAATCCCTTTTCATCTCTTAATTTCCCTGAATTCAATATATCCCATTCACTCAGAGCTATTAACCGATCTATACTTCCTCCTTTTTTTTCAATCTTTTCAAATGCTGTACGAATGTTATCCAAAGAGTTAATATCCTCAACAAGCTCTATGATAGAATTTTCTAAAATATTTTGAGATAAACCTTTATTGCCTTCAGCGTCAACAATATAACTTACTTTATATTCGTTATGATTCATTATCTTTTCATAATCAGGTTTTTCAGAATCCCATCCTACTGACCAGCGATTAATAATACATATGTGTTTAGTCATTATACTAGTCCCCTTTATCCTTCATATTATAATTCTAAAACATCTTTTTGGGCAGCATGACGTTTATTATAAAAATAATAAGTAAATATTGTGGAGTTGACTACAATCCAAAAAATCGAAACTCCTAATATTACTTCTTGAGGTCCTGTAATTTTAGTAAAGGTAGAAGTTATTAATCCAGCAAGGGGCAGGCTTAGACGATTAAAGAAAACAATAGTTCCCATACTCTTACCTAATTGATGTTTCGGTATTAACTTAACTCGTTCTGTTCTTAGAAATACATTAAAAATCCCTATTCCACAAACCAAAAGGGCGTAGCCGATAACATAAATGTAAAATTGATTGGCTATTCCCAAAATGACGCCGGATAATGTTAATAACACAATAGATGCTATGCCTATATTATTAATACTCTTACTTTTTTTCAAAAATACAGGAATTAACAAAACCACTATAGATCCCGTGATCCCGCCAAACATCGCCAAAAATGAATACTCTCTAGATGTTGCACCAAGAACCCCTTGGGCTACAGCTGGATTTAAAGCCATTACAGTCCCCATCACAAGATTAATAAGCATTGTTGCCAGTACCAACAGCCGAAGAAAGAAATTTTTAGCTATAAACTTAAACCCATCCCCAATTGTTCCTAGAACTCGTTTAATGGACTTCGTTTCCCTAACAACCAGATTTTTAGCCTTATTGGGAAGACCCAGTACTCCGAAACCTGTCACTGCAAATGCAATACCAGTAATAATAAGAAAATCCATCTCTTTTATAAATAGAACCAATATACTTGCCAAAGCCGGTCCTATCACTTGAGAACTAAGCTCCAATCCTTGGATTAACGATTGGATGCGGGGAATATCGTTATTATCAAAGTTCCTCCCGATAGTTGTTTCTAATGTGACAAAGTTTAATGAGTTTAAAATAGCGAACAAAGATGCAGCAACTGAAAGTATAATAAATGTTTGGCTTGGCATATAGATTAATAATAAGAAGCCTGATATGGAAACCAATGCTCGCAGGCTATCGCCAATAATATAAAGTTTCTTTTCTTTATAAGTATCTACAAGCACTCCTATGAAGGGGAGTAATAATACTGCCGGCAACCACTCTATAAGAAATGCTAATCCTGATTTGGACGCTTCTCCGGTGTATTGAAAAATTAATAAAGGGATAGCAAATAGCAGAAGTTGTTCGGATACTGTTGATACAAATCTGCACCCAAGGAACCAAATCAATTTAGATGTATAGATACTATTAGACTTTTTCAAGATAGTCTAAAGGCTCCTTTAATTCCATATTATAGTACACAGGTTTTATCCATCCGTTATGTAGAGTTTTTACTCTTATAGAATCTACATCTTTAATTACGTCTTCCCTCAGTCCAGAGAGCATTCCAAGCCAACTCCAATTACTGCTTCCCATAGCGGAAACGGTGTCCCCTAAATTTTGGGCCTGTGTATGCTTAGATTTCATATTTTCTGCATACTTAATTTCAAGTACTCTATCTTGATTAGGAATTCCGTATGCTATCCCTAAGCTCTCCTTACATTCTTCTCCCCAAAAGGCCGCAGGAATGATCTCTTTTTCATTTAGAACTAACTCCATTGATTGTCGGTAAATACTATGCGGTTCAATTCCGTATGAACAAGCTATAATCTCAGTAATATTTGCTCCGCCAGGCCTTCCAAAGTTACAATCTATTAGTTTAACTTGATTTTCTGAAACAATAAATTCAGTATGGAAAAATCCTCTGCTATACCCGCTCCTCTCCACTAGAGTTTGAACAATCTTGCACAATTCTTTCTGAGCTATAGAATGATAAGGGAATATGAATACCGATTCTGCATTTTCCGTCTTCCTTCTGCCAGTTACTCCAATTGGAATTACTTTACTTTCTAAAACGTATCCCTCTAAGCTTACAAGTTCTCCGTCTATTATTTCTTGAACGACATATTCGTCAGGGTGCAGATGCTTAGGTAAGGTTTTATCAAATAATTTTTCTATATTCTCGATATCATTTTCATCCTCTAATACACTTATACCTTTAGCCCCAGCTGCAAAGGATGGTTTTAGTATCAATCCATTCTGTGAAGCTGATAACATTTTTTTTATCTCTGAATAAGGAATCGCCCCTGTAGTGAAAGAAAGTGATAGCGGCGTAAATTCTGGGATAATGTCATTGACATAAGCCTTATCCTTAAGTAATTCAATTTTTGGATCAATTCCCTTTATATCTAAAGCGCTGCATAATTTAGTGCAAATTTCTAATTTACTATCTAAAAAAGAGATAACTCCTGCAATGTCCTCTTTTGGAAAAGTTTTTATAATTTCATACAGTTCTTCAAAAGAATTAGTATTACAATTAATAAACTTATAAGATGTAAGTTGAGAGAGTGCATCTCCTTCCTGACTATTTAAGTTTGTCAAGAACAGAACATTCAGATTCATTTCCTTTGCCGCTTTTACAATATACTCTGGCCCAATAACAGAAGAATCAATAACAAATAAGGTTTTCACGTTTTTCTAATTCTCCCTTCTATACACTCAAAAGAAAGAAAAGGGTCAGAATTTAATTCCTTACCCTCTCCCCTATTAGAAGTTATTATTTTTGAATAGGACGTGTAATCGTCGTGTTTGGACCTGCATCATGATATTGAATGAAATCTAAAATACTTTCTGCGCCAGAGATAAACTTTAACAATCTCTCCAGTCCAATTCCAAATCCAGCTGTTTGTACTTGTGATTTATCTTTCCATTGAGCATATTCCGGATGATAAGAATTGCCGAGAGTTTTTGATTGGTTAATAATCTCCTCTCCGCTAGTTGGACGGATACCCCCGGTAGTCAGTTCACCGTAGCCAAAAGGTAACATTAAATCGTAAGTTTGAAAAACACCTTTTGGACTTTCGTGATAAATTGAATCTCTGACTCCTGCTGGATAGTTATAAATCCAAAAAGGTGTGTCAAATTGGTTAGAGAGAAGTGCGTCTTCTTCAGAAGTAAGATCCCCTTCTGAATCTTTAGATCGTCCTACTCTTTCTAAGGCTTCTTCAAATGTTATTCTAGGATATGAGCCTTTTACCAAGCTCTCTGTGTTGCGTTTTGCTAAAGGAGTTAACGTCAAATTATCATTATTATCAATTAAAGATAAAATCTTATTGCCTGCTTCATAGAGAATCTTCTCCCCTAAATCGAAAACATCTTCCATTCTCTCAGTTCTCCATTCAATTTCAAATTGAAAGAAGGAATAAATATGTTTTGCAGACAGCTCTTCCCCTTCCATCAATAATCGAAGGCATGGGGCAAGGCAATAAACCTTAGGTAAATATTCCGTTGCCATCTGTTTTTCTACAACATGACTAACACTCATATAGTAATACTGTTCACCTGCCACCTCAACTTTTGAGTTAGAGGAGGAGTCATGATCCCCATTTTCTCTAATGTCAGGTAAAGTTTTATCCCCTAGTACGATTACTGAATGCTTGGCACCTGGCTCATATCTTCTAGAAAAGGGAGTTGGAACAATTTCGTCAAACTTAAATAAATCCATTGAATTTCTCAGCGACTTTAAAAGAGTTGAAGTCCATGCATAAGTTTCATTATAAGCAAGTTGTCTAGTGTCTAAATTTTCAATTTCAACCTTCATTTGTTACACCTTCCTATTCTGAATATTAGTAAATAGATATAAATAATCTTTTAATTTAATTACAAAAATAAGAATAAATTGTATATTTGTAATTAAATACATTTACAGAAAACAGATTATTATAACGAAATGATTCTGTCAATTGAAAATATATGAAATAGTACAAATTATCTGTTCTCTCCTGTAATTCCGATAACGTGCTGATACTGACGAATGCCTCGAAATTTATTATTACCAGCTGCAAGGAGCACCTGGCTCTTCACTTTTATGACCGGCCTAATATTGTACTGGCAGGCCTGCTGTCGTCCAAGCTTTTGGCATCTCTTGTTTAGCAGAAAAAATAAATTCCAACAGCACTTGCAGTCCGACAACTATGATAATAAAAGATTCGATAAGCGATGCAATCGTTTCCGCCCGAAAGCGGCCGTGAATGGATGATCTACTTCAGGAGGTTTTTGAGAGGTGGCAGGACGATTATTACAGCCACCGAAACAATAATGTCAGTTATTATTAAACCTCTGCAGTAAGTGCTTCTGAGTGAAAAACATAACCGATGATCAGCTTCATTGCAGATAGAACACCATTGTCCCGGATTCTCCCTTTTTCAGTTCATCATTTCTCTTCATATTAAAAAACTCCTCTACTCGCATTTTCCTATTATTGAGATACATCACTGAACCACAGTGGGTCTATAGAAACACCTTGCGTCATTTTCTGTGTACGGATGAGAAAAGAAGTCACATTTTCTAACATCATTAACAAATGTCCAATGCATTTATGATAGAATAATATTTGTCGGAATATTCAGCATAAAACAACCCAAAAGGAGGCAAAGAATGAATCAGCCTAATTCTTTATCGAAGGGATTAAAAACCCGGCATATGACCATGATTTCAATTGCCGGCGTGATCGGCGCCGGATTATTTGTCGGAAGCGGATCCGTCATTCATTCCACCGGCCCCGGAGCGATTGTCTCCTACGCATTAGCAGGACTATTAGTGATTTTTATTATGAGGATGCTGGGGGAAATGTCCTCCGTCAACCCGACAAGCGGTTCGTTTTCACAGTACGCGCATGACGCCATCGGACCGTGGGCCGGTTATACCATCGGATGGCTGTATTGGTTTTTCTGGGTCATCGTCATTGCCATTGAAGCCATTGCGGGCGCCGGAATCATACAGTACTGGTTCCCCGGGATTCCGTTATGGCTGACGAGTCTGCTTCTGACCGTGCTATTAACACTGACGAATATTTATTCAGTTAAATCGTTCGGTGAATTTGAATACTGGCTTTCCTTAGTGAAGGTAGCAACAATCGTTGTCTTCTTAATCGCGGGATTTGCTTTCATTTTCGGAATCGTCCCCGGCAGCAAACCGGTCGGGCTGGAAAATCTGACGGGCAACGGCGGATTTCTCCCTAATGGCCCAAGTTCCGTTCTGCTCGGAATCGTCGTCGTCATTTTTTCTTTTATGGGATCTGAAATCGTCGCAATCGCAGCGGGAGAAACGTCAAACCCGGTCGAATCCGTCACAAAGGCGACCCGCTCAGTCGTCTGGAGGATCATTATTTTTTACGTCGGTTCCATTACGGTTGTGGTCACGCTGCTTCCGTGGAATTCAGCCAATATTTTGGAAAGCCCCTTCGTTGCCGTTTTGGGACATATCGGGGTTCCCGCAGCCGCTCAGATCATGAATTTCATCGTCCTGACAGCCGTTTTGTCCTGCCTGAACTCCGGGCTTTATACGACGTCACGGATGCTGTATTCACTGGCGGCGCGAAATGAAGCGCCGCGGCGTTTTATGAAACTGAGTAAAAGAGGCGTACCGGTCCAAGCCATTATCGCCGGCACCTTTTTCTCCTATATTGCCGTTGTCATGAACTACTTTTCTCCCGACTCCGTATTCTTATTTCTGGTCAATGCATCAGGGGCGATCGCACTGCTCGTCTATCTCGTCATCGCCGTCTCACATCTGAGAATGAGAAAGAAAATCGAACGGACAAACCCTGAATCTCTTAAAATCAAAATGTGGTTTTATCCGTACTTAACCTACCTGACGATCATCGCCATTTGCGCCATCTTGTTATCTATGCTGTTTATCAGTTCAATGCGGTCTGAATTTCTGCTGACAGGATTTATTACTCTGCTGGTGCTTGCCTCATATGTATTCCGCAAAAAACAAAAACCGAAAGAGAGCGCTTCCGCAAACCGGGTTGCGCAATAATAGAAACACCCGTCCTCAAAAAAGGGCGGGTGTTTTTTTAACCAACTTGTTCCAGGCAGCATTATCTATAGTACAGGAATTCAATAAATGATAAGGACAGGATGAATAATGGCACTTGAAAAATTTGCAGATGAACTGCCGATTATCGAAACACTGAAGCCGCAGAAGAAATCAGACGGCAGCACGTATTATGAAGTCACGATGAAGGAATGCTTTCACAAGCTGCACCGCGATCTCCCGCCAACCCGGCTGTGGGGGTATAACGGTTTGTTTCCGGGCCCGACGATCGACGTCAACCAAGGTGAAAGCATTTATGTTAAATGGATGAATGACTTGCCGGATAAGCACTTTCTGCCCGTAGACCATACCATTCACCATTCAGAAAGCGGCCATCAGGAACCTGATGTCAGAACCGTCGTCCATTTACACGGAGGAGAAACGCCGCCTGACAGCGACGGCTATCCGGAAGCCTGGTTCACACGGGATTTTAAGGAAACGGGTCCTTATTTTGAAAAAGAGGTATACCATTATCCAAACAAACAGCGCGGGGCGCTCTTATGGTATCACGACCATGCCATGGCGGCCACGAGGCTCAATGTGTACGCCGGACTTGCCGGGATGTATATCATCCGTGAGCGAAAAGAAAAGCAGCTGAAGCTTCCCGCCGGAGAGTATGACGTACCGCTTATGATTTTGGACCGCACGTTAAATGACGACGGTTCCTTGTCTTATCCGAGCGGGCCGGATAACCCTTCCGAAACGCTGCCCACCCCTTCAATCGTCCCGTTTCTTTGCGGAAATACCATTCTCGTCAACGGAAAAGCATGGCCGTATATGGAAGTCGAACCGCGGACATACCGTTTCCGCATCCTTAACGCCTCAAATATGAGATCATTTACTCTCTCGCTCAATAACGGCGGCCGGTTTATCCAAATCGGTTCTGACGGCGGATTGCTCCCCCGCTCTGTCAGAACACAGACCATCAGCTTAGCCCCGGCAGAGCGGTATGATGTGCTGATTGATTTCTCCGCTTTTGACGGAGAACATATCATTCTGACGAACGGCACCGGCTGCGGGGGCGACGTCGATCCGGATACAGACGCCAATGTCATGCAGTTCCGCGTCACAAAACCGCTGAAGGGAGAAGACACAAGCCGGAAGCCTAAATATCTTTCAGCCATGCCTGATATGACCTCAAAACGAATACACAATATCAGGACGCTTAAACTCACAAATACGCAGGACAAATACGGCCGGCCGGTTTTGACGCTTAATAACAAGCGCTGGCATGATCCTGTGACAGAAGCGCCGAAGCTCGGCACAACGGAAATCTGGTCGATTATCAATCCGATGGGGGGAACCCATCCGATACACCTGCACCTTGTTTCCTTCCAGGTTCTTGACCGGCGTCCTTTTGACTTAGAACGTTATAACAAATTCGGCGACATTGTGTATACGGGCCCCGCCGTCCCTCCTCCTCCAAGTGAAAAAGGCTGGAAAGACACCGTGCAGGCGCACTCGGGAGAAGTCATCAGAATCGCGGCGACATTCGCTCCTTACAGCGGACGCTACGTATGGCACTGTCATATTTTAGAGCATGAAGATTACGACATGATGAGACCGATGGACGTCACGGATAAGCAGTAAACAAGAATCACCCCTTTTCTCCGGAAGGGGCTTTTTTTATTTATCAAAAAGAAAAAATAAGAAGGCGCTTATTTGCATATACTGTAATAACAGGAAGACGATGCACCCTCATTGGAAATATGGATAGAAAAAGGAATTAGGAGATTAGGGAAAAGTATGAGACAATGAAGGAGTGCACGAAAATTCATAAGGGAAGAAGTGACTTTATGTCTTACTACAACAAACGTAATCAGGAACCGCTGCCTAAAGAAGATGTCAGTACGTGGGAATGCACGAAAGAGGACTGTATCGGCTGGAGCAGAAAGAATTTTGCCGGCACCGGCAGTGATACCCCGACTTGCCCCCTTTGCGGCAGTAAAATGATCGACGGCGTCCGTTCGTTGGTGAATCTCCAAAACAACAATCAAACGGCATCAAGTTAGACCTCCCTTTTACGAGTCTCAACATAGAGAAGGCCTCCATGTCCCATGAGAGGCCTTTGCGTTATCATGTCCTTTTATGATGCAAAGGAGCAATGAACATGAAAAACGATCAGCAGCAAAAAGACCTGAAGGAAATGGCGAAACGGAAGAAAAAGAACCTTGCCGCACAGTCATTCATCGAAACACTCCATTTTGCCGTTCCGCTTCTCCGTTTTTTCAAATGGCTCGCCTCAGCCGCAGCCAGCTTTGTTTATTAAAAAACACCCAGCTGGCGCTGAGTGTTTTTTCATTATTGGATAACGGAAAAGCTGTTGATAATGCCGCTGTCATTTTCCCAGACTTTTTCACATTTTTTCGTATCCAAATGATAAGCATAAATAGTCCGGACCTTCGCGTTCCGCCCCGTTTCATCCTTCAAGCGTTTAGCGCCTTTGGCTTCCGCCATGAAATAGATGATGCTGCCGTCTTTAGAAAACTGCGGCTGGGCATCTATCAGCGGAGAGAAATCCTTCCCGTTTGTAATAATCGTTTCATCTTTTTTCGTTTTGACATTCATCAGACGGATGGACGCTTTTTGTGCCGTCCCTTTTTGTGTATAAGATGTAAAGACAAGGTTTTTTCCGTCCGGTGACATCGCCACGTCGCTGATAAACTGTTCAAGATTGGTCAGATCCTGAAGGTTTTTGCCCGCCCCTGCTGCAAACCGGATATTCGTCGGTTCAGGGTCAATCCCCTTCTCATTTGCCTCATCCGTTTTTTTATAATCCTCTTTAACGGAATAATGCAGAAGCGCAAAATCGTTTTGGCTGCGGTTATAAAAGAAGCTGCTCACACTGTCGTCTTTCTCATCCGCCGCCGGATACAGATTTTGATAACGCTTCGTTTTCAAATCAAAAGATGCGAGACGGAAAATATCTTCATCCGCTTTACCGAGACGGAAATAAATGTGCGTCAGGTCCTTTGATAAAAACAGACTGTCAGCGCTCGCCGATCCTTTATAAAGCACCGTCTTCTTTTTCGTCTTCAGATCAAGCTTATACAGACGCATTTCATTTTGATCATTATTACCGACAAAATAGAGCGCCTGGTGGGCGTCATCCAGCGCAAACGCCGGATATGCCGAAAGCTTTTCCTCGTACAGCATGCGGCTGTCTTCGTAATATTTCGTCATCAGATCTTTGTCTGTAAGCGAAACAAGCAGCTTGTCATGCCCGCCGGAAACAACGGCTTTTCCGCTGCTGCCGCTTTTTCCTTTAATCAGCAGAACGGCTCCGATGACCGCCGCCGCCAAAACAGCGGCTGCGAGGATCCAAATCCATCGTTTCTTCTTCATTATCAATCTCTCCGTCAATCAGAAAAAGCAAGAATCATTCTCCTTGCTTTTTAAGATGGTCTATTTTAATAGCTGTAATGTCCGGATACTCTTCCTTTGCTTAACGGATATCCGAGCGCTTTGAACGCTTTCGGGCTGACATCCAATACGGCATTCGGCAGACGGCCTACATCATTTTTGTATACTGTGATAACCTTTTTCGGTTTTGATTTCGCATAAGCTCTGATTTTCGTTCCGTTTCTCGGAACGTCAAATCCTAATTTTGTCGCGCAATCCCAGTGTCCCAGTTTTTTACCGGACGATCCTTTTTTACCGACTCCATTATACCATGTAATATTTCCGTTCACTTTTTTAGCACTTGCATCAGAAGAGAAACTGATCGCTCCCAGCGTGCTTCCTGCTAAAATCAATAAGGCTAAGAATAACTTCTTCAAGCTTTCATCCTCCTGATTCTTTATTCTAGGCAAAATTATACACCAAGAAGACGTTTATAATATTTCAATCACTTTACATGTTCATTACAACGTGACGGAAACACGCACTCAATTGATGACACAAACTTCTGTTCTATATAATTCCATGGTAAATTATACTACAAAATTTAATACATTAGCGTTATAATATTCATAGAGTATTTCTGCATTCAATATGGACTTTTTATAAGGCCTATTGATAGTTGCGTCATATGATATAGTTTGAGAAATCAGGCTTCAGGAAGCATTTCTTCCTTTTAACCGTGGTTCATATTGATCATGTACCTATACTCGTTTCTATCAGACTAGGAGTGATAATCAATGAAAGCGGCAAGATGGCACAATCAAAAAGACATTCGAATCGAAAACATTGATGAACCTAAAGCAGAACCGGGAAAAGTCAAAATTAAAGTCAAATGGTGCGGGATTTGCGGAAGCGACCTTCATGAATATCTGGGAGGTCCGATCTTTATTCCGGTCGGCAAACCCCATCCGTTAACAAACGAAATGGCGCCCGTCACGATGGGGCACGAATTCTCAGGAGAAGTCGTGGAAGTAGGAGAAGGCGTCAAAAATTACAGCGTCGGCGACCGTGTCGTCGTAGAACCGATTTTTGCCACACACGGACATCAGGGAGCCTATAACCTTGATGAACAAATGGGATTCTTAGGCTTAGCCGGAGGCGGCGGCGGATTTTCTGAATATGTGTCCGTTGACGAAGAATTGCTGTTTAAGCTTCCTGAAGAGCTTTCTTACGAACAGGGCGCGCTTGTTGAGCCGTCAGCGGTAGCGCTTTACGCCGTCCGCCAAAGCAAATTAAAAGCGGGCGACAAGGCAGCCGTTTTTGGCTGCGGACCGATCGGGCTGCTTGTGATTGAAGCCCTGAAAGCGGCCGGCGCAACGGATATTTACGCGGTCGAACTTTCACCGGAACGCCAGGAAAAAGCGAAAGAACTCGGCGCTATCATCATTGATCCGTCAAAAACGGATGATGTCGTTGAAGAAATCGCTAAACGCACAAACGGCGGCGTTGACGTTTCTTATGAAGTGACAGGCGTTCCTGTCGTTCTCCGCCAGGCGATCCAGTCAACAAACATTTCCGGTGAAACGGTTATCGTCAGCATCTGGGAAAAAGGAGCGGAAATCCATCCGAACGACATCGTCATCAAAGAACGGACCGTAAAAGGAATTATCGGATACCGTGATATCTTCCCTTCCGTTCTTGCACTGATGAAAGAAGGCTACTTCTCAGCAGATAAGCTCGTCACGAAAAAAATCGTGCTCGACGATTTGATTGAAGAAGGCTTCGGCGCTTTAATCAAAGAGAAAAACCAAGTGAAAATCTTAGTCAAACCGAACTAAGCCGTTCGGCAAAATACCAGACACATCCGAAAAAGAGCCGCTCAGGCTCTTTTTTTCGTCTCTTCCTCTTCCCTTCCTTTTCCTTTTAAAAATGATCCGCTCTGCGCAAACTATTTTTCACCCTGTCCCGTCTATCCTTAGGCAGCAGCCTATGATACGTATTTTTTAAAAAGGAGCCCTTTGAAGCAATGAAGAACGAAACAGCCAAAGCGTCGCTTGTGACGTGCATAACTGAGCGCAAAGAAGACTTTTACCGGCTTGCGTACAGTTATGTAAAGAACAAGGATGACGCGTTAGATATTGTTCAGGAATCAATTCAAAAAGCGTTGACATCGGTCGAATCCGTCAAAAACCCCGATGTAATCAAAAGCTGGTTTTATAAAATTTTAGTGCGCACGGCCATTGATTTTCTCCGCAAACAGAAAAAACTTAAAGTAATGGACGATGAAACGATCGAGTTTTTAAGCCGCGGAAAGGAAGATCACTACAAAGACACAGACCTTCACGAAGCGCTTGACGACCTGCCGCATCCATATAAAACCATTATCATTCTGCGTTTCTTTGAAGACCTGAAATTAGAAGAAATCGCAGACATCACGGGGGAAAACATCAATACCGTTAAAACACGCCTTTACAGGGGGCTGAAGCTTATACGCATTCAGCTGACGAAGGAGGATCTTTCTTAATGGAAAAGAGATTAGAGCAATTAAGGGAAGAGTACAAAAGTGTGCCCATTCCTAAGGAATTGGACAGCATTGTCGAAAAAGCCCTTCAGCCAAAACCGAAGAAAAAACGAATCGTGATGTGGCCGACATCTGCGGCAGTCGCTGCGGCCGTTTTATTTACCGCCGTTGTCAATATCAATCCGGATGCCGCACAGGCCATGTCCAAAATCCCCGTCATCGGCAAAGTCGTCCAAGCCATCACGTTCGTGGAGATGAAAGAAGAAAAGAACCAATCAAGCATTGATGTGAAAACACCCGCTCTATCCGGCCTTTCGAATCATAAACTTGAAGACAGCATCAACCGGCATTATATGAAAGAAAGCAAAGAGCTGTATCAGGAATTTATGAAGGCGACCTCAAAAAGCAAAAAAGGCCACCTCAGCATCTACAGCGATTATGAAACCGTGACTGATACAGCGGATCTGATCTCAGTCCGCCGTGATATCGAAAAAACACAAGCTTCCGCTTATACGCAAAGCCGATACATCACGATTGATAAAAAAAATGAGGCCGTGCTTACGTTAAAGAGTTTATTCAAAGATGACCGTTATATCAAAGTCATCAGCCAAAATATTAAAGAACAAATGAAAAAACAGATGAAAGAAGACCCGAATAAAATATACTGGGTCGAAGATGATGATATGGCGGAGCCTTTCAAATCCATCCGCGCTGACCAAAACTTTTATATTACAGATCAGCACAAACTTGTCATCTCATTTGATGAATATGAAGCGGCACCCGGATATATGGGCGTTACAGAGTTTACAATACCGACCTCTGTCATCTCAAAACTGCTTGTCGGAGACCGCTACATCCGGTAAAAGAAAAAAATCCATGATATCCGCAGATCATGGATTTTTTCTTTTTCCCGCAACAGCCATTGCGCAAGGGAACCCTTTCATATAACAGACGCCGGACAGGGGCAGAAAAGTTTAAGAGAATCAGAACATTTCATTCATTTTTTCTGAAACAAAATCCCCTTCCGAATGCGTCTATTTAACGGAACAAATGGAAGACTGTACAGAAATCTGCCATAGCCAACCGCAAAACAGCGAGAATTTCCGCACACATTATTGGAGGAATACCATGTCAGACAAGTCACTGCACCACCGCTATATTCCCGGACTGGATGGACTTCGCGCCTTTGCCGTCCTCGCCGTGATCGCCTATCACCTGAATTTTAATTGGGCAGACGGCGGTTTCATTGGTGTTGATATCTTTTTTGTTTTATCGGGATATTTAATTACATCCATTATATTGCCTGCCCAAGGCAATAACATCACCCTTGATTTGCGTGATTTTTGGGTGCGCCGGATCAGACGGCTTCTGCCGGCGGCTTATCTCATGATTATCACGACAGTCATTTGGGTCGTACTGTTTAACAGCGAGCTCCTGCATACCGTACGAGGAGATGCGGTCTCCTCACTTTTTTACATAAGCAATTGGTGGTTTATCTTTCATAAACTTTCTTATTTCGACAGCTTCGGCTCCCCTTCGCCATTAAAAAACCTGTGGTCGCTGGCGATTGAAGAACAGTTTTATATCTTATGGCCCTTTTTGCTGCTTGCGGGAATGTACATATGTAAAACACGGGCCCGGCTTGCAGCTGCAGTCATGTTCCTCGCCTTATGCTCAGCAGTCGTAATGAGTATGATGTATGTGCCCGGCGGAGATCCGAGCCGCGTTTATTACGGGACGGACACCCGTTCATTTGAATTGCTGATCGGCTGCGCTTTAGCTTTAGTGTGGCCGATGAAACGATTATCTTCCAAACGGCTGCCGAGCAGCATGAAACATCTGCTGCACGGGGCAGAGCTTGCCGCCTTTGCCGCACTGGTGCTTTGCGTATTTTACACGGATGAATATGAACCCTTCCTGTACAAAGGCGGCATGCTTTTGATCAGCATCGCCGCAGCGGTTCTTGTCGCATGTATATGCCATCCGAGCAGCTTTATAGGATATGTCCTTTCATGGAAGCCGCTTCGCTGGATCGGAACGAGATCATACGGAATCTATCTTTGGCATTACCCGGTTATCGTGCTGAGCACCCCGGTGCAGGAAATCGGAAATCCGGTTTATTGGCATTGCGCCGTCAGAATCGGCGCCACTTTCATTTTGGCCGAGCTTTCTTATCATTTCATTGAGAAGCCAATCCGCTCTGCAGGCTTCCGGCCATTTTTACGCCGCGTGTTTCTGAACCGCTTTTTGGAATGGAAGACGTCCTCTGTCATCAGCAGAATGTCGCTCGGCCTCATTCTTGCCGCCATTCTCGTATTTGCGGGCGGGCTGTCAGGGATAGCCGAAGAGAAAAAACAGCCGCAATGGACGTACGCGCAAAGCGGGCAGCAAGAAACAGCCGCCTCTTCGCACAAAACGGCCGATCACGATCAGCCTGCTAAAGAAGAGGACAGCAAGAAAAAACACGGCGGCGAAAAAACGGATACCGCATCAGACAACAACAAGAAAAAACCAACAGGCAAATCAGATACGAAGAAGACGAAAGACAAAAAGGAACAGTCATCTCAAAAAACGGCTGACCCAAAACAAGCACAGCCTCAGCAAGACGTGCTGGCCATCGGTGACTCGGTGATGCTGGACATTGCGTCATACCTGCGGCAGTCCCTTCCTCATGTCACCATCGACGGAAAGGTAGGAAGACAAGTCTCTCAAGCACTCCGGCTCACTTCGGAATATGCGTCATTTAATCAGCCGAATAAAGCGGTCATCATCGAGTTAGGGACGAACGGCTATTTCACAAACAGCCAAATTGAATCACTGATCAGCTCCTTCTCAAAAGCCGATATCTATCTTGTCAACACGCGTGTACCGCGGCAGTGGGAAAGCAAAGTAAACGAATCATTGCGCCAGCAGGCCGAGTCACGCAAAAATGTGACCCTTGTCGATTGGCACGCAAAAGCATTGCAGCACCCTGAATACTTCACACCGGACGGCGTCCATCTCATACCTGAGGGATCAAAAGCGCTGACATCCCTCATCGTCCAAACAATGAAATCATGACAAAAAAAGAGGCCAAAAAAGGCCTCTTTTTCGTATATGTCAGGCAAGCTTCTGTCCGCAATTCGGGCAAAAATTCGCGCCTTCCGTTTTCGTTCCGCAGTTCGGACAAAATTTCGGCTTAGCCGCCCCTTCTGAGCCGTTTGCCTGCGCCGTCCCCTGATTTTGCTGACTTTGATTCTGCTGCGGCTGGTTCTGCTGATTTTGATTCATTTGGTTCATCATTTGATTGGCCATATTCATTCCCATCATCATGCCCGCCATGTCGGAGGCAGCACCGCTTCCGCTCATTTTGCCGGATGACATTCCGTCCGTCATGGAAATCTGCTGATAGCGGTTCACATCGCCCACCATACCGTAAGAAGCGTTTTTCGTAATCATATCCTGCACTTCCTGCGGATAGTTAAAGCTCATAATATTGAAGCCCGTAATCGACATCCCGTCTCCGATCAGCTGCATATCAAGGTCTTCTTGAATCCCTTTTCCGATTTCAAATGAATTCGACTGCAGATTGAACATGTCTTTTCCTTCTTTTGTGATCCATTTCATCAAAAGCTGATCGAGAATAGACGTAATCCGGATTTTAATGTCATCCACTAAATAGCTGTCCTTGACACCCGCAATCTTATCAATCAATCCGATGTAGTCAATGACCTTGAAGTTAAATGTGCCGTTTGCTCGGATCGGCATACCGCCCGGCATTCCCGCCGCCGGAATGTTAATGGCGTTTTTCGTGCCCCACTTCACCGTGAACTCCTTCGTATTCACAAACAGCACTTCAGCCCGCATGCCGCTGTTAAAGCCAAACTTAAATCCTTTTAATGTCGATAGAAACGGAATGATTTCTGATTCGATATCATAATCGCCGTCATCACGGAAAATCCCTTCAATCTTCCCGTTGTATAAAAAGATGGCATCCTGTCCCGGCCGGATGATCAGACGGCTGCCTTTTTTAATTTCACGGTTGTTCCATTTATAGAAGACCATGTCATCTCTGAATTCTTCCCATTCCACCACATTTGCTAACTGATTTCTGAAAAAGCCCATGTATGTTCAAATCCTTTACGTTAAATTTAAAAGCTTCCCTTGCTTCCGCTGTAAGACGTGCCGCCCCTCGTGACTCCGCCGTCATTGTCATTATCTTTGTCAGGCTTTCTTTCCCTTGTAACGTCCGTTCGGATATATGTGTCGTGCTGGTCCAGCACTTCAGACGTATCGTGATCCATATACGTGCTTCCGGTGACGGTGACCCTGCCGCCGGAATTGTACACCATCACGGTGACGGCGATACCGGCTGCGGCTGCGGCGATAATCAGCTGAAACCACCATGTGAGCAGCAGATTGTCAGACTTGCTGTCCGGGCTTTTCCCCATATCTTTATAAGACATTTTAATGTAGGTCTGAAATGCCTTTTCATAATGACCTGCGGAAATGTCTGACGAAATCGTATTCCTGATCGTATTCAGCCGGCTGCTGTTCAAATACGGCTCCGCCTTTTTATACCCGGAGATAAATACTTCCCGGTCCTTCATATCAATGGTCAATATCGCCGTGCTTCCGCTAAAATGACTGTCATAAAAATCACCGGCATACTGCTCGATGTCCTTACCGCCCGTTCCGTTTGCGGTAAGAATGATAAAATCGGTATGGCGCTTTGCCCCGAGCTTCCCCGCCAATTCCTCAAGTTTCTTCGTTTCATCCTTCGTTAATAAATGAGCATTGTCATAAACGTATTGCTTCTGTTCCGCAGCAGACGCTGTTGTATGTAAAGAAAAAGACAGCATCAGAAAAAGGACGAAGCACAAGAGACACGCTTTTTTTATTGATCCTCTCATCAAAAACCGCCTCCTATCATAAGTGAGACGAGTCTTAATGCTAAAAACGCACCGGCGGTTATGCCGCCGAACCACGCAGCCACTTTTCCGGCACTGATCGGCGGTTTGCCGACAACCTTGCCCGTCTGCCCGTTCATCGCAAAAATGTGCTCAGTCCGCTCATAATCGTAGCTGACCATCCAGACCGGAAGCAGCACGTAAAAGCTGCTGATCTTATCCGTCTGAATCTGTTCATCCGTTATGTCAGCCGTCGTATAGCCGGAGAAGGTGGATCTGATATAAGAATCAATATAATGGCTGATTTTATCCTTCGCCCGCGGAAAGAGATCGTCATCGGTATAATTGTACTTTTCCGCTATATAGCCAGCTAAATAAGCCGTATTAAACTCCTTCAGCTCACTGTAAGCGTAAGGCTCCAATTTGTCCATTAATTCATCATTCATTTTTTCTGAAGCGTCGACCGGAATTTTGAGATAATCGAGATTGATATCACGATACGCGTTGTAATATTCGGTCTCCGTCACCCGGTATTCGCCATCATCATAATGATGCACTCTCGTACAAACGGCATTGACCTGAACCTTGCTGTTTAAGTCAAACATCCAAAACGGCACGTACATACCGGTTATACTCTTCACCCGATCGGCAGTCATAAATCCCCTCGGTGTCAGCCGGCCGTTTCGGCACCACTTTTTAAAAGCGCTCATGGCCTCTTCTTTACTGATCGTAAAAGGAATCACCATGGAAGGCGCGAGATTTCCTGATAACCGGTCGGCGAGAACGGCGGCTCCTCCGCAAAATCCGCACGTCGTGGCAGTCGTTTCTGCCTCAGTCATCAGAACCGCGCCGCAGTTCTCACAGCGGTACTCGTTCGCCTCATTTTCGGAAAATCTCGTCGTAATATACTCCTTTGGCAGGCTTTCAATCTGATCCTGCCGCCCGCAGCTGGGACATGTCAGCATGCCGGATGAACTGTCAAAGACCATATCATCTCCGCAGTTCGGGCATTTATAAGAAATGATCATTCTGTTTCTCTCACTTTCTCTTTATATCGGACAAAGCTGCAGCCCGCTTTCTATTGGTCTTTACTGAAAAGCATTTTCTGCTTGAGCGCCGCCAGTTCATCATCAACACTGCTTTGATTGCTGTCATATTTAGCCGTCAGCTCGTCAATATCGTCTTTCGGAGACGCGTTCAGCTCAGCCATCGCATTGGCATGATCAAGCGCCCGGTTGACCTTGTCTTCCATTCTGCCGAAAGCGGTCAGCGATTGGCCCGCATTTGACACAGAGGACCCCAGTTTATTCATTCTTTCCTGTGTTTTCGCCACAGACCACTTCGCTTTGATGGCATTTCGCCGCGACTCAAGCTCACCGATATCAGCAACAAGCTTGTCATGCATCTTGCGCATTTGAGACGCGTTGGAAGAAGCGAGCTGATAAGCCGTTTGCAGCTCAGTCAGTCTTGATTCAACAGCCGCTTTCCTTTCCAAAAATGTCCGCGCATCGGTTTCATTGCCTGCCTGTAAAGCTTTCATCGCGTAGCTTTCCATCTTTTCGGCATCGGCCTGACATTCCGTCAACGCTCTTTTCGCCCGCTGTTCCTCAGCCATGACAGAAGCCGTCTCCGCCTTCACTTTTCCTAAATCACTGTTCAGATTCCGCAAATATTGATCAACCATTTTCTCAGGGTTTTCAGCTTTATCCAGCAACGCATTGATATTGCTTGACATAATGTCTTTAAATCTTCCTAAAATACTCATTTTTCATTTTCCTCCTAAAGTTAAATAGCAACAAATTCACAGTTATATATACTGATTTTTTTCGCAAAAAGTTTCATTTTCCCATGAATTTATGTATTTTTATATGAAAATAGTCTCATTAAG
This sequence comes from Bacillus siamensis KCTC 13613, assembly GCF_000262045.1. Taxonomy (GTDB): domain Bacteria; phylum Bacillota; class Bacilli; order Bacillales; family Bacillaceae; genus Bacillus; species Bacillus siamensis. The sequence continues at coordinate 87,402 of NZ_AJVF01000023.1, forward strand.
CCCATTTTTGCCGGCGGATATTCTTCATGACCAGATACAGTGAAAACAAAAAATAAATAAACAGCCCGATCATCAATCCGCTCACTAACGGATAATGCTTAGCAGAATACACAAAGAAATCCAGCTGCGATATCTGCTCGGGCCTTGTAATTGTATCCGTACCATTCAGCAGCTTTGAAAATTTAGCCGTATAATTCCAATCAAACGAATCAGTAACAAGCTCACTCCCCTGATACCAATTCACAGCAGCGAGACAGAAAAAACAAAAAATAGAAAACGTGCATTGCACAATAAGAAAAATATGTTTCATGAACATTCCTCCGCAGTCCAATATTTAAAGGCCGTCACCCTGTACATGACGGCAGCAGCAGAAACTTGGTTTTACTCGGGACCTGATAAAAACGTTATTGTATGTACTTCACAATGGTTCAATTTACTGGATATCTCTATAGAGTATACCGTATATCGAAAAGGGTTTCAGTCCTAAATAAAAAAGGATGCTTCCCGGAAGTCCGATGACTTTCAAGAAACACCCTCCATATTTTAAAGTGATACTTCAACCTCTTTTAAGCTCGGCAAAGCATCGATCGCACCGATTTTGGTGCACACGAGCGCCCCTACCTTATTGGCAAATGAGACAATATCACGCAGCTTCGCAAAATCAGCGGCTGCCGTCTGAATCTCATCAATGCGCGCCAGCTGATACAGCGCCGCTCCGACAAACGCATCTCCCGCTCCCGTTGAATCTATTGATGTCACCTGAATACTCGGAATGATGTCAAGGTCCTTTCCATTTGAAAGAAGGGTTCCGCTTTTTCCGAGTGTCACCGCCACAATGCCGGCCCCGATCTCGTGAAGGATCGCAACACCTTCTTTATGATCCTTCGCACCGCTGATGATCTCAAGCTCCTCGTCACTGACTTTCACAAAATCACTTACGGCAATTGCTTTTTTTGCGGTGTTTATAAACTCTGAAACTCTTCCCTTCCATAAATCCTCACGGTAGTTAGGATCGAAGGAAACAAACTGTCCATTGTCTTTCGCAATCGACATCAGCCGTAAATAGGCTGAGCAAAACGGATCTGATAACAGTGCCGTCGCTGATCCGAAATGAAGGATTTTGGCATCGTTTACCTTTTCCTGATCAATATCATCCAGCGTAAACAAAGCGTCCGCTCCTCTGTTAAACACAAAGTCGCGCTCCCCATTTTGTTTTAATGAAACAAACGCCAGCGTTGTAGGCGCTTTCTCATCCATGACGAGCATAGAGGTGTCGACGTGTACGGCGTCTAATGTCTGCTTCAAAAAATACCCGAACGGATCCTTGCCTGTTTTTCCGCTGAAAGCCGCGTCTCCGCCCAGTTTGGCAATCGCTGCCGACACATTCGCCGGTGCCCCGCCGGCACTTTTTAAGAAATTGCGCCCTTCCGTCAAGTCGACATCCACATCGGTACAAAAGAAATCAATTAATAATTCTCCAATACAAATAACAGATTGGCTTCCCACATTATCACACTCATTTATTAATTCTCGATTATAGTTTCAGTATAGTGCTTTCTGTCATAAATACAACCGTTTACATTGAATATTTTAAATTTTACATATACTTATCTTGCAGCTCTTTGCTCCAGATCAGACATCATCTGCTGATATTTTTTTTCAGTTAAAGGATAAAAAGAAATAAGAATAATGGACAGCAGAATGAACAATCCCGGAATGAGCGCATTCATATTTTTAATCGCATTCAATGACGATGCCGCCTGTTCGGTATTCGCGGCATACCCGGCGATTCCGAGATAAACGGCCGAAAATGACCCGGCTAACGCAACGCCGAGCTTATTGATAAAACTCATGCTCGATATCACCACACCATCTGCACGAACCCCGGTTTTCCATTCCGCATAATCGACACAATCGGCAACCATTCCCCAAGCAAGGGTATTCAAAGGCGTCGTGAAAAATCCAGAAACAAAAAGCCAAAAGAAAATAAGCGGAATCGAGGAATACGATGTAAACTGAAGGCCCGCATAAGAAATCAGCGATAACGCCGCCGTGATGATCATGACCTGCTTCCGGCCCCGCTTCTCAGCAAAGAAAGGAATAAACAGATTGCTGATCAGCGCCGCTCCGAAAAACAATACGGTTCCTAAAAATACAAATTCCTTATGGCTGACGTTATACGTAAAATAGTACACCATCGTGCTGAGCTTAATATTAAACCCGATCGCAAACGCTAAAAATGAAGAAACCAAAATAAGCAAAGGCTTATTTCTGAACAAAACAGATAACGTTTTTTTCATTCCTTGTTTTTTTCTTTTTTCAGGCTGAATCCGCTCCCGCACAGTAAAGAAACTGAACAGATTCAACGCGATGCTCACCGCCGCATAAATAAGCGCCGTCATCTGGAAACCAAACGCCTGGTCTTTCCCGCCGATAGCGTCCGCAAGCGGTGCCGCACAGGAAATCGATAACAGAATTCCGATATAAACCAAAATCATCCGTGTCGTTGTCAAAACCGTCCGTTCCTCCACGGAATTTGTCATCCGCCCCGTTAAGCTGTTGACCGGGATCGTCTGCATGCTAAAGGACATCCCAAGCAGAATATAGGTGATGTACGCGTATACCATGTTTCCTGTCTCGCCGAAATGAGGGGTCGTGAAGCATAAGAACGTAAATAGCGCAAAAGGAAACGCCACCCACAGCAGATACGGCCTTGCCTTTCCCCATCTAGTATTCGTCTTGTCTAAAATCACGCCCATAATCGGGTCAAAAATAGCGTCCAGCACCCTTACGATCAGAAACAAAGCTGCAATAACCGCAGGCTTAATGCCGCCTACGTCTGTATAGTAGAATAATAAGTATGCGTTTACAAACTGAAAGATCACATTGTACGACATATCGCCGAACCCGTATCCGATCCGTTCCATCCAGGACAGGCCGCGATGTTTCGTCTTTATTGCCGCTGCTTTTTCTGTTTCAATCATCATATCCCACCCCAAGAATCCGTTTTCATTTTTTGATAAGTAAGAGGGAGAATGCAAAGATCCTCCCCGTTCACTCAGCGATTTGGATATACCATCACTTTTAAGCATTCATTTTTATATTGAAGGGCGCGTTCCATCGCCTCTTGCGTCTTCTCAAGCGGAAATTGGTCCGTTACAAGGTGCTTCGTGTCCACAATGCCGGAAGCGAGAAATTCAATTCCCTTCGGATACGTATTCGCATAACGGAAGATTCCGTATATATCAATCTCGTTATCTGCAATAAACGGCACATTGAGCGGAATCTCGTTCTGAGAAGGCAAACCGACAATCGCCAGTTTTCCGCCCCGGCGCACGGAAGCCAGTGCGGATTGCAATGCCGCCGGATTCCCCGCTGTTTCCCAGGCAGCATCAACTCCTCTTCCATTTGTGATCGTTTTGATTTCTTCACCGGCATCCTGTTCCCGGACATTGATGACATGAGTCGCACCCATTTTTTTCGCGGCTTCTAAGCGCAGCGGCTCTAAGTCAGTCACGATAATTGTGCCTGCCCCGTATGCTTTCGCTGCCGCAACAGCCATTAATCCAACAGGCCCCATTCCCATAATCGCAATTGTTGATCCGGGCTGAAGCTTCGTTCTCGCGGCCGCATGAATGCCGACAGAAAACGGTTCAATCAAAGCCGCATCTTCATAGGAAAGTGAATCCGGAATCGAAAAAACAAAGTCCTGACGCATTTTGATGTATTGGACAAACGCGCCGTCTACCGGCGGCGTCGCCAAAAACTGTACATCCGGGCAAAGATTATAACGCCCCTCCTTGCACGCCTCACAGCGTCCGCATGTGACACCCGGTTCGACAGCGACACGGTCTCCTATGTTAAATTGATCGACAGACGATCCGACGGCGGCAATTTCTCCCGCGCATTCATGACCGAGGATAAATGGTTTTTCCACTACATAATTGCCGATTCTGCCATTTGTATAGTAATGCAGATCAGATCCGCAAATTCCGACAGCCATCACCTTTATCAATACTTCATCCTGATTGATCTCAGGCACGGGCAATGTTTCGATTTTGATTTCTCTCGTGTTATGCATAACCGCCGCTTTCATGTTTTGAGGCACTGTGTGAGTCATTTGGCAAAATCCTTTCTCTGCTCTGAAATGTAAGTGCATACATTTTTGTTTTCTCTGTTACTGCCTCCATTTTATCTGCTTTTCAAGACGTGCAAAAGCCTTTCCTGCTGTATAAAAAGACAGCGGCACTGTACTTTTTATTTTTTCATATACAAAAAACACTGAATTGATAAAATAGTACTAATAGGAGGTGCAGGCTAATGGCTGAACTTGAAAACCGGACACAATTTGCAGAACTGCTGGCGCCTGCCGTCAAATCACTGAAACTTCATCCTGATTACAAAATCAAAAGGACAAAGAACGTAAAAACAGGACAGTCTTATATAGACAAAATTGCACTCCGATTAGGCGTATCCTCTAACACGATCAAAAGCTGGATCGGACAGATGGGCGCAAACTACATTCCCGGACGAATTGACGACGGTAAGCTGTTCGGCATGATCTGGATTATTATAGAAAAGACCGACATGGATCCTGAATGGCTGACCGGCCTTCTGGAAACCACCACGATTCCCGTCATCAAACCCGCATTGCCCGTTTGGACGGCGTCTTGTCTAAAAAAAGCAAAAATACGCCGGAAAGACGGATCATTCGGAGCGCCGACTGATGAAGATGTTGAAAAAGCAGTGAAGCGGCTGTTTCATGACAGACCAAGCCATGAAACGAATGCGCTTACAGAACAGTCCGTCACGCATAACTTACCGTCACGCCGGACCGGGAACTTTATCGGCCGCGGCTTTGATATAGAAGCGATCCGCCAATGGATGCTTTCTCCGTCACCGGTCTGTTTAATCACAGGCTGGGCCGGCATGGGAAAAACAACGATCGCTCTTGAAGCAGCCTGCCTTTGTGCCGGAGGTTCTTCAAATTGGCCGGCATTCAACAGCATCATCTGGATCAGCGCTGACTGGAAAGGATTAAGCTTCAGTGATTTTTTAAACACGATTGCCTACCAGCTCGGACGCACCGAACAAATCGACAAATCCATCAACGAAAAACGGTTCGTCGTCCGCAATGCATTAGCCGCTCATTCAAATGAAAAACCCGTGCTGCTGATCGTTGACGGCATTGATACAGCGGAACGTGACATTCACGAATTTATCATCGGCCTTCCGCAAGGCGTAAAAGTCCTCCTTACGGCACGGGAAAACGTAAAACAGACATATCGGGACGGCCTCGGAGAACTGGCGGCCATCCAGCTGAGCGGTCTTGAACAAACGGATGCCCTTGATTTTTTCCATCAAGAAGTGCACCGCTGTCTGCAAACATGCAATCTCCCGCATAAACGGGAAAAGCTGGAGCAGCTGTTGCAGCTATCGCCTGACCTTAAGAATGAATTTGTCTCGGCAGCCGCCGGCAACCCGAAGGCCATGGCACTCAGCATTGCATACATGTCAGACGACGACATCCCCGCTCCCCAGCTCATTCAAGAGCTTAAACAAGCGGGTTACTCATTATTGGAATTGTTTGAGGTTCTCTTTGGCCGCACATGGGACAGATGTCATGAAGACACACGGAAACTATGGCAGACGCTTTGCTTTTTCGCTAAGCCCCCTGACGAAAAAAGCTTGGCTCAAGCGGCCGGATTAGACGCCCGCCGTTTTCATTACGCGATTGAGCAAATGCGATCATATGCTTTAATACAGCCGGAACGAAGCGAAGGAAGAATTCAATACGCAGCCCATCAAACCGTTGTCGCTTACGGAGAACAGCACTTATCCGAAAATCATGATTTTGCAAAAGAAGCCCGAAGCCGCTGGGCGCATTATTATATGGATTATGCGAAAACCCATATAAAACGGGAACAGCCGAATTCCATCTATTGGAGCTATCTGCTGGGACGGAATTTAGAGCTAATGAAAAAAGAATGGCCGAATATCCTAAAGGTCATCGAATGGTCGAGCAAAACCGGACAACATGAAATTCTAATCGAGCTCATCATCCGTATCAGCCATTTTCTAAGCAGAATCAGCCTGCCCCTGCGAATCGAATACGGATTAAAAGCCGCCGATGCCGCCCATCAATCAGGCGAACACACACGGGAAGCCTACTTCAGGATCGACACGGCAGGCTGGGCGCTGATGGAAGTCAACGATTCAGACGGAGCTCTCAGGCAAATAGAAGCCGGCCTGAAGATACTCGAACAATCAGGCGCACCGGATCACGATGACTTGAAAGTATGGGGAATCGCCCTGCAAGCAAGGCTGCTGTTAAAAACCGGAGAACCGGAAAAAGCGGCAGCAATGCTGGACGGCATCAAAGATCAGCCCGTCTCGCCCATTATCCGGCACAGGGTTCTTCTGGTCCGCGGCGACCTGAGTTTCGCCCGCTCTCACTATGAAGAAGCCATCACATTATACGAAGCGGCAAACACAACCAGCGCCGCATACGGCGGCGAAAAAACGATAGAAGCCTATTTCAACCTGGGCATGGCTTACGTCAAGTGTGATCAACTCGAAAAAGCGGAAAAAGCCTTTAAACAGATGCTCTATGACAAACACAACGCCAATCAAGTTGAACTGATCTACTATCATTACGGAATGGCACAGCTGTTGTACCGAAAAGGAGAGAAAACGAAAGCAATAGAATCGAATCAGAAAGCCATTCGTCTGATTGATTCGTGGGAGCCTGGGATTGGGATTCGGGGTGAGGTGGGGCAAATGGATATTCTCATTTAAAAGACAACTACATTGCGGCTAGCGGTACGAGCTTTGAAAAACACTCATGACCTTGTTGTTTTTAAAGATAAAAAGGTATCTTAATCAATACAGTAAATTGATTAAGATACCTTGATTGAAAAATTAATATTTCACAGAAAACAAATTTCTAAAGTTAAACTTTTTAACAACAAGAGGTTAATACTTATACAGCCGTATTAATGCTGTACTGTAATATAATGTTTTAGTTCACCTGACCAATATCTTCCTCCCCAATCCTGTCCAACTTGCACATCATACTTACCTGCAGGAAGATTTTTCGTTGAAAAACTCACACGAAAATTACGTGAACCAATACTATGCGAAATATCTTTTCTGGCAAATACTTTACCTTTATTATTTAATATAATTACTGAAAAGCCATTCTCTAAATCCCTAGCCAAAGTACCCGTAACCACAATGGAAGTGGCACTTTTCGTATATGTATTAGCATCTGTTTTAAATTTGATTGTACCTTTCGAATCCATAGCTAAGGCTTCTGACCCGCCTGCGAAAATGGCAACACCCAAAAGCACTGCTGTAAACAGGGTCATTACTAACTTTTTCATCTTTAGAATTCCTCTTTTCTTTTTAATATTTTAAATCCACAATTATAATAACATATTTCCCTAAAAAAAACAGAGGTTTTTCCATATCTTTCTTCTAAGAAGTGAATAAGTATGATAGAAATTTATTAATAATAATGCAAATTTAAGGTTCTTGTGAAATGAAGCTTAAAATTTGAAGTATCAGATCTATAAAACCTTTGCCAAGGTGCCCTTCCAAGCGCCCAATGAATATGGAGTAGAAAACACAATGTGAATAACAGCATGATAAGTGACACTATCCCTAAATATTTCCTCATGTTTTCCCCTTTCTCTTTCCTTCCATACTATTAAACAAGACTATTCTAATACCCTTGAACTGCATTTAAAATTGGCTTAGTGTTATTATTTAATAAAGATCTGTGCAATGAAAACTCTTTCTGTCCGATATACCCTTAAGTATTCCTAATCAACATTATGCTGGTGAGTTCAAATATTTCTTAATTCAAACTCTAGTTCTTCTGCTCTTTTTCAAGATCCAAACAAGTAATGCAATAAAAATGATGTTAATTATAAACGCAGAAATAACATAAGTTTCATCTGAAACGCCAATATACTTCCCTTTCGATTCTAAGAGATTCCTTACTTGCTTACTCCATAAAGAACCATTCAGCGAACTATCGTCTGCTCCAAATGTAATTTGTGCTGTTTCCTTATTGCTGTTTGTAATATTAACACCATAAAATACTGTATACCTATTGTTATAAAAGATAGGCATATAAGAATAGTCAGAAACTAAAGGCTTTACCTTTTTGGCAGGTAATGCTACGTACAAAATCGCAGAATAATTACCTACCCCAGTTTCAAATTGCTCTGCTTTAATAAGCTTCGTGTTTGAAGGTAGATCAATATTATAAAAATGCTCAAAAATTTGAATATCTTCTTCCGAAAAATCTGTTAATTGGTAGTAATGCGGATCAATAATACATTTATGAAAATACCATCCATTAAACAATAAAAAACAGGCACTTATTAAAATTACTAATACTCCCTTATATATAATCTTTAACTGTATCACAATGATATGCGCCCCCATAGCATGCATTATAACGCTTTTGCCTTGAAAATAAATGATAAAAATAAAAAAGGGGCCTCTCACAAGTTCATTAAACTTGTGAGGAGGCCTTAATATAGTGTTACACCTGACAAACCCTCATAAACCAAGGGGAACATTTGTATATATACTTTAAAAAAAGTACATACTAAAATTATAACATTTATGTATTGGAGGAAATGATAATAATGGGATATTATGTTGATTTTAAAACCGGTACAGTAAAAGATTCTGGTACTGATGCTACTGTAACTCTTGTCATACAGGACGAACAAAATAAACCACATCGTTTTGAAATTTCTGATACCAATGGTAACTGTTTTGAATCAGGGAGTTATACTAGTTTTTCACTTCACCCTGCCAATGATTTAGGTAACATTAATACAATTAACGTTTCACATGATAATACTGGAACGAATCCCGGCTGGTATCTAGAATTTGTTATCATTCGAAAAGATGGTGAATATTGGTCATTCCCTTATTCAGGTTGGATTTCTCAAAATACATCTCTTTCCATTTCACTCGAAAAATTCCCATTACCTTTATCCTCTAATACTATAATTAAAGAAATACCAAAACCAAAAGAGGAAGGACTTTCATAATAATGGGACTATATTATGTTGATTTTAGAACTAGTACAGTAAAAGATTCTGGTACTGATGCTCCCATAACTCTTATCATACATGATGAACAACATAAACCACATTGGTTTAAACTTTTTGATCCCAAAGGTAACTATTTTGAATCAGGAAGTTTTACAAGTTTTGAAATTGAAACTATTAATGATTTAGGTTCAATTCCTTTGATTAAAATTTGGCATGATCAAACAGGAACCAATCCTTATTGGAATTTAGAATTTGTTAGCATTCGAACAGATTCTAGTTTTTGGTTATTTCCGCATTATGATTGGCTTGAAAAATCAACTACAATAACACCAATATCATGTGGAATTAAGACATCTGGTGATATTAAAGAATTTCCAATTACCTAAAATTAATAATAATTTAATAAGTACACTTATTTTAAATATCCTTTTTATATTTCTAGATCTTGTACCTGACGCTTGGATTGTTTTCCTAATCCCACCGACATATTGGAAGAACGACATCTACCTTATCTGCTCAACATTCTTATCGATCCCAATTCAAGACATTTTCATCCAAGGGTCCAGGTATCAAAACGCGAAAAATTCACTCTAAGATTTTGTTTAGAAGATCTTGAGTTTCTGAACACCTTGTCGCTAAAGGATATAAACGTTTCCCTCCTATTTAGATGTCCAATAACTCATCTACTTCTAAATATAATCGCCAAAATTTAAACGATGAGAGCTTTTTTTAATCTTAAATATCTTCAGACCATAACTTCATGTGGATGACCCCAACGCGTTTCAGTTGAATTTGTCTACATATTCCTGAGTTTTTCATAACAGAATCAGTTCCCCTATTGTCACACATTTGAAACACCATTTCAAAATTTAAGGTAAAAATATGGTGTCCTTAGATCTTTTCAACTTGGGCAAATTGCAGAAATTGCTCAAAAAAGCCACTGAGTTTGCAGACTCATTAGGGCTTTTTGGATAAATAAATATATAAGTTTAAATGTCATTTTGTCATGAAAACCTATAAAACGTGATCATAATTAACTTTTTAATATATGACAAAACTTTGACATGATCGTCATATCGATTCATCTAAAAATATACATTTATTTAACGAATAATCATTTAATGTGAAAAAGTTATATTTTATTCCAATCACTTTTTCGCAATGAAATCCCTCTTCTGTATGCATATACCAAAAGTTGTCCTTGTTTCTCTTAAGCCTGGGATTTGTCGTAGAATATGATTGGTTTCAGGAGAATTTTTTAGACATATTGCTTTTGTTTAATAGATATTCGCGCCAGATTTCTAATGAGCATACTTTCTCTCTTAAAGATGAAACAGCGAGTGTTAATATCAGGATTCAGGTTTTATCTTTGCAGACAACATTGGTTATCCGATAGTGATGAAACTAGTAGCGATCCGACTCCAAAGGTTACTTAGAAAGCTTGAGATTAATAAGCATATTACTCCTCATAGCTTCCGACACATGCACACCTCTCTTCTTTTAGAAGCCGGAGCCGGCTTGAGAGAGACTCAAGAACGACTTGGGTCATTCAGACATTAATACAACCATGAATATCTATGCTCACATGACCAAAAATATAGAAGAAAAGACCTCTCATAAGTTCAGTGAACTTACAAAAGGCCTTCTCTAATGAGTGATATTCAGTTATAAAAATAACCGAAGTTAACAAAAAGTTAGCAAATCATGTTTCAAAACCTCATAAACCCTCTACGATCAAGGGTTATAGGCGATGATTACATCATGCCGCCCATACCGCCCATGCCGCCCATGTCAGGCATTCCTGCACCGCCGGCATTTTCTTCCGGTTTGTCAGCGACAACGGCTTCAGTTGTCAGGAGCATTGCTGCTACAGACGCAGCGTTTTGCAGAGCAGAACGCGTCACTTTTGTCGGGTCAACGATTCCTTTTTCGATCATGTTTACCCATTCGCCGGTTGCAGCGTTGAAGCCTACGCCGATTTTTTCGTTTTTCAGGCGCTCAACGATGACAGATCCTTCAAGACCAGCGTTGTGCGCGATTTGACGGATCGGCTCTTCAAGCGCGCGAAGCACGATGTTGATACCTGTTTGCGCATCGCCTTCAGCTTCAACTGCAGCGACTTTGTTGTATACGTTGACAAGCGCTGTACCACCGCCGGATACGATACCTTCTTCAACAGCTGCGCGAGTTGAGTTGAGGGCGTCTTCGATGCGAAGTTTACGCTCTTTCAGCTCAGTTTCAGTCGCAGCGCCGACTTTGATGACAGCTACGCCGCCGGCAAGTTTCGCAAGACGCTCTTGTAATTTTTCTCTGTCGAATTCAGAAGTTGTTTCTTCCACTTGAGCGCGGATTTGGTTGACGCGTGCAGCGATTTTTTCAGTATCGCCGGCGCCTTCTACGATTGTTGTGTTTTCTTTCGTTACCACAACTTTAGAAGCGCGTCCCAACTGTCCGATTTCAGTAGATTTCAGGTCAAGACCTAAATCTTCTGTGATCACTTCTCCGCCTGTAAGAACGGAAATGTCTTCAAGCATTGCTTTACGGCGGTCACCGAAGCCAGGAGCTTTAACGGCAACAGCGTTGAATGTGCCGCGAAGTTTGTTGACAACGAGTGTAGCAAGAGCTTCACCTTCAACATCTTCAGCGATCAGAAGCAATGGTTTGCCTTGCTGTACAACTTGCTCAAGCACAGGAAGGATTTCTTGGATGTTTGTGATTTTTTTGTCTGTGATTAAGATGTAAGGATTGTCAAGAACCGCTTCCATCTTATCAGAGTCAGTCACCATGTAAGGAGATGCATATCCGCGGTCGAATTGCATACCTTCCACAACTTCAAGCTCAGTTGTGAAGCCTTTAGACTCTTCGATTGTGATGACGCCGTCGTTTCCTACGCGCTCCATTGCTTCAGCGATAAGGCTTCCGACTTCCTCATCAGCAGCAGAGATCGCAGCAACCTGAGCGATAGACTCTTTGCCTTCGATCGGCTTAGAAATTTCTTTTAAGTTTTCGATTGCAACAGTTACGGCTTGTTCCATACCTTTACGCACGCCGACAGGGTTTGCTCCTGCAGTTACGTTTTTCAGGCCTTCACGGATCATAGCCTGCGCAAGAACAGTTGCAGTCGTTGTACCGTCACCGGCAACGTCGTTTGTTTTGCTGGCTACTTCAGCTACAAGCTTCGCACCCATGTTTTCAAACGCGTCTTCAAGTTCAATTTCTTTTGCGATTGTTACACCGTCATTTGTAATTAACGGAGAACCGAATTTTTTCTCCAGAACCACGTTGCGTCCTTTTGGCCCTAAAGTTACTTTTACAGCGTCAGCAAGCGCATCGACACCGCGAAGCATAGCGCGGCGTGCTTCTTCACTAAACTTAATATCTTTTGCCATGTTAACGAAACCTCCTCGAATTTTTAAAAGTATTTATTTGCTTAGCCGATAACAGCTAAAATGTCGCTTTCACGTAAGATTAAGTATTCAGTACCTTCGTATTTCACTTCAGTACCGGCGTATTTTGAGAAGATAATGCGGTCGCCCTCTTTTACTTCTAAAGCAACGCGCTCTCCGCTTTCCAACACGCGACCTGAACCGGCTGCCACGATTTTGCCTTCTTGCGGCTTTTCTTTTGCAGAATCCGGTAATACGATTCCGCTGGCAGTTTTTTCTTCAGATTCTACGAGTTCAATGACAACGCGATCACCTAATGGCTTTAACAATGTAATAACCTCCTCAATAGTATGAATATGTAATTTTAGCACTCAGCTCTAAAGAGTGCTAACACAATTATTATAATAAAGAATCTCACTTCCAATTTCAAGTCATAAGAATAAAAAATTTTCACGCTTACATCATTCTCTCTTACAGCGATTTTCTCCTTTTTTCACGTCTGGTTCACTTGTGTTACAATAAGAACAAATAAGTTGATTTTATAGGATAAAGGAGTACATATCATTTGAGAAAACAGTATTGGTATATCATTTTGACATACGTTATCATGCAGCTTTCCGCATTGATCGGCATTCCTTTAATGTACAAATTCGGCTATGCGGGCGGGCATCCTACGAATGCGAATCTCACCATGGCTCAGGGGATTTATTCCGTCGTAAGCTTTTTTATCTGCCTGATTATCGTTCTCTTAATTTTGAGAACCGCGCCGAAGCAGACATTAAGAAACGGGAAGAAAGCATCCGCCGGCATGTCCGTTCTCTGGGCGGTCGCGGGAATATGGCTCGCTTTATTTTCTCAGGGTATCGCCGGAATGATTGAGCAGTATGTCTTTCACGTGAACAGCGGTTCTGAAAACACGAAAGCCATTCTCGACATTATTAAAGCCATGCCGCTCATGATTATCGTTTCTTCTATCGTCGGGCCGATTCTTGAAGAAATCATTTTCCGGAAGATCATCTTCGGTGTATTATATGAAAAAACGAATTTCTTTTTCGCCGGACTGATCAGTTCCGTCATTTTCGGCATTGTGCACCAGGACCTCACACACCTGCTGCTATATACGGCCATGGGCTTTACCTTTGCGTTCTTGTATGTGCAGACGAAACGGATTATTGTGCCGATATTCGCCCATGTCATGATGAATACCATTGTCGTGGTCATGCAGCTCGGCCCCGCCCAAAAATATATTGAACAGCATAGTGAACAAATGCAATTAATTATTGGAGGATTGTTTGTATGAGGAACCCAATGACTTGGGGCTTGATTTATTTCGCAGTCGGCTGTATCTTTACGTATTTGGCCGCAAGCTCGCCGGGAAGCATGTGGTCTTTTTATTCCATACTGCTGATGGTTTTCGCCGCTTATAATATCAGCATCTCGTTTAAAATGTTCGCTTTCTCATTTAAAGTGAAGAAAAATCAAAAATAAAAGAAAAGCCATTTCTCATCATGGAGAAATGGCTTTTTTTATGCTGATACGTCCTGGTCGGATTCGCTGCTGCCGGTCTGCCTTTTCCGGTACGCCGCTTTTGAGATCAGGATACTGATCTCATATAAAATGCAAAGCGGAATCGTAATCATCAAGTGAGACAGCAGCTCAGGCGGCGCAATCATCGCGGCGATCACGAGCAGCACAAAATACGCGTACTTCCTGATCTTCGATAAAAACATCGGTGTGACAACCCCGAGCCTCGTTAAAAACATGATCAGCACCGGCATCTGAAACAGCAGCCCGAACGGAATCGTCAGCTGCAGCAGAAAATGAAAGTACTCGCTGATTCCGATCACTTGGTTGACATCGAGGTCATTCGAGACCCGCTTCATAAAATCAACGACCAGCGGAAATAAAATATAATAAGAAAATGACACACCGCCGACAAACAGCACGATCGAAATCGGAATATAGCTGAGTGTTACTTTGCGCTCCTTTTCATACAGCCCCGGGCTGACAAACGCCCAAATCTGATAGAGAATAATCGGCGAAGTCAAAATGATGCCGATAATAAACGCGAACTGCAAAAAGATAAACAGCGGATCCGTCAGGTTAAAAGCATTAAGGGTGAGCTCTTTTACTTCATCGGCTTTTTGAAGATACACAATGATAGGTTTTGCCAGAAAAAAGCCGGCAATAAAGAAAACCGTAAAGGATAACGCCACAATCAGCAATCGTTTCCGAAGTTCGGCAATATGCTCCACAAGCGTCATTTGATTCACTCTCATACGCGTCATCCTATCTTACTGTTCTTCTTTCTTTTTTTCCTCTTCTTCACCGGCTAATCCCTTAGTGGCGTTCTTAAATTCACGAAGCGTGTCCCCCGCGGCTTTTCCTAACTCGGGAAGCTTCTTCGGACCGAAAATAATCACCGCCACCACACCGATAACAGCCAGGCTTCCAGGACCGATCATGTGCAGCTCCTCCTTTCGTTATTCAATTTCTTCCAAAACAGAATAATGCTTTAAGAAATAAACCAATGATTGAAGCTCTACAGCTAAATCTATATGATGAATTCGAATGTGATCCGGCACATTCAAACGGGCCGGCGTAAAGTTAAGGATTCCCTTGATTCCGAGCGACACGAGCCGATCGGTGATTGACTGCGCGGCAACCGCCGGAACGGTAAGAATCGCCACGGGTTCATCCTTAATGTGAAGTTCTAAATCATTAAGATCATAGACAGGCACACCGCCTACCTCAGTTCCTATTTTACTCTGATTCACATCAAAAGCCATAGATATTTTTGTGTTATTATTTTTTGTGAAATTATAGTGAAGAAACGCCGTCCCTAAATTCCCGACACCGATCAAAATGACGTTCGTCGTTTCATCCTGATCCAATGTTTTTCTGAAAAATGACAGCAGGTAATCCACATTATAGCCGTATCCTTTTTTGCCGAGCGCCCCGAAATAGGAAAAATCCCGGCGGATCGTGGCCGAATCGACTTTTACCGCATCGCTCAGTTCAGCAGATGAAACGCGCTGCTTTCCTGACGCATGTAAATTCTTTAAAAAGCGGTAATAAAGCGGCAGCCGTTTTGCTGTCGCCTGCGGAATTTTTGATTGATCCTTGTTCATGATTGGTCCTCCACTTTATACTCAGATGCATCTCTTTTAAAATCACCGTTTTTGCCTCCCGTTTTTTCCATGAGGCAGGTCGGGCCGATGACCATTCCTTTATCCAGCGCCTTGCACATGTCATAAACGGTCAAAGCACAGACTGAAGCGGAAGTTAGCGCTTCCATTTCCACACCTGTACTCCCTTTCGTTTTTACGCTTGCCTGTATATGAAGAACGGCTTCGGAATCCTTTTCCTCCCAGCCGAATGAAATGTCGACGCTGCTTAAAGAAAGCGGGTGGCACATCGGGATAATCGCTGAGGTCTGCTTTGCAGCCATGATTCCGGCCACCTGTGCGACAGCCAGTACGTCTCCTTTTCCGATCTCGCGGTTTTTGATTCTGCTGTACACGTCATGCTTCATGTGTACGCTGGATATTGCAGCGGCAGTACGGACTGTTGAAGATTTATCGCTTATATCCACCATGCGGGCACGGCCTTCTTCATTAAAATGAGAAAATCCATTCATATTTAAACTCTCCTTACTTCTGATCATACACTATTTTCTCCCTGATGTCTTATCCTATAATGTTCCAATTCTGATGTATTGTTTGCTGACAGCAGGTTGATAAGCTACACTTAACTTATTATAACAGAGGTGAAATAATATGATGATCTTACAAATTAATCAGCTGTCCAAATCTTTTGGCGCTGATCCTATTTTAAACAATATAAAGCTTGAAGTCAGATCTCGGGATCGCATCGCCATTGTAGGCAGAAACGGAGCCGGCAAATCAACTCTCCTTAAAATTATCGCAGGTCACCTTTCATATGAAAAGGGTGAATTAATCAAACCGAAAGAATTAACGATGGGATATCTTGCCCAGCACACAGGCTTAGAATCTCAGCTTACCATAAAAGAAGAACTGCTGAGTGTTTTTGATTTCCTGAAAGCAATGGAAAAAGAAATGCGTTCTATTGAAGAAAAGATGGCCACAGCCGCCCCCGCGGAGCTTGAGACGCTGATGAAAACCTATGACAGGCTTCAGCAGGACTTCAAGGATAAGGGCGGCTATCAGTATGAAGCAGACGTCCGTTCTATCCTTCACGGCCTCGGTTTCGGGAAATTTGACGATTCCGTGAAAGTGCAAAGCCTGAGCGGCGGCCAGAAAACAAGGCTTGCTCTCGGCAAGCTTTTGCTGACCCAGCCTGATCTGCTTATTTTGGATGAACCGACGAACCATCTCGACATCGACACGCTTACATGGCTTGAGCATTATTTACAGGGATATTCAGGCGCCATCCTGATTGTCTCCCACGACAGATATTTCCTTGATAAAGTCGTCAGCCAAGTGTACGAGGTCTCACGGACAGAAAGCAAAAAATACCTCGGCAACTACAGCGCCTATTTAGAACAAAAAGCTGAGCAGTATGAGAAAGACCTGAAGCTGTATGAAAAACAGCAGGACGAAATCGCCAAGCTCCAAGATTTTGTCGACCGCAATCTGGCCAGAGCATCAACAACGAAAAGAGCCCAGAGCAGACGAAAGCAGCTTGAACGGATGGACGTCATGGCAAAGCCGCTTGGTGATGAAAAATCAGCCGCCTTCCGCTTTGACATTACAAAACAGAGCGGAAACGACGTCCTTCGCGTACAGGATGTTACCATCAGCTATGACGGCCAGCCGCCGCTTTTGAAAAACCTGACCTTCGGCATTACAAGAGGGGAAAGCGCCGCCCTCGTCGGACCGAACGGGATCGGCAAGTCAACCCTGCTGAAAGCCATTACGAATACGCTCAGTCCGAAATCCGGGTCGATCACGTACGGTTCCAATGTCACAATCGGCTATTATGATCAGGAGCAGGCCGAACTGACCTCATCTAAACGCGTCTTGGACGAGCTGTGGGATGAATATCCGGACATGCCGGAAAAAGAGATCAGGACATGCCTCGGCAACTTTCTGTTCAGCGGAGACGATGTCCTGAAACCTGTCCGTTCTCTAAGCGGCGGTGAGAAAGCAAGAGTCGCGCTTGCCAAGCTGATGCTGCAAAAAGCAAACTTTCTCATCCTTGATGAACCGACAAACCACCTTGATCTGGACAGTAAAGAAGTGCTGGAAAACGCCCTGATCGACTACCCCGGGACACTGTTATTTGTATCGCATGACCGCTACTTTATTAACAGGATCGCCACAAGGGTGCTGGAGCTGTCTCCGGATCATGCAGAAGAATATTTGGGTGACTATGACTATTACACCGAGAAAAAAGCCCAGCAGCTGGAATTGGAAGAAATGAAACGGCAGGAAAAAGAGCAAGCACAGCCTGCCGGCAAGGTCAAACAGGACACGAAAAGAACATACGAGGAAGAAAAAGAATGGAAAAAGAAAGAACGTCAGCGCCTGAGACGAATTGAAGAAATCGAAGCAGCCGTCTCATCCGCCGAAGAGAAAATCAGCGCCAATGAGGAGCTGCTGTGCGACCCTGACGTGTATCAGGATCACGAAAAGGTACAGACCATTCACTCAGAGAACGAAGCTCTGAATCAAGAGCTGGAACGATTATTAGCGGAGTGGGAAGAACTCTCCTCAGAAGAATAGAAAAAGTCAAGCACCTCTTTAAGGGGTGCTTTTTTATCCACAGCTTTTCTCCTTGCCTGCTATTTAAGTAAGCGCTTTATACACACTATCCACAAAATTTTCTGACTTTATCCACTTTACTAACAACTTATAGACCCTTATCCAGCCTGGATTTCTGAATATATTCACAATCCTGTGGATATGTTAGAATTATCTGTTAATAAATTAAAAAAAGCCTCACGTTTTACAACGTGAGACGATCAAAAGATGTTAATTCCAAGCCGGGCTGTCCATTCATATCATATGAACCCCGGATTCCCTTTTCAAAAGCAACGGTTCCGGCAGCCGCAATCATCGCTGCATTGTCCGTGCATAAAGAAAGCGGCGGGATAACAAGCTCAGGATCTCCCGGATGGCTGAATTCCTGCTGCAGAGCGGCTCTCAGCCCTTTGTTGGCGGCTACGCCTCCCGCAAGCAGCACTTGTTTAACCCCGTATTCTTTCGCGGCCTTAGAGGTTTTTGCCGTCAGTACATCAATGACACTCTGCTGAAAGCTCGCGGCAAGATCCTCAGGAGGAATCACCTCATTTTTTTGCGAGGCGTTATGGAGTGTGTTAATCACGGCTGATTTCAGCCCGCTGAAGCTGAAATTGTAAGATCCCTCATCCAGCCACGCACGCGGAAGCGGAATGGAATCCGTTCCCACAGCAGCCAGCTTATCAATCTGCGGCCCTCCCGGATAAGGAAGCCCCATCGTTCTCGCCACTTTGTCGTAAGCTTCGCCTGCGGCATCATCCAGCGTTTCTCCGATAACCTCGAATGAACCGTGCTCTTCCATATAAACCAATTCCGTATGTCCGCCCGACACAACCAAAGCAAGCGCCGGGAACTGAAGCTCCCCTACCAGTCTGTTTGCATAAATATGGCCCGCAATGTGATGGACGCCGACTAACGGTATTTGATGGGCAAAACTTAACGCCTTTGCCGCATTGACTCCGATTAACAGGGCTCCGACAAGTCCGGGTCCTTCCGTTACGGCAATCGCATCAAGATCGTCAAAGCCCATCTCCGCTTTTAAAAGAGCTTCCTCAATCACTAGGGTAATCTGCTCCACATGATGTCTGGACGCAATTTCAGGCACGACCCCGCCGAACCGTTTATGGCTTTCAATTTGAGAAGCGACTACGTTAGAAACGATTTCTTTACCGTTTTTTACGACTGAAGCCGCTGTTTCATCACAGCTTGTTTCAATTCCTAATACATAAATATCTTGTTTTTCACTCATGTAATGTCACCCACATTAATAACGCATCTTCCCCGTTATCTGTATAGTATTGTTTTCTGATTCCTCCGGCCTGAAGACCGAATTTTTTATATAAAGATTGGGCGGGATGATTCGAGACCCTGACTTCGAGAGAGAGCCTCCTTGCCTTTTTTTCTCTGCACAATTCTACCGCAGCGCGAAACAGAGCTTCTCCCAATGATTGGCCCCGGTATTCCGGCTTAATGGCTATGTTCGTAATCTGCGCGTCATCTATAATAATCCAGATTCCGCAATACCCCGCTAGACAGCCGTCCTTTTCAATGACAAGGTAGTGCGCATACGGATTTTCCAAAAGCTCATGATAAAATGAATCCTTCGTCCACGGAGAAGTAAAGGATGCTGTTTCAATTTCATAAATTTGATCAATATCTTCCGGCCGCATGCTTCGAATCGCCGTTTTCGTTTTCATCCCCATCACCCTATTTTTGAGATTCCATCCATTTCGCTTCAGCCTCTGCCAGACGCAAATAATCCGGAACAAGGCTGTGGACATCCGTTTCTTCTTTTTCCAAGCCTAAAAACGCCAGCTCTGACGGCCGCGGATTATGCTGTGCAGCCGTTCCCATCACTGCTTGAGATGTCAGTTCTTGCAGAATGGTTTCTTCATGAATGGCTGTATCATGCCCTAAAAATAAAACCGGAGACGCTTTTTCTTTCAGCATGCCGAGCCAATCCGTGAAAAGCACATTCTGATCAGGAAGAACGGATTGTAATCGGCCGTCCCGATATTCATAAAGTCCCGTATACACCTGTCCGCGTCTGGCATCAAATAACGGGCAGATCAGACCTTGAAAATGCCGTCCGTTCGCCGCCAGCACCTCAAGGCTCGACACAGCAGAAATCGGAAGCTTCAGCGACCAAGCCAAAGTCTTCGCCAACGTCACACCGATTCTGACACCAGTGTACGATCCCGGTCCTTTCGCCACCGCTATTTTCGTGAGATCCTGCGGTTTTATGCCGCAATCCTCCAGCAATGAATTGACAGCAGGCATCGCCCGCACGGAATGATTCTTTTTTAAATATGTAATATACTCCGCCATCACCGTTTGCTCACGAACGAGCGCGGCACCCAGCGTGTAATTTGACGTATCAATTGCCAGTATTGTCATGTTTATTAATCTCCTCACAAAGCGTTTCATACCGTGTTCCGCAGGCCGTAAAGGTAATGTCCCTTTCCTCATCACCGGCTCTCTTAATGACGATCTGCAGCCGTTCAGCGGGCAGCTGATCCTGAATTAAATGAGCCCATTCAATTAAACAGACGCCTTGTCCTTCAAAATATTCTTCAAGGCCCAAGTCTTCGCTTTCATCCTCCATGCGATACACATCCATATGATATAGAGGAAGCGAACCATCATGGTATTCTTTTATAATTGTAAAGGTCGGGCTGTTTACCACTCTTGTGATCCCCAGTCCTTCGGCAAACCCTTTTGTGAAAGTCGTTTTTCCCGCTCCCAAGTCGCCTTCCAGTGTCAGAATGTCTCCCGGCTTTGACAATGAAGCGGCAAGCTTGGCTACGGCTTTCGTTTCTTCAGGGTTTTTCGTTCTCCATTGTAATGTCTTCAAAGTGAGTCACCCGTCTTATTTAAAATGATTGTATCCTTTTTTCTCAAGGACGATTTGTCTCTGATCATTGGCTGTCAAAAGAACACTTGCTTCCTTCCGTTCAGACACCGCTCCGATCTTCGCAATCGGAATGCCTGATTGGGTGCAGTAATCAAGCAAAGAGTTCCACTCCTGCTGAGAGACCGTTCCAGCCAATTCATAATCTTCTCCGCCGAATAACACCCATCTCTTCCACTGAGGATCTGCCTCAGGCAAGTCCGGATGCACCGGCAGAAGCTGTTCTTCAATTTCTATCGTAACTGAGCTTGACTCAGCTATTTCATGCAGTTCACTGGCCAATCCGTCACTGATATCATTCAGAGCGGCGCGTTGAAGCTGAGAGCAGAAGCGGCCGACCTGAATCCTCGGCACGGGCCGTTTATGTTTTTCGATAAAATAATCACCCGTATGAAAAGCAGAAGGAGGTGTTTCTCCTAATAAAAGAGACAGTCCTGCTGCGGACGAGCCGGTTTCTCCCGTAACAAAAACGACATCCCCGGGTCTTGCCGAACTTCGCAGACAAGCTCGATTCTTTTCGACTTCTCCGATGACCGTAACGGTAATAACGGCTTGACCGGAAGCGGAAACGGTATCTCCCCCGATCAAATCCATCCGGTATAGTTTCGCCAGTTCCGCCATCCCTTCATACATTGCCTGGACATCAGCTTTCTGCCAGCAGGAGGGAACAGCAAGGGACACCAGATAAAACTTCGGAATGCCTCCCATCGCCGCCACATCACTAATGTTAACAGCGAGCGCCTTATAACCGATATCTTGAGGAGAGGAGTACTCTGATTTAAAATGGACACCCTCCACCATCGTGTCTAAACAGACAATTTGCTGCATGTGAGATGACGCTGTATATACCGCACCATCATCACCGATCCCAACATCGACGGAAGGATGATAATGCGAATGCGGAGTAATACTGTGAATCAAATCAAACTCGTCCATGTTTCTCCCGTCTCCCTTTCTGACGCTCTTGTGAAATACAGCTCTTTCTAGTGTATCGGATTATGTTTCAATATCCAAGACTTTAACGGTATAAAAGAAAGCTTGGTTAGAAACCAAGCTGAAAGTATTAAAAGAAAACACAAAAAAAACGAAAACATGATCGTTTCGTTTACAATGAAAATGGCGGTCCGGACGGGACTCGAACCCGCGACCTCCTGCGTGACAGGCAGGCATTCTAACCAACTGAACTACCGGACCATTTTTATTTTTTGGTTGCGGGGGCAGGATTTGAACCTGCGACCTTCGGGTTATGAGCCCGACGAGCTACCGAACTGCTCCACCCCGCGATGATAAAATTTTAGAAAAGCTTGGCGGCGTCCTACTCTCACAGGGGGAAACCCCCGACTACCATCGGCGCTGAAGAG
>NZ_AJVF01000024.1 GCF_000262045.1 Bacillus siamensis KCTC 13613
TACGTGATTTCTTGCATTACAATTGAATGTGAATTACTTCTGTTATCTAGTTTTCAAAGAACACGTTGGTGGAGCCTAGCGGGATCGAACCGCTGACCTCCTGCGTGCAAAGCAGGCGCTCTCCCAGCTGAGCTAAGGCCCCGTATATTGGGTAAAGATGGTGGGCCTGAGTGGACTCGAACCACCGACCTCACGCTTATCAGGCGTGCGCTCTAACCAGCTGAGCTACAGGCCCATCTACCATATGAAAGAATCAAAGTTCCTTCAAAACTAAACAAGACAGGGAACGTTCTGTTTATAAGACCCAAGGTCTTATATTCCGT
>NZ_AJVF01000025.1 GCF_000262045.1 Bacillus siamensis KCTC 13613
GAACCTGCGACCCCATGGTCCCAAACCATGTGCTCTACCAAGCTGAGCTACTTCCCGATTTTTAAAAATATGGCGCGCCCGAGAGGAGTCGAACCCCTAACCTTTTGATCCGTAGTCAAACGCTCTATCCAATTGAGCTACGGGCGCTTAATAATGAATGCCGAGGGCCGGACTTGAACCGGCACGGTAGTCACCTACCGCAGGATTTTAAGTCCTGTGTGTCTGCCAATTCCACCACCCCGGCGTGGATGGTATAGTTGGAGCGGAAGACGGGATTCGAACCCGCGACCCCCACCTTGGCAAGGTGGTGTTCTACCACTGAACTACTTCCGCATACAGGATAACTATCCTGTATAATGCGGGTGAAGGGACTTGAACCCCCACGTCATAAGACACTAGATCCTAAGTCTAGCGCGTCTGCCAATTCCGCCACACCCGCGTAACATGGTGAGCCATGAAGGACTCGAACCTTCGACCCTCTGATTAAAAGTCAGATGCTCTACCAACTGAGCTAATGGCTCTCTTTAAAGACTTGTGTTATTATCTTGTCCAAAAATGGTGCCGGCCAGAGGACTTGAACCCCCAACCTACTGATTACAAGTCAGTTGCTCTACCAATTGAGCTAGACCGGCATATGGTGGAGGATGACGGGCTCGAACCGCCGACCCTCTGCTTGTAAGGCAGATGCTCTCCCAGCTGAGCTAATCCTCCGTATATTACACTTACGTGTAATAGCTTGGCGGCGTCCTACTCTCACAGGGGGAAACCCCCGACTACCATCGGCGCTGAAGAGCTT
>NZ_AJVF01000026.1 GCF_000262045.1 Bacillus siamensis KCTC 13613
CCTAATGAAAGAATACGCAGAAACCGAAGCGAACGAACAGTTCATCCAAGCTGACTTCCAGCAACTTCAAAATGCCACGGGCAAAGGAAAAAGCGCCATGCCGCTTCACTACAATGCCAAAGCGTACCGAGAAAGCGACATCCATAAGAAAAAAGGCGAGATTTCAAGACATTCAGATGCTTATTTGACGATTAAAAAGGAAGAAGCGAAAGAGCGGGAAATCAAGGATCTGAAGAAAAAGCTGGCAGATGGTGTCACCGATCCGGATGAGCATTTGGAAATCGCGAAGAAAATCGGCTATGAAAACCTTGAACCCGCTCAGGTGCAATATGTGATGCAGCTTGAACAAGCAAAACAGCTGGAAGAAGTCGGCGAAACGGCTTGGGATATCGTCAAAGGAATAGGCGTCGGCCTTTATGATGTCGGAAAAGACACCATAACAGGCGTCAAAGACCTGGCTGTCGGCGCATGGGATTTTTACCATCTCTCC
>NZ_AJVF01000027.1 GCF_000262045.1 Bacillus siamensis KCTC 13613
AAGCTCGTCCATCTCCACCCAGAAC
This sequence comes from Bacillus siamensis KCTC 13613, assembly GCF_000262045.1. GTDB lineage: Bacteria > Bacillota > Bacilli > Bacillales > Bacillaceae > Bacillus > Bacillus siamensis. The sequence goes on from NZ_AJVF01000027.1 coordinate 26, forward strand.
GCCGGCACCATGTAGTCCGGAAGCGTGTCTTTCAGCGCGGCTTTGAGCGCTTCGATATCATCCTGCTGAGGTGCGACATAGGCGCAAAGCGCGGTATTGCCCGCTTTGTCTTCCACCGCCGTCACCGCCGCGTCATGAACGTCCGCAAGCTGCGCGAGGCGGACTTCAATTTCTGAAAGCTCGATCCGGTAGCCGCGCACTTTGACCTGCTGGTCGATGCGGCCGATGTAT
>NZ_AJVF01000028.1 GCF_000262045.1 Bacillus siamensis KCTC 13613
ATTCTTGTTTCCTCAGGCTCTGTTTCCAGCGCATCTAAAAAGCTGTTGACCATCGCCGGAATAAAATGCGCGGTCGTCACCTTTTCCGAGGCAAACGCTTCAATCATCCGCGCGGGATCTTTCTCCCATCCGGACGGAAGCAGATACACGGAGGCGCCGGACATCGTCCACCAAAACAATTGCCAGATGGAAGCGTCGAAGGAAAAGGATGATTTCAGCACGATCATATCCTCTTCTGTTAACGGAAACTGCCCTTGCATCCCGGATAAAAAGGCGGCGGCCTGACGGTGTTCAACAGCCACCCCCTTCGGTGTTCCCGTCGAACCGGACGTGTAAATGATATAAGCGAGCGAATCGGCATCCGCTTCTTCAGA
>NZ_AJVF01000029.1 GCF_000262045.1 Bacillus siamensis KCTC 13613
CGGTCAAGCTTTCCGCTCGGTGTGACCGGCCACTCGCTCATCTCTATAAACTGAGCCGGCATCATGTAGGCCGGAAGGCGTGTCGCAAGCTCCGCCCGCACGTCATCGCTTCCCCGTCCTTCGATATAGGCGTAAAGCGCGGTTTCGCCGTGTTCAGTCCGGGCGGTGACCGCCGCCTCACGAATGCCGTCGATGCGCCGGATCGCCGCTTCGATTTCCCCCGGTTCAATCCGGTAGCCGCGGACTTTTACCTGTCCGTCTGAACGGCCG
>NZ_AJVF01000030.1 GCF_000262045.1 Bacillus siamensis KCTC 13613
AAGCTCGTCCATCTCCACCCAGAACGCCGGCACCATGTAGTCCGGAAGCGTGTCTTTCAGCGCTGCTTTGAGCGCTTCGATATCGTCCTGCTGAGGTGCGACATAGGCGCAAAGCGCGGTATTGCCCGATTTGTCTTCCACCGCCGTCACCGCCGCGTCATGAACGTCCGCAAGCTGCGCGAGGCGGACTTCGATTTCTGAAAGCTCGATCCGGTAGCCGCGCACTTTGACCTGCTGGTCGATGCGGCCGATGTAT
>NZ_AJVF01000031.1 GCF_000262045.1 Bacillus siamensis KCTC 13613
GGAGAGATGGTAAAAATCCCATGCGCCGACAGCCAGGTCTTTGACGCCTGTTATGGTGTCTTTCCCGACATCATAAAGGCCGACGCCTATTCCTTTGACGATATCCCAAGCCGTTTCTCCGACTTCTTCGAGCTGTTTTGCTTGTTCAAGCTGCATCACATATTGCACCTGAGCGGGTTCAAGGTTTTCATAGCCGATCTTCTTCGCAATTTCCAAATATTCATCCGGATCGGTGACACCATCGGCCAGCTTTTTCTTTAGATCTTTGATTTCCCGCTCTTTCGCTTCTTCCTTTTTAATCGTCAAATAAGCATCCGAATGTCTTGCGATATCACCTTTTTTCTTATGGGTGTCGCTTTCTCGGTACGCCTTGGCATTGTAGTGAAGCGGCGTGGCGCTTTTTCCTTTGCCTGTGGCGTTTTGGAGCTGCTGGAAGTCAGCTTGGATGAACTGTTCGTTCGCTTCGGTTTCTGCGTATTCTTTCATTAGG
>NZ_AJVF01000032.1 GCF_000262045.1 Bacillus siamensis KCTC 13613
GCGACTGGCTTAACAGGAGCAACCGGGGCGACAGGAGAAACCGGCCCCACCGGAGTAACAGGATCAACAGGAGTAACTGGTCCAACTGGAGCAACAGGAGTAACTGGAGAAACGGGACCAACAGGAACAACTGGTGTAACCGGAGCAACCGGAGCAACAGGAGCAACAGGAGCAACAGGAGCAACAGGAGTAACTGGTCCAACAGGAGCAACGGGAGTAACTGGTCCAACAGGAGCAACAGGAGTAACT
>NZ_AJVF01000033.1 GCF_000262045.1 Bacillus siamensis KCTC 13613
GTGTCTTGTGTTTTCGCCGGCTGAATCGCTTCATACGGGCTCTCTTCGAGGTCCTGAATGACCAAAGCGAGCTCTTCCACCGTCGGCCGGGCGAAGATGTCCTGTAACGGCACCTGAACGCCGAACTCCTTGGCGATGCGGGAGACGAGAGCTGTCGCTTTTAACGAATGGCCGCCCCGCTCAAAAAAGTGATCCCGAATGCCGACGGGGCCGTTT
>NZ_AJVF01000034.1 GCF_000262045.1 Bacillus siamensis KCTC 13613
TGCCGGCTCAGTTTATAGAGATGAGCGAGTGGCCGGTCACACCGAGCGGAAAGCTTGACCGCCGCGCGCTGCCGGCTCCTGACGGAGCGGCAGGCAGACAGGCGTACACCGCACCGCGTAACGTCACGGAAATGAAGCTTTGCGCCCTTTGGGAAGAGGTGCTGAAAAACGGCCCCGTCGGCATTCGGGATCACTTTTTTGAGCGGGGCGGCCATTCGTTAAAAGCGAC
>NZ_AJVF01000035.1 GCF_000262045.1 Bacillus siamensis KCTC 13613
GACGGCGATCAGGTGCAGCCGGAAGGCATTGCCGGTGAATTGTGCGTGGCAGGCCGCGGACTTGCGCGCGGATACCTGAACCGTGAAGAAGAAACGGCAAAGCGGTTTACCGCAGATCCGTTTGTGCCAGGCGAGCGCATGTACCGGACCGGCGACCTCGTCAAATGGAACGCGCAGTGCGGTATCGAATACATCGGCCGCATCGACCAGCAGGTCAAAGTGCGCGGCTACCGGATCGAGCTTTCAGAAAT
>NZ_AJVF01000036.1 GCF_000262045.1 Bacillus siamensis KCTC 13613
TCAATGACATGAAGCTCCGCGCCGATGGTCCATGTCGGGAACATCTCCCAGATGGAGGCGTCAAAACCGAAGCCAGCGTATTTGGCGCTTTTATCCTCGGCCGTCATGGCGAATGCGTCGTGATGCCAGAAACACAGGTTCACCAGCGCATGGTGTTCGACCATGACACCCTTCGGCTGTCCGGTCGTTCCTGACGTGTAAATCATATAAGCGAGATGATCCGCCGTGGTTTCCGTCTGCGGGTTCGCTTCATCGTTTTCATCAAGCGGCAGGCTCAGAATGGAGCGGCTGCCGTCAAGCAGGATCGT
>NZ_AJVF01000037.1 GCF_000262045.1 Bacillus siamensis KCTC 13613
GATTTATTTAAAACTTTGAATTAACAGGTACGTTTTGTCTTGTTTAGTTTTCAAAGATCATTATAATGGAGCGGGTGATGAGAATCGAACTCACGACATCAGCTTGGAAGGCTGAGGTTTTACCACTAAACTACACCCGCATTTTAAATTGGCGCGCCCGAGAGGAGTCGAACCCCTAACCTTTTGATCCGTAGTCAAACGCTCTATCCAATTGAGCTACGGGCGCTTATCAGGCGACTTAACTATCATACTATCAATCAGTGATGATGTCAAGTGTTTTTTTATTTCTTTTCGAAGTTGTTTTCTCAACCTCATTTATTATACACGTTTCTGAGAATTTGTAAAGTCTTTTTTCAAAAGCTCATTTTCTCTTTTAGCGTGATCGCTTTGTTCATCAGCGACGTTTAATAATATACCATGCCCCTTAAATCGCGTCAACACTTTTACAAAAGTTTTTTCTCACTTATTACTTCCTTCTATATATATAGAAAATAAAAAACAGGATTCCTAAGAACCCTGCATCTCTCTTGATTACCCGCTCACCTTGACCTCTGCACTTTTTCGCTCTGGTTTTTCATAAGTACGGAAGTTTTGTTCAAGCTGTTCAAGCGACAGACCTTTTGTTTCCGGCAGGAACCTTTTCACGAATATGACGGACGCTATTCCTAACAGAACAAAAATAAAGAAGGTTGCTGACAGTCCGATGTTTGCGAGCAGAACCGGGAAAGTTAAACCGACAAGGAAGTTCGCGATCCAAAGACAGAAGACAGTGACTCCCATACCAAGCCCCCGCAATCGAAGCGGGAATATCTCCGACAGCATCAGCCAGGTCACAGGAGAAACCGCTCCCTGCTGAAACGCAAGGAAAGTGACGGTTAACCCAAGAACTACATAAGGAAGTGAAGGGGATCCTTTCAGCACGACAGATAAAATGCCGATCAGCAGCAGCACGGCAGTCGTTCCGATCAGCCCCGTCATCAGCATCGGGCGCCGGCCGACTCTGCCGAGAAGCCATATGCCTACAAAAGTCGCAAGCACGGAAATCACACCGTTAGCGATATTGCCGATCAATGCAGCTTTTGTTTCGAAGCCGGCATCTTTTAGTATTTGAGTTCCATAGTACATAATTGAATTTACGCCGGTGAGCTGCTGCACTACAGCAATTCCGATTCCGATAAACACAATGCGGCGCACCCACGGAACGGCAAGGTCCTTAAATGTCGCCTGCTCCATCTCCGCTTCCTTATGAAAAGCAGATTCAATCTCGGCGAGTTCTGACTTTGCTTTCTCGTCATTCCGTATTCGCCGGAGAACGCGCAAAGCATCTTCTTTTCTTCCTTTAGAAACCAACCAGCGCGGACTTTCGGGAACTTTCAGCATACCGAAAAACAAGAATACCGCCGGAAGAGCCGCGATAACGAGCATGTAACGCCAAGCGTGGGACGTATCACCGAGCACATTGCCGATGATGGCATTACACGTGAAGGCAAGCAGCTGGCCCGTTACAATCATCAGTTCATTTTGGGTAACCATTCTCCCCCGGCTTTCCGCCGGCGACATTTCAGCCAAGTATGCCGGAACTGTCACGGAAGCTCCCCCGACAGCAAGCCCCAGCAGAAAACGAGAGATAATCATAACCGATACGTTAGGCGCCAGTGTACATCCCAGCGTCGCCGCAAAGAACAAAACGGCAAGGAAAAGGATATTTTTACGTCTGCCGTTATAGTCTGACAGCCGCCCTCCGAAAACTGCGCCGATCGCAGCCCCCAAGAGAAGGGAGCTTGCCACCATGCCTTCAGTCAGGGCCGTAAGATTAAGCTGGTCAGCTTTCGCCATAAAAGGAAGCGCTCCATTAATTACACCTGTATCGTAACCGAAAAGAAGCCCCCCGAACGTCGATACTAAAATGATGGTTCTCAAAAATGAATACTGGCTGCTATTTTTATTCATCTTCAAATCCTCCCAGTTTTTATACAGAGATTTAAACCGAATATTCAGTTATCTATATTTACGCCTATAATGTCTTACCCACGTTTCGACAATTCAAAACAGCTTCTATATAAAAAATCACTCGAAAGCGTCATCATTTATCATTTATATTCGCTCTCTCCTTTCGTCGAATTGTTACTTTATAGTTATTTTTTAGTTAAGTTGTAATGATATTATTAGCACTTATGTTATTATCTTAATTTTAAAAGCGCTTTCAGTCAATAAATATTTCAGATAATTTCAAAACTTTTCTAAATATGATCTACACATAATCAATATTTGTTTAAAATCATCTCACTTTCAGAATATACTCAATAATCATCTCAGTTTTAATCAATAAATGATTATATAATGAAAAAACCCCCAACTGCTGATCGGGGGTTTTTGTTTATTCTTCGTTCAGTTTAACGATCGTTCTCCCTCTCGCTTTTCCTTTTAAGAGAGCAGGGAGCGTGTCCGGCAGTTCCTCAAGTGTAATTTCCTTTTGAATAAAGGCCTCGAGATCCGCTGGCTTGAAATCTTCAGCCAGACGCTGCCATGTTTTCTTTCTTGTCTCCATCGGACAGGATACTGAATCAATTCCCAGGAGGCTGACGCCGCGCAATATAAACGGGAAGACCGTAGCCGGGAGTTTCGTTCCCGCTGTCAGTCCGCTCACTGCAACTGCTCCGCCGTACTGAATCTGGCTGAGAACTGAAGCAAGCGGCTCACCTCCGACCGGATCGACGGCCGCGGCCCATTTTTGTTTTTGCATCGGTTTTAACGTGCCGTTGTAAACTTCGTCACGGTGAATAACCGATTTCGCACCGAGACTCTTCAGATAGCCGCTTTCTTCTTCTTTTCCCGTACTGGCCTCTACGTCATAGCCTAATGCAGAAAGAATGGAAACCGCAAAGCTTCCGACGCCTCCTGTTGCTCCCGTCACCAGCACTTTCCCTTTTTCAGGGGCGGCATGGTTTTCCTCAAGACGCTGAACGGACAATGCGGCCGTAAAGCCGGCGGTTCCGATCGTCATGGCTTCTTTAAGAGTCAGACCTTCAGGCAGCGGCACGATCCAATCTGCAGGAATGCGGGCCATCCCGCTGTAGCCGCCAAAGTGGGAAACGCCTATGCCGTAGCTTGTCGCAATGACTTTGTCCCCTTCTTTAAAACGGGCGTCATCTGAGGAAACGACGATTCCCGCTAAATCAATTCCCGGCACGAAAGGATACGAGGTTACGATCTTGCCGTCAGGAATGGCAGCCAAGCTGTCTTTGTAATTCACGCCTGAATAGCAAACTTTAATCAGCACTTCACCCTCGGGAAGGTCCTGAACTGCGAGCTCCTGTACGCTGACTGAAAACCGGTCTTCACGTTGATCGACTACTAACGCTTTAAATTGATCTGTCATCACTACGTCTCCTTAAAATGTATTGAATGGCTTTGAAAAAGCATAAACTAAGTTTGATTTGTTTTCAAATGTCCTGCCCCGTGTAGTATGATCAAAAGAAAAAACAGCGAAAGAGTGGTTAGCAGCATGTCTGATAAACAAAACAATGATAACAAAAATAACAACAGCAGTAATCAAACATTACCGGACATTATTCATACCGCCGTTTTCAAGGCGCCGCTGCAAGTGGTCTGGGATACGGTCTCCACTGCGGACGGACTGTCTCTCTGGTTTATGCCGAATGATTTCACGCCTCAAGAAGACAGTGATTTTCAGCTGGAATCTCCATTCGGTCCGTCTCCGTGCAAGGTGCTGGATATCGAAGCGCCGTACCGCCTTTCTTTTTCATGGGATACGGAAGGCTGGATCGTTTCTTTTATCTTGAAAGAAACGGAAAGCGGAGATACGGAATTCACTCTCATTCACGGCGGATGGAAAGAGCCGGATGCCGTCATCAATAAAGTCAATCGGAAAAGCTCGGAGATTCACAGTACGATGGACCAAGGATGGAACGGGCTTGTGAACACGAAGCTCCGCGGGGCGGTCGAGGCTTAACGCAAAAGGACGGGACACACTTTCCGTCCTTTTTTGCTGCCGATACATAAAAACCGACTTTGCTAAGACACGAACAGAAGAACCGAAAACTGATTTCAGGGGGCGCTGTTCATGTATTATTACAAAGAAGAACTGATCAATATCATTAAGCCGGACAAGCCGGATCCGGCCGCCGCCAAGGTGCTTCAGGAAATTTTAGGCGGGCACTACGGAGAAATGCGGACGATGATGCAATACTTTTTCCAAAGCTCTAATTTCAGGGGAAAAGAAAAGCAGTTCCGCGACCTGCTTCGGGGCGTATTTTTAGAAGAAATTGCACACGTTGAGCTCGTCCAGCATACGATTAATGCGCTGCTCGATGAAAGCGGGGCGGAGGGCCCCGGAAATCAGGCTTCAGATCAGGCGCCGATTGACGAAGCAGTGAAGCATGCCAATCCGCACCATTATATTATCGGGGCGCAAAGTTCTCTGCCTGCAGATGCAAGCGGCAATCCATGGAATGGCCCTTGGGTCTACAATCACGGGAATCTGATTGCCGACTTATTGGACAATGTCGTGCTGGAATCAACCGGCGTGCTGCAAAAAACGCGCATTTATGAAATGAGTTCTAATCAGACGTTCAGAGAAACACTCGGTTTCCTGATTGTCCGTGACAATGCTCATCAAAATGCTTTTACAAAAGCGCTGGAAACACTGGGTGTTGAATGGGGAAAATTATTCCCCGTGCCGAATTATGACATTGAGAAATATCCGGAGTGCCGTAAATTCGTTGAGATGGGATATCACAATACCCAATTTAATTTCAGACTGGATTCGACACGGATCGGAGAAATTCTGCAAGGACAGACGCCGAGCCGAAACGGCGGCGAATTAAGTGTGTCTGAGCCGCCTAAAGGGTTCCCTGTGCCGGAACTTCCTGAGCTTCCGAATGAGCACAGCCCCGGACTGAAAGATATGAACTTGTAATAAAAAACGCCTGCTTCGGGCGTTTTTTTATTTTTATAGATGTAAGGTTTGAACGTGAGCAAAACGGGGAATATAAGCGGGGAGATCTTGACATGCGGCCGTATCAAGTCACTCCATTATGATTTGAGCATACTGCTGTACATACTTCAGCATATAAAGCTGTCCTAATTTTCCAGCCGGCCGGCTGGGTATGTTCGAATGATAATGGGAATTATGTAAATAGAACATGTCTTATAAGGAGGCAGCGAATGTCTAAGCAAGGAAACTTCCAGAAATCTATGTCACTTTTTGATCTTATTTTAATCGGCATGGGAGCCATATTCGGTTCAGCATGGCTGTTTGCCGTCAGTAACGTCGCCTCTAAAGCAGGCCCATCAGGCGTTTTTTCCTGGCTGATCGGCGGGGGAATCATCTTATTGATCGGCTTAGTTTATGCGGAACTAGGCGCCGCGCTGCCGCGGACCGGGGGAATTATCCGGTATCCCGTATATTCACACGGACACCTGGTCGGATATTTAATTTCCTTTGTCACCATTGTGGCCTACACGAGCCTTATTTCTATAGAAGTCACGGCAGTCCGCCAATACGTGGCATATTGGTTTCCCGGGTTGACCGTGAAAGGTTCTGACTCACCGACAATTGCCGGGTGGATATTGCAATTTGCGCTGCTCTGCATGTTCTTCCTCCTCAATTACTGGAGTGTCAAAACCTTTGCAAAAGCAAACTTCATTATTTCGATTTTTAAATATGTCGTTCCGATTACGGTTATTATAGTACTGATTTTTCATTTTCACCCGGGCAATATGACCGTTCACGGATTTGCGCCTTTTGGTTTCACCGGAATTCAGGCCGCGATTTCTACCGGCGGTGTCATGTTCGCCTATCTTGGGCTGCACCCGATTGTGGCTGTCGCAAGTGAAGTGCAGAATCCGAAGCGGAACATTCCGATCGCATTGATTGTCTGTATTATCGTTTCTACTATTATTTACACCGTGCTGCAGCTCACTTTTATCGGGGCGATTCCGGCGGATACCCTGAAGCACGGATGGCCGGCTATCGGGACTGAATTCTCTCTTCCGTTCAAAGATATCGCCGTTTTGCTCGGATTAGGGTGGCTGGCGACATTGGTTATTTTAGATGCGATTTTATCACCGGGCGGTAACGGTAATATCTTTATGAATACGACTTCACGTCTCGTCTACGCCTGGGCCAGAAACGGAACTTTATTCAGCATCTTTTCTAAAGTCAATAAAGAAACCGGGACACCGCGTGCCTCCCTTTGGCTTTCGTTCGGTCTGGCTGTTTTTTGGACGCTGCCGTTCCCTTCTTGGAACGCTCTTGTGAACGTGTGCTCCGTCGCATTGATTCTGTCTTATGCGATTGCGCCGATTTCTTCAGCGGCGCTGAGGGTGAACGCGAAGGATATTAACAGACCGTTTTATTTAAAAGGGATGAGCATCATCGGGCCGCTGTCGTTTATTTTTACCTCTTATATTGTATATTGGTCCGGATGGCGCACCGTATCCTGGCTTCTCGGTTCTCAAATTGTCATGTTTCTGATCTACCTCTGTTTCAGTAAATATGCTCCCAAAGATGATGTCAGCATACGGCAGCAGCTGAAATCAGCCTGGTGGATCGTCGGCTTTTATGTGATGATGCTGATTTTCTCCTATCTCGGCTCGTTCGGCCACGGATTGGGCATTATCAGCAATCCGCTTGACCTGATTCTGATCGCCATCGGTTCGCTCGGTATTTATTACTGGGCAAAATATACGGGACTGCCGAAGGCTATGATCGACAGTGATAAATGATGAACGCCGGAAAGAAGCATGATCTTCTTTCCGGTCTTTTTATTTTTAAGGATGACAAAAAAGCGAAAATACGATAAAATGAATGACAGTCATTCATAAAAGGAGGAACCCCTCTATTGGCAAAACAAAGCTCGGGAAAATATGAAAAGATCCTGCAAGCCGCGATTGAAGTCATTTCTGAAAAAGGATTAGACAAAGCATCCATCTCAGAAATCGTCAAAAAAGCCGGAACGGCCCAAGGGACGTTTTACTTATATTTTTCTTCTAAAAACGCCCTCATATCAGCGATTGCAGAAAACCTGCTTGATCATACGCTGGACAGAATCAAAGGGAAAACGGACGGCACTGAAGATTTTTGGACGGTGCTGGACATTTTGGTTGATGAGACATTTCACATCACCCGGCTTCATAAAGATATTATCGTCCTCTGTTATTCCGGTCTTGCCATCGATCACTCAATGGAAAAATGGGAGGCCATTTATCAGCCTTATTATTCCTGGCTGGAAGGCGTCATCAATACGGCCATTGAGCAGGGTGAGGTCATCAGCGGCATTCATGTCAGATGGACGGCCAGAACGATTATCAATGTTGTCGAGAACGCGGCTGAACGGTTTTATATCGGCTGTGAACAGGATGTTGATCTCGAAGTATATAAAAAAGAAATATTCAGCTTTCTCAAAAGAAGCTTACAGAAATGATTGGCAGAGACCGATCATTTTTGACCGCCCTAAAAATGACTGACATTCATTCATAATTGAGGTGACTGTAAATGTATTGGCTGCTTGTACTGATAGCCGGACTGTTAGAAGTGGTTTGGGCGTCCGCTCTGAAACATGCGGACTCGCTCATTGATTGGATCGGTATTTTCCTGCTGATTGCCGTCAGCTTCCTGATGTTGATTCGTTCTTATAAAAAAATACCGATGGCTGCCGCATACACCGTTTTTGTCGGAATAGGCACCGTCGGCACATATGTAACGGGCGTCATTTTAGGAGAGCCTTTTTCAATCGGGCAAATCTTCTTTTTGGCTCTGCTGTTGTCCGGTATTTTAGGAATGAAGGTATTTACGAAAGAAACTGAAACAAGGGGTGAACATTAATGGCTTGGCTGCTGTTATTTATTGCCGGAGCGGAGGAAGTTGTAGCGGCCGTTGCCATGAAACATATTGACGGTTTTAAAAAAAAGTGGCCGCTGATTGTCATGGTAACAGGCTTTATGCTTTCATTCTTTTGCCTTTCAGGAGCGATGCAGGTTCTTCCCACAGGTGTCGCGTATGCGGCTTGGACCGGGATGGGAAGCATCGGCGTATCAGCCGTGGGCATACTTTGGTTTAAAGAAAAATTCAATCTGTCACAATTGGTGTCTCTGGGGCTTATCCTCATCGGTGTCATCGGTTTGAAACTGACAACGTGATGTCCGGAGACAGCTTTTCAAATAAAAAACAAAGGGCCCTAAGCGGGCCCTTTGTTTTTTTATGCTGTTTTGATCTGTTCCGCTTTTCCCGCTCCGACACCGAAAATGAAAATCAGGACGGAGACCGCGATCAGCATGAATAACGGAACCGTCCAGCCGTGCGTGATATCATGCAGCAGGCCGAATACGAGCGGTCCGAACGCTGCAAGCAAATATCCGAATGACTGGGCCATTCCCGAAAGCGCCGCGGCTTCATGGACATGGCGGGTCCGCAGGCTGAAGAACATCATTGCCAGACTGAACGCACAGCCTCCCGCAATTCCGATCAAAATGACCCATAGCGGAGTGAGAGCCGGGCTTCCGAAAAGAACGCCGGCAATCCCGATAAGGAAAAATAAAGCCGTCAGGCCGGCGAGTGCGCGCTGGTTTTTCATTTTAGCGGCAGCGATCGGCACGATAAAAGTAATCGGCAGGACTGAGAATTGCATTAATGAAAGCATCCATCCCGCCTTACTTGAGCTGAGTCCATTCTGCTGAAGAATTTCCGGCAGCCAAGCGATGACGGTGTAAAAAATAAGGGATTGCAGCCCCATGAACAACGTCACCTTCCACGCCAGCGGAGACCGCAGCAGACTGCTTTTCTTCTCTCCGTTTGTCCCAGTCGTGCGGACGGGCAATTCGCGTCCTCGCATTTGCGGAATCCACATGACGAACGCAATGAAAGAAAGGATAGCCCAGCAGCCGAGCGCGCCTTTCCAGCCTAACCCCGCTGAAGAGGCGATCGGCACGCTGATGCCGGATGCAATCGCGCCGCACAGATTCATAGAAACCGAGTAGACGCCGGTCATGACGCCTAAATTTCCGGGAAACTTATGTTTAATGAGACCCGGCAGCAGGACGTTGCATACGGCGATCGACAATCCTAACAGGATCGTTCCGAAAAAGAGAGTGCCGATCCCTGCGATGGAGCGCAGCAGCGTTCCGGCTGTCAGGACAATTAATGATGACAGTAAGACAATCTCGGTCCCGAAGCGCCGGGACAATAAAGGAACAAACGGCGACAGACATGCAAAGGCCAAAAGCGGCACTGTCGTAATGGTGCCGGCAGCCGCATTGGTCATTCCGAGGCTGTCCCGAATTGAGGAAACGAGCGGTCCGACCGATGTCAGAGGCGCTCTGAGGTTGGCCCCTATCAATATGACTCCGATAACCAGCAATATCAGTTTTTTACGCTGACTTGCTTGCAGAATTTGATGTTCGTCTTCAATTTTCATGTTCATCCTCCATGTGTATTGTATCTTTAAATACTGTGATGTATTGGTTGACGGCCTCCATGGCCTCATCCGGTTTCTGTCCGGCAATCGCAGCGGCAAGCTGGGTATGGATCCGGATAGCAGGGGTGATTTCCAAGAGATTATGGACTGACGCACAAAGCGCATCCGTCATATGCTCGTACAGATCAGAAAGCATATTGTTATGGGCCGCCTGTACAATTGTTTTGTGCAGTTTAATGTCAGCTTCGGCATACCGTTTTCGATCTTCATTTTGCAAGGCCGCTTCACATTCATCTAAGCATGCCTTCAGTGCTTTCAGGTCTTCGTCATTACGCCTTTGGGCCGCCAATCGTGCAGCTTCTCTCTCAAGTGCGTATCTGACTTCTAATGTTTCAAGCAAATTTGATTTTTTAATATGGCGGTAAAATGCCGCGCCGAGGACACTGGATGAGCTGACATACGTACCGCTCCCCTGCCTAGTCTGAAGAAGGCCGGCATGTACGAGCGCCCGAATGGCCTCACGTAATGTGTTTCGGCTCACATCAAATTGCTTCATTAAATCCAGCTCAGGGGGAATGCGCGTCCCGACCGGCCATTTATCCGATTGTATTAACGATTCAATTTGCGCCACCACTTGTTCTACGAGCGACAGTCTGCTTGTTTTGGATATCTCCATCAAAACACCTCTGTAATTTGTAGGATGATTCTATCATTGGGTAATATAACATAAATGAAGCGAAGATGTAAATCAGCCGGAACGAAAAAAAGTGAGATTTCTCTCACCCTTCGGCGCTTTATGAACGTTTTAAATTGACTGACGTTACGACGAACTTGTCATGGCGGCGGCGATTTTTTCGTATTTATTCATCGGTTTCCTCCGGCTGTGTAATGTTTGATCTGTATAGACTCCTTACGGTTATCATAAATTTTTTTCTGCTTCATCAATGACCCGCTATTGAAATTGAAAGGATTTCCTCGAATTTTCTATGGAATCTCTCTCACTATTATGGTAGAATTCTTTGCAGAAACGGACACAAACGAATATTGTATACATTGTATAACCTCAATGATATGGTTTGAGGGTGTCTACCAGGAACCGTAAAATCCTGATTACAAAAAATTGTCCCGCACACTTTTTGTAATCAGGATTTTTTATTTTCTAAAAAATAAAAAAAGGAGTATCTGTACATGAATTTCAAAGTATTTCTGCTTGCAGCATCTACTATTGCAGTCGGATTGGTTGAGTTAATTGTGGGCGGTATTCTTCCGCAAATCGCTTCCGACTTAGATATATCCATCGTCAGCGCGGGGCAGCTGATCAGCGTATTTGCGCTCGGTTACGCGGTATCCGGCCCGCTGCTTTTGGCAGTGACGGCAAAAGCTGAACGAAAGCGGCTTTATTTAATCGCACTTTTTGTTTTCTTCCTGAGTAATCTGGTCGCTTATTTCAGTCCTAATTTCGCCGTGCTGATGGTGTCACGGGTGCTCGCTTCCATGAGTACGGGACTGATTGTCGTCCTTTCTTTAACGATTGCCCCTAAAATCGTAGCGCCGGAATACAGAGCGCGGGCGATCGGCATCATTTTCATGGGCTTCAGCTCCGCAATCGCTTTAGGCGTGCCTGTCGGCATTATCATCAGCAATGCTTTCGGATGGCGCGTTCTGTTTTTGGGAATCGGCGTATTATCTCTTGTTTCCATGCTGATTATCAGCGTCTTTTTTGAAAAAATACCTGCTGAAAAAATGATTCCGTTTCGTGAGCAGATCAAGACGGTCTGGAACGCCAAAATTGCCAGCGCACATCTTGTCACCTTGTTTACACTGGCTGGGCATTACACACTCTATGCCTACTTTGCGCCTTTTTTGGAAACAACGCTTCATTTGAGTTCCGTTTGGGTCAGTGTATGCTACTTTTTGTTCGGCCTGTCAGCGGTATGCGGCGGACCGTTCGGCGGCTGGCTGTATGACCGTTTGGGATCATTTAAAAGCATCATGCTTGTGACTGTTTCTTTCGCTTTGATCCTGTTTATCCTTCCGCTGTCAACGGTTTCTTTAATTATTTTCCTGCCTGCGATGGTGATCTGGGGATTGCTCAGCTGGAGCCTTGCGCCGGCGCAGCAAAGTTATTTGATCAAAATTGCGCCTGAGTCTTCCGATATTCAGCAAAGCTTCAATACATCCGCTTTGCAAATCGGCATTGCGCTCGGGTCAGCCATCGGCGGCGGCGTGATCAGACAAACGGGTTCTGTCACAGCAACCGCCTGGTGCGGCGGTTTGATTGTCATTATCGCTGTCGCGTTAGCTGTGTTTTCTTTAACGAGACCCGCTTTGAAAAGAAAATCCGCATAAGTGTGAGACCGCAAAAAAGCCGAAGGAGTTCCTTCGGCTTTTGCGGTCTTTTTTTATTTTGCGGCGGAAAGCTCGTCTTCTGTCACCCATTTATGGTTCGTTACTTTTTGGCCGCCGTCCGTCGGTGTATAGTCGACCATATAAACGGTTGTCTTTTTGGCTGAATCAATAACGGCTTCGGCACCCTTCATGCCTTTCATATGGGATGCCTCGATGACGGCCTTGTCACCCGGCTTTAACGTCTTATCACCGGCGCCCTTTAATTCTTCCTGTATGACCCATTTATGATCTTTAACGCGCTTTCCTCCAGTTGTCGGCGTGTAAGATACACTGTAAACCGTTGTATCATAAGCACCTGTTACGGTTCCTTGCGCATTTTTCATGCCCTTCATATGAGAAGCTAAAATCATGACGTCACTGCCGACTTTATAAGTCGGATTTTCGGCCTTCTTTAAACCTTTCGGCACCTCGGATGAACCTGAGTGATTCATGTCTTCGTGAGCGTGCGTTTCTTTGTCTTTCGCTTTTTCGCTTCCTCCTGAAGATTGGCTGTTGCATCCGGCAAGCGCCAGGACGGGAATGAGGAGAAACATGCTGAATAAAAATAATCTTGCTTTCATTTCAAGAACTCCTTTGCCTTTTTGATTTTTTACTTTTCCCTTTCGGTTCGTCAGTAAAACAAAAGATGAATTGCAGCCGGTCACCTCTCCTAATTCTTCAAATCTCTCTTCATTGCCTTTCGTCAGGTGAAATTGTTCACAAAATGTACACATTAATGGAAATGCAGTATAATTCAATTATCAGATAATAGGGGGAACTCATCATGAAAACGAAGGTTTTTGCGGTGGTATTAGGCGCTGTTTTAATGGTTGCAGGTTTGATTTTGGCAGAGGTTTCACTTTATATGGAATACATCACCATGCTCGGAGCTATGATTTTTTCTTCTATCTTTATGTCAGAGCCGAAAAGGAAATTTCGCGTCATCAAAGGGGTTTGACTTTTCTATTAACCGCCGTCTTCTCAGGACGGCGGTTTTTTTGTATGTCACTCAGTCTATTCGCAAAGCGGTTTCTTCTGTGCCGTCTTGATATAAAACGAAATGTGAGGCCGCCTGGGCTTTATCATCGACAAATTCAATTTCAAGCGGCAGTGCCCTGACAAAATAACGGGTTTCCGTCATTGGGAATAATTCGAATGGTGTCTGCCCGTCTATAGTAAGATACAATCGATTTTCTTTTACCGCCACCGATGCATGTGTATCATCCTGAAATGAGTAATCACCGGTAAATCTGCTGTAAATCGCAGGATCGATATCTGCTTTTTTCTGATCCGCCGGACGTTTCGGAATCACGTATGGCTGATCAAATAAGATGTTTACGGCCGCGGCAATCACAGCTTGTTCAAATTGATACGGTTGTTCCATATTGCTGAGATAGATCAGTGTTTTATTGTGGTCAATATAACGGATCATCAGAGTTGAATAGCCCGGCCAGCCTCCGTCGTGACTGACAACCTTCCCTTTTTGGGGGCTGTTTTGAATCATCCAGCCAAATCCATACCCGAAGTGCTCTTCTTCATTCCAATAGCCAGGTGTAAAAGCTTGGTCTTTCGTCTCTTTGCTGATGATTTCTTCCGTATAAAGAGCCTGATCAAACAGATATAAATCTCTTATCGCGGAGTTAACGGTTCCGTCACCTTGAATGCCGTCAAGGAAGACGACATAATCGGTTTCCTCAAGTTCATCAGGCAGGACATACTCTCCGGAATGCACATCATAGACATAGCCATATGCATAGTTCGGGATGTTTTCTTTACTCAGCCTTCTGTTATAAACCCGCGTATCGTTCATACGGAGCGGATGAAATACAGCTTGCTTCATAAATGCAGCAAAACTCATGCCTGATACAATTTCAATCATAACCGCTAACACAACATACCCCGTATTACTGTAAAGCCACCCCTTACCCGGCGGGAAATAAGCATCCGGTTTATGCTGCTTAAGCATATCGATCACATCTTGATTCACTGCAATTCTGTCCCGGTCCCAATGTGTTAAGAACAGCTCCATATAATCCGGCAATCCTGACGTATGATGAAGTAAATGCCGAATGGTAATGCCCGGATAAGGAAAATCAGGAAGCCACCGCTCTATCATATCGTCATACCGCAGCTTCCCCTGCTGCTCTAACTTCATAATTCCGAGAGCAGTAAACGGCTTCGATACTGAGGCCAATTCAAAGACAGAGCGGTCATTCAGCATCCTGTTTGTTTCCAGTTCTGCAGTGCCGAATGAACCCTGATATAAAATGCGGCCGTTTTCTGCCGCTAAAACAGCTCCGTTTATTTCATGCCTTCCGTCTAAAGTGCTGAAAAGCTGTTCAAAAGCTTGTTTTTTCTTATCCTTCATTATGATCCCCCCATATAAAAACTGTATCTCTCTTTTATACGAATGGCTTTTATATGAGTTTCAATATTCTCCCTTAAACGGCACAAGTCGGTAAATATACGATGATAATCAGAAGCCGCGGAGTTTTTATGACAATCTTTTATTCACACAATACAGTACAGGCTTCGAATTCAACATGCTTCTCATCTTTTTTGGCCCCGGCAATTTCCATAGTTGAAAACATCGCACAGACGACAGCTTTGTATTCGTTCATGACGGTTTGAATTTCAATCAGGAACCGTTCGGATGAAGCCGCGCATTCCGTTACGTACTCTTTCATTTTGCCGATAATATCATCTGCCTGACGGCTGAATCCTGCAGCCTCCAAATCACTCTCAAACTGGTTTTTGTTCATCAAATGAATATGCATTTTCAGGCCCCTTTCAGCAGTAGGTTTGTGGTTATACCTACTGTAAAGGACAGGGTTGGATAAACTTTTAATAAAATATGAACAAACTATGAATTGGCGCATCAGCCTGACCCGCGTGCATCCGGCTGTTCTCCATACCATTTGAACTACCTGAAAATAATACTTCTTTACTCTATTAAAAACAGCTCATATATGATCTAATACTGTAAAACAATCGTTTAGGAGGCGGCCTATGTCAACAGCAGGAAACCGGCAAAAATTTTGGGTTAAGGCGATGCTTATAGCGGTCTTTGCTGTGTTTGTCTTCTCTTTTTCTGAGAATCATTCACAAAAGGACTGGCACGCGACAGTAGATCAGGCGTCCGTGAATGTTTTCGGCCAGCAGATCTTTGAAAAAGACCGTCTGGAAAAAACACTCGGCGCACGTGAGGCAGAATCTCTTCTGACTCTTATCAAACTCGCAAATGAAGAGCATCACATCATCTAAGAGTCTTTATAAAAAGCCTGTTTCCCTTTTTACAGCGGAAACAGGCTTTTTTCGTGTATTATTTTTTTTGTTCAATAAACCGGTCGATCCGGGCCAGAACATCTTTCATGTCCATGCATTCTTTAAAGCTTTCGTTAATGGCTTGAATGCCTTGTTTATATTTCCGGTTATGCAGCACTTCTTCTGCAGCAAGCTTTAACTTTTCAGCGCTTAATTCATCTTTTTGCACTGTATAGCCGGCATTCAGTTCAGTCAGGCGGCGTGCAATCATCGGCTGATCTTTATCATGCGGGATGACAACCAGCGGCACTTGATAATGAATGCCTTCATTTACACTGTTCATTCCGCCATGTGTAACAAATAGGTCAGCCTGCTCCAGCACCTCAAGCTGCGGCACGTATGGAGCGATGATAAAGTTTTCCGGCGCCTGTTTGATTTTCGACAGATCGGCTATTTCTCCGGCGGCGATGACAACCTTGCCTTCAAAATCTGAGAACGCGTCTATGCACAGATTGAAAAACGCTTCCGTGTCCCAGAGTACCGTCCCCATTGAAATATAAATGACTTTTTCATCCTTTAAAGAATCAATCGGGAAGTCGGCGTGCCCCTTTCTCTTCGGAAAACTTGGACTGATAAATAAATACTCATCTCCGAACGTCTCGCTTTCGGGCTGAAAATATCTGCTTGTATAGACGACGTTCAGTTCACCCGTGTTGTTCATAAATTGGAGCAGGCTGTCAGGAGCAACGCCGTATTTGTCTTTCATCTCAGCCAACAGCTCTTCACATTCCCTATCCGGCTGAAACGGCACGCCCGATTCCGGATGGAGCGGGAGGGTTTTCAGGCCGTCTTCGTTGAGCAGGAAGGATGCTGAAGAAGAGATGCCGGGAATGTTGAGATAATCTCTCACCAGCTCTCCCGCACCGAATTTATCATAATAGACGGCGTCGAATTGAATGTCCTCAGCCAGACGCTGCACAATATGTAAAATCTCCAGTGACGTTTTGATATGAATTTTTAAGAATGGCAGTATGCCGGACGGGCTGTCTGGATCAATGGGTGTCATTCTGAGCAGATCGCGGTGAAGGTGAACCTCCGCCCCTACTCCTTCCAGCCTGCTTTTGTATTTTTCCGTTGAGATATAATGAACGTGATCGCCCCGTTCACTGAAGGCCTTTGTCATACCGAGGGTCGGGTTTACGTGTCCTTCTGCGGGAAAATTGACCATGAGAATATGTTTTGCCATTTTCAAACTCCTTTGCCTTTTTTGCGCTTTTTCCATATCCATCATAAATGAGCAGAAAAAATCATGCAAGAAACATCAGTCAGGTCTTTATTGCAGTTTGATGACACCGCAAAAAAAAAGGACAAGGCTTTTCGCCTTGTCTATCGTGATGATTCGTCTGTTTCTTGTGCTTTCAGCACGCCTTTCAGATGTTCTGCATCGTGCTTGAGATGTTCCGTCATATAGTGCACAGCTTTTGTTTTGTCGCCTTTTTTTATTTCTTCAAAGACTTTCCGGTGCTCATGTAAGATCACTTCCGCACGGTCATCCCCTTTAAAATTAAGGACTCTGCAAAAATGAATCAGCACATTGACATGCTCAAGCAGCTTGGCCAGCTGACTGTTATGGCTGAACTCCACAAGGAGCTGATGAAACGTTTCATTCAAGGAAATAATCTCCGTCTCTTTGACGCCTTTATGGATGGCTTCTTCCGTCTCCCGCAGCTGTTTTTCGATGAGTTCAATTTCACTCTCAGCCGCTTCATCAATGACGAGTTCGACCGCCAGTGATTCAAGTGACATTCTGATTTGATAAATCTCTTCAACATCCTTTACGGATAAAGAATAGATGACAAAGCCGTTTCGATCGTCTGCCGTCAGAAGTCCGTCCTTTTCAAGGAGCCGCATCGCTTCTCTGACCGGCGACCGGCTGACTCCGAAATCCTTGGCCAGCTGTGTTTCATTCAGCCGTTCTCCCGGTTTAAAAATCCCGTCAAATATCATTTTTTTCAATTGGGAATAAAATTGCAGATAATACGGGGTTGGCTTATCTAATTTAAAGTTATCCATCTTTCCTACCTCTTCATACAATTTAGGCCTTATTGTTACCAAGATCATATAACAGTTTATCTATGGAAGCAACATTCCCGAGCTTGTCAGCATAGCGAATGTGGCGTAATATGGAATTATAACAAACGACGGTCGACGGTCTGCCGTAAACCGAAACAATTCATTCAGGGGGGATGGAATATGAAAACATACAAGATTGCCAGCATACCGGGGGACGGTGTGGGAAAAGAAGTCGTTCCGCAAGCGGAGCGGGTGTTGAACGCAATCGCCGAATTACATGGGGGCATGGCATTCGATTTTACTTCTTTTCCGTGGAGCTGCGAGTATTACTTGGAGCACGGAACCATGATGCCGGATGATGGATTAGAAACGTTACAGCACTTTGATGCTTTGTTTTTAGGAGCGGTAGGGAATCAAAAGCTCGTCCCCGACCATGTTTCGCTGTGGGGGCTGCTCATCAAGATACGCCGGGAATTTGAACAGGTGATCAATGTGCGGCCGGCGAAGCTGCTGCCGGGCATCACGTCCCCTCTCGTTAACCCTAAGGATTTTGATCTGCTGGTCGTCCGGGAAAACAGTGAGGGCGAGTACAGCTCTGTCGGCGGCAGAATGTATCAGGGCGAAGACGAAATCGCCATTCAAAACGCGGTCTTTTCCCGCAGAGGAACGGAAAGAGTGATGCGGTATGCCTTTGAACTGGCGGCAAATCGGAAAAAACACGTCACAAGCGCGACGAAATCCAACGGTATTGTTCACTCGATGCCGTTTTGGGATGACATCTTTAAAGAGGTCAGCCAGGAGTATGCCGGGATTGAAACGGACTCGCAGCATATTGACGCACTGGCGGCCTTTTTTGTCACTCACCCAGAGCGCTTCGATGTCATTGTCGCTTCAAACCTGTTCGGAGATGTGCTGACAGATATCGGCGCGGCGATTATGGGAAGCATCGGGATCGCTCCCGCCGCCAACATCAATGTAAACGGCAAATACCCTTCCATGTTTGAGCCTGTTCACGGCTCCGCTCCGGATATTGTCGGAAAAGGGATTGCCAACCCTATCGGCCAAATATGGACGGCTAAATTAATGCTCGATTCATTCGGAGAAGAGGAGCTGGGCAATCTCCTCCTGCAATCAATTGAAACGGTCACAAACAGCGGCGTCCTGACCCCGGACGTCGGCGGAAAACATTCAACGGAAGACGTCACTTCCGCTATTATTTCTCAAATAAAAAAATAACATTTTATAAGGAGAGAGAAAATGGATTCTTTTCGTGAACAATTTGAAAAGCATGTGACCCATGATTCAATTGAGGTAAATGGCATCCGCCTTCATTACGTCTTTGCGGGAAAGGAGGAGGCTCCCCCCGTCATTCTCCTGCACGGCTTTCCGCAAAGCTGGGTGACGTGGCGTTATGTAATTCCGACGCTTGCCGCTTCTCACAGAGTCATCGCTGTTGATCTGAGGGGCTACGGCGATTCTGAAAAGCCGGGCGGCATAAACGGCTATGATAACAAAACGATGGCAAGCGATATACAAGGTCTGATGCGCCGCCTGCATATACAAAAAGCGTTAATTGCCGGGCATGACAGAGGCGCCAGGGTAGCAAGACGGCTTGCTTTAGATGCTCCGGAGCTGGCGGCAGGCCTTGTGCTCATTGACATTATGCCGACTGAATACGTCTATGATTCTCTGACGGCAGCTGAAGCGGCAAAAAAATACTGGCACTGGACATTTCAAGTCGTTCCCCATCTGCCGGAAGAATTAATAAGAGGAAAAGAAGAGGAATATCTTAGATTTTTATTAAGCAGAGGTGACGGGCTTTTTGACCTGCTGACATCAGACGGCGCCTGGGACCGGTACTTAGCCGCCTGGAAGCAGCCCGGCGCTGTCCAAGCTGCGCTTAACGACTACAGAGCCGCTTATCACATTGATTTGCCGAGATATCGTTCAGAAAAGGAAGCACAGAAAAAACTGGATGTTCCCACGCTTTTGCTGTGGGGAGAAAAAGGGAACTTAGCCGGCCTTCCCGTGCTTGACACATGGAGAGAATCAATTCGTGAAGTCAGCGGATTTGAGGTAAAAGGCTGCGGCCATTACGTCCCCGAGGAAAAACCGACAGAAATTGCCCGCAGGATTATCGATTTTTCAAAAACGGTTTTTTAAGGGCGGACCACACCGAAACAGGCAGACTCTTAAAACCCGGCCTGATGATTTACCATCTCTATCACAGGCCGGATCATTCATAAGTGAAATGGTTCTGAACCAGTTCCTCTCTTTTTCCTGCTTGCTGCCTTAATCAAAATAAACGGGTTCGTCCGGATGTTTGAGATATGCAAACATCCTTTCAATCTGACTTTCCGTATTGCGGGCTTCAGACAGCGGCGGCAGCTCCGTTTCTGCAAAAAAAGCGGCCGCGCTTGTTTCCGTTCCCTCTCTGAGCCGGCCGCCGATGATCTCGCATTTGATAAACACTTTGTAAACGTGGGCGGCGGACGGCGGATGGGAATGGCATTTCTTATCCATTACAGCTAACAGTTTAACGGGCTTTACGTCGATTCCCGACTCCTCCTTTACTTCTTTGACAGCGGCTTCGCCAGGAGAGATGCCGATATCGGCCCACCCGCCCGGCAGCGCCCATCTGCCGTCGCTTTTCTCTTTCACCATTAATATGCTCTGATCTTTAAAAACTGCCGCTCTGACATCAACTTTCGGAGTGGGATACCCGCTGTCCCCTGCGAAGACGTCTTGTATAATCTCTTTGCCGGTCCCGGTATGATGCGCCATGATATCCACGCTTATTTTTCTTATTTCTTCAAATCTCTCAATATCATATATGTCTTTGGAATAAGCCAGCCCCGCTTGCGCCGCGGATTGAAGCTGTTTTGCCCATTCAAGCCATTTTGGCTCCATTTTCAATCACCCGCCGATCTTTATGTTTTCACGAATACAGAAAATGCTGCCGGTTCATTAAACCCCAGTTTTTCCGCCGATGAGACTGGGGCCGGTTCTCCCCCCTGCCGGAGAAAGCAGACGGAACAGGGTTTGTTTTTTTACATGAATTCAACTGTTATGAAGTATTTTTTGACGTCTTCGCTCATAATACCTCCTTGACGATATGGCAACCATATCCATTATGATGATCATTGGATGATCTTCAGAAAAAGCGGAAGAGGAGTATGAAGGATGACGATTGAAATCAGAGCAGTGACGGAAGAAAACCGTGCCGATATACTGGCGCTTCATGTAAGTGAAAGCCAGGCTTTATTTATTGAAACCGCGGAAGAGTGTTTACAAGATGCTGAGGATTGCCGGCATTATCAGCCGGCCGGCCTTTATGTTGACGGGGAGTTGGTCGGCTTTGCCATGTACGGCTGGTTTCCGGAATATGATGAAGAAAATAAAAACGGCAGAGTGTGGCTTGACCGTTTTTTCATTGATGAACGATACCAGGGACGGGGATTGGGCAGACTGATGCTTGATGCCCTTATCCATTATCTCGCTCAATTATATGATTGCAGACGGATTTATTTAAGCCTGTTTGAAGATAACGTGCACGCACTGCGCCTTTATCAAAAATTCGGCTTTAGATTCAATGGAGAGCTGGACTCAAACGGGGAAAAAGTGATGGTCAAAGAGCTTCAGAGCGCTGTATAAAAGCATTCCGGCTTCTTGCCAATACTTTAAATTTGAGGTAACATAAAGATATTGAACGACGGTCGACGGACAACGGTCGATCGTTAAACATCTGGTACAGCGGATCGAAACATTGTCATCAGGCATCTAAATGGAGGAGAAGATTGTGCTTATTATACTCGTTATGTTTCTGCTCGGGATTATTCTCGGGTTTATCGGCGCGGGGGGAGCCGGCTTTGTCATTGCACTTTTAACCATACTTTTTCACGTCCCGATTCACACGGCTTTGGGCACTTCCCTTGCCGGAATGGCTTTCACAAGTTTGTCCGGGGCTTTCAGCCACTACCGTGAAGGCAATATTCAGATGAAAATCGGTCTCATCGTCGGCGTTTTTGCGGCATTCGGTTCTTTTTTCGGGGCCAGACTTACTTCTCTTATCCCCGCAGATTTGCTGCATTACTTGACGGCGGGCATGCTGTTTTTATCTGCTCTATTGATTTTAGTCCGGTTATTTATTTTAAAAGAAACACAAGAAGACACCGGACCGCAAAGCAATCTGAACATATGGGTGAAAGCCGTTGTTCTCGGTATCATCGCAGGAATCTTGTCCGGAACATTCGGCATCGGCTCCGCCCCTTTCATCCAAATCGGCTTAATGATTCTTTTGCGCTTATCCATCCGCCAGTCGGTCGGCACCACCATGCTAGTCATTATCCCGCTTGCAGTCGGCGGAGGTCTCGGTTATGTGACGGAAGGGTTTGTCGACTATATGCTGTTGGTCAAAGTGCTGATCGGAACGATGTGCGGCGCATATGTCGGAGCGAAATTCACCAATCTCGTGCCGAAAGTCATTCTGAAATCAGCTATCTTTTTAACACCGGCCATCGCCGGTCTGATGCTTTTATTTTAAACTGAACGGAAGGCAGCGGCCTTCCGTTTTTTTCTGTTTTCACCTGTTTTCGAAGAGCTTTTTCAGCTTTGCTTCCGTTTCGGTATGATCTACCGGCGTATAGACGCTGCAGCGCAGGTCACTGTTGCCCTGAACCTGAAAAGAAGTCAGATTAAAGACCATTTTTCCCGCCTTCGCGTGGCGGAACTCAATTAATACTTCGGGAGCCGAGCTGACTTCGCTCTCATTCCACAACGTATGAAACTCTGAATATGTCTTCTCCATTTCTTCTATAAACTGAGAATACCACGTATCCGCTACATATTGGCCGTAATACGTTCTGAAAATGGCAATGAAACCTTTCACAAAGTGCTCCCAGTTCACGGCTAGACTTCTTAATTCTTTTCTTGAAAACAATAGCTCAATGAGATTCCGTTTTTCGGGGGGGATTTGTTCAAAATCTAAAAACACGTGAGCCGCCGCCTGGTTCCACCCTACGATATGACACCGCCTGTCCGAGATAATGGTGGGACAATAACGGAGTTCCTGCAAAATTTTTGAAAGGGACGGGCTGATGACCGCTTCTTCCTCTGCGGTAAACGGCTGTTTCACGCCCTCATCAATGGCAAGCGCGTACAAATAATTTCTTTCATCTTTATTCAGCTGCAACGCATCGGAAACGGCGTCCAATACACCTGCCGACACTTTAATGTCTCTGCCCTGCTCCAGCCACGTATACCACGTGGTGCTTACGCCGGCTAATTGCGCGACCTCTTCTCTTCTGAGTCCCGGCGTTCTTCTTCGCGTACCCGTCGGCAGGCCGGCCATCTGCGGAGAAATTTTAGCCCGCTGCGTTTTTAAAAACTCTGAAAGAGCCTGGAGTCTTCCTTCTGGTATCATTCCGAATCTCTCCTCTCCTACCCTGGTATTCATTATACTAGGATAAACAACAACTTGTAATAGGATAATTGCGAGTTACAATAAATACATACCGAAGGAGGAATGACCATGAAAAGAGTTGTAATCACCGGAATGGGAGTGATTTCACCTCTCGGCAATGATGTAAATACATTTTGGAAACACCTGACGGAAGGAAAATCGGGAATTTCTTTCATAGATTCTTTTGATGTCTCCGGCTCCAAGACAAAAATAGCCGGCACCGTCCGCGATTTTGACGCAGAAGAAAGATGGGGCAGAAAAGAAGCGAGACGGCTTGACCGTTTCAGCCAGTTTGCTTTAGCGGCAGCGGAACAGGCGCTGGAAAGCTCCGGAATTCAGCTCGATCAGATTGACCGTGAACGCCTCGGCGTGTACGTCGGCTCCGGAATCGGCGGCATCACGACTTTGATTGAGAATGTTCATACTTTAAATGAACGGGGAGCACGAAAAGTGAGCCCGAGCCTTGTCCCCATGATGATCTCAAATGCGGCCGCCGCTCAAATCAGCATCAGATTAGGCGCGCTCGGCCCCTCACTTTCTCCTGTGACCGCGTGTTCCATCGGCAATACGTCGATCGGGGAAGCATTCAACGCCATTCGGAATGATGACGCGGATATCATGTTTGCCGGGGGCGCGGAGGCGGCGATTACCAATCTGTCACTGGCCAGCTTCGGCAATGCCCATGCCCTTTCAGCAAGAAACGAAGATCCCGCCGCGGCAAGCCGGCCGTTTGACGCGGATCGTGATGGATTTGTCATGAGTGAAGGCGCAGGCATCTTAGTATTAGAATCATTGGATAGCGCAATCAGCCGAAACGCCCCTATCCTCTGTGAGGTGCTCGGCTACGGCGCGAGCTCGGATGCCTATCATATGGTAGCCTCTCATCCGGAAGGAACGGGCGCTTACCTGGCGATGAAAAACGCTTTGAAGAAGGCGAACGTTTCAGCGGAAGACATTGATATCGTAAGCGCCCATGCGACAAGCACAAAAGCCGGAGATCTCTCTGAAACATTGGCCATCAAGAAATTATTCGGGGAGCTTGCCTATGACATTCCGGTCACGGCAAACAAATCAATGCTCGGCCACATGCTTGGCGCGGCAGGCGGAGTTGAAGCCATCGCTCTGACAGAAAGCTTGAGACACGGCATCATCCCGCCGACAATCAATCTGCAAAACTCTGATTCGGCGTGTGATTTGGACTATGTATCAGACGGTCCGCGACATCAATCGTTAACGATCGGCCTTTCCAACTCATTCGGCTTTGGCGGGCATAATTCAGCGATCGTGCTCAAGACATATGAATAACGGGAACAAAAAAAGGAGTGAATCATTTCACTCCTTTTTTTGCTTTCTCCGGTTTAGTTGTTAAGGTGAAAAAAGCGATGGAACCGATAACGGATGTCGTAAACATAATCGCCCCCATCGGGACGGCCGTCGCTTCATTCATTCCGACAAGCGGCGACACGATGGAACCGAGAAGAAGCGGAAGCATGCCGAGCAGTGCGCTTGCGCTTCCCGCGCGGTGTCCCTGCTTTTCCATCGCCAATGTAAAGGTGCTTGTCAGCGTCATACCGATCGTAATCATATAAATAAAAATTGAAATCACCAGTGCCGCCAGCGGCCCGTGAATGATCGTCATGACAAGCAGAACGGCAGTCGCCGTCATCGCTGTAATCACGCCGATTCTCAGCAGGCTTTTTTCATGAATGATTCCGCCGAAACGCCCGATGATAAAACTTCCGGAAATGATCGCCAGACCGTTTATGCCGAATAAAATACTGAATACCTGCGGCGAGACTCCGTAAATATCCTGATACACAAAAGGCGTCCCGGAAACATACGCAAAGCTCCCGCCGTGAATAAAGCCGACCGTCAGCGCATAGCCGATAAATGACCGGTCTTTCAGCAGGCTTCCCATTGTCCGCACGGAATTTCCGATGGAACTCGGAATCCGCTTTTCCGGCGGGAGGGTTTCTGTCAGCTTGAGCGCAATGATGAGAACAAGCAAAAACCCGATAACGGTTAAAAAGAGAAAAATCGTATGCCATGATGCAAACGGGAGCAGTAAAATCGCGCCTCCCGTCATCGGCGCCACCATCGGCGCGACGGCGGTAATGACCATCAGCAGCGAGAAAAACTTAGAAAGCTCTCTTCCCGTAAACACATCTCTGACGATCGCACGGGACAGAACGAGCCCCGCCGAAGCGGTGAATCCTTGAAGAAAACGGGCAATCACTAATGTTGTAATGTTCGGTGCAAGCGCGCAAAACAGAGAAAACAAAGCAAATAAAAAAATACATAGTAATAACGGTTTTCTTCTTCCCTTCGCGTCACTTAACGGGCCGACAACAACCTGTCCGATTGTCAGTCCGATCAGACATGCGGTTAAACTGAGCTGGACAAGTGATGCGCGGGCGCTTAAATCTTCAGCGATTTCAGGGAAACTCGGCAGATACATATCTATATTCAGCGGCCCCAGTATCGCAAGCATGCCGAGAAGAAAAGCCAGCGCAAGCCGCTCCTTGCCGGTCGGATTATGCAGCATATCGTTCCCACCTTTCCTTTGTTAGTCTCTCAAAACATTTGTATATTGTATCATAATTTTTTCTTTATTTTTAAAAGTTTTCAAGCGGGGCAAAAAGACATAAAAAAACCAAGAGCCGTCACAGCCCCTGGTTTCAAATCGCGCGATGAAAATGTTTACGCATGCTTTTCTTTAAACGCTTTTGCGTATTGGTCGGCCGCTATAATAGCATCCGCCACGTCGTCAGCCGTCACATCAAAAGCGGCATGAATCGTTTCTTCCTCAATCGTCGCGGCTTCTGCCACTTTCATAATATCCTCTTTCGATGCGTCTTTTAATTTGATGTCTTCAAGTGTGACTGGCAGTCCCAAGCTGATATAAAACGCGATATACCGCTCAATTTCTTCAAGCGAACGTTTTTCCAGCGCCAACTGAACGAGCGTGCCGAATGCCACTTTTTCACCGTGGGTTAAGTGATGGATTTCTCCTTCAAGCGCGGTGAAGCCGTTGTGAATGGCATGCGCCGCAGCCAAGCCTCCGCTTTCAAATCCCAGTCCGCTCAGAAGTGTATTCGCTTCAACTACCGCTTCCAATGCGGGCGTAACGGCTTTCGCTTTTACAGACTCATAAGCGAGACGGCCGTATTTGAATAATACCGCTTCACATTTTTCCGCGATAGCCTCTCCGGCGATTGTCGGAATTCCGCCTGCCATCGTTTTACCGCCATTGGCGATGACACTGCGCGCCTCTATCCACGTCGCCATCGCATCGGCAATCCCTGATGCTAAAAAGCGCGGCGGAGCTTCTGCAACGATTTTCGTATCGACCAGAACCAGATCAGGATTCTTATGGTAGAAACGATAATTTTCAAACGCGCCTTGTTCAGAATACACGACAGACAGCCCGCTTGTCGGGGCATCCGTCGAAGCGGCCGTCGGCACGATAACAGTGTAGCCGTTTATTTCATCTGATACCGCTTTGGCCGTATCAAGCGTTTTACCGCCGCCGACTCCGATTACAATGGACGCGCCCGCTTTCTCTGCGATGCCCGCAATTCTTTTCATTTCTTCTTGGGAGGCTTCCCCGTTGAAAACCGCCTCTTCAGCCGAAATGCTGCTTTTCTTTAATTCAGCCGTCACTTTGTGACCCGCGATATCCCATACGGTTTTGTCTGCAATGACGATGGCTTTTTCACCAACGCCCTCAAGGTGTCCGCCGATCGTTTCAATTGCGTTTTTTCCCTGCACATATTTAGCCGGACTGATAAAAATTCGTTCCAATGTTCTCATCCCTTCTTTGTTGCTTTATTCCATTTCTCTAATCAATAGATTAGAAGTAAAAACTCTTCTGATATAATTCCTTGTTTTTATTTCATTCAAACCTCATATATACAATAGAAAATTCAATTTTTACGTCATTGACAAGATGTGAAGGTGTCTATATAATCTTCGATATTGAAGCTGATCATTCTTTACTGAATGAACAAACGAGATTGTGAATGATTCGTCTTAAAAATTATTTAGTTCTGCTGGATAATTTTTGAGGCGTTTTTGTTTTGTATATATTTTTGACTGCGGAGGAGGTTTGCACATGAAGAATATTTGCAAGGATATACTGATGATTATGGCCGGAGCCTTTCTTATCGCGGCATCCGTGGAATTTTTCGTCATCCCGAATCATCTGGGGGACGGCAGCACCGTGGGAATCGCTCTCGTTTTATATTATCTTTTCCATATACCTGCAAGCATTACAACTCTGGTTGTAAATTTGATTTTTATCGGGCTGGCTTATAAATTTTTAACGAAAAAGACAATTTTATATACGATACTCGGCACGGGAATGACTTCTGTTTTTCTCAGCATCGTCAGCTTTATTCCATTCGGCGTGCACGACATGGTGCTCGGGATTGTATTCGGCGCTCTGCTGATGGGAGCAGGGCTGGCATTGATCTTTATCGCTGACGGATCTACCGGCGGAACCACGCTTTTGGCGTATTTATTGAATTACACAAAGGGCTTTAACATCTCCAAAAGCATGTTTTATATGGATTGCGTCATTATTTTCGCGTCCGTTTTAGCGATCGGCATCAATCATATGCTGTATACGTTTATATTCGTTTATCTGTGTGCCAAAATCGTCGATATTGTCATTGAGGGTTTCCATAATAAAAAAGCTCTCACCATTATGTCCGACCAATACGAAGAGATCGCCAAAGCCATCACGTCCGAATACGGCAACGCGGCGACGATTTTTTACGGATACGGGTATTACGGCAGCAAAGACAAGCGTATTATCTATGTCGTCATTAAAAAGAACGAATTGCTGAAAATCAAAAAACACGTTCAAAAAATTGATCCAAAATCATTTATCGTTATTCATGAAGTAAAAGAAGCTGTCGGAGGACAATTCGGCTTTACTAACCTGCCTGCCGCCGCGAATGAGAAATAACCGCCTGCAGTGTACAGCTGCAGGCTTTTTATATCGCCCTTCCCCGCTCAAAGGTTTTTGCATCTTTTCGATCGAAGTATTAGCATGAAACCTTTTGGATGGGAGAATGTAAAATGAAGATCAAAACCGACAGGCTCGTGATCCGGACATTTGAACGGGAAGATTGGCAAGACGTTTATGAGTACACGTCAAATCCGGAGGTCATGAAGTATATACCGGAAGGCGTCTTTTCCGAAGAAGACGCCAAGAAATTCGTTATTGAAAACAGCGGTGAACATGCTGAAAAGTATCCCGTTTTATTGAAGAATGAAAAAACGGTCATTGGCCACATTGCTTTTTTTAAGTATTTTGGCGACCATACGTATGAAATCGGCTGGGTGTTTCACCCGGAATATCAGGGCAAAGGATATGCTTCAGAGGCTGCACGCGCCGTGCTGGCATTCGGGTTTAACGAGATGAAATTACACCGAATCATTGCGACATGCCAGCCGGAAAATACGGCTTCGCACCGGGTGATGGAAAAGATCGGAATGAGACGGGAAGGTTTCTTCAAAAAATGCATCCCCCATGAAAATCACTGGTGGGATGAATATTATTATGCGGTGTTAGAAGAAGAGCGGGAAGCCTCGAATCTGGAATAAAAAGGCGAATACCCTTTGCTCTTACAGGTAAGTGTGTGCTACACTGTTTGTAACAAATACGAAGGGACGATGGGTGGACAATGATTAACTAATCTTATTTTGACCGTTTGAAATCAAATATTTCAAATTAGAAAAAATAGGATTAGTCTGCCCATTTTCTATACGATACGAAAGCTATGTGAAAATAGCTTATTTGATCATGCACAGGTACGGCTAATCCTTCCAAATCAATTGGGAGGATTTTTTTGTCCTCCCTTTAAAGCGAGGGATTGACATATGAAAGAAATATTAAAATTAAGCGGCATCAGTTATGAAATCAACAGTGTGCCCCTTTTTGAACAGATCAGCGCAAGCGTTCAGCTGGGCGACATTATCGGCGTTATCGGCAAAAACGGCGCCGGCAAATCTTTATTGCTGCAAATGATCTGCAATAAAACAGCGCCGTCACAAGGACAGATTCAGATGATGCAAGATGTGAACATATATATGGTGGAACAAGAAACGGAAGCTTATGATTCCGGCCAACCGGAGCCTGCAGAAGCAGCCCTGTTAGAAAAATGGAACGTGCCCGCCCGCACCTTTTCACAATTAAGCGGCGGAGAAAAACTGAAAGCCCGGCTTGCCAAAGGATTCTCCTCCTCAAGCGGTCTTTTGTTATTAGATGAACCGACGAACCACCTCGATCAGCAAAGTTTAGACATATTGCTTAATCAGATCAAGAACTATAAGGGCACCATTATTTTCGTATCACATGACCGTGCATTTTTGGATGCGGCGGCGACAAAAATCTGGTCGATCGAAGGAAAGAAACTCATTGAACATAAAGGGAATTATTCAAGCTATATGGAGGTCCGCAAACAGAGAAGACTGACACAGCAGCGGGAATATGAGAATCAGCAGAATATGATCAGACGGATTGAAGCTCAAATGAACGAGCTGAGCGCCTGGTCAGCAAAAGCCCATGCCCAATCAACGAAAATAGAAGGCTTTAAAGAATACCATCGCGTAAAAGCAAAACGCACGGACGCCCAGATTAAATCAAAACGGAAGCGCCTTGAAAAAGAGCTTGAAAAAGCGAAAGCAGAACCGGTGGTGGCGGAGTATGAAGTCCGTTTTTCCATTGAGCACCGCAAAAAAGCGGGAAAGCGTTTTTTAGAAGTGAGTGATCTCACAAAATCGTATGACGGCCGAACGCTGTTCAAAAACGTGAATTTCACTGTTATGCACGGCGAAAAGATTGCCATTACAGGCCCGAACGGGAGCGGGAAAACAACATTATTGAAGGTCATTCTCGGTCAGGAAAAAGCGCAGGGAAGCATATGGATATCTCCGTCTGCAAACGTCGGATATTTAACGCAGGAAGTATTCGACCTTCCGCTTGATAAAACCCCCGAACAGCTTTTTCACAAAGAAACGTTCGAAGCAAGGGGAAATGTTCAAGCTCTCATGAAGCATTTAGGATTTACCGCAGCGCAATGGACGGAACCCATCGGCAAGATGAGCATGGGAGAGCGGGTCAAATGCAAGCTGATGGCGTTTATTCTGGAGGAGAAAGATGTGCTGATTCTGGATGAGCCGACAAACCACCTTGACCTGCCGTCACGCGAGCAGCTTGAAGACACATTGGCTCAATACGACGGTACGCTCATCATCGTATCGCACGATCGCTACTTTCTCGAAAAGACGACAGACATCCGGCTTGATATCACGAACGGCAGCGTTCAAAAACAATGGAAAGAATCCCCCGCCGCCAGAGATGATATTGAAGAGCTGCGGTTAAAGCTTGAAACCGAACGGCAGGAAGTCCTCGGAAAGCTCAGCTTCATGACTCCGGCTGATAAACAATATCGTGAGCTTGACCAAAAATTCAAAGAGCTGACGGAAGAGATCAAGAAATTGAAATGAATGTAAAGACCCGTGATTATTGTCACGGGTTTTGTTTTAGAAAGCTTACGTATAAAGAGAATAATTTCAAACTGATTTGTACAACCTACGTTCAGATTTGTTATGAACAGGCTCAGAAAGAAAGGTTCAGGTGAACGAAGAATGGCCAAGCGCATTGGTATTACGGGAAATATTATGGCTGATCAATCCGGGCCTTTCCCGGGTTATAATCGGGCGTATGTCAACAATGATTATATTCAGTCTGCTGCCGAGGCCGGCGGTGTGCCGTTTATATTGCCGGTAATTCAAGAAACTGAGCTTTTAAAGGAACAGGTCTCTCATGTTGACGGCATTATTCTGTCCGGCGGCCAGGATATAGACCCGCTGATGTACGGTGAAGAACCTTTACAGGCTTTAAGAAAGACCTTTCCTGACCGGGATGCCTACGAGAAGGAGCTGATCCAAACGGCGGTTGCTTTGGAGAAGCCGATACTGGCAATCTGCCGGGGGATGCATATATTAAACGTCACTTTCGGGGGGACTTTATACCAGGATCTGACACACGCTTCGTTTGCTGAAATTAAGCACGATCAAGAAAAAGATCCCCCGTTAAGAACCCATCATGTTTCTTTTGAAAAAGGAACCCGTCTTCATTCCTTGTTTGGCGATTCAACGCTTGTGAACTCGTTCCATCACCAAATCATAAAAGAGACAGCGCCATCGTTTAAGGCCGCGGCTTATGCGAAAGACGGGGCCATTGAAGCGATTGAACGGACGGGTGAATTATTTGTCGTCGGCGTGCAATGGCATCCTGAAATGCTGACAAAAAAACATGAAGATATGAAAAAGCTTTTTTCTCTTTTTATGGATGCGGTCAGCACATAAAAAAAGCAGATCATTATGATCTGCTTTTTCATTTTATTCTTCCGGTTTCTCCGGCGTTTTGCTTTGTGTCAGCTTATGGCCTTCGATATCCACGTTCGGAATGATCTTATCCAGCCACTTCGGCAGGTACCAGGCCGCATGTCCCATCAGCTTCATGACACTCGGAATGATGGTCATTCTTACAATGAACGCATCGAAAAGAACACCGAATGTCATTGCCAATCCCATGGATTTGATCGTAGAGTCCCCTGCGAAGATGAATCCCGCAAAGACGAAAATCATGATCAGCCCCGCCGCTGTTACGACAGGCCCGCTATGTTTCAATCCGGCATGGATGGCTTGTACCAGGTTTTTTGTTTTGACATATTCTTCTCTCATTCTGCTGACAAGGAATACTTGATAGTCCATCGCCAGCCCGAAAAGAATACCGATGGCTAAAATAGGCAGGAAGGCGAGAATCGGACCTTTTTCCGGAATGCTCAGCAAGCCGGTAAAATTCCCATCCTGCAGGACGAACACCGATAATCCAAGTGTAGCGGTCATCGTCAGCAAAAAGCCAAGAACGGCCGCCAGCGGCACGAGAAGCGAGCGGAAAACAACGGTCAGCAATACAAACGCAAACCCGACAATAAGAATGGCGAATTCCGGAATCGCATCGTTTAACCGGTCTGAAATATCAATATTCACCGCTGTTGACCCGGTGACGAGCAGGCGGATACCGTGTTTGTCTGATCGTTTCCGTATATCCTGCACTAACTCTTTCGTCGCCTTATCGTTCGGCCCGGTTTCAGGCACTGCCGTAATAATGGCATAATCCCCTTTTTGATTCGGCATGGCAGGGGTGACGCTCGCCACATTGTGCAAGTCCTTTATTTCTTTCACGGCGTCTTGGAATGCTTCATTTTTATTGCCCTTGACATCTTTTGCATCGGCAACAATTGTCAGCTTGCCGTTAAAGCCTTCGCCGAATCCTTTAGATAAAAGATCATAGGCACGGCGATCCGGACTGTCTTTCGCTTTCATTCCTGCATCAGGCAACCCCAGCTCTAAATGCATGGCCGGCAGACTGATGACGGCTAAAAGAATAATGCTGAAAATGCTTAACAGAATAGGCCTCTTTGTCACGAAGCGCCCCCAGGCATTCGTGTCGGCACTTTTCTTTTCTTTCTTCTTGTTTGATTTCGGAATCATCCGTTTTCCTGCGATTGATAACACTGCTGGCACCAGCGTAACAGAAGCCAATACAGCCATCAGCACACTGAGTGCCGCAGTCAGCCCCATCGCAGACATGAACGGAATGCCGACAACAGTTAATCCGCAAAGCGCCACGATCACAGTCAGTCCGGCAAAAACGACGGCGCTGCCAGCCGTTCCCGCAGCTTTAGCGATCGATTCATTTTTTTGTACACCTTCGCCCAAAAACTGACGATGCTTCGTAAAGATAAACAGCGCATAATCAATCCCGACGGCCAGTCCGATCATTCCGGATAATGAAAGACTGACTGAGGCGATCGTAAAGAACTGTGTCCCAATTAACGTCAGCGCGACGCTTACGCCTAACCCAATCAGGGCCGTGACAATCGGCAGCCCCGCTATGACTAATGAACCAAACGTAATGGCCAGTACGACGAATGCCAGCACAATGCCGATAATTTCTGATACACCGCCGACTTCAACACCGGCCCCCGGCACATCACCGCTGAGCTCCGTCTGCAGGCCCTTGTCTCCGGCGGCGGACAGACTGTGTTTAATATGTGAAACAGACGCATCCGTAATGTCATCCGCCGCTTTTTTGTACGTAATATCGGCATATGCCACTGATCCGTCTTTAGAAATGGTTCCTGTCTCAAAAGGACTTGCAATGGAAGCGACTGAATGATCTGTTTTGATCTTCTTTAAAGTATCTTCGATCGCTTGTTTTTCCGGTTTTGACGTCAATTTCTTCCCGTCTTCAGCTCCGAAAATAACCCGTATGCTTCCTTTATCAGGACCCTTTGAAAATTCTTTTTGAATGATATCCATCGCCTTTTCAGAAGGTGTGTCGGGAATTGACATATCCTCAGAAAAAGCAGGTTTTAACGAAATGGCGATCACTATTGAAGCGATCAGTATCACAAGCCACGCACTGATCATTTTTAATCGGTTGCGGGCAGACCATCCCCCTAATTTATATAAAAATCCAGACATCGAATACTCCTCTCCAATCATTACTTTCTGCCTAATTGTAGTTCACATTCACATAAAAAAAACGTACATAGGGGCATGTACGTTTGGGCAGTTTTTTATTATATATTCAGTTTCAAAATACCTTTTTGCATGGCAATGGTGACGGCTTCAGTCCGCGAATCCGCTCCTAATTTGTTATAAATCGATGTTAATCTCGCTTTTACCGTCCGTTCTGAGATTCCTAAATCGAAGGCGATTGCTTTGCTTTTATGCCCTTTCGCCACGGCTTCCAGAACTACGATTTCCTTTTCCGTCAGCTGTGTTTCATTGGCATTGTTTGCCCGTTCCATTTTCATTTTCCGGAAACGCTGCAAGA
This sequence comes from Bacillus siamensis KCTC 13613, assembly GCF_000262045.1. Lineage (GTDB taxonomy): Bacteria > Bacillota > Bacilli > Bacillales > Bacillaceae > Bacillus > Bacillus siamensis. The sequence goes on from NZ_AJVF01000037.1 coordinate 33,548, forward strand.
TGTCCGGCTGCAGAAGCACTTCTCCCCTGACTGCCGCATCCATCGTATGAAATAAGGTTTCTGAGCTTGTGTCTTTCAGCAGATAACCGTTTGCGCCTGATTCAATGCCTTCTATCATCAGGTGATCTTCATTATAGGTCGTCAAAATAATGATCGGCACATCAGAATGCTCTTTTATCTGTTTAATGGCTTCCAGCCCGCTCATTTCCGGCATGTACAGATCCATGAGAATGACATCGGGCTTTAGTTCCTCTGCGAGGCGGACGGCGGTTTTCCCGTTTTCCGCTTCTCCCGTTATGGTGTAATGGTCATTTGTTTCTATCAAAAGCTTCAGACCTTCTCTGACGACAAGATGGTCATCTGCTATTAACACTTTATACATGTTCCGCCTCTCCTTGAATTGGTATGATGATCTCAATTTGAGTTCCCGCTGATCTGGCGCTTGTGATACGGCAGGTGCCGTTCATCATATTGACACGTTCTTGTATCCCAAGCAGCCCGTAATGTCCGCTTTTTCTCATTTCCGTTCCGGCATCAAAGCCTTTCCCGTCATCTTTGACGGTTATGCGGATCTGTCCCTCTTCTTCTCGGACGGATACCCAGACGTTATCTGCTTCCGCATGCTTGGCGGCGTTTGTCAGGCCTTCTCCGATTATATAATGACAGTTCTCCGCCATATGAACGTCAAGCACATGATGCACGCTGTACTCTAAAAAACAAGACAGCCCGGAGGCTTCTGTAAAATGGTTGATTTGTTCAGTGATGCTTTCTTCTAAAAATCCGATCTCTTCTGATTTGCTGCGAAGATTATCAATGGCTGAGCGCGCATCAGCCAATGTGCCCTTTACTCTTTTCATTGACTGGCGGATGATGTCTTTCGCTCTGTCAGTGTTATCTTTCGAAAGATGAACTTGCACCGCTTCAAGCTGCATATGCAAGCTGACCAATCCTTGGGCAAGCGTATCGTGCAAGTCTCTCGCCATCCGCTGCCTTTCGTTTTGAAGCGTCAGCTGTTTCACTTGCCGGTGAGCGAGCTCTAATTTTTCAAGCGTCATCTGTGTTTTTATTTTTTCATCAACTTGCGCGAAAAACGTTGCCGCATACGTGATAATCACAATCATAATGGGAGCGGCGATAACGATGAAACGAAGCAGATGATGCGGATGCTCCTCGTGCAAGGCTGTTATGGACATTAAAATGAAAAGATAGAGTATGAGCAGCGTTTTGCCCTTATCCGTCATTCCGATAATCTGCCCGATTAAAAAGGCATAGAGACCGACGACCACCGCGATATAGCCGCCGGCCATCAAGTTAGCCGATGTATATATGATTAATCCCTGTATGATGAAATAAAGAAACGTTTTTCTCTTGACCCAGCGATAGGAATGCCAGTGCAGCACGGCAAAAGTGACGATCAATATCGTGAATAACAGCAGCAAAAAAACCGTCCAGCTTTCATAAATGTACTGCAAAGAGACTGATGCGGCATATACCATAAAAATAAACGCCAGACCGGGCACCCGAAATGCGAGCATATGCAATGAGCGTCTGTCACGGGAGACATAGTCTTCTTGATGTTTTGTACCAAACAATCTCTGTCCACTTCCTTTTAGCCGACCGGCCTCACGAGATTTTATTCTATTTGTCATCATACCATAAGTGCCTGCCTCTCACCTTCCCCTTCTGTCCTGCATGACGGGTGAAAGAAAAAACAGCCAGCCGGAACCAGGTTCGTTGCCCTGGACAGCGTTCTGTTTATTATCAGCACAGAGGCTTTTGCCGCTTTAAAAAGCATCTTATTTGGACTCATTTACCATATTAGGTATATCGTTACAGGAGGGGTATGCTTCCTCTTTTTTGATGGGCCCCCAGACTTCTTCTCTGCTTTTTTTATAAACAAAATGTGCAAGAATAAAGTCCTTTTCTCAGGGGAAATTAATTACGTAATTGAGAAGAGGAGGTTTAAAGATAATTATGGAAAAGCGTGAATTAGCGGCTCACGAGTCGCTTGACTTACATGAAATGATTAACTTCAAGACGCTTTGTGTAGCGAAGTCCAAGCTCATGCAAGGGCTTGTGTTTGATCAGGACCTGAAAACGTTAATGGAGAAAGATGTTCAGCAAGCCTCTCAAGACCTGGCTGATTTACAGGCGGTTTATGAACGTGCATCTTTTCAGGCTCCTGTTCCTCAAAACCGGCCGACTTCGATCATCAATTGAAAGGAAGGTAAGCATCATTGAATCATGACTATTTAGATCCAATCAATTCATTACACGTCCCTGAACTCGCAGATACGACATTCGCAATGGATTTTCTTTTACGGGCAAAAGAAGGCGTCAGAAATACCGCCGTCGCTTTAACAGAAACCGCTTCACCTGATGTAAGAGCTTTGCTGCGCAAACAGCTCATGCAAGGAATCGCGATGCATCAGGAAATTACAGACTTGATGGTCAGCAAAAAGTGGTTTCACCCGCATGATCTGAGCGAACAGTATAAACTGGATCAGCTCTCTGCGAAAAATACCCTCATGGTCGGAAACATGAATCTGTTTCCCGTTGAAACGAACAGAAAAGGGATGTTTGACCGCACACCTGATGAACACTAACACTGGAGGTATTACAGCATGAAGGCCGTAACGTATCAAGGAGTTAAAAACGTCGTCGTCAAAGACGTGCCTGATCCGAAGATTGAAAAACACGATGACATGATTATAAAAGTCACAAGTACGGCAATTTGCGGGTCAGATTTACATTTAATCCACGGACTCATCCCGAACTTGCAGGAAGACTACATCATCGGGCATGAACCGATGGGCATCGTGGAAGAAGTCGGCCCCGGCGTGACGAAAGTCAAAAAAGGGGACCGTGTCATTATTCCTTTTAATATCGCCTGCGGAGAATGCACTTATTGTAAAAATCACCTGGAAAGCCAATGTGATCAATCAAATGATAACGGCGATATGGGCGCTTATTTCGGCTATTCAGGGAGTACCGGCGGCTATCCGGGCGGCCAGGCCGAATATTTACGCGTCCCTTTTGCGAACTTTACTCATTTTAAAGTCCCCGAAACATGCGAAGAACCGGATGAGAAATTGAGTGTTATTGCCGATGCGATGACAACCGGCTTTTGGAGCGTTGACAATGCCGGCGTAAAAGCAGGCGATACGGTCATCGTTCTCGGCTGCGGGCCTGTGGGTCTGTTCGCTCAGAAATTCTGCTGGTTAAAGGGAGCGAAACGCGTAATAGCTGTAGACTATGTCAACTACCGTCTCCAGCATGCGAAACGGACGAATAAAGTGGAAATCGTGAACTTCGAAGACCACAAAAATACGGGCAGCTACCTGAAGGAAATCACCAAAGGCGGCGCTGATGTGGTCATTGACGCCGTCGGCATGGACGGAAAAATGACGGATCTGGAGTTCCTCGCCAGCGGATTAAAACTTCAAGGCGGGGCGATGAGCGCTTTAGTCATTGCCTCCCAAGCGGTGCGCAAAGGCGGAACGATCCAGATTACGGGTGTATACGGCGGCAGATATAACGGGTTTCCTCTTGGCGATATCATGCAGCGAAACGTCAATATCCGATCAGGACAAGCTCCGGTTATCCATTATATGCCGTATATGTTTGAACTGGTGTCAACCGGCAAAATTGATCCGGGCGATGTTGTAAGCCATGTCATTCCGCTTAGTGAAGCGAAGCACGGCTATGAGATGTTTGACACGAAAACAGATGATTGTATTAAAGTTGTACTCAAACCTTAGAGAACGGAGGCTACAGAAATGGCCAGCGCCTTACATGAATTACTCGAAATTCAGGAGATGGCTTCTTTTAAGTCACTTTGTCTGACGAAATCCAAAACCATGAAAGCGCTCGTATCCGATCCGCAGCTGAAAGAAATCATGCAGCAGGATACGGATACATCAACAAGGCAATTGCAGGAGTTTGCCTCGATTTTATCTGATGCAAAGCATGAATAGGAGATGAATAACGAATGAATCCGATTATGGAATACCTGACGGGGATGGATGCACTGACAGACCAAATTGTCGCTATGGATTTATTGAATTCGGCAAAAAGCGGAGTCAGAAACTATGCGATGGCGGCGACGGAAGCCGGAACGCCTGAAGTGAAAGCGATCCTCACCCGTCACTTAGAAGAAGCCATCGACATGCATGAGCAAATCTCACGCTATATGATGGAAAAAGGCTGGTATCATCCGTGGAACACAGATGAACAAGTCCGGTTTAATTTACAAAATATTGATACGGCGCTCCGCCTGCCCGTCCTATAAATCGTTTTGCTGCTGAGACAGCAGCTTCAGTATGTCAAACTGAGAACTGCCTTTACAGCGCCCAGGCAACGAAACCCTCGCGAATCAGCTCTGCAGCTTCTCCAGCCTTTCTTCGGGCTGTTATTGGCAGCCGTGATTCTGCACGAAAGAGTAGGATGAGGAGGATGAGGAGGATGAGGAGGATAAGGACTTGCGGGGGTGAATGTCGGCGTTATCGCGTGCGTGGCAGCCGCCCGGCGGTTCTCTAATAAAGCAGAAAAGGCAGAACAATAACCTTGTTCTGCCTTTTCATTATTTTCCGCTTTATTCAGGTAGCTTGAACTCCCTTAAACGCATTCATCACCAAATCATGCACATAGGCATCATTGACCTCGTCCCCTGTTACAAGCAGCCGATAGAAAATCGGTCCGTAAATGAGATCAATACTTACTTCAATATCAAGATCCTCTCTCAATTCACCTTTCTGAATTCCCTTTTCCAGAAGGCCTTTCGCTTGGAGGCGGCGGGGCCGGAAAAATCGTGTGCGATATTCTTCTGCCAATTTGGCATCCAGCTGCCCAGCACCTATTAATTCCTTAATCACGGTTCCTTCCCGGCTTGTCAAAAACCTTGCTAAATTCGCGGCGTGGATCGATACATCGTGTACTGTTGATCCCGTATCAGGCACAGGCAGTCTTTCCGTAGCGGTCGAAAGAAAGCTGTCCATGATAACGGCAGCTTTGTTTGCCCACCATTTATAAATCGTTGCTTTACTCACTTTTGCGCGCTCTGCAATTTTATCGACTGTCACCGCATCAAAGCCTTTTTCCAGCAAGAGGTCATAGGCCGCAGAAAGAATCGCCTTATGTGTTCCTTCATCACGCGGCCGCCCTCGTTTACTCTGCACATACATCATTCCTTCCCGAAATATAAACGATACGTTCAGTATACTTAACATGATAAAAAAATAAAACAGAAACCCATTTACAAAACTGAACGTTTAGTATATCATTCACTTAGAAATAAAACTGAACGTTCAGTTTATAAAATGTTCAACACTCCGCAAAACCTTATCATTAAAAATCTATGGAGAGGAGATGAATCAGCAAAATATTTATCCAGCATCATAAATTCATTAAAAAGGAGTTCATTCACATGGCTACATTAAACAAACAAAAAGCAGATCAGGGGGTCTCAACTGGTTTAACCCTTCTTCTCGCAGCTGCATGCGGCATCATTGTCGCTAATCTTTATTATGCACAGCCCTTGGCAGGATTCATCAGTACGGCAATTGGGCTTTCTCCAAGCAGTGCCGGATTGATTGTCACGCTGACTCAGATCGGATACGTTGCCGGCTTACTGTTTCTCGTCCCTTTGGGAGATATTATCGAAAACAAAAAACTTGTCGTGGTATCGCTCCTTCTAAGCGCAGCCGCTTTGACACTGACAGCATGTGTGAAGCATGGAACACTGTTTTTAGCCGCTGCGTTTTTCATCGGATTGGGATCGATCGCAGCCCAAGTGCTTGTTCCGTTCGCATCCTACCTTGCACCGGACGCCGCACGCGGCCGGGTTGTCGGCAATGTGATGAGCGGCCTATTGCTCGGTATTATGCTTTCCCGCCCGATATCCAGTCTGGTCGCTGATATATGGGGGTGGAATGCCATATTTGCTTTTTCCGCCGCGTTAAGTGTTGTCCTGGCCATCGTCTTAGCAAAAGTGCTTCCTGCCAGAAAACCAACAGCAAACACACGCTATACCGTCTTACTCGGTTCAATGTGGAAGCTGCTGCGCACGACTCCGGTCTTACGCCGCCGCGCCATTTATCATGCGTTTGTATTTGGAGCTTTCAGCTTGTTCTGGACGACTGTACCTTTATTATTGTCCGGTCCTGCTTTTCATTTTTCTCAGAAGGCAATCGCGCTATACGCACTGGCGGGCATTGCGGGTGCAGCCGCTGCACCGATAGGCGGCCGTCTGGCTGATCGCGGCCTGACCCGGCTTGCCACCGGAATCGCTCTCGGTGCTGTCATCGTTTCTTTATTACTCCCGCTCATGATTCAGAGCAGCTCCCCCGTCGGAATAGCAGTTCTGGTGGCCGCAGCTATCCTGTTAGATGTGGGTGTATCTGCCAATCTCGTACTCAGTCAGCGTGCCATTTTTTCGTTAGCGCCTGAATTTCGCAGTCGATTAAACGGTTTATTCATGGCAATCTTCTTTCTAGGCGGTGCTGTAGGTTCATCAATCGGAGGATGGGCATACGCTTCAGGCGGGTGGAGTATCACATTATGGATTGGAATCGCTTTTCCGGTCATAGCATTGCTTTATTTCACCACGGAGAAATAAGCCTTTCACCAAAAATAAGCCGTCAGGACCAAGCTGACAGCTTTTTTGGTGTATTCTTCTTTAAATCCTTCCGAACAAAAAATACGGATTCATGAAAAATTTTGCTTCATGCGGTTCCATATTCTCACCGTTAAGACCGTAATCAATATAAATGAAACAATAATAAGTGCAATGCCTGCAAAAGACTCACTGAAATTGATAACAACAAAGCTGGACAATACGATGACAGGAATATTTGAAAGCAATACAGTTAACATGTAGACAGAATACTTTAACCCGGCTGCAGCGGATAAAAAACAAATCACATCCGTAGGAGCTGCCGGGCAAAGCATCCCCAATGCCAAAAACTTATAATTGTACTCCTCCAATAACACTTTCAAATCAGGATATTTATCTTCCAGTAATTGAGTCGTTTTTTCGCTGGCGAATTTCCTCGAAAAAAGATAAACCAATGTTTCGCTTATAAACAGACCGGCCAATGATAATAAAATGCTGACCATCGGATCAAAGCATATTCCGCCCAAAAACATCAGCGTCATGCCGGGAATAAAAAAGAGAAGCCTGACGACCCACAAAGCCAAAAACAGCAGCATCGCGTATTCCGCATGCCCTGATATAAAATCCGTTACATCATTCATATCAAATGACAGCAAGTCCAGTTCCTTCAAACAATAAATGCCTAAAAACCATATACATAATAAAACAATTTTATTTTTCAATTTCACCGCTCTCCTCGCTTTCCATCACATCATAAGCAAAGAAAATGAAGAAACAGCCGGTAAAATTCTTAAGGATTCTTAAGTTATTCTAAAAAAAGCTTATGGAATGTTTGTGCCGCAAGCTCTAATCAATCTGGTGTTCAACAGTAAAACTAAGCCAGCCGCCGCTGTAATCCGCATGAATACGGCCGCTGTGAAGCTCAACAATTCTTTTTGAAATGGCAAGTCCGAGCCCGGTGCCATGATGACCCGTCCTGGCCTTATCCCCTCTGAAAAACCGTTCAAACAATTGATTTATATCGTCAGCCGGAACATTTTCGGCCTTGTTTGATACTTGCAAAATCGCTTTTTCATCTTTCAGCTCAAGGTTTATGAAGAATTCAGAAGGTTTGATACTGTACTTTAACGCATTCATAAAAAGATTATCATAAACGCGAACCATCTTTTCTATATCAATACATACAGGTACATGTTCTTCCGTAATTGATTTTCGGACAGTTAATTGTTCCTTTTCAAACATAGGAAAGTACTCTCCGACGATTTGTTCCAATAAAGCAGACAAGTCTGTTTTGCTTCGGTTCAAAGTAACATCCGGACTCGATAAATGTGTATATTCAAACAGTTCATCTATCAAATATTTCAGTCTTTGTGATTTTGAATAAATCGTTTCAAGGTATTCCTGAAATTGTGCTTTACTATTGTATTGTTCTTTTTTAAGCAGATCCAAATATCCGATAATCGATGTTAACGGGGTTCTTAAATCGTGCGATACATTTGAGATCAGCTCACTTTTCGTTCGTTCCAATTGTCTTTCATGTTCAAATTTACTCTCTAATTCTTCAGACATATAATTGATATGTTGTGCAAGCTGAGTCAATTCATCCCTACTCTCCATCCTAATGGTCAAGCCCAAATTTCCATTGGCAATATGGTGAACACTCTCAGTAATGAGCTTCAAATATCCTATTTTTTTTCGTATCAATAACCAAAAAACCACAATAAAGGTCAAAATAGCTGCAGTAAACTGAAGCAATATCTTAAAATAGGCGCCGCCTACGCTCATATTTGTCAAATGGTATATTTTATCCAAATATGAAATAGATAATATAACAAGAATCAATACACCGAATGCAACAAGATAACTAATAGCGATCGCGACCAGAAGCCTGACAATCAGCTTATTTCCAAACTTCCTCATATTTTATATCCCGTTCCCCATACCGTTTTGATATAAATCGGATGTTTAGAATCCTCTTCTATCTTGTCTCTGATCTTTGTGATATGGACCATTACAGTATTGTCCGACTTAAAAAAGTCTTCCTTCCATACCGCCTCATATATTTTTTCAACACTCATGACAATTCCTTTGTTTCTCGAAAGAAGCTCCAGAATATCAAACTCTTTCGGAGTGAGCCTGACTTCTTCTCCCCGCACCCACACCTGCCTTGTATCCGTATTAACGGTCAAATCACCGATTTCAATAACGTTTGCCGTGCTGACCGCATCTGTATTGTATTTTTTATACCTTCTCAGCTGAGATTTCACTCTGGCGATCAATTCCAACGGATTAAACGGTTTCGTTAAATAGTCATCTGCACCGGAAGCCAGCCCTTGAATTTTATCCATATCTTCTGATTTGGCGGACAGCATGATGATGGGCAGATTTCGTTCTTGTCTGATCTTCATGCATGCCTCAATCCCATCCATATTGGGCATCATAATATCCAAAATAATCAGGTCAAACTCCTTTTGCTCCAATAATTTCAAGGCTTCAGCAGCATCTTCCGCCTTGCGCGTGCTTATTCCTTCATTTTCTAAATATACAGAAATAAGATTTCGGATATCTTTGTCATCATCCACGATAAGAATGCTTGTCCCCATATGAATCCTCCCTCGTTTTTGGCGGCAATGAACAGCTGAAAACATAAGCCGGCGGAATATTCCTGAATTCTCTCCTTACTTCTGTTTTGGGAAAGAATTGCTCAATCAATGCCTTCTTATATTGAGTATATTGGAACGTGATAAATTCTCCATGATTTCTTAAGATTTTAGCTGTATCCGTCAAAATATCTTCAGAAACATTTTTTGGCAGGCTTGCAAAAGGAAGTCCGGAAACGACATAGTCGGCATAAGGGATTCCATGCTCTTTTATATGCCTCTCAATATGTTCGGCTGATCCGTGCACAATGAATAGGTTCTGTTCATCTTTATATTGTTCTTTCAGCAAAGCATAAAATTCTTCATTTTGTTCTATCAATAAGATTATTGTCCCGGGTTGCCGTTTTTCAAGCAGCTTTTTTGTAAATACTCCCGTACCGGGCCCGTATTCAACAATGTATTCAGCTTTATGAAAATCAATTTTTCCCATCATCTTCTCAGCAAGAAAACGCGAGCTGGGCAGAACGGCGCCAACAGATCTGGGATTCATAATATATTGAAATAAAAATAACAGACGTTTCATCTTTAATCTCTCCATTTGTTTTGAATTTATAAAACACACTCTACATTCAAAACCTGAAGAAAAAGCGGTGAAAGTTCTTAAGAAATCTTAAGATATAAAAAAGACGGCGGGATTTGCCGTCTTTTTCAGCTGCCGATTCTTTCAGCAGCGGTAAAACCATGTCATAATTGATAGACATAATTGCGCTATAGGCAGGTGAACACATGAAGAAGTATTTATATAAACACCTTTTGCTGGCTCTGATTTCGTCCGTTTGCTTTTTAATGATCTTTTATTTTGGTTTAAGAATGACACAAGAAGACACACCGCCGTTGTCTTCTTATCCGTTTTACCTTTTTATTTATATGTACATAGCAGCCGGATATTTGACGGTCGGCCTTTTGTCAGCATGTATGACTGATGTCTTGAAGAACCGCTGGACATTGAATAAAACGTCTTCCATTCTATTGAAACTTATCGTTTATTTACTCATAACGTATGCTATTTCCCGTTCTTTCTTCGTTTTATCGGCGCCGTTGATTTATTTGCTGTTTGAGTCGTTATTCATCCTGAGAAAAGCTTCATAATCAGAAAAAAACATACCGCATGCTGCCGGTATGTTTTTAAGATGCGTATCAGTTTTTTGCAGTGATCCGCTTGATGTTTTCTTCCATCAGGCCGGAAATGAGCTGTTCGTTTGTGTGCGGGATCTGTTTGAGCTGTTGTACGACCATTTCCTGTCTTTGAGCTGAATGATTTTGACTCAGCTTCGCTTGCCCCTCTATTTTGCTGATTTTAATTTTAAAGCCTTTTACCCCTTTGTTCATGCCTGACAGGAATTTCGCATCGACATCCTCTAATTTGTAGGGGCTGTCGGGGCTTTCGTATTTCAATACGAGATCGCCCATCGAATGCACGGTTTCTTCCTCATCCAAAAGCTCTGCCTCCCCGTATACATGAACCGCCACATAATTCCATGTAGGAACAGCCCGATTCGTCTCATACCATTTGGGTGAGATATAACAATGAGGCCCTTGAAAAACGGCTAATACACTTTGGCCTTCAATCTCTTTCCATTGGGGGTTCGGCAAGGCAAAATGACCGTATAAGCATTCGTTGTCCTTGCTCATCGTCAATGGCAGATGGGTTGCATACGGCATGCCTCCTGCCGTTGAGAACAGTGCTGCGAAACCATACTCTTTAATAACATTGCACGCTTCAGCTTCACTCAGCTGAAATGGAGCGGGAATATACATAAAAACTCTCCTCTCTGAACCTGGATTGGTAAAGCGCTTTCCGCTATAATAAAATATCAACTGACATTTAAAAAGGTACAGTTTCGGATAAATGCACATGTCAGAGGAGAACATCTGATGAAAAATATGATTTTTGCTTTCAAAAGCGACACCCCGAAATACAAACAAATTTACGAGCAATTTAAGACATTGATTGAGCAGGGAACGATTCAGGCAAATGAGCGGCTGCCATCCATTCGGGAGCTGGCAGATTCCCTGCGGGTAAGCCGCAACACGACACTGATGGCCTATGATCTGCTTTTCGCGGAGGGATACATTCGCGGCGAAACGCGCAAAGGATATTTTGCAAATGAAATAGAGCCCTCTTTATTTCAGCAAGAAAACGATGTTGTTCACGCAGAGAACACCGAATCAACTCAGCCGGCCCTGATTGATTTTCGCGCAGGAGCCGTCGATCAAAAGCATTTCCCTCTGAAAACATGGAGAAAATTATACAATCAAGTTTTAACATCAGAGAAAAGCTTTCTGTACGGTGAACCGTTCGGCGAGAGAAACTTGCGTGAACAAATTGCCGCTTATCTCTTGGAATCACGCGGGGTGAAAACAGATGCGGATTCGGTTATCATCGGCAGCAGCACACAGCAGATGCTGATTTATCTCAGCCGGATTCTGAAAGAAGATTTTTCCGGAGTTATAGTAGAAAACCCGGGCTTCGACGGTGCCAGAGAGGCTTTTCAATTTCACGGGCTTTCTCTTGAAACGATACCCGTCTATGAAAACGGAGCTGATTTTTCTCAATTGCATGCAATGAAAGAAAAATTAATCTACGTGACTCCTTCCCACCACAGCCCTTACGGCGTAAGCATGTCCATTCAGCAGCGCCAAACTCTGATCAATTGGGTGAATAAAAGAGAGGGATATATTCTTGAAGATGATTATGACAGTGAATTTCGTTATACGCAGCAGCCGTTTCCCGCCCTTGCTTCCATTCAGTCAGACCGGGTGATTTATTTAGGGAATTTCTCAAAATCCTTTCTTCCGGGCATCCGCATAAGCTATATGGTTTTGCCGCAGCGCATTTTGCATCGGTATAAAAAACATTTCATTCATTTCGAAAGCACCGCTTCTTCGCTTAACCAGCTGACCATGGCTGAATTGATGAAGACCGGGGAATGGACCCGCCATATTAAGCGCATGCGCACTGTCTACAAGCGTAAGATGCAGCACTTGACTTCACATATCAAGCAGCAGTTCGGCGATCATGTGACGGTCATCGGCGAGCAGTCCGGATTGTATATATTGGTGAGAGTTCACTTGAACTGTACAGAAGAAACGTTAATTGAGCGCGCTCTTCAGTACGGAGTGAAAGTATACCCTACCTCCGTTTATTTCGTTGCCGGAAAGCCTGAACCGCCGATCATAAAGTTAGGTTTCGCCCACCTCGATACTGAACAGATCGCACAGGGCGTGCAGCTTTTGAAACATGCTTGGCTGAGATGAAAGAAAAAAGGCGCCGAACGGCGCCTTTTTTTATTTCGTATTCCTTGTGAATTTCGGCAGGCCAAACATAATGGCGATGATGCCGCAAATTCCGATTAAAACGGGGTAGAAAGAGTATGGCAGGATGCTGACGGGGGAAATATTCCCGAATTTCCCGGCCGATAACAGCTGCGCGCCGTAAGGAATCAAACCTTGCACCATGCACGAAAAGATATCCAGAATACTTGCCGATTTTCTGTTGTCGATCTTAAATTCATCAGCGATATTCTTTGCAATCGGACCGGCTGCGATAATCGAGATCGTATTATTGGCAGCAGCCAGATTCGTCACGCTGACCAGTCCGGCAATGCCGGCTTCGGCGCCTTTTTTCGAACGGATTCGTTTCGTGATGAACTCCAGTAAAAAGTCGATTCCGCCATTTTGTTTCATCACGCCGACCATTCCGCCGATCAGCATGGACAGGATGATCAGATCGCTCATTCCGGCAACTCCATCCGTAATCGCCTTAAAATAAGAATCAAACGTCAGGCTGCCGCTCGCTAACCCTATGATTCCCGTCAAAACCAATCCGCCGAATATGACAGCCATCACATTAATACCGATTAACGCAAAAACTAACACGGCGACATAAGGAAGCACCTTAATCCAGCTGTAAGATGCAGCACCCGTATGGAGGGCGTGGCCTGCCGGAATAAAAAATAAGATAATAACAGTCACAATGGCAGCGGGCAAAACAATCAGAAAGTTCGTTTTGAATTTATCCCTCATTTGTGTTTTTTGCGTCCGGACTGCCGCAATGGTCGTATCTGAAATAAAAGAAAGATTATCTCCGAACATAGCTCCGCCGACCACAGCCGCAATCGGTATCGCGCTGGAGATGCCAAGCTCGCCGCTCAAACCGGCGCTGATCGGCGCAACCGCCGCAATCGTACCCATTGATGTTCCCATCGATATAGAAATGAAACAAGCAATGATAAACAGCCCCGGCAGCAAAAACTGCTGCGGAATAATGCTCAAAGCAAGATTGACAGTTGAATGCACCGCTCCCATCGCTTCAGCCGCTGAAGCAAAGGCACCTGCCAATATAAAAATCATAACCATAATGATAATATCAGGATGTCCCGCGCCGGAAGCAAACCATTCTATTTTTTGATTGAGCGATTTCTTCCGGTTAAATAGCAGCGCAAAAGCTGATGCAATAATCGCGGCAATCAGAATCGGCAATTTATAAAAATCTCCGGTCACCAGACCAGAGCCGACAAAAAGCCCTACGAATAAGACTAAAGGCAATAACGCCCAAGGGTTCTTTTTATTGTTCATCTGGGTAAACCACCTCTTTTCAGCATTAAAGTCGCTAATCACAGTCTAAGCAACATTTCACACTTTAAAAGTCTGCAGTAAAAAAGTCAAGCTGAAAAAAGGATAAGTAAAGATTGATAAGATAGGAAAAACTGTTTTGTCTCCTCTCTTTAGAAAATAAAAAAACCAAGGTTCGTTTCCCTTGGTACATTTCATGCGGCCCGGCGCCCGGGACATCTACTCTTCATTCAGAAATACATTCAGCTTTCAATCTGTTTTTAAGTTTCGCTTCATTTTTGAGGATGTCTTCGTAATCCTCAATCTTCCTGTTTAATCGTTTTATAGTTTCATCAATTTCCCTCTGTTTCTCCGTCAGCCTTTTCCTTTCATTTATAAGGATGTTTTTTCGGGGTTCAATCGTATGATCGGCTCCTTCAATAAATAAAGCGGTATATTCAATCAGCGCCTCAATCGACAGCCCGGCACTTCTCATGCATTTTATAAATTGAATCCAATTCACATCATCTTCGTCATAATCGCGGATGCCGCTTTCATCGCGTTTTACCGGAGGAATCAGTCCTATACTTTCATAATACCTAAGCGTCGCGGCTGATAACTCAACCTGCTTTGCAGCCTGCGCAATTTTCATCTTCTTACCACCCATCCTTCATCCCTTTCATAAGCGTGCCATTATAGAATATCATTTCATAAAAAAATAAACCAAACCCCTTGACTTAAAGTTCGCTTTAACCTTTAAAGTAAAACCGAACAGAGGATTCATCACTTTATCTTGGAAAGGAAGATAACCATGTGCAATAATCATCCGACTCGTGTATTAAGCGCTCCGCATGCAAAAGCTAAATTTGAGCGGACGACGATTGAGAGAAGAGCATTACGGCCGCACGATATCCTGATTGATATTAAGTACAGCGGGATTTGTCACTCAGACATCCACAGCGCATTCGATGAATGGGGCGGCGGAATCTTTCCGATGGTTCCCGGGCATGAAATTGCCGGAGTTGTGGAAGCCGTGGGTGAAGAAGTCACCAAATTTGCCGTCGGCGACCGTGTAGGTGTCGGCTGTTTTGTAGACTCCTGCGGGGAATGTGAATACTGCCTTAACGGAGACGAACAATATTGCACAAAAGGTGTTGTTCAGACCTACAATAACCTGGACTACGACGGAAATCCTACGTACGGCGGCTACAGCCAGAAAATAGTTGTCACTGACAGATTCGTTGTCCGGATTCCGGATCAGCTGGATTTGGATGCTGCCAGCCCGCTATTGTGCGCGGGCATTACCACGTATTCTCCGCTGAAACACTGGAATGCCGGTCCCGGCAAAAAAGTGGCGATTGTCGGAATGGGAGGGCTCGGACACTTAGCCGTTCAATTCGCGCACGCTTTAGGCGCAGAGGTCACCGTCCTCAGCCGCTCAATGAACAAAAAAGACGAAGCTCTTGAATTTGGAGCCGATCATTACTTCGCGACAAGCGATCCGGATACATTCACTGAGCTGGCCGGACATTTTGATATCATTTTAAATACGGTATCCGCAAACCTTGATGTAGATGCCTACTTATCCCTGCTACGCATTGACGGTACATTAGTAAATGTAGGAGCGCCTGCTGATCCGGACTCATATAGTGTGTTCTCCTTAATCACGGGCCGCCGCAGCATCGCGGGTTCACTCGTCGGCGGTATTCCGCAGACTCAGGAAATGCTTGATTTCGCCGCCGAGCACGGCATTGCTCCTAAAATTGAAGTGATTCCGGCCAATCAAGTCGACGAAGCATACGAACGGGTTCTTCGAAGCGATGTCCGCTACCGTTTCGTCATTGATATTTCAACTTTATAATCATCAAAAAAACATACCAATATTTATTGGTATGTTTTTTTCAGCGCAGATTATTTTTTATTTCAGCAGCCATCCGGGCACCGCTTTGATATAAATCAATTCGCCTATCAGTTCAACAATCGTCTGTGTGACGATAACAGCTGCGGCTAATGAGGCCCAAGCATCCGGCAAGGCCAGCGCTAACGGAAGGACTGCGAGAGAATTTCTTGTGCCCGTGCTGAAGATCAATGCTCTTCCTTCGCCTGTATCCAGACGGAACGCATATGCGATAAACCGGGAAACAAACGGCATCATGAGCAGGAATAACAGATAAATCGGAATTACGCGTATAATGACCTCAAAATCACTGTATACCTTGCCGATTTGTGTGGCAACGACCGCCAGCAATACGAGAGCCATAAAAGGAACAGGCAGCCAGGCCGTCCACTCTAACATCCTTTCTCCAGCCGGCTTCTTATCAGCCCACAATTGTGTCATCACTGCCGCCAGCAGCGGTCCCGCTATTAAACATAAGAATGCTTCCAGAAACGGCCCGGCATGAACAGCCCCTATGACTTCTTTCCCGATAAACAGCCACAAGTATAACGGAAGCAATACCATCTGAACGACGAACAAAACCGGCGTGGAAGCCAGTATTAATTTCTCATTACCTTTCCCGAGCTGAGTAAAGACGATGACGTAATCAATGCAAGGTGTAAGCAATACTAAACAAACTCCTAATAATATAGGAGGAGATTGAGGAAAAATGGCGGTCAAACCCCATACAACAACAGGCACAGCTAAGAAATTACCAATCAGTAAAGCCGCCATAAACTTGAGGTTTGAAATGGCTTCCCTCAGCTTCAAGAATGGGATTTGGGCAAACATGGCATACATGAGAACAGCGATTAGCGGTGATATCGTCCAGCTCCAGCTGAGTCCTGAATCCTTCCCGGCGATCCCCGCTATTCCTCCGATCACAAGAAACACACCATATATCCAAATTTGCTGATTTTCTAATGTCTCTCTGGTTATTTTCATTGACTGGCACCCCTTCCCGCCCATTATACCTTCTTTTCTGATGCTCTTGTTATTACCGGCTGCATGAGTATATTCCGCCTCGTTTTTTTATAAATAATGGTTAACAAGGTAAAAAGTATGATATATTATGATTGAAATAAATTGGGAGTGTGATAACTTGCTGAAAAATCCACCTATTCTGTTGGTTCTGTTATCAGTTGCAGGATTTCTGGCTTATATCAGCCGGACCGCTGAATTATCAGTTCCTATTAGTTGGATCGTTTTATTACTGGGTGTTGCTTTGTCATTTTACAGCGCTGTATGTCTTGTAGCATATAATGCCAATCTAAAGAAACAGCTTCGTGATAACTGAAATGTTCCAAAGAAAAAAACAAGCATGTAACAATATGCTTGTTTTTTTACTTATGCATGATCAGACCTTCTAGCCGTGTTTTGTTTTAACATCCTTATTCCTTCCAATGAATAAGGTCACGGCAACACTCGCTAAACTGACCAAAGTCCCCAGAACGGCAGCAAGAATTGTCAAAAAGCCATGAGGGATAAGAAATCCAATTGGAATGAGCCCCGCAAACGTGAGAACGATAAAACATTGATAAACTCCGGATATGATTCTCACAATCAAGCTGCCAAAAAAGGACATCACTAATGGGGGAATGAATAAACATAAAATGATTCCGAGTGAGATCAATAAAATCATAGGCTCGTCAAAAGAAATGACATGATCACCGGGAGACTCCTCAGCAGCCGCGAATACAGCAAATACAGACATTATCAGCGTAAGAAAAACAAGAAAAAACCTTTTCAGCAACGTTTTATACTCCTTTTTATAAAAAA
This sequence comes from Bacillus siamensis KCTC 13613, assembly GCF_000262045.1. Classification (GTDB taxonomy): domain Bacteria; phylum Bacillota; class Bacilli; order Bacillales; family Bacillaceae; genus Bacillus; species Bacillus siamensis. Next base: position 51,090 of record NZ_AJVF01000037.1, read on the forward strand.
TTGAGCAAGGGTCTGCTCCAACTGCCGCTAAATTTATTTCAAGATTATAAATTTGGAATCAATGCCAAACAATTAACCTCTCATCACCCTTAAGCGGCAGTTAAAATTGATAATACCAAAAAATCGCGATCTCATTTGCCGTTGAAAAGTTGGAATAAAGCATAGTATCAACTGCGCCTATTACAAAGCCGTGTTTAGCATAAAAATGACAAGCTGATACATTAATATCTTGTGTTTCAAGCATGAGACCGCAAAAATCATTCTCCTTTGCCCATTCAATCCCTTTATTTAATAATGCCGTTCCAATACCATTGTTTCGATAGTCCTTTGCAACCGCAATGTCCTCTATCAGCGCATATCCATTCCAATTAGAACGTATTTTAATCCGGCCGATGCAGTGATTTTCATCATAATAAAAAAAGACTGCTTTCCCCTCTTCTTCAACATAACTGACGTCAATTTCGTCATCTTCATATTTCTTAACATAAGGCTTAGAAAATCGTTCCTCAGTATATGTCCAAACATTGTTTTCAAGTGCGGGTATAATTCTCCCGAAAACAACCAGAGGTTCATTTGGTTTATTGAAGTCTTTGATATGAAACGAAGTCATTTTAATGATCATCTCAATCTCCTTCTCAACGAGATTACATTCCACCATTTCCATTATATGTTACTGCGCAAATAAATCAATAACGTTTGCCAAATGAATGAAGAAGCAAAAAAAGAGGATCTCTTTCTTTGCTGAAAAGCCTAATCAAGAAGGCCATATTGGACTCGTGCCGGGGTATACCGGAGAATTTGAGGCCGTTAAAACCGATACATTGCCCGCAGCGATCAAAGACCGATTTAAGGAAATTAAATCCAACAAAAAATAAGGCCGATTCATATTAAATCGGCCTTATTTACCGTACTCTTGGGCATCCAGAAAGGCGTAATCCCAGTTTGTCAAACCTCTGCAGCATACTTTACGCTAACCTTCCGCAGCCTCTGCATCTGCCTTAGTCGCATGAACCGTACCAAATGGATGGTTGGGAGGCGCATAAATTGAATATAGTTTTAACGGCGTATTACCCGTATTAATCACATTGTGCCAAGTGCCGGCAGGTACAACAATGGCAAAGTCATCATAGACATTTCTTTGGAAAGTTAAATTTTCCTTGCTCCTGCCCATTTTAACGATTCCCCGGCCTTGCTCAATCCGTAAGAATTGATCTACGTGGGGGTGGATTTCCAAACCGATATCTTCTCCAATGCCGATACTCATCAAGGTAATTTGAAAATGTTTTCCTGTCCATAAGGCAGTACGGAACGTGTGATTTTGTTTTGCGGCTTTATTGATATTCACAACAAATGGTTTTGGTCCGTAATCTTTCAAGAGAAGGTTTCTATCTTCGTATGAAGATCGCAAATCATCATTTCGGTCTGCATACCCCATGTCGTTTGGATAAGTCCAATAAACAGATCTTCCATCGCTATACATCGGTACATTCACACAATAATAACATTGATGCGAAAAAGGTATATAATACATTTTTCATCCCCGCAATTTCAAATTTTTATGATATTATCCTATGCTTTTTGTAATGAGAGTGTGCCACAGCAGAAACGGCCACAAAACCTGTTTGCATAAAAAATACCAAAGGTCTGCAACTCTTGGTAACACTGTTGCAGCCGGGAAACTTGAATCTGCCCGGGGTATGCACTCACCATTTCGACAACCAAGAGATATTGTATTTTCTGTTCAACAAGCCGATTAAAACAGCGTTTTTGGCGGGTTTCCTTACGTGCCGCGCAGTTAGCTCGGGAAGTACGTCAGAATGTTGCACAATCAGTGAGTCAGGGATCTTCTTACTTAATAAGTCAAAAGATTTTTTCGGCTTTACACAGTCACATAACTGGACTTATTCAATACAAAAAAGAGCAGTAAACCCGTAAGTTACTGCTCTCCTCAGTCTATCCACCGTTCATTTGTTTTACAATGTATTCAGCATCATTTCCTACACCTTGAAGCAGCGCTGAACCTCGCCTATGCTGCCAAGGCAAACCAATAAAGTACAATCCTTTCACAGCTGAAACACCCCGGTGATGTATAATTCGGCCTTCCTTATCCAAAACACCTTCTATTTTCATCCACCAAAGCGGATTCTTAAAACCAGTTGCCCAAATAACATTGTTTACTTCTAATGAAGATGAATCTTTAAAAATGATTTCATTTTGCTTTCCGGCTATGACTCTTTGTTTTAAAATGATCTTCTTCTGTCTTATTGCATGTTTTAATTCATACCCAAATATGGGGTCGCCTTTCTTTTGAATGAACTTGCCTAATATTGATGTATGACTTGCATGTAAAACTCCTAATTTATCAAACCACCAAAAGATGCTTCTTTTTCCAATCCATAAAGGGAAATAAACCGGTTTATTACTGCAAGACAAATATGTAACTCTTTCTTTGGATAATTCAACAGCTATCTGAGCCCCGCTATTCCCGCCGCCGACTACCAGTACATTCCCAGGCGCCAGTTGTTTTGAATGTTTATATTGTGAAGAATGTAATTGATGAATATGACCGGCTACATCCTTTGATATTGATGGAATGTTAGGGGTATGAAAAGGACCTGCGGCCATCACAAGATTCTTCGTTTGATAATCTTCCCGGTTTGTTTTTATTAAGAAATAGTTGTTTAATTTTTGGACACTTATTACTTCTGTCCGTAATTGGATCGGGATTTCAAATCTTTCAACATATTTTTTCAGATAAGCAGCAATTTCATTTTTTGAAGGGAGCCCATGCTTGTCTCCTTCAAGATGCATTCCAGGCAAAGAGCTGTACATTCGAGAAGTAAATAAAACCAATGAGTCATACCGGTTTTTCCAGCTTTCTCCCACTTCATGACTTTTATCTAAAATGATAAACTTTTGTTTCGACTTCTTTAGATAATATCCTGCTGAGATTCCTGCCTGACCGGCTCCGATTACTATCGTGTCGTACATCCGAATCCCCCTCCGGTTTTATCTTAATTGTCAGAGAGACAAAGTGAGTCCCTATCTCCTCCTTTAATGATGATGGTGGCCGTCCGTCTGCTCAATTTTTGCCTGACAAAGGATTGCATTGTCGTGATTATGCGCTGCTGTTTCCATTTGAATCGTTACATGCGTAATGCCTTTATCTCCAAGCTCATGTTCAATTTTGCGTAAAATACTTTCGCTTTCTGAAATGGTCAGCTGATCGTCAACAACAGCGTGACAGGAAAGAGCATTCAACCCGCTTGTGATGGACCATATATGTAAATCATGAATATGCTGAATGCCCTCTGTCTCTTCAATCGTATGGATGATGTCAGTCACGTCAATATTTTCCGGGGTTCCTTCCATTAATACGTGAATGGAATCTTTCGTCACATGGAAACCGCTTCTTAAAACAAGAACAGCTACAATGACACTGGCCAATGGGTCTGCCCAGCCCCACCCGAAGAAGATGATAAGCACCGCAGCCAGAATGGCACCTACAGAGCCGAGCATATCACTTATTACATGTAAATAAGCTCCCCTTATGTTCAGGTTATTCTTTGTATCTCCGCCGTTCAGCATAATCCAAGCGACCAATATATTCACAGCTAACCCGATGATACTAATGATAAGCATGCCGGTTGTTGCCACTTCCGGCGGATGAGAGAAACGTTTGATTGCTTCATAAATGATATAAAGGGAAATCAATATTAAGGCAACACCGTTTATCACAGCTGCGAGAATCTCAAATCGTTTATAACCGAATGTCTTATTATGACTTGCCTTTTTTTCGGCTAATTTAAAAGCAATCAGAGCAACCATTAATGAGATTGAGTCACTCAGCATATGACCGGCATCTGACAAAAGCGCTAAACTATTGGTTACAAATCCCCCTATAGCTTCTATTATCATATAACCTGTAATCACGATAAAAGAGATCAATAAAACCTTCTTATTGGACCCGCCGGCGTGATTGTGATTGTGACCCATAAAAAATCTCCTCCTGCATTTATTATTCCTTTTCTGTTATGAAGCATTCTAACATGTACACAAAAATAATCATATATGATTATGTGCTCACATATGAATATATAGGTTCTTTACTGAAATGTCAAAATCTTTTCTATATGGTGCTGCAGTGCAATAATGAAACTTGATATCATTTTCTTATTATCAGCTTGGGAGGTTATATTTTTATGAAACCGCGGGTTACAGTCATCACTTTAGGCGTAGATCATCTGGAACGATCACTTCGCTTCTATCGGGACGGCCTCGGACTGCCTGCTGAGGGAATAGTCGGAAAAGAGTTTGAACATGGCGCCGTTGCCTTTTTTGACTTACAAACAGGACTGAAACTGGCCATTTGGAATCGTAAAGACCTCGCACATGAGACAAACGTTGTTTTAACTGCATCAAGCCCGGCAGAATTTACATTAGGACATCATGTTACGAGTAAAGCTGAAGTCGATAAAGTCATGGAACAGGCAAAACAGGCAGGAGCGACGATAACTGATCCCGCTCATGATACTTTTTGGGGCGGATACTCCGGTCACTTCCAAGACCCCGATGGACACTTATGGGAAATCGTTTGGAATCCGCACTGGGATGCAAGTGAATAACCAAATTTTATAGCAACAATAAAAAACACACCTGAATGTTCTGGTGTGTTTTTTATTTTGTTTCCCAAAACGATCAAACTATTTATACGATGGCGGGATGCTTTGCGGAAAATGAAATACATTTTCGGGATCGTATTTCGCCTTTACTCTTTGAAGCCTTGCAAAGTTTGAGCCATAATATGCTTTTCCGAAATTTTCAATATTCTGATCCGGAACATTGACGTATGAACCTGTTACATATGGTTTCAACAGCTGACGCACTCTTTCAACTGATGCAAGGTTCGAGGCTTCTTGTGATTTATTTTTCCAACTGGCCGTCCATTCCGTATAAAACAATGGACGGCGCCAAAAGAAGGCTGTTTCGCTGCTGGGAACTCTGCTTATCGCACCGCCCCAATTGATAAAAAAGAAATTTGTTTCTGTCCCGGTGGCTTTTTCTAAAAATTGTCTCATCACTGAAATAGGTTTTTCCGGCCAAAGATTTAGCGCCCACGCCGAGGAGAATTTAACACTCTGATCAGATCTTCCCGGGATCGGTTCATCAGGGTCCAGGAAATCTATGCAATCCGGATAGTATAATGTTTTGATAATTGTCCGTGTCGGGGTTCCGGCATTTAATAAAGGTTTTAATAATTGAATCAGCTCAGGTTTTGAACCGAGGAACAATCCTTCCGCATGACACAAGCCATTTACTTTGCTGTAAATCTCAAGGTAGCACCCCAATCGTTCGTCTGTAAACGGCGCCCACTTTTGCCAAGCTTTAAAGACCGTCTCCAACTGCTCCCATGGCCAAATAATATTAAAGACGGTTGCAGTTTTAGGAGCACGGTGAACTTTGAACGTGTATTGGGTATTATATCCGAAGTTGCCTCCCCCGCCGCCTCTGGAAGCCCATAGTAAATCTTCATTGTGAGATTGATTTGCTTGAATGATCCTGCCTTTTGCATCTACCATTTTCAGTGCGAGAAGGTTATCACTTATCAGGCCGATTGATCGTGAAAGCACTCCAAACCCGCCGCCCATCGTAATTCCTCCGATTCCCACTGTCGGACTGTCTCCAAACGGAGCCATAAAACCATCCCGGGCCAATCCTTTCACAAGCGGGCCGACGTGAATGCCGGTTTGAACGGTTGCAATCGCGTTTTTTTCGTCTAATAAAACTTTATTCATGTCACTCACATCAATAACTATTCCATCACTTACGACTGAAAGGTTTCTATCCAGAGCATGGCGGCCGCTTCTGACACGCAAAGGCACATTATTCTCACGCGCCCATTTAATCGCATTACTTACATCGTATGAATTTTGTGCAAAAACAAAGACAAGCGGACAGACATCAACATAAGGGTTCCAATTCTTAACCGCCTGTGCATAGCCGGGGTCCCCTTTGAAGATGACGCGCCCTGTTAACTGTGTTGATCCCATCTGTTTCACTCCCCATAAACATTTGATTCCGATTCCAGTATATGCAGGATTTGGACAAATTCTTAGACGGATGATCTGCTGACTTAAAAATAAATACAAATACGCGAAGATGATATAAAAACACAAAAAAGACAAGAGCGGCAAGTTGCCGAAACTCTTGTCTCTCCTATCTTTTTAATATGATTGGCGTGATATACTGACCCGGCTATGGAAGCTCATAGGAAAGTTTTTGTTTGCCCTGCTATGCGTCCTTTTTGCCGCACCAGCTGAGTAATCTTCCTGTTTGATCCTCCAACAAGAATCTTTTTCTTTATCGTTTTTGCAGCCTTGGGCCGGAATTTCTCTTATTTTTTCTTCTTGTGTTTCCGTTTGCAATCATGTTTTTTCTCTTTCTTATGATGTTTTTTACATTTCGCTTTTGCTGCTGCTTTTGCTGCTTTTGCCGCTTTTACCTTTGCTTCTGCTGCTAGTCTTTCTGCTTCTGCTGTTCTGGCTCTTGCTTCTTCCGCTCTTGCTATTGCCTCTTCCGCTCTTGCTCTCGCTTCTGCTTCTCTTGCAGCTTCTGCTCTTGCTTCGTCTTCCGCCATATCAAAATCATGGCCAAGGTCACAGGCTTCGTCGTATGGTTTTTTCTGAACGTGATTTTCACCTGGGTTATAATACATGAACTACCACTCCTTCTCATATTTTTTAATCTCTTCATACTATGTATATAAAAGACTCCAGCTTGGACTATTCATTTAGTTAACCAGCACATTTCAGCCTCAATTTTCATTTATCCATACAACAGACTCTGGATGCCTGCAATAAACTTGAAAAAAATAAGCTGCGAAAACCACAAAAAAACCAAGGGGCTGAACCCTTGGTTTTTTGTGAGACTGAGAGATGCTGCACGCTGCAGCCTCCTTCTGTACCGACTTTTTTGACTTTTAATTTGCTTGCTGTGTTTGTTTTACCGGTTCTTTGCTAAAAAGTCCAACAATGTTCCACAAGACAACTACTGAAGCTATTATTAAACGAGTAGTGTTCACTTCTTGGTTAGTCAATAATTTATAACCATATATTGATCCCAATGCAACTATACAAAAAATATTGAACCATTTACTCCAACGCAATTAGAAAACTCCTTATCAAATGATAAAATTTCCAAACAATGTATTATAATATTAACAAAATTTTTCAATATTTAAACTTAAACCTTTCTTAATTTCGGTTTATCACTACAGGCTAGATCCAGACATCATTTTCAGCTGTTTGATCAGTTATTTCTTCCCCGGTATTCACAACACCTTTAGGCTCTACAAGCAAAATTTTACACTCTGATTCTGCATAAGGTTTATGTTCAGCATTTTTCGGAATGACAAACATTTCACCTTCATTTAATTTTACTTCTCCATCACGAAATTCAATGATTAAATTCCCCTCAATCACAATAAAGACCTCATCTGTTTCCTCATGCTTATGCCAAACAAAGTCCCCTTGTACTTTAACAAGTTTAAATTGATAATCATTCATTTCAGCAATTACTTTTGGAGACCATTGATCTTGGAATGCAGCTAATTTCTCTTGAAAATTAATCGGTTTATATTCCATTCTTTCCCCTTCCCGTGTAAAACTAAAGACATATATGTCCGCCTTTGTTCTTCTCCTGATTTTAACTAGTCCCAAATGAAAGGCCGCTCCACTTCAGCAGTTCTGAGATAGTCTAAAAGCTGACCGGTATGTACTGACTCATGATAAGCAATCCTTAATAACATGTCCCCCAGTTCACGGACGTACCCAACATCAGACCTATCAATCTTTATATTTGTTAAATCGGTTTCATTTAAAGATTTGATGAATGTCAAAAACTCGGTCCGAAACGGTTTTGCAAATTCTAATTCTTCGGCTGCTGTGGTAAACGTTTTTGATTCATAAGGATTAGCAGATTCCTCTGAAGTCTCATTCATATGTTTTAGTAAAATTTGATGATAAAGACATTCTGCTTCTAAAACATGTCTTATCATTTCCTTACACGACATGGCTTCGGAATCCGGGCGCCAGTCCATCTTTCCTTAGATATACCTGTCCATAACTTAATGCTTCGCCGTCTCACTTATTTTTAAATCATTCTCCTTCTTCCCGGAAAAACCTCTTCAAATAAAGAAGATATTATTTCCCAACCCGCTGGATTGATAAATTTTTAAGATAAAGAGATCTTCATTCATCCATACAATAGACTCTGGTTGAGCATATACTGAATGATAGTTTTCATTAGAAAGGAGACATCAGCTTTGGCAAAATATCGGATCATGACCTTTGATGGGGGAGGTACGTTAGGTGCTTTAAGTTTACAGCTATTGAACAGACTGGTTAAACAAAATCCCACTTTAATAAGCCGAACCCACGTGTTTTCAGGAAATTCAATCGGTTCATTCACTGCCCTTGCATTAGCCAGCGGAAGATCGCCGCATGAGACATTCCGCTATTTTAAGGAAAAAATCCTGCCCGCATTCAGCGTTTCCCGGCCGGGCGGACCCGTTTTCAATCAACAATTACCATATTCCGGTTTTATTAAAGCGGTACGGAATTTTTTCCCGGCAGATCTTCGTCTCAAAGATTTAAGAAAGCGAATTGTTGTCCCTTCATTTAAATTATACTCTCCAAAACTGGATCGTTGGACTCCTGTATTATTTCACAACTTTCCCGGCTCTCCCTATTTAAATGAGAAAGTGAGTGATGTCATACTGCGGAGCAGCGGTGCCCCTGCGACGCAACGCGCCTATCAAAACTACGTGGACGGATATGTAGTAGCAACGAACCCCAGTACAGCCAGTATCGCGTTTGCAGTTGGTAAAGCCAACGTGCCATTGGATCAAATTGCGGTATTGTCCATCGGAACAGGTGAAGCCCCGACCCGGTTAAGAAGAGATACGAGGGGATGGGGAATGGTAAGTGCAGATAACATACGTCCCGAAAATCTGAAGAACCTTCCTCCAAATTGGGGAGTCCTTTTGGACAGGTCGCCTAATGAACCTTTACTGCCATTTCTTCAGATAATTGCTGGCGGAAATGGTTACTATGAATCCATGGTCAGTGCGAATCTTCTGGGAGATCGTTTTTTCCGATTAGATCCGCGGATTCCGAACTTCTCCAAAACGGACCCTGCCGTCGTTCCCGCTGTCATTGAAATTGCAAACAAAACCAACTTACAGCCTGCGATTGAATTCATAGAGAAAAACTGGAACAACAAATAAGAACAGACAAAATACCAAGGGTGGAAAAACCCTTGGTATTTTTAGATGCGGCCGGAGAGGACTGCTTAATATGAAACTGAATCGGTCTCCGGCTTTTGCTCTTTTTTTATTTTCACCGTTTCAGGCAGTAAGCAAGTAAATATTGCCGCTCCAAACAAAATAATAATTGAGAAATAAAAAGAAGGATCATAGTTACCCAATTCACTATAAAGAAAACCCGGTACATAAGCTCCCAGTGCTGATCCTATCTGATGGCTCAGGAATAACCAGCCTAAAATAAATCCAACTGAATATTGCTTAAAATATTGCGTGGCTAACATTTGGGCAGGAGCTACAGTTGCAAAATCAACCAGCCCAAACAGAATTGCAAAAATAAGTAATATAACCGGATGATGACTGTATAACAGGATGCAAATTGATAATGCGCGGATGACATATAAAAGAATAAGCATCTTTTTACTGCTCCAGCGGTCTGCCGCAATTCCTGAAATGATTATCCCCAAAATATTAAATCCCGCCAACACACTAACTGCAGCACTGGTTACACTTGTTGAAAACCCATGGTCATGAGAAAAAGGAATAAGGTGAGTATCCATCAGACCTGTAGTTGTAAAACCGCATATCGCAAAGGGTAATATTAAAAACCAGAATTGTTTCTTGCAAAATACTTCCCAAACAGAAATGCGGGTCGTATGCTGCCCACTTCCAGCTTCTTCTTTCATCAAGCCGCCCATAGGAGATAACCCCATCTCGCCGGGATGATTCCGTAAAAATAACAGGATGACAGGAAACACAATAACCATTAAAAGCAGACCCAAAATCACTACAGTTAACTTCCAGTCAAACCATTGAATCAAAATGAGAGAGCCGGGAACAAGAAGCATCTGACCAGCGCCAAACCCCGCCTCCATAATGCCAAAAGCAAGCCCGCGTTTTTCATTAAACCAATTTGTAACCACAACTGTTGCGGCTACATTAGATGCCCCTCCAACACCGATGGAGATAACAATTCCGTAAAGGATAAATAATTGCCATGGATGATTCACAAAAGAAGTTAAAATAAAGCTAAGCCCGACCAAGAAAGTGCTGACTGACAAAATCATTCGGGGGCCTAATTTATCAACCAGCCTCCCTATTATGGGCTGAGATATGCCATATATGATAAAACTCAGAGTAGAAATAAGGGAGATTGTTCCTCTGTTCATGGAAAAATCTTTTTCCCACGGTTCAACAAAAGCTCCAAATGAAAGACGTGCCCCTTGAACCGCTAATAAGGTTAAAAAACTGACAAAAACAATGATCCATGCGTAGTGATATTTTATTCGCATCCTATCCCCCCTCACTCTTATTTATAATTCCAAATCCCAGCGCTCTTCTATTAAATTTGATCCCCATAAAGGTTTCTCTTCATGAACTTCTGTCATTTCGAATCCGGTTTTTTTATACAATGGCCGGGCTGTTGACATGTCTTTTACCGTCCAAAGAAATATGCGCTCGTATCCATTTTCTTTACAATATTGAACAAGTTCCTTCATCAGACGGCTGCCGACACCTTTTCTTTGAAAAGACGGATCGACTAAAAACCATCTTAACTGTCCTGTTTTTTCATCGTCATTCACTAAGCCGATACAACCCGCAAATTGATTCCCGCTTTCTGCCACCCATATTTTTTCAATATCAGCTTTAAACGTATCGCGAAGATAAGATAAGAATGTGTCATCCCACCCATGGGATTTGGCATAAAATAATCGCTGTTTTTCAATTATGTTTTTGACATCCTCTGAAGTATAATAGTCTCTTATTGAAATCGGAGATTCTTTATCATAAAAAGAATGCTGCAAAATGTTTTGAATGGTTTCCATTGATTCTACAAGTTTTTCTTGTTCCTCTTTGTCTATGCATTCAAGGATATATTCAACTTGCTGATTGGCTTTTTTCTCCAGACTTTTATAAAGACTTTTCCCTGACTCGGTGACATAAAGGAAATGATTACGTGCGTCTTCTCTGCATTTTTGCTTATATATGAAGCCTTCCTTTTCTAATTTTCTGATAATTCTGCTTACATATCCTCTGTCCAGGTCTAATTTTTCTTGAATGATTTTTGCTGTACAATCCGGCGTATTATAAATTTCGTATAAAATCCTGGTTTCTGTTAAAGAGAATGGACTGTCATAAATATGTTCATTCAGAAAACCCAAAATATCTGTATAAAATCTATTAAATTGTCTGAATGCCAAAACACGTTTTGTTTCCAAATTGATGTTCCTCCTCCAAATGATTGACTTAAGCAACTTTTTTTCATCGTAATCGAGACAGTTGCTTAAGTCAACTATATTTTTCAATCCTTCTACCTTTTTTGTAATGAGCACCTTTTATTTCTAAAAAACACATTGAAAATAAACGGCACTGTTTCATCGGAGAACCGTTATGCACCGCCATAAATTCTTTTTTACTTCAAGTTCCTTTTACAAATTTTGAAAAACTCATTGACTATTCAGTTGAACTGTATTACATTATTATAAAGTTGAACTATATAGTCGAACTGAATAGAGGGTGAGGATATGAAACATAAATTATTACCGCTGTCTGAAACCATGCATTACATTTTATTAGCTCTGCGTGAGCCGCTTCATGGCTATGCCGCCATGCAGAAGATAGAAAAGATGAGTAACGGTACTGTTATATTAGCGGCCGGCACTTTATACGGCGCGATTGAAAATTTGAATAAGCATGGCTGGATTGAGCCTGTCGGAGAGTCGGGCCGGAGAAAAGTCTATATGATAACTGCGGAAGGAAGCGCCATTTTGAAAATGGAACAAAACAGGTTATTGCATATTTTATTCCTGTACGAAGGAAGTGAATCGAATGAAGAAATTTAAGATGTTTTTTGATATTGAAAAAGAGGAGCAATGGCTGAACGAGCAATTACAAAACGGCTATCGTTGTACAAATATTAGCGGATTAGGAATATACACCTTCGAAAAAACCGATAAGAGATATGTAATGCGAGTGGATTATCAAGATTATTTATCAAACAAAAAGTTCAAAGATTACAAAGGAATTTATGAAGACTTCGGCTGGAGTTATATAAATGGCCCTTGGGGGCTTGGAACTCGATATTGGCAAAAAGAAGATGATGGTCAAAATGAAATCTTCTCGGATCGCCAATCAAAGAGTAATTATTATAAAAGATTAATGAGTTATTCATCAAGTTTTGGTTTCCTGTGTTTGTTTATTTCTTATATGTTTTACAAGGATTCAGGTTTATATTTAGCTGAAGGCCTGTGGAGTATGGAAGGCTCAATGTTTTGGAAAGCATTTTTATTTGAAACTCCATTTGCCATTTTGAGGTCGCTTCCCGCCCTTATGGCTGTTATCTTCGGCATCAGTTTCTATAAAGCGTATCGAAAGTATTCAATGTTAAAAGAAGAATAATGCGGGGAAGTTACATTCAAAAAAGTAATGAAGGATCATGTACCTGTCACAGTCGGGCGGTTTAACGCCCTGAATTCGCTGACAGATCAGACGGCTTATTTTAAAACAAAAAATACCAAGGGCGTTAAAACCCTTGGTATCATTGGGGTGCGGCCGAGACGGCGTGACGTTTTTAAAACAGATGAAGCAAAACATTCTTGAAACCAGCTCTTCTACTCGTTTTCGTTTCATCCCGAAATGATCCTCCCCTGTTTAGTGGGGATTTTTTTCATTCAAGGTTTTTGGAAATGTTGCATGTTAAACTGAATACAATTTAAATTTCCAGAAAAATATCCATTCAAGTACAGCGCCTATAATGTTAATGCTTTTGAAGACAAAGCAGCTTTCAATCTTCGTATCCCTTCTTCTATTTCTTTCTCAGCTAAATTTCCGTAACCTAAAATAATTTTGTTTTTATGAACCCCTTTCTGGATCGTATGGAGTTCAACCGGGTAAATTTTAATTTTATGCTGATCTAACTTTTTCAGCACCTGTTCAGAAAAAATGACATTTTTAAAACTCGCTATTAAATGGAGACCTGTCGAATCTCCAAATATCTTGACCTCATCTCCAAATTCACGGTTCAGGCTTTGTTTTAAAGCCTCACGACGTTTCTTATACACTTTTTTCATTTTACTAATATGGTGTTCTAGATAACGATCCTCAATAAAGTTTGCAAGTGTAAGCTGCTCCAAGGAAGAGGTATGAAGATCTGTAAACCATTTTAGATTCTTACACTTCTCAACGAGAGACGGCGGAAGAACTAAATATCCAAGACGCAGTGCCGGTGATAAGATCTTACTGAATGTACCGATATAAATAACTCTTGACGGGTCTAACCCCTGAAGGGAACTTATAGGTGATCCCTTATATCGAAATTCACTATCGTAATCATCCTCTACGATATAACAATTTGATTGACGCGCAAACTGTATTAATTGAATACGGCGTTGAATTGTTAATGTACCGCCGATTGGGAATTGATGAGACGGAGTGACAAATACAAAACTTGGTTTTTTATCGTGGGGCAGCAGCTCCGTTCGCATCCCATTATGATCTACTGGTATAGGGTATAACGAGCTGCCGGGTGATGAAAAAATAGTTTGAATTTCATGTGTAATAGGATCTTCAATAATGACTTCATCACCCGGTGACAATAACAATTTTGCTATAAGGGAAAGTCCTTGGGTTGCACCTGAAGTGATGACAATTTGGTCAGGATGACAATGAACCCCTCATGTTCTTCTAAGATACCTTGAAAGGACATGCCTTAATAGGATTATTAGTTAGCGTACAAGTTCCCCATATAGAAAATAAAAAGCCAGCTCTCCTTCGGGAGAAGAACTGGCATAACAAAGCTTCTTGCTTCTTATTTTGCTGTATTGCTCGGACCTTTTAATTTCTCTTTGTTCTTGCGTCAATGTTTTATTTTTAGGACACAACCAATTAAATAATGACGATCGAGAATAGCAACGCTGCTTTTGCAAAGCAGTAAGCCCTCCAAAATATAAAAGAGCTGCAGTCATTGCTGCTGGGATAATCCCGGATTATTCTGAGTCTGTATGTCGAGTAGTCGGTCAATTAAATTGATGCTTTTTTCATTCCTTTTCTGTTTGCTCCATTTTCCACCACAGTGAATCTTTTGGATTTTCAACAGCTTCTTGAAACTCAGCTTTAGAAGCAACTGTTGGGTAAGAACCTTTTAAAGATTTACCTGAAGTATCTTTAAATAAGGTTAACACCACTATTAAGCCAATTAGACTAACTGCTAATAAATAAAAACCTGGCGCCAAATTGTTTCTTGTCACATGGGTTAACCAAGAAGCAACTAAGGGTGTTGTTCCGCCAAAAATAGAAACCGATAAGTTGAATGTCCAGGATAATGTACGATATCTAATGTCAGTATGGAACAACGTAGGTAAAGATCCTGGCATAGTACCTTCATATACAGATAATACAATACCTAACAATAAAAGTCCTATAAATAAGAATGTTATATTCCCCATATTAAGAAATTGGAAAGAGATAATCGAAAATACAATTCCCAATACTAATCCAATTGTTATAACTTTTTTATTTCCTAATTTATCTCCCAGTTTACCAAAAGTTAAAGCGAACGGTACCATAATAATCAATACAATTGCTGTAACCGGTGTACTTATATTATCACTTATACCAAGGTTCTCATCTAAATAAGAAGGCATATAACCTAACAATAGGTAATTGGTTATATTGAAAAACGCCACAAATACGATACATAAAAAGATATCTTTTTTATATGTTTTAATTACTTCTAATAAACCTGGTTGTTGTTCTTGGTTTTCAGAGATGTCATTTTCAAAGATTGGTGATTCATCTAAATGACTTCTCAAATACAAACCAAATAATCCAATTGGAATACTTAAGAAGAAAGGAATCCTCCATCCCCAACTATTCATTTGAACATCAGATAAAGCCCAGAAAAGTACTGTAACTAAAACAGAAGCTACTATATAGCCAGATAATGTACCGATTTCTAAACCACTGCCTAACCTTATACGTTTATTATCTGGAGAAGATTCTGCGATATATACCATTGCACCAGCGTACTCTCCACCCACAGAAAAACCTTGCAGAATACGAGCTAAGAGTAATAATATAGGGGCCCATACACCAATCTGATCATAGGTAGGAAGTACACCAATTATTAAAGTAGATAAAGCCATCATTAAAATAGTAATTGTTAATACCATTTTCCGACCAAATTTATCACCCATTTTACCAAAAATAATTCCGCCTACCGGTCTAAGTAAAAAGGCAATTGCAAATGTAGCAAAAGTAAATATTAACTTTAATTCATCGTTTTGAACCGGACTGAAAAAGTTTTTACTAATAATAACTGCCAAATAAGAATATAAAGCAAAATCAAACCATTCCATCGCGTTTCCTATCCCTGTAGCAAACACGCTTTTCTTCGCTTTTTGAATGTCTACAACGTTAATTTTTTTCTTGTTGAACTTCATTTAATAATATCAACTCCTTAATGATCAAATCCACATGATACAAGCGGATAAACGGTCCAAGCGTGCAGTCCCAGAATGTATAGCGTAATGCTTCTCTAAAAAGTCTGGGGGTTTCTGTTTCACCTGATGGAGAGCTAATGGCATAGTGGCTGATCGGTTCAACTGGACCTTAAAAGACTAGACCAATATCCATCTCAGCGCCAAATAACATTGTAAACCAGGAAAGAAGGATGAAATTCAGCTTTTCCGACGGTTTTCTTAACTTATTTTTGCCGATTGGACTAAAAATAATACAAACAGCAACAAAAAGAGAAACAACCAACAGATAATGCCAGCCAAAGTGGTTAGTGATACATCCTTGGGCTGTGGTTGGTATTTTCTGCAGACTGTTTGGAGAAATGATTCCCCTTCATAAGCTCTATTGTGAATATTATCACAATCGAAAAAAAACTTTTATTTCTTCAAAGTATCCTAAACCTTTATTTTAGTTCTTCCATTACGTCTTCCAATATGTTTATTATGTGTTGCAGAAAGATTTAGGTCATTTCTAAGAATTATTTACTGATCCTATCTTTATTACCCCGCAATCAGGTGAAACAAAACATTATAAACGTAGCATACCTTTTTAAAACCTGACAAGCCCAACAGGGTGATAGAAACCCGGCTAAAGCCAAGCTAATCAATGGATAGAAGAAATTTTTTTTGTTTTTCCAAAGGAATAACCGTCTGCGTTTAATCTAGCCCAATCAGAAAGAAAAAAGAGCAGGAGTCATCCTGCTCTTTCATTCAAAACTTTAATTTGTATGACGAATTTCGTATACCTTTTCGACTTTCTTTACCTATTAATTAGTATGCAGACTGCAACAGAAATACTCATATCGCCATCATCAATAATGCATTATAAAATCAAAGATATTTTTTCCTATTAAGATAACAGTAACTAAAATAAATAACATTCTCACATAGGTTACACCTTTTTTAATTGCGAAGTTAGATCCCACAAGCGCTCCTAATATCATTGATATACCCATTGGTACACCATATAAAAAATTAATTTTATGAAGAAAAAGAAACATAATTAGAGCTGCAATGTTACTGCCGAAATTAAGAAATTTTGCATTTCCTGCAGATTGTAAAAAATCGAAGCCTATTATCAAAAAGGCAAATAAAATAAATGAACCCGTTCCTGCACCTAAAAATCCATCATAAAAACCAATAGCGAATATTACAAAAGAAAAAAGAATGGCTTTTTTCCAAGTCAGTTTTTTATAAGTAGACTCATTACCCCAGTTTTTCTTCAAAATAGTGTAAATAGCTACACCTACTAAAAGAATTAATATTAATGGTTTTAATAATTCAGATGAAATAAAATTGACAACTAATGCACCCAATAAGGACCCTATAAAAACAATCGGAAACAATTTAGATACTAACTGAAAATTAACTTTTCCTGATCTTATAAAGGAAATCGTACTCGTTAATGTACCCATTGTACTGGCTAACTTATTAGTAGCGATAGCAACTGAAGGCGGGAGACCTGAAAATAACAAAGCTGGTATAGAGATCAGTCCTCCTCCTCCCACTACTGAATCAATAAAAGAAGCAAGAAATCCGAAACATACTACTATTAATAGTGTATAAAAATTAATATCCTCCACTTATAAAATCCCCCCATAATGGTAAATAATAAGAGTGATCAAACTATTTTTCAATAAATAGTTTGATCACTCTGTCCATTATTTTTGCAATTCAAGTTCGATTTTTAAAGGCATACATACATGACTTTTAATAGAACGACTTGCACTTGATTTATTACTATCAACTACAGCAAACATTCTTTGTAACCATCTGTCTTTCCCCATATTTTGGTTTAAAGGCCGTTCGAGCATGTGCCGCTAAATGGTTGTCTAATATAATAAGGTCACCAGGTTTTAGAACTACTCCTGAAGACACTTCCGATAGTGCTTTTTCAGCTCTTCTAATGCCCATCTGGCTTCATCATTTAATCCTTCCATTAAGGAACCATGAATACATAAGTCCGGTTTAATAAATCTTTTTCATTTCAATCCCTTAATGATTTAATTCCAGTATATAAAAAATTTTTAAAAAATTCCACATCTTATTCATTTCCTTTAGGTGACACGTATGGATACGTTCAAAAACACACCAAAAATTCAGGTGTGTTTCAAAAAGGCACTCAAAATTGTAAATCCATATCACTTGTCATGAAGGTTTGTTGCATGGCACTTTCTAACCCCACATTCATCATTTCTATAGCTTTGGATAAGTTGGGTTAACCATAATCGGTTAACAAAAACCACCCTTACTTTCCCACTTCTATTCCCATTACGTTCAATTTATTACCTATCCTTCAACAATTTTTTGGGAAGCCCATAACTTATCTATGGTGATATTTGGTTATTAAGTCGCCAAAAAGATTATAAAGAATTGAAAAATCAAATGATTAATTTGAAAAAGCATTTAAGGCTGTTGCTGATCTTGATGATTGTGAGTTCTCTGGGACGGGAGCAAACAATATTTAAAGCATTTTTTCACGATCACACAGGTGTCGCCGATCAATGGATTGATTTCATTGAAATGAAGATCGTTTTCCTTTAGCATTTCCGATGTGCTGGAACATGCCAGCTTATCCGATGCATATGTCGAAGAATCCTTCTTAGAACACGAACTGACAAACGCATATAGAAAATCACAAGCAATGATGTCCGAGCAGAAGAAAGCAATGAAAGATATTCTGAATGAGATCGATGAAATTCTTCCACTTGATTTATTTTCAACAGAGACTTTTAAGGATGAGCTCTCTTCTGCCGAAAACAAACGGAAAAAGACGGTTGATAAAATAGACGATGTGGACGAACACTTAAAAACTGAATATGCACTGACTGGACCTAACGAACAATTCATTAAAGCAGACTTTCAAAAGTTACAGGAGTCAACAGGTAAGGGCAAAAATGCTACACCCATTCACTATAATGCCAAGGCATATCGCGACAGTGACATACATAAGAAAAAAGGCGATATCGAAAAGCAATCTAAAGCTTATTTAAAGATCAAAAAAGAAGAAGCTAAAAAACGTGAAATAAAAGATTTGAAGAAACAGCTTGTAATGGTTAAAAATCGGTGATTAAATTGTGCCCATGTAGATTGCAAACATGTCATTAATGTCAAGTCATGAACTCCTAATGGATATTTAATAACTCATTTTCAATGAAAAACTGAACTCTGATCATTAGTCAAGATTCTAAGATATACACGGACCAATCGTCCTTCCCTTTTTTCGAAATCCCAATGGTTCCCTCTTGTTTTGATGTTGTTTTTTTAAAAAAAGTTATTGACACCAAAAAATTATCATGTTATTATTATAAATTTGATATCGCTTTCCATATATGTTAACCTTAAGTTGAGTTACCATATATGGAGGTGGATGATATGTTTCAAATTGGCGATAACATTGTTTATCCAATGCACGGAGCAGGTATAATTGAAGCCATAGAAGAAAAAGAATTCTTAGAGGAAAAAGAACATTATTATGTCATAAAAATGTCAATCAGTCATATGACAGTTATGATTCCAACGCGTAAAATAATGAGTTTAAATATACGACCAGTTACTGATATACTTGCATTAAAACACATTATCCACATTTTTCAGCATGGAGAATCAGATAAGTTGCTGCCGTGGAAACAAAGATATAAAGTAAACACAGACAAAATAAAAACGGGTAAAATCCAAGAAGGTGCTGAAGTTGTACGTGATTTAATGCGTATGAAGAAAGAAAAAGCACTTAATGCAAGCGAAAAAAAAATGTTGGATAGTGCATATGAATTTTTGATTAGTGAACTGGAAGTTATTAAAGGAATCACTGAAAATCAAATAAAAAGTTTCTGTTAAGGTTAGATAATGTTTGCTTTCCAAAACATCCTTAAGTTTTCGGAAAATTACGATTAGACGTTTAATTTCTTCAACTTACTTTTAGAACATTAACCTCTTTTATTACTCCTGCAATCTAATCTGTTTTATTTTTAAATTTCTTCAATGAACATTTTAATTTTTATCAAAAACTCGATGGAATAGTCACTTGATTTTTGTAATCCTGATTCACACTGGCACGGACAAGGAGCCGTAAAGATGGAAGAGAGGCAGGGTTTTCATTGTTTTAGGTCTAAGTGATTATTTCCAGAAGAAAAAACAAACCCTCTCCTCTTTATCTTTAAGAATTTCTTACAACTGCTTCCACAGTGAATAGCAATTGTTTATCTTCTTTTCATAAAAGAGATATGCGAATTGTAACAAAGAATAACATACCGTTACAAATCATTTATATATATTCCACATATCGTCAATCCGTTATGTTATACTGTAAACAATCCTTTGAGGTTTTAAACCTTTTTTTTACCTTGTAGCATCTGTCCCTACTCGAACGTTGAGTAGGGTTTTTTATTCAGTATTATACAGAGAACATAAAAAAACAGGCCCTATAAAAGAGCCTGTTTGTATAAACGATTGAAGATTAAGCAGTTTTTTGAACGTTAGCAGCTTGGGCTCCACGAGCACCTTGCTCAACGTCAAACGTTACTTTTTGACCTTCGTCTAAAGATTTGAACCCGTCACTTTGGATTGCAGAAAAGTGTACGAATACATCGTCTCCATTTTCACGTTCGATAAATCCAAAACCTTTTTCTGCATTAAACCATTTAACTGTACCTTGTTCCATTTTTGTTGCCTCCTAGTGTGTTACACATTGTATTACTATCCTTGCCCAAAGTATCATCAAGACGAAAAGTCGATATTCATACTATCCTTTACACGAACAAAAATAATTCTCCTTTATCATAACACGAAACGGAAATAACTGCAAATTAATATCATGTTTCATTTTGTTAAACGTGTCGATACCAGTGCAAAATAAGATGCCTATTAACAACGATGGTTTGAAAACACCGTGAAAATGGATCACGAGTGTCTTCAAAAAAGCTCAGCTGTTTCTTGTTCAAGTACAAGATATTCTTTTAAAAGCAGGGCTGTTCACTGGTATAGCTTTGTTTCTGCAGATGTTTCCAAACGATCACTCAGGTATACTGTAATGTTTGTTCTTCAAACAATGAATGTTTACGGTCTAAATAATCCGATTCCCATAGGAGAGCATGGAGAGAGTTTGGCCCGATAAAGAGCTGGGTATAATCTTCATACGCTTTTTGTATCCCGGCTGGCCATTGCTCATAAAGATTTAATCGAGATGGAGATCAGTTTCTGACCTTCAATCATTTTACATAGGATGAGGAAAGATACTTATTATACAGGAAGGATGACAGCTGGGACTTCAAAGGCCTAAAACGTTTTCTATACTTAGATTAAGAACATCAGGGAAGGGGAAACTTTTAAAAATGAATGAACAAAACCTAAGGACTTTGAGAAAACTGGTTACCCCTTACGAAAAGTCCGATTCACAAAAAAGCATTTATCAAATCATTAACACATTGGTGCCATTTTTCCTGTTATGGTGTTTGGCCTATAAGAGCTTGTCGATTTCTTATATCCTTACATTAGCGATTTCTGTCGTTGCAGCCGGTTTTTTAGTGAGAACCTTCATTATCTTTCATGATTGCTGCCACTATTCATTTTTTAAGAACCGAAAGGCGAATCGAATCCTTGGAACAATTACAGGAATTCTGACTCTGCATCCGTTTGATCATTGGGCACACGATCATTCTGTCCATCATGCGACAAGCAGCAACCTGGACAAACGCGGTACGGGCGATATTTGGGTACTGACTGTTGAGGAATATAAAGAAGCCTCAACTAAGACAAAAATAATGTACCGTTTGTACAGAAATCCGTTTGTTATGTTTATTATCGGACCGATTTACGTCTTCGGGATTACCAATCGTTTTAATCGTAAAGGGGCAAAACGCAAAGAACGGATGAATACATATGTAACGAACCTGGGGATCGTCGCTTTGGCAGCACTTTTATGTTGGGCTATCGGCTGGCAAAACTTTCTGCTGGTCCAGACGCCAATTTTTATGATTTCGGGATCCCTCGGAATTTGGATGTTTTATATTCAGCATACGTTTGAGGATTCATATTTCGAAGAAGATGAGCAGTGGGAATATGTAAAAGCGGCAGTTGAAGGAAGCTCTTTTTATAAGCTTCCAAAAGTCATGCAATGGTTAACAGGCAATATCGGTTTCCATCATGTTCATCATTTAAGCCCAAGAGTCCCAAACTATAAGCTGGAAATCGCGCATAACAACACTGAACCATTGCAAAACGTTCCGACCATCACACTGGCAACAAGTCTTAAGTCGTTAAAGTTCCGCCTATGGGATGAAGAAGGCAAAAAATTTGTTGGTTTTAACCACTTAAAAAAAACTTCTAAAAGCCAAGTATCAGCTCGGCTAAGAACGGATTAAAAACTAATCGATGATAATGGGCAGTGTACCTTGCAGAATAAAAGTGCAGACTCGCGCAAAGATTTTGTGCAGAGATCAGCACTTTTTTAATGCCAAATGCACTTACAACAAAAAATACCAAGGGTGTCAAAACCCTTGGTATCATTGAGATGCGGCTGAGAGCCTTTGTTTCTGCTTAATAACTTATTCAGCTTCTCCAACAACTGTAAAACGTTCATTTATATGTTTTGGATTTTCGATTTCATCCAATACTGCAATTGCATAGTCTGCATAGCTGATATAACTTTCGCCTTTCGAATTCACAAGAAGATGATCTTTTCCTGACTGATAAAATCCAGTTCTTTTCCCGTCTGGGTCAAATACCGCTGAAGGACTGATAAATGTCCAGTTAATATCAGAAGTTTCCTTTAGTTCTTGCAAGTTACGGCCTTGCCCTTTAGCTGTTGGAATAAAAATCTCAGGGAAATCAGGTGTATCCATTACACTGACAGTTTTATTTTCATCTACATAAAGACTCCCTGCTCCACCTACAATTACAGCTCTTGTACCCGTTCCTTTTAATGCCCTAATTAATGCCCGGCCAGCATCTACATGTGCCTGTTCTTCTCCTAATGGAGCACCGAAGGCATTAACTGCTACATCTAACTTTTTTAGATCATCCGATGTAAGATCAATTATATTTCTTTCAATGATTGAAATCTTATCCTCTTTAAGTTTTGCAGCATCTCTTACAATTGCAGTTACTTCATGTCCCCTGCTTACCGCTTCTTTCAAGATAAGACTTCCAGCTTTTCCGGTTGCACCAATGATTCCAATTTTCAATTTCCAGTCCTCCTAATAATTCAACATTTTTAAATGTAACCACATTGATTACATGTAATCATTTTAGTTACATCATGTTTATTTGTCAATACGTTTATCATCTTGTTAATTGAGCATATTAGAGTAAAATAAACTTGTAATACATTCAGTTACAAGTGTACTATAAAGAGTGTAAAGTAATTAGGATGGTGAAGAAATCATGTCTATTAGCAGCCGTTTTGCTGTAGGAATTCATATATTGGCTCTTGTTGAAATAAATGAAGACGGAATTAGCACTTCTGAATTTTTAGCTGGGAGTGTAAATACAAATCCCGCCTTAATAAGAAAAATTATGGGGATGCTGAAAAAAGCAGGTTTAGTAAATGTACGGCCAGGTATTGCAGGAGCCGAATTAGCGAAGGATTTAACTGATATCACCTTACTTGATGTTTATAGAGCAGTTAATGTTGTTCAAGATAAAGAATTGTTTAGTATACATGAAAATCCCAATCCTCAATGTCCTGTAGGTCGGAACATTCAAAGTACAATTGGTCCAATATTTGAAATCGCCCAATCTGCCTTGGAAAAAGCTCTTGGGCATATCACAATTGAGGATGTGGTAAAGGATATTATTGAAAAAGAAAAATTGACCAATAATTGTTAAATAACTCCCTGGAAAATATTTCATCAGACTGAAAACAAAAAGGGACTGGATCATATTGAATCCAGCCCCGTATTGATATTGATTTTTCGATTGAAAAAATGGCTTTTTCAAGTAGTAAGCTTGCGAGAACTTTCTTCTGGCTGATAAAACGCAAGCTGAATATACTTCCCGTCATCATATACACGAATTATAGCGTTATCTCTCTTGTACTCATCTGAATCCTCGCATTACTTTTCTGACTTTCTTCTCCTGCTTCATCACTTCATTAATTGCATTATCCTATTTACTACCGCCGCACGCAGTCAGCAGAAGGATGAAGATGACTGACAAATCATACGACCTACTATAAGTAAGTGGACAGTAACAGATAAATTTCTATAAACAAAAATACCAAGGGTATCAAACCCTTGGTATCATTGATGCGGCCGAGAGGACTTGAATCTCCACGGGTTATTCACCCGCTGGGCCCACCATCTATAACTATTGCTCAGTTGTCAGCATGTTAAGTAAATTACGAATTTCCTTGTTATAACTTTTAATTTCTTCTTCATTACAACCGGTTTTATCAAATACTGCATTAGGTATCAATGTGACTTTTTCTTTAAACTCATTCCCTTCAGTTGTTAACGTTATAATTACACTTCGTTCATCCTCTTTTGAACGCTCTCTTATAATAAGACCTCGCTCCTCAAGTCGTTTTAAAACTGGAGTTAATGTTCCGGAGTCTAGATATAATTCTTCGCCTAAACCTTTAACAGATATTTTTTCCTTCTCCCATAAAACAAGAAGAACCAAATACTGCGGATAAGTAATTCCTAATTCTTTTAAGAGAGGATGGTATAACTTTATCATTTCACGGGAAGCTGCATAAATCGCAAAACATAGATGATTACTTAACAGTAATTTATCATCATTCTTCATGTTAAATCCCTCACAATATTTATATTCATTGTTACACATAATAGCACAAGAATTACATTAAGTAAAATTGAATGACTAACAATTTAATTAATCATAACTTATACTATGATCTCCTATTTTCTCAATATGGTTATTATGTACACTAACCTTAAACTGCCGAAAACTGTTCTTTATTTTTGTATAACCAATAATTTAGAGGATTTTCATTATGAATTTCAATTGAGAACAATTAAATTTTTAAAAATTTAATTGACAATGCTATTTAGATTGGTTAAAATTCAATTGTGTTAAATTTAATTTATAGGGGTGTTTGATGATGACAGTATATTTTACAGCAGAAGCTACAACAAAAGGCGGAAGAGAAGGTCATGTAAAATCTAATGATCTTATTATTGATTTGGATTTAGCTATGCCAAAACCAAATCAAGTATCCACGGCGACAAATCCAGAACAATTATTTGCAGCAGGCTATTCAGCTTGTTATGACAGTGCTCTTCATTTAGCCGCCCAAAGAAAACGATTAAAAATCGAATCAGCAGTTACTGGTAAAGTAAGTTTATTAAAAGATGAAAGTGATAATGGTTATAAACTTGGAGTTGTTTTGGAGGTGGAAATTCAAGGGGTATCTCAAGAGCAAGCGGAAGAATTAACACATGCAGCTCATCAAGTATGTCCATATTCTAAAGCTACTCGCGGAAATATTGATGTACAAATCATTACAACAGCAATGTAAGACGAAAGATGTCAAGATCAATAGATAATAGAATAAAAAAAATAATGATTAAAACATATATAAGGAGAGATATCTATGTTAAAGAAAGTACAATTAGAAAAAGCAGCTCAAGAATTTGCAGACGCAACCGCGAACCCACCCTATCTATTCGACCTTGGACCTGAGAAAGGACGAGAAGCTGTAGATGAGGTCCAATCTGACCCAATTGATAAACTGCCAGTTGATATTGAAGATATTATGATTTCAGGAGGACCGAGCGGACAGGTATCAGTAAGAATAATGCGCCCACAGAATGCGCCTGCGCACCTTCCTGTCATCGTGTACATTCATGGGGCCGGCTGGGTATTTGGTAATGAGCATACACATGATCGGCTCATCCGTGAGCTAGCAGTTGGAGCACAAGCTGCTATTGTCTTTCCAAATTACACCTTATCTCCAGAAGCAAAATATCCGACAGCTATTGAAGAAATCTATGCAGTAGTGAAATGGGCAGCTGACAATGGCCGTGAGAACGGCATGATTCCCGA
This sequence comes from Bacillus siamensis KCTC 13613, assembly GCF_000262045.1. Taxonomy (GTDB): domain Bacteria; phylum Bacillota; class Bacilli; order Bacillales; family Bacillaceae; genus Bacillus; species Bacillus siamensis. The sequence goes on from NZ_AJVF01000037.1 coordinate 76,932, forward strand.
GAGTCTAACAATTGCAGGTGATAGTGTTGGCGGCAATATGACTGCTGCTGTCACGCTAATGGCCAAAGCACGAGGTGACTTGAATATCCGGCAACAATTACTTTTCTATCCGGTAACAGACGCTTCTTTCGATACGGAATCCTATCACCAGTTTGCTACAGGATACTTTTTACGCAAGGACGCGATGATGTGGTTTTGGGATCAGTACACAACCAATTCGAACGAGCGTGCTGAAATTACAGCATCACCTCTACGTGCAACTACTGAGCAGCTTCAAGGGCTTCCGCCTGCATTGATTATCACAGCTGAAGCTGATGTACTTCGTGACGAGGGAGAAGCATATGCCAATAAACTTCGTGAAGCCGGTGTTCCGGTCACTGCCGTACGTTTCCAAGGTATCATTCACGATTTCGTGATGCTCAACGCCTTAGCTAAAACTAAAGCTGCGCGCGGAGCAATTGATCTTGCCACAACCTGGTTGCGTAAAGGGTTTTAATTCATCTATTGTTCGTCACATAGAGACTGCCGCAAATAAATAAAAAACAAACAGATCCACTCAATAATTGAGTGGATCGTATATTTATTCATACAATGATTATATAAAAACAGCACGTGATTATGGTACCGGTGAGATCTTTCATATGGTTGAAGTACACACTCTCAGTGTTATTGAAGAGAACCCAGGAATTACAGTTACTGAGGCAGCGTTGAAGCGGAACCGAACAAGGGGTGCTGTATCACAGATTATCTCTAGTCTGGAAAAACGCGATTTGATTATAAGAAAAAAAGAAGGCGGAAACGCCAAGAATGTACGTGTGTATGCAACCGAGCTGCTGGATAGACCTCTTGACATGTATATGACCATCTTAATAAACAAAAAGAGATGGCTGACAAATTAGATGACTTCCTATAAGTTAGTGGACACTTTTGGTCACAAAACACATTAAAAAAAAGAAATAAAAAGGCGTCTAAACCTTGGTATCATTGATGCGGCCGAGAGGGCTTGAACCTCCACGGGTTATTCACCCGCTGAGCCCTCAACCTAGTAAAAACATGTCGTCATTTACAAAAGCCTCTATTCAAAGCATCTGTTTATTTTATTGACAGCTATTTTCATCATTTTTCATGAATTCTGGGCACAAATTGGGCACCGATTAGAGACCAAGGAACTCTACATTTCATCAAGTAATATGTACTCATTGCCCTGCTGTAATTAATTTTAAGCCCTCGCTCTATGCTCCCCTGAATTCAGTATTCGATGTAAAACTTTGAAATTAAGTTTATTAAAATCTATCACAAACCCTTATTTTCACAACACATAATTTGTTTCAGCCTCCCTTGCGAATACCGGATCAATGCTCAGCTTTAAGATAGTCAACCAATTTCTCCGCACTGTTCTTAACATCTTCTTTTGAAAGGTGAAGTGTCCCATATTGTGTAAAGGCAGGAAGAAAACGCATTCCTATATAGTTAGCAGTGACTTGAAACGGTCTGATAAGCTCGCTGATCGTGATATTATATTCTCCGCCTGCTTGATAATCAGATTCCGGTGCGCCTAAGGAGATAGCTAAGAGTAGTTCTTTTCCATGCAATTTAGTTCCTCCAGTTCCATAAGCCCAGCCATGTGTTAACACATCATCTTCCCATTGTTTGAGTAACGCGGGACTGCTGTACCAATACATTGGGAACTGAAAAACGATACGCTCATGATCTAACAGGAGCTGCTGCTCTTTTTCTACATCAATGATAAAATTAGGGTATTCACCGTACAGGTCATGAACCGTAATGTCATTCTCTTGCTTTAAACGATTCATCCAGGTTTTGTTGACAGCGGACGTTTCCAAATTAGGGTGTATAACGATAACTAATGTTTTCATTTGACTGATTATCCTTTCTTCGCCGATTAGTTATTCTTGCTTTTGCGATAATGAATTGATTCTAATTTTAAAATAGCAACTTTATTACACCTATTTTATCCTTTTTCAAAAATTCAGGGCAACTAATTGGGCAGCAATTATAGTCAAAAAAAGGCCTACCCTTTTAAAAAGATTAAGCCTTTTTAGTACCCTCGTGCGCCTACCCTATCAGCAGCCACTTTGACTTCTGTACTTTGATCATCTTGCAAATAAGTTATTGAAAATACACTACTTAAAATCTCCGCTGTCAAAAGAATCCGCCTGATTTTCATTAATAATCTCCCCTTGTTTAATTTTTCGTCTTGCTTCAATACTCATACGATAATATTCATTAGAGAGCATTAAATTTCCTTTTTGTATTAATGCAGGAAGGAGGGCTCGGCCAATTACTCCAGTCCCCCCAGCAACAATGATCTTCACTATTTCTTATTTACCTGCTAATCTTGAAGCAGCTTCTTCAACTTCTTTATTTGCTTTTTGTAATACACCCTCCGGATTTAGTACATCTGTTCCTTGCACTCGGATAGTTTGATAATCCTCAATACCTAAGAAATTGAACATTGATTTCAGGTATTTATGAGAGTATTCAACTTCTGTATACCAATCATTATTTGTATAGATTCCTCCGCTTGCTTGGATGACAAGCATTCTTCGTCCGTCTTTAAGCAGACCCACTGAGCCAGTGTCCGTATATTTAAATGTTTCACGTGCGATCATGATATTGTCCATATAGTCTTTTAATTTTGATGGAATATTGAAATTATGCAAAGGTAAAACGATGACATATGTTTTTGCGCTTTTGAATTGTTCCAATACTTCTGTCATGCGTTCTGTTACTTTTTGTTCCTCGCTTGTCAGTTCTTCGCCCTTGCCTGCCTTTTCCCATGCGCTTAAAACTGTTTTATCAATCATAGGCACTTCATCACTATATAAGTTAATTTGCTCAAGCTCTTCACTCTCTGGAATTAATTCTTTGTAAGCCTCTAAAAAGTGGTTCATTACCCCTAAACTGTATGACGATGTATCATCTACTTTTGGATGTGCGTTAATGATAAGTGTTTTGCTCATTTGAAACTCTCCTTTTAATTTATATTGAAGACTAATTTAATCGACGATTGACTCGGTCTCTAATATAAACCCTGTATTTTTTTTTGTCAAACGGAACAAATAATATACCTAAAGAAGGGTTTTATGATTGACTATCACCAAAAATACTCCTAAGATACAATGTGATAACCCTTAAAATCAAAAGCAGGTGAGTTTATATGCAGTATAGTGTTGGGGTTGAATATGCTTTACATTGCCTGGTTTATTTAATAGATGTTCCCTCCAAGGAAAGTGTCGGGATTCGGGACCTTGCAGAGTTCCAAGGACTTTCAGAAACATTTCTTTCAAAAGTTTTCGGTAAATTATCTAAAGCTGGTATTGTAAATTCTGTCCCTGGTGTAAAGGGAGGATATAGGTTAGCAAAAACCCCAGAAGATATTTCCTTTTGGGATGTAATAGAGGCTGTTGAAGGACCAAAACCCATTTTTCAATGTAAAAATATTGTAAGCAATGGTCTGCTTTATCGAGACAAATGCGACTCCTGTGAATCCAGCAATTCCTCTTGTACAATTAACTTGGTAATGCTTGAAGCAGAAGAACACATGCGTAATTATCTTCGTAATAAAACGCTCGCATGGTTAAATAAAGAATTGGACGCAGTATTGCCTAAAAAAACCAGGATAGATACTCGGGAATACTTCATAAAAAAAAGCTCTGACTAAATTAATTAGTTAGAGCTTTTTTGTGCTTAAAGATGCCTTTAAATTACAAGTCATATTATGTTTTTTCGTTTCTCTTGCATAAGAAAGCGATACTTATATTAAAGACTGCATTAATCGTCGGTTTATATAGTCTCTTATAAACAAGAATAACTGCTGTATTGAGTGGTGCTATGTTGATTATTTTCGCTCTAGGTTTAACAGTAGGAACAGGTTTTAAGACTTCTCTTGACTATTCTGTATTCTCTGCATCTGCAGGTGCATTCATATTAATTTATTTTTAAAAAATACCCGATAGTATAGATGCTTTACTGATGAAAAAAACTGTAGAGGCTAAATCATTTTCACTAGAGTCAGACAAATAGCCCCAAACCTCTAAAAAATAGGGAAAGAAATTTTAAGCATAAAAAAGGAGCAGACATATAAATCTACTCTTCCAACTTCGTTTCCTTCCCTTTAACTTCTTCATAACCAGGTGTTTTCTTATACAGACCAAGTCGGTCGCCATCCCCGGCATATGTGCCATTTCCTCAAAAGAATCTATGAAAGCTTGTTTTCATTACACTTTCTAACATCACCCTACATCATTTCTATAGGTTTGAATGAATTATGGTTAATAATTGGTGAGCAAAAAACACCCTTACTTCCCCACTTCTCCAAATCTCATTACGTTCAATTCATTACCTCTTCTTCAACATTTTTTTCGAACTTCACATCCTATCCATGGTAATATTTAGATATAAACTTGCTGAAAGGATTGGACAATGAAGGTATTTGAAGCAAGGTCTTTGTTATCTGAAGCTGAAAACCGAGCAAAAGATTATAAAGAATTGAAAAATCAAATGATTAATTTGAAAAAAGCATTTAAGGCTGTTGCTGATCTTGATGATAGTGAGTTCTCTGGGAAGGGAGCAAACAATATTAAAGCATTTTTTCACGATCACACCGGTGTGGCTGATCAATGGATTGATTTCATTGATATGAAAATCGCTTTCCTTACTAGTATCTCCGGTATTCTGGAAGATGCCAGCCTATCAGATGCATATATCGAAGAATCCTTCTTAGAACACGAATTGGCAAACGCATATAGAAAATCACAAGCAATGATGTCCGAGCAGAAGAAAGCAATGAAAGATATCCTGATTGATATTGATGACATTCTTCCACTTGATTTATTTTCAACAGAGACTTTTAAGGATGAGCTCTCTTCCGCCGAAAACAAACGGAAAAAGACTATTGATAAAATAGACGATGTGGACGAACACTTAAAAACTGAATATGCAATGACTGAACCTAACGAACAATTTATTAAAGCAGACTTTCAAAAGTTACAGGAATCAACAGGTAAGGGCAAAAACGCTTCACCCATACATTATAATGCCAAGGCTTATCGCGAGAGTGACATACATAAGAAAAAAGGCGATATCGAAAAGCAATCTAAAGCTTATTTAAAGATCAAAAAAGAAGAAGCTAAAAAACGTGAAATTAAAGATTTGAAAAAACAGCTTGTAAATGTAACAGATCCTGACGAGTATTTAAAAATTGCTGAAAAAATTGGATACGAGAATTTGGAGCCTGACCAAAAAGTTTATTTCCGCCAGCTCGAAGAACTTCAACAAAAAGCCGATATCGGAAAAGGTATTGCAGTTGGAATGTATGAAGCCGGTAAAGATACCGTGATGGGTCTCTATCAACTTGCAATGCACCCTATTGAAACGCTTTCTGGAACGGTGAACGCCTTCTTACATCCAATCGATACTTATAAGATCATAGCAAAAGACATAGAAGACACTTTCCAACGTGATATGATTAATGGAGATAGCTACAGCAGGGCAAAATGGGTGTCCTATGTCGGCAGCACTGTTGTTCTTGCAATAGCTGGTCCGAAGGGTATTGATAAAGTATCCAAAGTTGCAAAAGCCGGTTCAAAAGTTGCTGCAATTAAGACGCTCGAAGTTTCAAAAGCAGGAATAAAAAAAGGTATTGAATACGTTAAAATACCAAATGTTTTTGAACAACAATATGCAATGGCTGGCGGTTCAGGAACTTTTCCTTTCAACACAATTGATGGACAGAGTTATAAAAACTCTGCACTTGAAGTTTTTAAGAACCAGTCTGCTACACATGGTATAAAAAAAGCAAAGCCGCATGAAGTTGTAAACGAATTAGAGACTTTTCAAAGCAGAAAATACATTTTTGGAGGACAGTCATTTCTCATTGATAAACGTGGAATGAAGCATATTTTAGAGCGCCATCATCCTAGTTTATGGGATGGTTCAGTTAAGTCTCGTCAATCTTTTCTCAATAAAGAGATGACTGTTAGCGATGTTGCAGATGCGATAGAATCAATCATGAAACAAAACCGTGAAGAGTTAGTACAAAAAGGAACAAAATTCAGTTATCAAATTAGAGGAACGTATAAGGGTCAGCAATATGTTGTAGGCTTTCAAAAAGGAAGAGTAGGTCAATTCTATCCGGAAAAATAGGAGAGGTAAAATGTTTTATATACAATCATTAATTTTCAAGCCAAATAAGAAGATAAAGAATCTTTCAGTCTTAAAAAATAATGTTGACGATTACTTTGTCCCACTTAACAATATAGGGGAACTTAAGAACATGAAATCACAGTTAGACCCAAACTATTTATCAGGAGCGATTATTTTAAAATATGGTGAACAAGAATTGCTTGATGTCACGATGTGGGACCTGATTGACCAATTATGGGCTTATTTTTTAAATCTAATTGAAGAAGCTATTGAAACAGGAAAAAGCGAAACTTATTTTCCAGATCAACCCCTTCTATTGAAAATGAAATCAATATCGAATGATATGTTGTTATTTGAAATTGACCAAAAACAAAAAGTATTACTGCCGAAACTTGATTTTTTCGAATCACTCTTAAAGAATGCGAGAAGTTTCTTTGAAACTATGAATTTTGTTTTAGAGGAAAACTGTGATTATGAATATGAACTTAATAAGGTCGATAAATTGCAAGCAAAAATTAGAAATGTGCAAGACTTAATGTAAAATAGTTAAAAAACCTGCTCATAGAGTAGGTTTTTTATTTCTCACCGTAATCACTTTACTTAAAAACACCCTGTGTTTAACTGTAAACAAGAAGAGGAACTATAACATATCTCTAAATTACTTTGTCATAATCTCTTTTAATTTATGGGCTATAAAGTTCTCAAAGGAATCATAAAGTGCTCTTTCACACTGTCTTTTATTTAAGTGTTTTATTCCTCCAATATTATTTATATTGAATTCGAACTCGATATTTTTTTCACTCTTTTTTTTCAGCAACTTTGGAAAACCATAATTGATTTTACACTTTAATGTGTGAGAATTATATATTAATTTATAACTTGCTTCTATTTCTTCTAATATTATTAACCTATTGTACGATTCATCTGTTAATAAATCAGAAGAGTGCAAAGATTTTCCATCAAGTACAATTTTGTTAACCTGATCTGTAAGCAACTTTATTTCATCAGGAAATTCTTCTACACTAGTGTCTGGACCAAATTCTATATTTGTTACTTCTATAAACTCCAGATCACCAAAGTTCCCCAGTAAACCCAATAAGAATTTATTACGATGTTCCGTTTTAAACATATTAGAAGTAATTTTCTTAGGTTCTTCTTTTTCTTCTATAAACTTCTCTTTTTTAAAGTTTTCAACTATCTTTCTCATAAATGTTTCATTACATTCTTTAGTTTCAGTCGATGTATGCTCCATTGTAATTTGAACTTCATTATTGTCATTTTTGAAGAGTTTTATTAATCCTTTATGATTAGTAAAGTGATCAGTCCAATTTTTGGTTAAATCATGTCTTTCTATCTCATATTGAAGAATAACTTCATTTTTATTTTCAATTGTAAAACTTGGAGCTCCTAATATCTCAAAGTTTTTTTCTTCATTCTCTATTATAGAATTAAAATTTATTTCTTCAGAGTTAACAAAAGCACCTATAAAGTCTGCTTCGTCATTCCATTTTAAAGATTGAGAACGCCTTTTTATACTATCTTCTTTTGTTTTTTGTTTCTCTTTTAACTTCTCAAATTCATAAGGCGCTAATAAACAAGTAGTTAAAATGGGTATTGTGTTCTCGTCGGTAGGATCTGAAATAAAAACGCCTCTATCAGCAAGAAGACTTTTAAGATCCGAATTGCTGAGATTAGAAGATAGTAATAATGGTTTTAAACTATCCCCATAAGGTAACAGATAACTCAAATGGAGTGCTTTTTCATTTTCCATCATCAATCCTCCAATTTTCTGAAGTCTCCAAAAGAGAACTTTCGCACTTCTATTTTGTTAGCATATTTTTGATCCTCGAAACTATGTAAAACTTCACTAATTGAGTGCTCATGGGTTAACTTATGATAGTCGGGAAAACAGAAAATGATTTTATTTCCCCATCCAACTGTCAAAGAATAAGACATTCCTACAAATCTTTTAAAATGATCTCGATCAAACCCAGTAATTGAAAAAAGAACCAGAATTTCCTCCGAATCACTTTTTTGTTCTTTTATTAATTTAATTGGTATAACGCTGCTATTTACAAATTGCAAAGGAAGAATCTCACCGCTTGATCTTACTGTAGTAATATCTTGATTTAATTGGTATGAAGTTTTAGGATAAAAGAATTCATGTTGATAATCAGAATAACCACTTTTTAAAAAATCAAAAATTCCTAAAATAAAGTTCGCTCGTTTATTGTCAACTAAGTAGACAGTTCCATAATTATTATCAAAAGTTTCTGTAGATCGGAAATCAGTAATCCTTTCAATTATATCTGTTTCTTGATCCTCATTATATGCTAACCATAATATTACTCCGCTAAATTTTTTTTGCTTAATTGACTTTGTTTTTTTTAAGTTTGCTATATTATTATATTTCAAACACTCTTTCGCACCAGAAATATCAATTATAAAATCCTTAAATTCTGCAGTAGGATTTTTTTTAGGGTATTCTTTACGATACTTCATAGATACAGGTATACAATCAAGTCTATGGTTTATTAAAGGAGACTCATAACTTGCAAAAAAATCTAAACCGTGCGTCCTACGCTTTGATTGGTTGATTCTGTGTTCTGCAGAGTGTAAACATTTGATATCATATCCCTCTAATAAATTATTCCAACCTAACTTTTCGAGAAATTTTTTTGCAACAGTCTCTCCAGCTTCCCCAGTACTCTTACTTTTTTCCCCCATTATATAACCTCGCTCTTATAATTCTTGATTAAAGTAAACTTTATAATAAGACATTCGTTTTTCATCATCAAAGCCCTTTTCAATTAAGTTATTTTCTTGATGTTCATTAGGGTTAATCTTAATTTTAATTTCAATTCTGTTGTCAAGTTTTATTATCTCATTTAACTTTTTTCTTTCCTTTTTTATCGGCGTTGATTCTATTAAAAACTCTCTAGGTAAGGTTTCCTTTTCAATAAAATCCTCAAATGTTTTAACCTCTTGTTTATCTCCCTTAAAAACATTTGAAGTAAATGTGTTCAAATCAAATTCACTATTCTCCTCAAAGTACTCTAATGTTTTACTTAAAAATTCAACTTTTTTTAACTTCTGTGGAACTGTTTTCTCTTTAACATATGAGTCAGAATAATTTTTACAAATATTTAAATACTTCTGAGTATGATAACGGTTATCAACATAATCTGTGACACTTAAAAAATTCTCTGTCCAATATTTTGCCTCATCGGCTTTCTTACTTGAAGTGTCTATAGTGTAAATCTTGTATCCATTTTCTTTGTCAATATTAAGAATTATGGCACCTTTATCTAATTTTTTTGCATTAATGCCTTTATCAAAATTCAGAGTAACATTATCAGATTCAGTATTAACCTGTAAAAAAGTATCTTTATTTTCGGATTTAAATATACCTATTGCATCTACTTCTTTTCCCGTAATAAAACATGATGTTAGGTAACCGATGTATAACTCTCCACCCTTTACATTTGGATGATTAGATTTGTTATATAAATGCTTTAATATGTTAATAGATTGTTCATTAAATTTCTGTAAATCTTCAAAAATAACTTTACAATACGCATAAACTTCATTAAGGTCTAAATCTGTTGTATGGTCAAATCTAAAGGCTCGATCATAAGTAAAAGAAGATAAGAAATAATTCATTAATGTTTCATTTGCATTTATGCCTTCTCTTTCGCTTAAGTTCGGAGAAGATTTTGATGCAAAATATCCTTCTTGTTTCAACTTATTACCAACTTTGTGAACAATCAATTTGTTGAGCGTAGCGCTTGTATAATCAATCATATTAAGCCCCCTTCACAAGGAAATTTTATCACTTTATTCCTTTATTTTAAATGTTTTTCAAAAATTTGTTTTTGAAATTTGCATTTAACGCTCGAAAAAAAAAACAGTTCTTTGGCACCGCGAAGAGAATAAATGTGATAACATTTAGATAAAAAATTCCTATTAGGAGGATTATATGGAGGAAGATGTCAAGGTACCAAAAGTTTTTATATCTTACAGTTGGTCTTCTGATGCTCATAAACAGTGGGTACTTGAATTAGCTAAAAGATTAGTAGCTGAAGCTGGAGTTGAAGTCATTTTAGACAGATGGCACTTAAAAATTGGACATGATAGATATAAATTTATGGAAGAGAGTATAAGACAAGCTGACAAGGTAATAGTAATTTGCGATAAAACTTACTGTGAAAAAGCAAACAATAGAGTTGGAGGAGTAGGATCAGAAACCATCATACTTACACCCGAGATTTATGAAGACACTAAACAAGATAAATTCATTCCTATTGCAATGGAATCATCAGTCGATAACCAGTTGCTCTTACCTGATTTTATAAAGTCAAGATTGGTTTTACCGATTTTAGACAAAGGAGATTTTGAAAAACAGTATGAAGATTTAATACATCTTATTTGGGATGAGCCAAGGCTAACTCCCCCAAAAAGAGGAAGTAAGCCAGACTTCAAAAGTAGTAGCGAGAGAAATGATGATTATGATATTGTCTTTGATAAAAGTAATAGCGAGAGAATAATTTGGTTACTCCCAAGGGGATTTTTATTATTGAAAGACATAACATATCAAACACATGACTCTTGGGCAATAACTGTACATTATTTCAATTACAATGGAGAGTGGCAACACAGTACACATTATCACGATTCATACTATAGAGACTGGGATAGAAATATGGAAATTCAGTTTAGTAAACTTTCAATCCCTAAAGCTGATTGGCTATGGTGTCGAGCGCCTTTAAACTTAGTTAGGGATCTAAGAGATGCAACTACAATTATTGATATAGCTAAAGTTATTCAAAAAGAACAACAATGTGATTATCCCGTTTATTATTATGGTCCACAAGAACCTATCCATTTACCTAAAGTTCCTTCTGATTACCATTTTTATTATAAGAATGGTAAGCTTAGAGATATTTTAGAGTATTTAAATAATAAACAACTAAAAAATGAAACCGACTTAAATGAACTACATTCAAATGCGTTAACAATAAGGCAACGCACCTACATTGAATGTCTTAAGTTCTTAGGCGAAAAAAATCCCTTATTTCATTTTGTCAAAGAAGTCCTTGATGAATATGATAAATCTTTTTCAATTGATGATTTAATTATATGGTTCGATAGAATTGAAAACATACTTTCTAGTACATTAAGTCACGCTTATGATGATTGGAATCTTAAAAATTAAGTTAGAAATGAAAAAGAGCAAATTTTTAATATATGCTCTTTTTCTATGTTCGCTTAACAACAACTTTATCTTATGCGATTTTTATCTCAATTGATTTGCTTATGCCCATGTAAATGAGTGAAGGCAAAAATACGCCTCAATACCACGCTAATTAATATGAGTGTTGCACAGCTTCATCTATTAGCTCGATATCCACTAAAATTTCCATGTCCATAAAATGAAAATATCGATCTATTATAATCACCTGTTAAGCACCTACTCTGTCATCAGCAACATGAAAAGGAGCTTTGATAACAGGGACATCATTTGTTAAAACCACTCCTCCTATGCTACCCAATAAAATGACTGTAAACAAAGTCCGGCTGATCTTCATTAATAATCTCCCCTTTTTTTATTTTTCGTCTTGCTTCAATACTCAGTCGATAATATTCATTGGAACGTGATAAATCCCCTTCTTCATAAAAATAATCCGCTACTCTGATTGCAAAATTTTCAATGTCTCCGAACATTCTTTTTTCATTCAGATGCGAAAAGGCTTCTTCAATTAAAGAATATTCATCATCACTAAAATAAAGTCCTTCTATAATCTTGAACTTTGCATCATATTCTAAATCCCCGTATTTCTTTGCGACAGATTGCCCCTTTTTTAAATAAGGTAAGGCTTCAACCAGAGCTTTCTGTTTTGTTTTAACGTTTACTATATTGAACAATGTTTTTGTCACAAATATATGTTCAGTCTTTTCAAAAAACTCTAATGAAGTTTGTAAATATTCAGTGGCTTTATCATATTCACCTATGTAATCATAACAAATACCAATATTCATTTTAGACATGCCAATCAAGTAATCTGCACCAATCGATTCAGCTATACGCAATGTGTCTCTAAACACATCTAATGCTCTTTCATAATCCAAAGAGTCAATTAAATTACCCGCAATTATATTTTGACATCTTATGGTTTGAACTGCATACGCATCGTACTGTTTGAAAATTTTAAGCGCCCGATTGGCATAATTTAAAGAGAAATAAGTCTGCTTCATGTAGTAATACACATGGGAGACTTTGAAAAAGAACTCCGCCCTTTCAATTTCGTCTTCCACCTCAAATAACTTTTTCTCCGCGATTCGATAAGCACTTATTGCTGTAGTAAGCTCTTTTCTTCTAAATTCATACATTCCCATAAAGAAATAGAAATAATACTCCAACATGCCGGTTAATTGGCCTTGGGATTCAATTTCCCTTAGCGTCTCATATGCAGTTTCTAAGCTATCCATATTCTTTGATTTCATATAGCTCAACATGATTTCATGTCTGAATTCTAGCAGCTGATAATATAATAGAGCATCGTGATTTTCAACTATATCAGCTAGTTCAGCTTCAGCTTCCACTTTAATTCTTTCTGCTTCATCAACCAAATCACTCTTTATCGCCATGTACCAAGCATTTAGTTTTTTTGTCACCAAATCATATGGAATTTTGCTTCTCTTTAAAAAACCCTGCTGCAAGAAAGCTCCCCCATCTTCACTAAATTGTTGTAATATTTAGATTAATCGTATTATGGCAGATCGAACATTTCTTGACAGATTTTAAACATAAAAAAAGAGCAGACTTCTATGTCTGCTCCAAATCCTTACCAATCCAATCCGCCAATATCAGCATAGACACCAGGATAATTAGGAAGAAAACGCAAGTTTGCTCCTTTAAATGTCATGCTATTCCCATATAACTTAATCCTCTTATTCTCACCCGTAAAATGACCCTTAACATATTTGGTTCCCCATACCATATCTCCCATTATCCCCTTTCTACAACAGCATATTTGATACCTGTATTGTTATGTATTTTTATAACTTTAAACTCATAATGTACTGCTCACCGATTATGCCCATTTTTCTAATTCCTGTATCTTGAAACCCAACTTTTAGATACAGTTTTTGAGCAGCTATATTTTTATGATTAACAGCTAAAACAATTTCATTACAGTCGGGGAATTCATCAGCAACGAATTTCCTTAGTAATAACAAAGCTTGCTTAGCGTAGCCTTTTCCTTGTTTGACTTGATTAATTGATAATGCTGTTAGCAACATAGCATGCGGATTATCCGAATAGTCCTTCACTTCGTCAGTTGCGTGTAATAAAAAAAACCCAACTGGTTCTCTATCATTAAGTATAACAATCCGATACTGTCCTTCTGTTACTTCTTTATAATTGCCCGGTAACGAAGTAAATTGAACTTGCACTTTAGGAAGTTCAAAAGAATCCAAAATATCACTATATTCTTCCGAAAAGTATACTAACTCAGTTTTATTCATTTGTCATTCCCCCTTAATTTCATAATACAATAAGAACTTACGTTTTGTGAATTGAAGTAAATATGAAGATAATTCTTTCACTAAACTGCCCGTTAGTTGATAAAAGAAATAACCTTAAACAGTAAACTTTGATAATCTAAGTGTATTATACGTTTCTATATTTGGAATTAAATTCTCTTTTATTATCATATCGTTCACCGTAACTTCATTTCTCTGATGATGGATGCTTTCTAATACTTGAAATCACGCCCACGCAAGGTAATTGTTCAGATATTTGGTCGCCACACCGTTAAAACGCAGACATAAAGTCTACTCATTCAAAGTGTTTTATACTACTGATTATTTAACAGGAATGCGTTTAGGTGAGATTTTAGCTCTCAAATGGAAAGACTTAGACAATTTTAGAAGAGAAATCAATGTATACAAAGCAATAACGTACATCAACCAAGAATACATTATTACTCCACCAAAAACCAAAAACTCAATTCGCAGAATAAGTATCAATTCAAAACTTATAGCACTGCTAGATCAGTGGAAGCAAAAACAAAAAGAAATTTTTGATGGATTAGGAATTAAACAAACAGAGGAATCCTATATGTTTCAGTACAAAGATAGACCGCCTACAAAGGATATTTTCAGCAGAAAGATAAAACAGATATGTAAAAGAGGAAATATTGAACCTATTCGTTTTCATGATTTGAGACACTCACACGTCGCTTTGCTTATCAACCAAGGCGAAGATTATCTAGTGATAAAAGAACGACTGGGACATGGTTCAGTTGCCTTTACAATGAACACCTATGGACATCTTTTTCCTAATAAGCAGAAGGAAACTGCCGACCGTTTGGACGAATTACTTTAAGTAACTGGTGAGTTTTGGTGAGCAAGTCCTTTTTCAAGGCCGTATTTTCAGCATAAAAAAATGATACCAAAGGCGGTTAAACCCTTGGTATCATTGAGATGCGGCCGAGAGGACTTGAACCTCCACGGGTTATTCACCCACTAGGCCCTCAACCTAGCGCGTCTGCCATTCCGCCACGACCGCGTGTTATGAAGCTGTTTTTCCACTAAGCATGTAAGCTAGTGATCAGCACTTTGAAAATAAAGTGCGGGTGAAGGGACTCGAACCCCCACGTCGTAAGACACTAGATCCTAAGTCTAGCGCGTCTGCCAATTCCGCCACACCCGCGTGACAAGTGGTGAGCCATGAAGGACTCGAACCTTCGACCCTCTGATTAAAAGTCAGATGCTCTACCAACTGAGCTAATGGCTCGCTCTAAAAGTGATTCAAAATTTTAAAATAAAATGGCTGGGCTAGCTGGATTCGAACCAACGCATGACGGAGTCAAAGTCCGTTGCCTTACCGCTTGGCTATAGCCCAACGAAGGTAAATGGTGACCCGTACGGGATTCGAACCCGTGTTACCGCCGTGAAAGGGCGGTGTCTTAACCGCTTGACCAACGGGCCGTCTGGTTGAGAACTTATCTGGCGGAGAAGGAGGGATTTGAACCCTCGCGCCGCTTACGCGACCTACACCCTTAGCAGGGGCGCCTCTTCAGCCACTTGAGTACTTCTCCATATGGCTCCACAGGCAGGATTCGAACCTGCGACCGATCGGTTAACAGCCGATAGCTCTACCACTGAGCTACTGTGGAATAATCAGACTTTCTTCATTATAAATGATGCGACATATTGTGTCAATAAGCAACATTTATTTTTTTAAGAAAGTGTCGTTGTCTCTCAACGACTTTTATAATTTAACATAGAACATTAAAATGAGTCAAGTCTTTTTAAAAAATTCTTTTGATTTTTCCCCTGCACTTTCCGCAGGCATATCTTTCCGGATTCATTGCCCGCTTCTTTATATACTGTTGGCCGCAGGCCGTGCATCTATACATATATGTTTTCTTTTGTGTCTTTTTTGTTTGGAGCGGCGTGCAGAATCTCGGCGCTCCGACTTTCTGAAGCAGGTCTCTGAAGTCTTTGTCTCTGTGCTTGTACCCTTTTCCTTCAAGGTGAAGGTGATAATGGCAAAGCTCGTGTTTGATGATGCCTATAAGCTCGCTCCGGCCGTGTTCGAGCAGATATTTGCGGTTTAATTCGATGTTATGGGAAGACAGCATGTACCGGCCGCCTGTCGTTTTCAGCCGGTCATTGAAAAAGGCCCGGTGACGGAACGGCTTCCCGAAATCCTGTGCAGAGATGTCTTCCGTCAGCTTTTGAAGTTGTTCGTTATCCATATGTGCACCCCGCTTAAAAACATCGAACGGGACAATTTACCGTTCGCATACAATATGTTAAAACCGCCCTCTAACTAAAAGCTGAGGAGGAATGAGCCATGCCGAATTGGCTGATGAAACAAATGCAAAAAGCGTTTTTAGAAAAGGACAATTATCAAATCAAACTGCTGAACCAGTGCTGGTATTTCTACAGAAAAAAACACTGCTCGTAAGCAGTGCTTTTATTTTACCATAGACAGCGACACTCTGCCCTTTTGCACGTCCACCCCTTCGACCCATACGGTGACAATGTCTCCGACCGATACGATGTCGAGAGGATGTTTGACGAACTGATTGCTCAGTTTTGAGATGTGCACAAGCCCGTCTTGCTTGACGCCGATATCGACGAAAGCGCCGAAATCCACAACGTTGCGGACGGTGCCCTGCAATTCCATTCCTTCCTTTAAATCCTCAAGCTGCAGAACGTCTTTTTTCAGCAAAGGCTTCGGCACTTCGTCACGGGGATCGCGTTCCGGCCTTGTCAGCTGTCCGCAAATATCTGCAAGTGTAATTTCCCCTATACCGAGCTCCTCAGCCGTCTCAGACAGCGGCAGTGCGCTGATTTTCTCTTTTACGTCCGCGCTTCCGATCTGATCTGCAGTGAGCTGCAGTTTTTTGAGCAGCGCCTTTGTCTCTTTATAGCTTTCCGGGTGTATCCCGGTGCGGTCAAGCGGCTCCTGGCCTCCGGGCACTCTCAAGAAGCCGATGCATTGTTCATATGTTTTTGCGCCGAGGCGCGGGATTTCTTTCAGCTCTTTACGATTTGTAAATTTGCCGAGTTCTTCCCTTTTTTTGACGATATTGCCGGCGACGGTTTTGGATAATCCGGCTACATATTGAAGCAGCGCGGCGGATGCTGTGTTGACATTTACCCCGACTTGGTTGACGACGGTTTCTACGACAAAACGGAGAGATTCGTTTAATTGCTTTTGGCTGACATCATGCTGGTATTGCCCGACACCGACGGATTTAGGATCAATTTTTACAAGCTCGGCCAGCGGGTCCTGCAATCTTCGCGCGATGGAGACGGCGCTGCGCTCTTCGACTTGAAAATCCGGAAATTCCTCACGGGCGATTTCTGACGCGGAATACACGCTTGCTCCGGCCTCATTGACGATGACGTAATAAATGTCCCGCTCTGTTTCTTTTAACACATCAACGACGAATTGCTCTGTCTCCCGTGATGCCGTGCCGTTCCCGATCGCCACAACCTCGACTTCGTACCGGTCCAGCAATTCTTTGATTTTTTTCCGGGCTTCCGCTGTCTTTTTGACGGGAGCGTGCGGATAAATGACGTCGATTTTCAGCACTTTTCCCGTCTCGTCAACGACTGCCAGTTTGCATCCCGTACGGAAAGCCGGATCGACGCCGAGCACGACTTTTCCCTTCATCGGCGGCTGCAGCAGGAGCTTACGCAGGTTTTCAGCGAAAATATGGATCGCCTGCGCGTCTGCTTTTTCTGACAGCTCTTTGCGGATGTCACGCTCAATAGCCGGCTGGATCAGGCGTTTGTAACTGTCCTCAATGGCTTCTTTCAGCGTTTCTTTCACAGGCGTTTCACGGTGTTTGATGATTTGCTTTTCTAAATAAGCTTTTATCTGATCGGCGGGCGGTTCGATCGCAATCTTTAAAATGCCTTCTTTTTCACCGCGGTTCATCGCGAGCACTCTGTGAGGAACGACCTTTTGGATCGGCTCTTCGTACTCATAGTACATTTCATAGACGTTTTTCTCATCGTCTGCGGCTGACTTGCCTGCCGCGGATGTGAGAATTCCTTTTTTATACGTTTCCTGGCGGATCCACTTTCTGAAATGAGGATCATCCGAGATTTGTTCGGCTATGATGTGCTTCGCGCCTTCAATGGCTTCTTCCCTTGTGGCGACTTCCTTTTCTGCATTGATATATTGATCAGCCGTTTCGTGTAGACGGTTTTCTTTCGGGAGTGAAAGAATATAGTCCGCAAGCGGTTCAAGCCCTTTGCTTTTGGCGACGGTCGCTTTTGTTTTCCGTTTTTGTTTGAAGGGACGGTATAAATCCTCGACTTCCTGAAGCTTGGCCGCTTGTTCGATTTTTTGCTTCAGTCCGTCCGTCAGCTTGTCCTGTTCGGCGATCAATCTGATGACTTCTTCTTTCCGCTGCGTCAGGTTTTGTATGTACTGCCACCGCTCGGAGATTGCCTGAATCTGCACCTCATCCATTGAGCCGGTCTGCTCTTTTCGGTACCGCGCAATAAACGGAACGGTATTGCCGTCTTCAAGCAGGCGGATGACACTTTCGACATGTTTTTGGGATAACGCTGTTTCTTCAGCAATTTGTTTTTTCAAAAGGGCTAATGTTTCCATCTCACCAAAGCCTCCATCTCTTCATTCTTTCTCTAGTGTATCAAAAAACGGCGGAACATAAAAAAAGCAGCCTTACGATAAAAGCTGCCCGAGAATATAGGTCAAATCATCACGTCTGGATGTTGTGTACGGATGAATTGATTTTGATATATCTTCTATTGAGTGTCCCTGCTTTAAGCAGGTGCGGATATGCGGAACCTCCAGCCCATCCGTGTAGATGATGAATGTCGCCCCTTTTTCGTATGATGACGTATACGTTTTGTATTTTTGCGGTTTGCCTGAGAGGTAACCCGAAATCGGGAGCGGATGAAAGACTTCGCCTGATGGGGAGTGCAGAAAGAAACGGACATTCCCGATCGAACAGTATGTCAGTTCTCTTTTGGTGAAATTGATTTTTAAGATGGAGGCAGTCGCCCCTCTTTTGTTTTTCATCGCTTGGTTACAGCGCTCAATGATGCTTTCCACATCCTCATCCGCATATGTTTCCACGATGTCTTTAATAGCTGAGGAGGATTCGTTGGCAAGGGATCCGCTGCCGAGACCGTCGGCTACCGCGCAAACCAATTCCTCTTCATCCGCCTTTATGAAAAAGCTGTCCCCGCATATGGACTTGCCTTCTTTATTTAATTGGTATACAAGAGTTTGAACATGTTCGTTTTCTTCAACCTGAATCATTACATTAGCTCCATGGAGGGATCTCCAATCAAGGCCTCTCTCAGTTTTTTCACCGCTTTCCGCTGTAGGCGCGAGACGTGCATTTGAGATATTCCGAGAATGTCCCCTGTTTCTTTTTGGCTTTTATTTTGCACAAATGTTAGATCGATAATTTGTTTTTCGCGGTCAGACAGCACATGAAGCACGCTTTGGATCATCATCTGCTGGTTGACGCGTTCGTATCCTTCCTCGTGCGAACCGACGATATCAAGGATCGTGACGGTGCTTCCGTCTGCATCCGCTTCGATGCTGTGATCGACAGAAAGCGCCTGATAGCTTTTTCCCATCTCCATCGTTTCAAGCACTTCCTCTTCTGACACATCGAGAAAGGCTGCGATTTCTTCGACTTTCGGCGACCGCTGTGTCTCTGTCGTCAGCTGATCCACCGCCATTTTAATGCGCGGCCCGAGTTCTTTAATCCGTCTCGGGACGTGTACGCTCCATGTTTTATCTCGGAGGAAGCGTTTGATCTCGCCGATGATGGTCGGAATCGCAAATGCTTCAAAGGATTTGCCGACCTCCGGATCATAGCGTTTAATGGCGCCGAGAAGCCCGATCATCCCGACCTGGCGGAGATCCTCGTGAAAGCTTTTTCCTTTTGAATATTTCTTTGCCAGCATTTCGACGAGATTGGTATACACCTCGACGAGTGTCTCCTGGGCTTTTTTATTATCATGTATTTGAAAGTCGCGTATGAGCCGATCAACTTCATCTTTAGTTAGTTTCGTAGTTTTTGATGGTTGTGCCATGATCAACTCGCTCCCCATTTAAATACTTTGTCATCGCCACGGTTACGCCAGAGTTGCTTTGAACTTTGACTTCATCCATGAGCGTTTCCATTAAATATAGACCGAGTCCTCCTTCTGACAATTGATCGACTGTGTGCGAAGGCGTGTACGGCCCGAGATCCTGCTGCTTCTGATCAAAATCAAAGCTGTCTCCCTGATCGGCGACAATGACCTCCAGCCGATCCTCAAACACACCGAACCGCACGGATACTTCTCCCTTGTTTTCATCTTTGTATGCATGCTGGACAGCGTTTGTACAAGCTTCGCTGACAGCGATTTTCAAATCTTCAATGTCATCGTAGGTATAGCCCATTCTGCTGGCGACACCTGATAATGTAAGCCTGACGATCCCTACGTATTCCGGTTCGGCCGGAATTTTCATCTCAATATAATCAACTGATGTACTCATTGCACGCCACCTTCTGACTTTGCCGAAATGTCGATGATATCCTTAAGCCCCGTAATTTCAAACAGACGGACGAGCCGATCGGAAAGATTCTCAAGCTTCAAAGAACCGCCTTCCTTGCTCACCGTTTTAAACACGCCTACAAAAACGCCTAAACCCGTACTGTCCATATAGTTTACATCTTTTAAGCAGATTCTCATGTTTTTCCCCTCGTTTGCCAAGGGCATCAGCTTTTCACGAACCACCGGAGCTGAGTATACATCGATTTCTCCAGCGATATTGATTTGTATATCTGAAAGATTCTCCTTCATATCTACCGTTAAATTCATCGTATCACCTCTGAAAGTTATCCTTACTCGTGCTAATGGCTTTTTACCCGTGCTGCCGTTTTGTTAAACCTTTCTTTTCAAAACTATTAACGTAAAATCGTCATGAAGCTGAAAGTCCTGGAGTCTCAGCAGGCTGTCGTAAATATTTTTGACCATATCCTGCGCCGAGCATTCCATATGTTCTTCCAGCATGCGCTGAATGTCGCTGCGCTCCAAGAAACCGTTTTCGGTACGGCATTCGGTGACGCCGTCAGAAAAAAGAACGATCATGTCTCCTTCGTCCATGTGCTGTTCGTATTGGCTGTAATCAAAATCCTGAGAAATTCCCAGCACCAATCCTTTTGCCTCCAGATCATAAAACTTCTTTTCTTTTTCAGAGTAGTAGAAGCCCGGTTCATGCCCCGCAGAAGCATACGTAAATTGGTGATTTTTCGTATTGTAGTTTGCGTAAAACATGGTGATAAACATGCTTGAGTCCACATTCTGTTCTACAACGCGGTTAAGGTTTTTCAACACTTGGGAGGGGTGAATGCCGATCTCTGGAAGAGAGTCCATGGCATACTTGATCATCGACATGCACAATGCGGCGGGGATTCCTTTTCCGATGACATCGGCTATCGCGATGTTAATCGATTCCTTGTCTTTGACAAAGTGATAATAGTCCCCGCTCATCTGCTTGGCGGGAACGCTGATCGCCCCGATATCCAGCTCTTCTTCTTCAGGAATTTTTGTGCCCAGCAGCGTCTGCTGGACATTTGCGGCAATTTCAATTTCTGAACGAAGCTCCTGCTGGATATCTCTCAGACTTTGATGTTCCTGATAAGCCATCCCGTAGCCAATCATGACTTCTATTAAAAAATCCAGCGAATGAAAAACATCTTCCGGCAGATCCGGATACAGTTCCTTTATTACTTTTCGGTGGATGCTGATAATTTCCTCCGGAGGAACCTGATGTTCAATCGTTTTTCGGCTGAATTTTTGGGCTTGATATAAAGATGTTTCTGTTAATTCGGCTATATATCGGCTAAGCAGCTGATGGTACCGCTGCTCTATAACCTCCCTGAAATCCACGTTCTAACCTCCTACCGAAGCCATTTCACGGCTTGAATCTCTGTTCCTTCCTCTGCAACAGATTGCAGGCTGAATTCATCCATCAGCCTTTTGACGCCCGGAAGCCCCGCTCCCAGTCCGCCAGACGTTGAAAAGCCGTCTTCCATCACTTTACGGATGTCGGGGATTCCGGGTCCTTTGTCTTCTGCTATGATTTTAAGGCCTTTTTTACCTCTGTCGTTTACTTGTTCTATGCTGACCTGGCCCTTGCCGGCATATAAGTAGATATTTCTGGCCAATTCTGAGATAGCCGTAGTGATTCTGGCCTGGTCCACCGTGCCGAAGCCTAATTCCTTCGCAACGTTGCGGCCAAGCTGTCTGGCGGCTACGATATCCCATTCTGTCATGATTTTCACACAGGATTGGTCGTTCATCGCTATTCCCCCAATTCCCGCTTCAATGTCTCAAGCCCTTGCTCTAAGTCGAGCGCTGTTTCGATTTCCTCAAGTGAGATTCCGAGTTCAATCAATGTGACCGCCACAGCCGGCTGAATTCCCGTCAACACGACTTTTGCGCCCATTAATTTTGACATGGTAATGACATCGCCGAGCACTTTCGCGATAAATGAATCGATCATATCAACGGATGTCAGGTCGATGACGACCCCGTTCGCGCCGGTTTCATAGATTTTGTTCAGCAGGTCTTCCTGAAAATGCAAAGCAGTCTGATCGTCAAGTTCCCATTGAATGGATACCAATAAGCAGTTATACAGTTTCAAGATCGGGATTTTTGGATGTCTCACAATGTTATTCCCCCAATGAAACGATTTTTCGATTTGTCATTTCAAGCGCTGTTTGAATTCCTTTTTGAAGGGTATTCTTCGTAATAACCTGTGACAAATCAATTCCCAGATTAACGATCGTCTGCGCGATTTCCGGACGGATTCCGACGAGCAGGCATTTCGCGCCGACAAGCCGCACCGCTTCCGATGCCTGGATAATATGGTGCGCCACCATCGTATCAACGACCGGCACGCCCGTAATATCAATCAATACAACCTGTGAACGGTGCTTCACCACGCCGTTTAACAGATTTTCCATAATGTGCTTTGCACGCTCCGTATCAATCGTCCCGACAAGCGGCATGACCGTTACATGCTCAAATACCGGGATCAGCGGAGCCGACAGTTCCTGAAGCGCGATTTTTTGCAAAGTAACCGTTTTTTCCCAGGAGATAGAATACTGATTTAAGATTTCCGTGTTTATCGGATTGAAAAAGCTGTCTATTTCCAAAATCAAATCCGCTCTGTCCTGATCGGCCATATTAAGGTCGACCATCGTTTCGTAAAGCAGTTTCCAAAACTCTGACAGGGTGGCTGAAAGAAGTTTCAGTGACAGGCCGAGCTGAACGGCGCGCAGTGCGAGTTCACTGATCTGCTCTTCGGTAGCCTCGTCATTTTTAGTCGATAATAAAAGAATGTCTATATAATCTTTACAAATATTTTCACATATGTGATTCGTAAGCTGATAGTCTTCCTGATTGCCTACTTCTTTTAGTTTGGCTGTCCAAGTATCAAGCAGTTCATCATGCTGATCAATAATGAACTGATACACTTTCTGATTCGACATGGGTTTCACTGACCTCCCGACACAAAACAACAAATTTTGTTTGATTATCTCTTTATTATAGCGCTTATGTTTTTCGAAAACAAAAAAAGTTGCTCTTTATGAGCAACCAGAAAAATATGACTAAAAATCAATGAGTGCCAAACTGATTTGCAGGGCTTCATCAACCTTATCCATCATTTCATCATCCAGATGAGTTATTTTATCCGTTAATCTTTGCTTGTCAATCGTCCGAATTTGCTCCAGCAAAATAACGGAATCTCTTTCAAAACCGTAGCGTTTTGCATCAATTTCGACGTGGGTTGGTAATTTCGCTTTCTGTATTTGGGCTGTTATGGCTGCAACAATAGCAGTCGGGCTAAAGCGATTTCCGATATCATTCTGGATCACTAAAACCGGGCGTACGCCGCCTTGCTCTGAGCCAACAACAGGAGATAAATCAGCAAAATAAACATCGCCGCGCTTTACAATCAAAATGATTATCCTCCGCTGACTAAGCGCTCAACGGTCGTTTCTGCTTCGCACTCAGCATAGTGAGCCTCAGAAGAAATGTTCAAGTTGATTTTCGCCATTTCCATATACCCGCGTCTCATCAAATCACGGTTGTGGCGAGTTGTCCGTTCGCTGACATACGCTCTCACTGCTTGTGATATCAGTTCGTTTCTGCTTCGTTTCTCCCGCATCGCTACACCATCCAATTCAGCTACTAAGTTTTCAGGCAAGCTGATTTTCATTTCGGTTCTTGCGCTGGATTCAGACAAAAAACATACACCTCCACCAAACTTACGGATACGACCAATTCATCCATCCAGACATAATGATACCATTATTCAAACGTCAAGCAAAGCTGTTTTATAAATTCTCTTTTTCCGGATGACGGCTACTTGCTTGTATTTTCTTGCAGTAAAGGATTTCTTACTTCCATTATACTCTCATTTTCCAAAAACATACGGGGAACGCGGGAACTAATGGTACAAGGGACCTCGTAATTAATCGTCTCAAGCCGCCCGGCGATTTCGTCCATCGTGATCGTTTCTTCTTTCTGGCTGCCGATCAGGGTGACTTTGGTGCCCGGCGGATAAGATTGGTCTAATTCGACCATCAATTGATCCATGCAGATCCTTCCGGCAATGTTCATCCGTCTGCCGCCGATCAGCACAGCCGTACCGCTCAGCTTGCGGAGCCATCCGTCTGCATAGCCGATGGGAACGGTTCCGATCCATTGATCCTTCTCTGCCGTATATGTTGCACCGTAGCTGACGCTTTCCCCTTTGCGGATTTTTTTCACATGGGATAAAACAGAGTGCAATGCAAAAGCCGGCTTTAATTGAAACGGAATTTCGTTTTGGATGTCAGCGGAAGGACGGAGCCCGTACATACTGATGCCGAAACGAACCGCGTTAAAAAAGCCTTTTTTAAGACGAAGTCCGGCAGCGCTGTTCGCGCAGTGGACCATCAATTCTTTTAAAGGAAGCGGAGCGATCAATTTTTTAAAGCGTTCAAATTGGAAGAGGAAATAATCTCTGTTTTTTTCATCCGCGGTTGCAAAATGGGTGAATACGCCTTTACAGACTAAACCGGGATTTTGGCCGAGGATTTTTAACACGCTTTGGATTTCTTCCTCCGTTTTGACTCCGAGTCTGTTCATGCCGGTATCGACTTTCAGGTGAAACGGCACTGTTTCACTTCCGAGGTGGCGCGCAGCTTCCTGAAGCCATTCAACAGAATATCCCGTCAGTGTGACGTCATATTCGGCAGCGGCTTGTACATATTCAGGGGGCACGGCGCCAAGGACGAGAATCGGCGCTGTAATGCCCCGTTTTCTCAAGGAGATCGCCTCATCCAGTATCGCTACGGCAAGACACGAGGCACCCGCTTCAAGCGCGGCTTTCCCGACTTCCAAATCTCCGTGGCCGTAAGCATTCGCCTTTACAACCGCCATGAGATGGACGTTTTCGCCGATGTGTTTTTTCATATGTGTGACATTTTCTTTAATCGCAGACAGGTTGATTTCCGCCCACGTTTCTCTGTAAAAGGATGCTGTGTTCACTCGATACACTTCCTAGCATTATTTTCAAACCATATTGTTATTATCATACTAAAATTATGCTGCAAAGTGAAATGGAATCAAAAAAAGAGGCCGGCAGCGGCGGCCTCTTTTTGACGTTATTTTGAAGACTGTCCCTGCATGCTTTTGGCGGCGGCCACCATTTCGTCTTTCGTAAGATCCTTCGATGACAGGAGGTAATCCACTCCGTCATATGTCCACGTTAAAGACGTATCGGATAGTGCTGCGACCGTGAAGCCGAGATTAACCGGTTCGCCTTTCAGCGTGACGGCAGAGGCTGCTTTTGCGATTTGGGCTTTTTCTTGAATGAGCGTGAATGATTTTTCCCCGCCGTATGTCATGACGACCCGTTTCCCGTCCGCGGTTGAAATATCTTTCTCTTCAAGCTTTTTGACGCCGGCCGGCACTTGAAGCGGTGTTTTGACGGCAAATGAATCAGACGGCTTAGCGCTTGTGGCGACGTCCATCTGGGAAAGCGTCATGTTTTTCTTCTCGTCAAAAGAGTCTTTGTCAAACGGTTTGTTGAATTCAAAGCTTTTGAATTCGACTTTTACCATCACTTTCCGGTCTGTATCCATGACTTTGACGAGCGACGGGCTCATGTCCTTTTTGTTGAAAGTGATTTCTTGCGTCGGCAGCATTTTGTTATGCTGATAGTTTGTTTTTGTTTCAAACGTGTACTTTTTATCTTTGGCGGAATAGACGGCGTCTTTGTCATTTTGCACGTCTTTTACAAGTGACTCAAACAAATATACTTGGCTGCTGTTATTCGGCCAGTCGCTTTGGAAGCGGAAGCTCTTATTTAAAGACGGCGTGAGGACAAAGACTCCGTTGGCGTTCCGTAAAATGACTTGATTTTGGTCTTTTTTCGGATTTTCCAGATAGACCCGGTACAGGGAAGGTTTTTTATGCCAGATTTCCACATTGTATACTTGCGGATCACTCCCCGTTTCAATGGTCATTTTGGCTTTTGCTTTGTACGAGGTGTATTCTTTCGCCTTCTTATCTAAACCGGTCACGATATCTTCCTGTGATTTTTGGCCGCAGGCCGAAAGAATAAGGACGGCAAGCAGTCCCGTTAAAAGCAAAACAAAGCTTTTTCTCACCTTTTTCCAACCCCTTCTTCTCAATTGATGTAAAGGGAAGAAATCGCTTGTTTGACTTTAACGGTACGCCCTGAACGGCCGGACGCGTACCATAAAAGCCTCAAACAACTTGTCTCCCTTAATGCACTATCAAATATATGAAGGGGTTTCGGCTAATATGCAGACTAGCGTGACAACCTTTCAATCACGACCTGCGCCGCGGCGTATTCTTTTGTATGGGTAATGGAGACGTGTATTGCCGCGCCGTCAAGCTTGGCGCAGGTAAGCACTGGCTTTCCGGCCGGGTCCTTTCCGGTTTCAATATCCTGAAAGCTGAGCTCTTTGCCGATACCCGTGCCGTACGCTTTCGAAAAGGCTTCTTTTGCCGCGAATCTTCCCGCAAGAAATTCAATTTTCCTTTTGTCCGACAGCTGTGTAAAGCGGACGTATTCACCGTCCGTCAATATTCTTTGCGGAAATCTCATCTGCCGGCTGAGCATATTTTCAATTCTGTGCAGTTCAACGATGTCGATTCCGATTCCGAAAATCATGTGAATTCCTCCTAAAAGTCCGTACTAAAAAACGGTTTGTGTCATAAACGTGTTACTATATATGTAACAAATCAAGTGCAAAGGGGCTTGCGATGTTTATACGAACGGAAAATTTCCAGACTTTTATCAGACGTTATCCCGCCGTCAGCTGTATTCTGGCGCTTCAGGCGTTTTTATGGCTGTTTTTCAGCCTGCCGCTTCATTCCGTCATGATGTGGTCAGATGCAGTGACCGGCTATAATTACGGTGTTTTCGAGGGAGAATGGTGGCGGCTGGTGACACCGATGTTTTTACACGCGAATTTCACCCATCTCCTGTTTAACTCCATGTCTCTGTTTTTATTCGCGCCCCCGCTTGAGCAGATGCTCGGAAAAGTCCGTTTTCTGATTGTGTACATCGCGTCAGGCATCATCGGCAATATCGGCACGTATCTTGTCGAACCGCTTGATTATGTGCATGTCGGCGCATCAGGGGCGATCTTCGGACTTTTCGGCGTGTATGTGTTTCTGACTGTCTTTCGGAAAGAGCTGATCGGCCGGGACCAGTCAAAAATGATTATGACGCTGCTTGTCATCGCGGTACTGTCGACCTTTATCAATTCTAATATTAACATTATGGCGCATTTGTTCGGACTGGCAGGCGGATTTTTGCTTTCTTTTTTATGCGTGCAGCAAAAAAAGCGGCGGTATTAACCGTCCGCTTTTTCATATGAATACCAGCGCCCGATGCGTTCGGCATCTTCCTCACTGACATCCTTCAGCATGACATGCTCCATGTGGTGAGCTGATTTCACTGCGGTAGCCACGGATGCGAGCCGTCTTCTTTTTTGCAGAATAGACCGGCTGACTTCCAGCATCTGCATTCTTCTTCTCAGCATAATCGTGGTCGTCTTCCCGATCAGCCTCGTGGTGATCTGAAGCCTGCCGCCGTTTATGCACCATGACGCTGTCCTAAACGAGGCATATCCAAGCACCAGTTCGGCAGGAAGCACAAGCAGCGATGCATATCCCCACGGTTTAAACAGAATACAAAGCGGGATGATCACGAAAACCGAGAAGATTATGGATCGGAATAAATACCGGCGCAGCGCCCTTTTCGGCAAATGATTCCGGTTTTCTTCCAGCACGTAATCCGGTGTGAAATCGTTCAGCATCACACCGAGCTTGGATCTGCGGATGATCGGAAACAGAATCGTTTGAGCGCCTTCTTTCTCATTCCCCGCCCTGCCTGCACTGACAATCGCAACCGTCGCGTATCCGAATAGCTGTCTGATGACATTTTCTTTAATTTTAATGGCCTGAATTTTACGGAGCGGGATCGTCACTTGATGCTTTTCAATAATTCCGCGTGTAATGACCAATTCATGTTCCTTTTTCTCTATTTTGAAGTTGGCATGCTTGATCATCATACCGGCGATGCTTAACAGCCAGGCGATGAACAATCCTATGAAAATGATCACGGCGTAAATGCCGATGCTCGCATGCTTGAGAAAAGAGAACCTGTCATAGAGCCAGTCCATCGGAAATACTTCATCAATCTGAGAAAAGAGGGCGAATACCGCTGAGATGATGACACCGATTCCCCCGGATGTTGAAGCCGCCATAAGCAGCTCGCCTAAAGACAGCCGGTAGACGGATTGCACATCACCCCTAGGCATCGGCTCCTGCTCCGCCGCTGTCTCTCGGTGTTCTTCCAGCTCGGCTTTTTGCTGAAAAACCGCCGCTCTGATCCGTTCCGCCTCTTCCACGGTAATGGCGGATAAGACGGCCTCGGCATTTTTTCCGTCGCCGGCCGTTTCGATTTGCAGCTTAACCAGCTTAAAAAGCTGCTGAATGACGCCTGCACTCGTATTCATTGATTGAATCCGGTCAATGGAGATGTATCTTTTTTTTGTAAAAAATAAGCCTTCTTCTATTCTGAATTCCCCGTCTTCAATGCGATATGTAAACTTTCTCCATTCGATCACGCTTGCTGCAATCAGCCAGATAAGCAAAACGGCGAGCGCAATGCCTCCGTAAAAGCGGATGAAATGGTTGGAATTAACAATATAGACAAGAAAAAATGGCAGAATAATGTTTTTAATGGTTTCGATAATAATATGGAATAAGTTCAAAATCACGGCCGCCGGGTGCAGACGTTTCGGCTCAGACATCATCTTCCGTCACCCTTGCCAGACGGGAAATGGAATCCCTCAGCCGGTCAGCTTCCTCCATATCAAGCGCCGGAATGGAATGAACGGTCGCCGCCGTGGAGATTTTGACTGAGGCCAGGCGGTATCTTCTGAGAAGCGGGCCTTGTGAAGTATCTACGTGCTGCACCCTCACCATCGGCACAATGACCCGTTTGACAATAAAAATGCCGGATTGAATATCTATTTCATTTTCATGGACTTCATAGCGCCAGATCCTGTGCCTGATTTTCGGTATGGCATAGATGGATATTACTGAGCCGATGATCCAAATGATGCCGAGGACTCCGGTGATCCAATACGGCCAATGGAAAAAATGGCTTAAAACAGCTGCTGCTATAACGGCCAGAAGACAAACGGCGGACAGGATGATTTCCTGAAGACGCCAGACTTTTAAGCCGCTTGGACTGATTCGATTTTTTGGCTGTGCTCTCAACATACCTACCTCCCATTTTTTATCATACATACAAATACGGCTGATTTGCAAAAAAGATTCACTTTCCGGCATATCGAAAAAAAGCGGACCCTGTAAAAGGGTCCGCTTCCTGTGTTTTAGTATGATTTTTTCTGGCGTCTGTCACCTGAAGAACGGCGGTCAGTTGAACGTTTTTTATCGTAGGAAGAACGGTTGGTGTTTTTCCCTTTGCCGCCGCGGTAGCCGCCGCCTTGGCCGTCTCTGCGCTTAGAAGTACGCTGGTTTTTATAGCGTTTGCTGACCATCGGCGCTTCATCAGTGAGGCGTACAGGCGTGCTGTCCGGCTCTTTTGTCGCCATTTTGATGGCTGCAGCCACAACTGTCACTGCATCATGATCTTCTAACAATTCCGCAGCTGCCGTCATGTAGAAGTTCAGGTTGTTTTCGCTGATCGCCGTGCGCAGACGGTCAACCGTCACCTGCTGCTGTCCTTCTAATGCTTCGTCAAGCGTCGGCTCTTTCATGCGGTCCATTTTGCGTTTTGTCGTTTGTTCAATCGCGCGAAGCATGCTTTTCTCACGCGGTGTGATAAACGTCATCGCCATACCCGTTTTTCCTGCACGGCCCGTTCTTCCGATACGGTGAACGTAGCTTTCAGGATCTTGAGGCACGTCAAAGTTGTACACGTGTGTTACGCCTGAGATATCAAGTCCGCGGGCGGCAACATCAGTCGCTACAAGAACTTCGATTGCACCTTCTTTAAATTTACGAAGCGCAACCATACGTTTCGCCTGCGTTAAGTCGCCGTGAATTCCTTCAGCTGCATATCCGCGCAGGTTCAAGGCTTCAGCCAGCTCATCGACACGGCGTTTTGTACGTCCGAATACGATCGCAAGTTCCGGAGACTGAATGTCAAGAAGACGAGTCAGCGTATCGAACTTTTTACGCTCTTGCACTTCCAAGTAGAACTGCTGAATGTTAGAAACAGTCATTTCTTTCGCTTTTACTTTTACATGCTCAGGCTCAGTCATGAAACGCTCTGCGATCCGTTTGATCGGAGCAGGCATTGTTGCTGAGAATAGAAGCGTCTGATGCTCGCTCGGCACGTTTGAGAGAATTGATTCGATATCATCAATGAATCCCATGTTCAGCATTTCATCGGCCTCATCCATGACAACCGTATTCACGTTGTTAAGACGGATCGTGCGGCGGTTGATATGGTCAAGAAGACGCCCCGGCGTACCTACGATGATATGCGGGTTTTTCTTCAATGCGCGGATCTGACGCCCGATATCCTGGCCGCCGTAAATAGGCAGCACTTTCGCGCGCTTATCTTGTCCGATTTTATATAACTCTTCAGATACTTGAATGGCTAATTCACGGGTTGGCGCGATTACAATTGCTTGAATATTAGGAGACTCGGGGTTCATTTTTTCAACAAGGGGTATACCGAACGCAGCTGTTTTACCTGTACCTGTTTGCGCTTGTCCGATGACATCTTTATTTAAAAGTCCGAGCGGAATCGTTTGTGCCTGAATCGGTGTTGCTTCTTCAAATCCCATACGGTTGATTGACTTCATGAGATCAGAACTTAATTGGAAATCTTGAAACGTTATAGTCAAATTATTCAAACTCCTTCTGATTGCTGTTTCAGTAATGTCGTGATTTACCACTAAAAACTGCCCTTTCATCAAAGGACAGGATCATACGTATACAAAGCCCGAATTACTTTACGTTTAATCTTACCATTACACTATGTGTTTTTCAATAAGGCGAGATGTTCAAGCTGCCGGAAGCGGCCTGACCGGATTCTTCCCGCAAATGACGCCGGCCCCCGCGCCGGGCGGGATTTTCCAGCCGGCGGTCTTTCTTTTTCATACGGACAGAATTATTTCACCCGGATTTAGTTTCTTCATTTTTATAAATTTTTATGAGGCTGATCAGTATTTCTTCAGTTCTCCTCTAATAAATCTTTAACGATTTCTTCAAGCTTCATACCTCTTGATGCTTTAAACAGAAGGAGATCGCCGGAAGCGGCCTTTTCCTGTATAGCGTGAAGCAGTTCTTTTTTTTCGAGATAATGGCTGACGCGGCCTTCTTCAAAATGCCGGCGTGCTCCGTCAGCGATGAACGCGCCGAGAGTGCCGTACGTAAATACATGGTCGATCTCCTCCGGATTGATCGCGGCCCCGCATTCTTCGTGGAATGCTTTTTCATGATCACCGAGTTCAAGCATATCACCGAGCACGAGCATTTTCTTCCGGTAGCCTTTCATCGTTTCGATTAATTCGACCGCCGCTTTCATTGACGTCGGACTTGCATTATACGCGTCGTTAACGATTGAGATGCCGTTGTCCGTTTTGACCAATTCCAATCTCATTCCCGTCACTTTCAGGCGGCTCAGTCCCAGAGCGGCATTTTCGGGCGTAATGCCGAAATAGATGCCCGCGGCGTATGCGGCCATGGCATTCATGACATTATGTCTGCCGAGAACGGGAACAAAGAAAGAACGATCAATACCGTCGATACTGAAATAAGTGCCTTCTTCCGCCTGTTTCATTTCTTTCAGGCGGAGATCATTGTCCGCGCCTGCGCCGTATGTCGTTGTCCGGCAATTGTACGCCCTTTCGCGAAGCAGCGGCTCATCCCCGAAATAAAAAAGAACGCCGTCTTCCCGAAGTCCGTTTATAATTTCTAGTTTCGCCTCCGCAATTCCTTCTCTTGAGCCTAAATCCTGCATATGGGATTCGCCGATATTGGTAATGACGGCAGCTTCCGGTTCGGCGAGACGGCTCAGAAAATCAATTTCGCCTCTCGCGCTCATCCCCATTTCTAAAACGGCGATTTCTGTATCTTCGGGCATGGCAAGCACGGTCAGCGGCAGGCCGATATGGTTGTTGAAATTGCCTGCGGTTTTGTGAACGCGGTATTGAGTGCCGAGAACGGCGTGAAGCATGTCTTTTGTTGTCGTTTTTCCGTTGCTTCCGGTCACCCCGATAACCCGTGTGCCGAGCTCTTTTAAGTAAGCTTTTGCCAATGTTTGCAGCGCCTCCAGCGTGTCATCGACAAGGATCACGGCACGCTCTTGCGGCGGATTCGGCTCAGAGCGGTCCCACAATACCGCGGAGACGCCTTTTTCGAATGCTTGCGGCACAAAGGTATGGCCGTTAAAATGCTCTCCTTTTAAAGGAATGAACAGCTGATTTTTTTCCAAAGTCCGCGTATCGGTTGCGGCGCCCTCAATCATCGTTTGTTCAAATACAGGATTTGTCAGTGTGCCTTTGACCATGTCTGCGATTCGTTTTACAGTTCGCTTTATCAAAGGTGGCACCTCGCTTTCTGAAAATGTTGTCTGTTACGGGAAAAGACACTGCCCTCTTCAGGCAGTGTCCGTCTTCATTAAAATGTATGTTTAATCAGCTGTTTTTCGGCATGGCGTTCTTTTGCCAGCTCAACCAGCTGCTCGATCAGATCGCTGTAATCTACGCCGGCTTCTTTCCACAGCAGCGGGAACATGCTGAATGGCGTAAAGCCCGGCATTGTGTTCACTTCGTTAATGAGCACTTGACCGTCATTGGTCAGGAAGAAATCGGCGCGGACGAGGCCTGAGCCATCAATCGCTTTGAAGGCTTTAATCGCCATCTCGCTGATTTCCGCGTACTGTTCATCCGTCACTTGCGCGGGAATCATTAAATCAGTGTCGCCATCTTCGTATTTCGCTTTATAGTCGTAAAAGTCGGTCTTCGGAGCGATTTCACCGACGGCGGAACATTTCGGTTCGTCATTTCCAAGCACGCCGATTTCGATTTCTCTGCCGGCGATTCCTTCTTCCACAACAATTTTCCGGTCATACTCAAAAGCCAGTTCGAAGGCTTTTTCAAGCTCTTCACGGTTTCGGCATTTACTGATTCCGACACTTGATCCGAGGTTCGCCGGTTTGACAAAGCACGGATACCCCAGCTCCTCTTCAACCTGCTGTAAGCAGCTGTCCGGCGTCTGTTTCCAATCCTTTTTTAAGAAAGCGGCATACTTCGCCTGCGGAAGCCCCGCTTGAGCAAACAAATGCTTCATGATGACTTTATCCATGCCAGCTGATGATGCAAGCACTCCGTTGCCGACATAAGGAACATTCAGCAGCTCCAGCAGTCCTTGAATCGTGCCGTCTTCACCGTTCGGTCCGTGGAGAAGCGGAAATACGACGTCAATCGGCGCCTTCTCGTCAGCCGACGCTTCAGGAAACATTTCCCGGTTCAATGCTGAAAGAGCAAAGCTTTCACCATTTTGTTCCAGCTGGAGCATTTTCACGTTGGAAACCGGTTCAGTCAGAAGCGGGCCTCTTTGCCACTCTCCTTTTTCAGTGATGTAAATCGGATGTATATCAAACTTATCAGTATTAAGCGCTTTTGTTACAGCCAGTGCTGTCTGCAGCGATACATTGTGTTCGGCTGACTTTCCGCCGTACACCAATCCTAGACTTGTTTTCAATGGATATTCCCCCCACAGCAATTCATCTTTACTATCTTATCATTTTCATCAGAAAATGATCTAATTATTTTTGGGCATTCTGAATATGAAAGCATTTGTATGTAATTCCTTTTTATTTTATATTAAAATGGCATGGAAAAGGAGATGTGTCATATGAAAAAAATCAGTACAACAGAACAATTTAATGAACTTATTCAATCCGACAAGGAAATCATCGTGAAATTTTTCGCTGACTGGTGCCCTGACTGCACGCGCATGAATATGTTCATCGGCGATATTTTGGAAGAATATAATCAAAATGATTGGTATGAGCTGAACAGAGACGAACTCCCTGAGCTTGCCGACAAATATCAAGTGATGGGCATCCCGAGCCTTCTGGTCTTTAAAGACGGTGAAAAGAAAGCGCATCTGCACAGCGCAAACGCGAAAACTCCGGAAGAAGTCACAGAGTTTTTATCACAGCATATTTAATTCGTTTCGTGATCTTTGTTTATGACTTCAGGCTCTACATGAACATGGACATGAGTCACATCATGTTCATGTTTTATTGCACATTCGACCTCATCGGCTACTTCATGACCTTCTTTCACAGACAGTCCCGGATCTACCGTAATGACCATTTCCACATGAACCGTGCTTCCCAAATACCTTGCTTTCACATCCTTCAGCCTGCTGACTTCTTTTATTTCTTTCACCGTATGTTTGTACGGTTCCAAATCTTTCAAGTCAAATCCGTCCGTCAATGAGTGGGAAGCATCTTTGAAGATGTCCCATGCCGTCTTACAGATGATGATCCCGATCAGAAAAGCAATGACCGGATCAATCCACGGCAGATGAAAGCGGGCCGTTATGACACCTATAAACGCCCCAATACTGACATATGCGTCAGATCGGCTGTCTTTCGCCGCCGCATGAAGCGCCGAACTTTTGATCCGATTTGCAAGACGGCTGTTATATACATACATGCCGTACATGACGATCGCGCCTCCGAGCGCCGTCCATGCCGCAATGTAGCTCGGTTCGGCCTCCGTTCCGCTGATAACCGCCTTCGCTCCCCCGATCAGCACTTCAATCCCGACCGCCATCATAATAAAAGACGCAATTAGTGAAGAAATTGTTTCAGCCCGATAATGTCCGTAGGCATGATCGCTGTCCGCGGGGCGCTGGGAAATCCGGAGCCCGATCAGCACAGCAAGAGATGCGACAATATCCGTGGCATTATTTAACCCGTCCGCTCTAAGCGCTTCGGAATGATAAATAAGACCGATCGCCAATTTGACGGCGGCAAGGATGAGGTATGCGGCGATATTCAGAATCGCGCCTTTCTCGCCCCGTTTTAAATTTGCCGTTTGATCATTCATGTAAGGACTCCTCCATTCTCATTCATAGTATGGATGGAAAAGCAGAAAAATAGCAGCTTTGATATGCCGGAAATGCAATCAATTCGACAGCATTATTCCCCGGGAAACTTTTTGTCGAAAAATTGGCGGTATTTTCTCTTTACATATGAATAGGCTCATTGTATACTTTCATTAACTGATAATGATTCTCAATATCATTTGATTAGGAGGGTAATCATGAGATCTTCTCCTCAACTCAGACCATCATTCGAAGGACGTAAAAAACATCTGATCCATTTGCTGATCAGTAACGGAATATACAAGAAGTCAGAACGGCACTTATATGAATTATCGCTTGGAGAGTTAGAAAGCGAATATCAAATATGTAAGGAAGGTGCGGGCTCATGGCGAAACGGAAAATAAAAACATACGAACAGCTGATAAAAGAAAACAAGGCGGCCATTATGAACAGTCAAAAGCTGATGAATGTCATTTATGACAGAATCGACCGCAAGCATCAAAAATTGCTCCGGCACAACAGCCATACATAAAAAGAGCCTATTTCAGGCTCTTTTTTTATTGCTCAAAGGCTTCCGCCGCTAATTTGCCGATCACCGCATCGTCCATCGGCGGGTTGTGAAGGCCGGCGCGGGCGTCCCGGTAATACCGCTGAAGCGGGTTGTTTCGCTCCAGGCTTTTCGCGCCGGTGATTCTCATGGCTTTATCAACAACGGAAAGGACGGCATTTGTCACAATATGTTTTGCCGCGCCGAGTTCGCTTTTGATGAAAGGGCGGCGTTTCGGGTCATCATACATTTGCGCCGCCGTGAAAAGAAACTGTCTCGCTTTTAATAATTCAAGCTCCATTTCCCCGACACGCTGCTGAACGGCCGGCACGTCTTTAATCGGTCCGTTCAGGCTGTTTGGCGAATATTCGGATGCAAACCGGACGGCATAGTCCCTTGCTGCTTGAGCGATACCCAAATAAGCAGCGGGAATGTGAAGCAGCCAGCCATTCACTTTCGCCGCTCTCGGCCCGCTGATAAGCTCCACAAGCCGCTCGTCACTGACCGTGACATCATCTAAAATGAGGTCGTGGCTTCCGGTCGCCTTCATGGCGATCATATCCCACGTTTCTTCGACCGAGACGCCCTCCTGGTCTTTATGGATGAGAAAAACACCGGTCGTTTGTTTTTCTTCAATCCATGCCGTCACAAGCATATAATCCAAAGTCAGCGAAAGGGTGGTAAAGGTTTTTCGGCCGCTCAGCACCCATTGTCCGTTCTTTTTGACAGCAGAGGTGCCGGGTCTTCCCCCTCTCGTCGGACTGCCGGTCTGCCGTTCAGTCGCTGCCCGGTTCAGGACGGCTCCCTTTTTCACCTCTTCTGTGATAAATGAAAAGACATCTTCATTCCAGCTGTTTTCTTCTCCGAGCTCTCCCATGACAGATAAATGCCAGCCGATTCCGAGAGCAACGGCCGCGTCTCCCCGCGCCAGCCGTTCCTGAAACAGCACCATATCATAAACGGAAATGCCTGCACCGCCGAAGGCCTCAGGTACCGTTAACGCTGTATATCCCGCATCCCGCAGTCTTTCAATTTTCTCCGCGGGAAAACGGCCCTCTTCGTCATCAAGCGCGGCTGTTTTTTGAAATTCGTCTGCAAGCAGGCCGATTTTTTCCATCCATTCTCTCTGCCGTTCGTTCTGTATCCATAAAGACACTGGAATCCCCCCATTATAATTCCGATAAAGTTAATAAGTATTATAGAGATTCAAGTCCCGTTTCGCAACTGTAAGGCTGTACAAAAAAACACGCTATTCCATAGAATAGCGCGTTCAGACTGCTTCCGGGCCGCGGTCCTGCTTGAGCCCGAGATAAATCAGCATATATGTGAGGTAACCCATCGTCATCACAAGCCCGCCAAAGAAAAAGCTTGAGAATATCGGCTCTTCAAACGCGGTAACCGCCGCAAGCACGATCCAGCTTGCATACAGGTAGATGATGAAATAACGGAATCCCGTCTTCATTTTATATAAGAGAAACAGACCCACTGTAGAAAACAATCCCAGCGCAAGCCTGAAATAAACAAGATGTTCGAATTGGAACATGAATGACACAAAGGAAAAACCAAGCAATAACACAATCGGTAATGCGGTAATAAAATTTCTCAAGTGAGCACCTCCGTCATTACCTTTATTATAAATCAAAATAGCATAAATTATTGATTTATCGTGATCTTTTTCACAAAAATGTCATTCCTTCACTTTAGACCCGAACATCTCGTTTGCAAAAGCTCCACCAAGCGACGGCTAAGAAGAAGACGATATGGATAATGATAATGCCTGTCGAAAATAACGGCGTCATTCCCGCAAACAGCGGTTTCGCCCCGCTCATGTATTGCGTCAGGTCCGTATTCGCGAACAACAGGAAGCTTCCCCATTTGTTTTGGAAGACAGACATAATCGTCACGAGTGATTTTGCGCCGTACAGGACGATAAATGACAGAATGACGGCCGTGGCGCTGTTACGGAATAAGGAAGAGCACAGCAATCCGAAGCATGCCATCGCAAATGCCTCGACCCAGTTCGTGCCGATTACTTTCAGTGTGTTCACAAGAAGCGTCCCTGATTCAGATGTCACCGACACTCCGAAGAAAGCCATACCGAACAGCAGAGACAGAATATAGTACGCCGCATACAGGTACAAGCTGACCAAAAGTACGGTAATGAGTTTAGATATAAAAATCCGCTCCCGCTTTACCGGACGGATTAACAAAAATTTAATTGTTTTCTTATCAAATTCAGCTGAAATGATCGTCGCCGCAATGACGATCGTTAATGCTTCAAGCAGAATATTGAGCCCGGGTGCGTACGCCATATAGCCGATGAAATTCTCGTCCGTTCCGGAGCTGATGACAAGCCGTTTAATGACGAGCGCCATAATAAACTGAAGAACGGCCATCAAAATCAGCGCCACTAATGAGACTTTACGATTAAAGAGTTTCATATGCTCATTCGCTGTCAATTTAAACATTCGTCTCCCCCTCCTCTTGAAGCGCCGCCGTCACTTTCATGAATTCATCCTCAAGCGATTCCGCATACGGCATGATGGAATACACGAGAAAGTCTTGTCCGACGAGCGCCCGGTTTAATTCCGGGATGTCCTTCTTCGCTACGGTGACGGTAATGCCCCCGCCGTTTTTCTCCGGAGCAAACTGCTGTTGGGACAGCCATTCGAATGCTTCGTCAGCAGGCTGTATGTCGAGGACGGCTTTTTCTTCTTTTTCCGCTGCGCCTCGCAGAACGACCTCTGTTTTGATTTCACCTTTTTGAATGATGATGACACGGTCGCAAAGGTCCTCCACTTCACGCAATAAATGCGTCGCAAAAAGGATGCTCGTCCCTTCAAGTTCCGCGAGCTCTTTTAAGTGATCGCGAAAATCTTTCATTCCGCCGGGATCAAGCCCGTTTGTCGGTTCATCTAAAATGAGCAGATTCGGACGGTGAAGAATGGCCTGCGCAATCCCGAGACGCTGACGCATGCCGAGGGAATACGTTTTAACTTTGTCGTGAACGGCATTTGCGAGCCCGACCCGCTCGATGACTTCCTGCAGCCTGTCCTCTTTGATGTTTTTGTGCATGTTGGCAAAGTGCTTCAGGTTTTCCCATCCCGTCAGATACGGGTAGAATTCAGGGTTTTCCACGATCGCGCCGACGGATTCCAACGCTTTTTCGAACTCAGTATCGTGCTGAAAGCCGTTAATTGTAATCGTGCCGCTGTTTTTCTTTAAAAGACCGACGATGATTCGGATCAATGTAGTTTTTCCTGACCCGTTCGGACCGAGCAGACCGATGATCTCGCCCTGCCTGACATCCATGCTGATGTTTTTCAAAATGTGCTTTTTGCCTATTGTTTTGTCAAGGCCTTCAATATGTAAAATCGGCTCAGTCATACAGCCTTCCTCCTTTTTCAAAAAAAATAAACAGTGCCCGTACATAAGGCACTGTCTGCATTATAACATCTGTCATTTATTCGTGAAGAGCCGGGGCTGTTACGTCTTCTCCGGCCCCGGTCCGGATTTTTCTTTCTCTTCATTATTGACGACATCCAGAATATCCAGAAGGAACACAAAAATCGGAATCCCGATAATCAGGCCCCAAATGCCGAAGAAATGTTCCGAGAAAATCAAAACCGTAAAGGTAAAAAAGATCGGAAGTTCCGTTTTCGCTGACATCAGTTTCGGATTGAGGAAGTACGTCTCAATCGCATGAATAACGAAAATGACCAATACGATGTAGATAACATACGCAGCGCCGCCCGTCGTATACGCGATGATACTGAGCGGGATGAGCGAAATCACCACACCCGCCACGGGAATGAGCCCGAGGAAAAAGACCATGATGGACAGGCCGAACAGCTGCGGAAAATGCAGAATGGCCAATGCGATGAAGGTGAGGATACAGTTCACCAGCGCGATAATAAATTGTGCTTCAATCACTTTGCCGAATGTTCTCGCAAACTTGCTGCCGAAAAAAGCAAGTTCATAGTAAAAGACAGACAGCTTGCTGTGCTGAAATTTTTTCATGAATTCCGTGAGCCGCTTTTTCTCGAACAGGAAAAACATGCTGAGAATCAGTGACATCACGACCTGCAAACCGAAAGTGCTGATATCGGCCAAGTATGTATACAGTACATTAAATCCTTCTTTTACATAAGAACCGATATTAATGTCACCGAACACGCTCGATATTTCATCATAAAACGGGATGACATCGGGATGATACGCGATGTGCTTGATCTGCTTAATCAGCTGTTCAATCTGCTTGGCAACAATCGGGTAGAAGACAAAACCTCCCACAGTCGCTCCGACAGCCAGCGCAATATATAAAATGGTGATGACCACCCTCTGACTGATACGGAAAAAATGGTTCAACACGTGCCGGATGACAGTCTCCAGCCGATCCATCAGAAAAGTAAAAATAAACGTAAGCAAAATCAAATTAATCATACTTCGGAATACAACTAACACCCCAGTCAAAACAAGAAAAACGGAAAAACGTCTGACACCCGGATGCTGAAAAAATTTAAAAATAGCCGCCATTTATACACTCCTGCTAGGACAAAAAGCCCTTAGATTTCATCTTTCACTCTCTAATTGTAAATTATATAACAAAATGACGCTAAGGTCTTTGTCCACCTCCTAATAAATTTAAACAAATTTATCTTTTTTACTCATGGCAGACAAAAAAAAGAACGGCATGCCGGATGCATGCCGTTCCTCCCATTTTATACCGCCGTTTTCATTTCTTTTACGGCCTGTGTGCTTTTTGCTTCGTCAAACTCATTTTCGCTCTTGGCTACGATGATCGTGGCGATTCCGTTTCCGATCAGATTGACGATCGCCCTTCCTTCACTCATAAAGCGGTCAACACCGAGGAGCAGCGCAAGCCCCTCCAGCGGGATCACCTGGAGCGCCGACAAAGTGGAGGCGA
Organism: Bacillus siamensis KCTC 13613; assembly: GCF_000262045.1. Lineage (GTDB taxonomy): Bacteria > Bacillota > Bacilli > Bacillales > Bacillaceae > Bacillus > Bacillus siamensis. The sequence continues at coordinate 117,785 of NZ_AJVF01000037.1, forward strand.
GCACGATAAATCCGCTTCCGGTTACGCCCGCCGCGCCTTTTGATGTCAGCATTAACACGAGAATGATCGTAACCTGCTGACCGATGGTAAGGTCAACGCCGAACACCTGCGCCAGAAAAACCGTCGCCATGGACAGATAAATCGAGGTGCCGTCCAGATTAAAGGAATATCCCGTCGGAATCACAAGACCGACAACCGATTTGGAGCAGCCGTAGCGCTCCATTTTATCCATCATCCGCGGCAGGACGGACTCAGAAGAGCTTGTGCCGAGAACGATGAGCAGTTCATCTTTAATAAACCGGAGATAGTTCCACAAACTGAAACCGAAAAGCTTGCAAATGATATTCAAAGCGACAAATACAAACAGGAACATTGTAACGTATACAGACAGCATCAGACTCGCCAGCGGCTTGATGGAATCAAGTCCGAAGTGCCCGATCGTATAGGCCATGGCCCCAAATGCGCCGATCGGCGCCGCGCGCATGATGTAGCCGATGATCTTGAAAAAGACGTGCGACAGTTTATCGAAGAAATCAATAATGCTTTTGCCTCTTTCACCGAGCGCTGCCAAGCCGACTCCGAATAAAACAGAAAAGAATAAGACCTGAAGAATGTCACCTTTCGCAAAAGCGTCAATCATGTTTGACGGCACGATGTGAGTGATAAATTCAATCCAATCAATTCCCTGTCCCCCGTTTTGCGTGTACTGAGAGACATCCCCTTTTTCAAGCTTGCTGTAATCAAGCCCCTCACCGGGTTTCATGATATTGACGACCAGAAGTCCGATAATAAGGGCGATGGTGGTCACGACTTCAAAATAAATAAATGCTTTTCCCCCGACTTTGCCGACTTTTTTCATATCTCCCATCTTGGCGATGCCAAGCACGATCGTCAGGAATATGATCGGTGCGATAATCATTTTTACCGCATTGATAAATGTATCGCCGAGCGGTTTCATCTGTTTCCCGGCCTCAGGCCATACAAGCCCGACGATGACGCCGATGATGACCGCCGTGATGACTTGCACCGTAAGATTTTTGAATATTTTCATCCCTGCTCCCCCTTGCCTCTCGCTGTGTCTATGCTGAAATGATAGCGTTTTCAAACGAAGAGGGGAAGCTTATGTTCATAACGGACATTTTGGTCTTTTTGGTCTCGGCTAACGGACGAATTTATAGCGGTTAACCGGCCGGCCCACTCCCCCGTACTGAATGTCGAGCTTAATCTGACCGTCTTTCTCAAGAAAATCAAGATAGCGCCGCGCCGTCACTCTGGCGATTCCGAGCGCTTTGGCGGCTTCTTCAGCTGAAAGCGGCTCCGTCTGCCGTTTCATATAGGTTATAATTTCATTCATCGTAAAATGATTTAACCCCTTCGGCAGATCCCGGGACGGATTTTGCGGAATTTTAAGCAGCGCGTCAAGCTGGTCTTGCGACATGGTGTCATGCTGTTCCATTTTCCGTTTATATTGTTTAAAGTTTTCGAGCGCCTGTCTCATCCGCTCCAGCTTAAACGGCTTCAAAATATAGTCGGCCGCGCCGTTTTGCAGCATAAGCTGGATCGTTTCTTTGTCTTTTGCAGCCGAGACGATGATGACGTCCACTTCGAGCTTTTGTTTTCTGATTTCCTGAAGCGTTTTAATTCCGTCTTTTTTCGGCATGTACACGTCTAATACCACGAGTTCGGGCCGAAGATCTTTTATAAGCCTGATTCCCTCGTCTCCGTCAGCTGCCGTGGCAATGACGCTGAATCCTGAAACGCCGGTGATAAATTCTTTATTCACCTCCTGCACCATCGGATCATCTTCAATAAGCAGCACCTTGATGTCCATCTATTGATTCCTCCCCCTTCATCGGAAATAAAATAGAAAATGCCGTTCCCTGTCCCTGCCGTGTGTCGACTTCTATGATGCCCATCCCTTTGTCGACGATCTGTTTGACGAGGTACAAGCCGTATCCCGTGCCGCCCGTTTTATTGACGGTAAACCCTTTTTCATAAATGTGCGGGATATGCTCATCTGAAATCCCGCTTCCATTGTCTTCTATTAATATCGCAAGCACTTCTTCATTTTGCTCGATACTGATGTCAATGTGTTTGTCCTCCGTGTCGGCTGTTTCGAATGCGCCGAACGCGTTTTCGATTAAATTGCCGAGCAGGACGACGATATCATGCTGGTCCACATGCACCGGAAATTGTGAAAAGCTGCTGTTTTCATCAATTTTCACAGAAATGCCGAGCTCTTTGCCTCTTTTGATTTTGCTTAACAGAAGCCCCGCCGCGGCGTCATTCTGAATGGCCTGATGAAGGAATTCTGTGACGCTTTCTTGTTCTGATGATGCCTTGAAAGCAAGCTGGAGCGCTTTTTCTGATTTTCCGAGCTGAATCAGTCCCGCGATGGTGTGAAGCTTGTTCATGTGTTCGTGATTTTGGACTCTGAGCGCATCGACAAAATTTTTCACGCCCGTCAGCTCTTCAGCCATTTTCGCCGCTTCCGTCCTGTCCTGGAATATGGCGACGGCGCCGATGACCTTCTTTTTCATGACGATCGGAATTCTGCTGCTCATGATCACCTTTCCGCTGACTTGGATTTCTTCGTTATATACAGCCCGGTTCCGCTCGACGATCTCCGGGAGCCGCGAATCTTTTAACACGTCCCAGATCAGCCTGCCGTCGGTCTCTTGTCTGACATTGAATATCTGCTTCGCTTTTTCATTAAAAATGGTGATGTGATGCTGGTTATCAATGGCGATGACACCTTCATTCATTGAGTGAAACGTAGCGGTCCGTTCTTCATACATTCTTACGATCTCATGGGGCTCCAGCCAAAACATCTGTTTTTTGATGTGGCGTGCCAGCAAAAAGGAGCCGGCCAGTCCGAAACCGAGCGCCAGCAGAACGATAAAGAGAATGTCATGTTTCAGCTGAAGAAGGATTTCACCAAAGCCGGGCAGCGTTTTACCGGCAAGGACGACGCCGATCTGATTCAGATCCCGATCTTTTATCGGATAAAAAGCGCGGACGGCAGTGCCGATTTCTCCCTTTGCTTCGGAAAAATAAATGTGCTCGGCAAACGCCGCGGCTTCGTCCTCACCCCTTGAACGCTTCCCGATCATCGTGCTGACGGGATGTGAATAACGGATATGGTCCATATCCATGACGACGATGTAGTCCGCTTCATTGATGATCCTTATTTCTTCGACCGCATGGCGCACGTCTTCCCTCTGCTTTTTCTGCTCCAGGGCGCGTTTGACATCGGTCATCTCAGATACCGTCCGCGCCGTATTCATCAGCCGTTTTTTCAGCTCGCGCTCCTCTGTATGCTGAATATTTCCGATCAGCACGATGCCGACGATCAAAAAGGTAAAAAGCACGACGATATACGAAAGTATGGTGATTTTCCAGCGGATGGTGAGCTTTTTTTTCGTCATTGGCCTCTTCCTTTCCGTCTCTTTACGAAAACGGCCCGCCCGATTATGCTTGTTATAGAAAATGGCGGAGGGGGTTTTCGATGAAAAGCTTGCTGACGTGTCTCAGCCTGATGGTACTCGGTATCGGAACCGCTTTATTCATCGGCTTTCATGATCGTTTCTCAACGGAAGAACCGTATTATGATGACGAACAGGAAGGCCTGAAAGATCAAATGGTGTTCAAATTCAGCCATGTCGTTGCTGAAAACACGCCTAAAGGGCGGGCGGCGAATAAATTCGCCGATCTGGTCTATCAAAAGTCAGGCGGAACCATTAAAGTAGAGGTGTTTCCAAACGGGAGCCTCTATTCAGATAATGAAGAAATAAACGCCCTCCAAAACGGGGACGTGCAATTCATCGCTCCCTCCACCTCAAAGCTCGGATCTCTGTCGCCTGAATGGGGTGTTTTAGATCTGCCGTACGCGTTTACAAACTATAAAGCCGTACAAGAAGGCCTAAACGGCAAAATCGGGACTCGCCTGTTCGCTTCTTTAGAAAAGCATCATTTGAAAGGCCTGGCATACTGGACGAACGGATTTAAGCAGCTCACGTCGAACAAAGGGCCTATCTTCACTCCGGACGACTTGAAAGGACAGGCGCTCAGGATCATGCCGAGCAGCGTGATCGAAGACCAATTCCGCCTGCTCGGCGCGAACCCGCGGCAGGATTCGTTTAATTCCACGTTTCAGCTCTTGGAAAGCAATCTCGTAGACGGAGAGGAAAATACGATTTCAAATATCTATTCTAAAAAATTTTATAATGTTCAAGATTATTTGACAATCAGCAATCACGGATACCTCGGTTATGCCGTGATGACCGACGAACATTTCTGGAATTCACAGACGGAAAAAACGAGAACCATCTTAACGGAGGCGATGAAAGAAACAACGGAATGGAACGAAACCTCCGCTGAGAAAATGAATAAAGACCAGCTTGAAGAAATCAAGAAGAATTCATCCATCAATATTCACATGCTGACGAAAGCGGAAAAGAAAAAGTGGATGAAACGCCTCGATCCGGTTTACGGACAATATGAACAGGTGATCGGCCGGGGGCTTGTGCAAGACTTGTTATCTTTGCGGCGCGATCCTTAGCAGGACCGATACGCCCATCTCCGTTTCATCCCTTTTCCTGATGGGGAAGTAAATAGGGACAAATAAAAAAGGAGATGGAGACATGTTTACACATACGAAAAAACTGCAGCATCCGGCAAAACCGGATCGTCCTGACCCGCTGTTCGCAAAAAAGATGCAGGAAATCTTGGGCGGACAATACGGGGAAATATCGGTCGCCATGCAATATTTGTTTCAAGGCTGGAATACACGGGGCAATGAAAAATATAAGGATCTCTTGATGGATACCGCGACGGAAGAAATCGGCCATGTCGAAATGATCGCGACAATGATTGCGAGACTGTTAGAAGATGCCCCGCTGGCGGAGCAGGAGAAAGCGGCTGATGATCCGGTCATCGGGTCCATTTTAGGCGGAATGAATCCGCATCATGCGATCGTCTCAGGACTGGGCGCCATGCCGGAGAGCAGCACGGGCGTTCCTTGGAGCGCAGGCTATATCGTCGCAAGCGGAAACCTCCTGGCAGACTTCCGCGCCAATCTGAACGCCGAATCACAAGGAAGGCTTCAAGTCGCACGCCTGTATGAAATGACCGATGATAAAGGCGTGAAAGATATGCTCAGCTTTTTATTGGCCCGCGACACCATGCATCAAAACCAATGGCTTGCGGCCATTAAAGAATTAGAAGCACAGGAAGGCCCGATCGTTCCTTCCACTTTCCCGAAGGCGCTGGAAAAGCAGTCATTCTCGCATAAACTTATCCATTTCTCAGATGGAGCAGAAAGCGCTGAACAAAATTGGCTGAAAGAAAAAGCGCCGGACGGCGAACCTTTTGAATACGAAAAGGAACCGAAAGCGCACGGCGAAATAGCGAAGCTGGATCCCGTCCCTCCTTATGTCCACAACACGCTTCCCGGACGAAAATAAAAAAGCCCTCTAAAGGGGCTTTTTTTAGGTGCGCACAACTGTCCAATCCGGTTCGTATCGGATGTCCGGGTGATGTAACAGCTCGTGAATGAAAGGTTCATCCTCTTCGTACAGCATCACTTCTATTGAAAGAATCGCAGCCTTCTGCTCGTTTTCTTCGTATATGCGGTCATGTTCGTTCTCCATAAAATGATCATAGGCCTGTCTGTTCTCCCAAACGCTGATGATCTCTGCGATGAACAGACCGTCTGCGTTTTTCCGCCAGCCGCCGGCCTGTTTGACGAAGCCATTTACACGTGATAATGCTCCCCACCGTGACTGTGCTTGCGAAAATGCTTCAGCGTTTGCAGCGTCTGTTTCACATACAATCTTTTTGATCAGCACGGCAGTTCCTCTGTGATGACTGTTTTCACATGCGTATGCTCGACACAAAGATTCACGGTTCTGACGTATGAGCGTGTACGGTGAATCGTGCCTTTCGGGATGAGCAGGCTGTCATTTGCTTTGAGCACTGCAGTTTCTTTGTCCTTAAAATCGATCAGCAGCTCACCTTCAAGAACAATGAACCATTCATCTGAGTCAGGGTGATGGTGCCAGTCATATTCTCCCGTAAACACTGCGAGGCGCACACAGTGGTCATTGATCTCCGCGATTGAAAAATTATCGTGTTTTTCTTTGACTTTATTGGCGATGGCGAGTAAATGTTGCATTTCAGACACAAGTAAAAACTCCTTTTTTCATTTATTGTACTGCAACGCCGGCCCAGATCAAGATTTTTCCAAAACAAAAAGCGATCCAGCTGATGCGCCGGATCGCTTTTGATCTGCAAGTTGTCTGCCTTTTATGCTTTTATTAGCTGCTTCGTCTGTTTCCGCCTTTTTGGCCGATTTCTTTATAAAACTCTTTGTCATGATTTTTGCTTGTAGCTTCTCCGCCTTTTTGGCCGATTTCTTGATAGAATTCCTTGTCATGGTTATTGCTTGTGGCTTCTCCGCCTTTTTCACCGATTTCCTGATAGAATTCTTTGTCGTGATTTTTGCTTGTGGCTTCTCCGCCTTTTTCACCGATTTCTTGATAGAATTCTTTGTCGTGATTTTTGCTTGTGGCTTCTCCGCCTTTTTGACCAATTTCCTGATAGAATTCTTTGTCATGGTTATTGCTTGTGGCTTCTCCGCCTTTTTTACCTGCTTCTTCTCTGCTCATTTTGTTATTATCTTGTGCCATTTTTGAATTCCTCCTTTAATTGGTGTTGGTTGTTGGTTTCCCGATTTCAGAACTGCTAAACAAAGAAAACACATTGAATGTGTTTTCGGGTGGTTTTTTATCATTCTGCATCCTTCAGCCGGCTTAGAATCCGGCGCTTTTTATAAAGCATGATGCCTGTTTCCGCGATGCTTTCTAAAGCTGAACGGTTGGCGGATGCGCCGAAGATGATGCCTGCGGCCGGAACCATTTGCAGCAGTTTTTTCGCAGCGAACGTATCGCGGTAGCTGTAAACGACTTCCCGCCAGCCCTGTATCTGCGAGGCAACGCGCTGATAGGTGCGGTCGTTTTGATCATATTGCCGTAAATCCTGCAGGATCGCTTTTTTTCCGATGACGTCACTCGATACCAGCTGAAGCAATTTGACGATAAACACGCGTTCTTTTTTGTCTTTCGGGTCAAAGCCGTAGGCAATCGCGATATCCTGCAGTGTCTTTAAAGACAGACCGAGCATCGCCGGGATGTCTGCCGCAAGCGTAAACACGCCGCCGACTCCCGTTGCGGCTCCCTGCACCGTCGCGGCCTTTACACTTGTGCGCGCCATGGCTTCTGCGATTTCGTCCATGACGGCAAGCGGCGCATTGCGAATGTCGTGAAGCGTTTGACATGTACCGTGCGGCAGCCGTTTCTGAAACTTTTTCATGATGCGCTTTTCTGATGTGAGATACTGTCCGCCTGACTGAATAAACGTTCCCGTTTCATCGAGTATGCGTCCGATTTTCCGTTGAATAAATTGCGGTGTCAGCTTGTCCAAAAGCTGAAACGGCAAGCGGGTGAATGTTTGCCAGAACATCACCCTCTGCTGCGCCTTTTCCCATTTTTGAATGTCTCTCAATTGTCTCTCCAGGTCTGTCCGCTCTTCTGTCACCCGTCCTGCACGTCCTTTCTGAATTCTTTCTTCATAGTATACCTTTATGGTGTTTTCTTACCCGACCGGGTTTTTTATTCGGAAGGGCATTCCATTATTTAATTTTCTTTAAATTCTATATATTGTATAATTTTGAATAATACGAATGAAGGAGAAGGTTGAATGCATTGGATTTATTTGAGTTTAGCGATCATTTTTGAAGTATTGGGTACGGTCAGCATGAAATTATCAAATGGTTTTACAAAACTTGTCCCCAGTATTTTATTATTATTGTTTTATATCGGCAGCCTTTGTTTTCTTACTTTGACTTTGAAATATATAAGTGTCTCCATCGCGTATGCGGTCTGGTCGGGAATGGGGATCGTACTGATTTCCTTGATCGGAATTTTTTTCTTCCATGAACAGTTCTCTGTCATAAAAGCTGTCTCTGTTCTTCTGATCATCATCGGTGTCGTTTCCTTAAACTTTATTTCTGAAAGTGAAACGTCATCAAACGGCATCAGCGTTCATACGGACAGAAACAGATGATGAAAGGGTTAAAGGTTCTCTTCCTCATTACAGATATTGGATTTATCATTTATTGGATTGTTACTTTTTTTGAGTGGATTCCAAAAAACATGGTGTTTAAAGATTATGATAACGCCATGATCATGGCTTGGAACTGGTCATTCTTTCCCTTAGATATTTTCATTTCGATAACCGGGCTGTACAGCTTGTTTCTTTATAGACGGAAACATGCGTTATGGCGCCCTTTCGCATTAATATCACTTGTGCTGACTTTTTGTTCAGGTCTGCAGGCGATTGCCTTTTGGGTATTTATCGGTGATTTTGATCTTATGTGGTGGACATTCAACCTGTACTTGCTTCTTTATCCTTTATATTTTATTCGGAAATTGCTGGCCTCTCATAAAAATAGCTGTCATTCTTTTTGATGAGGCGGTTTTCTTTTTCTTCAGGCGGGAAACACTTTTTATAAAGGAGTGATAGACATGCCTTGGTCAATGAAGGATTATCCGCAATCATTGAAGAATCTCGAGGAACCTGTGAAGAAAAAAGCGATCGAAATCGCGAATGCGATGGTGGATGAGGGATATGAAGAAGGACGGGCCATTCCCATTGCGACAAGTCAGGCGAAAGAGTGGAAAGAAAATGCCTCTAAGGAAGAAATCGATCAGCTGATGAAACACGATGATGAAACGAAGCGCGGAAATTGATCCGGTATATATGGAAAAACCCCGCTCTAAAGAGAACGGGGTTTTCTGATTATAAACCGTAATAATAAGAAAGAGTGGTGACTGACACGTAGCCTGTCGCTCCGGCATACGTGACTTTCAGCCATTTATTAGAATTGGTGTAGTGGCCTTGAACATATTCACCGGTTACCCAAGAACCTGTAATTTTCTTACCGCTTGAAAATGTTGTAATTGTTGAACAGCTGACCTTAGAGCATGAGCGCATATTAGCACCGTAAATACCGACTGTTCCCCCGCTGGCTAAAATGGAAACGTCCGGTTCAGCTTTAGGTGTAAAAGTTGCTGCTGATGCAGAGCCGCCAAAAGCGAATAAAGAAACAACAAACATCATGGCTAAAGAAAAGACCGACAAACGACGTACCAAGAAAATTCCCCCTCTTTTATCATATGGCTGGAAAGCTTTCCTGACGTTATTATACGTTTTCGCCCGGAAGACTGGAATAAGTCTAATGCTCCAACTTCTTTTCTGCGTGAATGATAAAGCACTTTCTTTGTTTCGATAAATAACAGCGGTTTATTGGACTTGAATCACTGATATATCGTTGATTCAAACATTTATTCAGAGCGTCCGGAGTTTTTCCGGAGGTCATTTGAATGGTACAGGAAGGTTTTATCTTCCAATGGAAAGGTTCATTATTATTCTATTTACCCGGCAAAATGGAGGAAATGTGCCGTCTTTTTTCAAATCTTTGCTGGCGGACGGAAGGTTCTGACGATTTATGGGACAGTGTACTCTTTCACCCTTTTTAAAATGGAGAACCCGTGCGGAAACATCGTTGAGAACGGCATCGTTTCTTTCCGAATACGATGTCTTTTTCATTTTCGGACCTTTCTCGGGCGGGATACATATCATAGATAAAACAGGGCATACATGTACTGGTTTATTGAACATAAAGAGCTTGACATCTCATATTAGCGGATTTATGATGTAGATAAAATAATTTGCACCTAGGAAACTTTTTGTTATTTAGCTAAAAATCTATCGGAATTTAGGTGAGACATAATGAGCAAAGACATCTCAGCACAATCATTGCAAGCAAAAGCCATTCAGGATGCACTTGACGGCAAAAGCAAGGGATTCAAGCGGCTTCTGCCTTTTTTAGGTCCCGCATTTATCGCGGCGATTGCCTACATTGATCCGGGAAACTTCGCTACGAATATCTCAGCTGGTTCGAAATTCGGGTATATGCTGTTGTGGGTCATCCTCTTTTCAAACTTGATGGCTTTTTTAATTCAAGTCCTTTCCGCGAAGCTCGGCATCGCGACGGGTAAAAACCTGCCGGAAATCGCCAGAGACCGGTATCCGAAATGGGTATCGGCCGGGTTGTGGATACAGGGTGAATTGGTGATCATGGCGACTGATCTGGCTGAGTTTATCGGAGCGGCCCTCGGGCTCAATCTGCTGTTCGGCATACCGATGATGGAAGCGGCCATTATCGCGGCGATCGGCTCATTCGCGATTTTAGAGCTGCAGCGCCGCGGTTACCGGGCGCTGGAAGCGGGCATCGCCGGACTTCTGTTTGTGGTGGTGATCGCCTTCGCCCTGCAAACCTTCTTCGCCAAGCCTGACGCCGCTTCCGTTCTCGAAGGGCTGTTTATCCCGAAAATTGACGGAATGGACAGTGTGCTTCTGGCAACCGGGATACTCGGCGCAACCGTGATGCCGCACGCCATTTACTTACATTCCGCACTGACACAGCGCCGTGTCGTCGGAAAAACGGATAGCGAGCGGAAAAAGATTTTTAAATTCGAGACGATTGACATTCTCATCGCGATGGTGATCGCAGGGGCGATTAACGCAAGCATGCTGATTGTAGCGGCGGCGCTTTTCTTCAAGAACGGGCTGTATGTAGAAGATTTAGACGTGGCTTATCAGCAATTCGGCCACTATATCGGGCCGGCATCAGCCGCTCTCTTCGGAATCGGGCTGCTGGCCGCGGGGCTTTCGAGCTCTTCTGTCGGCACATTGTCAGGCGACATTATCATGCAGGGCTTCATCCGTTACCGTATCCCGCTTTATTTGCGGCGTTTCATTACCATTATTCCGCCGATGCTCATCATTATCTCAGGGGTCAACGCCACAGAAGCGCTTGTATGGAGCCAGGTCGTTCTTTCATTCGGCATCTCCTTTGCGCTCGTGCCGCTGATTATGTTTACGAGCAACAGACGCCTGATGGGCGCCCTGACGAACCGTAAATGGGTGACGGCTCTCGCCTGGCTGATTGCGGTTTTGGTGATCGCGCTTAATCTGTTTGTGATTTACGATTCTTTCCGTTAGAAACACCGGCCGATATGGGCCGGTTTTTTTCTTTTGGCGCCGGCTCTCGTTCGTATCTTTTTCCGGGGGTTTTTGGTATGATAGAAGAAAAAATCGGAGTTTTGCTTATGTCAGTATTTATCCTTTTTTATCTGTGGATCGTGCCGATTGTCATCGGCATCTTCTGTTCTCTTATTGCTTATCGGACAACGGGCAAGAAACGCCTGATTCCCGGCTTTGTGATGGTCGCATTGAGTATCGTTTCCTTAATCACGGGGCTTTGGATCGGCGGAGTGAACTATCATGTGTTCATCGGGGGCATGTTTTTATTCGGTACGTTATTGGCCGGTTCCGCCTTCCCGTTTTTCTTCGCTCTTTCACGCAAAAAAAAATAAACAGGCATGCTGCCTGTTTATTTTTTTATTAACCCAAATTATAAAACCGCTCCGATCATGTGGTTCCGCCACAATCAGCCTATACATGTAGGCTCCGGCCCATGTTCTATTTCACGAAACTGCAGCTAAAATGAACCCTAGTAAAGAAGATTTTGGATCACGAGAAAAATACTGTATTAAAATCCTATTTACCCAAAAAATACCTATTGATAGAATGGTATCTGAGAGGGAAAAATGTTCAAAGCGGATCATATAGGTCCCGCCTAAATACATAGTCTTTCATTTCTCTCTACACTACATTTCTAAAGGAGGATTTCCCATTAGACACGCAGCTAAAGGCATTCTGTTTGCCGCATCTTTAGCCCTTGTAACTACTTCTTTTGTCCCCGCATCCTTAGCTAAAGAAAATCATAATAATACTGCCAATGCCACTGGAACGGCCAAATCATTTTTTTATCAGACTGATACACAATTTTCCTACGGACTAAAAGCACAAAGCGATGCATCTGTGTCAAAACCAGTCAAAGATGCAATCAGAGAAGTGCTGAAAAATAAAACAAAATTATTTAATCTTGTTGAAAGATTAGCAGGAAAGAAAATAAGAAATGAACTTGAATCTGTTTTCAATGAACACATAGAACCGGTTTTAAAGAAAATGCTGAACGAGTATGTCGCCTTAAGCTGGACTGACGTGGAAAAGAATCTTTATCTTTCACTTAAAAAGTCCGGACTTTCTGACAGCCAAGCTAAAAACCTCGCTCATTTGACAACTTTAGCAATGAAAACATTTTAAACTGATTCATAAATGATCATGCAAAGTGCTGTTAGATTCACTCTAATAGCACTTTTTCATTGGAGATTTCACATGACTATCTTTTTTACTGTTTTACTCACTCTCTTATGCTGCCTTGTTATTTCATCTCTTATTTTTATGATTCTATTAAAAAAGGAAATTGTGGATACACCACCCAACCGCTTAGCTCATGCAGCATTCATAGGGCTTATCGGATTCTCCCTGTTCTTCGCTGTAACTGTACCCAGCCTAGTTATTTATTTTGCAGCTATAACTGTAAATCATTTTTTCGGAGAATATATCTTCTATGGTTCACTTTCAGACTTATACATATTTTCTGTCGTCGGAAGTATTTTAGCTTTCATTTATATGCTAATCCTTATGGCAATTGTAAAAGGAATGACTCATGTTCTTAAATTACCTGCTTGGTTAGCCTATATCCTTGAATTCATTTTTGCATGGTCTGCTGTTTACTTCTCAATTAAATATGTTTCCAATCATATCATTGAGAACATAGCTATATTACAAGGTGGAGAAATTCTTCTTTCATTCTTCATAACTTTCTTATTTTCAGGCCTGGATATCCTTTTTACTCATTTGGATAAGATCTCAAAAGAGAAATTAAGCTAATAAAGGGGGAAATGGGTATGAAGAGCATTAAATATATATCTTATTTTTCTATTTCTTTAGTTTTGCAGGTGGTATGGCTGCTGCTAATAAAAGAAACCTCTAATATATCTCTAATAGATATGATGACGATGTCCTTTTTATTCACTCTCTTTATGTTCATCTTGGATCACATTTTTAAAGAAAAGCGGGCAAAATAGGGACTGCTTTTTTATTTTAACATTCCTTCAGCTTCGCTTTCATTTTCGGTCTGTAAATTCCGCCAGCAGCCAGACCATACATTGACTTAAAAAACAAAAAACCCTCTTCGTCATGAAAAGAGCTTCATTCATCATACGGCCGATACTTTTATCGAATGTAAATGCAAATCCCCCGCATTTACGGAGGGACAAAAATGCTCATTAATTATCTTGTGTAAAGCTCACAAACACTTGGCTTAATATGCTTCGCGGCTAAACCAACAACTCCACATCTAACTGCATTTTTTCCGACGATTTTTAAGATGGAATAGCCGCTTCTATCCACATTTTTTCAAGTAATTTTTGCAGACCTCCGGAAATAAAGTCAATAATTTTTTGTTTTAAGCAACCCATATAAGATGCTGTTGAGAAATCACTGTCAGTGTTCGGAACTCAGGAACGAATTTCCCAAAGACTAATTGCTCATTCACGATGTACTTCCCATCTTTAAGGAGGGATGCTTCATCAAAAGTGAACTGAAGTGGGGGCAGGGATTTTTTGTTAAAAACTTTTGAACATGAAATTCAAAAAAATAAACAGCACGATGATCGTCACAACAATAAAGGCTTCTCTTGTGAAGTTTTTATCATCTTCTTTTTGCTGTTTCTTTCTCTTAATCTCTTCTCTATATTTTCTTTGAACCTCTTTCTTTTTCTCATCCATTATCTAAACTCCTCTGAGTCCTTTTTTCTTTTTATCACTTGCACCCCTCCTTTCAGTTACTGCCATTTTATCGCGCAACAAATAAGTACACCAGTGAAAAAAGCCTTGACTATAAAGCCTTCTCGCACAGCTGAGACTCTAAAAGGTGAATTTAATTTAACGGATTAAAAACAGCCCTCAGATGATTCCGAGCGCTGTCGCGATATTGCAAATGGCCTGCCTTTTCACCTGATAAAACTTATCTCTTTTCAGGCCGAGCTCAATCATAATTTCTAAATCCTTTATTTTTCTTGATGACAAATATTTCTTTTCAAGAATACTGCGCTCATCTTCATCAAGACAGTTCTCTAGCGCCCTATCCATTTGCTTGGCCGTCAGTGATTTTTCCGGGAAGCGGCGGCTCATTTGAGTTAAGCGCTTCATGAGAACGGTTCCGCCTTCTTAAACAACAAACCGGTTCAAAACCAATTCAAAACTTTTCATTATTTGGAATATTTGTGTAAGTTTTGTATAACAAAAATTAACAAAGAGTGAGGGGGGAAACATATGATCATCAGGAGCGCGGAACCTTATGATGTAAACCAATTTTTTAATGTACCTGTATATCGTGGATTTTTATCAACGGCCTAAACCACCGATTGAACATATACATCGTTTGATTGAAATGCTATTTGAAAAGGACAGAGGTATTCAATTCGTTGCTGAACAAGATGGGGAACTTATTGGCTTTGCAACATTATATTTTAGTTTTAGCACGACGAAAGCAGATAAAATAACAATAATGAATGATTTATTCGTGGCAGAAAAAGCAAGAGGCACAGGAGCAGCCCAAGAACTGTTTAAAAGTTGTGAGGCATTTACAAAAGAAAACGGATATGCGCATATGTCATGGATAACAGCAACTGATAATTACCGTGCACAAAAGTTCTATGAAAAGATGGGCGGCTCCCTTGGAAATTGGCTGACCTATTCCATTTAACCCGGAATAACCTTTTTGAAGAAAAATGATATCAATAGAAGAGCCTATATGCAAACAAGCTGCACGGCAAAAAAATAAACAGGCATGCTGCCTGTTTATTTTTTTATAAGCGCCGCTTTTTAAAACAGCCGTTTCAGGCTTTTCTTGAGCGACGGCATTTCGATTTTTTGGTTTTCAAAGAAGTTTTTCAGCATGTATTTGCTGAAGCCTTTCGCTTGGCCGTAAGTGATTTTTCCCGGAAGCGGCGGCTCGTCGCCGATGACGGCGTCAATGACGACCGGTTCATTTGAGTTGAGCGCTTCATGAAAAGCGGGAGCCAATTCTTCGTGTTTCGTCACTTTGATCCCTTTTGCCCCGCAGCTTTCTGCAAAAGCGGCATAATTCACATTTTGCAGATGGGTGACGTAGTCAATGTTGCCTTTGACTTGCTGTTCATATTCAATCATGCCTAAATTTTCGTTGTTTAAAATGACAACCGTAATCGGCAGTTTATATTTAACAGCCGTCGGCAGATCCTGCATGACCATTGAAAATCCGCCGTCTCCGCAAATGGCGATGGACTGCCGCTCAGGTTCGGCAAGGCTTGCGGCAATCGCTCCCGGAAGCCCGCATCCCATCGTGGCGAGCCAGCTTGAGACGATAAAGTCCTGCTTTTTCATTTTAAAATGGCGGGCCATCCATACCGTAACTGTTCCGACATCCACTGATAGGACGGCATCCTCTGCGGCCGCATCCTGGAGCCGGGCGATGACCTGCTGCGGCTTGAGCGGATGAGTCGCCTCGGTTTCATCTTTTTCGATTTCCTTCCACCAATGCTTCATGTGCTCGGTGCAGGCGTCTAAAAATCTTCTGTCTTCTTTATATTCAATGTAATCCGTCAGCTCTTTCAGGCCCAAAGCCGCATCACTGACGATTCCCGCATTGACGGGATAGCGCTTGCCGATTTTGGCCGGATCCGAATCAAGCTGGATGGCGGGCGTATCCTCCGGGAGATAATCCCTGTATGGGAACGATGTGCCGAGCATGATCAGCAGATCGCATTCCTCCATCGCTTCGTAGGCGGGCTTTGTGCCGATTTGCCCGAGATTTCCGAGAAAATGGGGATGGCTGTCAGGTATGACCCCTTTTGCCGGCAGGGTAATGACAATCGGAGCGGCCGCTTTATCGGCGAATGCGAGCAGCTCCTCTTTTGCTGACTTTAACCCTTGGCCGGCGAGAATGACCGGTTTTTTTGCGTTGTTAATATATTGCGCGCATGTCACGAGATGTTCTTTTTTCGGCTCGATATCGGCTTTTAAATATATCGGCGACGTGTAGACCGGCTCCCGTTTGATTTTTTGCGCGAATAAATCATCAGATACGGTTAAGACGGCAACGCCTTTTTTACTGTAAGCCGTACGGATCGCCTGGTTCAGAAGATCGGGCAGCGCTTCTGCTGTATGTACTTGCTGGTTGAACACCGCCACGTCCTCAAACATTTGCTCTAATTTGATTTCCTGAAAGCTGTCACGGCCGATTTCATCTGAGGCAACCTGTCCCGCAATCGCCAGCACCGGAACACCGTCCGCTTTGGCGTCGTATAAACCGTTCAGCAGATGAACGGCTCCCGGCCCTGCGATTGAAAGGCAGACACCGATCTGCCCGGTCAGTTTTGCCTCAGCCGCGGCGGCCAGGGCTGCGACTTCCTCGTGCCGGGTTTGGATGAATGTCAGGTTGTTTCGTTCATGTCTCAATTCTTCGATAAATTCATTAATGCTGTCTCCGGGAATGCCGTATATATGTCCGACTCCCCATTGTTCAAGCAGCTCTGTCATTACGTGTCCTGCTGTTTTACTTGGCATACTGCATCCTCCTTTTACCTGTATTCATCCCCTTTTTAAAACGGGTTGAAACACGGGGCTATCTGCCTGACTTTTTTCTCAGCAGATCAAGGATGGATAACAGATGCCGGTCTTTCAGCGTTACCTTCATATTTGCCGCATCATTGATTCCGTCTTTTACTTGGCGTTTCCTGTTCGGCACCATGAACAGCGGCAGCCGGTTTGGGGAAAACCAGCGTAATGCGGCGGTTTTCGGCCCGTTCATCAGCGGGGTTCCGCCAGTAACGGCTCCGATGAACACGTGCTGTGTATCTTCAAATGCAGGCCTTTCATACTCACCGGATTTTTGCAGAATGGTCACGTTATAACCGGTTTCTTCGAAGGCCTCTCTCATGGCTGCGGCTTCAGGTGTTTCACCTTCTGCGATCCCGCCGCCGGGCAAATCCCATAAGGGAACGTCTTTTCGTTTTACGAGCAATATGTCCCGCCCGTCATTTTGAATGATGACAAACGCGCCTTGAGCCATGTCGTCCTCCTTTACAAAAAAGACCGCGGCACTAAGGCCTGCGGTCTTTACCGTTACTTTTTAAAATGATACGGCAGTGTAGCGACGATTATGTCCTTCTTCCAAAACAGCCGGACGCGGAGCAAGAAGGCTGATTGGTTGTGAAGGATGGTCTGCCAGCGTTTTTTCGTAATAAATTGCGGAAACAGCACCATCACGGAGAACTGTTCTTTTTTCGCTTTTTGTTCGACCGTCTCTAAAAACTTATCAAACGGGTGAACCAGACTGCGGTATGAGGAATGCAGGGTGACGAGGCGGACACCGTTATGAAGCTCTTCCCAGCGCTTTTCCACCTTCTTTTCGTTTTCCCTGTCAAAGGAAACATGAACCGCAATGACCTGATCCGATAATGATTTCGCATACTGAATCGATTTTTGGACGACCGTGGTGACACCGGCGACAGGCACGATGACGACGGTTCCCTTAATTTCCTCAGGCTGCTGATCAACGACCCGCAGCTGTTCGCTGACCGCGGTGTAGTGATTTTTAATAACGAAAAACAAAAAGACGACAGCCGGCATGAATAACAGCACGGGCCAGACAAGATTGAATTTTGTCGCGAATAAAATGCACAGCACCATAAATGAAATGGCGGCGCCGCATGAGTTGATCAGCATTTTTACAGCCCAGCCCTTCGGCTTCTGCCTGATCCACTTGATGCACATTCCCGTCTGCGACAGCGTAAACGGAATGAACACACCGACGGCATAAAGCGGAATGAGATGTTCCGTGCGGCCGCCGAATAAAAGAATAAGCAGGATGGACGCGATACCGAGAAAGATAATTCCGTTTGAAAAACCTAATCGGTCGCCGCGAACCGTAAACATTCTCGGCATATACTGATCGCGCGCTAAATTAAACGCCAGCTGCGGAAATGCGGAAAAGCCCGTATTCGCCGCCAGCACGAGAATCAATGATGTAACGCCTTGAATGAAATAATACACCGTATGGCGTCCGAAGGTTTCCGCGGCGATTTGTGAAATAACGGTCTCGTTAGGCTTCGGACCCGTGCCGTAGCCGTACGCCAGCACCGTAATCCCCGTAAATAAGATCGCCAGCAGAATCCCCATCATGGCCAGAGTGCGGGCCGCGTTTTTCGCCGGAGGATTTTTAAAAGCCGGGATCGCGTTTGAAATGGCTTCAACACCGGTCAGCGCCGAACACCCTGAAGAAAAGGCCTTCAGCAGCAAAAACAGCGTGATGCCCGCTACGGGCGTGCCGATCGGTGTATGCTCGGCCGGATGAACCTGGCCTGTCATGAGCTTAAACAGCCCGACGACGATCAAAAGGACAAGCGCCGCCACAAACAGATAGACGGGATACGCCAAAATGGACGCCGACTCTGACAGCCCTCTCAAATTTAAAATCATAATCAGAATCACAAGCAAAACAGCAATGAGCAAATGATGCGGGTGCAAAGCCGGAAATGCCGATGTAATGGCGTCAGTTCCGGCAGAAATGCTTACCGCCACCGTCAGAATATAATCAACAAGCAATGAGCCGCCCGCAATCAGGCCGGGCTTCTCACCAAGGTTTTCTTTAGAAACCATATAAGCGCCTCCGCCTTGCGGATAAGCGTAAATAATCTGTCTGTAGGACAGAATCAAAGCAAGCAGCAAAATAAGAACGCCGGCTGCGATCGGAATGGAATACCAAAACGCGGCCGCGCTTACCGCAGCCAAAATGATCAGAATCTGTTCCGTTCCGTAAGCAACTGATGAAAGCGCGTCTGAAGAAAGCATGGCAAGCGCCTTGAGTTTCGTCAGTTTCTGCTCTCCGGCAGCCTGTGATTTCAGCGGTTTCCCAATCAAAAATCTTTTGATTGAATGATACATTTGTTGTCTTCCCCTTTTTTTCATTTTCCGTTTGATTTACAAACCCTTACTGCTATGATGTCTCCGAATGCTGATTGCATGCCTTATTTCAGGACAGCAAAAAGACACAGAGGCAAACGGATGCCCCTGCGCCATAATCGTGCACAGGTTTCATTCATCTCCTCTCATGAACGCTTACGAGGTTAGCTGTCGGATTCGGGCTTATGAGAGTTGGCCCTACCTGAAAAAGGATTCACCCCAAGCGGCATGACGCGCCGCAAATTGGTTCCCCCGCTCTGGATACAGATTAAGCGATATAGATTATAAAAGAGATCATACTCCCGTCCCGTCCGGTTGTAAAGGGGCTTTTATGCTGTTTCAAAAATAAAAAAATTACCGCCAAAAATGGAAATAAAAATACAAAAAAAGAGGCCTGTTAACGGCCTCTTTTGCTTTCATTACTCTTCACTTTTTTCATTGTCCGCTTTTCTTTTTTTCCTTCTTGCCGTCAGCCAGATCAGGCCGGCAGCAATGATCATAAGCGCCGCGAAAACAGCGATATACGTGACGTTCAGTGCTGCGGAACGGCTTTTCGTATCAGCCGATGGACTGCTGTCATCGGATTTGATTTGCTGATGGTTCGAAAACAGCTGCTTGCCGC
The DNA here is from genome assembly GCF_000262045.1 of Bacillus siamensis KCTC 13613. Classification (GTDB taxonomy): domain Bacteria; phylum Bacillota; class Bacilli; order Bacillales; family Bacillaceae; genus Bacillus; species Bacillus siamensis. Next base: position 137,447 of record NZ_AJVF01000037.1, read on the forward strand.
CCGTTTCGTTGACGACGGTTGCGGCATCGCTTGTGCTGTCTAAAAAGCTGATCAGCTCTTTTGTGACGGCCGCGCCGCTTCCTGATAACGGAGCAAAAACAGCAATACTGCTGTCTGAGTCCCAAGGTGATTTCTGTGTAAACGCGACTTGTTTCGTCGTCTCATTCAGCATCTGAAATGATGAAACATCGTAAGCGCCGCTGCGGTCTGACGGCACGAGAAGCTTAGAAGCGTTTGACTTCAAAAGCGGAATTTGCGGCAGACTTCCGATAAACACAACATTCCGGCCTTTGGCGTCCGCTTCCTTCATGTCTGATGCCATCTTCACGGTAAATGACTGCCGGGCGCCGTTTCCGAATGAATCAGCCACTAAAGAAAGCTCTTTAAGTGTCTGCATAGTCACGTCATCCGGGATGACGATCACAGTTTTCTTATTCACGCTACCCGCAAATGGGAGCGGCCATTGCCCGAAATCCGCTTTCTGCGCCGCATCGCTTACCGGATACGTCAGCGTGCTGCTTTTATCAATATAGACCCATTTGTTTTCGTCACGGTCGATACACGGATTGTTATGTTTCAAGCCTGAGGTGACAAATTGCAGATCAATGTATCTGCTGCTGCGCAAAAGTTTCGGATCAATCGGGATTGAGACGTGGTAAAAGCCGTCTTTATCCTTATTGCCGAGATCATCAAGACGCACCGCATTCGGCTGTCCGTTGACCATGACGTTCAGTTCCGCTTTCTCGGCGTCATCACCAGAATCGGCCTTCGTCCGGACCGCTTCCGACGTCTTTAATGTAAGCGAAAACTTAACCTTCCCGTCTTTATCAACAGCGGCCGCCGCAGGGTAAAAGAAATGCTCCGACGCCGTTTTGTTTGATCCGACCGTTACATTTCCCGCGCCGAAATCGTCTAAAGTCAGTTTATTGCCTGTCTTTTCAGCAGCGGGCTGAAGACGGCCGATCATCAGTGAGTCTCCGCTCAGCTGGCCTGAATAAGCGCTGTCTGTCATGACGCGGATTTTTTCTGCCAGCGTTTTGTCTGATTGTGCCGTGACAAACAGGACGGGCTGCCGTTTATCCCCGGCGGTGAGCACCCGTTCAGCGAGAAGGAGTTTGTTGTGTTCCGCTTTGATATTCCCGCGATCGAAAAGCTCTTTTATTTTGCCGTTCCAATGCTGCCCGGCGCCGATGACAATTGACGGATTGCTGATTTTGCCGGCGGCGGATTCTTTTACGTATGACACTTTCAGCCTGCTGTCAGCCGTTTTCAGAAATCCTTCTGTTTTGACTGCGGCTTCAGCTTCCGCAGAGGTCGGTTTGTCAGGAAGGATAATATCGGTTTCTTCACCCGTATTGCCTGATTGGGCAAACGGATACGGGAAATGGCTCAGATCCGCCCCCTTTGACTTGCTTGCTTCTGAAAGCACAAGGCGGCTGTCCGGATAAATCTTTATCCAGTTCCCTGACGTATCCTGCCTGACGCAGACGCCCTCTTTTAATACGCCGTAAAATTGCAATGATACGTTGTGATAGCCTTGGGCGGCTTGGCTTTTGCTGAGATTGAGCTTTACTGTTTTCCGCTTGGAGCTGCCGTCAAGCTTTATGGATTTGACCGGTTCATTATCAATGGCAATCGTTAAAGAAGACGGAGCTATTAATAAGTTTGACGCCTCGTAATCAATCAGGAGTGACTGATTGGCATTCGAAGCTCCCGCAGGAATCTGATAAGTCAGCTCCGAGCTGTCTTTCGCCCCGTAAAGAGTAATCAGATCGCCCGTCAGCGCCTGCTGCTCTTTTGCGCCTGCACTTGTTCTGAGGGCGGAACCGTCTGTTTTCAGTTCCTGGGCCGCGGCCGTCTGCCCGTTATATATCAGCAGCAAAAGGCCGGTTATCAATATGATCGCTTTTTTCAAAAAGGTCACCCGCTTTTATTTTGATTGTATCGCTCCGTTTTGTACCACTTGACTTCCTGCTTGAACAAGCGGTGCTTGATCTCTGTGAATAATGACCAGATGACAAGCACGATCCAAGCCTGGGAGTATGTAAAGTACATGAGAAATACGATAAAGAAGTTTTGTTTGTTCATTTCTGTTTTTTCAATGCTTAAAGTAATCATGACCTCGGTCATAAACAGGAAAAAGGCCAGTATCCACAAAATCATCGCCAAAAAACCGACTGCCAGATGCAGGTCGTAAAAAAGATTGATGATAAAAATCGTGTTTGACATGATCACACCGAAGAAAAACAAAAAATACGTAAAAAAGAAATAAAACAGATCGAAGATGATCCGCTTGCGTTTCAGCTTAAAAAATTGGGATAAAAACTTGAGAACGACGTATTGATTGCCGCGCGCCCATCTTGTCCGCTGGCGCCACCAGACCTTCCATGTCTCAGGCTCCTGCTCCCATGTCACAGCCGCCGGGAAAAAGCGGATATGGTACCCGAGATTATAGACGCGGATCGTCAGCTCGGTGTCCTCCGCCAGCGCCTTATCATCCCAGCCGCCAAGCCGTTCGATAATGCTCCGCCTGATGGCGAAGTTTGTTCCCGGGATGGTGGCGATTTTGAACCATTTCCATCTGCCGCCCTGCGCCATCCATTGAAAACAGATGGTTTCAATATTGATAAACTTCGTCAGGAGCGTTTTGGCCGCGTTGATGACCCGGAATTTCCCGACAACCGCTCCCGCTTTCTCATCATTCATCAGACCGAGAACCAGGTAGTACACCGCCATTTTTTCCGGCGTATTGTCCGCATCATACACGCAGATCACGTCTCCGTTCGATTCGGCAAACCCTGAGTTCAGCGCCGAGGATTTTCCTTTTCCGGCGTTCGGGGGCTTTGTGACAACCATTTTAATGAAATCATACTGACGGGAAAATTCATTGACGATGTCCCCCGTCCGATCGGAGGAATTATCGTTAACGACGATGATCTCAAGCCTGTCTTTCGGATAATACAGATTCACCATCGCCTTCAGCGTCTGCCTGATGACGACTTCCTCATTATGCGCGGGAATCAGGACGCTGACCTTCGGGAGCTCCCCCGCCTTTGCGCGCCATTTCGGAATGTTTTGTTCGAAGGTCATATAATGCCTGAATCCGCCCTGCATCAGAAACATGTGATAGAGAAGCATCACCCATATTAAACTTAATGAGATAAAAAACAGAATGTTACTCAAGGGTTCTTCTCTCCTTAAAGATTCGTTTTTTTAATGTGGCGCGCAAATAAAGGACGTAGCATGCGAACATGATGATAAACAATAACACCACGCCGGAGAGAATCCAAAGCGCTTTTTCCAGAGGCGTCTGCTGATGGTGATTGAAAAAGGATGTTATCGGGTGAATCTTGTTTTCCACATGAATGATTCCGTCTCCGTTCGTTTTGATTCTGACGCTGTCCGACGTTACCGTCTGCTTCGTTTTCTTCAGATCGAGCCACTCGCCGCCGGGGATTCGTTCCATCTGATTGACGAGCTCAGGGAGGTATTTCATGCCGAGATACGGATGATAGAAACCTCCCGCCACTCCGCCGCCGAAGTCAATCATCTGCGAGATATGATCCTCCATATCTCCGAGCGGATTTTCCTTTGAGTTATCGGCATAACCGATGGTTTCAGGGTACAGCGTCATCCCGTCCAGCATAGCCGGCTTTGAGACGAACGGAGGGGCGCCCGAGGTTTTCCACGTCGTGCCGCTGAGCTGCACTTGGCCGAAAATGCTGGAGAAATAAGAAGATGCGATTTTGTACCCTTCTTCAGACATCGTATAGTGCGGCGCTTCGAATGACAGCGGATAAAGGCCGAGCTCTGTCAGGTCATCAATCGCCTGCTCCAGCTTCGTTCTCGTGTAGATTTTCTCCTTTTCACGGAAAGGCTTCACATACGCCCGGTACGCTTTTTCATTCGGAAAATCCTGTTCCTTTTCAAGCTTGACCGGAGCATCGTCCGCATTTTCTGACGTAATCGGCTGATCCGTTTTGGCATCCCAAAATTCAAAGCCTTCTCCCGTTTCGCTGTACCGGTATGCGTGCGTATAGCCGTGGATAATGATGCTGCCGCCCATTTGCTGAAGTTTTTTCAGGACGCTGACCATTTTCGGCTTGTCCGCCAGATATACTTTTTCTCCGTTTTCCGGATTGAGGTAGACGGGAATCACCGCCAGAATAAACGGTATGTGTCGTTTATGCAGGTAAGCGCCCGCTTCGTAAAGCAATGTTTCATCTGACATCGGACTGATGTCTTCAAGCCGCAAATAAAGGAGGGTGCCGCCCTCTGATTCTCCAAACGCCTTGCGCAGTTCTTTCGCGGTCAGAAACGAATCATTTAACAGGCTGGTCACACCGAAATAATAGTCAGAGCGCCCCGTTTTCCATATAAAAGGGCGGGTGCTGCCGTCACCGGACCGGTATGTATAAAGGGGCTCCCCTTTTACTCCCGCTGCACCGAGCACGGACATTCCTTTTTCAAGCGGCATGTCTGTTTTTTCTTTCTTGCTGTAAATGCGGTATACCGTTTCTTTTTCCGTGAGGGACACCCCCGCAAATTGGCGGAATTGGCCAGCGTTATAGCCGATGCTGATAAGCTGCTGCGGCATGCTGCCGATCAGCGACATAAATGGTTTGCTGAGCTTTTTCTTCGTGACGCCGTAATAGATGACGCGCCGATTCTTTTCGAGGTCGGCGGCTGTGATATCTCCGTCGCTTTTCACGGTCACGGCGGATGAGAAATGGCCCGCGATCAAATCAAGCATTTTGACTTCAGCGGTTTCCTCTCCGTCCGCGCTTGTATAAATAATGAGAATGCCGTCCTTTTTGTCTGTTGCTCCCGCCGTACGGGGAATATAAACCGCCGAAATCATGAAGATTGCTGAGAGTAAGAGACGTATCCATTTAGAGTTCATTCATCATCATCTCGTTTTCCAGTTCATTTAAAAATTGCTCGGCCGTCTGTAAATCCTTTCGGTACGCCAAGTAACATACACGGAAGGTGATGGAGACGTATTTACCGTTTTGCAGCCGGTACGTATCCAATTCCTTTTTCAGCTTCGCCAGAACGGCCGGCATGTTTTCTTCAGGCGTATGGGTCAGCACGATGCCGAACCGTTCGGCGGACGGCCTGAATTTTTTATCTGTTTCCCGTACGCTTGACCGGATTTGACGGCTGATAAATGCCAGCAGGCGGTCGGTCTCTTTTTCTCCGTAGAGGGATTTGAATTCCTTGAAATAATGCATGTGCAGCAGCAAAAAGACAAAGGAATTGCCGTAGCGTTCCGCCCGCTTGATTTCCTCAGACAGTTCCAGCTTCATCCGGAGATGGTTGTCAAAGCCCGTCACCCTGTCGACGGCGACAAAGCTCGTGATCTCTTCCCGCAGCTGCTTCACTGAGCGCTCAAGCCCCTTGGCCAAATCGTGTATTCTTCCCGATATGTAGGAAAAAACGAGGAGCGCAATCCCCCAAACGGCCAGCATCTGCAGACCTTCGGCACCGGCAGACACCATAAAGCTCCCGGTCTGAAACCACAGGAGCAGGCTGCCGAGAACAAATAAGACGAGTAAGGTGATAACGAGCGCGTAGATCGCCCCGAACCATAAGCCGGCACCCGCGACAAGCAATGTGATGCAGGTTATCAGAAGCCCTGCGGATTGCTGTGACACATAGTAAATAAAAAAAGACAGCAACGCTAACATAACTGCTGTGTAGCTGCACAGTTTTTGTGATTCATTGAATGATATGTTCATTAAACAATTTCCTTTCAGCCAAAAGCGGCAGCAGGTTATCGAAAGAATGTGTATCGCTCCCGCTCATATAGCCGCCGTAATCAGGTTTCAGCGTGTCCAGCGTTTCAAATGAAGTCATTCTTTCATAAAGCGATCTGATGACAGCCGGATCAGCTTTTTGCTCTGTTAAAAAAAGAACGGCGAGAGCGTAAACGGACGGTGACTCGTATTGAACCGCCGGCTCCTTCGTGTCTGCGATGTACCGTCCATACAGCTGTCCGCGCGACTTCCATTCTTCTATCATCCATTTTGACAGCGCGGCGGCTTTGTCATCGCCCCGCTTCAGATTCACGGCGGCATACAGCTGGTCAATGACATTGACTTCGCTGTCATATTTGTATTCCTTAGTTTCGGTATTGAACGATTTCGGCAGAAAACCATTTTTCATGGGCGCAAGATTGAGAACATCAAGGTTCCGGTTTTCCGTTTTCTCATCGATAATCCCCTGTTCTCTGAGCATCTGTAAGGCGCCGGGGCCGACATAGGACAACGTCACGGTCTTTGATGTGGCATTTGAAGCGGCATCGTAATAATCCGTAAAATACCCCTCATTCATATTGTATTTTTTCAGAGCCTTCCCGATCTGCACCGCTGTTTTCCCGTATTCACTGTTTCCCCACAGGGTTCCGGCCTCATTCAGACAGTTCATGATTCTGAAATCGTCAATCAAGGCATTGGTGCCGTTCGCTTTATTCCCGGCAATTTTCCACGAGACGAGGCCGTTGTCCGTCAAAAATGAATCGGTAAGAAGCTGATATTGGGCTTGAAACTGCCGTTCATCTTTCCTGCCGAGCAAAAATTCCATCCATAGTCCGAGAGACTCAGATAAATATTCCGGCTCACCGGATATGTTCGTCTGAATCATTCCCCGCCCGTTCATCAATTTATGATAAATAAAATGCTCTGCGGGCTGAAGCGGTCCGGACGGTTCAGCAGCCGTCTGTTTTTCGGTGCCGGCCTCCGCGCATCCCGCCGTCAGCACAATTGAAATCAAAAGGATCATCAGACTAAAACCGAATCGTTTCACGTACCATCCTCCTATTTAGCAATTCCTTTTTTATACCTATATCTTATTTTTCACAAAGCAATTTTTACTATATAAGAAACGATAAAAGAATACTAGCATATTTTCACATTGGGAAATTTTAAAATAGGGACGCCGCCGGTTCTCCTTTTCCCTGTTTGTTTGGATTTCATTCCCAATACAGGGAAAACACGACAAAAGGCAGCATTTCTTTAAAAATGCTGCCTTTCTCTGATTTATTTATCCAGGCCGAGTTTTTTCAGCTGTTCTGCCAGCGCGTTGTTCATCGGCTCCTCTTTGTTTTGGCTTTTCATATAAGAGTTGATGTCCCGCTTGGATGCGCGTCCGGATTTATCTTTCGCCTTGCGCTTTTCAAAGACGGACAGTTTCTCCCGGTGGCCGCATACACATGCGAAGGTTTGGCCTTCGCCCTGGCCGCGAAGCTCCATTTTCTTATGACAGTTCGGACAGCGGGCGTTTGTTTTTCTTGCCAGCGTTTTCCGGCTGCCGCACTCACGATCCTGACATACGAGCATCGTGCCGCGTTTGCCGTTGACTTTAAGCATCATTTTGCCGCAATCAGGGCAGGCGGTGCCTGAAATGTTGTCATGTCTGAAAGTCTGGCTGCTGTTTTTGATTTCCTTCACCGTTTTGCCCGCATATGTTTTCATGTCTTTAATGAACACGGCGGATTTCAGTTTGCCCGCTGCGATGGCGGAGAGCTTTTGCTCCCAATCAGCGGTTAAGGCCGGCGATTTTAAATCTTCCGGGACGAGCTGTAAGAGCTGCTTCCCTTTTGACGTAATGAAAATATCTTTTTCTTTTTTCTCGATCAAGAAACTGTTGAACAGTTTTTCAATGATATCAGCGCGGGTGGCGACTGTTCCGAGTCCGCCGGTTTCACCCAATGTTTTCACAAGGTTCTTCTCTTCTCCCTGCATAAAGGCGCTTGGGTTCTCCATCGCGGATAACAGCGTGCCTTCATTAAAGCGCGCCGGCGGTTTCGTCTGACCGCTCGTTTCTTTCAATGATGAGACAGTGAGGCGCTGCCCCTGCTGAAGATCCGGGAGCGTCTGGTCTTTGTCTTCCTCATGATCGTCGTCATCCTCGTACATATCATACACGGCTTTCCAGCCAGGCGATTGAACCGTTTTCCCTTTTGCGGTAAATGTTTCGCCGCCGATATCGGCTGTGACCTTTGTTTCTTCGTATTCGAACGCCGGCATTAACACGGCGAGAAAACGTTTGGCAATCAGATCGTAAAGCTTTCGTTCTTTGTCGCTGAGGCTTGAAAGGATCAGCGGCTCCTCTGTCGGAATGATGGCATGGTGATCCGATACTTTCGCATCATTGACGAATCCTTTATGCGCTTTGACGCCCCGCTTCAGTATTTGATTGACGTACTGGGCGTACGGCTTAACTTCCATACCGTTTAAACGGTCTTTTAAAGTCGGCACGATGTCTGCGGAAAGGAATCTGGAATCCGTCCGCGGGTAAGTGACAAGCTTATGCTGTTCATACAGCTTTTGAAGCACGGACAGCGTCTCTTTTGCGGAGAAACCGAAGCGCTTATGAGCGTCCCGCTGCAATTCCGTCAAGTCGTAAAGACCGGGAGCGAAGCTTTTCTTCGCCGTTTTTTTCAATTCTGAAATGACTGCCGGCTTTCCTTGCAGGTCTTTTGCCAAACGGCCGGTCACCGTCTGATCGAACGTTCTTGTCTGCTTTGTTTTTTTATCCTGCCATGTCAGCGTCATCTGATCAGCCGCCGCGCGGAGACCGTAATAAGGAACGGGTTTGAACGCCTGAATATCCGCTTCGCGTTTGGCGATCATCGCCAGTGTCGGAGTCTGGACGCGTCCGCATGACAGCTGCGCGTTAAATTTCGTGGTCAGGGCGCGGGTCGCGTTGATGCCGACGATCCAATCCGCTTCCGCTCTGGCAACAGCGGAATGATACAGGTTTTCGTACTCTTTGCCGCTGCGGAGCTTTTGAAATCCTTCTTTAATCGCCTTATCTGTCACAGAGGAAATCCACAGCCGCTTAATCGGTTTGCGGACGTTTGCCTTTTCGATAATCCAGCGGGCCACAAGTTCCCCTTCCCGTCCTGCGTCTGTAGCGATTACGATCTGGCTGACGTCTTTCCGGACAAGCTGAGCTTTGACCGCATTGAACTGTTTTCCTGTTTTTTTAATGACGACGAGCTTTAAAGGCTCCGGAATAATCGGCAGATCCTCAAGCCGCCATGATTGAAATTCTTTGCCGTATCCTTCAGGGTCAGCGAGCGTTACCAGATGCCCGAGCGCCCATGTGACGATGTAGCGGTCGCCTTCAAGATATCCGTTTCCTTTTTTATGACATTTCAGAACGCGGGCCAAGTCCCGGCCGACTGAAGGTTTTTCAGCTAATACAACTGTTTTTGACATGCTTTTCACTTCTCTTTCTTTCACACTCATCCTGTTATTATAACAGACTTCCTCACGCTCTCTCTAATCGAGGACGTTTTTTGTGTCAATTTCTGAGAAAATGACGTGGGTCACGGTTTGGGCATACGGAGAGGTGCGGTTGATGAAGTGTTCGATGGTTTCCAGACTGTCCGCGTTAATCTTCAGCATATAACACGCCGCCCCGGCGACCCGAAAACAAAATTCAATGTTAGGAATGGATTGAATGTAGGTTTTGAATTGATCGTATTTTCCGTTTTTCACCGTCGCTTCGACAATGCAGGAGACGGGGAGCCCGATCTTTTTTTGATCAATGTCCAATGTATAGCGCTTAATAACGCCGAAGGATTCAAGCTGTCTGACACGCTCTGTGACGGACGGGGCTGACAATTTGATTTTTCTGCCCAGCTCCCGCATGGACAGGCGGCTGTCCCGCTGCAGCTCTTTAATGATGCTCAGATCCACATTATCTAGTTTCATGACTGTAGTCCTTCCTTACCCTTTTGGCTATATTATCAAGAGAAATCCGAAAAATGACAAGAACAACAGGCTGAAATCATGAAGGTTTTTTCAGGAACAGACGCGAAATGGTCATATTAGGACTGCCCTTTGCTTATAGTATAGAGGAAAAAAGATGTCCGACAGGAGGGAGCTGTATGTTACACACGCCGATCGGCAGACTTCGCACGATGGGGTTTATTGAAGGAATGTCGCTTTTGGTGCTGCTGTTTATCGCGATGCCGCTGAAGTATTGGGCTCATCATCCGCTCGCCGTCACCATTGCCGGTTCCATTCACGGCGGTTTGTTTATCATTTATCTGGCGGTGCTGGCGTATGTGGCGTTTACTGTCAAATGGCATGTGAAATGGTCAGCCGCCGGTTTTATCGCGGCCTTTATTCCGTTCGGTAATTTTATTTATGATCGCGGCCTGAGAAATTATCAATAAAAAAGCTCCTCTTCTGCAGAGGAGCTTTTTTCATGCGTTACATCCATTTCGTCACCCAGGCGATATAATAAGCGCCGGGGATGAATACGAGCTGGGCGAGAAGCGTGCCCGCGACCCTTGATGTGACCATCGTCAATGATGTCCATTTTAAGGAGACGTAGCTGCGCTTGCCCTTCGCCACATCGTCTGCCAGTACGGAGACTTTCGGGTCAACAAACACGGCCAACAGCATAGTCGCAACTCCGTTGATTAAGCCTGATGCCATCACGGCCGTCGTGCTGTGCTCAGGCGCCAGAAGGCCGGCGTACAGAGCGGACAGAACGCCGATCGTGTAAATCGACGTAATGACCATATTAATGACAAACAAGCGTTTCGGGATCATTCGGAATTGAAGCCCCTTTAAATAGGAGACTGACGGCAGTCTGATATAAGAACGCGCATGCTTAAGCCCGTTCAGTGAAAATCCTTTTTTAAATACCTGCATGACGGAGCCTCCTCCGTCCGCCAAGTGTATAATCGCCCTGGAGAATAACGCGACGAATGTCGGCAAAAGACAGATGCCGAGCATCGTTCCGACCGTGGAGCCGAATATTAAAAATCGAAACTGGGCGCCCACAACAGACAGAGCGTTTGATCCGGCGGCATCAATCAGATGTCCGGTAAACGGCTGCTGAACCATGTTTGACATGCGCGACACGATAACCATGACATTAAATAATGACAGCGCGGACGCGATAAATCCGACTCTCGCGCCGGAAAGCCGTGTTGCATAGGCAAGCGTTTCAATCGAATGTATCAGCAGCAGAAAACAGAAGATAAACAGTACTTGTGAAGTAATAACGTGCAATGTATGATTCCTCCAAATCTTTTCATACTGATTAGACTCTGCAGACTGCGGCGAGGTTTCGGCCGTTTACATAAAAAAACCGCCCGGATGTCCGGCGCGGTTTTGTCTTATTCTTTTCTTACGCAAATAAATAATATATGGTTGCCCGCCTTAGCCCGCGGGTGATTCGTATTAACAGTTCCGACAGAATCATTCTTCGAAAGTAAACACCATGGAAGTTCTTGAACACAAGACAACGAAAGCCCTACCTCTCAATCGTCACTGCGGCTCCGAAGCCGCGCCGGTGTGAATTGTAAAACAAAAAGTCTTTTTTCCATCTCTTCGTTAGGGGCGAATATCAGAAGGAAAAGAATAAGCTCAGCTTTTTTTCAAGCTGTCCGTTGAAGCCTGAAGCTTCTATATCAAAACAGAAAAAAGAAGTTTACTTTCTTTTTTATTTGCATGTTGTCACTTAGCAGTTAAGTATAACAGATTGCCCCTGAATAATCAAATGATTTATTAAAGTTCCAGCTCGGCCGGCGTTTTTTCACCCGCGTTCATGAGCTTGATCTGCTTCGGTTCAATTTCGAGAATCACCAGGTTCGGATCGTCTTTTCCGTCAAACCAGCGTTCCAGTTTCGAATCCCACAGCTTTTCTTTTAAATCTGCTGAGTTGTTCAGTTTGGCGGTTCCGGCCACTTCCACATAAGCGTCACCGAATCCGTCACAGTCATACCCTAACAGAATATGAACATTCGGATTGTTTTCAATTTCTTCCGCTTTATGAGTGTCTTTGCTCGTCGGCGTATAAATTGTTAAGCCGTCATGGAAAAATGTCATGTAGCGTGAATGCGGCTTGCCTTGCTCTACTGTCGCAAGCGAACCGACTTTATGATGATCCAGTACTTCAAGCACTTTTTCTTTGATTTCATTTTGATTCATGAAGAATCACTCCTTTTTAACGTCTCCGCTGTTACTTTTCCACATTGGGGAGACATTTAAACCAAGAAATGTGCTCTTCTGCCGTTCTTCGCTCCATTCCCGCTTCAGCATGCTGTAATTCACCGTGTCATGGTATGCGCCCTGTACGAAAATGCCTTCTCTCGTCAGTCCTTCTTTCTGAAATCCAAGCCGTTCCGCCACCGCCCTGCTTTTCGTGTTTTTTTCAGCGGCGCTGATCATGATGCGGTTCAGCCCGAGGCCCTGAAATGCATGGGTGATAACCGCCCTGCAGCTTGCGGTGATGATGCCGAATCCTTCATGCTCCCGATCCAGCCAGTAGCCGATTTCCGCTTTTTGATTGACTGTATCGACATTATGGATGCTGATCATGCCGCAAAACCGGCCCTTTACAAAAATTCCGGCGTCGAAACCATTCTCTTCCGCGTATTTATAGCGCCATTCCGGAATGATCACATCGCGGTACGTATCGATATCAGCCAGTTCTTCCGCCCAGCTGAGCCATTCGCTGAGATGGTTTTGATTTCGCTTCATAACAGAATACAATTCGTCCGTATCTTCTTTGGTAAGCAATCTGATCGTCAGATGTTCCCGGATTTGACAGGAAAACACGATCACACCTTCTTTCCTTTATTAGCCATTATACAGGTAAATTCATTTTTTTCCATACAAAAAAAGATGAGGCGTGCAGCCTCATCTTTAAATGCGCGGGTCGGTAAAAATGTCATGATCATCCGTGCTTGGCGATGACATTTCCGTAACGACGGCCCCTTCCTCTCCTGCTTGGAACCAATGTTTCGTATCCGGCGGAATGGTGTATTGTCCGCCCGGTTCCAGCACAATTTCATTCCAGACGGTGTAGTATTCCTTATCTTCTTCCGGCGGAAGGACGCTTGGGTTCTCTGCCTTTTCGCCTTCCACGTAGAGATACACCTTCCCCCAGCGGCAGCGGAATGTCTCTTGTTTTCCCTTTTCGCCGCCGACCGGCGGATGACGGTGTTCCGGACACGTCTGGCGCGGGAAGAGCACCAATTCTTTTGAACAGTAGCGGTCGGTATTCACATAAATAAACAGCTGAAGCCCGGTTTCCTCAAGCTTGCCTAAGCCGTAATCCATGATTTGAATATCTTCGACTTCATCATCAGTCAGAACGATTCCCGCTTTTTGATAGTATGCATTTACGTCTTGCTTCGATATTGTCATGCTTCAGCCTCCTTATGTGGTCACAAATCTGCCGCCGTTGACATGCAGCGTCTGTCCGGTCATATAAGATGATTCATCTGAGGCCAAGAGCACATAGCAGCCGACATGCTCAACAGGCTGGCCTGCCCGGCCCATCGGCGTATCCTGACCGAAGGAAGCGACGGTTTCTTCCGAGAATGTCGCCGGAATAAGCGGTGTCCAGATCGGTCCCGGCGCCACGGCGTTGACACGGATACCGTCGTTGACGAGCGCTTGCGCCATGGATCGCGTAAAACCGTTAATCGCGCCTTTCGTAGCCGTGTAGTCAATCAGCTGCGGATTGCCTGTGTATGGATTAATGGATGTCGTATTGATGATCGCGCTGCCCGGCTTCATGTAATCAATTGCTTTTTTAGTCAAATAAAATTGTGAGTAAAAGTTTGTCTTAAAGGTTCTGTGAAGCTGCTCGCTTGTAATGTCCTTAATGCTTTCTTTCGGATGCTGTTCCCCGGCGTTATTCACGAGAATATCAAGACGTCCGAATTCTTCAACCGTTTTTTCAACGGCTTCATTGCAAAAGTCTTCCTCACCGACATCGCCGGAGATTAACAGACATTTTACGCCTTCTTCTTCCACTCGTTTTTTTGTATCCTCCGCATCTCCGTTTTCATCAAAATAGACGATCGCGACATTTGCGCCTTCCTTTGCGTAAGCGACCGCTACGGCGCGTCCGATACCGCTGTCGCCCCCTGTGATAAGCGCGGTTTTCCCTTTTAGTTTATCAGCGCCTTTATATTCTTTGTATTCGTAAACAGGCGCCGGATTCATTTCGTTCTCAATGCCCGGCTGGCGGTTTTGTGATTTTGCAGGGAATTCCTTCGGATAGTTTTCCATGTCAAGTTCCTCCTTATTGTTCGTTGTCATATTTCTTGTCTACCTCTGCTGGCTTTTGGATAAACATGAATGAGACAGTTCAAAATGTTTTCGGAGAAAAATGTTTCACATGAAACGCAAGAAAAAAAACCCGGCCGGCAGCCGGGTTTAGGTTTTCAATTATGAACGTACCGCTTGTTTGCGGAGAACGTCTTTTCTCACTTTTCCAAGGTTGTTTTTCGGAAGTTCGCTGACGAACTCAATCTCTGGAATTTTAAAGGCAGCAAGACGTTCTTGAAGGAATCGGGTCACTTCATCTTCTGTCAGGCCTTCTCTGCCGTTTGTCACGATGAACGCTTTCGGTTTTTCACCGTAAAGCGGATCAGGGATACCGACAACCGCCGTTTCAAGAATTCCCGGCACTTGCTGAATGACCTCTTCAATCTGGTCAGGATAAATATTGTCGCCTCCGTAGATGATGACATCTTTATAACGTCCGGTGATATAGATAAATCCGTCTTCATCCACATATCCAGAATCGCCCGTATGGAACCAGCCGTCTTTCAGCACTTTCCGTGTCGCTTCTTCGTTATCTTCGTACCCTTTGAATAAAAACGGATTTGTCACAACGACTTCTCCGATTGAGCCTTGCGGAAGGACTTCGCCTGTTTCCGGATCTTCAATGCGGACGTCCACTTCTTCCATCGGTTTACCCGCAGAAGCGGCTTTATCCATTCCCATTTGCGGATTCCAAGAGCTGATGCCCCATGCTTCAGTGCTTCCGTATCCGTGCATGAGCGGAATGCCGATGTCGCGATACTGCTGGATCAGGCTGCTTGGCACCTTTGTTCCTCCAGTCATCAAATAAACGATAGAAGACATGTCAGTCTGGTGCTTTTCCCAGGCTTTCAGCAAGTATGTGTAATAGACAGGAAGCGCCATGATGGTTTGAATTTTCTCCTTTTCGATGAGCTTCAAGTTTTCTACAGGATCCTGATTGTCTGTCATAATGAATGTCGTTCCGCTCATCGTGCCGACCATCTGGCAGATAATCGCGCTCGTATGGTAATTCGGATGGCATGCTAAGAAGCGGACATTCTGCATTCTCCCCGTGTATGCCAATGTCGCTTTTACGTAGTTGTATATGCCGCCGTGAGTGATCATGCAGCGTTTCGGATTGCCAGTAGTACCCGAGGTAAACATCAGCAATGCCGTATCGTTTTCGGACACTGTTTCGACGTCCGGTGTATCGCCGGAGCCTGTCAATAAAGCGTCAAACTCAGGCGTTGTCTCCGCAGCTGTTCCGGTCACGACCTTCAGTTTAAGAGAAGATGCAAGCGCAGGAAGCACTTCTTCCATAATCTCTTTAAATTCAGTGCCGTAAAAAACAGCTTTCGGTTCACAGGCTGCTAAAATGCCTTTCATTTCATACGGTGTTAATTGCCAGCTGACCGGCACAACCACCGCTCCGATTTCAAGTGCCGCAAACATGACGATAGATGACGCGTGGCCGTTTTTACAAAGCATCGCCACTCTGTCGTCTTTTTTTATTCCTTTATCAAGAAGCGATTGCGCAAGCTGGTTGATTCGTTTTCGATATTCCGCGTAAGTCAGGGTATGCGCACCGCTTTTTACAGCTTCGATCTCTTCGCTATTTGAAATGTCGTGCAGAATCAGATGCTGTAATGTCTCCATATTTTCATCTCCCATAATCATAAATCACAAAAAACTCTGTCAGATTTTCTTCCTCACGCAACCCATTTTAAACCAAAAAATATAACTTGTAAAACTATTTTGTTTTAGAACTATTCCATTCGTGAATGATACAATAGTCCCATGTTTTAGTTTCTTCCCTTCCCCTTACCCTCATACATACAGAAAAAAACACACCCCATATGAGGTGTGCGCCATCTGTTCAGCGCTGTCCTTTTTCCTGAATGAAATGATAGAACAGCCTGTTTAAACGTTTGTATAAATCGGCCTGATCCTCAGTCTGGAAGGCTTTTATACTGGCTTCGGATTCAATGATGGCCGAGCTGACCGCACTTAATATTTCCGACCCTTCAGCGGGCATATCAGCCGGCGCCATCATCACTAAAGCGCGGCCGACGGTCAGGGAATTTCCGTCCATGCCTTTGACACTGCATGGAGCTGTCAAATCATAAATTTTGAAAAAAGGCGTGACAATTTCTTCATTTTTGAGATGGTACAGCGCCATTGCCGTTCCCGGAATGCCGAGCCCTCCCTGTTCTTCACGCTCTGCAAGGCGCTGTGCGGTTTTTCGGGCATGATGAACCAATCCTTCTTCCTCCAGCATGGCAAACATACGGTTCAAAAACAGCTCATACGCCATGTTTGAATCAATGGATTTGATCGAAAAGTTCCGCAGCACGCTTTGGATAACCGCCGCATAATGCGCCATACGCCCGGCCGCTTCCAGCATATCAGGCGTCTCCGGCTGGTTCTCTTCTCTTCTGCCGTTTCTTTTCTTGTCAAGAATCAGCGGAATCTTTCTTTTGATGTACTGCTTGACCTGATCGGCGTCTTCTTCATTTAAAAGCGGACTGACCATGACATAATCAATGTTTTCATACGGGATCGGCACGGTGGACACGATCATGTCGTACGCGGCGGTATCACGGTCCTTCAGTTCAATAAGGGAAGACATATCAAAGGAACGGATTTCCGGGAGCTCTTTTTTCAGTCTGGATGCGAGCATTTTGGACGACCCGATGCCGCTTGAACAGACGATCAGCGCTTTGATTTTCGCTTCTTCCCGTTTGATTTCCAGGGCGGAGCCGAAGTGCAGAACGATGAAAGCGATCTCATCTTCAGGAAAATGAAGCCCCGGAAAGAATTTTTCCATTCCTTCTTCTACGGCCATATACAGCAGGAAGTAGTCGCGTTTAATTTGCTGAGTCATCGGGTTGTACATGTCGATACTCTCTTTTACCCGGTTAATCGCAGGCTCGAGATGGGCGATTAAACCGTCGTATAAAGAGCCGTTTTCCGTCAGATCCATTTTAATTTTTTCTGAAATGAAGCCGATCAGCTGCTTTGTCTGCAAAGCCGTTTCAACTTCAATGTTCTCGGGCTTGAATTCGGTTTTGTATTGGCGGTTGGCGCTCCGTAAATGGATGGTGATATAGCTGATCTCAGCCTCCGGTATCGAAACGCCGAAGGCTTTTTCAAGCTCTTTTGCCATTTCGAGCGCGGAGCCGTATTCCTTCGTCTGCTGCAGCGCTTTTAGTTCAGAAGCCTCCATCGTGATGGTTTCTCCGAGTCTGATCCGCTCCATCGCAAAGGTTAAATGAACCGCCAGCGCCATATAGGAGCTGTCAGATAAGGCGATCGAAATTTTTTCCTTGAGCTGAATCAAGAGCCGGTCCATTTTCAAAAGTTCCGCTTTATTTACGACGCCGAACATTTTATCAGCAGCGTCGGGTTTTCCTTTAATATTCAATTCAACCGCTTCCAAAAAGCTTTGAATATCAAGGCGGTTGACCATGAGATTGCCGACGATTTTCCGTTTCGCATTTTCCGGTCCCGTCAGCTGAATGCCGAAGCCTCTTTTTCGGATCAGCGTCAAGCCGAAGGGCGCAATCCAAGTCTCCAGCTCATCAAGATCATAACTGATCGTCGCGTTTGTCACTTGGAGTTCGTTCGCCAGACTGTAGAGCTTGATCGGATCTTGGGACTCTAATAGTGAACATAGGATTAAAAGTTTCCGCTCCTCAGCGCTGTATTCTTGCTGTTCATAGGACAGGTCTGACAGGAGCTTCTGTTTATCCTCCGGGTTTCCCACCGCTTTCAGTCCTTTGCCGGGCTGTTTATCAAGTGCCAAACCGAATGATTCCATCAGCGGTTTGATTGTTTTTAACTCGCGGTGAACGGTTCTTGTGCTGACTTGTAAAGCTTCCGCCAGTTCATGCACTGTTTCGTACCGGTTCTGCAGTAAAAGATGTTTCATTAATTTTTGTTCTCTCGCTGTCATATACATGAAACGCGCCTCCAGATTTTCTAGTTGTGGGGGATGCGGCACATGGGGGGTGCTTCCGGGGAAAGTGTTGTAATTAAAAATATAAAACGCTTTCAATGATTATTCAACCATTTTCTAATGGCAATTTGGCACTGGTCCGTGTGACAGTATTGAATAAGAAAAATGTGTCAGATAATATGCCATGACGCTTGGTTCCTTTCATCTGAACGGCTATACTTCAAAGTGACCTTACTTGTTTTTAGACATTGCACACCACATAAACAAACGCCCGGGAAGATACCTTCCGGGCGTTTTGTTTATGGAATATCATAACCTTGGACACTTGTATAAACCCGAAACCATTGATCATGGCTGAGTGTGTAAGCTGATGCACGCACCGCGGCGGAAATGCGGCTCTGTTTTCCGCTGCCGACAATCGGCATGATGTCGGCAGGATGGGTGAACAGCCATGCGTACATGACTTCGTCAATGGACGCAGCGCCGATTTCTTCCTGTACGGAACGAAGCGCGGCGCGGATCCGGACGTCCTTATCTGATTGGCCTGTAAAAACGCTTCCGCCCGCAAGCGGTGACCACGCCATCGGCGGGATGCGTTTTTCCTGACAGAAATCCAGCGTGCCGTCATGAATATTTTCCAGCTCGTAAGCAGAAATTTCAATTTGGTTCGTGATGAGCGGATCATCCAAATAGGATTCGAGCATTCTGTACTGGTGCGCTTTAAAGTTTGACACTCCAAAATATCTGACCTTGCCCGAACTTTTCAGCGCATGAAACGCTTCAGCCACAGCTTCCGGGTCCATAAGCGGGTCGGGTCTATGAATGAGCAGCACATCGAGATAATCCGTATTCAGATTCAAGAGCGACTGCTCAGCCGACGCTAAGATATGAGATTTCGACGTATTATAATGGTGCGGCTTGTTGCCGGGCCGTTCCGGCGACTCAATGACGATCCCGCATTTTGTGACGATTTCGATTTGCTCCCTTATTGAAGGTGAAAGGGACAAAGCACCGCCGAACAGCTTTTCACATGTATAACTGCCGTATATATCGGCATGGTCGAAGGTGGTAATGCCTTGGCTGATACACCATTCAATCAGATCCAGCAGCTCTGTGTCCGAATAATTCCATTCGTTCAGGCGCCAAAGCCCGTGTATCACTCTTGAAAATTCCAGGTCTTCAGCCAGTTGAATACGCTGCATGTGAAATCCCCCTTTTTCTTAGTGAGCCCTTGTCTCTCTGTTTTCAGGAATTGCCCATGCTGTTTCATTCTGCTTCGGCGGCTGATTTTCCTTTCAGCCCGCAAAAATCGTCATTTAATGATTCTGAAACTGTTTTTTTGCTTTTTCAACGACGTAATGGCTTCCGCCGCGTTTTTTGACGTCTTGAATCATCATCGCGATCAAGAGGTCTTTCTTTTTATAATCGTAGCCGACAAACCAGCCGTTTTCTTTGCCGTCTTTATCTTCTTTTGACGTTTTCAGCTCGGCTGTGCCGGTTTTTCCGGCTACGGTAATGCCGCTTACGGCCGGCTGATATGCAGAGCCGCGCGGATCTTCAACGACGCCTCTCAGCCCTTTTGTGATTTCTTCGGCATTGGCTTTGGACACTACTTGCTTATGCCAGATTTTCGGTGTTTTTTCTCCGTCTTTGATTAATGTCGGTTTGATGAGATTTCCGTCTGTTACAAATGCGGTATAATCAGCCGCTAAGTGCAGCGGAGACATCAGCATCTGTCCTTGGCCGTAGCCCGTATCTCCGAGAAGAATCTCGGAATCAAGCTTGCCATTTGCGATTGACGACTTTTCAATCGGGAATTGGTACGGAATGTCTTCGTCAAAGCCAAATGTTTTTAATCCTTTTGTAAACGCGTCCGCTCCGGTGTCTATGGCATTTTGCGCAAAGTAGATGTTGTCCGATGTAATCAGCGCGTTTTCGAGATCCACTTCATTCAGGCGCTCTGATACGCGTGTGACATGGTAACCGCCCCAGCTTGAATCTTTCTGCCACTCTTTTCCGGTGATTTTTTTCTTTTCCGACGCTTTCAATGTGCCGTTTGTCAGGCCGACTGCCGCGGCAATCGGTTTAATCGTTGATCCCGGTGCATACAGCTTGTTGAATTTCGCTGAAAACGGATTGTCTTTATTTTCATTCAGTTTTTTCCATTCTTTGCCGCCCCAGCCGAAAATAAAGCCGTTCGGATCATAAGACGGTGCGCTGACAAGCGCGAGGGTCTCTCCCGTTTGCGGTTCAAGGGCGACTGCCGCTCCGCTGTCATCTTTCATGGAATCATACAGCTTCGTCTGCGTTTTCATATCAATCGTTACATGAATATCCTGCCCGTTTTCGGCTTTCTTTTCAGCAATGACCTCTCCCGTTTGCGGGACATAAATTTTCCAGCCGGTCGTGCCGCGCAGCTTGTCTTCGTATACATTTTCAAGGCCGGCGGTGCCGATTTTGGAGGTGTCGCTGTATTGGCCTTCTTTCGCTTTTTTCAGCTGCTCCGCTGTGATTGTTTTAATATATCCGGTCAGATGGGCCGCTTTTTCACCGTACGGATAGTAGCGGGAGCTGACTTTCGTTTTCGTCACGCCGTCTAATGCGAGCAGGCTTTTGACCTTGCTTTCATCATCCGGTCTGATTTTTTGAATCGGAACATAGGAGTCATCTTTTACCCAACCCTGATTCAGTTTGCTTTTGATATCGTCTTCAGAAAGGTCCAGTTTTTCAGACAGTTTTTTGATCACGCTGTCTTTATCCTTGCCGAGTTTTCCAGGGATAATGCCGATTTCCGGCACCTCCGTATTCACGGCCAGGCCTTTGCCGTCTTTGTCGTAGATTTGCCCGCGCTTCGGTTCTTCATTTGCGATCTGCACGGTTTTGTCATCGGAAAGCTGTTTGAAAATAAAAGAAGGATTCCAGTCGATGTTCCATGATTCTCCATCGTCTGTTTTTTCTTTTTTCAGGACGGCCGTATTTTCAAAGGCGACCTTCCCTGCTTTTGTATCCATGCTGACTTTATAATCGATGTGCTGAAGGTCATCTTTTTTCTTATCGTCTTCGTCCTGTTTTTCGGCAGTGACTTTCAGATTTTTGACCCCTGCTTGTTCATAAATGGTTTCATATCGTTTTACAAAATCCTTTTTGGATAGTTTTTTCTTTTCATCCTGGGTGAGGCTTTGGTACATTTTATCGTAATGACCGCCATTCCAGTCTTTTACGAAATCTTTCATTCTGTCTTCGGCTGACTCCGATTTCGAGCAGCCGATTAAACCTATGATTCCTGCGAGTAAAAGTAATAGGTATAATCCTTTTTTCACTGTCTATTCCCCTGCCTTCCAATTGTTATTTTCTCCTAAACCAAATGAGGCTTGCAAGGATTTTTTATTTATAGTGTTTTAAATTTTTATGTTTTTCAGCTATTTTTGTCCATATTTTTATACAATGTATCTATTAATAAAAGGGGGAGTTTCGAATGATCAGAGAAGCAGCCATGCTGCATGTAAAAGAAGGTCTTGAAGGAGAATTCGAAGCGGCATTTCGCCGGGCGGAGCCTATTATAGCGGGGATGAAAGGTTATCTGTCCCATTCCTTGTCCAAATGTATGGAGGAAACGCATAAATATTTGCTGCTGGTGGAATGGGAAACATTAGAGGATCATACAAAAGGCTTTCGCGGATCGCCGAAATATCAGGAATGGAAAGCCTTACTGCACCGTTTTTATTCACCTTTTCCCGTTGTGGAGCATTTTCAGGATCTATCAAACTCAGATTACGTGAAGCGTAAAACCGATTAAAGAGATCGACCATACAAAAACGGCGGTATATATATTGAATTTCCCGGAGCTATCGTTTTCTTTCCATTTTTCTTCCAGCCCCTGAATGAACATGACCGCACCGAGAAACACGAGCATAATCGGCTGTATGACAGATGTATGTTCTGCATACGTAAATGCGGCAGCAGCAAGTATAATAATCAGCATCGCGAGTGACAGTTTTAAAACGCGCAGCAAAAAAATCCATCCTTTCTGTTAGCATTTTTTGAACACAATTCTATTTCTGTCTTTATCCCCCATTATTCTAGCGTACTTTTTACGCGGATAGAACGAAAGTCGGACAATTTTAAGTTTGTTTTAAGGAGAACAAAAAGCGCGCTCCCGATGAAAAGGAGCGCGCGGTTTATGAGCGGGCGAGGCTTCCGTATCCGAGCCCCCTGAGAACGCATGCCATGACTTCATATCCTCTGCCGTTGGGGTGTACGCGGTCATGAGAGAGATATTCGTTCAGCTTTCCTTTGAAAGCGCTGTGGACATCGGCGATTTTGACGTGCGGCGCCGATGCGAGTGTGCTGAGGTGCGCATTATAAGAAGATATCCATTTCTCTGCAATGGAAATACCCGGGAAAGGGTTGTATAAATTGAAGACGCGGATCTCATAAGGAGACGGGTGCGGCCCTTTTAAGGCTGTGATCTTGGCTATCATCTTTTCAAAGTTCTCGTGACAGTGACTGGACACACTGGTGAACACCGAAGCGTCCGATGTTTGCTGATATTCCCGAACCGAATCGATCAAATCGTTGCCGCAGCCTGTAATGGTAATCATATCAGCAGCCTGAATCCGCCTCTGAATGTACGGCCAGGACATAAGCCCGAGAATTTCTCCCGTCTCAAGGCCTGATTTGGCAAAGATGGATACGTCGGTTTTTGTCTGTAAATCTTCTGCCATCATACGTCCGAACCGCTGAACAAAACCGGCGGAAAACGGGCCGGATCCCCTTCCCGTCGTCAAAGAATCCCCAAGCGCCGTATAAACAAGTCCCATTTTCTTTCCTCCACTCGTTACTATCGATATTGTAATGTACGCGAGTGAAGAAAAATTGGCTCGGTCAATAACCCAATTTCTCAGAAATATGCCGAGCGGCGTTTTTGACTTTTTCGGTTAAGTACGGCAGCCTGTCCTCTGAAAACCTGGCTTCAAAGCCGGCGATGCTGATTCCCGCAGCCACCTTACCTTCGTGATTGAAAATCGGCGCCCCGATCGCTGCCGTGTAATCCTCTAATTCCGAATAGCTGATCGTATATCCTGATTGTAATGACGTTTCAATGGATTGAAGCACTTCAGCCGGATTCGTCATCGTGCCTGAAGCGATTGCGGCAAGCTTTGTTTTCTGAATGTATGTGTCAATCTCCTCACGCGGCAGAAAGGATAAAATGCTTCTGGCGCACGCTCCCGCATACAGCGGCGACCGGCGGCCGATTGCAGTATAAAGCCGTACGGTTTGCGTTCCCTCAATTTTATCGACGTAAATGGCTTCATCGCCGTCCCTCATAATCAGCTGAACGGCCTCATCCACTTCACCGCACAGCTTTTCCATCACTGGCTTGGCTATTTTCCTGATGTCCAGACGGTCAGAGACGAGCTGGCCGAATTGTAAAAAGATCAGACCAAGCTGATAACGGCCATCCGCTGCCCGGGTGAGAAATCCCATTTCCTCCAGTGAACTTGCCATCCGGTGAACCGAGGTTTTCGGCATTTCCGATAGAGAAACCAGCTCATTTAAGCTCAGGCTCGGTTCGGTCAGGAATAAATGAAGCAGCTCCATTGATTTGATGACGGTTTTGTTTTTGTTTTCCATGACCTTTCATCCCCTTTGTCAGATCAGCCATTCCATTTTGAGTCTTGCTTTCAGCTCCTTCAGCTGCTGTTCCTTCTCCAACAGCAGCATTTCCGCCTCCTCCAGCGAAACAGCAGCGAACGTGATATGTTCCCCCGGCATCGTTTGGGCGGCAAGAGGAAGATCGGCGGATATGATATGCGCCATTCGCGGGTAGCCACCCGTCGTCTGTCTGTCAGCCAGCAGTATAATCGGATTGCCGTCCGGCGGCACCTGCACCGTCCCGAATGTCACAGCCTCAGATACCATTTCAAGCGGCTCCCGCAATTCAAGCGGGGCGCCCTTCAGGCGGTAGCCCATTCGGTCGGATTGCGGCGTGACCGTATACGATTCTTGGTAAAAACGCTGTTTTGCTTCTTCTGTAAACGCATGAAATTGAGCGCCTTCAAGCACGCGAATGACCGGATTTCTTTTCAGCGGCAGAAATCCTCTGCTGCTGACAGACCAATCAGGCGCTGAGAAACCATGCTGCCCGGGAGATTCGCTCAGACGGGCAGCGATCAGTTCCGAGCACTGCGTCATACCGCCGAGCGGCAGCTCATCATCTTTTTGCAGCGCTCTTCCGCAAAAGCCGCCGATCCCCGCTCTGACATACGTGCTTTTGCTTTCCATGACGGCGGGCACGTCAAATCCCCCCGCAACGGCAAGATAAGCCCGGCTCCCCATTTTACACGGCCCGAATGAGACGACGCTTGTTTCCTTTATCAAAATCGGTTTCCACAAAGGAGCTGGTTCTCCATTAATATGAAAGGCGAAATCGGCCCCCGTGACTGCAATGACCGCCGGTTCTGAAAACTCAAAGGAAGGCCCGGGCCCCATGAGCGTAATTTCCAGCCCCGCCTCTGTTTCTTTATTTCCGGCAAGAAGATTGGCGATGCGCAGAGAGATTGTATCCATTGCGCCGCTGCCCAGTACGCCGTATTTCTGATACCCTGTTCGGCCCGTATCCTGAATCGTCGTCAGAAGACCGGGTTTCATCACTTTCATGCTCATTCGGCTCCCTCCTTGATGCGGCTGTATTCTTCCGCTGAGATCCGGACGAATTTCACAGTATCGCCCGCTCTCAACAGGCTCGGCGGTTGTTCTTCAGGCCTGAAAAGCCGAAGCGGAGTGCTGCCGATCAGCCGCCAGCCGCCGGGGGTGGATATCGGATACACACCGGTCTGCATCCCTGCGATTCCTACTGAACCAGCCGGGATCGACGGCCTTGGCGACGCCTTTCTCGGCGCTCTGATCCGCTCAGACATTCCTCCTAAAAACGGAAATCCCGGCGCAAATCCGAGCATATAAACGAGATATTCGCCTTCGGTATGAATGCGGATGACGTCTTCCGGCGTCAGATCGTTCATCTCAGCGACGTCTTCTAAATCAGGACCGAAATCACCGCCGTAGCAAACGGGGATTTCCATCACCCGGCGCTCTTCCTGCCGGCCGGCCTTTATATGGCTGAGGCGTTCTGTCACTTCTTTCTTGACCAAAGCAAAAGGAGAGACGCCTTTTTTTATTTGTGAGACGGCATACACATCATAAAAGATCGTTAAGCTTGTGAATGCCGGAATACATTCAACGAAGCCTGGAAACGGCCGTTCTTCAATACAGGCGGCCGCCGCATGAACCCGGCTGTTGACTTCTTCGCTGATGTGCCCGCCAAAGCGGATGATAACGGCGGAATCACCGTGCGGCTGTATATCAAGCGCTGTATTGCCGCTATACTGCTTCATTGTCATCACCTCGTTGTTTTCTTTCTCACTTACAGAACAGCAAGCGATTCGTTCCGTATATCAGTGATCAGCATGTGCCCAGGTGAATGGGTTATCACGATATCGGGCTTTGTTTCCATGATCACCGCCTGCGGTGTAACGCCGCACGCCCAGAATACGGGAACTTCGCCTTCTTTCACCGTTACGGCATCTCCGAAGTCCGGCTGATTCAGATCGCTGATGCCGATGCTTTTCGGATTCCCGATGCGGACGGGGGCGCCGTGCACGGCGGGAAAACGTGACGTGACCTGTGCTGCGCGGACTGCCAGTCTTTCCGGAATCGGCCTCATGCTGACGACCATCTTTCCTGAAAACGGGCCCGCCGGAACACAGTCAATATTTGTTTTATACATGGGAACGTTCACGCCTTCATCAATATGCCTGATTGGAATGTGCTGATTGATAAGGGCTTGCTCGAATGAAAAACTGCAGCCGATCAAAAAGCTGACAAAATCATCCTTCCAATATGGCGTGAGATCCGTTACCTCTTCAGTAAGCACGCCATGCCGATAGATTCTGTATTTCGGAAAGTCCGTCCGGATATCAGCTCCCGGCGCCGCTATTGCCGGAACGGGTGAACCCGCATCCGTCACGTCAAGCACCGGACAAGGCTTTTGATTGCGCTGGCAGAATAAGAGAAAATCAAAGGCAAGATCCTTTTGCAAAACGACGAGATTGGCTTGTGCGTAAGAAGCGGCCAATCCCGCCGTCGGCCCGGTCATCCGCCCTTTTCTGATAAGCTGCCTGACTTCTTCGGGACTCATGTCACTCATATGTTTTTTCATGTCATCAGCCCCATAGCTGCGGCATTTGCGAGAATAATGTATAGATGCCCATAATCGCCATGACAACGACTACGATTGCCCCGGCGATCGTCAGCCAGATCGGATGTTTGTAGTCGCCGACGATTTTTTTCTTATAAGCGCCTAACAAAATCATCGCTAATGCAAGCGGCAGAATTAAACCGTTAAGCGAACCGACCGCGACCAGAATTTTGGCAGGCTGGCCGATCGTGACAAAAATGAGAGTGGATACGATGATAAAAGCGATAATTACGCCGTTCGAATGCTTTTCGATTTTTGCCGAGAACGATTTGAAGAAAGACACTGACGTATATGCGGCGCCGATGACAGACGTAATAGCCGCAGACCACATGATGACACCGAAAATTTTATAGCCGACATTTCCCGCCGCAAGCTTGAACACAGAAGCTGCGGGATTATCAGGATCAATGCGCAGGCCCTTTGAGACGACGCCGAGCACGGCGAGAAACAGAGCAATCCGCATTACAGATGTAATCAATACGCCTGTGACGGAGCTTTTCGTGACTTGAGGAATGACTTCCTTCCCTTGAATGCCTGAATCAAGCAGACGGTGGCCGCCGGCAAATGTAATGTATCCGCCGACCGTGCCGCCGACAAGCGTCACGATCGCCAGCACACTGATATGATCAGGCATAAAAGTTTTCACAACGGCGTGTCCGACCGGCGGAGCCGTCGTTACGGCAACATACACCGTCAATACGATCATGACAATTCCGGCGATCTGCATAAAACGGTCCATGACTTTTCCGGCTTCCTTTATGACGAAAATCAAAACCGCAATCGCAGCGCTGATTAAAGCGCCGATCTCCGGTTTGATTCCGAATAATACTTGAAGGCCGAGACCCGCGCCGCCGATGTTTCCGATATTAAACGCAAGTCCGCCGAGCACCACCAGAAAAGCAATGGCATAACCGGCGCCCGGAAGCACCATATTTGCTATCTCTTGGCCGCGCTTTCCGGAAACCGCGATAATCCGCCATACATTGGTTTGCGCGAAAATGTCCAAAATAATAGAGATTAAAATGATAAAGCCGAAGCTTGCCGCCAATGTATTGGTAAACGTGGCCGTCTGCGTCAGAAAGCCGGGCCCGATTGATGATGTCGCCATCAGAAATGTCGCGCCTAAAAGCAGCGACCATTTGCCGGAAGCCTTTCCGGCTGTTTTTTTCTTTTGCTCCATGCTGTCTTCCTCCCTCTGCTGCTCAGTCTTTTGAAAGCGCACTGATTTGAATGTCAGCCGCTTTTAATTCGTTTCTGATCGTTTTTGCGAATGTCAGCGCGTGGGCGCCGTCTCCGTGAATGCAGACGGTGTCCGCTTTCAGGCTTACGGCTTGTCCTTTACGTGATGTCACCGTGTTGTCTTTCACCATTTGAATCACTTGCCCGACCGCTTTTTTATCATCCTGAATCAGCGCATCCGGCTGGGAACGCGGCGTCAGCGTGCCGTCTTCCTGATAGGTGCGGTCTGCAAACACTTCGCTTGCCGTCTGCAGTCCGATTCGATCTCCCGCTTTAATCAGCTCGCTTCCGGCTAGCCCGAAAAGAATGAGTCCGGGATCAAAATGAAAGACCGCCTGAGCGATGGCCTCTGACAGACCGCGGTTGACGGCGGCCATATTATATAAAGCGCCGTGCGGCTTCACATGCTGCATCGCGACACCTTCTGCTTTTAAAAAACCTGACAGCGCGCCGATTTGGTACAGTGTCAGATCATACGCTTCCTCGGGCGTAATCGCGATCTGCCGCCGCCCGAATCCCTGAAGATCGAACAGCCCGGGATGAGCGCCGATTTTCACGCCCTTTTCCGCCGCAAGCGCAACTGTTTTGCGCATCACGCTGGGATCACCCGCATGAAAGCCGCAGGCGATGTTTGCAGATGTCACATAATCCAAAATCTCTTCATCCATCCCGATCTTATATGCACCGAAACTTTCTCCTAAATCACAATTGATGTCAATCTGAAACATAAGCTCCCTCCTGTATTGTAAGCGTTTTATATGATTATCATTCCGCTATTCGGAACGACTATTCCGAATTGTTGGATTTCACTCAATTATATCAATTCTGACACGTTTGAACATACCTTTGTCAGAAAACCTACCATGGACCTAGTCACTAATGTGACAAACAAAAAAGAGAGCCTCATCCAGAGACTCTCTTTTTTCTATTATAATACCCAGTGGCGGATTGCTTTGGCGACTCCGTTTTCCGTGTTGACATCAGTCACCCAGTCAGCGGTTTCTTTTACAATATCCTGTGCATTTCCCATGGCGACGCCGACACCCGCTTTTTCAATCATCGCAATGTCATTCAGACTGTCACCCATAGCCATCACATTTTCCATCGTAAAGCCGAGTTTTTCCGATACCTTCGCCAGCGCCGCCGCTTTATTGATGCCGAGGGCATTGACTTCGATATTGATCGGGCTTGAGTTTGTGACTTCAAGCTCCTTGTTTTCTTTCAGCTCTTTCAGCACCTCATTCCGCACATCGTCATCCTCGATTTCAAATCCGAACTTGAGCCACTGGTGATCCGTAATCGTTTCCGGGAATTCCCCTCTCCATACTTTATCGACGGTAGAGGCCCAGAAATTCGTATTGTGCTTATTTCTCAGATCCCATAATTTTTGAATATGATCGGTATGAAGAAGCTTACGCTCAACCAGCTCAAAGTTAGAATCCCAGATTTCGCTGCCGTTTGCCGTAATTAAAAAGGATGACAGCTCGAGAGACTCAGCCAGTTCGCGGCATGTCATCAGCGTGCGTCCGGTGCTGATGACGACGTGAATTCCTTTCGCCTCCGCTTCCTTGATCGCCCGCCGGTTTTCCTCCGGGATGAGCTGCTCGTCATTGAGCAGGGTTCCGTCCATATCAATCGCGATCAGTTTAATATCTGCGTCTTCTCTTTGTATCGGCATATATGTACCTCACTTTTTATAATGTAGTCGTCTCTATTTTAATACATATGACCCACAGGAACAAAAAACCGCTCCTGACGTTTGGCGGGGAGAACGTTGAGGAAAAGAAATATTGAGGTGATGGAGGATGACAGAAAGAAAACAGAAAAACAAACCGAATGAAAATCCTGAACATCATGATTTAACCGATCCGATTCCGCTGGAAGAGCTGAAGGAAAACGCCAATGACGAAAAACACAAACACGACCAAAGAGACAATTCACAGAGTGAAAGAGATTATGATACAAAATAACAGACTTGTCCGAAAGCCGCCGCTGGAGGCGGCTTTTTTTTACGATGGTGCGATAAATATGCTGATCTCAGCTTCCGCTACCGGATTCCCGGCAACGGACGCTTTCGCCCGGCCGAACACAAACCCGCGCCTCGTTCGCGTGACTTCAAACAGCAGATCCAGACGGTCTCCCGGCAAAGCGGCGCCTAATCTTTCCGCTTTCTTCACCGCGGATAAAAGACCGAGGCTGTCACCGCCGGTAATTCCCGCGCAAGCCGCCGTTTGGGCCATCGCTTCAATGACGAGTGAAAACGGCATCTCTCTTTGTGATTCGGTTATAAACCAGTCATTTTCACTGATGTTTTTGTAAGCGGCCGCCCATTTTCCGGCTTCGCTGTTTGTCGTGCCGTCAATCAAAAGAAACGGAAAACGGTGGGGTAAGAGCTTTTGAGTCATCATACAGCCTCCCTTCCCCAACATTATAACAGAAGAAAAAAAAGCCGCGTCCCCCGACGCGGATTCATCTTATTGATTGAGTTTTTTGAGCACGATGCCGTGCAGCGGCTCATGCGGCTGAATACCGCAAATGTCTTGCAGAACACCGCTCGTTCCTTTTTCCGCGATAAGCTTCTGCAGTTCAACCGCTTCCGGATCATCCTGATAGTCAAAGCGCAGGGCGGCGGCGATGCCTTCCGCCAGCGCGTTCGGTTCTTTTATTTTTTTGGCCGGACCTACTAATCTATCATTCGCTCCGAGTTTTCTGAGCGGTGATCTGGCGACTCTTGTCACATCATCCGTGATGTATTCATTTTCAAAACGGCCGATGATTTTCTTCATGTACTGCTCGTGTTCGGCTTGCTTAAAGCCGTACGCTTTCACCAAGTACTCGCCCGTTTCTGAAAGTGCATCGTACACGACACGCCGGATTTCAGGATGGTCGATGGCCTCTTTGACGGTTTTTAATCCGCGCTGATAGCCGACATACGCTGTAACGGCATGGCCGGTATTGACGGTAAACAGCTTTCTCTCGATGAAAGGCGTAAGATCATCCGTAAATATCGCACCTTTAAGTGCCGGCTGACCGCCGGCAAAGCCGGTTCTGTCTATGACCCATTCAAAAAACGGCTCTACGGATACTTTCAGCGGGTCTTCATGGTGCTGAATCGGCACGATCCGATCCACCGCAGAATCAGGGAAGCCGACCGTCCGGTTCACGAGTTCCCGCTCCGCTTCCGTCAAATGTCCGAAAACTTCTTTTTTCAGAAAACGGCTGCCGCCGATCATATTTTCACAGGCAATGATATTGAGAGGCTCAGAGGACGTTCTGCGCTTCAGCCCTTCCGCGATGGACGGGGCGATGAGTCTGAGAACGTTCGGGCCCACTGCCGTCGTAATGATCGCCGCGTCATTGATCAGCCTGTACAGCTCTTGTTCCTGCACCGCGCTGTTGATGGCTGAAACGGGGCCGATAATTTCTGTCTGCCGGCCGCCGTCGGCAAGCTCCACGGTATATTCCTTCTTATCATTGAGAAGGCCGACCATCGTTTCATTCACATCTGCAAAAACAACCTCATAGCCGGAATGATGGAGCAAAGCGCCGATAAAGCCCCGCCCGATGTTTCCCGCTCCGAAATGAAGGGCAATCATGTCAGTTCACCTCGCTGAAAATCGCGGCCAGTTCTTCTTCCGTCTTTGCACTGATCAGCCGCTCGATGTTTTCTTCCTCTGAGCAGATGATGGCGATGTTTGACAGAATGTCTAAGTGTTCATTGTTTTTTCCGGCGATACCGAAAACGACCTTTGCCGTATTGCCTTCACCGTATTCCACCCCGTCCGGAATCTGGATGACGGAAATGCCTGAATGAAGCACCTCATCCTTCGCATCTTCCGTGCCGTGCGGGATCGCAATGAAATTCCCCATGAAAGTGGATGATGTTTCTTCACGTTCGAACATTTTTTCCACGTAGCCGTTTTTCACGTAACCGTTATCAATCAACGTCTGTCCCGCCAGGCGGATGGCATCCTCTTTTGAATTCACTGTCTGGTTCAGTTTGATGTTCGCTTTAGCCAATACTTCCATGATGAAAATCCCTCTTTCTGTTTGATTAGTTTTTAAGCTTTTCAATCAGTTCATCGTATTTCGGGCTGTTCAAGAAATTATCAACCGAAATGTGCACCGCCTGCGGCAGCTTCGTTTTCGCGCGGTCAGTCAGGTCCTTATGCGTAATGACGATATCCGCGTCATTCGGAAGATTATTGATTGATGTATTTGTCACATCAATGTCAAGTTCTGCTTTTTTCACTTTGTTTCTTAAAATGGAGGCGCCCATTGCGCTCGATCCCATTCCTGCATCACACGCGAAGATAATGCGGCTGACTAGGTCAGCGGAAATATCAGCGGCGTTTTCCTGTTCTTCCTCTTTGTCTGCCAATGCGGCCGCCGCTTCGCTTTTCCTGCCTTTCATTTCCTGCATTTTTTCCGCAGCGGCTGTCAAATCTTCTTCTCCTGCTTTAGACGATTTCAGAATAAGCGCCGAGACGATAAACGATACGGCCGCGGCAACGATGACGCCCGCCAGCACGCCGAGATAGCTTCCCTTCGGTGTCAGCGCCAGTATGGCGATGATGCTGCCCGGAGAAGATGCCGCGACAAGACCCGCGTTAAAAATCGAGAATGTGAGCAGCCCGCTCGCTCCCCCGGCGATCGCCGCGAGGATCAGCATCGGTTTCATTAAAATGTAAGGGAAATAGATTTCATGAATCCCCCCGAAGAAATGAATGATCGCCGCTCCCGGAGCCGTCGATCTTGAAGAACCTTTCCCAAAGAACATGTATGCCAGTAAAATACCGAGTCCCGGCCCGGGGTTCGCTTCCACTAAGAACAAAATGGATTTACCCGCTTTTGCGGCCTGCTCGATTCCGATCGGACTTAAAATGCCGTGGTTGATCGCGTTATTCAGGAACAGGACTTTCGCCGGTTCTACGAAAACGCTTGCAATCGGCAGCAAATTCGCGTGGACAATGACTTCCACACCCGCCGCCAGCAATTTGTTAAGAGACAGGACGACCGGGCCGATCGCATAAAACGCGATAATCGTCAGCACCGCGCCGATAATTCCCGCCGTGAAGTTGTTGATCAGCATTTCAAAACCCTGTCTGACTTTATCTTTAAACACACGGTCTAATTGTTTAATGAGATAACCGCCCAAAGGCCCCATAATCATTGCCCCTAAGAACATCGGTATGTCCGCCCCGACAATGACCCCGATGGCCGCTGTCGCTCCGACGACTCCCCCGCGGTGATCATAGATCATTTTTCCGCCCGTATATGCGATTAAAAGCGGCAGAAGATACGTAATCATCGGGCTTACCAATGTATTCAGCTGCGGATTCGGAAACCATCCCGCAGGAATAAACAGCGCGGTGATAATTCCCCATGCGATAAATGCGCCGATATTCGGCATGATCATACCGCTTAAATAACTGCCGAACCGCTGTATCTTTACTTTCATGCCAGCTTGCTGTTCTTGCTGCATACCATTTCCCTCCCTGTTTGCCTGCCTTAAGATGAAAATAAATAAGACACGGGGTTTTCTTTCGCCCCTGTGCCTTCATCATAAAACGCTTACAATCCTCATTCAATGAAAAGTAAAGAGGAGTTTGGCACAGAGACTGTGACAAATCCTTAACTAAAAAAAGACACCTCATCAAAGGTGTCTTACCGCTTCCTGTATATAATGTGTCCTTTTGTAACGACGAGTTTGGCAATGATCCGCTCACTGACAATAAACACCGGATACGCACATACGAGCGCAAAAATGGCGGCCGGCACATACCGCGCAGCCGGAAACATCGGCATGACGGCGGTTCTGGCCATCTGCACAAGATAAATCAAAAGCACGGTTATCGCAATGGCTACAGCCATAATCGGAGCTGATACTTTATATTCACGCAATTTCACATGGCAATGTCCGCACTGAAACTGGCACGGGATCATGGATGATCTGACCATGTCGCCTGTAATCGGCTTGCCGCAGTTCGGGCAGGTCGTTTCTTTCATATTTATTCCTCCATTCAACTCTTCTATTATAACAGAGTCTGTCTCCGCGTTTTACATTTGTGATTGTTCAACATATTTTCACACATTTTATCATCAGGCTCTTGTGCACATTTGTGAAAACATCTACTCTTAAAAGGAGGTTCATCACTCATTCGCATAAAAAGGAGGATGCAGAATTGCTTCCGATTAACAGACAGCAAACCTTGCTTGAATGGCTGAAAGAGGAGGGCGCGCTGAAAATCTCTGACATAAGCGAGAGATTCGGCGTCTCCGAGATGACCGTGTACAGAGACGTCAATCAGCTGGCGGATGCAAACCGGATTATCCGGACACCCGGCGGCATTACGCTCCCGCCCGCTTCAGAAAAAGGCGCCAATCAATGCGGCTATTGCCTGCGGCCGATTCAGCATTCATATTCTGTCCAGCTCATTACTGTTTCACAAGCCGTTGAGCAGATGTGCTGCATTCATTGCGCGATTTTGCGGTATGAGGATAAAAAGGAAGAAGTGTCTCATGTCATTTGTAAGGATTTTCTTCTCCAGACGACGCTGACGGCCGCTTCTGCTTACTTTTTAGTCCATGCCGATATTGACCTTCACTGCTGCCGGCCTCAGGCGATTCCCTTCTCAACGCGTGATTACGCAGAACGGTTTCAAAAAGGATTCGGCGGGGTCATTTGCACCTTTGACGAGGCGGCGGACATCATCTTACACGACAGGCAGAAGGGATGCACCTGCAGCAAGACATAACAACAACCAACCGGAAGGCGGTGTCACAAGCCATGAGACAGAACAAACGCTGGCTCATCTTTTTGCTGTTCCTTGTTTTGATTCCGAAAACAAGCTTCGCCCACGCCTAC
This sequence comes from Bacillus siamensis KCTC 13613, assembly GCF_000262045.1. Classification (GTDB taxonomy): domain Bacteria; phylum Bacillota; class Bacilli; order Bacillales; family Bacillaceae; genus Bacillus; species Bacillus siamensis. The sequence continues at coordinate 171,841 of NZ_AJVF01000037.1, forward strand.
ATCACAAACTCAAATCCGGGTGAGAACAGCGAATTAAAACAAGCGCCGAAGCAGATTGAAATTACGTTTAATGAACAGGTTGAAGAAGGCTTCCACTCCATTAAGGTCTATAATTCATCCGGTGAACGGGTCGATGCCGGCAAAACGGTGATTCAAAAAAGTGATGCCCGCATCATGACCGCAGCCTTGAAAAAAAATCTGCCGCATGATATTTACAGAGCGGAATGGAACGCGGTGTCGGCCGACGGTCACCCGGTATCCGGCGTCATTCCTTTCAGTATCGGGAAAGCCGGCGGTGAACTTCAGGAGCAAACATCATCGCAAGCGGCGCTTCATCCCGAAGCGGCCATCGACCGCGGTATTTTGTATACCGCTCTCTCCCTGTTTATCGGCACGGCGTTTTTTCATCTGTTTTGGTACAGAAAAAACGATTCATCAAAAGCAAAACGAACTGTAAAGCTGCTCGTGATTTCCTTATGTTTAACGGGGCTTGCGCTTGTCTGCCAGCTCCCGATCCAGACGAAAGAAAACGCGGGCGGCGCTTGGAGTGCTGCGTTTCAGCCGGACTATGTAAAAGAAACGCTTCTGAAAACGGCAGGCGGGAGCGTCTGGATAATCCAGATCAGCCTATTTATCCTGCTTGCCCTGTCCATGATCCCGCTTTTGAAGAAGAAAGCTTTCCGGTCATTTGCATACTGGACGGCGCCGCTGCTGTTCTTTTTCGCTTCGCTTTTGGCAAAAGCATTCGCCGGACATGCGGCGGTTATTGACGAAAAAGCGGTCGGCATCACGATGGATTTTCTCCATTTATCAGCCGCGTCTGTATGGATCGGCGGTATAGCCGCGCTTGTGCTCTTTCTTTCATCAGAGTGGAGAACAACAGATAAAACCGCCGCCTGGGAAACGGTCAGACGCTTTTCTCCTTGGGCGTTCGCCTCTGTCGGCGTGCTTTTATTTTCAGGTGTGCTGAACGGATTTTTCATTATCCGTTCGTTTGATCCACTCTTTCACACCGCTTACGGCAAGACGCTCCTTTTGAAAATCGGGCTGTTTGTCATCATGCTTGCGCTCGGCGCCATTCACGTATGGATGACGAAGTTCCGCAGAAAAAGGAGCATCAGCGCAACGATAAAGGCCGAATGGGCAATCGGCATTGCGGTGTTATTTACAACCGCTGTCTTCACAAGCCTGCCCAGCCCGCCGCCGCCCGCGCCATTGCCTTTTAACGGCTCAGAAATGATCGGAAACGGGGAAACCCTGTCCCTGCATATTACGCCGAACCAGCCGGGTAAAAATGAATTTCAAGTCATTGTCACTGATCATAACGGCGGCTTGGTAAAAGACATTCAGCAATTTACGGTGACTGTTTATCAGACGGGCTTCAGCGGCAAACAGCATGAAAGCACCTTTGATTTGAAAAAGACGAAGGAAGGCACATTCGAAGCCGCAAACCTGTCCATCACCGAAAAGGGAAACTGGAAGATCAAAGTCCACGGACTGACAAGCGATTTCAATGAAATCAACCAAGTATTCTCAACGACAAACTAAGGAGTGTATCTCATGTTGAAAAAAAAGGCTTTCGTATTCATATTTGCCGTGACCCTGTCACTCATCGGTTTTACGGCTGCAGCAAGCGCCCATGTCTCCGTCAAACCCGCGGAATCCGCGGCGGGTTCTTGGGAAACGTACACAATGAAAGTGCCTGTGGAAAAAAATGAGCCGACAACGAAAGTCGTGCTGAAAATGCCCGCTGGCGTTGAATTCCAGCAGTATCAGCCGATTCCGGGCTGGAAAACGTCTGTAGCAAAGCATGATGACAAGGCGGTCTCCGTCACTTGGGAAGCAAAGGACGGCGGCATTCAGCCCGGCCAATTCCAGCAGTTCACATTCGTTGCGAAAAACCCTGAAAAGACCGCGGATGCGGCTTGGGACGCCTACCAATACTACAAAGACGGCAGCATTGTAGAATGGACGGGTGATGAGAACGCCGACACGCCTCACTCGATTACGAAAATCACAAAAGCGGCGAACGTGACGGATGCGCACGGAGCTGAACAGTCAAATGAAGAAAGCAAATCCGGTGTATCTGCGCTTGATATTGCGGCCATCGTTCTGTCAGCTGCGGCGATTATCCTTTCTATCGCAGCGCTTGTAAAGAAAAAACGCGCGTAAGCAAAAAGCGATCCGGCTCTAAAGAGCCTGAGATCGCTTTTTTTCTTATCCGCGGCCTGCCTGGAATGATGGATATTTGGTCATTCCGCCGTCAGCAAACAGCGTAATGCCGGTCACGTAGCTTGATTCCTTTGAAGCGAGCCAGACGGCGACGGCCGCGATTTCTTCCGGCTCACCGATATATCCCATCGGAATCATGCTTTCCACATCTTTTTTCTGGACGGGATCCGCGAATTTTTCCGCATTGATCGGCGTATTGATCGCGCCCGGTCCGATATTGTTAACACGGATGCGCTTCGGCGCGTACTCAAGCGCCAGCGTTTCCGTCATCAATTTAATGCCGCCTTTACTTGCCGCGTAGTGGACAAACAGCGGCCACGGAATCATTTCGTGCACGCTCGACATGTTAATGACGTTTCCTTGAATATCATTTTCTACGTAATATTTAATGGCTTCGCGGCTTCCCAGAAAAGCGCCGGTCAGATTGGTATTGATGACTTTGTTCCAGTCTTTTAACGGCATTTCATGCGACTGAACCGGGTTTTCCATGCCGGCGTTATTGATCATGATATCCAATGTGCCGAATTCTTTCACCGCGGTCTGGACGATGTTTTTCACATCTTCTTCTTTTGTGACGTCACCTTGAATGATGACTGCTTCACCGCCCGCTTTTTGAACCTCTTCTTTTACGGTTTGGGCCTCTTTTTCATTACTGTAGTAGTTAATGACGACTTTCGCCTGCTCCTGTCCGAAGCGGAGCGCCATTGCTTTTCCTAATCCTGATGATGCTCCCGTAATGGCTACGACTTTTCCTTTTAAATCCGTGTACATGTTCAAACCTCCTGCATGTTGTTATGAATTTGATTTTGCAATGCCTAAGAATATTGCGGCCACGATGATCAGGATAATCCCGATGGCAATGGCGACCAGCTGGCGCTTCGTTTTGCTCTCACGGAGGATGAAGATTCCGCCGAGCGTGCTGATGACGATTCCCATTTGAGACAGGGAAAAACTTGTCGCAACACCGACGCGCGGCTGTGAGATGAACAGAAACATATTCCCGAGCGCCCAGATGATTCCCGGCAGAATGTTCTTGAGGGCGTACTTATTAAACGGTTTATGCTTGTACGTCAGGAGCAGCCCGCCGATAACCATCCCGATCGCTTGCGGCAGAAGCGCTGACCAGCCGGATACGCCGAACAGCCGGGCCACGACGACATAGACCAAATAACCGAGCGTAGAGATCAGCAGGATGACAATGCCTTTTTTTAAGTTTCCCGGTTCTCCGTCCGCCCGCCCTTTTTTATCTTCTAAAGATGTGAGCACTATACCGACGATGATTAAAATAAGGGCGAGAATGCCCAGCGTAATCGCGATGGGGGTTGACCATTCTTTGAATACGATCACCCCGAATAAAGAAGTCGAGACGAGCTGCATTCCCGTTGATATCGGCATCGTTTTTGAAACGCCCATCAGCTGGATGCTTTTTAGCTGATTGCTTTGGCCGAGCGACCAAAACAGCCCCGATATGATGCCGACAATAAAAATGCGCCCGGACAGCACCGGGTGGACAAACAGATACAGCACAAACGAAACGATGAGCGCCCCGATTGTCGTACCCAGCGTCTGGCTGTAAGGCCCGCCGCCTAATTTGACGTTAAATAACACGATGCTCCCCCAAAACAAAGCCGGGAGAAGAGCCAGTAATATATCCATGATGGCGACCTTCTTTCAATCGTATTTGCTGTTATTTTGTCTGGAATTGAACCGATTATTCTCAAATCAGAACAAAAAAGCCTGCCGGCGATTTTACCGGCAGACTGCCCATTAAAAAAAGCCCCGCTCAGAAGCAGGGGATCTTTTTTTGACTATTAAAGTCCGATTGACATGTATTTGGTTTCCAGATACGGCTCAATGCCTTCCGTACCGCCTTCACGGCCGATGCCGCTTTCTTTCATTCCGCCGAACGGCGCTTGAACCGCTGACGGGCCGCCGTCATTCCAGCCGATGATGCCGTATTCAAGCTGTTCAGAAATATAGATGCCGCGGCGGTAGTTTTCTGTAAAGAAATAAGCCGCAAGCCCGAACGGCGTATCGTTCGCAAGCTTGATCGCTTCATCGATATCTGAGAACGTAACGATCGGCGCAACCGGGCCGAAAGTTTCTTCATGCATGATGTTCATGGATGTATCTACGTTTGACAGCACGGTCGGCGTCACGAAATAGCATCCTTTTTCATCGTTTTGGTCATATGTTCCGCCTGTCAGCACTTCTGCGCCTTTTTCCACGGCGTCATTAATTTGAGCGACGATTTTATCGAAGCCTTTTTTGTTGATGACTGGGCCGACGTTTACGCCTTTTTCAAGACCGTTTCCGACTTTGAGTTTCGCAGCTTCTTCACTCAGTTTTTTCGCAAACTCGTCTTTCACGGATTCGTGTACGATCAGACGGTTCGCACAGACGCAGGTTTGGCCGGCATTTCTGAATTTAGAGGCCATTGTTTGGGCTACCGCCAGATCAAGATCAGCGTCTTCATCTACGATCAGCGGCGCATGTCCGCCAAGCTCCATCGACATATGTTTTACGGTGTCGGCGCTGTTTTTCATCAGGATTTTGCCGACAGGCGTTGAGCCGGTAAAGGTAATTTTGCGGATTTTCGGGCTGCTGGTAAAGACGTTTCCGATTTCGGCTCCGTCACCGATCACCACTTGCAGCACGTCCTTCGGAATTCCCGCTTCATATGCGAGACGCGCAAGGGCGTAAGCGGAAAGCGGCGTATCCTCCGCGGGTTTGATGATGAACGTACAGCCTGCGGCCAAAGCGGGCGCGGCTTTTCTTGTAATCATCGCATTCGGGAAATTCCACGGCGTGATCGCGGCTACCGGGCCGACCGCCTGGCGGGTGACGATGATCCGTTTGCCCGTTGTCGGCGCAGGTACGGTTCTGCCGTAAATCCGTTTTGCTTCCTCGGCAAACCATTCAATATAGCCGGCGCCGTATAAAACTTCTCCGACCGCTTCTTCGTACGGTTTACCGTTTTCCTTCGTAATTAATTCCGCCAGTTCTTCTTTATTTTCAACAATCAGCTCATACCATTTTCTCAAAAGTGAGGCACGTTCTCCCGCTGATGTTTTGGACCATGATTGAAACGCTTGATGTGAACGTTCAATCGCTTTTTCAACTTCTTCGGCCGTCTGCTGGGGGATGCTTTCGATCGCCTCTCCCGTTGCCGGGTTGTACACTGTTAATTGTTCTGGCATATTGAACATTCCTTTCTCTGCTATAGTAAAGCCATTGAATGCTTGTTGATATATCTCACACTTTCATGATAGCAGACCCATCCGCCGGCATACCAATAATTGAACTCACAGAGCTGCTTCGATAATGGAAAGGCCTTCTTTGAGCTGTTCATCCGTCACGACAAGCGGCGTCAGAAATCTGATAATATTGCCGTTAATCCCCGCCGTCAGCAGCAGCAGTCCGTTCTCATTCGCCGTTTTAGCGATCGCCGCGGCTTTTGCTTTGTCCGGTTCCCGCGTGTCCGGATCTTTGACAATTTCGATGGCCGCCATCGCGCCGAGTCTGCGCGCTTCTCCGATGCAGGCATGCTCTTTTTTCCACTCGAGCGCTTGATGCTCAATGATGCGGCCGATCTCTTCAGAACGCTGATTAAGTCCTTCTTCTTCAATAATATCCAGGACGGCAAGCGCAGCCGCACAGCCGAGCGGGCTTCCCGCATATGTGCCACCGAGTTCCCCCGGCGCGGCGGCATCAAGCATTTCCGCCCGGCCGATGACGCCGCTCAGCGGCAATCCGGCTGCAAGTGATTTGGACACGGTGATCAAATCAGGGACGGCCCCGAAATGCTCGATTGCAAAATACGTTCCCGTTCTCGCAAAACCGGTCTGAATCTCATCCGCTACAAAAACGATGCCATGTTTTTTACAAAAAGCGGCGACGTGCTGCACGAAACGTTTTGAAGGAATGATGAAACCGCCTTCTCCCTGAACCGGTTCCATTACGACACAAGCGACCGTTTCCGGCGCAACTGCAGCGATAAAGAAATCATCAAAAGCGCTGATGATAAAGTCGTCATACTGCTCGTCAGTCATGCCGGCCGGCTTTTGATAATAGTAAGGAAACGGCGCCTGATACACTTCCGGGGCAAACGGGCCGAATCCGTATTTATAAGGTTTCACCTTGCTTGTCATGCTCATCGTCATGTTCGTACGGCCGTGAAACCCTCTTGTAAATGACACGACAGCCTGGCGCTTCGTATATTTTCTGGCGATTTTCACGGCGTTTTCGACCGCTTCCGCTCCGGAGTTGAGAAAAATCGCTTTTTTCGCATGATCTCCCGGCGCAAGGGCGCAAAGTTTTTCGGCAAGCTCAATATAAGACGGATACATCATGACGTTAAATCCCGGGTGAATCAGATCCTCCGCCTGTTTCTTCACCGCCTCCACCACTTTTGGATGGGAATGGCCGACATTCAGCGTTCCGATCGCTCCGGCAAAATCAATGAATCGTCTGCCGTCCAAATCGTATAAAAGCGCCCCTTCCCCTTTTACCGCCATGCTGCGGTTTCCGTTGCCGACCCCTTTGGAAACGAATTGATCCCGTTTTTGCTGCCACTGGGCAGTTGTCACTTCCGTTGATGCTGTTTGACTCATAGATTTCATCCCCCTGCATTGTTTTCTTATCATTCTGACTTCTTTTTGGTATGATGAAAAGTACCAAAATCAATTTATCTATGGTACCAGAAAGGGGGTCATGGTCTTTATGCTGACAATTTCCATTGATCATTCGGAAACGGCGGATTATATATACCAGCAGATCTATCAGCACATAAAAGCGGCCGTTTTGAAGCGCAGCCTGATGCCTCACACAAAGGTGCCGTCTAAACGGGAGCTTGCCGAGACACTGAAGGTCAGCGTGAATTCAGTGAATACGGCTTATCAGCAGCTGCTTTCGGAAGGTTATTTATATGCAGTCGAAAGAAAAGGTTTTTTCGTGGAGGAAATTGATACGGTATATCATGAAGAAACGCCTTCACTCTCATTGCCTGAAGATTTAAAAGAGCGGGAGACGGATAAAAGCGGCTGGATTTCATTTTCACATATGAGCGTGGATACGGCGCATTTCCCCCTGAAAAGCTGGTTCCGCTGTGAGCATAAAGCAGCCGCCCGTTCATTTCATACACTCGGAGAACTCGTCCACCCGCAAGGCTTATATGAAGTCCGCGAAACGATTTCGAGGCTTATTTCTCTGACAAGGGGCGTTACATGCCGTCCGGAACAAATCGTGCTCGGGGCGGGCACGCAAATGCTGATGCAGCTGCTGACGGAACTGCTGCCAAAAGACGCGCTGTACGCGATGGAGAACCCGGGATATATGAGGATGTACCGGCTGCTGCAAAACCTCGGGAAAAAGACGGCCACGATCAGCCTCGATGAAAAAGGCATGTCCATGGCCGAAATCGAAAGGCGCCGGCCCAGTGTATTGATCACCACGCCGTCCCATCAATTTCCCTCAGGCGTAATCATGCCCGCTTCCCGGCGGATTCAGCTTTTAAACTGGGCCGCCGAACAGAACGGCCGCTTCATTATTGAGGATGACTATGACAGTGAATTTAAATATGACGCCGACACGATCCCTGCGCTTCAAAGCCTTGACCGGTTTCAAAATGTCATCTACATGGGGACCTTTTCAAAGTCCCTTTTCCCCGGCCTGCGCATCAGCTACATGGTTCTGCCGCCCGGGCTTTTGCGGACGTTTAAAGAGAGAACGTATGACCTTAATACGTGCAGCACGCTTGCTCAGCTGGCGCTTAAAGAATTTATCGATTCAGGTGAATATCAGAAACATATAAAAAAGATGAAGCAGCATTATAAGAACATGCGGGAGCGCCTTATTTCGGCTTTGGAAGAAACCTTCGGGGAAAGAATCCATGTAAAGGGCGCCAATGCCGGGCTTCATTTTGTCACGGAGTTTGACTGCGCCCGTTCAGAAAAAGAAATGTTGGCGCGGGCGGATGCAGAACAGCTTGATCTGTTTGCGATGAGCCGGTTCCGCCTGAAAACGGGAGGCGATTCAAATAAGCCGCAGCTCATTCTCGGCTTCGCCCGCCTGAAGGAGAGCGATATTCAGGAAGGCGTCGCAAGGCTTTACCGGACGGTTTTCGGCGCATAAAAAAACCCCGAAATTCGGGGACTATTTACCAGCGGTCCGGCTCTGTCTGCAAAATCGCCTCCAGCAGGCCGGGAAACGCCGCTTGTAAATCATCTTTGCGCAGGGAATAATAACGGTGCTTCCCGTCTATGCGCACTTGGGCGATCCCCGCTTCCCGGAGCACTTTAAAGTGATGGGACAGCGTTGATTTGGCGACCCGGACATCCGCACATGTGCCGCACGTTTTTTCAGTTGTTTCCGCCAATTGTTTGACCAGCTCTAAGCGGAGCGGATCACTCAGAGCATGAAGAACCTTTGTCAGCTGTAAGCGGTCGGTTTCAGGATGATTTGGAATGTTCATGAGTCAAATGTAACACATAAAAGCGGCGGGTGACAATTTAGGCGGTGAGGGTTTTTTCTTTACCATTCACTGCGAAACATGTTACAGTTAGTTCGATAATATTCGAACTATAACAAATAAACCCAATCAGGAGGAATAACAATGATCGTCTTACAGGCTTACATGAAAGTAAAAGCGGATAAACGCGAGGAATTTTTAGGAGAAGCACAATCACTTGTTCAGCATTCACGTGCGGAAGAAGGAAATGTGCAATACGACCTTTTCGAAAAAATCGGTGAAGAAAATACGTTCGTCATGCTTGAACAATGGAAAGATGAAGAAGCGATGAAATCCCACAACGCCACTGACCATTTCCAAGGATTCGTGGCAAAAGCAAAAGAAGTGCTGAGTGCGCCGCTTGATGTCGTCCGCACAGAGCTGTCAGAGTAACGAAAGGATGAATAACATGAACGAAGTCCTTCAAATATTAACAGACCACCGTTCCATCCGCAGCTACACAGATGAACCCGTATCGGATGAGCAGCTGGATCTTATCATCCAAGCAACTCAGGCAGCGCCGACTTCCATTAACGGCCAGCAATTTACTGTTATTGCGGTGAAAGATAAGGAGCGGAAGAAAAAAATATCCGAATTGGCCGGCGGCCAGCCGTGGATTGACCAAGCGCCTGTTTTCCTTTTATTCTGCGCTGATTTTAACCGCGCCAAAATTGCGCTTGAAGAATATAATGATACACCGCTTGAGATCACGAACGGTTTAGAGTCCGTTCTAGTCGGAGCCGTAGATGTCGGGATTGCGCTCGGTACGGCAACGGCTGCGGCTGAATCAATGGGACTCGGCACTGTGCCGATCGGCGCCGTGCGCGGCAAGCCTGACGAACTCATTGAATTGCTGAAACTTCCGAAATACGTTTTCCCGGTTTCCGGTCTCGTCATCGGCCATCCGGCAGACCGCTCCGCGAAAAAACCGCGTCTGCCGCAAGCAGCCGTTCTGCATCATGAAACGTATCAAGAAGAAGATTTAAGAACCCATATCGAGGCCTATGACAAGCAGATGTCCGAATACATGAAAAAACGCACCGACGGACAGGAAACAAGAAACTGGTCACAAGGCATCACTTCCTACTATAAGCAGGTTTATTATCCTCACATTCGTGAAATGCTTGAAAAACAAGGATTTAAGACGGATAAATAAACGTATCAGCCTGCCGGAACACTCCGGCAGGTTTTTTCTATTTCTCAAACAAAAGCGTTGACACTGCGCAAAAATTTTTGTTAATATTTTCATCATATACTCATTGGTTTTCTGTGAACCGATGGGTTTTCTATTGTGACGAAAGAAGGAATCTGGGCTTATGAATGATAAGAAAACGGATATTCTGCTGGCGGCAAGAAAGCTTTTTTCGGGGAAAAGCTTTTCGTCGGTATCGATGCAGGCGATTGCTGAGGAGTGCAAAGTCTCCAAAGCATCTTTATATAAGCTGTTTGAATCGAAGGAAGACCTGCTTCTGGAGCTGCTCGATTTTAACCAGAAACAGATGGTAGCGGCCGCTTCACTATTGAATGAAGAAACAAGCCTGTCTCCTGAGGAACGGTTTGCCAAAAAACTGATGGCTGAGCTTGAAGGCTTCAGGCGCAATCAGCAGTTTTTTAATATGCTGATGTACGGAAGCCCTTCCTCTATTAATGACCGGGTAAAACGGCATATTCACAGGGCCCGTTCCACTTTTATCTGCTGGCATCGCGATTCACTGATTCAGACGTACGGCGAAGACATCATTCCTTATGTATGGGAGCTGGTGATTGTCCTGCAGGGGCTCCTGAGAGAATGCATCACGCTGATTAAGCTGGAAAAAGAACCGCTCGACCTGGAACCTCTCACGGAGTTTATCATCCGCCATCTCAATCTCATCGTCGAAAACAGGAAAACCGAAACCGCTTTGCCGCAGGAGATGATTGACCTTTATATCGCCTCCGCTTCCTCATTTGAGCCGAAAGACAAAACCGTATTGCTGGCTGAAAGCCTGAAGGAGCTGAAAGAAGCCGTCTCAGCCCTTCCTGAGGAGAAATATGATGCCGCGGGTTTCGCTTCCGCGGCGGCCATGCTGGAGAAAGAATCAGCGGACAAACAGCCGCGGGATTTTCTCATAAAAGCGCTCATCGGTTATTTGGAACAGGCCGGACCGCTGCACCAGCCGCTTGCAGCCGTTAAAACATTGCTCAAACTATAAAGAAAGAAGGAATCAGCTTGAATAAGAGTATTATAACTGCACCATACAACCGCTCTGTCATTGTCGGGATTCTTTTGGCGGGAGCGTTCGTCGCCATTTTGAACCAGACGCTGCTTATTACGGCGCTGCCGCACATTATGAATGACTTCAATATAGACGCCAACAAAGCGCAATGGCTGACAACATCGTTTATGCTGACGAACGGGATTTTAATCCCGATTACCGCGTTTTTAATAGAGAAATTTACGAGCCGTACCCTCTTGATTTCCGCCATGAGTATTTTCACGGCCGGAACCATTGTCGGTGCATTCGCTCCGAACTTTCCGGTATTGTTAACGGCCCGGATTATCCAGGCGGCCGGCGCCGGAATCATGCTGCCGCTCATGCAGACGGTATTTCTCACGATTTTCCCGATTGAAAAGCGCGGCCGCGCAATGGGTATGGTCGGCTTGGTGATCTCGTTCGCGCCGGCAATCGGCCCGACGCTTTCCGGATGGGCGGTCGAAGCATTCTCTTGGCGCTCTTTGTTTTATATCATCTTTCCGATCGCGGTCATCGATTTGCTTTTAGCGATTATTCTGATGAAAAACGTCACGACATTACGAGAAACACAGATTGATATTTTATCCGTGATCTTATCGACCCTCGGATTCGGCGGCCTGCTTTACGGCTTCTCAAGCGCCGGTTCATCAGGGTGGACCAGTACTGAAGTGCTGACCTCGCTGCTTGTCGGAGCGGTCGCGCTGATTTTCTTTATCTCAAGACAGATGAAGCTCAAAAAACCGATGCTGGAATTCCGCGTGTTTTCCTTCGGGATTTTCAGCCTGACCACCCTGCTCGGCACGCTTGTTTTCGCGCTGCTGATCGGAACGGAAACCATTCTCCCGCTCTACACGCAGAAGGTCCGGGGCGTATCCGCGTTTGATACCGGATTAATGCTTTTGCCGGGCGCGGTTGTGATGGGGATGATGTCTCCGTTTATCGGCCGGATTTTTGACAAAATCGGCGGAAAGGGCCTTGCGATGACCGGATTCTTTATCATCCTGCTCACGTCCCTGCCGTTTATGAATCTGACGGACTCGACTTCTCTCATTTGGATTGTCGTCGTTTATACCGCGCGGCTTTTGGGAACAGCCATGATTATGATGCCGGTGACGACAGCGGGAATCAACGCCCTGCCGCGCCACTTAATTCCGCACGGCACAGCCATGAACAATACCGTCCGCCAAATCGGCGGTTCCATCGGTACGGCGCTGCTTGTTTCCATTATGAGCAGCCAGGCTGCGCACGCAAATACGTCAGCTCCGGCAAACGCCGCCCTGCACGGCATGAATGCGGCATTTGTCGTAGCCGCCTGCATCGCGCTGGCCGGCTTCCTGCTATCTTTCACTTTGAAGAAAAAACCGCGTCAGCCTGAGCGGCAGCAGGCCGTCACGCGTTAAACCAAAAAGAACCCGATCACGTATGTGACCGGGTTCTTTTTTTACTTCTCGATTCCGTCTTTTACTTCTTTCACCATTTGCGCCATGGATTCCAGGCCGCCTCCTGATAAATACCATGTAGCTGAGTCAAGGTAGACAACATGGTTGTTTTTCACGGCTTTCACCGATTTCACATAATCATTTTCAACCACTTGTTTTGTTGAAGATTTTGTGCCGATCGCTGTTCCGCGGTCAACGACAAACATGTAATCAGGGTTTGTTTTGGCGATATATTCATAGGAAATGCTTTGTCCGTGCAGTGAGGCTTCGATGTTTTTGTCAGCCGGTTTAACGCCGAACACATCATGAATGAAGCCGTATCTTGATTTAGATCCGAACGCGCTGATTTTGCCGTCGTTCGCCATCACCACTAAACCGTTTTTATCCGTGCTGCTTGTCTTTTTCTTCAGATCGGCAATGGACTTGTCAATTTTCGCAAGCTTATCTTTCACTTCATTTTCTTTGTTAAAGATTTTGCCGATCACTTCGGTGTTGTGTTTGAATCTGTCAACGTAGTTTGTATAGTCATCATCAAGATAAATCGTCGGCGCGATTTTTGAGAACTCTTTATAAGAATCAGATTGTCTGTGGGCGATAATGATTAAATCCGGATCAATATCTGCGACTTTTTCAAAATCCGGTTCTTTTAAACCGCCTGTATTGGCGTATTTATCACTATTGTATGAAGATAAGTATTTTGGAAGGTTTTGTTTCGGAAGTCCCGCCACATGGTCCTGTAAACCGAGTTCATCCATCGTGTCCAGCATTCCGAAGTTGAATACGACGACTTTTTTCGGGTTCTTCGGCACTTTGACTCCTTCTTTGTTCATGTCGTCCTTAATCGTGATCATTTCTTTTGATTTGCCGGATGTTTTGTCCCCGTTTCCGCATGCAGAAACAACAAAAATCGTAACTAGCGCAATGAATAGCAATGCGAATTTTTTCATGTCTCTCACCTCATCTGGTTTTTAAGAAAAATACACACCGATCCGCTGACTGTCAATCTCTTGAATCGGAATGGTCATATCATAAATGTCTTCAAGCACGGAAGTGTCAATAATCTCCTCCGCCGGCCCTTCTTTGACGATCCGGCCGTTTTTCAGAGCAACGATATGGTCTGAGTATACGGAAGCGAAGTTGATATCGTGAATCACTACGACGACCGTTTTTCCGAAGTCTTCCACAAGCCGCTTCAACAGCTTCATCATTTCAACGGAATGCTTCATATCTAAATTGTTCAGCGGCTCATCGAGAAAAATATAATCCGTATCCTGAGCGATAATCATCGCGATAAACGCCCTCTGGCACTGTCCTCCGCTGAGCTGATCGAGATATTTATCCTTTAAGTCGTCAAGCTTCATATAACTGAGAGCCTGGTTGATGTGCACCCAATCCTCATCCGTCAGTTTCCCCTGGGAATACGGAAATCGGCCGAAGCTGACCAAGTCTTTAATCGTCAGCCTGATATTGATTTGGTTCGTCTGTTTCAGGATGCTGATTTTTTTCGCCAGCTCATTGCTTTTGCAGGAACCGATCTCTTGCCCGTCAACCGTGATTTCTCCGGAATCCGTCTTAATCAGCCGGCTCATGATAGACAGCAGCGTGCTTTTTCCCGCGCCGTTCGGACCGATAAACGAGGTCAGCCTGCCCTTTTGAATGGAAAGAGACGTTTTCTCAAGGACGACTTTCCCGCCGTATTGTTTGCTTACATTTTTGACCTCTACCATGATTTATTCTCCTTTAACAGCAGATAGATAAAATAAATCCCGCCGGCAAAATTAATGATGACGCTCAGCGTCGTGGAAAACGTGAACACTTTTTCCACGACGAACTGGCCTCCGACAAGCGCAATGATGCTGATCAGAACAGACCCCGCGATTAAATACGTGTGCCTGAAGGTTTTTAAAAACTCTCTCGCCAGATTGACGACAAGCAGCCCTAAAAACATAATCGGCCCGACAAGAGCCGTAGAGACAGACACAAGAACAGCGACAACAATGAGCATCTGCTTCACAAGCTTATCGTAATCAATCCCAAGGTTGACGGCGTGTTCCCTGCCAAGCGACAGCACGTCAAAAAACCGTGTGAACCGCCAGACATAAAAGCCTGTCAGAAGAAAGACGGCACCGGCAAATCCTAAAAGATCGGTGTTGATATTGTTAAAGCTGGCAAACATTTTGTCCTGAACAACCTGAAACTCATTCGGATCAATCAGCATCTGCATAAATGATGACAGACTGTTGAACAGCGTGCCGAACACGACGCCGACAAGCAGAAGGAAAAACACGTTCCGCCCCTCGCCTTTAAACATGAGCTGATACAATACGAGTGACAAGAGCACCATCAGCCCGACGGAAATGACGAAATTAAGGTTTTTGTTCATCATGACGATATTCATTGAACCGAACAGGAACACGATAACGGTCTGAATGAGCATATACAGGGAATCGAGGCCTAGAATGCCCGGTGTCAGTATGCGGTTATTTGTAATCGTCTGGAAGATGACCGTTGAAAATGCGATCGCTCCCCCGGTGAGCATCATGGCGAGCACTTTGAAGCACCGTCTCGGCAGGGAGTATTCCCAGTTGCCCAGCCCGTAGAACAAAAAGAATCCGATACATATCATGGCGAGTGCCGCCAGCAGCGTAATTTTTTTATTATGACTCATATGCTTTTCTCCTTAGCAGCATATACAGGAAGATGCCGCTGCCGATAACACCGACCATCAGGCCGATGGAAATTTCGTAAGGGAAGATGATCACCCTTCCCAAAATGTCGCAAAACAGCACAAAAACAGCGCCCAGGAGAGCTGTGTGGGGCAGACTGCTCCTCAGGTTGTCCCCTTTGTAGATCGACACGATATTGGGAATGATCAGACCGAGAAACGGCAGCATCCCGACGGTCAGAATCACAAGTGACGCGATGAGCGACACGATAATCAGACCGATATTGACGACGCGTTTGTATTTCAGGCCGAGATTGACGGAAAAGCTCTCTCCCATTCCCGCCACCGTAAATTTATCCGCATAGACATAAGCGATGATCACCAGCGGGATACTCAGATATAAAAGCTCGTACCGGCCTTTGACGACCAATGAGAAATCCCCCTGCAGCCAGGACGACAGGTTTTGGATCAGATCGTATTTATACGCGATAAACGTGGCGACTGAACTGACGATATTCCCAAGCATTAAACCGACGAGAGGAATAAAAATCGCATCATTGAACTTGATTCTCTCGAGGATTTTCATGAACAGGAAATTTCCCGCCAATGCGAAAATAAAAGCGATAGACATTTTCACAAGCGGACTCGCTGACGTAAAAAGCATTAATGAAATCAAAATCCCGAGCCTTGCCCAGTCCATCGTTCCCGCAGTCGTCGGCGATACAAATTTATTTCGGCTGATCTGCTGCATGATTAATCCGCAGATGCTCAGGCTCATGCCGGCAATGATAATGCTCACCAAACGCGGCAGCCGGCTGTCAAATAATGTACTTGCCTGTTCTTTATTTAAATGAAAAATATCCAGCGGCGACAAGTCTTCTACACCGATAAAAATAGAAGTACACGCCAATACCGCCAGTAGCAAAAGTAAGTAACGTAGCTTCATGCTGCCTCCCCGCACCCATCACAAACGGTATGACTCATTGCCAAACAACTCCCATATATCCCCACTCGTAATGATTATCATTATCAACGACAATTATAATCTTATCATCTTTCCAAGCGCAGTCAATACGGTTTTGCTTTTCAAAGCGGTCATCCGCGGGCCGTACACTAAATTCTTTTACAATCAGTCTATCAAGAATTTTCAGGATTTACTATAACCTTCATTTGGCTGCTTATCATTTTTTGCACAGGATGACACACTTTAAGGAAGCAAATCTGACAAACAGCGACGAAATTCCTCCCGGAGAATACAAATGTTCTTACCAAGTAGAAAAAACCCTTGATTTACCTCTTTGAAAGAGAGATAATAAAATTTAAATTTGTGAGAAAATTTAAATATTAGGGGATGTAAATCATGAAAGTTGTAAAATTCGGAGGCAGCTCCCTTGCGTCAGGAGCCCAGCTTGAGAAAGTGTTTCAAATCGTGACGGCCGATCCCGCGCGGAAAGCCGTCGTTGTATCGGCGCCGGGAAAACGCTTCTCGGACGATACAAAGGTGACGGATCTGTTAATCCGGTGTGCGGAGCATTATTTGCAAAAAGGAGCGGCGCCTGAGCTTGCCGAAGCGGTCATTGAGCGGTACGCCGCCATCGCGCGCGAGCTGGATCTCGATCCCTCTATTATAGAAAGAATCCGCCGTGACTTATTCGCTCTCTTAAACAGCAGCAAAGCCAATCCCGATCAGTATATGGATGCGGTGAAAGCGAGCGGCGAGGACAATAACGCGAAGCTGATTGCGGCCTACTTCCGCAGGCGGGGCGTGAAAGCCGAATACGTAAGCCCGAAAGAAGCGGGGCTGTTTGTGACGAATGAACCCGGCAGCGCACAGGTGCTCCCTGAGTCTTATGATCATTTGTACCGTCTGAGAAACCGTGAAGGCTTGATCATTTTTCCTGGTTTTTTCGGCTATACGAAGGAGCATGAGATTGTGACGTTTTCCCGGAGCGGTTCAGATATTACCGGCTCCATTCTCGCCAACGGCTTAAAGGCCGACCTGTACGAAAACTTTACCGATGTGGACGCCGTCTATTCCGTCAACCCGTCGATCGTGCAGCACCCGAAAGAAATTAACGAACTGACGTATCGGGAAATGCGTGAACTCTCCTATGCCGGGTTTTCCGTTTTTCATGATGAAGCGCTGATTCCCGCTTTTCGGGCCGGCATCCCCGTTCAGATTAAAAACACGAATAATCCTGATGCGAAAGGAACGCGCGTCGTCAGCAGCCGTGACAATACGAACGGGCCTGTCATCGGCATCGCAAGCGACACGGGCTTTTGCAGCATCTACATAAGCAAATATTTAATGAACCGGGAAATCGGTTTCGGCCGCAAAGCCCTTCACATTTTGGAGGAAGAAGGATTGACGTATGAGCACGTTCCATCTGGGATTGACGATATCACAATCATCCTTCGGCACAATCAGATGGACTTAGAGCTGGAACAGAAGCTCGTCACCCGTCTGAAGCAGGAACTTCAAGCAGATGAAGTCACCGTCAGGCACAATCTGGCGCTGATTATGGTAGTGGGCGAAGCGATGCGCCAAAATGTCGGCACAACCGCCAGGGCATCCAAAGCACTGTCGGGAGCCGGCGTCAACATCGAGATGATCAATCAGGGATCATCGGAAGTCAGCATGATGTTCGGGGTGAAAGAAGAACAGGAAAAACACGCGGTGCGGGCACTGTATGACGAATTTTTCGCCGGGGTCTTACTCTCATAGGGCACAGCCTCTTTTTTTCTCTTGTCCACTACTATCCCTTACAAAACAGTTTCTGAAACATATTGTATGGTATAGACAATATGGAGGTGAAGCATAATGGGATACTCAGGAGAAGGAATTAGCTCTTTCGCTTTGATCGTTGTTTTATTTATCCTGTTAGTAATTGTAGGTACTGCCTTTGTTGGCGGTTTCTAAGCATCACTCCGTCTATATGAGGACGCTGCGGGTTTTGACCTGCGGCGTTTTCTTTTTTTCTTTGAGCCGCTTCCGTACGCAAAAAAAGACTGCCGAGAACATTCTCTGGCAGTCTTTTCTTTTGTTCAGGTTATTTTCTTCTCACGTCATTCCTCTTTCAGTTACATGGAAGTCAGCCTGATCTGTCTGGCCTGCACCTGCAACTGTAAAAATCGCGGCGGCTGCTAAACAAATAACAAACCATTTAGATTTCAATTTCATACAAACCCTCACTCCTTTGTATTTGTTTTCTTGCCTCTTCGACTTTCAGAAAATAGTCAGAAGAAATTTTAAAGCAATTTTGTTCATAGTAATATTTAGCTGCTTCTAGTGCTAAATCCTCTATATCGGCGTACAAATTTTTATTCTCCAGGTAACGGAAACATGCGCTGATTTTTTCCTCATCCGGTTTCGCCTGATACAGAGCCTGCAGCCATTCGAATTTTACCGTGTAAACGGGATCGTCTGTTTCTTTAGCATATTCATATCCCCGCTTGTGATATTCCGACGCTTTATCTTTTTTTCCGAGTTTAAAGTAAATGAGTGTGATTAGAAAATATGCTTGAGGAAGAGAATTGACGATTCTTTGTGATTCAAATGTATCAACCGCCCGTTCAAAGTACGGAATCGCTTCGTCGGTGCGGTCCTGATTGTAGTAGCACAGTCCGAGGTTATACAGCGCCCTCCCGACAAGCTGCGCTTTTTGTTCTTTTTCAGCCATTTGCAGAGCGTGCTGAAAATGTTTGGCCGCCTGTTCAAAACGTCTTTCATCCATTAAATTGACGCCGAACACAAAATGGCATTGAATGATCCGGACGTTGTATGTGTCCTGCTCTACGTAAATTTCATAAGCATTCTTTATATGTATCAAAGAAAAATACGTTTGTTTCATATGATAATAAGCTTCGGCCACCTTAAAATAAAACTCTGCCCGCTCCACGTGGTCCGATACGAAGGCCAGTTTTTTCTCAGCCTGTTTATAATACGTAATCGCTGATATAAATTCTCTTTTATCAAATTCAAACATGCCTTTGAAAAAGTTGACGTAATAATCGAGAAGCCCTTTGAGGCCGGCCTGGCTGTTATCAATGTTATCAAGAATTTCCGACAGGGTCGGCTGGTCTTCTATCTTCAGTTTTTCCAGCGGCTCCAAGTAGTCCAGCATCAGCTGATGGCGAAATTCCATGAGGGAATAATAAAGCACCAAGTTCGAATCAGGCTCCATATGGTCAAGCTCTTGTTTGATCTCGGCCTTCAAGATCTCCGCATCCGGCACGCTGAATGTTCTTATGTATCGATACCACTCGTTAATCTTCTGCCCGACTGCTGAAGAAGGAATTAACCCGCTCTTCATTCCTTCACCCTCCCCATCCAAGACCTGTTTACCAGTTATTTTATCACGTTTCCGTGTCTTTCCATCCCGAAAAACACGCAAACTTTGTTTCGGCAGAGCGCAATTTTGCGCAGTGAAGATGAAACAGCCGGCAGCCAAACAGGACTGCCGGTTTTAACATGATTCATGTTTCGTATTCAGCGGAAGGCGGATTGTAAAGGTTGTGCCTTTTTCCTTTTCGCTTTCAATGTCTATCGTGCCTTTGTGCATTTCGACGAGCTGCCTGACGATGGACAGGCCGAGTCCGTATTCGCCGTATGCCGTATTCGTTCGGGACACATCCGCCTTATAAAAACGCTCCCATATGTGCTCGATTTCTTCTTTCGAAATACCGATTCCGGTGTCTTCAATTTCAATAACCGTTTCCTTATAGCCTTCATACCCGCGCAGCGTAATGTCTCCGTTTTGCGTAAATTGAATGCTGTTTTTCGTAATGTTGACGAGAATCTGGATCAGCCTGTCATAATCGGCGAACACTTTGACGCCGTCCCCTGCTTCAATCCGGAGCCGGTTTTGTTTTTCCTCGGCCTGCTGATTGAGATGCTCTTTAATAATCTCAAACACCTCGATGAGCGGCAGACTCAGCTTGTCCAGCTTGATCTGCTGGGATCTGATTTTTTCATAATCCAGGTTTTCTTTCACGAGCCTGAGCATCCGCTTCGTTTCTTCGCTGATCAGCGAGAAGCATTTCTCTTTATCTTTTTCCGGGATGGTGTTGCTGTTAAGGCCCTCCACCAGCCCGTTAATGGTCGTCAGAGGCGTTCTCAGCTCATGGGAAACATCGGCGATAAATTGGCGCCTCCGCTTTTCAAGGCGGTCAATCTGCTCTCTCGATTGCTTCAGATTTTTAGCCATCGTATTGAAATCTAACGCCAGCATGCCGATTTCATCGCCGCCGCTGTTCTTGAGCGAAATATCGTAATCACCGGAAGCCACTTTTCCCGTCGCATCCCGCAATGTCTGAATCCGCTTGACGTGAAACTTAGATAAAAGCCAGCTTAACAAAATCGTGATGATAAGGGTGCTGATAATCGCGTAAATCATATAGCGGTTGACCTGGCTGATCATCTGCTCGACCCCTTTGACGGGAGACACGAGCAGCACCGCGCCTTTAAATTGACCGTTGATAAAAAGCGGTTTTGCGACGAGCGATACTTCTAAGCCTTCCGTATTAAAACGATTCACCTCCGCTCTGATCTGAACGGTTTTCCCTTGCTTCAGCATGTGCCACTCTTTACTTTTCAGCTTCTCGCGCGGCGGCATATCGTCAGGAAAAAAGTAAGGCCGCTGATGTTCATCAAAAATAATAAACCTTGTCTCGCGCGTTTTTAACATGTCCTGATACGGATACAGGCGGCGCAGATCAAGATCGCGTCCGTTCAGCTCACTTGTGATCTGCTGGGCGTAAGAAGACAGCTCATCCACTTTATTTTGATACGCAAAATCTTTTACAAAATGCGAAAACAGGGAAATGATGATGAAAAAGGCCAAAATCAAAATGCTGACATGGCTCAGCAGCAGCTGATATAAGTATTTAATCCTCATCAAATTTATATCCTACCCCCCACACCGTGTATAAAAACGTTTTTTCGTCACTGGACAGTTTTTTGCGCAGCCGTTTAATATGAACATCAACCGTACGTTCATCGCCGTAAAATTGATAGCCCCACACCTGCTCAAGCAGCTGCTCTCTTGAAAAAACCTGGCGCGGGTTCTGCGCGAGATAAAAGAGCAGATCAAATTCCTTCGGCGTCAGATTCTCGACAGGTTTTCCGTGCAGAAACACTTCCCGCGTCTTCTTATTGATTGAAAAACACGCTGTTTCGATCAAGTCATCGCTTTTTACGGCCTGCCCCGTCGCCCGGTATCTTCTGATCACCGCTTTAATTCGCGCTACAAGCGTCAGCGGGCTGAACGGCTTGGTGACATAGTCGTCAGCCCCCATCTCAAACCCGATCACCTGATCAGACTCCGTGTCCTTTGCGGTCAGCATAATAATCGGCACACTGCTCGTCTCTCTTATTTTTCGGCAGATCGTCACTCCATCCATAGACGGAAGCATAATGTCCAAGATGACCAAATCCCACTCCTCTTCTGTGAACCGCTGATAGCCCTCCACTCCGTCATGGACAAATTCGGCTTCAAATCCTTCTTTAAAAAAGAACATTTCCGTCATGGTGCATACGCTTATATTGTCTTCTATCATTAATATCTTCATTGGTTCCTCCGCTTATCTTGACGCTTTTACTTATAATAGCACCATTTTACCCGGATATTTTCGCGTTTCACAATTGTTAGTTTTTATTTCATCACCCGGAAATAGTTTGTTCATATTTTTTTCATACATTTCTCCTACTATATACATATCGGATAACCGGTTCTAAAGAAGGGTGTTTTCACAATATATGACACCCACATGGAGGAACAGACATGAACTTTATTAAAAGAGCCTTTTGGAGCATGAAGGCAAAAAAGGGAAAAACGTTTATGCAGCTGGTTGTGTTTTCAGTGATTTGCATTTTTGTCCTGTCCGGTCTTACGATCCAGTCAGCGGCAAAGAAATCAAGCGAACTGGCAAGGCAGCAGCTCGGCGGGAGTGTCACACTCCAGGCTGACCGCCAAAAGCAAATGACGCAGCAGCAAAAAGACGGTGAAAAGAGGACGTTTGAATCAACGCCGATTTCCGTCTCGGATGCCAAGAAGCTTACATCCTTACAGCATGTTAAAAATTACAACTTTCTCACGACAGCGTCAGCAAACGCAGAAAGCTTTGACGCGATAAAAAGCTCAGGCGACTCAGCCGATAACAGTTCCGGCGGAAGACGTTTTCAAGGCGGCGGAAGACAGATGATTTCAGCGGACATTTCGGTCGAAGGCGTGCTCTCTACGGTGTTGCTTGATGATTTCACAGGCGGGAGCTCAAAAATCACTGACGGCCGCGCCATCACAAAAGCAGATGCGGACGCAAAAGTCGCCGTGATTAATGAAACGCTGGCGGATCAAAACAAGCTGAAGGTCGGCGGCTCCATTACGGTTTCCTCAGCAACGGATGATTCTGTAAAAACGAAGCTTAAAATTGTGGGAATCTATAAAACAACATCATCAGGAGACGATCAGGCAGAGCATTTTTCATTCTTAAATCCTGACAATAAAATCTATACGCCTTACACCGCCGCGGCGGCGTTAAAAGGGTCTGATAACAAAAGCAAAATCAGCTCAGCCGTTTATTATATGGATGATGCAAAATATATTGATTCATTCGTTGCGGCTGCGAAAAAAACATCTATAGGTGATAAAACCTACACGCTGACGACAAATGATCAGGTGTATCAGCAAATGGTCGGCCCGATTGAAAATGTCGCGTCATTTTCTAAAAACGTGGTGTACCTTGTATCCATCGCGGGCGCGGTCATTCTCGGGTTGATCGTGATGATGTCGATCAGGGAACGCAAGTATGAAATGGGTGTCTTGATGGCGATCGGCGAAAAGCGCCGGAAGCTCATCGGACAATTCTTAACGGAAATTCTGATTGTCGCGGTTATCGCCATCGGGATCGCATCCGTCACGGGCAGCCTTGTGGCGAATCAGCTGGGAAATCAGCTTCTTTCCCAGCAGGTCAGCTCAGCCGATAATTCACAGCAGCAAACAAGCGGCTGGGGCAGCGGAGAAATGCCGCGGGGAGGCGGCATGTTCGGTCAGCATTCATCCGGTGCAGATGTCATCAGTACAATGCAGGTAAACGTTTCGCTGAATGACCTTCTGATTCTCGGCGGGATCGGCGTCGCAATTGCCGTCATCGCCACATTACTGCCGTCTGTATCAGTCATGCGGCTTCACCCTAAAACGATCCTGACCAAGCAGGAATAAGAGGAGGCAGCATAATGAGCCTATTAACCTTTCAACAGACTGGCTACTGGTACCAAGATAAATCACAGCCGCTGTTTCAGGATATAACGATCAGCTTTGAAAAAGGGAAGTTTTATACAATTGCCGGCGCCTCCGGAACGGGAAAAACCACGTTTCTGTCTCTGGCGGGCGGCCTTGACACACCTAAAGAGGGAAGCATCCTTTATAACGGCGAAGACATCTCCAAAATCGGATTAACCAAATTCAGAAATCAATATGTCTCTATCGTCTTTCAATCTTATAATCTGATTCCGTATATGACGGCGCTCCAGAACGTCACAACGGCGATGGAGATTACCGGATCTAAGGAGAAGAACAAAGATGCGTTCGCGCTCAGCATGCTGAATAAAGTCGGCATCACCGAACAGCAGGCCCGTCAGCGGGTGCTGACATTAAGCGGCGGACAGCAGCAGCGCGTTTCAATTGCGCGGGCTTTCTGCTGTGACACGGATTTGATTTGCGCGGACGAGCCGACGGGAAACCTCGACGAAGATACGTCAAAGGAAATCGTCCGGCTCTTTCAGGATCTGGCGCATAAAGGCGGCAAATGCGTCATCATGGTTACGCACGACGAACAAATTGCCAAAGTGTCTGATATCAACATCCGCTTATCAAGAGGAAGTTTCACAGTAAAAGAAAACGGCACGGCCTTGTCCTGATACCGCGCCCCTGCCAGCGCAGACAGGGGCGCACCCTATATCCCCCTATTCAATAGAAGTGAACGTAAAAAAAGCGAGGGCTGCATCCCCTCGCTTTTTTATTTATATCAGCTGTAAATAGCGTTCAATATTTGATTGACCGGCTGCTTTGATCAATTCTTCCGCCTTTTCCTCTTCCCCCGGCAAAGCGAGCCGGAGTTTGTCTTCAATGTCTTTTTCAGAAAGACCGTTTCCCGGCGCTCCCTTCGGACAGTCGATACGTGTTTCATAGACATGATTGCCGGAAGCCGTGACCCGTACAATTGTAAAACGGCCCTTCGGAACGGCGTTGTCAGCCGGCTGAATTTGATCATCATAGCTTCGGTGAATCCTCGCAAACCCCTTTTGAAGGGATTCCGGAATCGGCTCGGAGGTGAAGTGTTTTGCTGAAAAATCTTTACCGTGCAGAGCCAGGGCAATCACATATTCCACGCTGAAGCGCCCCGCTTCGCCTGTTTTCGGGCGCCGTTCTGTCAATGCGGCATCCCCGCCCGGCGGATAAATAACGTCGGTCCGTTCCATTTGGCCGAAAGTGAGGCCGTGCTCAGCCTTCAGCTTGAGAATGGCGTCCGCCGCGTGATGGGCCGCCGAGCAAAACGGATAAACCTTAAACCAAAGCCCAGGGCTCACAATCCGCCAAGGTTTTCCCCACCCGTTTAAAAGCACGGTTTCTGCCCGTTCAAGATCGCCGTACAGCCCGAAGAAGCCTTTCTCCCCGTCAAGCGCATGATCCGACCCGCCAAAACCGGCCTTCGCAAGCTTTACGGCGAACAACCCGGCTTGAGCGGCCAGTCCGGCATGAAGCGGCTTCATTTCTGTCCCGAACTGCACCCGCATGCCTCCGGAACGGGCGGCCGCAAATCCGATCGCTTTTTGCAATTCATTTTGATTGAGGTTCTCCGCGAAACCGACGGCGCAGGCCGCCGCAATCGCGCCTAACGTTCCCGTATTGTGCCAGCCTTTCTCGTAATGGTGTCTCCCCGCTGACTGACCGAGCCGCGCCATCACTTCGATGCCTGTCACGTAAGCACCGAGAAAACGGGTTTTGTCTATATGGCCGGATGATGCCGCTGCGATCAGAGCCGGAAGGATGACCGCGCTCGGATGTCCTCTTACATCAGAATGAACATCGTCAAAATCAAGCGCATGGGCGATGAATCCGTTAATCAGCGCGGATTGGGACGGCGTTGTTTTTTGATTTCTGCCGATAAGCGGAGCTGTCGGCGTCCCGCCTTCTTCTTCGGCCAGTTTTATCAGCTTCTCAATGCCTTTATCCCGTCTCCCGGCAAAGGCTGCCGCTGTAAAATCAAGCAGGCCTTTGCGCGCTTCTTTCATCGCTTCGGCGGACGTTTCCGGTACAGACGACATGACGGCCTGAGCAAGCCCGGCCGTCAGATGTTCCGTATTCATTCCGTCTGCTCCAATACATTGACGGCCAGCCGGGCGAAAAACTCAGCCGCTTGCGGGAGTGCTTTTTCGTCGAGTGTGAAGGCGGGATGGTGCCATTCTTCCGTTCCGTTTGTTCCCATCCAGACGAAGAAGCCGGGGATTTTTTCTTGATATAACGCGAAGTCTTCCCCGCCGGGAGACTGTTCTGCCCGAACCGTTTGAAGCCCGAGATCTTCAGCCGTCTGTTCCGCCGCCTGGATGAAACGGGCGTCGTTTACCACTGACGGAAGATAAGGATACCAGCGGAATTCGGCTTCTGCCCCGAATCCGGCCGCGATTCCTTCGGCAACCCGCTTCATATGTTTCGGAACAGCGTCACGCGCTTCTTTTTGAAACGTCCGGACGGTGCCTTCCATTTCAACATGGTCCGGGATGACATTCCAAGAGCTGCCGCCTTGAACTCTTGTGATGCTGACGACGGCATTGTGAAGCGAGCTGATATTTCTGCTGACAACTGATTGCAGGCCGCCGATGATCTGCCCTGCCGCCTGAATCGGATCAATGCTGTTATCAGGGATTCCGGCGTGGCCGCCTTTTCCTTTAACAGTGATTTCAAAGCGGTCCACACTCGCCATCAGCGGGCCTTCTTTCAGGCCGACCGTGCCGACGGGGAGGTCGGGTTTGTTATGCATGCCGAATATTGCCGATACACCGTCAAGCGCGCCGGCTTCAATGACCTGTCTCGCTCCGGCGGCGATTTCTTCCGCGGGCTGAAAAATAAACCGCACCGTTCCTTTCAGCTCGTGCTTTCTCTCATTTAATAAGAAAGCCGTGCCGAGAATAGATGCCGTATGGAAGTCGTGGCCGCAGGCATGCATGACGCCGCTGTTTCGCGAAGCAAACGGAAGGTTTGTTTTCTCTTCGATCGGCAATGCGTCAATGTCCGCTCTGACGGCGATGACGGGGCCGGTTTTGTCTCCTTTGATTTCGGCGATCACTCCGGTTTGAAGTTTCGGAACATCAACAACCGTGATACCCTCTTCCTCCAGCCAGCGGCGGATTTTATTCGTCGTTTCGTATTCCTCGCCTGACAGCTCAGGGTGTTCATGAAGGTCGCGGCGGATATTGATTAAACGTTTGTTTAATGATTCATACGTTTCTCTTGCCATTTCTTCTTCGTCCCTTCCTATACAAGCTCAGCAGGCTCTCCCACTTGCTTTATAAATTTTTTCGTCCGTTCGTTCTGCGGATTGTCAAACAGCTCTTCCGGTGTTCCCTGCTCGATGATGCGTCCGTCCGCCATAAAAATGACCTGGTCGGCCACTTCACGCGCAAAAGCCATCTCATGTGTGACGATGACCATGGTTGTCTGTTTTTCGGCAATTGATTTGATGACTTGAAGCACACCGGTTACAAGCTCAGGGTCAAGGGCCGAAGTCGGTTCATCCAGTAAAATCGCGTGAGGGTCAACTGCCAAGGCGCGAGCAATGCCGATCCGCTGCTGCTGCCCGCCTGACATCGTAATCGGGTAGCTGTCCGCTTTTTGCTCTAAACCGACTTGCCGCAATAGATCCATACCGATCTGTTCCGCTTCTTTTTTCGGTTTCTTTTGCGCGGTGATCAGTGCTTCTGTCACGTTTTGCAGCGCGGTTTTGTTTTTGAACAGGTTGTAATTCTGAAACACCATCGCCGTCTGCTGGCGAAGCTTGTGTACATCTTTGCGCGAATAGGACGCTGCATTCAGCTTGGCATCACCGATTTCAATGATGCCGTCATCCGGGCGCTCCAGCAGATTCAGACAGCGGAGGAGCGTTGATTTTCCTGAGCCGGACGGGCCGATAATGGCCGTGACTTCGCCGCTTTTGATCTCAAGATCGATTCCGTCAAGTACGGTAAGGTCTTTAAATGCTTTTCGAATATGTCTGACTTGTATCATCCTGAGCCTCCTCCTATGTGCGATAAGGCTTGCTGATCGCCCGTTCGAGCAGATCCTGCAGCACGCTGTAAATAATCGTAAGAATCCAGTACATGATCGCAACGGCTAAATACGTCTCAAAATATTTGAGATTGCCTGATGCGTACATTTTTCCTTGGGCGAACATCTCCATCACTCCTAATGTAAAGGCGAGCGATGTTTCTTTTAACAGCCCGATAAACGTATTTCCCGTCGCGGGAAGCGCGTTTCTGACGGCCTGCGGGAAAATGATCCGTCTGTATGCCTGTGATTTTGTCATTCCGACGGACAGGCAGGCTTCAAGCTGCCCCTCATCGACTGAGTTGAGCGCGGCGCGGAAAATTTCAGCGAGGTAGGCGGCATTTTTCAGGCTTAGCCCGATAATCGCCGCCGTTAACGCCGTCATCTTGCTCATTCCGGGGAACAGCTGAGGCAGGCCGTAATAAATTAAGAAAAGCTGGACGAGCGTCGGCACGCCCCGGAAAAATGAAATATACACCTTTGACAGCTGGTGAAGCACAGGAATACGATTTTTTGTGATAAGCGCTAATATAAGGCCGCCGATCACGGCAAATACCATGGCCGCGACGGCCATTAGTAATGTGATCGGCAGGGCTTCGATTAACGCGGGAAAAGCTGAAAACATAAATCCCCAATCAATGCTGTTCATTCTCGATTTTCACCGCCGTTTCTTAATGCTTTGCTTCCGTTGTGATATCTTCTTTAAAGTACTTTTCAGACAGCTTTTTCAGCGTGCCGTCTTTCCGCAGTTCTTCAATGGCTTTGTCTACTTTTTTGCGGATTTTATCGTGAGCCGCATCCTTCGCAAACGGGAAAGCGACTTTTTCATAGACAATCGGCTCTCCTGCTAGTTTCAGAGGCAGACCGGTTTTTTTGATTTGGGCGATCAGAACGCTGCGGCTGTTTACGTAAGCGTCAACGCGCCCGTAAGCCACGTCTTTCAGCGTACCTTCTTGTGTTTCATACGTTTTAATGTTGATTTTTTTATCCGGGTCCTTGCTTTCAAGGTTTTTCGCATGGTTTGAGCCGAGAACGGCCGCCACTGTTTTTCCTTTTAGATCATTGACTGATTTGATGTCTTTGTTATCGTCTTTGACGACGATTTGAGTGCCCGCATACGAATACGGTTCTGTGAAGTTATACGTTTTCTTGCGTTCGTCCGTGACAGCGACCTGGTTTGAGATGGTGTCGAGTTTGCCGGTCTGGAGCTCTCCCATCAGTCCGCTGAATTCAAGCAGCTTCCAGTCCAGTTTCATGTTGATTTTTTTTGCTACGGCTTCCATGACATCCACGTCAAAGCCCGTCAGCTTGCCGTTTTCTTTATATGCGAACGGATAGCTTTGTCCCGTGGCGCCGACATGCAGTACGTTATCGCCGCCTTCGCTTTCTTTTCCGTTTCCGCATGCTGTTAAGACCGCCAAAAGCGCGGCAGACAGCAGCAAAGCCCATGTTTTCTTCTTCATTGAAATCCCGCCTTTTCCTATTTCTATGTTAATCGTGCAATTGTTTTTTTAAATAGATGGTGATGTGCCCTTTTCCTAAATCCTTTTCGCCTGCGCGGACGTAGCCTTTCCGCTCGTACATGCCGATCAGCCACGGATGCTTGTCCGCTGTGCCCAATGATACGAAGGGCGCTTTTAATGTATCGCGGAGCACTGTATTCTCCAGCCACTCCAGCATGTCTGAGCCCGTCCCTTTTTTTCCGGTTTCAGGGTCGACGGCGAACCACCAAATATGAGGGACACCGTACGGACCGGGATTCGGCCCCCACGGCATCCGCAAAGAAATCGTCGCCACGATGCGTCCGTCTTCCTCCAGAACGTAACAGGCGTTTTTTTGTATGTTATTCAAAACGAGCTCTTTATCCGCCGTTGCCGCGGCAAAGTTGATGCCGAGCTTGCGGATCGGTTCATATGCCCTCAGTGTCAGTGAAAGCAGTTCATCAGCGTCCGCTTCAGTTGCGAGCCGGTATCGTTTTGACATAATGAGCCCTCCTTTAATCAGCATATCGGTTTGCCGGTTTTTCCAGTCCGAAATGTTCTCTCAGCGTCGTTCCTTCATACTCTTTTCTGAACACGCCCCGCTCTTGTAAAATCGGAATCACTTTGTCTACAAAAAGAGTGAGACCTTCAGGCAGCAGCGGCGGCATGATGTTGAAGCCGTCACAAGCTTGTTTTTCGACCCATTCCTCCATCTTATCGGCAAGCTGTTCAGGCGTTCCGACAAAGATGTGATGGCCTCTTGAACCCGCCACATATTTGTACAATTCGCGGATGGTCATGTTATCGCGTTTGGCCATCTCCTGAACGAGCTTGAACCGGCTTTTAACGGCATTTGACGCTTCCGCATCCAATTCAGGCAGCGGGCCGTCAAGCGGGTAGGCGGAAAGATCGACGCCGCCCAGATAGTTTTGCAGAATGTTCAGGCCGACAGACGGGATGATGAGGTCTTGAAGCTCTTCATATTTGGCCCGCGCTTCTTCTTCGGTATCGGCGATAACGGGAAAAATCCCCGGCATGATCGCGATTTTTTCAGGATCCCGGCCGTAAGAAGCCGCTTGTTCTTTAATAGATTGATAGAATTCCTGCGCGGATTCCAGATGATTTTGCGCGGTAAAAATGACCTCCGCGGTTTTGGCTGCCAGCGCCTTTCCGTCTCCTGATGAGCCAGCCTGAATAATGACCGGGCGTCCTTGAGGTGTGCGGGCGACATTCAACGGCCCTCTCACTGAAAAATAGGTTCCTTTATGATTCAATTCATGCATTTTGTCTTTTTCGAAAAATGTCCCTGACTCTTTGTCGCGGATAAAGGCGTCTTCCTCCCACGAATCCCATAATCCTTTGACGACTTCCACGAATTCTTCCGCGCGCTGATATCTGAGATGATGCTCAAGATGCGTTTCGCCGCTGAAATTAAGCGCGGTCGCTTCAATTGATGATGTGACGACATTCCAGCCCGCGCGGCCGTTGGAAAGATGATCCAGCGATGCAAATTGTCTCGCGATATGGAACGGTTCGCTGTATGTGGTAGACGCGGTCGCCGTCAGACCGATGCGGGATGTGACCTGAGCCAGCGCCGACAGCAGGGTAAACGGCTCAAAGCGCGTCAGCACATTCGGATGCGATTTGCTGTCTATTGATAAACTGTCCGCCAAAAACAGCATGTCCAATTTCCCCCGCTCCGCTGTTTTCGCCAGTTCTTTGAAATAATCCAAATTCATGCTCGCGTCCGCCGGCGCCTCAGGATGTCTCCAAGAGGCGACATGATGGCCGGTGCCTGCGAGAAACACACCGAGTTTGATTTCTTTTTTCTTTGTCATGACGATCTCCTTCTATAATGAAATGCGGTGCGGAACATATTAACACCACTAAACCTATATTTCCTATTAAATTTATAAGAATAAATCAAAATGTACAATTGTCAGGCAAGTTTGTCAATGCATTAAGAAAAAAATCATGATTTTAAAAATAACCCGGCGCACCGGCCGGGTTATTTCTTCGAAACTGTATAGACGCTCCCTTTGACTTTTTTCTTGATGACGGCAATGATAAGCAGCAAGACGGGGAACAGCACTTGAAACGGAAGATGAATATAGATCGGGACAATTTTTAACCCTTCGTTCATGTGTTCCGACAAATTGCTTGCGATGCTGATGGAGAGAATCAGCACCCCCAATCCGACCGGAAAGGCCAGCTGGGACGGATTTTTTTCTTTAAACAGCGTGGACACGCCCACGACAACCGCATATGTAAAAAGGCTGACTTTGAAAAAACCGCCGATGACGAGCACGAGCATGAAAAAGACATCCAGCCGGTCTAAAAACTCTTCCACTTTAATCGTCTGTATGGTGCTCAGCAGCGGGAATTGAGAGCGGAGCATTAAGTTGACGTCAAGCACACAAATATTAATCGCCACTGACATCGCCAAAAACAGACCGCTGATGATAATCGCCAGAACCCCTGTTTTCTTCACCTTTTTCCGATCTTTTAAGTAGGGGAATATCATGACAAACACGATCAATTCACCGAAAGGGATGAACATGGTCTGTTTAAATACGGAATAAATGACCGTCCCCATCCCGTCCGCTAAAACAGGCTGGAGAAATCTCAGGTTTATCGTACCGGAGCTGATAATGAGGATCAGCCCGATGGCCGTCAGGAAATACATAATGCTAAACAGCAGCTCGCCGGCTCTCGCTATGACTTCAATTCCCTTTCTGACCGCAAATATCGCGGCGAGCATCAGCATGCCATTCACAATTAGAAGGGGCGTGTCCTGATATGCGAAGGTGACAAGCATTTCGCCAAAATCCCTCAATATGCGGGCGGCGATATAAGCAAAATAGAGAATATAAAGAAGAGAGACCGCCCAGCTCAGATGCCTGCCGATCAGTTCGGTCATGTAATCTCTCGGAGAGGACTCAGGAAAATATTGATACAGCGCCTGATATACGTAGAAAAGTCCGAGACCGGTAACGCACCCGAGAAGCACGGACAGCCATGCATCCCGCCCGGCCATCGTGCCCGGCGGGATCAATAACGAACTGCCCAATTCAAACAAAATGATCATCACAAACAGCTGGCGTGTGCCGATTTTCGCATTTTCCATACGCTTCGCTCCTTTCTCCTCAAATCAATCGTGATCAAGCTTGTCTGAGAGAGGATTATTCCGCAAGCCCGTTCTTCTGATAATGACTTCCGTTTTTACGTCCACGGGGAGGTTGGGGAAAATTTCTTCATCCCATTTCCCTTCGAGCTTTTTCCATTTGTCCGGATGTTTCCGATAGATCAGGTCTCCGAACCCGACGAAATCATTCTTATGGGCTTTAATATCTTCAAGTGATTTGGTGATATCTCTATCAAGCTGCGTGCTGAGCGCCTTTTGCATGACCATGATCACTTTCGGATCAGACAGATGGAAAGGGTATCTGACAGCGTCCACCAGCCCTTCAACCTGAGCACGAACGTGAATATGCGGTTTTCCGTCCTGAAAAGTAGCCGTCACCTTTGTATTCTGACGGGTGACCTGCAGACTGATTGCATGCTTCACGTTCTTCCAATCCGCATTGATAAACGTATGCTTGATTTTGTTCAGCAGCCATACAGCGCCGACACTGTCGTCATCCTCAATCCAGTAATCCAGTCTCCCATCCTTTTTGAACACTGCCAGCCCGTCCGCTGACAGCACCGCTTTCGGTTCAGTCGTCTGCGTATTTTCCATCGTAGGGCCGGCTTTATCGTCTCCGTGCATTTCATAACCCGGAATAAACGGCGACCCGGTCGGAGAAGCAAGATCAATCAGAACGTCCTGAAGGCTTGTTTTCACGACTCTGCCGTATTGTTCCTGTGTGAAGCTGAGCGTCTTGTTCACTTTATTGGAAGGGATTTTATCAATCGGCGTCAGCACTTTAATAATGTCTTCAGCATTGCAATTATGCGCAATAACCGCGGTTGCGGTTGTTCTGAATTCGGTATCACGGTCAAGATTGTCCAGAATAAAATTGAGTCCTTCCTCTTTCGCGAGCTTTTCACTGAACACCACAAGATTCGTATGCGCAAAATAGAGCCTTCTGGACACCTTCATCGAGGCTTTTCTCAAAGCTTCCGTCATATTGTCTCCGGACACGGAATAGACGGAAACCGGCGGCCGGTCTCCCGCTCCGCCGCCCTGCAGGCCGCCGGCTACGTTTCCCGGGTTGATAATCTGAAAGTGAAGGACATATTTTCCCGATTCGGTACGGTCAATACCGATGGCGGAGATTACGGCCAAATCGGTCAGCTCTCTTTTATCCCAGCATCCTGATACAAACATAAGGGAAACCATCGTACAAAGGAGGAGTATCCATTTACGTCTTTTCATTGCCGCCGCCCTCTTCTACATCTTTATTAACCATTCCTCTGGAGGTCTCCGGTTTCGGTCTTTGATGTTCCCCTTGGCGCCTGTTGTTTTTCTGCACGAGCAGCTCCGGCCTTTTTTCATCCGCCCATAACGGAGCGCGGAAAATGGAATCCTTCAGCCCGCCCGGGGTCAAAGGAGCGAGCGGGGACATATACGGAAAACCGAACGAACGCAGTCCGCACAGATGGACAAACATTATGATAATGCCCAGAATCAGCCCGTAAAATCCCATGACGGCCGCGATCAGAATAAAGACAAAACGGATCAGGCGCGCAGATATCGCCATGTCAAAAGCCGGAGTCGCAAAGCTGGCAATCGCCGTCAGCGCGACAACGATCACCATGGCCGGGGAGACGATGCCGGCCTGTACAGCAGCCTGGCCGATGACAAGCGCTCCGACTATGGAAACGGCGGAGCCGACCACTCTCGGAAGACGGACGCCCGCTTCCCTGAGAATCTCGAAGGCCACTTCCATCGTCAGCGCTTCAATTACGGCCGGAAACGGCACGGTCTCCCGCTGGGCCGCGATGACGATCAGCAGCTGCGTCGGAATCATTTCTTGATGAAAGGTCGTCGCCGCCACGTAAATCCCCGGCGCCACCAGCGAAATGAAGAAAATCAAAACCCGAAGCAGCCGGATGCTCGTAGCGATATCAAATCGGGAATAATAATCCTCAACCGATTGAAAAAATTGAATGAATAAGGCTGGCGCGATGAGAACAAACGGCGTTCCGTCCACAATAATCGCAAATCTTCCCTCCAGCAGATTCCCCGCCACAACGTCCGGCCGTTCCGTATGATACACAGTGGGAAATACGGAAAACGGCGCGTCTTCAATAAGCTGTTCAATGTAGCCGGATTCCAGAATGCTGTCGATGTCAATGTGCTTCAGCCGACTGCGGACTTCCTTAACCAGCTTTTTTTCACAGATTCCGTTAATATACATCAGCGCGACGTCCGTATTCGTTTCGTGCCCGATCTCCATTTTTTCCACCCATACATCAGGATTTTTTACATACCTGCGGATCATGGAAATATTGGTTTGCAGGGATTCAGTGAATCCCTGCCGCGGTCCGCGGAAGGACACCTGGGTGCTCGGTTCTTCAATGGACCGTTGCTCTCCTCCTTCCGTGCTGGCGATCAGCGCCTTGTCAGCCCCGTCGACAAAAATGAGCGTGCTGCCCGCCACCAGCCCGGCATAAAGGCTTTTCCATTTCTCTTCCTCTTTTACTCCGCCGATCGCAAGCGTTTTTTCATATATCAGGCAGACCGCCTGTTCCGGCTGAACGGACGGGATGTCAATTAAATCCTCCAGCAGGGATTGGCTGACAAGCTGCTCGTCTACCAAACCGGCGATATACACGATCGCTGCCGGAAGCTCTTCTTTTCCGATTTTCAGCCGGCGGATGACGACATCGGCACTGTTGCCGAATCTCTCAGACAGCTTCTTCATATTTTCCTTTAAGCTGATGGAGATCGGCTCTTCCCGCTCTTTATCTGATTTGGTTTCCGCTTCTTTTCTGTCTTCATTGTCACCGTTCTTTTGATCGTCTTTTTTTCGTTTCTTCTGCTTAAAAAATGGCGGCATATCGCAAAAAACCTTTCCTTGTTTTTTTCATATTCTTCCTGTACGGCAAAAGATTATGCACGGCGGATAGTCTGTATAAGTTTTGCGTAATCGAAAAGGATAAAAAGGGAGAGTGATGTGCATGAAAATATTGGGGGTTTCAATTTTTTTGCTGGCTTTCTGTCTGATGATTTCGATAGGAATGGATATGCTGCAAGGATTCAGTCTCTATGGAGCGGTTCGAAACAACCTGTCCGCTTTTAAATTGATGACCTTCTCGGAATGGCTGATGCTGTTTTTCTTCGCCCTCTTTTTAATGAAAGAAATGCTGGCTTTATATAAATCAGGTAAAAAAGATGCCTGACAGACGTCTGTATGGTGTCAAAAAAGAACACATCCCTCCCTTTGTCGGAGTTCATGTGTTCTTTTTATTTTTCCGGCGGGGATTGTTTTCAGATGACGATATTTCCGATTTCCGTATCTGTCGTGTGTTTCACAATGATGCCTTTGATAATGCGATTGCCGATGATTTTGGTGCTTGCCGAGGAACTGGTTTGGATGGCGGAAGCAGAAGCGGCGGAAAGGTTGTTGATGGTATTGCCCGAAATGAGGGAATTGGAGGCACCGTTCAAATAGATGCCGATCGGGCTGCCCGCCGTTCGGTTGATCGTGATCGTATTGTCTATGACTTCATGCGTGCCTGAGTTCAGATACACGGTAACGATAAGCGGTGATGATTCAAAGCGGTTGCCGATGACAGAGGTCCCTGAGGATGTTGAACTGAAAATGGGGTAGTTTTTGTAGCTTTTGAAGAGATTTCCCTTGATGACAGCCCTGGCGTCATTTGTAACAGATACGGCATAGGACTCCGCGGCGCCCTGAAACGCATTCGGGATGAGCGTATTTCCTTCAATGACGGCATTTCCGCCTGTGACCCATATGCCCCGGCTGAATGATTTCAGCACATTCTGTTTTACGGTGATATTGCCGGCTGACATGCTGATTCCGTCTGTTACCTGATTCAGTGTGTTATTCATAAAGACGGCGTTGTCCGAGAGCGTCGCCCGCATCCCCGTGCTTCGTCTCGTTTCGGAACGTCCGTTTTCAATGACATTGCCGTCAACGGTCACATCTTCCGCCTGATAGACGGAAATACCCGCATTTTCAAATTGATTGATTTTGTTGTGAGTGACCAGGACGCTTTTTCCTCTTACATCTATTCCCGTGGAAAAACCGGTAATCAGATTGTTGGAAATGACGGCATTGCTGCTGTCCTGCCCTTGGGAGACACCTTGTCCGGCGATTCCGGTCCTTGAGCCGCCGTTTGACCAAAAGAGAACATTCCCGGAAATGACGGTATGTGCGCTGTATCCGTAGCTGATTGTGTTGTCGGAATGATTTCCTTCAATTAACACATTATATCCGTTAAAGTTGGTGACTGAGCTTGCGGCGTTTCCGTAAAAGAAGTTGTTTCGGATGGTGATGTGAAGAGCCTCTTCATAATCAACATCGCCTTCTCCGTACGATTCAATGTCGATTCCGAATTTCGGAGCCGTTCCGTTCCCTTGCCCGGCGTCTTCGATCACGCATTCTTCCACCATAATGGTATTGCAGCCGGTGATTGAAATGTTGTTCCGTCTTGACTCCCTGATCTCACAGCGGCGGATGGTCACATGTTCTGATGTTTCGTAATCACTGTTTGTTTTTAAACCGAGCGGGCTGACAATAATGCCGTCTCCCGTAAAATTCGATATTTTCACATTTTCGATCAGCACATTGCTGCTGCCTTCAATACAGATGCCAAACCCCCATTCATGAGTTGACCGTAAAGGAACATTGGTATACGTGTGTTCATCCCGTTCCCCGATGATGCGGCCGCCGGTGATGGTGACATTTTCCCGCCTGCCTATATAGAAAGCCGAATAACCCCAGGAGCTGTTCGGCGACACTTTAATCGTGCATTCCGGATCCATGATGATGGAGAGATGGCTCGGCACATTAATTCCCGCGTTCCTAAACGGCTGGCTTTTGTCACCGCCAAGCGTGCCGTTGATTTTATATGTTCCGGGCGGAAAAAACACCGTATGACTGCCCTCGCTGACAGCCTTGGCCAAGCATTGATTGATGGCGGCCGTCACATCGGCAGTCCCGTCTGCTGCCACACCGCAATCCGTTATATCTAAAATACGATTCGGCAAGTAATAATCTCCTCCTTCCTCTCTTATTTCATCTTATTCCGTCATAATCCGCTCCGCCTGTACATACTTTAAATTTTATTAAAAAAGTTTATATAGATAGTTTAGTCAGATTATATGACAAAATAAGCCATTGGAATTAGGAAAATCCATCTATATTCAACGTTTTAATATCTTTTCATTCTGGAATTTTTTGAATTCAGTATAAATTATATTGACACAAGTATTATATAAGAATATGATTTTTGTAATACACTTTTTTAAGAAAGGGTTGGCTCAGGTGGCATCTATTGAAAAGGAATCTATAACAGAAACTGTGCCGCAACGAGGCTTTTTCGGTCATCCCCGCGGCCTGTTCACACTGTTTTTTACTGAGTTTTGGGAGCGTTTCTCCTACTATGGTATGAGAGCTATACTGCTTTACTATTTATACACGGAAGTCGCTCATGGCGGGCTCGGATTTGATAAAACCACCGCAGTTGCCATCATGTCCATATACGGGTCTCTCGTATACATGTCGAGCGTCATCGGCGGATGGCTGGCCGACCGGGTATTCGGCACGGCAAACACCGTTTTTTACGGCGGAATTTTAATTATGTTCGGGCACATCGCTCTTGCCTTCCCTGGCAGTACGGCGGCGTTTTTTACAAGCATGACTCTGATCATTATCGGAACCGGCCTGCTTAAACCAAACGTATCCAGCGTTGTCGGAGCTTTATATACGAAGGAAGACGAGCGCCGCGACTCAGGTTTCAGTATCTTTTACATGGGGATCAACCTCGGCGGATTGCTTGCGCCGCTAATTGTCGGAACACTCGGACAGAAGTACAACTACCACTTAGGCTTCGGATGCGCCGCGGCCGGTATGTTCCTCGGACTGATTGTTTTCGCTCTTACGAGAAAGAAATACCTCGGCAAAGCAGGCTCCAATGTACCGAATCCGATTTCTAAATCATCAGTGATCGGAACGGGAATCGGAATAATCATTGCAGCAGCGGTTATCATCGTTCTGATTCAAACCGGCTGGCTGACGATCCAGCGTGTGATTGACATCGTCAGTATCCTCGGCATTGCCATTCCGGTTATTTACTTTATTGTGATGTTCATGAGCAAAAAAGCGACAAAAACGGAAAAATCACGGCTTGCAGCTTATATTCCGCTGTTTATTGCGGCGGTTATGTTCTGGGCGATTCAGGAACAGGGCGCGACGATTCTTGCTTTATATGCCGATCAGCGCACGAGACTTTCTTTTGCGGGCATACATCTTGAGTCATCATGGTTCCAGTCTCTGAACCCATTATTCATCGTCATTTTCGCACCGGTGTTCGCTTGGATCTGGCTGAAGCTCGGCAAACGCCAGCCTTCAACACCGATTAAATTCGCGATCGGCATTATTCTTGCCGGACTGTCATTTTTAGTCATGGTGCTTCCGGTTATGGGCGGAAGCGGCGAGCTTGTGAGCCCGCTTTGGCTTGTGCTCAGCTTCCTTTTGGTTGTGCTTGGCGAGCTTTGCCTTTCACCGGTCGGTTTATCCGTCACAACGAAGCTCGCGCCTGCCGCCTTCTCAGCGCAGACCATGAGCATGTGGTTCTTAACAAACGCCTGCGGTCAAGCCCTGAACGCAAAAGTAGTCGGTTTGTTTGATAAGGTTTCTGAAGCGGCCTACTTCGGCTCAATCGGTCTTATTTCGATCATTCTCGGTATTATTTTAGTACTTCTTTCTCCTGTTATTAAACGGGCGATGAAAGGCGTACAATAACTAAAAAAGCCTGCGGACGGTTCCGCAGGCTTTTTTTTGTGCGTCTATCGTTTTAATTCCTCAAGCGTTTCGCTCCACCTCTTCAGGACACCTTCCGGCTCGTGAAGACGGATGACCGGTCCGGATGTCAGATCCGCGTATTTCGCCCGATCTTCCTTGACGGTGATCACGCGGCAGCTGAACCGCTCCCTTTCGTATTTCGCCTCTTTCAGCGGCGGAAGCGCCGCACATTCCAATGTCACGTAATATGCGGCTCCTCCGTGCCAAGCGATGAAAAGAGCTTGTCCCGAATGCAGCAGGCTGTTTACGGTCGTCGTGTTTTTCCATAAGGCGAGCCGGAGATTTGTGCGGCTTACAGCCACTATTTCACCGGCGCTGATCATGGCCGCGTGCGGACGGCCTTCTTTTGTCACGGATTGCAGCACAAATGCGTCGTGCTGTTTTTTTTCAAGCTCCGTTCCGTCTAAAAGCGTGTAAAGCGCCGCCGGCAAGTGCTCCGTCAGCATTACGCTTTTCTTTCCGGGACAGCGGGAACATGTGTGGCCGTCTCCGTTTCTTTCGGATCAATTTTAAATGCTGGGTTGAATGCCGCCGGATTGGTGATGCTTTCCGGTTCACAGGATCTCCATGTGAAAAAGCAGGTTTGGCATTGGTATATTTCCCAAGCGCCTTTGACCGGCGATTGGCTGACGGTTTCTCCTTTTTTCGATTCACAGCGCGGGCATGTTTTCATAGCAAACTCATCCTTTCTTATTGATTCATTAAGTCCATCAGTTTTTGTTCCCACTCTTTCGTTGTCAGCGGAGAATCAAGCGGCTGCGAATAATGGCCTCTTGTTTCCGGCGCGACAGGCGTCGTGGCGTCAAGAATCATTTTGTGTGTCATCCCAGCCGGATCGGATCCCGGGTCAAGCGGAAGGACGGACAGGTCAGGAATGATGACTGCGTCGTGTTTCGGATGCATTTTCGTTGAGAGCGCCCACATGACTTGCGGGAGGTTAAACGGATCGACATCCTCATCCACGACAATGACCATTTTGCAGTAGCCGAGTCCGTGCGGCGTGGTCAGGGCGCGCATGCCGACCGCCTTGGCAAAGCCGCCGTAACGCGTTTTCGTTGAGATGATGGCGATCAGGCCGTGCGTATACATCGCGTTGACGGCGACAATTTCGTTCGGATAGGCTTCCTTCAGCTGCTGGTAAAGCGGCACGCACGTATTAATGCCGATCATATAATCGCACTCCGTCCACGGCATGCCTAAGTATAAATGTTCAAAGATCGGATTATTTCTATGATATACCCGTTTGATTTTGATGACCGGCATGCTGCGGCCGCCTGAATAATGGCCCGTGAACTCACCGAAAGGGCCTTCGTATTCCCGTTCTCCCGCAAGGATCTCTCCTTCCAGAACGACTTCGGCGCCCCAAGGGATGTCTAAATCAGACAGCTTAGATTTGACGATTCTGTAGGGCTCCCCTTGAATCGCGCCGGCCATTTCATACTCGGATTGATCGTATAGCAGCGGAGTTGACGCGGCCGTCGTAATCACCGGTTCACAGCCGAGCGCGATCGTAACGGGAAGATTGACGCCGCGTTCTTCAGCCTGGCGAAGATGAATCGCAATATCATGCTGAGGCACGGGCTGAATGCCGAGGCGGTCTTTTCCCTTCACCTGCATTCTGTAAATGCCGACATTCTGCTTGCCGAAATTGTCCGGATCTTCAAGATCGCGGGAAATGACGCACGCTTTATCCAAGTAATACCCGCCGTCCCCCTGGTTGATTCTGAATAGCGGAAGGATGTCAAAAAGGTTGATGTCCTCAGTAATTTCATTTTCATGAAACGGCGCGGTTTCTTCACGTTTGACCGCTACCGGGAATGAATCGTACCGTTTGGCGAACTCAAAGAATTGTTCTTTTACAGGCGTATCTTTCGGCATGCCCAGCATCATCGCGTGATTCGGCCATGAGCCGATGACATTCAGGGCGACCTGCGCATGGTGATGTCCGTAAATATTGTTAAACAAAAGCGCGGGGGTTTTATCCCCGAGGTTGCTGGCTGCACGCGCGGCGGCGCCCAGATCCGGCTCCGGTTTTACCTCTTCGTTGACTGTCAACAGCTGCCCTTCTTTTTCAAGAGCGGCGAGAAATTCCCTAAAATCCTGATAGGCCATTATCAGATTCCTCCTTTTTGTTTTTCAATTCCGTACCACCGTTTCGCTTCCGGCAGACGGATCCCGAACTGGTCGAGCGTCCGGAACACGATGTGGTCGATCAATTCGTCCATGTCAGCCGGCTTGTTGTAAAAGGCCGGCATCGGCGGAAGAATGACGGAACCCATTTTTGTAAGCGCTAGCATATTTTCTAAATGAATTTGGCTGAGCGGCGTTTCTCTTGTCAGCAGCACAAGTTTTTTCCGCTCTTTCAGGATGACGTCTGCCGCTCTTGTCAGCAGATTATCAGCCATTCCGGTGCGGATGCTTGCAAGTGATTTCATGCTGCACGGAGCGATGATCATCCCGTCCGTTTCAAACGAGCCGCTTGAAATCGCCGCCGCCTGGTCTTTGTGAGAATACGTATAGGACGCCAGTTTCTCGACATCTTTTAACGTATAATCGGTTTCATGTGTGATGGTGACATTTGCCCAAGGTGACACGACAAGATGGGTTTCGATCTCCGCGGCTTTTAAATATTCTAAAAGCCTGATCCCGAATATGGCCCCCGTAGCCCCGGTCATTCCGATGACGAGCTTCATATTGACCCTCCTTTACGCTTGAAATATGGTGTCAAAACCATCATACTCCTGATATATCCATATGAAAAATATTAGTTAAATCTATGTATTATACCTTAAAGGTATAAAAGAAAGGAGCGCTGCTCATGGATATCAGGCAATTGCGTTATTTCGTCACCATCGCCCAAGAGCAGAAAATCACGACGGCCGCTAAAAAGCTTCATATGGCGCAGCCGCCGTTAAGCAGACAGCTGAAACAGCTGGAAGATGAATTGGGCGTCATCCTGTTTGACCGCAATAAAAAGAAACAAATGACCCTTACATATGAAGGAAATGTCTTTTTGAAAAGAGCGAAAGAGATTCTTCATAAGTTTGAGGATGCCATTATCGAGGTACAAGAGCTGAAGGAGGAAGTGGCCGGCACGCTTGCCGTAGGGTCAACCATTTACTGCGCCGCGCTCATGCTTGAAAAAGTGTCACAGATGAAAGAACAGTATCCGCATCTTACCTTTAACATTTGGGAAGATGAACCCGTCTCACTGCTGGAGCTATTGGAATCCAGGCAGATTGACGCCGCCGTCACCACCACCTTAATTAAAAACGATGGCATTGAATCGAAGGAACTTGAAGACATTCCGTGCGTCTTGGTGCTGTCCGAGCATACGAAACGTCTGTGCGGTGAAACGATTAAACTGAATGACATCGCCTCTTTGCCTCTGATCCTTTTGCGCACCGTCAATGGAAGGGGTGTGTATGATCAAGTCCTCCATGTTTGTGAACAGTACGATCTCGACCTACGGGTTGTCTGTGAATGCCATGATTCCGCGACGCTCTTGAGCCTCGTATCATCAGGATTCGGCGCCACCATTCTGCCTTTGACGATGATTCCCGTCCATATGCGTTCGCATGTCAAAACGGTTATCATTGAAGACAACCCGTTTGTCATGACGCCGGCTGTCATCTGGAGAAAAGACAGCTATCTCCCGAAGCCGGTCAGACAGTTTTTGGAATTATTTTGTTCGTGAAACACGAAGATTTCACATTCATGAAAACCAATTACTTGACTCATACTAAAAAAAAGTTATCCTTTACAATTGGGAGCTATTTTTTCTCAATAAAACTACTCAGAAAAGTGGGGAATAAAGAAGATGAAAAAAGCATTGTTCGCTTTATTCATGATGGTCAGCATCGCGGTGCTTGCAGCCTGCGGAAACTCACAGGGCAGCGGATCTAAGTCAAAAGACAGCGATCTTTGGGCTTCTGTCAAGAAAAAAGGCGTACTGACCGTCGGTACAGAAGGAACGTACGAACCGTTTACCTTCCATGATAAAAAGACTGATAAACTGACCGGATATGATGTGGAAGTGATTCAAGAAGTCGCGAAACGTCTCGGTCTGAAAGCTGACTTCAAAGAAACGCAATGGGACAGCATGTTTGCCGGTTTAAACTCGAAGCGGTTTGACGTCGTCGCCAACCAAGTCGGCAAAACAGGCCGTGAGAACCAATATGATTTTTCTGATAAATACACAACGTCAAATGCTGTCGTCGTGACGAAAAAAGACAGCACGATTGCGAAAGAAGCTGATGTCAAAGGAAAAACAGCGGCTCAATCATTAACAAGCAATTACAATAAATTAGCGAAAGATGCCGGCGCGAAAGTTGAAGGCGTTGAAGGCATGGCGCAATCCCTTCAGCTCATTCAGCAGGGCCGCGCTGATCTGACTTACAACGATAAACTTGCCGTACTGAACTACTTAAAAACGTCCGGCAATAAAAACGTGAAAATCGCGTTTGAAGCAGGCCAGCCGCAGCAGACATATTTCGCATTCCGAAAAGGAAGCGGCGAACTTGTGACTCACGTCAACAAAGCGTTAAAAGACATGAAAGAGGACGGGACTCTTTCTAAAATAGCTAAAAAATGGTTCGGCGAAGATGTTTCTAAGTAACATGCCCGAGCCGGTGATTGCGGCAGCCATTCCTTGGGACCTGGTGCAGCAGTCATTCTGGCCGATTCTTTCCGGGGGAATCTATTACTCGATTCCCCTTACTATTCTTTCCTTTATTTTCGGAATGATCATCGCGCTGATTACGGCGCTCGCCAGAATGTCAAATATGAAACCATTGAGATGGGTGTTCAGCGTATACGTATCAGCAGTGCGCGGCACTCCTCTTCTCGTTCAATTGTTCATCATTTTTTATCTGTTCCCGACCTTTAATATTACGCTGGACCCTTTCCCAAGCGCAGTCATCGCGTTTTCATTAAACGTGGGCGCCTATGCTTCTGAAATCATCCGGGCATCTATTTCATCCGTGCCGAAAGGGCAATGGGAAGCCGGTTATACGATCGGCATGACCTATCGCAAGACATTGTTCCGCGTGATCCTGCCGCAGGCGTTTCGCGTGTCCATTCCGCCATTATCAAATACATTTATCAGCCTGATCAAGGATACATCTCTCGCGTCACAGATTCTTGTCGCGGAGCTGTTCAGAAAAGCGCAGGAGATCGGTGCGCAAAACCTTGATCAAATCTTGGTCATCTATATTGAAGCCGCCTTTATTTATTGGATCATCTGCTTCTTGCTGTCTATCGTACAGCATGTGATCGAACGGCGTCTCGACCGTTATGTGGCCAAATAAGGAGGTTTCGATATGCTTTTCGTCAAAGGATTGAATAAATCATTCGGCCAGAATGAAATTTTAAAAACGATAGATATGGAGATAGAAAAAGGGAAAGTCATCGCCATTCTGGGACCGTCCGGTTCAGGAAAAACGACGCTTCTGCGCTGTCTGAACGCGCTTGAGATCCCCAACCGCGGCGAGCTGGCATTCTCCGATTTTTCTATAGATTTCTCTAAAAAAGTGAAGCAGGCTGATATCCTCCGCCTCCGCCGCAAATCAGGCATGGTCTTTCAGGCGTATCATCTGTTTCCTCACCGCACGGCGCTTGAAAACGTCATGGAAGGACCCATTCAAGTGCAAAAGCGCGACAAGGAGCAAGTCAGAAAAGAAGCGATGGAGCTTCTTGAAAAAGTCGGGCTGAAAGACAAAATGAACTTATACCCGTTCCAGCTTTCCGGCGGTCAGCAGCAGCGTGTCGGTATCGCCCGCGCGCTTGCGATTCAGCCCGAGCTGATGCTGTTTGACGAACCGACGTCAGCGCTTGATCCGGAGCTGGTCGGCGAGGTGCTTAAAGTCATTAAGGATTTGGCGAACGAAGGGTGGACGATGGTTGTCGTCACGCATGAAATCAAATTCGCGCAGGAAGTGGCCGATGAGGTCATCTTCATTGACGGCGGCGTCATTGTGGAACAAGGACCGCCGGCCC
The DNA here is from genome assembly GCF_000262045.1 of Bacillus siamensis KCTC 13613. Lineage (GTDB taxonomy): Bacteria > Bacillota > Bacilli > Bacillales > Bacillaceae > Bacillus > Bacillus siamensis. Next base: position 216,715 of record NZ_AJVF01000037.1, read on the forward strand.
AAATTTTTTCGGCGCCGAAAGAAGAGCGTACGCAGCGGTTCTTAAATCGTATACTGAATCCTTTGTAGGAGCCGGAGAAGAAGCGAAACACTGATTTCGCTTCTTCTTTTTTTCGGCGTTTATGCTACAATGACAATTAATGAGATTTTATGAAAGAAGGGACCTCTTTGAAGCGGGAATTCGTGATGCGCTGGACGTTTTATTTTGCCGGTCTGTTGATTTTGTCTTTCGGGGTATCTTTAACCATTAAAGGAAAAGCTCTCGGCATCAGCCCTTGGGATGCCTTTCATTATGGGCTTTTTCAGCATTTCGGGCTTTCCGTTGGCCAATGGTCCATCTTGGTCGGCGCGGTGATCGTCGTTTTAACCTGCCTGTTCACGAGGACGCTCCCGAAAATCGGCGCCATCTTGAATATGGTGCTGATGGGAATGTTTATTGATTTCTTTTCGTTTCTGCTTCCTGAGGCGCATGCTTTTTCCTTAGCAGCCGTGTTTTTCTCTTTCGGATTGCTGCTGATCGGCTGCGGCGTCGGGGTTTACGTATCAGCCGGGCTCGGTGCGGGCCCCCGGGACTCTCTGATGATGCTGATATCTGAAAAAACGGGCTGGAACGTGCAATGGGTGCGGAACGGCATTGAGCTGACGGTTCTGGCCGCAGCCTGGACGATGGGCGGACCGATCGGAGCCGGCACGATTATTACGGCGGTTTTGACGGGGCTGATTCTGCGCTTTTCTTTGCCGCAGTCCTCTAAACTGTTAACATATGCGATCTCAGGGCGGGCAACGTCCGTTCATTAAAAACAAAGCCGAAATGGTTTTGTTTTTTTATTTTCGGACAGCTTGCGTCTGATATGATAGGATGGTTTTGACAATATTTGCAGACGGAGGATCTGGACATGAAGATTTACGGAGTATATATGGACCGGCCGCTTTCTCCGGAAGAAGAAGATCGGATGATGGCGGCCGTGTCCGCCAATAAGCGGGAAAAATGCCGGCGCTTTTACCATAAGGAGGATGCTCACCGCACCTTGATCGGCGATATGCTGATCCGCACCGCCGCGGGGAAGGCTTACGGACTTGATCCGGCCGCGATTTCATTCAGCGTCCAGGAATACGGAAAACCGTATATCCCCGCGCTTCCGGACATGCACTTTAACATTTCCCACTCCGGGCGCTGGGTCGTGTGTGCCGTTGATTCAAAACCGATCGGCATTGATATTGAAAAAATGAAACCCGGCACGATTGATATCGCCAAACGGTTTTTTTCGCCGACGGAATACAGTGATCTGCAAGCAAAACACCCCGACCGGCAGACCGATTATTTTTATCACCTGTGGTCGATGAAAGAAAGCTTTATCAAACAGGCCGGAAAAGGGCTTTCCCTGCCGCTTGATTCATTCAGCGTCCGCCTCAAAGACGACGGCCATGTGTCCATTGAGCTCCCGGACGGACATGAACCTTGTTTCATCCGCACATATGATGCGGACGAGGAATATAAGCTGGCCGTTTGTGCGGCTCATCCCAATTTTTGTGACGGAATTGAGATGAAAACGTATGAAGAGCTGCGGTAAAAATAGAAAAAGGAGGGTGTCCCCCTCCTTTTTTGTCAGCCTGATATTTCCGCCTGTTTCTGCAGCTGCTTTGCTTCTTGATAAATTTCTTCGAACAGATCCGCGATGTGTTCTTCTTCGACGCATGAAAATGCGATTCGCAAATCCGTCTCATTGATGGATATCGTCCCGATTCCTCTTTTTTCAAGCAATGAGACTCTCAATTCACCGGCGTTTATATCTTTCAGCCGGACACACATGAAATAGCCCGAGTTAAACGGATAAGGCGTCCATACGTCTTCATAGTGCTTGTTTTCTGCAAGAACGGCTTTTACTTTGTCAGCCCGTTTTTTCATAATGTTATATTTCAGCGATTTTTCTTTCTCGTACTCCGGTGACTGCATCGCCCGCAGCATAAACGTTTGGGAAGGGTGCGGGGCGCTTGAAATCGTCCCTCTGATAATCCCTTTTGTTTTTTCCTCGAGCACGCGCAGCGCTTTTTCGCTTTTGGTGCTGTACGTAATAAAACCGACGCGGAAGCCCCACGCGTAATTTTCCTTCGTCGCGCCGTCTATTTTCACGCAAAGCACCCGGTCGTGCACTTGGGCGAGTTTGCTGAAGATGGATTCCTGAATGGCCGTTTCATCGTAAAACAGATTGTAATACGCATCGTCTACGAGCACGACAATCTCTTTGCCGGCCTCCGCCGCCTCCAAGATCACGCTGACGATTTCTGACGCTTCCTCTTCTCCCGGCGTATAGCCTGTCGGATTATTCGGGAAATTCAGCACGACAATCGCCTTCTCTTCCTGCTTTTTCAGCAGCTCGGACAGCCCTGCCGCATTAAAACGCCCATCGTGCTGAAAGAGCGGGTACGTCTCAATAGATGCCTTGCGCCGGACACCGAAAATGAAGTTGTAATTTCCCCAATATTTATCAGGCAGAAGGAGCGTATCCCCTTCATTGACGAACAAGTCGGCGGCAATGCTCAGCCCGTGTGTCAAAGCGTTTGTCACGATCGGCGTGCTGATGTCTTTGCCGGCTAATGAAGGATTTTCGAGACGCATTTTTTTCAGCCATTCCTGTCTGAGCGGCTCTTTTCCCTGCGGCGGAGCATAATCGTAGATATCATCGGGGTTATAGGCGGACAACGTCTCTTGAATATGGGAAAAGTGCATGGACTCCCCTTGTGAGGTGGCGATTCCGATCGTGGCATTATACTTTCCGGCCTTGGCTTTCGCTTCCGCTGATTGCGTCAGCACCCCTTTCGGATAAAACAAATCTTTGCCCAAATCAGAAAGCATATGAAGCACGTGCGGGTTTTCTTCAGATAATGTTCTGTTCAGCTCTTTTGCTGCATCATTCATGTACGACAATCCCTTCAAAATTATATTCCATCAAATCATAACATAAAATTTTTGATAAATGAGAAAACGATCGGGCAGATTTTGTTACAAAAAACAGACAGCGAATGCTGTCTGTCATAACCTATAACAATTGGCCTGCAGTGCTCCTGTTAATAATCTCATAGATTCGTTCCGCCACTTTTGCAGTTTCACTTAATATGAACATGTGGCCGTCCGAAAACTCGTGAAATACGGGATTTGCGGCCCATTTTTTCCATCCGTCCGCATCTTTGATACATTTTTTATCCTTCCGCCCATTAAAAATATGGACGGGTGATTGAATGGTGTGAAGATCAGACGGCCGGAAGCTTTCAAGCGCACGGTAGTCGGATCTGAAAGAAGGCAGGAAAAATGACATGACCTCCTTATTTTCCACTAACTCCTGCGGCATTCCGCCAAGCTCGATAATATGGGCGAGAAATTTTTCATCATCAAGATGAGAAACCTTTTTTCTTTCCGCATGCGGCGGCTGAATGGCTGAGATGATCACGGCCTCAGGGTAAATGCCTTCCCGCTCCAGCTTTTGCGCCAGCCTGAAAGCGACCATGCCTCCCATACTGTGCCCGAACAGCACAAACGGACGGTCAGGACGGAGATTCAGCTCCTGCTTGTACAAGCTGACGAGCTGTTCAAAATCCTCAACGGCGGACATTTGATTTGTCCCGTGTCCAGGCGGTTCCGCGGCAAGCATCTCACATTCACCTTGGAGATAGGTGTGGAGCGGGCGGAATGATGCTGAATAGCCTCCTGCGAACGGAAAACAGATGAGCTGCGTTTTTTCTGTGGTATCGAACGATTTAAAGAGCTGGACCATTAGCGGCTTCCTCCTTTTCTATCGTGAAGTTGTCAGCTTCAGATGTTCATTTCTTAGGAATTCGAGCAAAAATGCCGCATTCCTTTCGAGACATTCACCCTGAAGCATTTCTGCGTGAGTGCCGCAGCCTTTTTTCACACGGTATTCACCTGCCGTAGCTTCCTCCCACGAAGCGAGCCACGGCGGCATCGCAAAGTCCGGTTCTGATGTTAATAGATCTATGTCCGCATTGACGGTGCCGGTGCTGACGGCATGCACGAAATAAGAATAAAATGCATTTGTTTTTTTGGCGAGTCCTTCTTTGACGGCTTCGTTATTCAGTGCTTCATTGTCCCTGTTTACCTTCATCAGCGCCTCGACATCACTTTCTACTGTGCGGCCTTCCAAGTCGCTGACGCCTTGTTTTTTATAGGAATCAACCATGATCAGCCGCTCCACTTTACGTCCTTCGGCTTCAAGCCGTTTGGCGGTTTCAAAGGCAAGCGTGCATCCTGCCGAGTATCCGAACAGCTTGACCGGGCCTTCCGGCTGCAGCTGATTGATCAGCTCTGTGTAGCGTTCGATACGGCTGTCTTCCTCGATAAAATCGAACGCGCAGATTCTATAGCCGGACAGATGTTTTGCCAGCGGCTGGTACATCAGCCCGTAACCGAGAACAGGCGGGAACGCAAACAGTGTGTCAGACTGATTTTTATTCATGATGGTGAGGTCTTTCATCCCTTTTTCTTCACCGTGAATCAGATAATCGGCAATGCCTGCGATTGTCGGCGCTTCGAACAACAGCTTCACCGGGATATCCGTACCGAGCTCTTTTTTAATACGGGACGCAGCCGTCATCGCTTTTAAAGAGTGCCCGCCGAGTGCAAAGAAATCATCATGAATGCCTATCTGCTGTCTGCCAAGAATTTCGGACCAGATGTGTGCAATCGTTTCTTCCGTCGCATTTCGGGGCCCAATCCATTCTTTCGCCAGCTGAGCGGGATCAGGTTTTGGCAGCATCCGTTTATTGACCTTCCCATTTGTCGTTAAAGGAAGCTCCTCTAAGAAAGTAAAAGTTTGCGGCACCATGTAAGCAGGAAGCTGTTTTTTCAGGTGCCCTTTTACGTCTTCAGCTGACAGCTGCGCCCGGTTCACGAGGTAGGCGTTGATTGATGCATCTCCAGACTCATTGCGGGCAACAACAACAACCGCATCTTTCACACCCGGGTATTCCTGCAGCTGCTTTTCAATTTCTTCAAGCTCGATCCGGTGTCCGCGAATTTTGACCTGATCGTCAATTCGACCGGCGTATTCAATCGTCCCATCCGGCAGCCAGCGTGCCAAATCCCCTGTGCGGTAAAGCGTTTCTCCCGGCTTGAACGGGTTTGGGATAAACATTTGCTCCGTCAGATCATGACGGTTCAGATACCCTTTTGATACACCCATTCCGCTGATGCACAGTTCACCGACAGCTCCAAATGGCTGAAGCTGATTTTGCTCGTTAAGAATATAAACACTGGCATTGCTGATCGGCTTTCCGATCGGCAATGAAGAGATGGAATCCGGTAAATCATGCACGACGTGAGCTGTCGCAAACACTGTTCCCTCAGTCGGCCCGTAGCAATTAATCAGCTTGCCCGGCCCCATGATCTTAAGCGCTTTTCTGACGTGAGGCACAGACGCGCGCTCACCTCCGAATAACACGCAGCGAAGCCCCCTCAGCCAATCCTCTCCCGCATCGGTGAGAAGGTTGAAAAGTGCAGTCGTCGCAAACATGACATTGACATTCTCCTGCCGGATCAAGTCAGTCAGCCGTTCTGTATCAAGCAGTGTCTGTTCATCTGCGATAATGAGCCGTGCCGCATTCAGTATTGACGCGTAGAAATCAAAGGTAAATGCGTCAAAGGCGTAATTCGAAACAGATAAGAACGTATCTTGTTCAGAAAATGCCATGTAATCTACATGCTTGACCAATCCTTGTATATTGGCATGAGTGGTGATATTGCCCTTCGGCTTTCCGGTTGTGCCGGACGTATACATAATATATGCCGGATCATCGGGTTCAATTGCGGCTGCAGGGTCGCTTGCCTGCTCTTCGAACCGTGCAGGATCATCAATGAAGAGTGTTGTTCCTGTATACGGCAGCTGATCCGCTTTTTCTTTCATCTCCTGATGTGTCAGCAGACAGGCTGCCGCACTGTCAGTCAGCATATACGAGATTCGGTCCTCCGGCAGCTTCGGATCAACCGGGAGATAAGCCGCTCCTGCTTTTAATACGCCGAGAATGCCGATCACCAGTTCAAGCGAGCGCTTCGTGTACAACGCGACAACGGAGCCTTTACCCGCACCTTGCTTTTGCAAACGGCGTGCAAGGCGGTTCGCTTCCTCATCTAATTCGCGATAGGAAAGAGTCTGGCCGGAATACGTAAGCGCCGGCGCATCAGGATGAACATTCACCGCCTCTTTGAACCAATCCGTCAGAGGCTTCGCCTCATGGTTTTGAGCAGGCGGGTTTAAGCCTGTAAGCAGAAACTCTCTTTCCTTTTCATCAACAAGACTGATCGTATGAACAGGCTGATCCGGCTTCTGGATGAGCTGCTGAATCGCTGTGAGAAGCTGTGATTTTAAGCGCTGGATAAATGCCTCATCAAACACATTCTCATTATAGGCAAGCTTAATCAGCATCTCGTCTCCCGGGGAAGCCATCAGGTTGAGATCATAATTCGACTTCTCAAAAACATGGACATCCTCCATTTCAAAGCCGTTTTCATTGTTTTCTTCATTTTTTGCATCCTGAAGCGGATAATTTTCAAACACAATGATGTGGTCAATCAGCTTTGGCTGATCGGCCTGGCTTTGGATGTCATAGAGCGGCACGTATTGATGCGGCTCAGACTGCAGCGATTGTTCCTGCAGCTGCTTGAGCAATCCGTTAAATGTGGTATCCTCAGACAGTTTCACCCGCCTCGGGACAACATTGATAAACAGCCCGACCATATGTTCAACGCCTTTGATTTCTGCGGGACGCCCGGAAACGACTGTGCCGAAGATCAAATCGCCGGACTGCTGGTAGCGGCTGATTAATACACTCCACACTGCCTGCAGCGCCGTACTCAAAGTGGTATGCTGTGATTTTGCAAGCTCGTTAAACGCCTTTGTGTCCGCCTCCGGCAGTGAGAAGAGCAGCTCTTTCGGCTCATAGCCGTCCTTTTGCTTCTTTCTTTGCTCCGCAAATGTCGTTTGTCCTTCAAATTCCTCTAAGTACTCGCGCCAGTAATGCAGTGATGCTTGTTTATCCTGCTTTTCAAGCCACTTGATATAGTCCTTATATGGTTTGACCGGCGGCAGGCTGTATGGCTTTTGTTCGCGCAGGGCATTGTATACCTTAAACAGATCCTGCACGACGATGCCAAAGCACCAGCCGTCCAAAATCATGTGATGATAGCTCCACACCCATTCAAAGCTTTCTTCAGCTTTTTTAAAAATAGCCGCACGCATTGGGATATCCCGCGTCAAATCAAACCCCTTGATCTTATCCTGTTCTTTGTATTCATTGATTTTGGCTGCTTGCTCGCTGCCCGGTAAGTGTGCCAGATCGATTTCTTCTATCTGAAACTGCCGTTTTTTCAATACGACTTGGACCGGCCTTTTTACTTTTTCGTGAATGAACACGGTACGAAATACATCGTACCGGTCCATGATCACATTCATGCTTTCTTCAAGGCATTTGATATTCAAGCTGCCTTTTACTTTCATTGTCATTTGTTCGATATAAAAGCTTTGGCCGGGATTCAGGAGAGTATGAAACAGCATTCCCTCCTGCATTGGCGACAAATAATACATGTCCTGAACTTGATCTTTTTTGAACTGGCTCATCTGCTCCGCTCCCCCCTTCTGTTAACTGTTTTTGTCACGTTAAATTCTCCTCAAGCATGTCAAAGATGTCTCCCATTTCATCCATCTCCAGATCCTGCGCGCTGAAGTCGCTCGGCGTAAATTCTTTCTCCTCTTTGGCCGTGCAATGGCGGATGATCATTAAGAGGTTTTCTTTAAATCGCTGCATCTGTGCTTCGACTGTGCTTCTTTCATATTCTTCCTGATTGTATGAGCAGGAAATGACGAAGCGGCCGCCTGTAACCATCCCGCTGAAGCTCAGTGCGTATAACGCCTCTGACTCTTCGCTGACTTGACGTCCCATATCATATGGAGACGGTTCAAACCATTCAGTTTTCACTTCATTGTCAAACTGCCCTAGGTAGTTAAAACTGATTTCAGGCGTGACGCCTTTTTCTGTTTCATCGGATGACAGATACCGGAGAATCCCGTATCCTACGCCTTTATCAGGAACGCGCCGCACCGTCTCTTTTACCGTTTTAATGACGGAAGAGACGCCGTCTTCCTTGCTGATCTGCAGAATCAACGGATATTGGGCCGTAAACCAGCCGACCGTCCGTGAAATATTGACATTCGGTATGATTTCTTCCCGGCCGTGTCCTTCTAAGTTGATGCCGACTTTACCGTTTTCCGTCCATTCACCGATTGTTAAGCCGAGCGCGCTAAGCAGAATGTCGTTGATTTCCGTTCCGTACGGATGATGAACATCTGTAAGCAGCTGCGCCGTTTCTTCCTCGGTTAGTTCACATTTCACGGCCGCCGTATGTTTGACGAGCCGTTTTGTCGGCTCATGGTCTTTCGGCAGCGGCTGGAGTTCTTCTGCATCTGCCTGCGCCCAATAATCCGCCTGCTTCTTCAGCTCTTCTGATTGCGCAAACGTGCTCAGCGCCTCTGCCCAATCCTTAAAGGAGTGGGTTTTCTGCGGAAGGACGATGCTGTTTTGCTGCTGCGCCTGTTTATAACCTGAAGCGAAATCCTCAAGCAAAATTCTCCATGAAACCCCGTCCACGACGAGATGGTGAACCGCAATTAACAGATGATCGCCTTGTTCTGTCCGATATTGCTCTGCTTTTAACAGCGGGCCGTTCTTCAGATCAAGACTGCCCTGAAGCTGATCGGCAAGCCGCTGAATCTGGCTTTTCAGCATGTCTTCGTCTGTTCCGTACAGATCAACGATTTCAAAGCTTGCCTTGCATTCACTGACAGGGAGGTATGTCTGAATGATGCCTTCCCTTTCTTCACGATAAACCATCCGCAGTGCATCATGGTGTTCCATCAATGCTTGCAGGGTTCTTTCCACCAGAACCGGATCAAAGCCGTCTTTTGCGTGAAGCATGACGGATTGGTTCCAATGGTGTTTGTCCGTAAAGTTTTTCTCAAAGAACCAGCGCTGGATCGGCGTTAATTCCGCTTCGCCTTCGACAGGTCCCTGGTCGGCCTGCTTGCCTTCCGTCCGCTCCACGTAAGAGACGAGCTCTTCAATGGTCGGATGCTGGAAGAGATCTTTCATCTCCAGCTTGTAGCCGTGCTGATTCAGGCGGCTCGCCATTTGAATGCCTTTGATCGAGTCGCCGCCGAGCGTGAAGAAATTATCGCTTACGCCGATCTGATCCAGTCCGAGCACTTCCTGCCAAATGTCAGAAAGCAGCGTCTCCATCTCCGTTTCCGGCGCTTTGTACGCGGCGCTTCCCGCCTCAATGTCCGGCGCCGGCAGGGCTTTTTTGTCAATCTTTCCGTTTGCGGTGACCGGAAGCTCG
>NZ_AJVF01000038.1 GCF_000262045.1 Bacillus siamensis KCTC 13613
TTATTTAAAACTTTGAATTAACAGGTACGTTTTGTCTTGTTTAGTTTTCAAAGAACTTTTTTGACTTCTCTCGAAGCGACTTAATTATTATAACATATCATTATCATTGTCGTCAATAACTTTTTTGAATTTCTTTTTCAAAAATCCGTTTTGTCATCAGCGACGTATATTAGAATACCACCCTTAATTCATCATGTCAACAATAAACGACAAATTAAATGATGAAGCGTTTAATGACGATTAAAGCCGCGATGCCGGGTATTCCTAAAATCCCGCTGATGCCGGTTGTGATTAGATTAACAGGTATATGAATGCCGAGACTCCCGCCGAATAAATTCACACCTGCCAGAAGAATCGCTCCGGCAATAAACTTAACGGCAGTCACACCAATCCATCTTAACGGCTTTGAAGATACTCCCCATAATAAAAGCAAAGCAACCAGACCGACAATCAAACCGATAATAAAAAAAGGCTCCATGAATCTTCCCCCTCGCTTGTTTAGTACAAGCTTATGAGAAGACCCCGGAGAATAGACCTCTTACTTCCATCTGCTCATTTTTAAATTCCGCTGCTTCGCTTCTTTCAAATAAAAAAAGTATTTAGATTCAGCGACTTTCAGCTCAAACAGCACCTCAGCTGAGGGCTCAAGACTTTTATCGACCAGACTCTTCTGTCTGTTCCATTCTTCTTTTTGTTTAAAGAGCTGTTCAATCAGTTTGTCATCAAACTCTTTTCTTAATGTATTTCTGCGAAGAAAACCCATGCCTCGCTATTTCCTCCCTTACAATTCACGTCTTCCTTCAAGAGCTTTTGAAAGAGTGACCTCATCAGCATATTCCAAATCACCGCCGACGGGCAGACCGTGGGCAATACGGGAGAGCTTGATGCCTGAGGGCTTTAACAGCCTCGATATATACATCGCTGTTGCTTCCCCTTCAATATTAGGGTTGGTCGCGAGGATAACTTCTGTCACTTGATCATCCTGAAGACGCTTCAGCAGTTCCGGAATCTTAATATCCTCCGGGCCGATGCCGTCCATCGGAGAAATTGCGCCGTGAAGAACATGATACTGGCCGTTATATTCCTTCATCTTCTCCATTGCAATAACATCCTTAGGGTCCTGCACCACACAAATGACAGATCTATCTCTTCTTGTATCCTCGCATATATAACAAGGGTCCTGATCTGTAATATGTCCGCAGATCGAGCAATATGTCAGATTCCGCTTCGCATTGACGAGCGCCTTAGCAAAATCCAATACTGTGTCTTCTTTCATACCTAGAACAAAAAAAGCCAGACGAACCGCTGTTTTCGGTCCGATCCCTGGCAATTTCATAAAGCTGTCAATCAGCTTTGATATTGGTTCAGGATACTGCATGTTTATTTATCCCCCTAGAATAAACCCGGTATGTTCATTCCTTTTGTAAATTGTCCCATTGTCTCATTCGTCATGTCATCGACTTTCTTGAGGGCGTCGTTTGTCGCAGCAAGAACCAGGTCCTGAAGCATTTCGATATCTTCCGGATCAACGACTTCTTCTTTAATCGCAACGTCTACAACTTCTTTTTGGCCGTTGACTTTTACAGTCACCATTCCGCCGCCCGCTGTGCCCTCAAGCACTTTTTCAGCAAGCTCCTCCTGAGCCTTCGCCATATCTTTTTGCATTTTTTGCATTTGTTTCATCATTTTTTGCATGTTTCCCATTCCGCCACGCATATTCAATCACTCTCTTTCATCTTATTAGTCTTTTATTTCGATTAAATCCGCTCCGACAAGTTTTTTCGCCTCTGCAATCAGCGGATCTTCTTCAGCCGGTTCGTTTGATCCTTCACTTTCCTGCTGATGATCATTTAAAAATTCTTCTCTTATTTTACCCCATTGTGCTTCCGGAACGCCAATCAAATCCATTCTTTTCCCGAGCATTGATTCGAGAATCTGTTCAAGATTCGTACGGACTCCGTTATTGTCTTCAGCAACCATTTTACAATGGATTTCGTATTTAAATTTAAGCACAAACGCCTTCTGAGCAGCGGCCACCGGTTCACTGTCATTCAAAAGAGCCGCATGAGACACTTTATTCTGCTGTTTCAGATGTGCCAGCAGCTTGCCCCAGCTGCTTTTAAGCTGTTCAAGGTCAGGCCTTGTGGCTTCCTTCAATATTTCATGAATTCTTCCGGCCGGAGCTTTGTAATGGCTTTTTCCGCCTTTTTGAGGACGCGGGGCTTCTTTCGGAGCGCTTTCCGCCTGAACTTTCACCCCGGAGGTCTTCAGCCTTTCTACTTCCTGCTCAAGCTGCTGGATCTTATTCATCAGCATGCCGACCTCTGGGATATCTGCGGCGGCTTGCTGTGCCGTCTGGCATATTTTCACGACAGCCACTTCAAAAAAGATTCTCGGGTGGTTCGTCCACTTCATTTCCTGATGGCTTTTATTCAGGATGTCAATCATCTCATATAAAGCGGGGGCCGGTATTTCACCGCTCAGATTCCGAAACGTTTCATCGACCTTCACCTTCTCCAGGACTCCTTCTAAACCGGGAGCAGCCTGGTACAAGAGCATATCCCTGAAATAGAAAATCATATCTTCAATCAGTTTGGCCGCATCTTTCCCCTGCTGGAGCAATTCATTGAGTGTTTCCAATGCTTCGGAAACCTGTTTGCGGTGAAGAGCAGATGCCAGTTTTCCAATATAGTGCTGGGAAACGGCTCCGGTAATAAGCAGTGCATCATCCACTGACAGCTCCTCGCCGCTGAATGATACGGCTTGATCGAGCAGGCTCAGCGCGTCCCTCATTCCACCGTCTGCGGCGCTCGCTATGATATCAAGGGCGCCTTCTTCCACCTTCAGCTGCTCTGCATCGACGATTGTCTTCATTCGTCCGACAATTGCTTTGGATGTAATCCGTTTGAAGTCAAAACGCTGACATCTGGAGATAATGGTTAAAGGAATCTTATGAGGCTCAGTCGTAGCTAATATGAAAATGCAATGTGCCGGCGGTTCTTCCAGCGTTTTCAAAAGCGCATTGAATGCGCCGATAGAGAGCATATGCACCTCATCTATAATATATACCTTGTAGGTAACGGCCGACGGGGCGAATTTTACCTTGTCGCGGATGTCGCGGATTTCGTCTACACCGTTATTCGACGCCGCATCTATTTCAATCACATCTGATATAGAGCCGTTTGTGATCCCCTTGCACGCCGCGCATTCATTGCACGGTTCTTCTACAGGGGCGTGCTCACAGTTGACTGCTTTCGCAAATATTTTAGCTGCACTGGTTTTCCCCGTTCCCCGTGGTCCAGAAAACAGATATGCATGAGAAAATTTCTTTTGCAAAAGGGCATTTTGCAGCGTTTTCGTAATGTGTTCCTGTCCGACCACATCTTCAAACTGCTGAGGCCTAAATACTCGATATAAAGCTTGGTAACCCACAGGATGCGCCCTCCTCTGTTATTCATCATGTTTATTATACATGAACGGGCTTTTAACGCCAAAACCCGTTTTTCATACACGAAAAAACTCACCTGTCATAAACAGGTGAGTCTGAAATTTGATGATTGATTTACCGTGCACCTTCTGTCGATTCGCTACCCTAAGCGTTACTTAAGCAGTTAGCTCAGCCCAGGCAACCCTGCGGCACATGAGAGGTTTCACTTAATGCTGCTTCCTTCCGGACCTGACATGGTTCATGAATTCCCATTGCGCAGGACCCAGACGTCAACGCCACTTACTTAAGGCAGACCTTACAGTAAACGAACCTCGAGAAGGGATTCGGCCCCGCTAGAGCGGATTGCGGGTACAGGGCACCGCTACCTCCCCGCTTAGCACGGCAAAATAAATATCAAATTTTTATATGCGCACCATTTATGATGCACACATAAGTATATCTGCTTCAGGCAGAAAATGCAACCGTACTACTCAGACAACTTTTTCCTCATGTCTTTCTTTTGCCGGCGAAGCTTTCTGAAAAAAGCGCTGAGCATTTCTCCGCACTCTTCTTCAAGCACGCCGCTCACCACTTCCGCTTGGTGGTTGAACCGTTCTTCCTGCAGAAGGTTCATAAGCGTTCCTGTACAGCCTCCCTTGGGGTCGAATGCGCCGAACACGACCTTATCGACTCTGGAAAGCACGACGGCTCCCGCGCACATCGGGCACGGCTCTAAAGTGACATAAAGAACGGCGTCTTCAAGTCTCCATGTTCCCAGCTTGCGGCACGCTTCGTCTATCGCCAGCATTTCCGCGTGGGCCAGCGACCGCTGTTCGGTCTCCCGCAGATTATGCGCCCGCGCCACGATCTCATCATGCAGAACAAGGACGGCCCCGATCGGCACTTCGCCTTTCGCTTCTGCTTTTTTCGCTTCTTTTATGGCTTCTCTCATATAATATTCATCATTCATCGGTTCAAGCTCTCTTCTTAAGTTTTTTCATGTCTCATAAAGGTTAAAATAGGAATACCCCAGTAGAAAGGAGTTGCCGGCATTGTCTGAACCTAACAACACAGCCCTTCTCATTGTCGATATGATTAACAATTTTCAATTTGATATGGGCGAACGTCTTGCTGAAAAAACCAAACAAATCGTCCCCCGTATTTTATCATTAAAGAAGCATGCAAAACAAAACAACTGGCCGATTATTTATATTAATGACCATTACGGGCTTTGGAAGGCGGATATTGATGCCATCAGGGAGGAATGCAGCAACGACAGAAGCGCATCCATAATAGAAGATATCTCGCCTCATCCGGATGATTATTTTCTCATTAAACCGAAGCATTCCGCTTTTTATGAAACGGCGCTTCATACTCTTCTGACCGAGCTGCAAGTGAATCGATTAATGATTACGGGGATTGCCGGGAATATTTGTGTGCTGTTCACGGCTAACGACGCTTATATGAGAGAATACAGTATTACCATCCCGAAAGACTGCACCGCTTCCAATAGCGACGAAGACAATGATTTCGCCTTGACGATGATGGAGAATGTTCTCTTCGCAGAAATAACCACGGAAAAACAAATTATCGACGAAAAATAAACATGATCGGCCTCCTTTTTTCATACATTTGATAGCGGATATGAAAGGAGGCGTTTTTCATTCAGATCTATGTAGTGAAACGGGGCGACACGCTTTCCGCTATTGCGGCGCGCTACCGGACATCCGCAAATGTCATTGCGGAAGCAAATAAACTGCCTAATCCCAATACACTGGTTGTCGGACAAACTCTTGTCATCCCGATTGAGGGTCAATATTACGAAGTGAAACAAGGCGATACTCTTGCGGCAATCGCCGGCCGTTTTCATATATCGGCCGCGGAGCTTGCGAGGGTGAACGGAATTCAGCTCAGCACCCCATTGCAAAGCGGGACCCGCCTTTACATTCCGCAGCAGACAAATAAGCCCGATATCGAATCAAATGCCTATATAGAACCGCGGGGAACGAGCGTAAGCGCTAATCTGCAGCAGGCGGCAAGAGAGGCCTCACCTTATTTAACATATCTCGGCGCATTCAGTTTTCAAGTGCAGCGGAACGGGACTTTAAAGGAACCGCCTCTCACCAATTTAAGAAGCATCAGTGACAGGCACAACACCGCACTGATGATGATCATCACCAACCTTGAAAACGACGCATTCAGCGATGATCTCGGGCGGCTCATTTTGAATGATAATACCGTGAAAACAAAACTCTTTCAGGAAATCGTCTCCACGGCTAAACAGCACGGCTTTCGCGATATTCATTTTGATTTCGAATATTTACGTCCTCAGGACAGAGAAGCCTACAATCGTTTTTTACGTGAAGCGAGGACGATTTTTCACCGTCAAGGCTGGAAGATTTCAACGGCGCTTGCTCCGAAAACGAGCGCGACCCAGGCCGGCAAATGGTATGAAGCACATGACTACAGGGCACATGGAGAAATCGTCGATTTTGTCGTCATCATGACATATGAGTGGGGATACAGCGGGGGCCCGGCTCAGGCCGTATCACCAATCGGCCCTGTAAGGAATGTCATTGAGTATGCGCTGACAGAAATGCCTGCTTCAAAAATCGTCATGGGCCAGAATATGTACGGCTATGATTGGACACTGCCTTTCAAACAGGGAACGACAGCGAAAGCCGTCAGTCCTCAGCAGGCAATCGCTCTGGCAGCACGCTATAAAGTCGACATTCAATATGACGAAACCGCCCAGGCTCCATTCTTTCGATACACGGATGAAAATCAGAGACGGCATGAAGTATGGTTTGAAGACGCACGATCCATTCAAGCGAAATTCAATTTAATTAAAGAACTTCATTTAAGAGGAATCAGCTATTGGAAACTCGGCCTCTCCTTCCCGCAAAACTGGCTTTTGCTCGGAGATCAATTTCATATTGTGAAAGAGACGTTTCGTTAATTGGAAGCGTCTTTTTTCATGGGCTTTTCTGAGAGTGTGATACAATATAAAGGCCGGCAGATGACGGATGTTTGCAGAATTAAGGAGGATTTTTCAATGAACAGAGCCCCTTTTATCGCGGTAGAAGGTCCTATCGGGGCGGGAAAAACGACACTCGCTTCTATGCTTTCTGAAGAGCTCGGTTTTCCTATGATTAATGAGATTGTGGAAGACAACCCTTATCTTGATAAGTTCTATGATAATATCGAGGAGTGGAGTTTCCAGCTTGAAATGTTTTTTCTCTGTCACAGGTATAAACAGCTTGAAGATACAGATCGTGATTACTTAAAACAAGGACAGCCCGTTTTGTCCGATTATCATATTTATAAAAACGTTATTTTCGCAGAGCGCACATTGCACGGACAAAAGCTTGAGAAATATAAGCAGATTTATCATCTGCTCACTCACGACTTGCCGAAACCGAATGTTATTGTATACATAAAGGCAAGCCTGCCGACATTGCTTCAACGCATCGAAAAACGCGGGCGCCCGTTTGAGAAAAACATCGAGCATCAATATCTGGAACGTCTCATTGCAGATTATGACACAGCCATCAGACAGCTTCAGGAAGAAGATCCGGATATATCTGTACTGACCATTGACGGTGATACCGAAGACTTTGTTTTGAATAAGACAGACTATGAAAGAATTGCCCGTCAGGTAAAGGAGCTTATTAAATGAAAGACATTCATATTCCAAACAACGCCATTATAACAGTAGCGGGAACGGTAGGAGTCGGAAAATCGACTTTAACTAAGGCTTTAGCAAAACGGCTCGGATTTAATACCTCGCTTGAAGAAGTGGATGAAAACCCTTATTTAGAGAAGTTTTATCATGATTTTGAGCGTTGGAGCTTTCACTTGCAAATTTATTTTCTGGCTGAGCGGTTCAAGGAACAGAAAAACATCTTTGAATCAGGCGGCGGATTCGTGCAGGATCGTTCGATTTATGAAGATACAGGCATATTCGCAAAAATGCATGCCGATAAAGGTACCATGTCGCTGACAGATTACAAAACATATACAAGCCTTTTTGAAGCGATGGTCATGACGCCATACTTCCCGCACCCTGATGTTTTGATCTATTTAGAAGGTGATCTTGAAAACATTATAGAACGGATTGAAAAGCGCGGCCGCGATATGGAGCTGCAGACAAACCGCTCCTATTGGGAAGAGATGTATAAACGGTACGAAGACTGGATCAGCGGTTTTAACGCCTGCCCTGTGCTGAAAGTGCGCATTGAAGATTATGACCTTGAAGCTGATGAACAGTCACTGGAACCTTTGATCGAAAAAATCAGCCGCGTGATCAACGAAAACAGAAATAAGTAAAAATAAGAAAGCGATTTTCCCCGAACAGAGAAAATCGCTTTTTTTGTATATAAAAAATCCGCTGCATCAGATGCAGCGGACAAAACAATCTCCAATATATGCTCGAGTTTCATTAGGTTTAAAATCAATATGGCGGAGGAAGAGGGATTCGAACCCCCGCGGGCTTTGACACCCCTGTCGGTTTTCAAGACCGATCCCTTCAGCCAGACTTGGGTATTCCTCCGTATCGACATTTAATAATATACCACATGGCTTGTTTTTCAGTCAAGCGCTTTTTTCATATTTTTTATTTCTTTTCTTAAACAGCTTGTCCGTCAGCTTTACTATCATACAAAAGACTCGTATCCAAAATCAACCGCTTTCTGTTATACGGGCAGGAAAACACAGTGAAAACCAAGAATACATTCAAATAGATAACCTGTTCATAAAGGTGGAGAACACAATGAAAGTCATAATCGCACCGGATTCTTTTAAAGAGAGCATGACAGCAAAAGAAGCTGCCGACAGCATCGAAAAAGGATTCAAATCAGTCTTCCCTGATGCTGAATATATCAAGATACCCGCGGCGGACGGCGGAGAAGGAACCGTTCAGGCTTTAACGGATGCCACCGGGGGGAGAATCATTAATAAAACAGTGACCGGTCCGCTGGGAACCCCGGTAAACGCCGCATACGGACTTCTGGGAAACGAACGCACGGCAGTCATTGAAATAGCAGAAGCATCAGGACTTCATCTCATCCCCCGTCATCTCAGAGATCCGTTGAACACTACAACAAGAGGAACGGGTGAACTGATAGCAGATGCAGCTTCCCGCGGGGTGAGTGAAATCATCATCGGTCTTGGCGGGAGCGCAACCAATGACGGCGGGACCGGGATGGCGAGCGCGCTCGGTGTGCGTTTCTTAAATGAGGAAGGTCAGGAGATACCTGACGGTGGAGGCTCGCTGCACACCCTGGCTTCTATCGATATAAGCGGCCTCTCCCCTGATCTGAAAAATATCCGTATCCGTGCCGCATGCGATGTCGAAAATCCTCTGACCGGGGAAAACGGCGCATCATATGTCTTTGGCCCGCAAAAAGGGGCGTCCGAGAAGACAAAAGTTGTATTGGATCGCAATTTACGCCATTTCGCTGATGTATTGAGACGGCAGCACGATATTGAAGCGGATACCGTAAAAGGCGCAGGCGCTGCAGGAGGTTTAGGCGCAGGGCTGATCGCCTTCTTACAAGCCGACCTTCAACGCGGGATTGACGTTGTATTAGATACACTGTCCTTTTCAGATCAGATAGAAGGCGCTGACCTTATCATCACCGGAGAGGGGCAGATTGACGGACAAACAATATTCGGCAAAACCCCCGCAGGAATTGCAGCACGCGCAGCCGCTCAAAAAATTCCCGTTATCGCGTTGGCGGGTTCCTTGGGAAAAGACTTTGAACATGTATACAACGGAGGAATAACAGCTGTATTTTCTATCGTGCCGGGCGCTGTAAGTCTTGAAGATGCCTTAGCATCAGGCCGTTTTAACCTTGAAAGCACAGCCCGGAATGTCGCCGCTTTATATCAAACAGCAAAAAAGGCGCGCCTCTAGGGCGCACCTTTTTATGGTTTGATGACTTCTTTATTTCCCATATAAGGACGAAGCACTTCCGGAATGACGACACTTCCGTCTTCCTGCTGGTAGTTTTCCAAGATGGCAGCTACTGTTCTGCCGACTGCCAGACCTGAACCGTTTAATGTATGCACATGCTCCGGCTTGCCTTTCGCTTCGCGTCTGAATCGAATGTTTGCGCGTCTCGCCTGGAAGGCCTCAAAGTTGCTGCAAGAAGAAATTTCACGATATGTGTCTTGGCTTGGAATCCATACTTCAATATCGTACTTTTTCGCAGCTGTAAAGCCGAGATCTCCGGTACACATGCTCATGACACGATACGGCAGTTCGAGCAGCTGAAGCACCCGTTCAGCTTGATTTGTCAATTTTTCAAGCTCCTCATATGAATCTTCCGGCTTCACGAATTTCACAAGCTCAACCTTGTTGAATTGATGCTGGCGGATCAAACCGCGTGTATCACGGCCAGCAGATCCCGCTTCTGAACGGAAGCAGGCGCTGAATGCGGCATAATTAATCGGCAGGTCTTCGCCGGATAAGATTTCATCGCGGTGCATATTTGTGATCGGCACTTCCGCCGTCGGAATTAAGAAATAATCCTCTTCCCTGATTTTAAAAGCATCCTCTTCAAATTTAGGAAGCTGTCCCGTCCCTGTCATGCTCGTACGGTTTACCATATAAGGAGGAATGACTTCCGTGTAATCATACTCATCAACGTGAAGATCCAGCATAAAGTTGTAGAGCGCGCGTTCGAGACGGGCCCCTAGTCCTTTATAAAACACAAACCGGCTTCCCGTTACTTTTGAAGCGCGTTCGAAATCAAGGATGTTCAAGCGGTCAGCGATATCCCAATGCGGTTTCGGCTCATATGCAAATGCCGGCGCCTCTCCCCACTTGCGAATTTCAATATTATCATCTTCCGTTTCCCCGACAGGCACTGAATCGTGCGGGATGTTCGGAATAGACAGAAGGATGGTTTCGAGCGTGGTTTCCACCGTGCGAAGCTCTTCATCAAGCTTCTTAATTTCTTCGCCTACTTCACGCATCTCTTTAATAATATGATCAGCGTCTTTTTTCTCCCGTTTCAAAACGGCGACCTGCTGAGACACTTCGTTGCGTTTTCCCTTCAGTTCTTCTACTTTGCCGATAAGTTCTCTTCTTTTTTCATCAAGCTCTTCAAACTTATCAAAGTCAGATAAGTCTTCGCCTTTAGGAATGAGCTTCGCTTTTACCTCTTGAAAATTGGCTCTCAGGACCTTCGTATCAATCATACTTAACAACTCCTATCTGTTTTTATCGAAAATAAAAAAGAGCCCTCATCCCCTAAAAGGGACGAGAGCTCTCGCGTTGCCACCCTGATTGAAAACAAGCTTACACTTGCTTCCCGCTTTAACACATAACGGTTTTCCCGTAAATGCCTACTTGTTTTCAGCATTTCGCTCAAGGACGGATTCGGACAGCATCTTCCACCGATTCGCACCACCCATCGGCTCTCTTTGAAAGAGAGGCTTCCTACTGCTTCCTGTCAACGCTTTTCGATCTTTATTTGTGTTTATAATGTACTATAAGTATCAGCGGTTTTCAACTGTTTTATACAGCTGTTTCCCGCTTATACTTTTCCGCCATCTTCACAAACAGCTCTGTCACCCGGTGGTCATCCGTCAGTTCAGGATGGAACGAGCAGCCGAGCAAATGCCCCTGCTTTGCAGCCACAATGCGTCCGTTATGCTCACAAAGCACTTCAACATCTTCTCCGGCTTCTAAAATGTGCGGCGCGCGAATAAATACACCCGTAAACGGCTCATCAAGGCCTTTAATCGTCAGGTCAGCTTCAAAGCTGTCGACCTGACGGCCAAAGGAATTACGCTCGACAACTACGTCTAACAGCCCTAAATGAGCATGATCGGTTCCCGCAATCTCTTTGGCTAAAATAATCAGACCGGCGCATGTGCCGAACATCGGCTTGCCTTGAGCGGCAAACTCGCGAAGCGGCTCCATAAAATGATACGTATCCATTAAACGCCGCATTGTCGTGCTTTCTCCGCCCGGCAGGATTAAGCCGTCAATGTCATTCAACTGTTCAGGACGCTTAATGACAACACCTTTTGAACCACATGCTTCAATTGAACGAATATGTTCTCTTACTGCTCCTTGAAGTCCAAGTACACCAATTGTTAACATGCTTCCAGCTCTCCTATGGTTTTACCAGCCGCGTTCTTGCATACGCTGTTCCGGCAATAGATTTGAGATTTCGATACCTTTCATCGCTGTGCCCAATTCTTTAGAAAGCTCAGCAATCAGTTTGTAATCTGTGTAGTGAGTCGTTGCTTCCACAATTGCTTTGGCGAATTTAGCAGGGTTGTCTGATTTGAAAATACCTGAACCGACAAATACGCCGTCAGCGCCCAGCTGCATCATCAATGCCGCATCAGCAGGCGTCGCCACTCCGCCGGCAGCAAAGTTGACAACAGGCAATTTGCCGTCACGTTTGATTTGAAGCAGCAGCTCATATGGTGCACCGAGGTTTTTCGCTTCAGTCATCAGCTCATCATCGCTCATCGCTGCAACTTTGCGCACTTGCGCGTTTACTTTTCTCATATGACGGACAGCTTCCACAATGTTTCCTGTTCCCGGTTCGCCTTTTGTACGAAGCATGGAAGCTCCTTCAGCGATACGGCGCGTTGCTTCGCCGAGATCACGGCATCCGCATACGAACGGAACAGTATATTCATTTTTATTTAAATGAAATTCTTCGTCAGCAGGAGTCAGAACTTCACTTTCATCAATATAATCTACTCCCATTGCTTCAAGGACACGCGCTTCAACGATATGTCCGATACGCGCTTTTGCCATTACGGGAATGGATACAGCATTCATTACTTCTTCAACGATCGTCGGGTCAGCCATGCGGGCTACACCGCCGGCAGCACGAATATCAGCCGGAACTCGTTCTAACGCCATTACGGCAACAGCTCCCGCCTCTTCCGCAATCTTCGCTTGTTCAGCATTTACAACGTCCATGATGACGCCGCCTTTTTGCATTTCCGCCATTCCGCGTTTTACACGGTCAGTACCTGTTTGAGCCATTATTTGGTCCCCCTAGTCAATGTATAGTTAGATAATTTCTATCTCTTATTGTATCCCAGAAATACAATATTTCATATGGATATTCTTATTTTACAGTGTGACGGAAGAGATAGATATCATTTTTTACTAACAATTTGGTTTTTTCAGTATATTAAGCAAAAGAGCCCTAACTTTCATCAGAGCTCTTTCTTATTTCTTAAAACCAGCCTGTTACCGTATCAACGGCGCTGTTCCAGATTCCGGAGAAGAAACCGCCGATGCCGCGCATCATCTGAACAAACCAGTTTGCTTTATCTACATCATTTTTCGTTACAAGATTCACGCTGAACTCTTTGGATTTGAGGAAGCCGTAGTCTTTGTCACTGCCTTTGTATGTAACTTTCAGCGTTCCGACTTTCGTTCCTTTTTTCACAGGAGCCGTGATTTCTTTTTTATCTAAAGTCACTTCGGCTTTATAGTTCTTTTCATCCCCGCTTTTCACAGGAATAGAAAGCGCCTTATCAGTCACAATATCGACTTGCTTGTCTTTCCCTTTGTCAACGTCAATCGTTTTGTGCCCTT
Source organism: Bacillus siamensis KCTC 13613 (assembly GCF_000262045.1). Taxonomy (GTDB): domain Bacteria; phylum Bacillota; class Bacilli; order Bacillales; family Bacillaceae; genus Bacillus; species Bacillus siamensis. The sequence continues at coordinate 13,011 of NZ_AJVF01000038.1, forward strand.
TTACTTGAGAGCCTTCAGGGTAAAGGTCTTTCATTGAGAAATTGCTGTTAAATGCGTAATCGAGCATTTTTTTCGTTTCATCAAATCGTCCGGTATGCAGGTTGCCTTTTGCGTTTAACACAACGGTGATGACCCGCATTCCGTTCCGCTGTGCGGTGCTTGTAAAACAAGATCCCGCAGAATCAGTAGAACCCGTTTTTAACCCGTCAACGCCGGGATATTCAGAAACAAGGCCTTTTAACATGAAGTTCCAGTTCGGCATGTCCATTTCATCATCAGTGCCGGCTCTGAATTTCGTCTTAGCGATGCTTGTTGTTTTCAGAACTTCCGGATAATCAGTGATCAGGCGGTCTGCAAGAAGCGCCATGTCTTTTGCAGAAACTTCACTCTCTTCTTTAACGCCTTCTCCTTGCGGCTGCTTGCCGTGAAGGTCTTCATTCACAAGCCCGGTGGCATTTTTAAAATCATAGTTTGTCATGCCTAATTCTTTGGCTTTCGCATTCATTTCAGCGACAAATTTCGTTTCAGTTCCGGCAAGAATTTCGGCAACTGCAATCGCGGCTCCGTTAGCAGAGTAAATCGCCATGGCCTGGTACAGTTCTTTGACTGTGTATTTGCCGTCTTTCCGAAGAGGGACGTTTGATAAACTGTTGTCTTGAGAAATTTCATAGACGTAATCATCAGGAGTATACGTTTGATCCCATTTCACTTTTCCTTCTTTAATGGCTTCCAGAAGCAGGTATTCAGTCATCATTTTTGTCATGCTGGCAATCGGCAGTCTTTTGTCTGCATTTTTACTGTATAAGATTTTCCCCGATGAAGCCTCAATCATTATCGCAGCTGAAGCATTGACATCAACCGGGTCATTGCCGGCTGCCTCCGCTTTAGACATTGGAACAAAGCAAGTTGCGGCCAGTGCCAGTACCACTAATGACACTAACAGCTGTTTCCATTTCGTGATGTTCAATCTTACGACCTCCGTCATTCATTTTAAATCTATAATTAAGCCGTTAAGGACATATTCAAATTCAAAACACAACAGTATAAATTTTATCACACTCGATATAAAAAAAATAGACAGAGTCAGCGACCCTGTCAAATGTTTTTTATTTGTAACAATTATGAGATTGTATAGTTTGGTGATTCTTTCGTAATTTGAACATCATGCGGATGGCTTTCGCGAAGACCTGCTCCTGTCATACGGATGAATTGAGCTTCTTCTCTTAAAGCGCGTAAGTCTTTTGAACCGCAATATCCCATACCTGAACGAAGACCGCCGACAAGCTGATACACTGTTTCTTCTACAGGACCTTTGTACGGAGTCCGTCCTTCGATACCTTCAGGGACGAATTTCTTATTTTCTTCTTGGAAATATCGGTCTTTACTGCCTTTTTCCATGGCAGCGACAGAACCCATACCGCGATACACTTTAAATCTTCTGCCTTGATAGATTTCAGTCTCTCCCGGGCTTTCTGAAGTACCGGCAAGCAGGCTTCCAAGCATTACGGCATGTCCGCCGGATGCCAATGCTTTCGTAATATCACCGGAGAATTTAATACCGCCGTCCGCGATAATTGTTGCGCCGTGTTTTCTTGCTTCAGTGGCACAATCATAAATGGCAGTGATTTGCGGTACGCCTACACCTGCAACGACGCGTGTCGTACAGATGGAACCAGGTCCGATTCCCACTTTTACAATGTTTGCTCCGGCTTCAATCAAAGCTTTTGTCGCTTCAGCCGTTGCCACATTTCCTGCGATAATGTTCAGTTCAGGATATGTTTCACGAATTTTCGCAACCGTGTTCAGTACGCCTCTGGAATGTCCGTGAGCCGTATCAACCACGATAACATCGACATTCGCTTCAACAAGCTTGCTGACGCGTGTCATTGTATCGCCTGTCACGCCTACCGCAGCGCCGACAATAAGGCGTCCGTGTTCATCTTTAGATGAATTCGGGAATTCGATAACCTTTTCAATATCTTTGATCGTGATAAGACCTTTTAATTTATTTTGGTCATCCACTAATGGAAGTTTTTCAATTTTATGTTTCTGTAAGATTTTTTCTGCTTCGTCTAATGTGGTGCCTACAGGAGCCGTAACCAGCTCTTCTTTTGTCATCACGTCACTGATTTTCATTGAATAATCAGAGATAAAGCGAAGATCACGGTTTGTAATGATTCCGACAAGCTTTTGATCGTCTTTATTATCTACGATCGGAACACCGGAAATTCTGTATTTCCCCATCAAATGCTCCGCATCGAATACTTGATGATCAGGTGTTAAAAAGAAGGGATTTGTAATAACGCCCCGTTCAGAACGTTTGACTTTGTCAACATGTTCAGCCTGCTGTTCGATGGACATGTTTTTATGGATAATGCCCAAGCCGCCCTGTCTGGCCATCGCAATCGCCATAGCTGATTCTGTTACTGTATCCATTCCCGCACTGATGACAGGAATATTAAGCTTTAACGTTTTTGTCAGTTCAACAGATAAATCCACATCACGCGGAAGTACGTCTGATTGAGCCGGTACGAGCAGTACATCATCGAACGTTAAGCCTTCTTTTGAAAATTTACTTTCCCACATTAGTAAATCCCCCTCTTTTCGGCAAAATATTATATGTAGATTATCAACTAGAAAACGGCATGTCAAGGAAGCGAAGAAGAGTTGAAATATTTAGATAAAGGAAAGGGTTTAAAAATACACATGAGAGACCTTGAGTGGAAAGAGTTATCATTATTTTATTCCGTGGAATCCTCCCAGAAATTCCTAAATAAAGTCTATACAGAAAGAGGAATGGAAGAACCAAAACGATATGCGTTTAAAAACAGTGAACGCTTCATATTTTTTATCAAACACGCCGAGTCCTTTTATAAACAGGCATCTCTCTCCCCTTTAGAAATTAAGCCTATTCTGTTGTTTTACGGGATGTCACAATTGCTGAAAGCCTGTCTTCTGACTACAGATCCAAGCTATCCGAGTCACGCCTCAGTACTCGCACATGGCGTTACTGCCCGAAAGCGCAAAAAGCAAAATTACAGTTTTAGGGATGATGAAGTGAAGGTGCAGCGCAATGGCTTATGTATTCATGTAATGAATCACTTATTCGGAATAGCGGGTCTTGAGGAAGAACGGTATACAATGAAAAAACTGCTGACAGCCATTCCCGAATTGCACACTGTATTTCATTTTCAAGAGAAAAAGAATTGGCTGACCAAAGTAGAGCTGAAAGATGACCTTGTTTTAGTTCCTGAACATACGGTGATTCAGTACAATATGTCTGACTCCCGCTTTGCAGAATATATCAGTCATCATTTGAATTGGTCTTTTGTCAGGAAAAGCCATAACCATTTGGTTTTTGAGGCTGATTCGCTAGATACTGAACCTTGGTCTTCGCCAAACTTAGCGTTTCACTTAGAGAAAAATCAATATTATCTCCCCTCTCAGCGTGATCAGTTCCTGCATCTTCCCGAAATGATTATTCATTATTTGGTCCTGTACAATATCGGGATGATTGCGAGATATGAAACGGAATGGTGGTATGAACTGCTGACACAGCATGTCAGCGATGATTATGTATTGATCCGGCGGTTCTTAGAGGTCACAGAACGTAAATTTCCTTATTACATTTCTAATTTCCTTAAGCAATACCTATAAACAAACAAAAAAGGCAGCTCATCATGAGCTGCCTTTACCGTATGATTGCTTGGCGGCGTCCTACTCTCACAGGGGGAAACCCCCGACTACCATCGGCGCTGAA